>NZ_BAAIGQ010000006.1:270000-796717 GCF_054653055.1 Megalodesulfovibrio paquesii | reverse complement strand
ATGGCCTGGCGCAGTACCGGGTGTTCAAGGCCGGCCCCTTGCCGCCCGCTGTGCTGGCCCTGGCGGCCCGGTATCCCGAGCTGTCCGGTCTCATGGTGCCCGTGGCCAGGCTGACCCAGGCTCGCGCCGATCTGCGGCGGCCTGGGCACCCCCTGCAGGCAGCCGCCCAGGCCCTGCTGACCGCGTACCGGCAGGCCGGCCGCACTTCTTAAGGAGGCCTCATCATGGCGACTCTTGGCTACAAACATGGGGTATACACCCAGGAAGTGCCCACGGCCGTCCTGCCGGCCCGCAAGGTGGAGGCCGGTATTGCGGTGGTGGTGGGCACGGCCCCGGTGCACCGCGCGGCGGACGGCGTGCACGTCAACGCCCCCAAGCTTTGCTACAGCTACGCCGAAGCCGTGGCGGCCCTGGGCTGGCTGGATGGCCGGCAGACCCGGTACGGCCTCACGGAATACGCTTATGTGACCTTTGCCCTGTACAACGTCGGGCCGGTCATCTTTGTCAACGTCTTTGACCCCGCGGTGCATCGGCAGGTGCTGGACGCGCCCGTGGCCCAGGTCGTTTCCGCCGCCGGCACCCTGCAGCTGGCCCATGACGATCTGATCCCCGGCAGCCTGGTTATCAAAAGCCAGGACGGCGCGACCACATACGCCGCCGGCACGGATTACATGGTGGATGAGGCCACGGGCCTGGTGAGCCTGCTGGAGGGCGGGGCCATCGCCGCCGGGGCCACGGTGTCCGTGGCGGCCTATGCCTGGGCCGACCCGTCCGCCGTGACCGCCCAGGACATCATCGGCGGCATCGACGGGGTGACTGGCGCACGCGAGGGCCTGGAGCTGGTGGAGGCCATCTTCCCCATGTTCCGCCTGGTGCCCGGCTCCATCTGCGCGCCGGGTTACAGCCACCTGCCCGAGGTGGCCGCGGTCATGGCCGCCAAGGCCGGGAGCATCAACGGGCATTTCAAGGCCGTGGCCGTGCTGGACATGGATGCCCAGACCCTGACCCGCTACACCGACGTGCCTGCGGCCAAGGAGCTGGCCTCCCTGGCGGACCCGCAGCAGATTTGCTGCTGGCCCAAGGTGGCCCTGGGCGGCACGGTCTACCATCTGTCCTGCCACCTGGCCGCCACCATGGCCCGTGTGGACGTGGAGCACGGCGACATCCCGTACAAGAGCCCGTCCAACGAGCTTCTGCGCATGGACGCGGCCGTGGCCGGCCCGGCCGGCGCGGAAGAACCGGTCTGGCTGGGGCCGGATCAGGCCAACTACCTGAACGGCCAGGGTATCGTCACGGCGCTGAACTTCACGGGCGGCTGGCGCAGCTGGGGCAACCGCACGGCCTGCTACCCCTTCAGCACCGATCCCAAGGACGCCTTCATTCCTCTCAGACGGATGACTAACTGGAAGTCCAACCAGCTGGTGCTGACCTGGTGGCAGAAGGTGGACTACCCCATCACCAAACGACTCATCGAAACCATTGTGGATAGCGAGAACATCGCCCTCAATGGCCTGGCGGCGCGGGAAATCATCCTGGGCGGGCGGCTGGAGTTCCGGGAAGAGGAAAACCCGGTGACGGACCTGCTGGACGGCATCATCCGCTTCCACCTCATGTGGATGCCCCCGCCGCCCGCGAGGCAGATCGAGTTCCTGGTGGAACTGGACCCGTCGTATTTTGAGACCCTCTTCGTCTAAGGAGCGGACATGCCATCCATCAATAAAATCCCGGACGTCCTGCAGAACTTCCGATTGTACAAGGACGATGTAGCCTTGCTGGGCACGGCGGACATTGAACTGCCAGACCTGGAGGCCCTGACGGAGACCCTTTCCGGCTCCGGCATTGCCGGCGAGGTGGAAAGCCCGGTGGTGGGGCACTTCAAAAGCCTGGTCTGCAAGATCAAGTACCGGGTGCTGACCAAGGATTTGCTGGCCCTGGCCGCGCCCAGGGGGCACCTGCTCACGGCCCGGGGCAGCGTGCAGGAATACGATGCCGGCGGCACGGCCTTTGACAGCTACGGCATCAAGCTGGTCATGCAGGGCACGGTCAAGAAGCTGGGGGCCGGCAAGATGGAGACCGGCAAAAAGCAGGAAAATCAGGTGGAAGTGGAATGCTTTTACCTGCGGATGGTGGTGGCCGGGGAAGACCTGGTGGAAATCGACAAACTCAACTGCAAGTTCGTGGTGGAAGGGGTGGACTACCTGGCCCAGACCCGCATCCACCTCGGCATGGAGGCCTAGGCAATGAGCATCGCAGCCAAAGTCGTGGCCCAGGGCGTGCCCCTGGCCTATCCTGTGGTGTTTGACGGCAAGACCGTGGACAGCCTGACCATGCGCCGGCCCACGGTCAAGGACATGCTGGCCGTGGAATCCCTGGGCAGTGAGCAGCAGCGCGAGCTGCATCTCTTTGCCAGCCTGTGCGACGTCAATCCCGAGTGTTTGGAGCTCTTGGACCTGGCCGACTATGGCCAGCTGCAGGAGGTGTTCAGCGGTTTTTTGCGGCGTCCTGCCGCGGCCCGGACGTCGCAGCCCAGCTCCGCGCCGCCTGCCTGAGGCTGGCCGCGGCCACGGGCTGGAGCCGGGCGGAGCTCCTGGCCCTGACCCTGGAAGAACTGGCCGCCTGGCTCACGGCCCTGGCCACCCTCGACCCCATCCCCACCCGCACGTAGGACCCCATGAGCAAGCTCGCCGTCTCCCTCCTCATCGGGGCTGCCCTGGCCGGCAGCTTCGGCTCCACCCTCGGCCAGGCCAAGCGCGGCCTAGCCGGGCTGGGCAAGGAGCTGGGCGACGGGCTGGAAAAAGGTCTGGCCAAGGCCCGCCTGGGCCAGACCCTGGCCAAGGATCTGCAAGCTGCCCAGCGGCGCATCAATGAAGTGCAGGGCGCGGCCAGCCGGGCCTTGCAGCCCAACCCGCGCATCAAGACCGAACTGGCCGCGGCGCATTTGGCGTATCGCAAGGTCTCGGAAGAAGCCAAAAAGTACAACTTCACCCTGACCGACGGCGCGCGGGACGCGGCCCGGTTTGCGGCGGAGGAACGCAAGCTGGGTCAGGCCATGCAGGCCCACGCCCGCATGGGCCAAGCCCTGGCGGCCCGGGATGCGGTGACTGAACGCCGGGGCGAGTTGCGGGGGCAGATGCTGGGCGCGGTGGGCATGGGGTTGACCCTGGCCGCGCCGGTGCGGGTGGCCGCCAATTTTGAAGCATCCATGGCCAGGGTCGGTGCGGTGGGCAAGCTCGATCTGGCGGGTGAGGAGTTCAGGCGTCTGACAGCCACGGCCCGGGAGCTGGGGGCCACCACGGCCTGGAGCGCCTCGGAAGCCGCAGGTGGCATGCAGTATCTGGCCATGGCCGGATTCAAGGCCAACGACATAATTGCCGCCATGCCCGGCATGCTGGATTTGGCGACAGCCGGCAATATTGATCTGGCCCAGGCTGCGGATATCGCCTCCAATATTCTGTCCGGGTTTGGTTTGCCGGCCGAGCGGATGGGATACCTGGGCGATGTGATGACCAACACCTTCACGTCCAGTAATACCTCGCTCGCGATGCTGGGCGATACCATGAAGTATGTGGCCCCGGTGGCCAAAAGTCTCGGGGTGGGGGTAGAGACTGTGGCGGCCATGGCCGGCAAGCTGGGGGACGTGGGTATCCAGGGCTCTGAGGCTGGTACGGCAATGCGGGCCATGTACGCCCGTCTGGCCTCGCCGCCCAAGGAAGCCGCGAAAATGATGCAGCGGCTGGGCGTACATGCCAAAGATGCCAAAGGCAACCTGCGGGATATGCCGACCATCCTGGCGGAAATGAACGCCGCCATGACCAAGCGGGGCCTGGGGACGGCCCAGCGCGCGGATGTGCTTTCCACCATATTCGGCGTGGAAGCCCTGGCTGCGGCCACGGAACTGATGAACAAGTCCAGTTCCGGAGAGCTGCAGGCGTTTATCGAACAAATCAAGGAGGAAGGGGCCGCGGCCGAAGTAGCCCGCAAGCAGCAGGAAACGCTGATGGGGCAGTTTAAGGCCTTGGGGAGCGCCACGGAGTCCCTGGCGATCAGCATTGGCAATGTGCTTGCGCCGGTGGTGCGGGGGGCGACTGCGATCCTGACCAGAGCGGCCAGCGCTGTGGACACCTTTGCCAATGCGCATCCTGAACTGACCAAGGTGGTTGTGGGCGCGGTAGCAGGACTGATGGCCTTCAAGGTGGCTTCAATCGGCCTTGGCTACGCCCTGACCTTTGTCACCGGCCCCTTGCATTCGCTGCGCGCGGGCCTCGCCCTGTTGCAGACCATGCGCCTGGCCTCGGCCGCCGGGGGGCTGTCTTCCCTGACCCGAGCTGTGCCGGCGCTGGGGTCTGTCGGGGCAGCGCTCTCCGGTCTTAAGGCCGGGCTCCTGGCGCTGAGTCCTGCGCTCCTGCCGGTGCTCGCCTTGGCGGGGCTTGGGTACCTGGTCTACCAACACTGGGGACCGCTCAAGAGTTTTTTTCAGGGTGTCTGGCAAGGCCTGAAGGATGAGGCTGGTCCAGCCCTCGAGAGCGTGGGCAAGGCGCTCTCTGCTTGGGGGGAGGCCTTGGCCCCGGTCAAGAGCGCGTTTTCCAGTGTGACCAATTTCCTGGGTGATCTTTTTGGTGGACCAGCGAATATGCAGGCCTCGGAAGGAGCGCGGACCTGGGGGCAGGCCGTGGGGCAGACCCTGGGCGCAGCCATCTCGGGGTGGGTGAATCTCATCGACTGGGGTGTGTATGCGGTGTTCAGTGTCGTGCAGGGCATCCAGGATGCCTGGGCCGGAGTGGGGCGATTTTTTAGCGGGCTGGGCAAAAGTGTAACCGGCATGTGGGATTCGGCCCTGGCCAGTCTGGCAGGGGTACCCGGGAAGATTGAGACCTCACTGGGCCAGGCGCTGCAGTACCTCTCCACCCTGGACCTGTCCGGGGCCGGGCGGCGGCTGATCGATACCTTTATTTCGGGCATCACCAGTATGGGGGGGGCGGCCTATGACGCCGTCAAGGGCGTGCTGTCCAAAATTCCAAGCTTATTCAATCGATCTGATGCCAAGGAAGGGCCACTCTCCAACGTGACGCACCAGGGCGGCATGCTTGTGCGCACCCTGGGTGCCGGCATCCAGGGTGCCGGGGCCGGGCCGCTGGTGGATCCCCTGGGGCAACACCTGGGCGCGGTTGCAGCGCTCCTTGACCCCGCGTCAGGTGGTGCAATGGGGGCGGCGACTGGTGATGCGGCGGGCAGCGGCGCAGCCGTGCCGGCTGGCCCGGGAGCAGCCGGCGGGGCAGGAAGCCCCGGCGGCCTGACCATCCACTATGCCCCGCAGATCACCGTGCAGAGCTCGGGACAGGGCACGGGACAGGACGCGGCCGGAGGCCTGGCCCAGGCCCTGGCGCAAGACAAGGAGGCCCTGGCCCGGCTGATCCGGGAGCTGCTCCACCAGGAGCGGAGGCTGTCCTATGCCTAGCACCTACACCACCCAGCAGGGGGACATGTGGGACCTGGTCGCCTTCCGGCTCTGGGGCCGGGAGACGCTCTTCCATCATCTGCTGGCCGCCAACCCGGCCCACCGCGAGGCCGTGGTCTTCGGGCCGGGGGTGGTGCTCACGGTGCCCGAGCTGCCGGCCGGCACCCAACTGACCACGGCGGACACCCGCCCGCCATGGCGGCGGTAGGAGGCGGCGGTGAGCGACTTTTCCTTTTCCAAATCCGAAGGGACCACGCCTGCCACCGGCAGCCGGGAGCCGTTTTCCTTTTCGGCCTCCGAGCGGGCGGACGCCGTGCCCGTGGCCGCGCCGCAGCAGACGCCCGAAGGCAACCCTTCGGCTTCATCCACTTCTTCCACGGCGTCCACCCAAACGTCCACCCAATGGGAGGGGGCGCGGGGGAACTCAGTTCCCCCGTCCTTTCCTTCCACTTCTTTATCCCGCCACGCCGTCCTGTCCCTCATGGCCCAGGCCTCGGCATCCAAGACGGACCTGGCGGACGTCAGTCAGGACGTGGCCCCGTACTGCCTGTCCGTGACCTACACGGACAACGCCCACGGCCAGGCCGATGATCTGCAGCTGGAATTCGAGGATCGGGACCACGCCTGGGCCATGGGCTGGATGCCCGACAAGGGCGACCGCCTGCGCGCGGCCATCCAGTGCCGCAACTGGTTTGCGGACGGGGACAGCCTGGAGCTTGCCTGCGGCAGCTTCACCATCGACCAGATTGATTTGAGCGGCCCGCCGGATGTGGTCCGGGTGCGGGCCGTGTCCGCGGCGGTGGATACGCCGCTCAGGCGCGAGGCCAAAAGCCGGGCCTGGGAGCACGCATCCCTGAAGACCGTGGCCGGGGATCTGGCCACGGAACATGGGCTCGCCCTGCACTATGAGGGGGACGAATGCGCCTTTGTGCGCCTGGACCAGCGCCAGGAAAGCGACCTGGCCCTGATCAAGCGCGTGGCCGAGCGCCAGGGGCTGACGGTCAAGGTCTGCGAAGACCGGCTGGTGATCCGGTCGGCCAAAGAGGCCGACGCCCAGCCGCCCAGCCTGGCCATTGCCCGCGGGGTGACGGCCGTGAGCCGCTTCCAGTTTTCCACGCAATCCTCCGAAACCTACGGCGACGCCTCGTGCGACTACTGGGAGCCCGAGGAAAAGGCCCTCAAGTCCGCAGGCTGCGCCCCGGAACGGGCCGAAACAGACAAACAGGTGGGCCATACGCTCAAGATCAACACGCGGGTGGAGAGCCAGGCCGAGGCCGAGCGCGTGGCGGCCAACGAACTGCGCCAGGCCAATCAGAAAGAATGGACGGGCAGCCTGGACCTGATGGGCGACCCGCGCCTGTACGCCGGCCTGGTGGTGCAGGTCCAGGGCTGGGGGCGCTTTGACGGCGCCTGGATGGTGGAGACGGCCACGCACACCCTGAACCGATCCGCCGGCTACACCACCTCCATCTCCATCCGCAAAACGCTCAACTATTGAGGCTATCATGCTGGGCACCTTGATGGACGCATTGCACCGCCAGCGGGGCGAGACCAACCACGTCATCCGCATTGGTCTGGTGGTGGGCCTGGAGCCGGCCCGGCACCGGGTGCGGGTGCAGATGCAGGATCAGGACGGCCTGGTCACGCACACCGTGCCCGTGCTCTGCCGCAAGGCCACGGCGGACCAGGACGCCTGGCTGCCCGACGTGGGCGACCAGGGCGTGATCCTGTCCCTGCCGTATGGCCAGGAACAGGGCGTCTACCTGGGCTCCATCTTTTCCGGGCCGGACCCGGTGCCGGCCCTGGCCGCGGCGGGCGGGGCGGACGTCCAGGAACGGGCCTTCAAGGACGGTTCAAGAACCGGGTATGACCGCCGGTCCCACCGGCTGTTTCGGCACGTCCAGGGTGCTGCGGAGGGTGGCGGTATTGACGAGCAGCTGCAGGGCGACCTGTGCACCCTGCGCATTGTTGAAGGAAACCTGCTCATCAAATTGAAGGAAGAAAAACAGCTGCCCACGGAACCGCCGGAACCACCGGCAGCCGAGGACTGGCGGGCGCTCAAGGGCGAGGGCTACGTGGTGATCGAGGCCCCGCGGATGATCGTCCTGAACGCCCCGCAGGTGCTGATCATGGGGGCCATGTCCCAGGCCGCCTTTCGCAAAGATTTGCTGGAGGAAGGCATCTGGTCGGAAAAGATTGATGACGGCGGGGGTGGGCAATGAACGTCGGCAGCCTGGGCAGCGTGGCCTTTGAGGTTTCCAGCGAGACCATCCGCACCTGGGAAGCCTGTTCCCGGGAACGCAAGGTGCAGTTTGCCGAGCATGCCGTGGTGGACGGCAAGGCCCGGCTGCAGTGGCTGGGCTACGGCCTGGAAACGTCCCGGCTGGACATCCTGCTCTGCGCCCCCTGGTGCGACCCCGCCGAGGAGCTGCAACACCTGCGCGGCCTGCAGGACGGCGGCGCGCCGCACTATCTGGTGCTGGGGGGCGAGCTGTGGGGGCGCTATGTCCTGGAGAGCCTGTCCGAGACCCGCCTGCGCACGGATGGCCGGGGCCGCCCTCAGGTGCTGCGGGTGAACCTGTCTCTGAAGGAACACCATTAAGATGGGCATGGAAACGACGCTTATCCTGCGCAGCCGGCCCGAGGCGCTGCTCATCGGGGCCACGGGCGTGGAAGATATCATGCAGTGCGTGCAGCTGATCATCCTGACCCATCTGGGCAGCGTGGTCCTGGACCGCACCTTTGCCGGGGACGGCAGCTACATCGACCAGCCCGGCCCCATGGGCGCGGCGCGGGCCATGGCCAGCCTGGCAGAGGCCATCGAGCGCCATGAACCGCGGGTGCGGGTCAAACGCATCGAGCTGCCCGCGGACCAGGCCGCCAATGCTGACGGCGCGTTTTTTCCCGTGGTCACCATCACCATCAAGGCAGGGGCGCTATGAGCGAGCTCATGTTCGTGGATACGGACCCCAGCCGGGTGCAGGCCGAGGTCATGGCCGCCTATGAACTGGCCGCGGGCAAGACGCTCTATCCCGGCGACCCCGTGCGCCTGTTCCTGGAGAGCGTGGCCTACACCCTGTCGCACCAGCGCTTTTTGATCGACTGGACGGCCAAGCAGAATCTGGTCCGGTACGCCTCGGGGCCGTACCTGGACGCCCTGGGCGAGCTGCTGCAGACGGTGCGCCTGCCGTCCCAGCCGGCCCGGACCACCCTGCGCTACAGCCTGGTGGCTCCCCTGGAATGGGCCGTGGCCGTGCCGGCGGGGGCGCGGGCCGTGGCCGGCAATGGCGCGGATGCGGCCGTGTTTGTGCTGGCCGAAACGCTGGTCATCGCCCCCGGCCAGCTGGCCGCCGAAGGCGTGGCCACCTGCAGCGCGGCCGGCGCGGTGGGCAACGGCTTTGTGCCGGGGCAGATCAACAAGATGGTGGAACCCATCGCCTACGTGGACCGCGTGGCCAACGTCACCCCGTCCTACGGCGGCTGCGATGGCGAGTCTGACGACCATTTCCGGGTCCGCGTCCAGCTGGCCCCGGAGGCCCTGGGCATCTGCGGCCCGGCCGAGGCCTACCGCTACCACGCCCTGTCCGCTCACCAGGGGGTGACGGACGTGGCCGTGGTCTCGCCCTCGCCGGGCCAGGTGGACGTCTATCCCCTGTGCGGCGGGGCGCTGCCCGCGGCCGAGGTCATCGCGGCCATTGCCGCGGCCCTGAACCGTGAGGACGTCCGGCCGCTGACGGACATCGTCCAGGTGTGCACGCCCGTGGCCGTGGCCTATGGCGTGGCGGCCACCTGGTGGCTGGACCCGGCCCAGGCGGCCCAGGCCGGGACCATCACGGCCCGCGTGGCCCAGGCGGCCCAGGAGTACGTCACCTGGCAGGCTGCGAAGCTTGGGCGGGACCTGAACCCCAGCCGCTTGACGGCGCTCTTGATGGACGCCGGGGCCACGCGGGTGGAGGTGACCAGTCCCGCCCCCCGCGCCCTGGCCGCCTGGGAGGTGGCCCAGGTGGATGAGATGCAAGTGGTCTTCGGAGGGATGGAAGCATGACGCCTGCCGTCAAGACCTCCATCAGAGAGTTGGCCCTTGCGGACCTGCTGCCCGGCTCCATCGCCGCGGACCCGACCATCCAGACCTCGGCCGCGGCCGTGCAGGGCGAGCTGGCCGGGGTGACTGCGGCCATTGACCTGCTGGACATTTATGCGGACCTGTCCGGCTATGCCCAGCGCCTGGGCGGCCAGGTCCTCGACGCCGTGGCCTGGGGCTGGCACGTGGATTTGTATGACCTGCTGGAGTCCACCCCGGAACGCCTGGAGGTCACGCGGCGGTTTGTGGAATTCCACCGCCTCAAGGGCACCAAGGCCGGCCTGGCCCTCTATTTCCGCACCTTCCTGAAACGTAACTTGCTCGCCGCCTCGCCGCCCACCAAGAGCTATCTGGGCGGCAGCCTGACGGCGGACGAGCGGGCCGCCTGGCTGGCCCCGCATCCGGAAGTGCGGGTCTACCCGTACCGGCATGCCGGGGTGGCCGTGGGGGCGCATGTGGGGGACACGTTCGGATATGGCCGGGCGCGGTTCCTGGCGCGGGGCGATGCCCTGTTGCGCATCGGCGATCAGGTGACGCTGTATGATCCCAAAACGGCACGGGAAACGCCCCTGCACAGCCTGCAGACCGAGCGCCAGCGCCTGGAGCGCCAGGCCACGCGCACGGTGCAGGTGGCCTTGCCGGGCGATGCCGGGCGCGGAGACAGCCGTGGCCGCGCCGTCATGTGCGGCGGGCTGCTCCATGGCTTCCTGGCAAACTTGGACGCCGCATCACGCTACTACCTGCTGGAGCAGGCCGCGCCGTATGCCGATGAGCTGGACCGCCGCCGGGCGCTGGCCGTGCAGCCCTCCCTGGAGCCCGTGCGGGTGGGCTACGAGCTGGTGGCCCAGCCCGGCCACCGCAGCCAGGTGGTCTTCCTGGGCAATCGCTGGACAGACGTCTTTCCCGACAAGGGCGGGGCCTGCCTGGCCAGGTGCTTTCCCCACGCCAGCCGCGCCGCGGACCGCATCTACCGGCGCACCAGGCTCTTCGACCCGGCCCGCAACGCCTTCCCGGCCCGCGACGCCTCCCTGTTCCTGGGGGCCTTCCGCCTGGGCGGCTTCCCGGCGCATCACGGGGAGGCCGCCGTGGACCTGCTCCGGCCGCAGTCCCGCCACGTGGCCTTTGTGGGCCGCCATTTTTCCGGCCGGCGCTTCCTGGCCACCGTGGACGCCCAGGGCTGGATTGACCGCATGCGCCGCGTGGGCCGCGAGGCCGTGCGCCTCTCGGACAAAATTGACGTCCGTATCACCAACCGCCGCACCGTGACCTGCAGCGCCAGCCTCAAGGCCGGCGCGACGGTGGTGGGCGAGCGACAACTGGAGGTTGTCTAACATGCCATCCCGATTCGTTGTCTTCCGGGACCGCCAGGAGTTCCAGGCCGCTGATTTGAATAACACCCAGACCTTCATGGATGAGATGCACCAGCATCTGGTCATGGACGCCATCACCGCCGAGCGCATGTTCGTCGGGCTGACCGTTTCCAAGAAGAGCGCCACGGAGCTGGACATGGCCGCCGGCCGCCTCTGGGACGGCCAGGCCGGCATCATCTACCGCAAGGATCAGGCCGAGACCATCAGCATTTTCAGCCACCTGCCCCTGCAGGATTCCCGCTGGCTGACCCTGTCCGTCATCGGCCAGGAGGTGGAAACCGACCTGCAGCCGCGGGATTTCCTCATCGATCTGCAAAGCGGCCAGACCGAGCCCAGCGTGGTGGCCATGGAGCGCGCCCGGACCATCGCCGTGCTGGTCACGCCGGGCCTGGAGTCCACGGACCCGCAGCAGCCCGTGGCGCCCACGGGCTACACCGAGGTGGCCGCCGTGCTCCTCACTGTCTCGGGCATTCAGGAGGTGCGCATTGCGGACAACACCCGGCTCATGCGCCTCTTCGACGTCTGGCAGAGCACGTTGGCCAACGCCGCCTGGATTGCCGAGGCCGGCCCCAAACTGGCCGCCATCATGAGCGACCTGGCCGCCCTGGCCGCCCTGATCAAGAGCCAGTCCACCAGCCCCCTGCTGGCCCAGCTGGCCGCCGAAGTGGCCGTGATCCGGGACAAGCTGGCGCTCCCGGCCACGTTCATGGAGTATGAGGCGGATAATTTCCTGGTCAAGGACGAATCCGACACCACCAATCCCGAGTTCCACGCCCTGGTGCAGATGGGGGCGCGCTTCCCCTGGGCCGGGGAAACCGAGATGCAGCTGGCCCCCTTCAACCCCAACGATACGAGCGTCAAGGACCACAACGGCCTGATCCTGCCGGCCTACGAGGTGGTGCCCCGCGTGCAGCTGACGGGCCAATCCGGCAGCCTGGCGCTCAGCCAGTACCAGTTCCAGACCGTGACCACCCGCCAGTGCACGCGCACCCGGCGGCGCATCGAGTACTCGCCCACGTGGCAATCTTGTACCAATGGTCAGTACTGGGCCGAGGTGGATCAGGCGCGGGTGGTCGAAGAGGTCTTTGAAGGCGCGGTGCCCGCGGGCGTCACCCTGGGCGATGCCACCTACATGGAGGCCTGGGGCGCGGGCGGCGCGCCGGGCCATGAGCTGACCCAGGGCCGGCAGGTCTGGGTGCACACCTGGCAGGAGCAGTACACGGTCATCGATTCGGTGACCGAAAGCGTCAACGGCTCGACCAACGCCCAGACCTTCCTGAACAGCTCCAACGGCTGGCTGACCGGCGTGGGCCTGACCTTCACGGCCAAGGCCTCCACCGGCCCGGTCTATCTCTATCTGATGGACACCCTGAACGGCCTGCCCAACCACCACCGGACCATCGGCCGGGCCGTGGTCCAGCCCGAGGCCATCAAGCTCGGCAGCGAGACGCGTTTCGAGTTCGCCGAACCCGTGTACCTGCAAAACGGCCGGCGCTACGCCCTGGTGCTGGTCACCGGCGGCAACCATTATGTGGCCCTGGTCTCGGGCACCCAGTACAGCCAAGGCACGCTGTTTTATTCCACCGATGGCGAATACTTCCAGGGCGACTTCACCAAGGATCTGATGTTCTCCTTGTATTATGCCCAGTTCAAGAACCCGCGCACGGTGCTGGACCTGACCCCGGTCTCCCTGTCCGACGGCATCGCCGTCTTTTCCTTGCTGCACGAGGCCATCGTGCCCGACGCCACGGACCTGACCCTGGAATACCAGGCCAGCGGTAGTGCCGAATGGGTGCGCCTGGTGGACGGCACCACCGACGGCCTCTTGGGCCTGCCGGCCATGTGCCGGCTGCGGGCCGTGTTCAATGGCTCTTCCGACGTCATGCCGGCCTTGGGCTGCTCCGGCAGCAAGCTGCGGGCCAGGCGCGCCGGGACCTCCTTCCGGCACATTTCCACCGAACGGGCGCTGACCCAACCCAGCGCGGAAATCCAGGTCATCCTGCGTCTGGAGGGTTGGGACGCGGCCAAGCACACCTGCGAGGTCAAACTGCGCAGTGGCGCGGAAACCTACACCGGCACGGTGCAGGATCAGGCCCTGGACGCCACCACCATCCGCCGCACCGTGACCTTCACCCCCACCTCTCCGGAAGTCCCGGACGGCATCGCCTCCTACAAGATCCAGATCGAAGGCACCACCACCACGCCCCTGAGCTGCTTCCACGTGGCCCAGCGCATGGACGTGGCGCTGTAGGAGGCCGCAATGACGCTGGACCTGGAAAAATTCGTCTTCATCGACGGCAAGACGCCCCTCAGTGCCGAGGAACTGAACCGGCGCTTTTACAGCCTGGTCCGCCGGCTCCATGAGCTGGAGCAGCTCAAGGTGGACTGGGAGGCCGCCGTGGCCGAGCTGCAAAACGCCGGCCTGGAACGCATCAACTCCGCCGTCATCCCCCTGGTGGACGATCTGGCCGCGGACCTGGACGCCCTCATCGAGGTGGGCAACGCCAACCTGGAGGCCTGGAACGGCACCGTGACCGATTCCCTGGCCGCCTGGGGCGCGGCCGTGGACGCCAAGCTGGCCGAGGTGGACGCCGCCCAGGCCCAGCTGACGGCGGACCTGGCCGCGGCCATTGCCCAGGCCCAGGCCGATGTGGCCGCCTGCGTGGACCAGGCCCGGCAGGACGTGGCCGTCGCCGTGGCCACTGCCGAAGCCGCCGCCACGGCACTGGCCGCCATCCTGCCCGCCGGCGCGGTGCTGGCCTTCGCCATGGCCGCCGCGCCGGCGGGCTGGCTCAAATGCAACGGCGCGGCCATCAGCCGCACCACCTATGCCGCCCTGTTCGCGGCCATCGGCACGGTATTCGGCGCGGGCGACGGCTCCACCACCTTCAATCTGCCGGACCTGCGCGGCGAGTTCGTGCGCGGCTGGGATGACGGGCGCGGGGCCGACGCCGGGCGCACGCTGGGCAGCGCCCAGGCCTCGGCCAACCTCTCGCACTCCCATGGAGTGAATGATCCATCACACCGGCACACCACCAACTACAGCGGCTACAACCCCGGCAGCACCCCCGCCAACCAGGTGATGACCAGCGTCGGCAACTATTTGTTCGGCGTCAACAGTGTCAGCGAATTCAGCGTCACCGGCATCTCCATTGCGGCCAACGGCGCGTCCGAGGCCAGGCCCCGCAACATCGCGCTGCTGTACTGCGTGAAATACTGAGGAAACGGCACAAAAGAAACGGCTCTCGGGGGAACACCGTCCCCCCGAACCCCCCGGATAGGGGGGGAAGGAAAGGCAAGTGTTGTGCGTGAACCCATAGTTGGAAGGGGTTTGGGGAAACTCAGTTTCCCCAAGAAACTCTTAAAAAGGAGCCTCTTGTGATCGTGTACCAATTAGACGCCGCCGGCTACTACCTCGGCGAGGCGGTGGCCGACGAATCGCCCCTGGAGCCTGGCGTATGGCTCATCCCGGCCGGCTGTGTGGAAACACCCCCGCCGGCCATCCCTGAGGGCCAGCGGGCGCGCTGGGAGGCCGGGGAAGCCGGGGAGAATGGGGAGGCCGGCGGGGCCTGGATCCTGGAGGCCATTCCAGAGCCGGAGCCAGAGCCCGACACGACCGAGCCCGAACCCATGGACCGCTCGCGCATCCTGACGCGGGTCGAATTCATCCGCCGCCTGTCGCCCCAGGAATGGGCCACGGCCAAAACCAGCAGCCTCCCGGAAGTGATGTACTTCACGGACCTGGTTCTAGCGGCCGCGGAAATCGACCTGGACGACGCCCAAACCCAGGCCGGCCTGGCTGTGGCCGTACAGGCCGGGGTGCTGACCAGCGAGCGGGCCGCACAGGTGCTGGCATGAGGTGAGATGAGTTGCGGGCGTTAACAGCGCGTTAACGCCCGCCAAAACGGAGGCGCAGGCGGGGTGGTGACACACCCCACCGGCCCGGTGCGACAACACCGGACCACGGCCGAGGCCGCTGCGCCATGCGGAGTCCAGAGCGTACCCCCGGACGCCGCATGGGTAGCAGGCCCAAGGCCCAACAATCAAGCAGGGATATGGACCAAATCCGATGCGGACAGTGCAATAAACTCTTGGCCAAAGGCGAAGCCCTGAACCTCGCCATCAAATGCCCCCGCTGCGGGGCCATGAATCACGTGCGGGCCGCGAGCCCCAGGCAAGAGGCCCGAGAGGCTCCAACGGGAGCAGGCAAGTGCGGATGATCTTTGACAATGGCAAAGTGTTTCAAGGAGAGGCGGTCACGGTGTTGCGGGACCTGCCGGCGGCCTCGGTGGATGCCGTGGTGACAGACCCGCCGTATTCCAGCGGCGGCACCCATGCGAGCGCCCGGCGGCGTGATCCGGCGACGAAATATCAAAACACCGGGACTGCCAAGAGCTACCCAGCCATGCTGGGCGACAGCAAAGACCAGCGCAGTTACGCCCTGTGGGCCACGCTCTGGCTGGCAGAGTGCTGGCGCATCGCCCGGCCTGGCGCACCCTTGCTTATGTTCACGGACTGGCGGCAACTGCCCCTGGCCTCGGACGTGGTCCAGGCCGCGGGTTGGGAATGGCGCGGCCTGGTTATCTGGCACAAACCCAGCGCCCGCCCCATGCTCGGGGAGTTCAGACGGGACGCCGAATATGTGGTGTATGCGGTCAAGCCGCCGTTTCAGCGGGTGCACGATCGCTGCCTGCCCGGCATCTTCCGCCACGCGGTCAACACCGCCGCCAAGGTGCACCTGACCAGCAAACCCATCCCGCTCATCAAGGATCTGCTAGCTGTAACGCCCGAGGGCGGCACCGTCCTGGACCCGTTCCTGGGCGGCGGCACCACGGCCCTGGCCTGCATCGAGACCGGCAGGCAGTTCGTGGGCGTGGAGCTGTCACCAGAGTACGCAGCCCTGGCGGCAGACCGGATCAGACAGGCGGAAGAGGGGATGGGAAACTGAGCAAACACCATGCCGTGCATAATCCATCCCGCAACAGGAGGTGATAAAAGCACGTGCAGGTTGTGATAAAAGCAATCGCTGGCGTACATCAGCCATCTGCAGAGTTTCAAACAATCCACTGGAAGGCAGGATCACGACAAATTCCTCTCCACCCCAACGCCCCGCCACATCCGTGGCCCGAATCACCCTTCGCAACACCTTCCCGAACTGGCGTAACACGGCATCGCCCGTGGTGTGGCCATGCTGGTCATTGACCGTCTTGAAATGGTCCAGGTCGATCATCATGAGTGTGACCGGGTACCCGTAGCGATTGAGGCGGGCCACCTCCTGCCGGGCAACGGCCTCAGTATGCACGCGGTTCCAGCAACCCGTCAGCCTGTCCTGCATGGCTGCCGTGAGCAGCTGCTCGTCGGAGCGGGCCTTGGCCATCAGGTAATAGCCGTTGGAAACAAAAAGAATCGACACAAAAGACGACAGATAGGTGACCACCTGCACCGGCGAGACCTTGAACAGGGCGTCCACCTCCACGGGATGCAGCAGTGCTGCGCCGGTTCGCCAGAGTGTGACCGCCATGGTAAGGACCAGGCCGAACAGCATGAGGTTGCGTCCCAGGGAACGAAACGTGAACCGTTGGGAAGCCAGCGCAACAATAACCAATGCATTCTGCAGGCAAAAAATACTGTTGCCGATGAGCATGCGCGGCCGGATGCTCTCCAGGGACAGGCTGAAGGTGATGGCTATCACCACTGCCGGCAGCCACTGTGGCACCGGAGAAAGCGGCCTCCCTGTAAATATGTGAATTGCTTTTAGAAAACTTGAATAAGCCAGAGCAATGCACACATTTGCCACAACAATGGAGCTGAAGTCCCAGATGACCCCGCGCAAGGCGAACAACCCGTAGCCTGCGGCATGAAAACACAGGGCGATAGCCCAGGTGCGCAACCCGTCCCGATCATCGTTCCAGACCACCCAGCCCACGGAAAACGCCTGGGCCAGGGAGGCCAGTATGATCATCACGAAAATGGTTGGAATGTGCAGACTCTCCAGCATCCCCCCGCTGCTCCTCCGCGATCCCCCCCCGGGGCGCAATTCATGCGTGCATGAGAATTGTTGTATTGCACGGAGCGAACTGGATCACAAGCGGGCGGGAATTTTTCCCAGGGCCTGCAACGCAGAAACGCTCCGGCCTGAGCGGTCCGGAGCGTTTCTGGAAACAGAGGCCGACATGCGTCAGCCGTATCGTCTGGCTCCCCGGGCGCAACCCTCTTCATAACCGTTCTCCATCGAGCTTCCGGCTCCTAAGCCCTTATTATATCACGAGTTATCAAAGAGCAGGCCGTTCCAGACGGACCGGAAGCGGTGTCAATGTCGATTTCCTAACCATGCGACCGGAAGCGGATGTCGCAAGTCGAGTCGTGAGTTTGTCGCAAGTTGTGTCGCAAACCTGTCGCGAACATCGGCTATTTATTGTCCTGATGCATCCAGTATCCATACTTGTCTATCGACCAGGCCGCTGAACGTTCCAAAAATGATCCGGGAGCCCACGTAAGTGCTCCTCTCCACGGGCTACCTTGGTCCCAGCCGCCAAGAAGCTCTTTTACCCCTTGAATTCCCTGGATTTGATGTTGACCACCTTCCAAGGCATGTCCCCAAACGATGTCGCTCTGTATTTCGGGATGCTCTTTATCCAGATGAACTCGTTTCCCGAAGACGGACAAGTCACCGGATGCCTCGTCCCATCCCACACGGCATATTTTTCCAAGACCGTATCTGGTGTCCCCTCCGACAAAGAGGGTATCGATATTGTCCAGCTGCCTGCGAAAGCCGTTGTTTCTCAAGAAGACGTACCCTAAAATCAGCATGGCATTCGTTTCTCCCTGACAGTTGGAATCACGCCACCAGGGATTGATACATTCTGTCTCCCGGAGTGTGCCTTCAGATGCCGAGTCCGATTCGGGAGCGATTGCGGTGCCGGGCCGGGAGTCCAGCAGACGACGTCTGAAGTCACGGTCCGACAGACTTTCTTTGCCGCCGTGGCAGTACCATTGGACGCCGCTCATCCTCTCGAATTTCGGCATCCAAGCCAGGAATTTGTCGCCCCGTTTCTCGGCGGGAAAGAGATAGGTGAAACGGCAGTTGAGAGCGACTTCCCATCCAAGTTTGCCATAATCCGGAAAGCTCTCACCGTTTCTTGATCGAGATATCTCAGCAGTCACAGCTCCCCAAAGCACACGCGCCGGGACATAGGGTCTACAGCGGTTCAACGCCCCTGCCGGAGGCATGCCGACGAAAAGCGGCGCTTCCAGTCGCCAGACCCATCGAAGTGCCGTCCAGGTCATGTCCGCACCTCGCTCTTTTGTGGCACTCGCGCGTGATAGCGGGCGTAGACGAGTGTTTGCCGGACCAGATCACGGGCCAGCAGTAGATTGTCAAGGTCCTTGGCCATCTGCTGAAGCGAGGTAAAGACGTCAGCATTGTCAGAAAGTAAAGGGGCCTGCTTCGGCGTTACTTTCAGGAACTCATAAATATTCTGGTTGACATTTTCGGCCCCACTGCCACCTCGCGTTTTTAGAAAAAGAAACAGAGCATAAATTCCTTGCTCTTCCAGAACAGCGAGCGCGCTCGTAACGAGGTCCTCAAGCTCCTTTGATGGCCTCTCCGCGATAGTCTTACCCACCTTGGCACAAGCAAGGTCCAGGGTTTCGAAGGTCGGAGCATCCATTACAAGACCTCCTTTCCTGGTTTATCCGCATCGGCAGGCTTCTTCGTTGCCAGCACGCGCAGCCGCCCCATGCCCCGGCTTCCCATGCCGCCGATGCCGAGATGTTCCAGATAAGAATGGGCGTCAGTAACGACATCTCTTACCTTCTCCAGTGAGTCGACCGCCTGCACATCATTTTGATTGATCTTAAAGTGCTTTGGATTCCGGCAAGTTACCTCCCAGAAAAGCGCTGTGCCTCGAGGAAGGGCCTCATAGGTGAACAGCGCCCCTTCCTCGGCCGCTCCAGTGGCCGGATCGATGGCGACCGAGGTTCGTACTTCGAGGTTGCTATTTACGATATGGGTGAACAGCTTGTCCGAAACGACACCCAGGCGGCTGATGATGTAACCCGGTATCCCCAGCGCTACGATCTTTTGAGCAATCTCGCTCAGTGGCTGCCAATCCGTCTTGACCGGCAGAAGAAGCCAGCCGAGATTCAATGATGGCTGAGCTGCCGCCCCGTCCGCTTTGCGGTAAACGACTTGCTGCTCAGGCAGATCATCCAGTTCTGAGAATTCCACGATGCTGGTTTGCCGCAATGCCATTGGACACGTGATCCATTGCGGCCCCAATTGCGACGCTACAGGAAAGAGCAGCACATGCATATCGCTGAATGCAGCCAGTCCCGCGAACCCGCCACTTGCGCCTATGCCTTTTGCAAACCCGAACACGGTACACACCGGACAATCGGCCTTTCCGCAATGACCACCTGCACCGTCGCGCTGCGGCTGACCAAGGCCTGCGCAGTTGGGGTATTTCCCCTTTGCCATGGCTGTGTAGGCTCGCATGACTCCCGCGATGCTCGAGCCCGGAACCTTCGGTATCCGCGTGACCGGATCGCGCACGATGGTGTTGTCCACCCGGCCCAGCCGAGTTCCGCCCGTACCTACATGGATGGGATCGAGCGCTATGCCGGCAAACGGAAATGTCAAAAAACTCTGATTATTTGTCGTCATCGGTCACCTCCGGACACTTGCTCTTTTAGTACACTCATGTGCCATTCCAGGCTCCAGTCCAGGAGTCCGTCTTCGGCGGCTGCCACCAACGTCTCAAGACAAGCACCTCGAACACCCAGACGTTCATGGAACACCGCACGTGCGAAATCGAGCCATGCCGTCTTTCCTCCCTCGAACCATGTTCCGTCCGGCCCTTGCCATGCCTCACGCCGCTCGACAATTTCCGACCATGCGCCGCGGAGCGCGGTCTGACTTGGTACATGTCGGCTCATTAGCCTCCGGAGATCTCTCATCCGCAGCCATTCCGTTAGGTTTCTGCGACACAACGGTTCGAAACGTCTGGCCGTGCCGTCCATGAAGAGAGTGGCGATGAGCGAGGGATAAACGAAAATACCGTCCCCGCTTCGCAAATCTTTCACGTGCCTGAAAACCCGGCCGTCGGGATGTCGGAAATCCAGAGGAAAACGAGCCTGTCTATCTTCCACGGCAAGGTACGGATAAAATACGTCTTGCCGTCGATCGGGGAGTCTGATGGGTATGGTCTGAAGAAGCTCTTGCCGATGATCCAGGGACTTGATGCTGAGAGCGGTGACGCTCTCCCGTGTTTCGCATCCCGTGACCCGCCATGTTTCAGGCTTCTCAATCCCATCCAGATCACCCTCGATGTTCCGTGCCGCTTCTATCACGGCCTGAAACGGCGTCATCCTGGGAAAGGCCACGACGCCGATCCGAAGCGGCAGCCGGTCCCAGACACGGGCGAATTGATCTTTCCATTTGTCAATCGCTCTATCTACACAATCCGATGCGGCTTCAAGCGGCAGAAGGACCCGAAAACGCACTGGGGAAAGCTCAAGGGGGATCACCGGATGATAAACGCCCAGAGGACCTGCGTAGTCCTCTGTCGAACGGACCACGAGTTGTCGGGCCTCCATGCTGTCATCCGCTTTCAACTCCAGGGTGATTCCGCGCAGACTGTCCTTGTCTTGCTCCGGTTTCAAAAGTCGGGCCAGGTTGCAGATGGTGAGGAAGTCCTTGGTCTGTTCACGATACAACAGGCTTACGGGAGCATCCCCATAACATCCGCCATAGGTCTGCCGGTCTTCCCACGAACCGGAAGAACCGTTGTCCGGCTTGATAACCAAACGGCGCACGCGCCAGCGGTTCTGGTCTGCGGCCGCTATATCGCGGAATTCATCAAGCATAGCTTTGAAGAAATCCTCAGCCTGCCGCCAGAAGCGATAGATACGACCAGGTGAGGCGAGCTTACGGAACAACTGATGGGTGAGCCATCCAGTGCGGCCGCTCTCGTCAATGGTGTCCCATTGGGGCGAGTCGGTGCGATCCTCGACGATTTTGGAGAAAAAAGATGGCCAATCTGTCTCGTGCTGGTACCCCTCCTGTAAGCTGCTCAGCACGGGGTCCGCCTTGTCAAAAGACTGGAGTTTTCCTTTGATGTGCTGATAGAGGCTGCCGAAACAGGTGGAGGGATCAATGGGGTTTGGCTGGTTTTTTAAGACAGGATTGAACTTGCGCCATTCCAGAATGGCCTGCGTCCTGAGCGCGTCCAGGCGGGTTCCGTCAAGCCAGGGCTCGATGTCCAGGCTCATCGTGACAAGGGCGACGCGGTCATTCGCATCGGCTACCTCGCTGATCCAGATGGAGTCTGATCCGAACTCCCCCTCCAACCACATGTCCAAACGGTGAGTCCGCCGCGCCTTGCACGGATCGCAAGGCCTTTGCTTGTCTGTCCCTGAGCGGCTTCTACGTACAAGACATACCGGGCAGACATGGCCGTCCGACGAATCCTGGCCGGGAATTTGCCAATTGCGGTGCAGTGGCACGATCACCGTCTCCCGCGCCTTCCGGATTTCCTCCGTCATCCGCACAAGAGATCGGGAAGGCTCGCTGATGCTGCAATACGGGGGCGTCTCGAGGTTGGCATCGCGAGCATAACTGTCAATCTGCTCCATCAGCCAGCGTTGCCACTCGGCAATCTGCAAATCACCGCCTTGGTACCCTTTTTTGTCGTGGCCGGATCGCTCCCCTGGGAACGAAAAGACACAAGTCTCGCCATCCCTGTATAGCAGGGAGCCCACAGCGAGATCGACCTCAACGAGCTTGCGGACTTTGGTAAAAAACTCGTCCAGCGCCAGTCGCGCCCCGGTCCAGTCACCAATCTTCACGGCCCGGGCCTCGTAGTGATCCGCGCTGATCCCGATGGTTAGGAGCCGCCAACGAGTCTGTTGTTTGAGTCCATTGTTGGACCAAGGGAACGAGCTGCCTTCCAGAATCGCCCCGGCCGCGGCGCTTTTGAACAAGGCGGCCGCGACATAGGATTGGTCAAAGAGCGTGACGTCGTTGTTCGGCAATCTGGTTTCGGCCAGGGTGCTCGTAAAAGTCCTGCGAAGCCACCCATCAGGGCCAACCGTGGCATCGCGCCAACGCCACCAGCCATCAATGTCGTTTGGGGAGCCATTGCCGCCAAGCTGCTGCAGCTCGGTGAGGAGATTCCGTACCTGCTCAAGCAGCCGTTCCCAACCAGATTCAGGCAGCAATTCAGGCGGATCGGCTAACAGATTGCGGACAGGGTGGCCGAAGGCCGTGGACAACCACATGTGGGTGACATCCTGGCCCAGGTATTTTGCGGTGGACGACGGAAGATTCTTTTCGATACCCGACGCCATAGCGTGGCCAGCCTGGAGTAAGCCAAGCACCCCGCCATCTCGGCCAGGATGTCTGGAGAGAAAGTCTGAGAAAGTTCCGGGCCACGCGTTATTACCCAGGCTGAATTTACCCTTCACCCATTGCAGCAGGTTATCCCAAGGAAAGGGTGGGTTCTCCTGCTCAGGCCACTTCTTGTAATCATAATCGTTCTTCTGTCCACCGTGCTCCCGCAGGAAATCGATCCTGGCCTTGCCCGTCATATGAAGCCAGCCGATGGCCTCACACGCCAAAAGCAGAGGGCGATGTTGCCGCAACGTGTCCGGAAGTTGAAATCCAGTCATTGGTCACCTCCCTTCCGGGCAATACGGCTTTTCATATCCGATTTGAATTCTTCCGCGTCCTTGAGGGTGAAGGAACCTGGTGGGATTTGCTCACGTACCAGAGTGCCTAGGTCCTGGAGGCTGTGGAGAGTCTTCTTTGGGGATCGCGGCTCAACCTTTGCGGGTTCATCGGAGGCTTTCACAAGTCCTGTCCATGTATCGATTCGAGCAGTGCCCCATCCGGCAGTGCGTTTGGCGGAAATGCCATACGTTTCGAGAAGCGCCTTTATGCTGTCGATGAAGCTACTGATGAGGTCGGCGGGCTTGACTTTATCGTTTTCGATTTCTCCCGGCAGAGGCGCGTAGAGCAGCCGTAGCCTGCCTTTTGTCCCGGCCGGGACAACCTCATAGTAAATGGGTTGAGTCCCGGTCCGGCGGCTACGGCTGTGGGGATTGATCACCTCAAAGCCGATTTTGCTGAACCAAGTGGGATAACAGGCAAGGGTCCCGGATCGAAAGCCCTTATCCCCTCCTTTCTCATTGCCGAAGAGATGGACGATCCAAGAAGGGTCCTCCCAGCCATCCATTTTCATATCGTGCTTTTCAAGATGATCGGACAAGCCCGCCTGCATCCGACAGGCCCAGCGAAGAAGTCCCTTCCAGGAAGCCGCTGACATGAACGGCGCTCCGAAGACCCGATCCTTGCGTACCGGGTTATCAAGCACGTGAAAGGGGCGGTCGTCCTTCGAGTACCAGGGTGATGTCAGGGTGAAGGATACATCGATGCCGAACCATGTCGAATCCGGCAGGGAAGCATGATTCCGCTCAAGGTGAAGGTCCGGAGGGAGATTGAGTTCCAGTTCAGCCGCCCGTTTCATGTAGCATTGACGCGCACTGTTCTTCTCCCCGTCACGACAGGACCAGACTACGCATCCATCCCCAAAGCCTGAAGCAAATCCGCCTTCGTTCACCTGTTTCGGGCAGGCTTTCATTTCGGCCAGGGAGGCGTAATAATCGAAACTCATGAGCTGCCCTCCTTCCCGGCGAATAGCTGGCCAATGATCTCGTCACCGGTGAGGAAATCCCAGCCGTTCTGTCCCCAAGCATTCGTCAGACGTCCTTTCACGGCGTTGAAATCGAACAGTCTGGGTTTCACGAAGCCAAAGGTTCTCGCGGGGTTCTGGAAGCTGAACACCTTTTTGCTCTCAGCTTCAACGTTGTTTCTTCGATCAGGCCGGCGACCAGCGATCCACGAATCGTTCTGACTGCTTTGTTGCTTCGGCTCGGGGCGCTCGATTACACGGTTGAATGAACTCGAGTTGCCGTTCTGTCGAGCCAGATACTTTCCATTCACGCACCAGAAGTGCTGCAAAGAAGCCCAGGCGAACTCGCCGTGGTTGAGCTTCCGCCATTTGGACAGATATTTTCCCAAGTCATCACGACCTGTTCCATCGAATTGCTGAGACGTGGATATCTGCACCAGGCCATAGTCTTTGTGATGCAGCATGCCAGCGCGACTGGATTCGTCCGTTGGTTTGAATACCGTTTTGCCGCCGATGGCCCCATATTCGACGACCAGGCGAAGGGTGGCGTCCAGGAGGGCCCACTCTTCTCCGCGAATCGGACGGAGGGGTGTGAAGCGAAGACTGAAAGCCTGGTTTTGTTTGATCTGATCTGTCTTGATATCGCTTTTCTCATCCAGGACTTCAAATTTGAACTTCCGCGCCCAGCCTGTGCAGCCGAACAGTTCGCAAACAACACAATGGTTCCGGTCTTCGCATTTCGTATCGGTTGGATCGCAGGCGCTGCCTCCCAGACCACGGACCAATACCTCGAACCACCAGCGGATGGAGCCGAGCAGACCGGTGGTGATAAGACGGTCCGGTCCAGTTTTTTCCTTTATCTGGCCGTTTTTTTCTTCAAGAGTGACCGAGCCGGTCCACAAGTCCGTTAGGGCCTTAAGTTGATAGGTTCGTTCGCCATTTGCCATAGTCATGGCGCACCTCCTTATGTCATTCCTCCACAGTCCGTTCGATATCTGCCTCGTCCAGCGGTTCGTCCACGGCATTGCGCAGCCAGGATGGATCGAAGCCGACAGCCGACGAACCCTCGATGCGGATTCGAACCCTGGCTCCGTCAGATTTGTCGGCTAGATTCGCAATGGCCGGGAACGCCTTGAAGACCTGTTCTCTGGTGGCTTCGAATGTCAGTGCGACCCGCTTCTTCCGACCGGCGGCATCCGTGCCCGTCGTGACTGGTCCAGTACCGGTTCCCACATCAATTCCGCCCGGGCCCTCATGGACGCTCGGTGGGGAAACTGCGCCTGTATCGACGGGGAAAGCGCCTGCTGGTTGGGCCGCCGGGGCTTCCGGGATCGCTGCCGGCATCATGAGAAAGCCGGAATCGAAATCGACTTCGTCATCGGCAATGGAACGACCGAGAATCACCTTGTCGCGACTTACCTGGTATCTTCCATCAGGACCAAGAACGGGACTGCCTCCGCTCGCATAGGCGAAGACGCTTTCCGATACACCTCGAGCGATCCCCTTGCGCAGGACGGATGCGGATTCCAACCGGGGCGGCGCAATATCCCGGAAAAATGATTCAAGGACATCGGATGCCTTGATGCCCATGAGCGGCGATTCACCCTCGCCCAAGGATTCACCGAGCCGCACCCGCTCGGCGATTTTCCGCGGCGTAACCGAGCCGTGAATGCGCGGCGTTCCCACACTGGTAAGCAGCTCCATAATGCGCTCGTGGACGCCGGTCGCCTGAAGTGGTCGCCCGCCCCGTTCCACTTTCTCTATTTCCAGTTCGCCATCCTGCACCCGAGGCAACCAGACGGCCGTGTAAAGCTCCCGGAAGCATGACTCGGCCGCTGCCTGCTCGGTGCGTTTCCTCTCCCGGAGTTGATCAAGCTGGTCCTTGGTGAGCCGGAGTTGCTGCTTCTTGGCTTCTACGCGGTCGATGGCAAGCAGGTATCGAACAGCGCGCCGCAGTGCCTCGATTTGTTTCTTCTCGGGTATCGCGAGTCCCAGCCCGTTGCGGAATCGCCTGGGACGATCCCCGTACTTGGTCAGGCACTCCTTGGCCTGGCGATCCTGTTCCGACCTGCCCTCGGCAGCGAACTCAAGGGGCAGGTAGGCGACGAGGAAGCGCGGGTCCTCATCGGGAATGTCCTGGCTTTTCGCCGGCCAGACGATGGCCGTGTGGTGTCCGGCCAGGCGGGCATCCAGCATCTCCTTGATCTGGCTTCGGACCGGGCCATGCCCGCGCGACTGGGAATCCTCTCGGGCAACGGTCTGCTCCGCGTCCTCGATCAGCTTGGTGACATTCGGGTCCTTTTTGAAGCAGTAGCGGACGCCGTCGTAATGCAGGTACAGGCATGTGTTGCGGAGCTCGGACAAGACGGCCGTGGCCGTAATGTTATCCAGGTCGGGACCGACGCAGGCCGCCAACAGTTCGTTCTCCGTCACGCCTGGCGGCAACGTCTCGTCGCTTCCTGAGCCTTCGCGCCTCAAACCGCCAAACGAGTACAAAAGGATAGCCGTGGCAATGCGCGTGGCAGGTTTCACACTGGCAAGCGCAGGAGTTTCGCGTGCCATCCTGTCGTCGATGCGTTTTGCCCGGGCGTTTGGACCGTCGATGTCCGCCGTGATGACCGGGTCGTAGTCGTTCTGGACACCCAGCTCTTTAAGCATCTTCACCCGGACATCCACGTCCTTCACCGGCACGTCTCCAGGCCCAAGAAGTGCCTTTGCTCCGCCGTTCTTCTTGAGGGAATGCATGCAGGAGGCAAGAAAACGCAGCGCGCCGCGTGTCCTCTGGAAGGCATCCACCGCGGTCCAGCGTTCCCTCATGATGTCGATGAGCGCGGGATGGAACGGATACGCCGCCCGCATTCGATCCCGCAACAGACGGCCTTCCTCCTCGGCTTGCTGGCGCTCGGAGGGGGTTTCGGCATGAGCCCGCTGCATGCCGGTCACGACGTCCTGATATGCCGTAGACACCTCGGTGGCGGAGGAAGGATCGGGAGCGCCGCCCAACAGACGCCGCTGAAGGATCGGAAGGACCTCATCCCCTGAGACAGGTTCCCTAAGTTGGTCCACCCGAGATGCGAGCTTGTCGATCTCGGCAAGCAGCCCGACATTGCCCAGGGCCTCCCTGGCGCTCCAGGTGAGGGAATAGACGAGCGCTGCCTTCTCGCTCCCGGCCACCTCGACGGTCAGATTCTGGAAGAAATCCTTGGCCTGTCGCTGGAGGGTGGAATCAAGGACACTAACCGCCGCGGACCGCTCCATGTACTTGAGCACTTCGTCGAGGAGGATCAGAACCGGCCTGCCGCTTGCTCCATTGGTAAGCAACTCGCGGATCACATCTCCGCCTGGGGACACACGGTCCTTATCGTGCTCGGCGACGAGGGGGAAGGCCTTCTCGGGATCGATCTGCCATGCGATCCAGCCCCACATGGTCTGTATCGTCCGGCCGTCTTCCAGCGTCTTGCCGTTACGGGCATCGAATTTCTCGCCGTCGAAAACCGCCACTGCCACATTGCCGGGTCGGGCGAATTCCTTCGCCTCCGGGATTCCGTCCAGAGCCTCGCGCTTTCGCGCGGCATGGAACAGCGACGCCAGGGTGTGCGACTTTCCGCCGCCGAAGGGCACCCGGAGTTTCAATACCCGGTTGTAACCGGACTTGCCGGAAAGGGATGCCAGCACTTCGTCCAGGAGCTTTCGCAGATCGGCCGTGAGGTAGGTCGCCCGGAAGAAGGCTTCCGGGTCCCGGTTGACCACGGGCACGTTGGGATCATTGGCGGCGATGGCTCCGAGATCGATGGCGAACACCGCCTCGGTCAGCGCACCCGCTTCCACGTCGGGATGGAGCTTGACCAGATCGGTCCAGGGACGAAGTGCATGTGTGCTCACTTTTTGGCCTCCGAATTTCGAATGAGTTCAAATAGGGTTCCTTCCCTGGCGGCCAGCCGCTGGTCGATGAGGGCCCGCCAATTGGCGACGAGTTTCTTGAGCGCAGCCCCTTCCGCCGGCGTGGTCGCAAGAAGGTGTTCCGGTCCGTCGTCCTTCCTGCCGGCCAACGCAGTTCCGGCCAGGGTCTGGGCCACCAGACGCAACCGCTCCCGGTCCGGTCTCGCCTCGTCGAGGAAATCATTCAGCTTGCGGGGTTCGTTTTCCACCAGCCAGAGGATGCGGTGCAGGATGTCGATCAGCGGGGCGGACTTGCCATCATCCTTTGGCATTCCCAGCTTTTCGTCGTCGCCCCGTTCGGCGAAATCGCGCAGTCTGTACTTGCCCTTCTTCTTTTCGACCAGCGCGCGGCTGCCGGACGAAAGGCCGTTCTGGCCGTCCAGCTCCACGTTCTGGCCATAGGTGAAAACGATGGCCTCGCCCGCGTCCATCTCGGCCGCCTTGTAGGTGTAGCGCCAGAGCACGTAAAACCGGCTCGGACCGTCCACCGCGGCAACGCCGCTTCCGGTCACGCCGAAGATCTTCTCAAGAAGCGTCTCCAGCACGACCCCTTCCACCTCCGCCAGAAACTTCTCGGCCGGGACCTCCTCACCGTTTGCGTATTCCACGCGGGAGAATTTGGTGAAGGCGCGAAGACCCGCGCCCACGGCGGCGATGACCAGGTCCGCGCCGGTGATGCCCATCTTCCAAAGCGAATCCACGCGCTCGCGGACGATCTTCTCCAGGTCTTGACGGACCTGATCCTCATACGAGCCTGTCTCAGGTGCTTCACGCCGCCGGGCTACGAGAAAAATGCTTGAGGCAAGGGCTGCGTCTCCTTGGTGAGCCACTCGGGCCTTTGTTTCGGTAGTAAGAGGCCAGGCTTCGGCGACTTCATAACCGGCGCGCCGAAGCGCATCCACAAGGGTCGCCCAACCGAGAGTGGTCTTATGGGCATATACGACGATCAGGATACCGCCAGGTTTCGTGACGCGATGGGCTTCTCGCAGGGACTGAAACAGGGTGTCCTCGTAATAGTTCCGCGCCTGCTGCTTTCCCCCCTGGCGATACGCGGCGGCCACGCACTCCTTTTTCTTCGGCGTCAGTTGGCCGGCGAAATGTTCAGGGTAGAGAAAGCCGATGGTCGGCCGCAACCAGACGTAACAGACATCGGAAAGCTCTGAGTAGCTCTCGTTGTCGTAGTAAGGGGGATCGGTAATCACCGCATCGAAGATGCCGTTGTCATATGGCAGTTCAGCGGCGGAACCACGAATGGCTTTAACAGGGTTCCGGAATTGCCCTTCACGTCTGACAGCAGCGGTAATGTATTCGAGGCTACCCCATGCATCTCCTGTAGCGCCACCGAAGAGATTCACTTCAGGAAAATCCCACATCATTGCGAAACGCTTCATCGATGTGAGACTCTCAATGGTTTCACGACCATTATTCCATCTGGCTAATCCATTGCACTTGTCAGTCAGACGACTGACCCATAACCCCAGGTATGTCGCGATGGCTTTTGCACGTTCCGGTTCCATCCCCTGTTCAAGCATTTCTTGGTAGGCACGGCGCACTTCCCGGGCCATGGTCAGGAGGATGTACCGCTGGCGTGGGGTAAAAGCCTGGCGGAACGTCCGGATGCCATAAAGGTAGCTGTTTCCCGTCGCGAGCCCCGCGTTGCCGGTCGGCGGAATCTCTTCATCCAAACTGCTCGGTCCAAGTTCGCGCTCGATCTCCGCTGCGCGCTGCTCGGATATGGCTTGATGCTCGGCCTCGATGGCTGCAAGGGATTCATCGACAAAATACAACTTGCCGGGGCCGTCGGGATTGAGCGCGATCACGCACATGAGCTGCTGGCCGAAGCCTTTCTCGTCGCCATATCTGCGGACATAGGGACCATCGAGAGCGGTCTGACAAAAGGGGCATGCCGTGGATGAACCAGCGCTCCCGGTGGACGGATCAAAGCCAAGCGCTGATGCGGATCGAGCTTCGACCACCTGAAAACGCATGATGCGTCTGCCCATGTCCGGCACCGGCTTCAAGGCCACGTAGCCGGAGGATTTGTTCCTCAACCAAGTCTGTCGATAGAGCGGTACGGTTCCTTTGCACTGTGGATTCGGACATGGGATGGTCCGCGTCCAGTAGTAAGCGACGACAGAATACTCGTCGGCTGGCGTTTCATCTCCATCCCCAAGGGTTCTTTGGATCGCCCTCTGTTGCTTTCGTGCAACCGGTATGCGTGCAAGGACGTCGGACACGGCATCTTGCGTCCGTTTCAGAATGGTTTTGCCCCACTTCTCGATATCGTCGGCCAGCTCCGCTCCGAATTGCTGCGGGAAGGTGACTGTGCAAAGCTCGATGAGATACGCGACCGGATTGAGGTCCAGGGCATGCGACTCACATCCCAGTCGGGCCGCTTCAATCGGAATGGCCCCGCCGCCGGCGAACATATCCAGCACTTTAGGGCGCGGCGCTTTTCCCGCCTCGATATCTTCGAGCGTAACAGTCTTGCCCGTCTCCCTCGTCAAGCGCTCAGCATGGGATTCGAGGATGTGCCTCTGCGCGTCTTTGATGACGGTTGGGTTGCCCGGATACTTGCAGAGCCGCTCAAAGAATTTGGCTGCGTTAGCCCGGCCCAGACTCTGTTTCTTGTTGTCCGGTCCATTCTCCGGGATAAATAGCGATGCCGGCACCAACGCCCCGTACACCGCAGCCCGGCATGCCACCAAGGGCCGCCGCGCACGCCACACGTGTAAGGTCGAAATGTGCCCCTTAGTACGGGGCTCACTCGAAGCCGCTTCCCCGACCGAGTTCACGGGCAGGAAGTCTTCTATGAGTCTGCGGTCGTTCATAAGTTGTTCACCTCTGCGACTATTGCCGCCGCTTCGGCCTGGCTCAACCCGGTGGTTCGGGTAACGCTTGGGACACTCATCTCGTTCAGAAACTGAGAGCGCGTTAGACGTGCAACAGGCCTCTGAGTCAAAGCCATCGCTTGGGCACCCGAATGTTGAGCGGCGTGCGACGCGATGCAGCAAGCCATGGCCCGGGTGACGGATACGTAAAAAAGACGCCGCTGTTCAATAAGCAGTCCGGTGGCCTGCAAGGCCCTGAAGTTCGGCATGAGGCCTTGTTCCACCCCTGGGATGAACACGACTTTTCCACTGAGCCCCTTGGCCCCATGCATGGTCAGAATCCTGATGCGCTTCTGAACGGGTACTTGGGCTTGAGGTTGAGCACCGCCAATTCGCTGGTTGACCAGATCAAGGATGGCCTGCTGATCCGACTCGCTGTCGGCCGCAAGAAATTGCAGAAGCTCTTCAAGTGTCATCTGGGCCGGAAGCGAGCCTATCAGGGTATTCCATATCGACAGGCTATTGGCAGCATTTCGCCCTGATGTGAACACCTGCGATGATAGGAGGGTCGTGATGTCGCCGCTCCGAGCTGCCAAGGTGTCGCTCATGCTCCACGTTCTAACCGTTTGAACGGTTGCCATGACACGCTGAACCGCCGAGGGGCACCGTCCGGAAAACCAGGTCGGGCATGTTGGCAGATAAAAGAGCTGGCGAAAGTTCTGGTTGTTGGAAATGCAGGCATCCGCGACTCCTTTAGCCGTGGCGCTTCCGACACCGGAGAGAACCTCAAGCAGGTCCCGATGCGCCGGGTAGTCTTCTTCACCGGTTGAATTATCTCTGGCGATCCGGAGAATCGAATAGACAGCCCTGATGGCCTCATATTCATTTGTGAGCGCCGCGCCGCGAGGAGGATCGTAGGGAAGGCCGAGGTTGCCAAGCTCCTGGGCCAGCATGTCGAGCTGGACCCGGCGATTAGAGATCAGAATGAGGATTTCGTCCTCCCGCCCAGCCATGCCGGCGTTGATCAGCGCCTGACAAGATTGGGCAACGGCGCGTGCCTCCTCCTGTGCAGTCTGGAACGACCAAACCATCATGCGGCCCTGAACTGGCGGCGTGGCAGAGCCGTAAAGCGACGTAAGATTCTTGGGTACCCGGTTCAAATTGAAAGTGATCAGTCGGCTGGCCGGCCCAAGCACTGCCGGAGTGCATCGGAAACAGTCTGTCAACACATGTGTGGCCGATGCTGGGTAGGCGGTTTGAAACTGGACGATGCCATCAGGATTGGCATGCCGGAAAGAATAAATGCTCTGGTCGTCATCCCCGGCCACGAATAAAACTGTATTGTTTGAAGACAACAAGCGCACGAATTCCTGGTCGCACGCATTAAGGTCCTGGAATTCGTCAACGATCAAATGGTCGATTTGCGGTAATTGATTTGGCTGCAATGCGCCTTGCTGAAGCGCATCGACACACTTGTAAATCACCTCGCCCGGGAGGACACAGCAATACAGGTTGGTCCGAGCCGAATGAAATGCGTTGAATCCTTGGACCTCGGCAGGAGTTATTTGCGCCTGGTTTACGTATTGCGGATTCAGAGTCTGCCATTGTGCGTCGTGTGCAAGTCTGATCTCGGCGGCTCGAGACGGAGTACATCCCAGACTCCCGGCGAATTCTCTGTCATAAACATTGGTCTGCTCCCAATCGTCCAACATGATTGGCGTGCCGGGATACGAGGTGAGCAGATTGGCACGTCGCAGAATTCGAAGCGCAAGGGAATGCATGGTTGAAACTCGCACTTGCGTCGCCGCATTTGCACAGGGGAGAGTGCTGCAAAAAGCCCGGATACGTTCAGTCAGTTCGGCGCACGTAGCCCGAGTGAATGAGATGACGTAGACGTTACCGGGAGTTGCTCCATTGGTCAGAAGATCAGCTACCCGCTTTTCAATCGTATGAGATTTGCCTGTGCCCGGGCCAGCCACTAGTCGCACCTGTGGTGCACCGTCTCTTGCCGCGGCCCACTGGCGTTGTTCAGCTTGTGCTTTTTGTGCAGCGGTTATCGGCATTTTCTCACCTTTGGCAGTCTCCACACTGAGTTATGGCCTCGGCAGGGATTTCGTAGAATCGCGCCGCCACGATTTCCCTCTTGGCATGGTCGAGTTTGGCAGCAGGATTATGGATGCGCACCAGCTCGGGGGAATCGTCCAAGGGGTCCCAGACCACATAGAGCCAGTAGGTCTCGGCCAGTTGTTGGGCCTTGTACCACTCGTTGGTGGTAAGCCTGACCGGCTGCCCCCGCAGGCGTCCTTTAACCTCGACTCTCTTGACGAAGACCTCGCCGGTGGCTTCATCGGCGATCTTGTGGGCGCGGATGTCGAAGCCCAACTTCAGATGGCCGACCCGCTCGATTCGGTCCTTCGGGAAGCCCTCCGCAACCAGCGCTTCAACGACCTTGTCTTCTGCGGCAATCTCGCTCTGCCGGCGGATATTCGGATCGAGTTCCTCGGCCAGATCGGCGAGCTGGGTTTGCGTGTCGGCATCGGGAGCGAGCACAAAGGCCGTCCCCACATGCTTGACCGGCCCGGTCCTGGCAATTTCAAGCCGTTTTAAAGCATCGAGGCGTTCCCGGCGTGCGCGCTGAAGCTCTTCTACATATTTCCTGGCCTCGTCCGCAGGTAGCTTGTATTCCGGTTTCGAGAAGACCTCGGCGGCAAGCAACATGGCCCGCTCCTGGGCGCGGTCGATCCGGGCTTTGAACGACTTTTCCAGGTATTCCCGGCAAACCCGCGCGAAATGCTGGCGTTCACTCTGACAACGGGCGCGGCATTCGAGCTGATATGTCGCTTTAAGAAAATCGGTGGCCGGCAGCAACGGAGTAGGTTCGATCTTTTGCGGAGGATGCGGATGCGCCGCCAGGTTGAGCAGAATGTCGCTCGGGATGACTTCGTAATGCCCACGCTCTTCCCGAACGGCCACGAGTTCGCCATAAAGCGGCACGTCGTTTCCTTTCGAGTCTTTGCCGCGAATCGAAATCTCGAAGAAATGGATACGGTAGGGTTCTCTGCACAGAGGATCGACGAAGAAACCGATGCCTCCGATCAACCCCGTCAGCCGCTCGTTGAGTTTCTCGTCCACCGCTGCATAAAGCGGATGTCCCGGCCCCATCAACACGGCGTCCAGATGGGCATCTTGTTCAAGATGGTGCTTGTGAAAGGTGATTTTGCGATAGGAGGATTCCGCTTTTCCGATCTTCTGGACAGAGTGGAGCCGCTCCGAACGTAAATCAGCAAGCACATGCTCGACCCGCCACAACCCGTCGGCCCTCGCCTCGACCCGGAGGCCGACCTCACGGGCGGCTGCAACGAATTGCGCTTCGACATACCGCGGCATCAGCCTACGTTCCTCCACCTCAAGATTCCGGCGCTGGAAAGCTGAAAAATCCACGTGGCTCCGGGCAAGGGCGATTCCTGTGGCCTCCTCGTATTCTTTAAGTTTGGCCGGATCGATGCGGTCGATCTGATCGAGGTATTCGTCGAGCCTCCTGGGGTCATAGGCCGCATCTCGAAGCATGTCCGGCAGATTCACATCGTTGAGTGACAGCACTTCGCCGATCACATCGAACACGCGGCCTTCGAGGGCCTCGTTCATCTGGTCGAGCTTTTCCAGAAGGCGATGGAGAATCCGGCCTTCTACGATGGGCTGGCCGTCCTCGGAGTCCGTGGCCACGAAGTTGAAAGCATAGACATCCCGGTCCTGACCGATGCGGTGGATGCGGCCCAATCGCTGCTCTAGCCGGGTTGGATTCCAGGGCATGTCGTAGTTGATCATCAGGTGGCAGAACTGGAGGTTGATCCCTTCGCCGGCGGCCTCCGTCGCTATGCATACCTGCGCACCGGTCCGAAAGACCTCCTGAGCTTGTTTGCGTTCATGGGGGTTCATGCCGCCGTGGATTTCGCAGGTGGAAAAACCCCATCGTTCCAGGTGATCGCGCACGTAGCCAAGGGTATCCCGGTGTTCCGTGAAGATCAGGAGCTTTCCCCGGCCATCCTTCAGGTCCATGAACTGCGCCTCGCCGAGACACTTCTTCAATGCGGCCAGTTTGGAATCGTTCGCGTTTTCACGAACCCTTCGCGCCTGCTCGACGAGATCCTTAAGGGCGGAGATTTCCGCGCGCAACTGTTCAAGCTCCAGCGCAGCCGTGTACTCATCGACCAATTGATCACGTACCGCATCGTCGAGATCGTCTTCGTCCTGCTCGGCATCCGGCAGGCGACCCTGCAAAGCAGCCAGCCGTTTGGCGCGCTGGGCCGGAGTGAGACCCTCAAGCTCTTCCAGGAGATCTTCCTGTTTTTTCAACCGCCGCTTGATCGACTCATGAATAGCGCAGGTGGAGCTCACCAATCTGCGTTGCAGGACCGTTCGGGTCAGCGCTGCGGAGGAACGTCTTTGTCCGGTCTGCTGCGGGATAAACTCGTTGATGTAAGCGGTAACGCTCTTGTAAAGGGTGTACTCGTCGTTGTTCAGGCAGAAAGTGACGGTGTTGGTATGCCGGTCCGGGAAGAGCCGTTTGCCATTCGCGTCCTTAAGATCTTCTTTCAGCCTCCGGAGAGACCACGGCGAATCCTTACCGAGGCGGAAAACGTCTTTGCGGATAGCGGTGGCCTGTTTCCCGAGGCGGTGTGGTTCCGGGAACAGGTCTGGATCAATGAGCCGAAGGAAATGAGCGAACTTGTCTTCATCCCCATGGTGGGGTGTGGCAGTCAGGAGGAGGACATGGTCTGCTTGGGATGTGAGACGCGACGCCAGGTCATAACGTTTCGTTGTTGCAACCTTGGATTCTCGATTCTGTCCACCTGAGGCTGTCCTGGCGGAACACTTGTGGGCCTCGTCGATGATGACGAGGTCCCACCGCTGTTGCCAGACACGCTCGCGCACGTCATCTTGCTTGGCGTAGTCAATGGAAGCAATAATTTGTGAAGACCTCTGCCATGGATTGGTCAATTGCTGTTGGTCGACAGCGGAAAAGATAATGTCGAAAGGCTCACCGAACCATCGGAGCATCTCGTCCTGCCACTGTATGGTGAGCGGTGCGGGGCATAGGATGAGAATGCGATCAATCGCCTCACGCAGCTTCAGCTCCTTTACAAGGAGCCCGGCCATGATCGTCTTGCCGGCTCCAGGATCATCCGCCAGCAAGAAACGCAACCTGGGTTGCGGAAGCATCGCTTGGTACACCGCTTCAATCTGATGTGGCAGGGTGCGGATGCCCGAAAGACTTACGGCGAACTGTTGGTCATGAGCGTAAGCCAGACGCACTCGAGCCGACTCGATCAGGAGTCGAAGCTTCTCGGCGTCCACAGGAGTCTCTGCTTTGACTTCTTCAGGCCCCTTTCCAAGGACAGCCACGACCTCTTCCGCGGAGATGACGGCCTCTTCCAACGAGCCGTCGGGAAGACGAACGCGACATTCATAGCCTGCCGAATCATCAGAACCGAGCGGTCGCGCATCTTCCAGGACAACGGGCACATCGAAGTGCCCGGGGAGAAATATCCGCTGCCCGATCTGAGATGTGAGCAGACTGCTACTCATTCCCGCCCCTCTTCCGTGAACGTGTCTTTGGTGTTGATCGATTCGTCTGGGTTTTCGAGGAGGGTCGGCTTTGGACGGAACTTGGAGTCTTCTCTCGCTCGTTGTCTTGGCGCACCCACTCGTCTATTTCGGATAGCTTGAAACGAAAGAGCCGCCCCACACGGTGAGCAGGGAGCCCCCGTTCATCGATCCATCTATAGACCGAGTCCTTGGCCACCCCAAGGTGGGCTGCCACATCGTCGACGCCAACCCAGCGTTCTTCAGCGGCCATTTCAATCCTCTCGTCAGTTGTCAGAATCACTGCCTATGTATGCCAACCAAACCAGACACAAGTATACGAAACCTGTCCATTCCAGTCAAGGACAAACTGATGGAATACCGGGAATCTGCTGCCTGCATGGCTCCACATGGCGACTATCTACCGGGGCTTCAGCGCCAGATTCCGCCGGTTAGCTCCTTGACGCTCTGTTGATTACCTCCTAGATTTGACGGTGTTTTGATGGATTGATCTGACCGACAGGGGAGTGATTTTGAGGTCCTTTGACAAAACGATTGTGAAGGCGGTGAGAGTTTTTCACTGCAGTAAGTTAACCGAAGAGATAGAAGAGGCAAGGACCTTGATTTCCTGCCTCTTGGGAGGTGATTTTTGGAGTTGGTGGGTGAGACGAGATGTGCTGAGCTAATGTGTCAGTTTTTCCAGGGTTCATTCGGATTTCGATGTTCATGCTCCCTGATGTCCCTTCTGAAGTCCTCGTGGTAGTACTCCCAGATAAGATCGGCGACGGCCTCGATGAGCTCAAGGATGTGCCAGGCAATCTGGACTTCTTTCGGATCTCTCATGGGTCTATCCCTCCAGGGTTTTCACTTTGAGGACCATCTCCGGGGTGACAGTTCGTTTTTGATCGAACATGGCGTAGGTGAGGGCGGCCTCGGTTACGGCTCCTATTTTTCTGGGTATACCGAAGGAGACCTGGTGGACGGCTTGCAGGGCCTGATCAGTGAGGATGGGCTCCTTTGCGCCTGCCAGTTTGAGGTGATGGGTGATGTAGCCCTTAGTTTCGTCGGGGTTGAGACCGGGCATGTGGTAACGCATGGCGATACGCTGGTTGAAGGGCTCCATGACGGCAAATTCCATGACTCTGCGGAGGTCGGATTGTCCGGAGAGGATGAGGATGAAGGGGTCGTAGGAGTCCATTTTGAAGTTGGTAAGCAACCTGAGCTCTTCCAGGGGACCCGTCTGAAGGAGATGGGCCTCATCGATGATGAGGAGGATGGTTTTTCCGGATTGCTCCTTGGACTCCAGGAGGGCCGATTGGATCTGATTGTAGATGGCGCTCTTGGAGAGCCTTGGGGCGAGACCGAGGAGCCGATTGATGTGGTAGAGGAGGTCGGCGCGGCTGAGGGTGGAAAGGGGGGTGTAGAAGGACTTGAACAGATTTTCGTTGAGGCTGTCCACATATCTCCTGAGGGCGATGGTTTTGCCCACTCCGGGATCTCCGGTGAGGAGGAGTATTCCCCCTCTACGTTTGATGTAGTCGAGGCGTGCGGAGCACTCCTTGAGGGGGTCGGCGTCGAAGAGATCCTGGGGTTTGATGTTCTTGTCGAAGGGGAATCGTTTCAGACCGAACCAGGCGAGGAGGTCTTTCATGGCAAGGTCCTCCCCTTGTGGAAGGAGAGGTTGGTGGGGACCTTCTGGGGGCGGAAGGTGCGAGCGTTTTCCCCTTTGTCCAGGAGCTTGATCCTGCCCACCCGGATTTCATTGTCGTAGAGATAAAGCTTCTGGGGGTCGTCGACGGGGTGACGGAGCTCGATTCTCTGGCGGATGTAGGCTTGTGGAACCTCGTAGAGGGCGCCCTTGAAGCTGATGGTGGCATCGTTGTTGACCACGCGCTCGTGGCGGACGAGGAAGATCTCATCGAGCTCTGCTTTGGAGAGTCTGCGGATCTGCACTCTTGCAACGGATGCATTGTAGCGGTCGATGGGTCTTTCCCCGATCCCGCTGTGGAGTTTATGGTGGTAGTCATCCTGGAGCCACAGCCAGAAAGCCTCGTTGATCTCGTGAAGACTGACTCCGTCCTGGAGGCCGGAGAGGAAACGTTCACGGACCGTCCTGAACAGTCTCTCGATTTTCCCGCGTGAGGGGCTGTCGTAGGGTTTGGAGTGGATGAGGGAGATGCCGGCCAGGGCGCAGCTTTTGGCGAGCAACTCGGAAGAAAACCCGGGGCCGTTGTCCACATAGAGTCTCTTGGGTATGCCGTGGGCGAGGAAGGCTTCCTTGAGAACAAGGGTCAGCGCGCTAATCGCCTCGGAAGCGCTGAAGGCATGGCCCACCACCATGCGGGAGTGGTCGTCGATAATGGCGCAGAGGATGGCTTTGACCGTGCGGTTGTGGGAGCGGACCTGGGGACCGTGCATGAAGTCGCAGATCCAGAGGTCGTTGACATTATCTACTTCAAAGGCTTTTCGCACATCGGTTCTCTGTTTGACCGAGAGCCAGCCTTGGGTTTTGACCACCCGCAGGAGAGTGTTGTAGTGGACCGGGGGATCCCCCAAGAGCCCCTGATCCCGGAGTTCTTCGTAGAGTTTTTGTGCGCTGTAGTAGGGGTAGGCCTTGCACTTGACCTCGATCACCTTGAGCCGTTGATCATCCAGGCGCCTGGGTCTTCCCCCGTCTGAGCGGTCCCTGGGCTTGAGGGCGTCAAAACCGTGTTTGCGGTACTCCCTCAGCCACCCCTTCATGGTGGAGACGCTGACCTTCCTCTGGCCGTATCGGGGGAAGTCGTGTTCGTGCTCGGCCTGTTGGCGGAAGTACTCGTTCTGAGCTCTTGCAGGCTCGGCGAGCACAGGAGAGATGATCTGGTAGCGTTTGAGGGCGATTCTTTCTCGGATGTCTTTTTCCATGGACTTTTTCCTCCTCGGATTGTGATAGATGGCCCATGGATAACCCTTTCAAAAGAGGAGAGTTAGCAAAGCTCTGTACAATCGTTTCCGAAAACAGGATCTCGTCTTTTAGGGAAGAAGGCCGGTCCACGAAAAGAAAGAGATCCGAAGGAGAACAAGGTGAGGGATGTGAGAACAAACGGGCGGAGCAGGGGTGCTGCTATGTCCTTCCAGAGAGGGCACTGCGGGGAAAACTCATTCTCCCAAGCGCTCTTGAGAAGGGGTTCCGAAGAGAAAGCGTTTCGCAGTGCGGCTGTATCGCTCAAGAAGCTCCCGGAGCAGAGGCGGCCAAGGGGTCTTTGGCTTCCAGCCAAGGGAGAGAAAGTAGCTCGATATCTCCTCCCACGCTCCAGGCTTCTTTGGGGTGCGCACGGAGCTCAGATCATACCATCTTCTCAGCACCGCGTGAGCACGCTGAAGTCCTCTAAGAACCACCACAAGCCAGCAGGCAACCAGCCAGGGAGTGACGAGACTGTCCTGATCAACTTCAACCGAGGCGCCGTGGAACCCCCTCTGTCCCATTTGCCAGCATCCCAACCCCAAGAGCAAAGTCCCCAGGATGGCATTGACCGTGTACTGGCAATAGGGGATCAACTGAACCGGCAACAAGGAGAAGGTCCTCGACTCTGTTCGGCAAAGAAAGCGCGCAATGGGGATGGGCCTCTTCTCAGACCCCGGAAACAGTTCGATTGCATGCCTCCAGTAGGGGGTAATTGCACGATAGCAATGCTCCTTTTCACAGATGGGGCAAGCAGGGCCAATAAGGGAGGGAAAATCTATCCGACCGGAAAGAAACGATTCCTTGTATTCCCAAATCGTCTCAAGTGTGTTAGGGTATGGAAGCTGAATCGTTCGGCTGCCTTGCCCACGGGGGGCAGGTCTTCGGCTGCCACACCTTTGAGTCTGCTCCCCTGTGGGGCTTGGTTATTTTTCCGAGGTCAATTCCTTACCTCACAAATTCGCCCACCCTTATACCATCGGTCAGGATACCGTGCAAACACTCAACTCCATTCCTTTGCTATATCGAGGGAGATAACAGCTCCCGGTCCAGCGATCCCCCACCGCATAGAGCCAGGCCGGGAGCCTGGTTCCGTTTGCCAGGACAGGGACCAGAACACGGCGGTAGAGGCAGGGGCCGCCGGGGTGAAACCCTTCCAGCCGGTCGATGGCCGGAAGGCGGTTTTCGGGGTCGTCGAAGGTCAGAAGCTCCCCGCACACGGGGCCCCAGGGCGCGCCTGTGCCCTTCTTCGGGAGCCGGTCGGGGGTTGGCTCGGGATTGGACATGCGAGCCACGACGCGCGCTTGTGTGGCCACGTCGGCGAGCGGATTGGTGGTCCCGACAGCGAGGATGTCCTCTTCCGGGACCTCCAGGACCGGGATTCCGGAGGATGTCTCGAAGAGGCGGCCGCGGACCACGGCGTCCTCCATCGTCAGGACGCCCCGGCAAAAGCGGTCGTGGTTCCAGAAACCGCGCTTCAGTGTGCCGTAGACGAAGAGCCTCAGCATTCCGTTTGTGTTCGGCTTCAAGGGTTCTTTCGGGTTCATTGCCTGGTTCATGGGGTTCATTGGAGTGTCTGTCATGGCTCCGCGCCCTTTCTCTCCTGGGCGATGAACTCGAACGGCTCCACCGAATACGCGGCCAGGTCCTCGCGCCGGAACACCATCAGGCTCATTGGCGGGACCGCAATCTCACGCCAGCCTTTTTCCTCCGCAAGCACGACGTCGAGGTATGCGGGGTCCGACGCATAGAGAACCGCCTTGCGGCGGGGATGCCAGCGCAGTTCAAGCGGCCGGTTGCCCTTGAGCACAAAGACGGTGCCCGGGTCGGTCCGGCAGGCGATGACGGCGGTGATCTGCCCGCGGCAGCGGCGGAGCCGCGCCTTGAACCGCTCGATATCCATAGCCCCGTCCCGCGCGGCGTTCGCGGCCAGGCGGAACAGAATCTCGCTGTCCACCTCGGCGAAGCGTCGCAGCTTCCAGCGGCGGAAAAGGTAATCGGCGTTGTAGATGGTGCCGTTGTGGGTGCCGATCACCTCCCCGGCGCGGATCGGGTGGTTGTTGCTGTTGATCCGTTCGTCCCCTCGGGTGCGCCACCGGGTATGGCCGAGCAGGAGCGTGGCGCGGTTGTCCATGGAGGCAAGGAGTTCGGCGAAGGCCTTGTCTGTCACGAACCGCTCGGCCGTCACCGGGCGTTTGAAGAGCCGGTGCCCGCCATCGACATCGAGCCATGCCGCGCCCGTGGCATGGGGCCCGCGCTCCTCGCTCAGCAGCAGCAGGCGGGTGAAGAGCCAGGCGAGGTGCTCCCGCTCCTCGGCGCGCCGCCGTTTTTTTCCGAAGATGACGCCCGCGAGCCCGCACATCAGGGTTTCCCTCCCTGCGGATCGACGATGAACCCGCGGAAGACGCCTTCGGCGTATTCCTTCGGATGCTCATCGATCCAGCGCGCGGCGTCCGGCCAGCCGAGCTCTCCGGCCAACCGGGCGACGACCGGACGGTCGAGCATGTTGGTCAGCCCTGAGAGCCGGACCGCGTCGATGCCCTGCCAGACCAAGGCGGGAATCGGTATCCGCGTGGGTTTGTCGTCCTGCACCTCGGCAAAGCCGTGTTTGATCAGGGCATCAAGGAAGGATGCGGCCTTTTCCTCGGGCGTGTCGCCCCTGACTGCAAGCTCGACGCCGGACAGCATCTTGGCGTTCCGCAGGACCATGTCGATGTAGTCCTCGAGGTCCCGCTGGTCGGAAAAAAGCGTGGCCCCTTTCATGGCCAGGACCACGTCGGTCACCGTCGCCCCGCTGAAGGCCTCGCCGTCGCCTTCCAGCGGCCGCCCATTGAGGGCGGTGTTTCGGATCAGCACTCTCATGACGCGCCTCCTTGCGTCCCGCCGGTCTCGTCCCCCGAAAACGCCGGAGGCCGGGGTTGACTCGGGCCATCCATGGCCCTCGCCCTTCGGGCGCGCCCTTGGCGCGTCCAATCCGGCTGTCCTGCCGGATTGTCGGGCCCGGCCTCCATGAGGGGTTCCGCCTTGGGAGCGTTTTGTTCATCTGGTTTCACCCTGCCGCGTTTGAAGGCCGAGTCCCCTGGCAGGGCGGCGATCAGATGCTTGCGCGCGGTCTTGAACTCGTCGCCGATGAGCCCCAGGTGGAGCAGGAAGACCCGGAAGTCGTACCGGGCGCTCTGCGGGTCGAAGGACCGCTTGCGGCTCGATGCCGCCCGGCCGTTCAGCGCCTTGGCCGCCACGGCCAGGACCAGTTGGATGTAGGCTTTCACCTTGCCCGCGTGGAGAGTTCCCTCGAACCAGCGGAACTCGACGGTGCCTCGGTACCAGACGTTGTGCAGGTTCACTCCGTGGTATCGGGTGCTGTCGTAGTGCTGGGGCTGCCGGTTGTGGTAGCCGTACCAAATGTGGTTGAGCTGGTCCCTGGTCCTGGGACGGCGGCGCTCGATCTGGGCAATGAGGTCGTCGCTCACCGGTTTGCTGTAGTTGCGGCGGCGGGTCTCGTTAACACCCAGGGCGGTGAGGATGAGCGCTTCCTGCTTGTAGACGATCTTGGCGAGGTTCGCGAGGGTCCGGCCGTCAAAGGCTGTGGCGTCGACGTGGACATGGATGCCGCAACGGTCGTCCACCTTGGCTCCGCAGGCCCGCAGCGCCCGGACGACCTCCTGGAGGACGGGGATCTCCTCGTAGGACAGGACAGGGCTCACCACCTCGGCCCGCAAGTGTACCGGCACATTGATGAGCGAGCCGTCGGATACCACTTTCCAAACCCGTCCATGGTCGTCGGTGACCTCCCAGGGGTCGAAGCTGCCCGGGCTGCCGATGTGGCGGACCTGGCCGCCCACCACCGATTGGATCGCCTGGGCGACCCGCTCGCGCGTCCGTTTGACTGTCTCGATCTCGATTCCGAAGTTGATCCGGCGTAAGTCCATGGTCTCTCCTTACGTTCTGTAAGCCCGTTCCCGGCAAGGGATTGGCTCTTGTGTTCACACACATACAGGCTTCTTTCCGAACAGAAAGCAAGGCGAATTCGACACATAACCCCTTTGATTCCAATGAGTTATGTACATTGAGACGCAACCAGCGGAAACACGCGGGATTACGGGATTCCCTGGCGTCCGAAGAAAAGAGAGGTGTTCCGGGGATCAGCTCCGCTTCCAGTCGGTGCCGGTGTGTTTCTCCCACTTGCCGCCGCCCGCGAGGTCGGTGTTGAACCACTCGTCGCCCTTGGACGGGTTCGGGAGAGCGGCGTCGCGTTCAGCCTGGGTGCCGACGCCCCGGTGGATGGCCTCCCGCGCGGTGAGCCCCTGACCGAGCCGGTCCGGGCCGAGCAGGTCCCGCCATCCGAGGGCCGGTGCCCGCAGACGGGAAACGAAGGTCCGGTAGGCGGTCGCGTCCTTGGCCGCGCGGTAAAGGAGCATCGAGCCGTAGGCGTCCCGGACCAGGCTCGGCGTGTAGCAGCGCTCGAGGAACGGCCCGCTGCCGTTCTTGAACACGGGGTTGATCTCCGCCTTGCGCCAGTGGACACGGTCCCAGGACCATGCATAGCCGATTCCTGCGTTTCCCGCGGAGCCCCCGGAGTAGAGCATCCACCATCTCCCGTCGGGAAGCCGGTCGACGTGGGCGGCGGAGACGTAGCCGTTCACGCCTTCCCAAGGCTGCGGGTCGATCAAGCCGGAGAGGATCGGACCGTTCCCGAACAGCTTCCATACGACCGCATCGTGGGAGCAGGCCAGACCGAGGCTGTCGTTGCCGCCGGTCGAGGCGATGAAATACATCGCGTAGCGCCAGGTGAACGGTCTTCCTTCGACCGAAGTGGGCAGCGGGTTGTACCAGAGGAACGACGGCCCGTAATGGCCGCGATTCCAGACCTGGACGCTTCCCTCGGTCACCAGGTCACCGAAACACGGGGTATCGCCCGTGAACGCGGCGGGGGCAACCGACGGATCACAGACTGCTGTGCGCAGTCCGGCCATGGCATAGGGCTGGTTGGGAACGTCCGGGTTCCAGTAGAGGATGCGCAGCCGGTCAGCGGCCTCCAGCGCGCAGACCACGTGATAGCCGTTGGCCGCGATGCCGGTGACTTTTTTCTCCGTGTCCCAGGAGAGGCCGTCGTCGGAAAAGGCACAGCTCATTCCCGCGCCGTCGCCATAATATGCGATGAAGTCCCGAACCCGAGTCCCGTCGTGGAAACCGCCCGGGGTCCGGAGGACGCGGACATAGTAAGCACGAGCTGCCGTCAGAGGTAGGACGTGCGGGTAGCGGTGGTCGAACACGACCGGCGGCAGCCCCTCGGGCGGTTCCGCGCCGGAGGGGACCAGCAGCAGGCCGAGGTCAACGGCGCGCAGCAGGTCCGGGGTCATCGCCTGAACGACGGAGTTCTTCCCGGGGCCGAGCGTACCCGTAAGCCCGGGCAATTCCAGAATCGTATCGGTGTTGCTCTTGATGGTGATGCTCATATTTGGTTCCTCCCGGCCTGCGCCGCAAGCGCGGCGGCGGACAGATCTTCATGTAGGTATCCGGCGTCCATCAGTTCCCGGTTGATCCGCCCGGCTTCGATCTCCTCCCGCCGGATGCGGGCCATGAGTTCGGAGAACGTCTCCGCGGCCTCCGGCTCGATGCCGTGTCGCTCCTCGATGCGCCGCATGCGGGCGTCGAGGTTGGCGAGCAGTTCGAGGGTGTGGTCCCGAAGGACACCGTCGCGCTTCTCTTGGGGTGATGGAATGAACTCCGTCAATCCGCCCTGTCTTCGAACGATCATGACATCCCTCCGATCAGCTCAGCGTCGCGCCGAGGGTGTGAATCCTCGGATACACCAGGTTGTTGCCGGTCATCTCCGCCTTGTAGCGGACCTTGTTTCCGTTCGGATCGGAGAAGGTTCTCGTGAGCGTGTACTCGGTCCACTCCTGATCGATCTCCCGCGTCGTTTGGATCGACATCGGTTCCCAGGTCGCTCCGCCGTTGTTGGAAGCGAACCAGTTGATGGTCGTCCCGCTAGGGATGTTCATCTGGGTGTAGACCTTGGTGGAGGACACGCCTTGGGTGAGCTCGTTCTCGCGGTTCAGATATGCCCCCGCAGGGTCGTTGAGATAGCCGATGAGATTCACGTCCTTGTAGTTCAGCGCCGGGGAATCGTTGACAGCGTTGCTGGAGAAGATGGCCCTGAGGAGCACCTGTCCCGCAAGGTTGGGCAACCGTTCCTCTTCCGCGGGCACGATGGCATCCCAGATGACACCGCCGTCGGTCGAATACTCCCAGACGATGCCGCAGCCTTCCGGAATGGAGGAATACTCGTCCAGGTTCAGATCGCTGAACTGCACCCCGGTGATGGGCTGAAAGCGAACTTCGCCGGTGGACTGGAAGTCATAGCCGTAGATTCTCATGGTGAGATCGGAGCCGTTGAGCGGCGTCCATGTCTCGGCGTTGGAGCTTTCCAGCAGCACACCGGCCACATAGGTCTGCCGGGTGATGACGCCGTTCTGCCCCAGTTGCCCCAGGGTGGCGATGCGCACGCGGTAGTTGGTGCTGTTGGTGAGCAGCACGACCGCGTAGCTGGTGTCCGCCTGGGCATAGAAGGGATCGGCGAAGACGATTTTGGTCTCGGCGTTCAGGTTGACCTCGCCCGGGGCCACGACCTTTTCGGCCAGCACGACCTCGTTCGGCAGTCCGGTTGTGACTCCGCGGATTTGCACCGTCACGGGCAACGTCGCGTCTTTCTGAGTGAACCAGACGCCCACGGCGGAGATGATGCGGTTTTCGGTGAAGCTGAAGGTCTGTGCCAGGGGATCGCGCCTACGGTTGCGGAGCTGCCATCGCCAAACGATCCGCTCGACCGGGACGCGGATGATCCGCGGCGGCGACGGCTGGACGATGATCTGCCGCTGGACGATGGTCCGCTCGACCACGACCCGCTCGATGCGGGTGATGATCAGGGGATCGTTGATCTGCAGGTTGGCCTGCGCGGAGTAGACGCCGTCGGTTATCTCGACGATACGGTTGCCGTTGCGCGCGTTCTCGGGGATGACGAACGATGCGGTGACTCGGCCCGCGGTATCCGCGTGGACTCCCGACGCCACCACCTGGCCGTCGCAGCGGATGGTCACGTTGTTCGCGTTGGACAGGAAGTTGGCCCCGATCACGGCGATCCCGGTCTGGCCGCGTCTGCCGATGTTCGGCGTGATCTCCACTGAGGCGTCGGGTTTTTCGAACACGGCGTAAGGGTTGATGTTCTTGACCTCGGACCAGTCGGTCTGCTCGATAAGTACGCGCTCCGTGGCCGGGAGGAGCGCGAGGCTTCCCTTGAACAAAGCGTTGCTTGCGGAGGGGTTCACCTCGAGCACGGTGGCCGAGGCGGCCCTGGCCGGTGCGGCGAAACGGCGGACCCGGTCGATGCGGGCGCTCCACTCGCTATGGTAGACATCGGATTGAGCGTCGTTCGAGAAGTCGTCGGAATAGACGCCCTTCTTGGTCTGGGCGTCCCGGTTCTGCAGCTCGTTGTTCATCTGAAACTGGGCGTCGTTGTATTTGAGGTCCTCGACGTCCTTGATGATCTCGTGGATCTGGTCCATGGTGATGCGTGTCAGCCCGAAATTGACGACCGTCAGGTCCACCGAGTTCGGCGGACAATCGACGCTGCACAGTCCGAGGGTGCCTTCCGGGACGATGGGCAGCTTCGGCCAGTCGGCCGGAGAACCTTCCAACCGTTTGATCTCGCGGGTGGTGGCGTAAATGATGTCCTTGCGGCCGATGTAGTAGTCGTAGTCGATACTGCAGTTGGAGCCGCCCACCGGCTCGTCGCCGATGTTCGTGCGGCCGAAGTTGATGATGGATAGATTGCCGGATTCAACCTGTACGGGAGACATGGTCAGGCCGCTCGTGTTGGAGGCGGGCGGGTTGCCGCCCACGATCTCGTCGACGCCGTCGTCGATGTAGGACGTGACCCCGGAGGCCACGTCCTTGAGCCGCTGGAAGTCGGCGCGGACCGTGTTCTGAGTGCCGCGATAGATGCGGTATCCGGTCGCGCCGCTGACCGGCAGCCAGGAGAGGCGGTTCATCTCACCGGTCAAAGTATCGCGCGACACGACCTTGGCCGAGTCGTACTGAGTCTCTCCGGTGGCGCTCTGCGCGGTGACCAGATAGAAATACTCATCCGCCGCCGGGTGTCCTGAGCGTCCGAACCAGCCGCCGTCCACATAGTCCGTCCCCTTGATCATCTGTTTGGTGTAGGTCCAACGGACGGTGTAGGTTGTGCCGATGGCAGGTTCGTTGCCCGACCCCAGCCAGTCGACGTAGTTACCGGACTGCTGCCAATCCGCACCTTCCTGAAAGACTGTCGCGCCCTGGCTCACCTCGAGGATATCCACCACTGGGTTGGGGACGAGCAGGTCTTCGCCGCCGCCCACCGACCCGCGGGTGATGTTGGAGACGATCTCCACGATGGCCTCGACCTGAGTGGTTTCCTTGAGAGGCGTATTGTTGAGGGCATAGCGCCGGGTGCCGACCACGTAGGTCTTCTGTTCGCCGCGGACCGACTTGACCGCCGTGGACTTGGGCACCAAGGTGGTTGTGGGCATGTCCTTCTGCAGGCGGAAGCCCTGGATGTAAGCGCGGCCCGCGTTGGTGATCACCTCGACGTTCGCGCCGTCGTTGTCGCCGATGAAACTGTCGAGCCCCTTGACCAGATAACTGCCGGCCTGGTCATAGGTCCGCTCGGCCAGGTTCTGGAGAAGCGAATTCAGCCCCTCGGCGGCGGCGAAGGCGAGTTGGTCCTCCGTGATCGATGCGACCGTGATCCGGCTTCCGGGCAGCGTCCCGAGCAGGTCCTGCAGGTAGAGATTCGATTTCTCTCGGACGGTCGCCGTCACGTCGCCGGTTTCACGGTCGAACTTGTGGACCGCGACCACCTTTCGCTGGGTCACGTTATTGGGCAAGGCCTCGCCGCTCGTGTCGTGGTCCTTGAGCGACAACACCCACTTCTCCCGCTCGGCGGTGGGTTCGCCGGTGGCTGGGTTGATGAGCACGGCATCCTGGTTGTATCCGTAGTTGTACTTGAGCAGCTCGACATAGACGTAATCCGCGCCGCTCGTCTTGGCCGGGTCATAGGTGAGCACCGCGCCGGGCACGCGCTCCAAGCAGCCGTCGATGTAGACCAGCCCTTCGGCCACGGTGAGCACGTTTGCCGCGACCGTCACGCCGAAGCCGCTGACGATGGCCCCCTCCTTGAAGAGGATGTCCGCGAGCTTCCTGCGCTCCTGGTTGATAATGTCCTGCTGCTCGTTGAGCTCCGAGTCGAGCAGATCCCGGTCCTGGTGGTAACGGACCCGCTTGTAGTTTTTTGTCGGGTCGAACGTATCGCGCGAAATGGACATGGTCTTTCCTCCTAAATCTTGATGACCCCGACCAGCTCCACCCGCGTATCGGAGGTCTTGTTGAAGTCGGGGATGTTCTTCACTTCGTACAGGTAGCCGGGATCGAGTACCTCGCCGGTCGGGTTGGTGTCGGGGTGGTAAGCCCCGTTCGCCGCATAATCGGACTGCAGTCCGGCGATGTAGGCCACGTCACCGCCGAAGAAGCCGTATTCCCGGATGGTGATGCCGTTGGCCTCGTTCTCCTCGAAGCGGAAGAAGACGCCGATGGTCTGGGTCTCCTCGGCGGTTTCGATGTAATGGATGCCGTTGACGATGAGCGTTCCTTCCGGGTCTTCTTTAAGAAAGGTCCGTTTGTAGTGCTTTTTGCGGGCCCGCTCATTCTTGAGCGTCGTTTGGTCGATGTCCGGCGCGGGCGGATTGATGGGATCGGTGAACGTGGCGTCACCGTCTCCGATGGCGCAATGGGTGATGCCCTCGATGGGGTCTCCCATGAGCAGCCGCGCGGTGAGGATGCGGCCCGTTTTGACGATGAGTCCAAGTGACATTCGTATTCCTCCTTCAGGTCTGTATCGTGTGGCCTTCGCGGATCAGCACGGCGAAGACTGTCTGGCGCACTTCCGCATGACGGGCTGTCTCGCGCACCACAAGCTGTTTCGAATCCGCCGTCCGCTCGATCTCGGCGAATACCGCGCAGCGGGTATCGCTCCGCCGTTCGACCGGCCGGTGAATCCGGACGGCTGCGTCGGAAAGGACCGTCGGGAAACGGACCATCCATCCCCGCAGGTCAAAGCTCCGCAGGACCGGCCGCACGATCACGGCCTGGATGTCGGCGGGGGCATCCACCTCCGCCGTGATCCTCAAGGCCGCGTCCGTGTCGCGCCGGATTGTCCGGGTCTCGGATACCGCGCCGACGGCCTCGAAAACGACCGCCGGGAAGGCCGGCATCCGGGCGCGGTTCATCGGAACCACGGGGCCCGCGAAAGGCGCTCCGGCGAATCGATTTCCGCTACGGATTGCCACGTCTCAGCCTCCCGGTGATTCTGTTCGCCTTGCCGACGTTCCGGACCACCCGGAACATCGGGGTCAGGCGTCGGGCGTTCGCCTCGATCTCCTTTTTGTTACCTTGCCTCACCGCCATGGGATCACTCCTTCACTGCGCACCAGCCTGGGCCGGACAGGTTGAAAATCTTGTAGGTGACTCCGCCGAGATCGAGGACATCTTCGGAGTCCGTAACACCTCCCCCGTGTGCGTAGACCTCGATCAGTTCGCCCCGCAGTTCCTTGTAGGCCGCCGTCGTATGGGCGGCGAGCCACGGAAACAACGTGATGAGCCCCTGGCGCTGGTCAGGATTGCAGGCTGTTTGGAATCCAGCATGGGCAGCGCCGCACGAACCGGTCTGACCGGTCGCACTCGCCCAGCCGTCGAACTTGTTGAGAGCGTAGAAGCTGCCCGGGGACTGGTAGTGGCCGACGACGACCGGCTGCGGGTCCTCGCCGATCTTCGCCCCCGAGGCATAAGCCGCGACAAGGCTCGCCAGGGTGACGGTATTGGGGGATGCGACCGTATCCACCGCCGTCACCTGGACTCGTTCGATTCCGGCGTTGTCCTTGATCAGGTAATAACCCCCGACCCTGAAGATGGAGGCGTCGTTGACCTGCAGTGTGACGCCCGCTCCCGGAGATGCGGCCGCCTGCGTGACGGCGACGGCTCCGGACCAGAACCGCTTCAAGAGCCCGCAGTAATGCGCGTAGTAGACGGCCGCGATCTTGGTCACGATGAAGACGTGATCCATGTCCGCGTAAATCCAATACAGGAAGGCGGAAGCATCCACGGTCTTGATGTAGGTGTAGCTGGTGTTGAACGCCTCCTTCACACCTGCGTGCGTCGCCGCGTCCCAGTACAAGTAGGCGCGGACCGCGATTCGGTCCGCTGATGTGTCGTTGACGAACCGCAGGAAGATGTCTTCGGCTCCGCTCTCTCCCGTGGATGCCAGCACGTAACTGGGCTCGGCGTCGCCGGAGCGGTCGTCCCGAAGCGTCCAGCCGACGGTTCCCACGAGGAAATCTTTCAGGCGGACGAGGAAATCCGCGGTGTTTGAAGCGGTGCCGGATGTGCTGTGATAGGCCATACGTTCCTCCTACAGGATCGGGTTTTCCGTACCGGTGAGCCGGAGTTTGAGGTCGGTCTTGTTTTGTACCGGCGTTCCGGACGGCACCGTACAGCGACGCCAGAACGAGAGGGTCACGTCGTGGGCTTTATCGCCCAGGTTGAGAGGTGCGCCGCCGACGGCGGTGGCGAGACCCGCCTGGGTCAGGGCCAGCGCGTACCAATCCGACTCGTCGCCGCCGGCGACATCCACGGGTTCGATCACCAGCCCGGTATAGTCGTACCCGGAATAGACCGCGGCACCCGGATCATGGGCGGCCGGGGTTGTGCCGCCGTAGCCGCGTTCCACGGCGAGGACGGTCGTCTCACCGCCGCTCAGGATGCGCATCTGTTCGTCGTCGACGATAATGATTTCGCGGTCGGTGAAGCGCGGCGCCGAAAGTTGCAGGGAGGTCGCCCCCGATGCCAGGGCCGCGGCGAGGATCGTCTGTTCGTTGGCCACGAACAGCTCCTTGTCTTTCGCTTCCCCGTCAGTGCCGTTGTAGGTGTCGTCATCGGGGTTCGCGAGGTCGCCCTCGGATATCCTCTGGGTCAATGTGATGTCTTCGTACAGATGTATCGCCATCGATCTCTCCTATGCCGCCGGCCATTGCGTGACCGTGTATTGGTTCGCCGCCGCCTCGAAACCGGCGGTCGCCTCGGCGTGATCGTCCCGCTGCCGGTAGCGCCAGCGAAGGCAGGGCTTCGACTTGCGGAAGCCCGAGGCGTTGAGCGGCATCGAGCCGAGCCGCATGGGCCGGGTCCGGTCCACGGACAGGAGCAAGCCTGTGTGATTCAGCCTGCGGCGGTTGAGCAGAAGCGTCTCCACGCGTCTTCTGCGCGGAATGCCCGTGTCCACGTCCATCTCGAAGGATGCGCGGGCCTCGGTCACATAGGCGTCGGTCAGTTCGGCGATGTTGAGCGCCTTGTTGTTCAGGGAGAAGCCGGGCCTGCGGGCGCGCCAGCGGTCGACGAAGTCCCATGCGCCGGATACCTCCGACCACTGCGCGTCGGCGTAAGCGGTGATGAAAAGGTGACGGCCCACGGCAGCGCCGGAGACCTTGTCGTCCCTTCCGAGCCTCGAATGCCCGACGCGGAACCAATGGGAGAGCCGCGACCGCTTCCCGTACCGGTGCGTGCGGCGGTCTCCCGTGAGGTCTGGCGCATCCTGGACGGCTTCCGAGAGCATGTCTTTCTGGCGGAACTTGATCCGGCAAGGCTGCGCGGAACGGTTCAGGCGCGAACGATTCAGGTCCTGGCCCGCCAGCCGGATGAACGAGACGCCGGGTTCCACTACGGGTTTGGTTTCGATCTCGCAGCAAAACGCCGCACGTCGTTCGCTGATCCACAGGTTCGGCAGACGTTCGGCGTTGAGGTTGCCGGTGTTCAGGCGAAACCGGGGCGAGCGGCCATGCCAGCGGGAGACGCACACCGCGGCTCGCTCGATATCCTGCATTAGGGTGGTGCCGTCGGTGATCCGCCACCAACCCCAGGTCTTGTTCTTGCGGGTGAGATGGAAATCCGTGTTCAGGGCATTGTGGTTGACCACGAACGTTTCGTGCAGATGCGCGAGGCACACCCGCTCGACGACCTTCTTGATGACCGCCTCGAAATCCGACTCCATGGACAGGAGCGTGTAGAGCCACTGCAGGAAGAAAACCCGCGTGCCCGCGGGATGATGAAAGGGCAGCGCGTCCCGGACTCCCTGGACGAGGTTGTCGCTGTCGATGCGGTAGACGCCCAGGCTGTAGATCAGCCCCGGCAGTTTGGCCCGTCCGACAACCGAACGGCGGTTCAGACGCAGCGCCTTGTGGAAAGTCTCTTCGATGCGCCCCTCCCACCCGATGTCAACGAGCGAGCGGCCGATGGCGGGGATGGTGCCCTTGCGCCGGTAAATCTCCACGGCCTCGCGGATGAGACGCCGTTGGGCCGGCGCGTTTACGGTGGGATCGAAACGGTGGCCGACGATCCCGCCGAGAAACGGCAAGAACCTTTCCTCGCAACGCCCGACGTCGAAGATCTCGGGGAAACGCTCGGCCAGCACCTTGATTTCGTCCAGGCTCACGGCCGGGACCTTGAGAAAGGAATCGAGATCGCCGGACTCATCCCGTTCGCGGTAGAGCGGCGGAAGCAGGTCGATGAGTTTCTTTTCGAAGTAGGAGGACATCAGGACGCCCTCCGCACGTCGAGGTTGACCTGACCGAGCGCCGCGATCTGACCGGCGTGGATGTCGACGTCCTGGGTCGGCCTGTACATGCGCACGTGGCTCACGCCCCGCACGCCGTCCAGAAGCGCCACCAGATCCGAGTAGTGGACCGGCGCGCCGAAGCTCATGCGGTCGAAGGCGAAGAAGTCCGCCAAGGTCTGTTCGACGCGGCTCCGAACCAGGTCGAGGTCCTCGCCGGCATAGGCGAACACCTCCGCGTCAATCGATACGGGACGGTAGACAGGATCGAAGAGGTTGATCTCGACGGTGATGACCTTGCGCGATTCCAGGTATTCGGCGAGGTCCTGCTTGAGAAGCGCTGACGGCGGACCGCCGCCGTCCGGGGCCACGGCCAGGTTGACCTGGTAGTAGCGGATGTTCTTGCAGTCGTTGACGTCGAGTACCTGGGCTTTGGCCACGCCGGGAAACCCTTCGGCCAGGGCGAGGTAGTCCTCCTTGCTGACCGCCTTCCAGAGCGAGCGGACCTCGGCCGGGGCCTGGCGGCGGGCGTGTTCCAGAGTCTCGCGGTCCGCTCCGCCGGTGGCCGGGACCGGGTTGGTGACCGCGAGGGGAACCAAACCGCCGTCGAGGTAGATGGCCGTGAGAAGCTCGGTGACGAGATTGGGACCCAGGTTGCCTTCGACCCCGAGGGTTTCGAGGTACTCGACGCGGATTTCCGCGCCGGAGTCGGGAAGTGCTCCGCGCAATCCGTCGCCGAAGACGATCCGGGTGATGTCCAGCGCGTCGGTCTCCGCCATGAAGTGGCGCGCGTCGGAGCCGCTTTCCTGGAAGTGGGAGACCTCGGTCCATTCCTGGTCCTGCACCCACACACGGATCGAACCGTGAGCGATTTCCTTTCCGGCCAAAATGATCGGATCGCCCGTGTCCCCGTCTGCCGTAAAGGTCTCGGTCTTGCGTTTTCCCTGGCGCGCGCCTGTATCGACGCTCGTCCGGCTCCGAGGGATCGTCGCGTCTTCGGCCGTCTCGAACACGATGTCGTTTTCTTCCAGACGGGCCCTGCACGTCGTTCCCGCCGGGATCACCAGATCCGCGTCGAGGGGCGCGGCCAGGGAAAATCTCAAAGCGGTCGTCGCGGCCACCGGCCCGTCGAGCCGGTAGCTGATGAGCTTGCAGAGGTTGATGACGTTCTGCCGCTGGCGGGCGGTGGGCAGGAAGGCCTCCGCCGCCTGGGCGTCGAGGTAATAGGCCAGCATGTCGCCGATGCCGCAGAAGAGTTCCAGCAACACCACGCCGAGGTCGGACGCGTTGAAGTCCGTCCAGCGGTCGGTGAGCTGCGGCACCCGCGCCAGCAATTCCCGGCGCATGGACTCGTAGTCCTTGTTCGTGTAAGCGATGCTTGCTCTGCCCATTTCCGTTCGTCCGTTGCGGTTCGGTCACAAGTGGTCCCGCCGGACGAGCCGGACGAGGACCCGCTTGTTACTTACCGGCGACGGAGCGGAACTGTCGGGGCGGAGCGGATGGGCGCGGTTCGCGGTAGAAGGGATAGACCAGGTTGCCTTCCACCTGGCTTTGGATGACGCGATAGGCGATGCGGACCGGAAGAAGATTGCGATCCTTGTTCGCGGGGGAATCGTCGAAGGAGACGCCGGTGATGACGACCCGTTTCTCCCAGCGCTTCACGGCGTCGATCACGTAATGGCGGATCAGCCCCTTCAGCACCTCATCGTTCGGCTCGAACACCAGGTCCTTGAGTTTCGAGCCGAATTCCGGGCGCATGAGGCGTTCGCCCGGCCGGGTGGCGAGAATCTGGATGATGCTCTCGTGGATGTGTTCGTGCTCGGTGGAGGTGGCCGAGGAAACCTGCGCGCCACCGGATCGCCGCTGAAAGCGGAAGGGGAACTTCAGCCCGCGTCCGAGAAAATCCAAGGCCATCAATCACGCTCCTCGCAGATGCAGGCGGGCGGTTCACCCGAACCCGTGTCTCCATTGGAGTCATCGTCGTCCGGGAAATGAATGACCAAATCCAACCCGTTCGTCATGGCGACATGGATCGTGCCGTCGGCCTCGATGACGCCCTTGTGACCGCTTTCCACCGCAGCAAAACCTTTGGCCCCGCCGGGAACCAGACGAATCTCGATATCCTCGCCCACGCCTTCGATCCGGGAAATCCCGAGCACCACCGAGGTGCCCGCGGGGTTGCAGATCATGGCCGTGCGCTCCGGCTGGAATACATCCAACCGGTATCCGCCCGGCAGCTCGATGCGGTAGCGTCCTTGCGCGGTCTGCATCGGATCGATGTCCAAGGGCAGCCCTTCGATTCCGGCCGCTTCGTGAGTCATACGCACCGCCTCGGGCTTGAGCATCAGCTCCCGGCCGTCGGGAAGCGTCACCACGCCGCCGCGCGCGGGTTCGAGAAGGGTCACAGAGCCATCCATGCCGATGGCCGTCAGTCTTCCATCCGGTCCCACCCGAACCATGACGCCGTCGGCGAGGGTGAAGATGCGTCCTCCATCGGGGAGGTCTCTCACGGCGGTGCCCGCCGGCATGGCGACGAAGGGGTCGAAGTCCGGCGGCATCGGTTGATCAACGGCCTGCATGTATTGCTGCGCGCTCTCGGAATGCGCCTCCAGTACCGTTTGAGCTTCCGCCCGAAGGGCTTCGGAGGCGTCGTGACTCTGCTGCAGAATGCCTTTGATCTCGGCCAGGCCGTCTCGGATCTGTCGGAGGTAGGGCTCCTCACCCTCGCCGTCCGTCACGCCGAGACCGGCCGCGAGCAGACGCGCCAGCGCCATGATCTCGTAATGGGAGGGCGACGAACTGGTCTGCTCGATGATCGGCCCGCCGCCGTCTTCTCCGTATCCGTTTCCGACAACCATGTTCCGTCAACTCCCGATGGGTATGAGTTCGATGTTCTGCACGAACCAGCCGGCGAACTTCTGGTAAAGGCCGTCACCCGTGTCCCAGAGAAACCGCAGCGTGACCGTGCCGCCCGTGAACTGAGACAGGTCGATGGCCTCGGTCCTTCGTGGAACGGGGTACGGCTGCAGCGGAGCGCCGTTCATGTCGTAAGTCGGATTGAAGCTCTTCATGAACCACCCGTCCACGTACAGCTCGAGCCGGTCGAAGTAGGGTCCGTCCACGCTCTCGATCTCGCCCCAAACATCGAAGCGGAGGAGGTAGTCCCGGTCCAGGGTCACCTCCGATGCAAGCTCTCCGGTCACGCGGATATTGCTGCCGGAAGCGTCGTACCAGCCGGTGTAATAGTAAAAATGCCAGGTTCCGTCCGGCAGAAGCTCCACGTAGCCGGACGGTCTCCAGTCGAGCACCGCCGCGGCTTTGGGCTTCTCCACGTCGACCTGGATGTATCTGCGGGATGACACCACCTCGTCCCGGATCGCCTCGGCCACGATGATGGTCGCGCCGGGTGTCGCGCCGAAGCGCAGCACACCGTTCTCGACCCTGGCGATTTCCGGATGGACGGACTCGAACCGCACCTCGCCGCCGGGCGATCCGATGACCGCCACCGGGACCGCTTGTTCCGTCTCCCGATACGGCTCCCGGATCAGAGAGGGAGCGACTTCCCAGAAGGACAATGGAAGGTTATGTGGGGTAGTCATAGCCATACCCGTCGTACCCTCCGCCTCCGCCTTGTCCGTAATCGACGACCTCCACCTGGATGTAGCGGACGCTGTCCCGATTCTCCGAGTCGTAAGCCATGACGACCGTCGCACCCGCCTGCCAACCGAGGTTCAGCCTTCCGTCTTCGTCCACCCAGGCGATGTTGGAGTCGGCGGATTCGAACTCGATCTGTCCGGTGGGAGCGCCGCGCACGGAAAGCGGTATCGTCAACGACCAGCCGGTGAGCGACACCTTCACCGTTTTGGGGAAGACGTCCCAGTAGTGAAACTGTGTTTCCTCGAAATCCATCCTCGGTCCTCAGTCGTCATTCGTGTTCAGGCTGCCGGTCACGATGATCGCGCCGCAGGCCGTGATGTCGCCGATGCGTGCGTTGGGCAGCCCTTCCGTCGCAGTGTCGAGGCTGCCCGTGACGATTGGCGTCACGCCGTGGCCCGGTATCGGGCAGACGTGCAGATCGCCCAGCCGCGCCGCGGGTCTTCCGTTGACGACGGTGCGAAGCGCGCCGGTGACGATCACGCCGCCGTGACTGGAGATGTCGCCGAGTCTCGCCTGGGGTCTTGCCATGGTTATTTTCCCGTCAGGACGTGGACCAGAAAGCCGACCACGCCGCCCACGGCTCCGCCGACAGTGAGCACAAGACCAACCACTTTCCACATGGTCTCGACGCCCATTTTCTCGTTGATCCCGGACTGCAGGTTCTTGATGTCGTCGGTATGGCGGCGCAGATCGTCCTGGATGCTGCGCACCAGAAGGTCCACGTTCTCCTTGTCCGACTTCTTCTCGATTTCGCGTTCGATCTTTTCAAGCCGCGCCTGGATTTCCCGGCGGTGGTCTTCGAGGATGCTCCGGAATTCGGCCCGCCAGGATTCGAAGGTCCGGGCCAGCATCCGCTCGCTCTGGTTCCAGTCGCACGGGGCGCTGTCATGTCGGGTTTCATCCATTCGTGTTTCTCCTTCTCAGCGAAAAGCGTCCGCGTATCTGCAGATCGATCTCGAACCGGTCGGACAGGCCTCGCCGTTCCAACGCACGGGCCACGGCGTCGCGGGCGCAGTGGATCTGTTCGATCCGCATGCGCTGGGAGATGGAGTCCGCATGGATGCGGTAGTAATAGAGCGGTCTGCGGATGTGGCGGACCTCGGTGAGCTCCCCCATACGCAGGCAGAGGTCGTAGTCCTCCGCGCAACGGAAGCTCTCGTCGATGCCGCCCGCCGCGTCGAAGGCCGAGCGCCGCATCAGGCGGAAATGGAAAGTCATGAAGTCGAGAAGCATCCGGTCCTTGGAGAAGGGAATCCGGCAGCGGTTGCCGTAGCCGCGTGCCTTGCCGTCCTCCCCGATGGTCACGTAGTCGGTGTAGACCAGACCTACAGAGGATTCCCGGTCGAGAACCGCGGCGGTCTCTTCCAACGCCGTCGCGGCGAGAATGTCGTCGCTGTCGACCCAGCCGAGGTACGGCGCGGTCGTCTCCGCAATCGCGGCCTTGAGCGCCGGGGTCCGGCCCAGATGCTTCGCAGCGACGACGCGCACGCGGTCGTCCAGCTTGGCATAGTCACGGGCGATCTCCAGTGTCCGGTCAGTGGAGCCGTCGTCCCAAACGACCAGTTCAAAGTTCCGCCGGGTTTGGGCCAGAACACTTTCGACCGCCTCGGCGAGATAACGCTCGCCGTTATACACGGTCATGACCAGGGATGCCGTGGGGCTTGTCGTCTCGTTGTTTGTCATGGGTTGATCAGCACCTTGTTCGTCGAGCGGATGACGATGTTCCCCATGACGGCATCCATGAGGATCACGCTTCCGGATTTGTCCGTGGCTTGAATGCGCTCCTGACCGGCGGCCGCGTTCATCACGACGACCTGGCCGGCCTTGTCCGTGAGACGGACCATCTCGGTCCCGGCGGTGGAATCGATGAGGATTTCCTGCGTGCCGCAGAGGCCCCAGATGTGGACCTTCTCCTTGCCCTTGGTGGTGTCGATGAGAATCTTCTGCCACCGGGCACGGGACTTGTCGCAGGACTGGATATGGATTTTCTCCTTGTCCTTCCACGCCTCCCAACGCACGAACTGGCGGCACAGATCGGTGATCTCGATCCGGGCCTTCTGGTCCTTGATGTCCGAGTCGATGTCGAGTTGGTCGCCCTGCTCGGCGTCCTTGGTCCCCCGGCGGCGCGCATTGCCGGTCTGAACGTCGCGTTTCACGCGGCATTCCATGTGGAGAATCTGCCCGGCCCGGTCGATGACCTTGAGGAACTCCTCCTCGTCCCGGTCGTCGAGAACGATGGCGTGACCGGTTTCGGTCTTGAGAAGAACCTTGCGGCGCGGGCAGTAGTACGGCGGATGGCCGTGGTGTTTTTTGTGCTCCAGGTCGTCCCGCCGGTCGGGCTTGTGTTCGAGCTTGTCCTCACAGTCGGTGCAGGTCGGATCGGAGCACAGGCGCTTCGATTCTTCCGGTTGTTCGCCGGGGTTGGTCTTGGCCAGCCACACGCCGGACCAGATCGGGTACTGGACGTTGCCGCCCTCGAACTCGGCCCAGACGGAAGCCCCTTCCTCGGGGATGAGAAACACGCCGATGTCTTCGTTTCCGCCGTAGGCAAAGCAGGGCCACGCCCATTCCGACCAGTTCTCCTTGCCGGTGCCGAGCACGGCCGGGATTTCGAGTCGGCAGCGGCCGAGCCGCTCCGGATCGTTGTTGTCCCGCACGAACGCTCTGTACTTTCCGTACCACCGGTTTTTGTATCGTTCCTCGTGCTGGCGGTCCTGTGTCTCGATCACTGTCCGCCCTCCGGATCACTTCAACGGAAAGAGGCCGCGCAACACCTCGCGCACGATGCGGGTGACGGTTCCGTCCGGCGTCTTCTTCGGATCGGCCTTGGCCACGGCATGACGCAGCGCGTCCTGGGCTGCGGCTTCGAGCTTGAGTTCCTGACCGGCGACGCCGGTTTTGACCTCTTTCGCGCCGAGCCGCTCGATAACGCCGATCACCGCGTCCAGGGCCGCGGCCTTGGCCCGACCCCAGGCGGTGAGCTTGACGACGGTGAGGAGCGTCACAAACAAGGTCGCGATGAGTTCCTTGTGGTCCAGGATAAAGGTCAGAATCTGTTCAAACTGCTGCATTGCGGTCACCTCCATTGGTTGTCATGGCTTCTTCGAACGAGACGTATTTGCCGTCGAGGTATCCCCATCGGGTCCGCCCCTCGCGTATGTCGACATGAATGAATCCCCGCTCCGGGTAGACGCCGATTCCGCCGTTACGGAAGGCGGCCACCTGCTCGGCGAGTTCATACATTCCGGCGACGGACAAGCCCTTGATCACTATGTCCGCGGCATGTCCGAGCAGATGCCGGCTCTGTTTAGCACCGCCCACCGCCCGGTTGTGATCGGGGCAGCGGTAGCCGCTGGTGACGCGGATTGGAGCGTTTGCGAGGTCTCGCAACTCCTGGAGCGCATCCACCAGGCGTGGATCGATCTCGGTCTTGCCGCAGCAACGGCAGGCGAACTCGCTTCTGGAGAAATTCCGGCTCAGATCTCCCATGTGTCTCTCCTCCTTACAGCCTCCGCCCGCTGTCCGCGTCGATGGTCACCATCGGCGGCGGCTCTTCCTTCGGCGTTGGCGGAGCTTCCTGGTCGTTCTGCTTACCCTTGGCCTCGTCCGACTTGTCGCCCGCCCCTTTGCCCAGGGCGTTTTTCTTGAGTTTCAGTTCGCAGTGATATCCGCCCTCGCCGAAAGCGTGGCGGACCGAATGGCAGTAGTAGACGCCCGAGAATTTGCGGCCCACGCCCTTGACCTCCACGTTCTGCTTGGCGCGCAGCGCGGGGATGCCGATGGTCACTGCGTCGGCTTCCACCTGGCGGAGCTCGGCCTCGCGGAACTTCCCCTCGGAGAGGTCCTGGGCCGGTTCCTGTCGCGGCTCCTCGTGAAAGCCCTCGGAACGGTCAAAGGTGGGGACCACCTGCCCGGACTCCTGTTCCTTGTAAGCACCCTCGCCGGTGTTCCCATCCACCAGGTAAGTCCGCTTCCCCAGCGAGGTCCGCTCAGGAGTGGTCTTGTTGTTGGCCTTGTGCTCGACCGGCTCCTTCTTGCGCGGGTCCACGCCCACGGCCTTGGTCTCGACGCCCGCGCCTTTCGCCCCCTGCGATTGCGTCGAGGGGCGGAAGGAACGCAGAACACCCTTGCGGTCGGTGAAGTACTCGAGGATCGCGGCGGGCTTCTTGTCCAGTTCGCGGGGATGGAAATGCAGCTCGTCGTCCTGGATGTAGAAGACGTATCCGGTGACGCCGTCGCCGTCCTTGTCCCGCGCCTTTCCGGCCAGTTCCTTGAGGAACTGGGCGTCGGAAACGTTACTCTGGGTTACGCGCAGATGACGGGCTTTCGTGGCCGTGACCACCGGAGTGAGGCCGTTGGCCCCTGCGATCTCCTCGGCGATCTCGGAATAGAGAATGCCGGGAGCGGGCTTCTGCCAGACCTTCTGGTTCTCCTTCCCGGCCAGCTTGAAGCCTTTGTCGTAGGCCTTGATATGGATGGTCGGGTCACCGTCCTCCGGGAAGTCGTAATCGATGTCCTTGATGACGGCTTTCTTTCGCGGCGAGAGATTGCCGACATACCCGAAGCGGGCGACGATCTCGTTGCCCTCTTGGAACAGGGGATCGTCGACGAACTGGAGGTTCCGGTCGGTGACCGCGAGCTCCAACACGTCGAGTTCCTCCTCGTTGTCCTCGAAGACGAACGAGGTGATCTCCTGCGTGATATCCGCCGAGAGGGTCTGCCCCTCGATCTGGATCAGAAAGGTCGGTTTGAAGGTGTCGATATCCATGCGCCGGTCTCCAGTCGGTCCGCCTGAAGGACGGACTCCACCGGATACTTACCGGCTCGCGGCGCGAGGTGTCGGGATGGACCTGGAAGCGGGTCGGCGAGGAATTTCCGGGCTTATGTGGATGCGATCCCGCGAAGGCGGAGCCTGACTCAAACCAACATCTGTGCAAATCAAAAGTATAACTTGCTTTTTGCACAGACTTGCCGTATCATCATGCCATGATCACTCGAGATGTCACCCAAGAGCTGTTGCGATCCGCCGCCGAGTACCCCGTGGTGACCATCCTCGGGCCGCGGCAGTCGGGCAAGACCACCCTGACCCGGATGACGTTTCCGGACATGCCGTACTTTTCGCTCGAGGACCCGGATGTGCGCATGGCGGCTGAGGCCGATCCGCGGGGTTTTCTCGCACAGATGGAAGGCGGCGGCGTCCTGGACGAGGTGCAACGGCTTCCGGTTCTGCTTTCCTATATCCAAGGCATGGTCGATAAGACCAGGAAACGCGGGCGGTTCATCCTGACCGGCAGTCATCAGCCGCAACTCCATGAGGCGATCAGTCAGTCCCTGGCGGGCCGGACGGCCATGCTGGCCCTATGGCCGTTTTCCCTTCGCGAAATCCGCCGATACGATTCGGCCCTTGAACCCTTCGATTTGATCTGTCGTGGTTTTTTCCCCAGGCTTCATGAAGAAGGATTAGAGCCGCGTCGGTTTTTCAACGGCTATCTGCAGACCTACGTCGAGCGGGATGTCCGCGCCTTGATTCAGTTGCGCGATCTGTCGCTGTTTCAGAAGTTTCTGACCCTGTTGGCCGGCCGGGTGGGACAGATCGTCAACCTCGCCTCGCTGGGAGGCGACGTGGGCGCTTCCGCCACGACGATCAGAAACTGGCTCTCGGTGCTGAAGGCTTCGTACGTCGTGTTCGAACTGCCCCCGTTTTTCGAAAACGTCCAGAAACGGGTGATCAAGTCGCCCAAGATATACTTCACCGATGTAGGGCTCGCCGCCTTTCTGCTCGGCATCCATACGGCGGAGCAGGCTTCCCGCGACCCTCTACGGGGAAACCTCTACGAGAACCTCGTCATCGCCGACATCGTAAAAAGCGCGATGAACCGCGGGATCAGGCCGGAGATCTATTTCTTCCGGGACTCCCACGGCAACGAAATCGATCTGCTCATCAGGGAAAAGGGAATGCTCACGCCGGTCGAGATCAAGTCCGCAGCGACCTTCTCCACGGATTTCGTCAAACAACTCGAATGGTTCCAAACACTAGGCGTAAAGCGCGTCCTGCCCGGCACGGTCCTCTATAACGGCGAGCGGCCGTTCGACGTCCGGGGCGTCCGCATCCTCAATCCGCTCCATGTCGAGGATGTCTGGGAAACGCTGACCGAACCTTCCGAAAAAGGAAAGCGCTGATCTCACGATATCAGCCAAGCAGTCTCATCAGTGCATGTTCCGCCGAGGGGATGCGTAGGATGGTCCCCGGCGTCAGTTCCAGGGGAAAGAAGATGTCGTTGTAGTCGCAGATGATCCACCAGAGATCGGCCTGTCCCAGATAGCGATGGGCCAGCAAATCGACCCGGTCCCCCTCGATCACCGTGTGAAACCGGTCGTCGTGGCGTGGCTTGCCTGCTGTCGGAAGACGCGTGCCCAGGAAGTCTCCGTCTCCCGACGTGTAGAGAATGGATGCCGCGTATCTGGATCGACGTCCGATCATCCGCGCACCTCCGAATAGTCCACGGACTGGTCGATGTACTCCTCGAGCATCACGTCCACTTCGGCGTGCTGGGGCAGCAGGTTGTCCCGGTCGAACATGTGGAAGAACCGGGCCTTCACCTGGCGGACGACGCAAAGCACGCCCGGATAGAGGTCTCCGAACATGAAGATCACCCGGTGCGGGGTGTTCTTGAGCATGGTTCCGGCGTGTTCGGGATAGAGCAGAGAGCGCAGCCAGTCCACCGACTCCTTCACGGCCCCCTTGAAGAAGACCAGCTTGAAGCCGATCTTGCGCGGCTCGCCGGCCACGTACTGGTAGCGGGGATGGCTCATGCCCGGAATCTTGATGGCCGCGTAGGCCGTGCTCTTCTCGTCGACGATGTCGTTCGGGTTGTACTGGAAATCGAGGTAGTCGCCCGTGTCCACGTCCACCAGGTACGCGGTGATCTCTTTCCGGTCCCAAGCCACGGCTACATCACCTCCAGCTCGATTACGGGCTTGCCCAGACGCCGGGCATGATCGACTTCCCGGCGCATGCCGTCGGAAAGGCCTTCGCCGGTGAACACCCAGACCTCGTCGCAGATCTCCATGAACGTCAGGCCGCAGGCGATGCCCGCTTCGCGTTCGGATGCCTTTTTGTCATCCAGGAAGCGCGTGTAGAGCAGATGCGGCGCGAAGGGCGCGCAACCGCGTTCCACCGCCTTCCGGCAGAGCCGTTCGGCGGTCGCCGTGTTCCGGGGAACGTCCCCGGCGTACCGGCTGCAAATGAATACTCGTTTCATGCGCTCCTCACAGCGTCTCGTAGTTTTTGATCTTGCGTTCGCGCAGGTCCCGGTACACGGAACGGGCCACCTGCCGTCCGTCGAGCAGTGTGGTCACCGACACCTCGATGGGCCGCTCGCCGAGTTGCTCCAGCTTCGCCAGCAAGGATTCGAGCACCGGGCGAAGCGTATCTCCTGGAGGTGCGGACGGCATGCCGGACTCCGGACCGAGCGCTCCTTTGGTCTCGCCGAGAAGACGGGCCTGAGCGGTGGGGAGAGAAGCGGCCGGTTGCTCCATCGGAACCGCCGCTCCGGTGCTTTCCAGGGAAGAGGCAAGCGTCGGTGCTTCCGCCGCCATGACCGGGGTGAGCGCCAGGGTTCCCGCCAACATTGCCGGAGCGGCGATCTTTCCGGTCAGCCCGGTCATGAACCCGAATGCGCGCGTCATGGCCTCGGCGGGTGCGGACGCCGCCTTGGTGATGCCTCCGGCCAGGGTCTGAATCAGCGCAGCACCGCTTCGGGTCAAGTCCGCGAGCGGGCCTTCCTTGGCATCGGAGAAAGGCAGCAGATTCCGCACGAACGAAAGGGCCGACTTCGCCGCCTGATAGGGCGCGCTCACGGCGGACTTGATACCCTCTCCCACTGCGGTCATGAATGCTCTGCCGCTCTCGAAAGCAGATCCCGCCAGTGCGGACACGCTGGACGCCAGAGATCCGAAGGCGCTCGATGCGGAGGTGTTGATTTGTTCCCATGCGGTCGATGCGACCGATGCCAAACCCTCGAACGGGGCCTTGATCCACTCCCAGGCGCTCTGCGCCATGGTCTTGATGGTCTCCCATGCCGTCGACGCCGTGCCGGTGATCCGGCTCCAGGCGGAGGCAGCGCTCCCGGCGATCCAGTCGAAGGGCGCGGAAAGCAGCGGCCAGGACGACTGGAACAGCGAACCGATCCGGCTCCATCCACCCTGCAGATGGTTGGCGATTCCATCCCAGGCCGCGCCGGCTGAGGTTTGAACCCGGTCCCAGGCCTCTCCCGCGGAACTTGCGATCCACGAAAAGGGCGTGCTGACGAGCGACCAAGCCGTGCGCCCGATGTTCCCGAGATTCCCCCAAAATCCGGTTGCGGCGCTTGCGATGCCGTTCCAGGCGGTCCCGGCTGCGGACTGCATCCATTTGAAGGGCGCGGCCAACACGTCCGCAGTTCCACGACCGAGCGTTGTGATGCCGTTCCAAGCGCTCGATGCCGCATTACTGACAGTACGCCAGACGGCGGACGCGGCCTCCGCTCCTTTCCTGAACGGCCAGGTGACCGCGGAGAGAATGCCGCTTCCCAGGCTTTTCAAGCCGTTCCCTACCCAGCGGACCGCATCCATCATCCCTTGCAGCGCCAGATCCAGCACCTTGCCCGGGAGAGCAAGAACACCGAGCATTCCCTTGGCCAGCGTCTTGAGAAGGGACGCGCCGAAAGCGGTGAGGTCCGACAACGGACCGGTCTCCGCGTCTGAAAAAGGCAGCAGTCTGCGGAGCCACCCGAGAGCCTTCTTGAGCATCTCGAACGGATAAGTGACCGCCGACCAGATGCCTTTGCCGACGGCTACGAGCATCGCCTTGCCCGCCTCGAAGAAAGTCGTGTCGCCGGATAGGAATCCCCGCACCGCGCCGAAGACCTCGGCCAGTGTCTTGACCAGAGGTAGGTTCATGAAAGCGGCCGCCAAAGACGATGCCTCGGAAGCAAAGAAACTTCCAACGGCGGAGAAGAGTCCCTTGATGAAATCCCAGACACCGACGATCACGTCCCTGGCCCAGCGGAACGGCGTGGCCAAGAAATCAAAGACCGCGCCGCCGATGGCCTTGAGCCCGTCGAGCACGGAGAGGTCGCCGGTGAGGACCTGCCAGACTGTATGGACGACCCGGGCCGCCATGCGGAGCGCCTCGACCAAAAGCCTGACCGGCAGGAAGAACTTGTAGATGAACTTCCCCGCCTCGATGAAGGCGGTGACGATGGTCTTGCCGAGCCAGACGACCGCGCGCACCACCCAAGCCACCACCGTGATGACGGCCGCCAGGTTGTAGATGACGAACTTGAGGAGATACGCGCCGACCTTGGCGATCACACCGAGCACCGTGCCGAGTGTCTCGCCGAGACTCCGGTAGGAGGAGGCATCGGCGGAAGAGGCCGCCAAGCCGAAGATTTCAAGGACCGAGAAGATCGCCTTGTACAGCATGCCGTAAGCCTGCATGAGCACCCGGACCGCGGGTTCGAGAATCGCCCTGATCTTTCCGAACGCGTCGGAGAATGCCTCCCACAAGCCGGTCAGAAACCGGCGCACCCGGTAGTGGATGCGGAAAACCGTGACCACCAGTCCCATCAGTCCGGCCTGTTCGAGCTTCTGGGCCAGGTCGGCCGACATGGTTCCTGCTCCGCCGGAGAGCGAGGTGACGAGCGCCCTGATTCCCTGGAATACGAGTTGCACCTTTTCCCATGCGCCGAGGACGGTGTCCCTGATGCCGGCGAAGTTGGTCTCCCAAGCCCGTTTGAGGAGATAGACGGCGAGCACCACACCGCCGATGATCGCTATCACCGGAAGGAAATATGCGGCGAACGTGCTTCCCACACCGGCGATTGCCGCGCCCATGGCGGCAAGCCCCGCCTTGATGGCGGGGAGCATCAAACCGATGGTCCCGGCCGCGGCGATCACTCCACCGACGACGACCAGCACGGCACCCAGGGCCATGGACAAGGTCAGGAGGACCCTGGTCAAGCCCGGCATCGAACGTGCGAGCTTCTGAAAAAACAGGACAGCCTTCGATATCCCCTGGATGATCGGGGTGACCACCGGCAGGAGCGTGCGGCCGAGGATTTCAGCGAGGTTTCCGACCTGCTGGCGCAAAAGCTGGAACTGACTCCCGATATCCATGTTCATGGCCTTCGCCATTTCCTCGGTGACGGCGGTGCCGCTCTTCATCGCTTGTTCGATGGAGCTGATGTTGCCCTCCAGGGACTCCATCCCCTGGGACATTTGGAGCAGAAACTTCACCGCCTCGTCGGAGCCGAAGGCCTTCTTGATCTGCACCTGTGCGGCTGCCTGGGAAAGGTCCGGGAACCGCGATTTGATCTCTTGGAGAATGGGAATGATCCCTTTGAGTCTCCCGCTCGAATCGATGAACGAGAGCCCCAACTGCTCTCCAGCTTCGGCCGCCTTCATGATGAAAGCCTTGTAGAGTGTTCCGGCTTCCGAACCGGGCATGGTGGTCTGCAATTGTCCGAGAATGGCGAGTTGTTCCTGCAGCGGAATGTTGGAGGAGGCGGCCACAGCGCCGATGTTCTTGACGGCTTCCGCCATCTGCGCGCCGGTGGTCTTGAACGACGCCACGGTCTGGGCCATGGCCCCGGAGAAGGCCTTGGCCCACTCCATGTCGGTCATGTCCGCCATGATCGGCTTGAAGATGCCGTACCCGGTGGTGAAGGTGCCGACCATCTCCTGGATGCTGGCCTTGGTGGCCTTAGCGGTGAGCGCGGCCATGGCGGAGAAGGTTCCCACGGCTTCGTCGCTCAAGCCGGCGAGCGCCGACTTTACGTCGTAGGCCGCCCCGATGAATTCGGCCTTGCTGTATCCGGCCCAGGTATTGGTGAAGCTCTCGGCGGCGTCTTCGAGAGCGCGCAGGTCCTTGGTGCCGAGCGATGCCATTTCGCCCAGGGCTTTCTGTGTCGCGGCGGTGGAGGCGATGAGTCCGACGGGCACGGCCATGAGCGCCAGCCCCGCGCCGATCATCATCGTGCCCTTTTGGATGCGGTCGAGGTTGCGCGTCATCCGTTCGCTGGAGGCTGCCACCGTCGCATCCAAGGACTGCATGGACGACTGGACCCGGGCCGCGTTCTGCGAGAACGCGTCCTTCATCGAGACGATGACGCCGAGTCCGAGATCTCCGTTCATGTGCGCCTGCGCTCCATTTCTTCACGCTCAAAAGCAAGCTGCCGCTCCAGTGCCTCCACGAATTCGCGGCGGACCGAGAGCGGCAGCGCCCGTGTTTCCGAGAAACTCCAGTGGAGCCCGCCGTAGGCGAGGAAAAACGCGTCCCTTACAAGCGAACTCCGGGGAATAAAAAACCCGGCTCCGCCTCCAGCCGGGTGCGGATGCGCGTCCCGCAGGATTGGCAGTCGGTTTCCACGGTGGTGTCTATTCCCGCGTCCACCCGCAGCATTTCCTGCCGGAGGGCGCTGCGGTCACGCATCGACATGTCGTTCATGAGTTTTTTGCTCGGCGGCGCTCCGTCCACGTCGATGATCCGGATCAACATGGCGGAGGAGATGGAAGGCTCTTTGAGTGCGGCCAGCCGTTTCTCCTTGTGGCCGTCCAAGTAACCGAACCGGATCTTGCCCCCGGAACCGGGCAGCGTGAACGCGAACTCCCGTTCCTCTCCGTAAGGCGTGACCTCCAGTTCGTCCAGGTTGACCGTCACGGCGTTCGACGCCCGGCAGGCGGTGTTCGGGCAGGTCAGTTCCAACTCGACCTCGTCGCCGAGCGAGATCTGACGGAGCCGGACCAGAATGAACAGCCGGTCCCCGGAGAGGAGGTCCAGCACATCCTTGACCGTCGGTTCGTCATTGTCCCCCAGCCGCACGATGCAGTTCTTGAGCGCCTGGTTTACGGCGTCGCCGGTGCGGATGAGACGCTGGTTGGTGAGCAGTTCCTCCTCGGCCCCGGTCATTTCCCGGAGCTCGATCTCGAGGCCGCTCGGCAATTCAAAGGTGTGCATGATCTACCTCCTCGGATCAGGTCCAATACTGGAAGCAAATGCTGAGCTTCTCGATGGTGTTGTCCGTGTTCGCGCCCTCGAGTTCGTCGTACTCCAGGACCTTGATCCACGCGCCGTGCAGGGTCCATCGTCGCGTTTCGTTGCCGGCTCGGTCGTAGCGGACGAGGTCGATGTCGCGCATGTAGTCGTTAGGCAGGCCGCCGACCACGGCGTTGACGTCCACCTGTTTCTTGATCCACTCCCTGGCGGCCTCGTCGGAACCGTCCTGGAGAATCCCTTTCTCCAAGGTGATGTCCTCGAACTTGACCCGTCCGGCCACCTTCTGGTCGAACATGGAACCGGCGGGAGCGAAGGCCACCTCCTCGAACTCGGTCTTGGGTTCCTGGCCCTTCTTGAAGAGCGCCACGTCGAAGCCGTTCACCTCGACGGCGAATTGCCAGTTCTGATACAGACTCTTGGGCATGTTGCCGCTGCGCATGGCTTACCTCCTTACCCGGTCTTGAAGATCTCTTTGAAATCGGCCCCCGTGGCGGTGAGCACGAAGTTGAGCTCGATGAATTCCGCCGTCTTGGTCGGCTTGACGAAGACGCGCGCCACGAGTTCGTTGCGGTCGATCACGGCCGGGGTGTTGGTCTCCTCGTCGCACTGGACGGCGAAGTCGTAGAGCCCGCCCTTGTCCTTGATGTCCTGCATGAAGGGGTTGATCAGCCGGATCAGCGCGCGCCAGGTCTGCGGGTTGTTGGGTTCGAAAACCACGAAGCGCGAGGACTCGGCGATGGCTTCCTCGATGAACATCATCAGCCGCCGCACGTTCACGCGGTCCAGCGCCGAGGGCTGGCTTTGCAGCGTCTTCTGTCCCCAGATGTTGATGCCGCTGTCGGGGAAGGAAGCGATCACGTTGACGCCTTCGGGATAGAGGACGTCGCGCTCGCCCCGGCTGGTCTTGTAGCCCAGGGACAAGGCGTTGAAGACCCGGCCGCGGTCGACGCCCGCGGGCGCGTACCAGACATGGGTCTTCTTGTCGCTGCGGGCGTAGCACCCGGCCACGGCTCCGCTGGGCGGAACGAGCTTGCGCTTGCCGGACACCGGGTCGTTGATCTCGATCCAGGGATAGTAGAGTGCGGCATAAGACGAGTTGAACGCCCCGTGGGAATACATCCCCTGGCCCTTGCGGAAATCCACCGCTTCCAGGGGTTCGAGGTGGATGGGTGCTTCGGCCAGAAGCATCAGGTCCTGGCGGTTTTCCGCGTAGGTTATGCCGGCGTGGATCACCTCGGCGGTCGTGACGCCCGGAACCATGATCAGATTCAGCGCGTCGATCTCGTCGAAGGCGTAGAAGCCTGTGTGCTGGGAGGGATCGCCGGAGTAGTCGGTGTCGTCCAGCCCCGTAAGACCGTCGTCTCCTCCCGAAAGATCGAACACCCCGATCACCGGCCGGTCCAGCGGAAGGCCGGATGCGGTTCCAAGGTCCTCGACGGTGATGAAGCCCGACCGTTCGTTGACAGCCAACTCCACATGATTCGGAGCCGCTTCGTCCATCGAGAGGTCCTTGAAGACCTCAACGACCTCACCCTTGTGGCGGACCACCAGGTTGAACGCGCCGCTCGGATCGAGGGAACCGTCTTCGACCTGAACGGAAAGACGCGCGCCCCAGGTTCCCTCATCCGCCGCCCGCACCTTGAGCGTATCCATCGCGTCTATGCCTCCGGACAGGTTTGCCGAGGCTGCGGCTTGGACGATGCCCGCGTCCTGCGTTTCCGCCGTGACCAGCGCGGATGCCTCCGGAGACCCGACGACCGCCGCGACCACCTGGTCCGCTGTGGATACCGGATCGCCCGCCCCGTCGGTCGCCAGGTTGACGGTGATTGCTTGTCCCAAGACCTCGACGGAGAGCGGCGTGTCGTTTCCCGAAACGACGAGTTCGACGGAGACGGCGTTTCCCGCGGCCCCCGGCTGAATCGGCCGCCAAGCGATGCGATCCGTGCCGACGGTTCCGGTTACGAGTGACGCCGCCGCCACGCGCCGGTCCTTGAGGACAACCTGGGCTTTCAGGGCGGTCAGGCTGTTCCGATCCGTGGGGTCGGTCAGATGGGCGATGCGGTTGACGTAAAGAACGGAGCCGCCGTTGTCGAAGAACGCCCTTGCGGCGTAAGCGAGGTATCCGGCCTGCAGGTAGGAGCCGAATTTGTTGATGAACTGCTCCCAGCTCGTGACCAGAACGGGCTTATTGATCGGGCCGCGTTCGGCCACGCCCACCATGCCGCAGGAGGAGGTGGATATCTGCTTGACGTAAAAGCTGAAGTCGACTTCGCGGGTATAGATGCCCGGTGAAAGATACGTGCCCATGGGTTACCTCCGTTTCCGACGTTTGCCGCCGTTTGCGCCGGTGTTTTCCGTCTCGGTCTCGACCGGCTCTTCCCGCGCCGTCTCGGGTTCGGGAACGGTCGGCGTCGCCGGCGTCAGCGACACGAAGCCCCGCTTTGCCGCGGCATCGATCTCGGGGGAAATGTCGTCCTCTCCCAGCGTTCTGCGCTCGCGGGGATTCAGATGAAGTCCCCGGCCGCTTCCCGCGAGGTGGAACGTGAGCGGTTGGAACAGAAGATTCTTGATCTCGATCACAGTGGTTCCTCCTTGTTTCATGGGGTATGGAGCCGATCCTCCTCGACGCCGTCCCGGAACTCGAACCGCCGGTCTTTGATGAGCGGGCCCGTTTCGACGAGGCCGTCGTAAACCGGGCAGTCCTCGATCCGGCAGCGGCCGCTGCTCTGGCGCAGGTTGGACAGGTTCACCCGTCGCAACCCGCCCAAGGGGACGATCTCCGTCAGGTTGAGGGAGCCACGGTCTTCCACGACCAGGACCGGGTGGAGCTGATAGAAACGGGCCACCCGTTCCTGGAGGTCCAGCAGATCGCCTTCATGGCCGGCGGTGACGATGACGTCGAAGTCGAGGTGGTAGAGCCGGGGATGCCGACACTGTTCATAAACGAGGTTCGGGACATCCTTCTCCACTATGTGGGCCATGGTGCGGCGGTCGCCGTTTTCCGCCAGCGTCGGTCCCTGCAGGATCAGGCTCGGCACGTTGGGCACCTCGAAGACGTCGTCCGCGGCGACGAGCACCGCGTCCGGGTCGATCTCCGCTTTGACCAGGCGGATCAGGTTTTCAACGACTGTGCGAACGGTTTCCAATTCCGGTTCCTCCGGTTCAAGCGAACGTTTCCGCTGGATACCTACCGGAGCCGGACGGGAAGTGTCGGCGGGGATCAGAGCGCAGCGCGGATGGCCTGGCGGTAGTTCTCGACGATCTGCTCGCGGTACTTATCCATGGTGGGATGCAGGAAGGGACGGGGCGGGATGACGATCACCGCGCCGTTGGGATGCTGGATGGTGGTTCCGTACTCCATCACCGCGCCGATGTTCACCAGGTCGTCGCCGTCCTTGTTGACCGTGCCGCGCAGGAGTCCCACGAACGCCCGGTCGGCGAGGATGCGCTGAGTGATGGAATTGACCAGAAAGCCGGTGTCGATCAGGGCCTTGCTGGAGCCCTTGCGCGCGATGGTGCTCTCGGCCAGCTTAACGAACGCCTTGCCGCCCGGTGCCTGGGAGCGGATGCCGCGTTTGATCTCGCGGACGAGTAATAGCGCGTTCTTGATGGTCGCCTGCCGGATCGCCAGGGTGAGCCGGGCTCCGGGATTGGCGGCCAGCTTCGCTTTCGCCTTTTTCCAATCGCCGAAACGCTTAACTCCCATGGATGCGCACCAGCTTCAGCACCTTGTGGGTCACGACGCCGAAGAGACGCTCTTCCACTACGGTCTGAACCCGAAAAACGTCCGCCCCGCTGCGCACCCGGTCTTCCGGTCTCACATCCAGGGCGGGGAGCACGCAGGCCATGGCGTCGATCTTGTTGGCGAGGTCCTCCGGCGGCGTTTCGATGAACTCGATCGGAAAGGTCTCCACTTCAGTGAACGATGCGTCGTCCGATCCATACAATCGCTCGCCCGGAACGGTGCGCAGCAACGCCGCTTCCTGCCCGCATGCAAGGATCAGTTCCTTTACGTCCCCGGCGGCCGCCGCTTTCTCGGGATCGCTCAAGAGGGTCACAGCTCAATCTCGCTTCCTTGATCGTAGATGACCGGCGCGAGTCCTCCGGGGGTGATGATGTAGTCCTCGGGGGATGCGGCGGCTCCCGGTTTGATTTCACTCAGCCGCTGCTTGTACACGGCCTTGAGGTCTTCCTCGAGCCCGGCCCAATGCTCGGGTTGCTTGGTTTTATCCACCCGCTTGTCGCCGCTGGAAAAGGAAAACGCATTGGCGGTCTGGGCCCGCATGACTTGGCAGGCATGTATTTGGCCAAGTAAAAGCAGCAGTTCACGAGTCTCGCCTTCCGGCTCCGGAACCACCTCTTCGTTCACGACGGACATGGAAAGCTCCAGGTCGCGCGCCAAACGATACACGCCCTTCAGGATGCATCGGGAAAGGACGTCATCGGTGAACAGCTCGCCTTGGAGATCGGACAGGTCGGTCCGGAGAACGGCTACGAGATCAGCCAGCGCCACCTTCCACCTCCGTCAGCCGCTTCTTGAGGGCGTCGATCACCGTCCTGCGTTTTTCACCCGCCAGGTGGGCTTTGAGCTTGTCGGGATCGCCTTCTATGCCGATCCGGGAGATAGCTTCGGCTGCGGTGAGTCCAGAAAGGTCTTCCTCTTGAATACCGGTTGGATGGCTTTCGTCCTGTTTCCGGGGATCGTCCTTGCCGTCCATCCGCGCGAGCCTTCCCGCGGACAACGCCGATTCCATTTGGGGGGAAAGCGCGTCCGTTTCAAAGGTCTCGCCCGGATCGAGACGCAGCTTGGCGTCGGCGAGGATCAGGACTCCCGGTCGGATGTTCTTGAGTTTCACCGTCACGGTTCACCTCCGTCAGCCGAGAATCTTGATCTTGGCGAGAATGTCCGGGCGGGTGATGCCTTGCCCCAGTTCCGACCAGACGAGCCAGCCCGTCTTGAAGCGGGTCTTCTGCTCGATGGCTTCGGTCTTGAGGTTTTCGCGCACCGGCAACTTGCCCACTTCCTCGTCGGGGATGAGCAGCACCTCGTCGATGGCCTGCGCGGCGGTCAGCAGAATGCCGCCGGTCCCGTAGTTCTTGATGACGCCCTTGGCCCGCAGTTCGGCCTTGGTTTCCGGGTCGAGGTTCCAGCCCCGCAGGTCGTTGAAACGCCGGCCCCTCATGACGATGTACTTCACCGTCAACTCGAGATCTTCGATGATGGAGATCGCCTCGTTGAGCGCCTCCTCGGTGAGGGTCGCGCCGGTCACCTCCACGGTGTTGGCCGCGGGAACCGCCGCCGAAAGCACCGTAATGGTCCGCTTGTCGATCTCCTTGCGGATTTCGTCCGCGGCCGAGGTCTGGATGTCCATCAAAGTGCCGATGTTGCCGTTCTTGAGCACCGAAACGTCGACCATAGGTGCGGAGTGGATGCGGTTGGTGGGAAACTCCACTTCGTCCTTGCCGACTTCCTGCTCCTGAGCCTCGCCTTCGGTGGAAATCCAGTAGGCCTTCACTTTGGGCTTCTTCTGGTAGAGAGGACGCTCGCCCTTGGGCAGAGTGTGTTTCGTGAGCAGGAGCGAAGAGATCTCCTTGCGTTTGATTTCCTGTTCGATGGGTTCGGCGATGGCCGCGGCCAGTGCGCGCATCCCTTCCGGGGACGCCAGCGCCTCGGACATCAGGCGCGCCATCGTCTCCATGTATTCCTGGCTGTGCACGTTCATGCGGATCGTCTCCATATCCTTTTCCTCCTGTAATCAGATGAGCAGCCGGAACTTGATCGTTCCGCCGGAGACGGAGACGGCCCGGGCGATGACTTCCTCGCCCGCCTGCACGCCCGCGGTGAGTTTGCCGTTGGCCGAAACCTTCAGGTCGTCGCCGGGATTCACGGTCCCTTCGAAGACGTCGGTCTCGTATACGCCGCCCATGCAGTAGATGCCGGGCATCTCTCCGTTCTTGTAGTCCTTGATCAGAATGCCGAAGGACTTGGCCGTCGGCGTGGTGTTCACGGCGAAGAGGTCGTTGCCGACGATCCTCACCACCTGGCCGAGTTGGCCGTCGCCCTGCAGGTAGCCGTCGCCGTATGCGAGGCCCCGGTGATTGGGATTGATGAAAGCCATGGTCATTCCTCCTTTGTCAGTTGGTCGAAACCGGTTCGCCGGTCGCCGTCGCCACTCGTTGTCGGTAGGCGGCCATGAAACCGCTCTTCAGCCGGTCCTCGAGGCTCGTCTTTTTGTCTTCCACGTCCTTCGGACGAACGCCCGCGTCGCTGCGCAGGGGCGGGTCGTCGCAACCGCATGACGCCTTCGCGGTTTCCGCGCCCGCTCCTCGGTCCTTGGCATCCTTGTCCTCGGAGTGACCGCGGGAACCGGCCTTCATCATCCGCTCGAAAGCGGCTTCGCTGGCGGCGAAGGCCTCGTCGGAAAGACCGGCCAGACGGCTCAGCTCCTGTTCGCGCTCTTCGTCGGACTCGAAGGACAGACCGTTTTTCTCGATCTTGCGCAGAAGCTTCTGTGCCCGGCTCCGGTTCGCGGCGGCTTTTCTTTCGGCCTCCAGTTCCTCGAGCTGCTTCTGCAGCGCGAGAACCTGCTGTTTGAGTTCCTTGTTCTCCCGCTCCAACTCCTTGAGCCGGGTCTTGTCATCGGGCGCGGTCCCACCGCCGCCGTCGTCCTTCTTTTTAGCGGCTTCCGCTGCCCGTTCCTCGGTATCCTTGTGTTTCTCGTCCATTGTCGGACCTCCTTCAGAGTGGGTTGTCGAACCATCGTTTTCCGCCGCGGCGACTTTCAGGATGCGGGCGTTCTCGTCCGCGCCTTTGCGGTCGAGAAGCCCGAGCCCGGTGAAAGTGACGCCGTGGAGGATTTCGTAGACGGGTTGCCCTTGGAGCTCACCGCCCTTGTTCTTGCGCAGGTGAACGCAGTAATCGCTCTTCGAAACGACGCGTTTGCCGCAGATCGAGCACTCGCCTTCCTCGTAGTCGCATTCCATGGAGACCTGGGAGATGATCCCTTTGCGGATGAGCTTGTAGGCCAACTGAGCGTGCGGGCTGTCGGAGACATAGAGTTCGCCCGCGCACTCGATCCGGCCGCCGCTTTCGTCCTCCACGTAATCCGCCCCCACGATGCCGCCGACGATGTCGGTGAAATCCTGGGAATGCTTCAGGTCGATCTTCTTGTTGACCGCCGTCATGTAACGGGCGGCCAGTTCGTCGGGGGTGAAGTGGTCGCCGTTCTTGTTCGTGCCGGCCCGGCAGAGGATGAAGGTGAACTGCGGATCGCCCGCGGCCTGGTCCAATGCCGCCGCTTCGGTCTGGAGCCCGGTGAACGTATCGAGCGACAGCTCTATAGGGAACGAGGTGTGACATGCCGCCGGTGCCCGCGTATCCGCTTTGGAGCGCGCCGCACCGCGTGATTTGGAGGCGACGAAGAGCAGTTCCCGGGCGTGTTTACCTTCCCGGCCGATGTCCTTGGCGATGTTGTAGTCCACCTCCATGCCGCGGACACGGACGAGACCGTAGTGCTCGGCGAATATCTCCTTGATTTCCTCTTCCCGCGGGAAAGCCCGGTCGCGGTACGAGAGGAGCACCGTGCCGTATTTGCCCCGGGCGTCGGCTGCCATCGTCTCCATCAGGGAACGGATCGATTCCTTGGTGTAACGCGTCCGGGACGGATAGTTGCGACGGGGATTGTCCTGGAGTTCCTTGTCCGCCCAGCGGGTCATGAGCCCTTCGATGAAATGCAGGGAATCCTCGTAATCGTTGCTGCCGAACTCGGTGACGTAGGGCGGGTCCAGATACAGAACGTCCGCGCCGAATCGCCGGACCGCCTCGGCCGCATCCAGGTTGAACGCCTTGCACTCTTTGCCGTTGTCGAAGACCAGCCGGTTGAGCTGGCCCACCGAGCGTCGGAACGACTCGATGAACTTGGACAGCGGTGGATTGGAGAGCTGGGATTGCTCCAGGCTGGCATCCGTGTCGAGGTCTGCCTTGCGGTGCATCTTGGACCGCGAGAACTGACCGAAGGCGCTCTTGGCCTTCACGGTGGTACCGAGCGCGGCCAGCGCCAGATCTTTCTTGTAGCCGTGAAGCTTCTGGATGTTCGCCCAGACTTGGTCGAGCCACCGGAGCACCGGCTTGGTGTAGTAGTAGCCGTAGAAGTGATCGACGATAAAGGTGCCCGCGTCCGCATTGGGGGCGAGGATTCGGTCCACGTCCTCGTCGCTCAGAGTCTCGCTGGAGTTCTCCACCACGGCCCGCGCCAGATGGTGGGGATACCGCAGGAGATCGTTGGCGATGACTTTCAGCCCTTTGCGTTTGAAGTGATAGGCGACATTGGCCCCGCCTGAAAAAGCATCGAGGATGCTCTCCGCGTCCTTGGGGACATGGCTTTCGATCCAGCCGAGCATCAGGTATTTGCTGCCCATGAAACCGGTGACGCGGACCGATTCCGCTTTCCCGGCCTGGCAGCTCAAGAGGTCCAGCGATTCGCCCAGCGGCGCATCCGCCAGAGCGATCAGGTTCTCCTCCACGCGCAGGGCGGCATCGACGGCCCGTCCGGCTTCGTGCTTGTCGATCCACTCCTTGGCTTTTTCCATGGTCCAGCCGTCCGGGTTCTTCTCCGTCTTGCGGACGAACCGGTAGGCCTGCAGCACCATGGAGCGCGGATTGCCGCCCTCGGGCAAGAACTCCTTCTTCAAGCGTCCGATGATGATCGCCACGCCGTCGACGCCCTCCAGGGGCTTGCGGCGGAAGCTGTCGGGTTCGAACTCGTCCGGGTTCCGGACGCGGTAGCGGACCTCATTCTCGGTTTCCTCCCAGACGGCTTCTACCCGCAGGCTGTCCTCCGCGGACGCCTTGGCGGACCGCTCCGCGCCCTCGGCTCTGCGGCAGATGAACAGACGTTCCTTGGCGTGGGACGCCTCGCCGTGCCGGGATGTGATGGCGTAATGGTGATCGTGGGAGCGCATCGACGAATCCCGTCCCAGGGAGGCGATGATCCGCCGCATCTCCGATTCGTTCGGATAGGCGTGGTCGCGGTATGAAATGAGCCAGTGCGGGATGTGCTTGGCGTTGCCGAGGAAAGACTCGAAGAACTCCGCGGCGTTGGCGCGGGTCACGGTCTTATGGTCGGTCTCGTAGTGCTTGGTCTTGGAGTCCTCGACGAGGGTCAGCCCCTCCCAATAGGTCATCAATCCTTCCACGAAGTGGTAGGACTTCTCGTAGTTGGTGGTCGAAAACTCCGTGGCGTAGGGCGGATCGAAATACGCCAGGTCGGCCTTGGCCTCCGGCAGGAAATCGTTGATGTCTTTGCGGAATGCCTTGCACTCCTTGCCGTTGTAGAAAACGAGGGCGTTGATGCGGGCCACGTTCTTGCGCAGCCGCTCCTTGAATTCCTCCGGGGTGTCCTCGCGCTTGCCGTAGCGGGTCGACGACGAGAAATGCCCGAAGCCGCCCTTGCCGGACATGCAGGTCTTGCCCAGGGCGAAGAGAGCGATGTCTTTCTTGAAGCCCGAGAGCTTGTCGACGTTGGCACGGATCGTGTCGATCAGGCCGTGGACGCCCTTGGCGAAGAAGATGCCCTTGAAGTTGTCCCGGACGAAGGTTCCGGCCTTCGCGTTGTCCGCGAGCAGCGCCTCCAGGTCCTCATCGGAGAGACGCACCTTGTCGTTCTCGATGATCGCCCGGGCCGCGTGGTGGCAGTAGCGCAGCCGGTCATTGGCCAGGACCCGCAGGCCCTTGGTCTTGTACATGTAGGCCACGACAGCCGAGCCGGAAAACGCGTCGACGACTGATTCCACACCGTCCGGGGTGTGCTTCCAAATCCAATCCACCAGCTTCTGCTTCGAGCCGATGTAGTTGGTGATGTATTTCGGCCGCTGTTCCGGCGACGGCTCCTCGGCAGCGGCCTCGGCCTGGGCCTCGAGCGCTTCGAAGTCCAGGTCAAGGGCGGCGTCGGTTTCGAGGAGGAACGCCAGCCGGTCACGGTCGGTTGCGAAAAGCTCCATTCGGTTCTCCGGTCATGTCGCGACAAATCCGGTTGATGCCGGTGAGCGGTCGGCCCGTGCCCGGGGTGAACCCCGAAATCAGGCCGAGAGCCCTGTCGCTTGGATACCTACCGGAGACCGTCGAAAAGTGTCGGAGGGTGGATCAGGAGAGGCGGCTGGTTTTTGGTTTGACACGGAATGTGCCGGATGTTATCATTCTTTATCGTCTTATGGCGAAGGCTTGCACTCGAGATGAGGCTTTCAATGGACCGGACAAAGTGGTTGACCATAGAGGAACTGGCCGAGTACCTGAAGATGGGCCGGACGAAGCTGTACCGCATGGCCCAGGAAGGGGGCATCCCGGCTTCCAAGGTCGGCAATCAATGGCGCTTCGACCGCGAGGAAATCGACCAGTGGATGAAAAATCAGCGACCTGTCAGCGCCGATCAAAGGCAGGAAGGTGTTCCCAGATGATCGAGAAAAACTTCGAAATATCGTTCATCGCAGATCTTGCCTTGCGGGAAAAACAGATTCAACAGAATTACCGACCAATCATCGCTGTGCACAAGTGGTTTGCTCGTAGACCGGGTACACTGTTTCGGGGGCTTTTGCTGGCCGAATTCTCACAACGTCCTCTGCGTGAAGCGTTTTATGATGCCCACGACTTTACAGGACGCCGGATCGCCGACCCCTTCATGGGCGGAGGCACGCCGCTCTTGGAAGCGAACCGTCTTGGTTGCGACGTGGTAGGTTTCGACATCAACCCTATGTCCTATTGGATAGTGAAGCAGGAGATCGAGCACCTCGACCTTGCAGCCTATGACGAGGCGGCTGATTTGCTGCGCGCCGAGCTTGAAAAGGAAATCGATCACCTCTACCGGACGAAATGCGTAATCTGCGGAGGCGAAGACGCCCATGTAAAGTACTTCCTTTGGGTAAAGACGACTGACTGTAAGAGCTGTGGTAAAACCATTGATCTTTTCCCTGGCTATCTTCTTGCGTCCGATGCAAGACATCCGAAAAACGTCTTCGTATGTCCCTCGTGTGGCCGACTGACGGAAACCACGGATCGAAAGAATCCCGGTCAATGCCATTATTGCGGCGATTCGCTTGCAGTGGATGGGCCAGCGCGCCGGAACCGTTGTATGTGCCCCCACTGTGGAGCGGGAAACAGTTTTCCAAAAGCATCCCTTGGGCCTCCAAGGCATCGACTTTTCGCAATTGAGTATTATTGCCCCTCCTGTAAGAGTGGCCACGCAGGGCGTTTTTTTAAGGTGCCTGACAGTCAAGACCTTGACCGCGTGTCGGAATCCGAGACTCGATGGATGAAAACGCGACCTCGGTTTGTTCCCGACGATGAAATTCCTTCCGGCGATGAAACAAATCGCCTCCATCGATGGGGATATAGGTGGTACCGGGAAATGTTTAACGCCCGTCAACTTCTTAGTCTTGAACTCTCCGCGCGGATCATATCCAAGATTACAAACGAGCGTGTCAAGAACGCCTTGGCGACCAATTTTTCCGATCTTTTGCGCTATCAAAACATGCTTTGCCGTTACGACACGATGGCGCTTAAGTCTCTGGATATATTCTCAGTACACGGGTTTCCGGTGGGGCTCATTCAATGCGAATCCAATTTTCTGGGGATAGTGGAAAAGGGGAAAAATGTCTGCGTCGGGAGCGGAGGATGGAAAAACATCACCGAAAAATACCGAAAAGCAAAGACCTACTGTGATGAGCCATTCGAGGTTCGGCATAAAGGGCGACACAAAGAATTAGTGCCGATCAGGGGCGAATGGATTGGTGACCGTCTCAACGGTGGCCGAACAGGGCGACATAGGCTTGTAGAGATTCACTGTGAAGACGCGGCATCCGTCAATTTGCCCGAATCCTCGCTCGATGCGGTGTTTACCGATCCGCCCTACTTTGGAAATGTCCAGTATGCGGAATTGATGGACTTCTGTTACGTATGGTTGAGAAAATTGATAAGCGAAAAGGTGAAGGCGTTCCGGCACCCATCGACGCGAAGCCAGTATGAACTAACCGGCAACATAGACATGGGAAGAAATCTGGAACATTTTACGGAGGGCGTATCCTCGGTCTTCCAGCGGATGGCAAAGGCGTTGAAACCAGGTGCGCCGTTGGCTTTTACGTATCACCATAATGCGCTCGAAGCCTACCTGCCTGTTGCCGTCGCTATTCTTGACGCTGGATTGGTTTGCTCCGCCGCCTTGCCTTGCCCTGCCGAGATGGGTGCCTCCATCCACATCAACGGCACAGGTTCTTCCATCATAGACACGGTTTTTGTGTGTCGAAAGACCGGATTCGTTTCAAAAAAGAGTTTGCCATGTTCAGCGGCAGGAGTCGCCAGTCTGGTGTGCGAAGACTTAGCTGAGCTTCGGAAAGGTAAGGTATCTCCTTCGATTGGGGATACTCGCTGCATTGCTTACGGTCACCTCGTCCGCCTGGCGATATGGAATCTTCGGACCAGGTGGGACAAATCGGCCAACACATCAAAGAGATTGTCAACAGTGGCCGATTGGCTCCAAGCATTCGGCGGATGGTCTGAAATTGAACGGCACCTCAATGTAATAAATGGCGCTTGTCATCATGAACCGCTGCTCATAGTCAGAGAAAATGACACCAATTACGGAGTCGAACATGCCAACGTTTCCTTTTGAAGTCAGTTTCGAAGATATTCTCAAAAATCCGGAAGGCTATGTCGACGCCGTATTTTCCTGCCTCGAATCGGAGTTCCTGATCATGCCGAAAGGCGCGGGGTTTGTCGAATACCCCGTTTTCGAGCGCGGCTACGAAGCATTGAAATCAGCCACCAAAGGGTTTACGAAATTCGATCTGATGTCTGTTCTTTCTGTAACCATACAGGAGCCGATCTCCATTGTCGTGCTGCGAACCATGCTCGGTTTCACCCCTCCAGAATGGGGTTATGTGACGACTCAAAGAACCGGAATTGACGTGGCACAGGGATTTGTGCGTTCTCTTGACCGTAAGATTCGCATGTCTCCCGAAACGCCACTGAGCGTCAACGGCGTCACCAAGGAACGACTTGAGGCCCTGGTAAAAACAGCATGCACGTTACTCGCTGAAGGTGTGCCGGAAGTGGATGTTGATCAGCTTCACCGACTCGATAAGGCCGACACGAGACATGGCATCGAAAGCCTCTCAAATCTCGCCGGCATGGGTGTCCCATACGCAATGTTGCTTTATGAGCGCTTTCTCGGAAGGCCATTCGCCGGTCATCGTGATTCAGTGAGTGAATTGGTCGGCGACAGCCTTGAGTCGGCCATCGAAGAAGTCTTGTCCAAGGCTGGAATTAGTTTCCGCAAGACGAAGCGTGCTGAGCGCATCGAGGGTTTCGACCAAACCCCGGACTTCATAATTCCGAGCGAGTTTAATCCACAGATCATCATTGAGGCAAAGATTACGGAAGACGACGGTACGGCGCGTGACAAAGTGACCCGTATTCAACATCTCGGCGAACTGAGCCTCGCCGGACGTTCATCAGACAACCCGAAATATGAAGTCATAGCTTGTATCGGCGGGCGCGGTTTTGGAGTTCGCCGCGAGGATATGAAGAAAATGATCCTTGCAACCAGGGGGAAGGTCTTCACGATGAAGACTCTGGATCGGCTTGTTGAAAATACTCGCCTGAAGGAATTCCGTACAAAATAGATCCATCGCGTTTTTCCCGCCATTTTTCCGCCAGTTCCTCACCGACCGCCTTTTCCAGCGCCTTGACAAGCTGCTGCTTGTTTTTGAGCGGGCCGATGTGGTGCTTCTTCTTGGCGTCGATCAGGGCCGCGCCTTGGAGCGTCTTGTGATCGACGCCGGGTTCCAACTCGTCGAGCAGGTCGATGACGTCCTGCTTGGTCATGTTGAGGGAGACTCCCTTGGCCTTGGCCATCTCCTGGAGTTCGACCACGGTGAGGTCATGCAGCCCGCCGCTCGGCGGAATTTTCTTGAGCTGGTCCGCCAGTTGCTGCGCCTGCTTGAGGGAAGCCTGCTTCTGTGCGAGAAGTTGAACCAGGTCGTCCTTGGTGCGGAGCAGGCCGATCTTGTGTTCCTTGAGCTTGGCGTCGAGCGCGGCTCCGGCAAGGCTGGAGTGGTCCACGCCCGGCTCCGCCGCATCGAGCAGCTTGATGAAGTCGGTCTTGGTCCTGGCGATGGAGACGCCGTTCTGCTTGGCCAGGGTCTGGAGTTGCTTAACGCTCAGAGTGTTCAGGTCGGCGATCTGTCCGCCTTCGAAGGCTGCCTTGAGCTTCGCGTCTTCCGTCGCCTTGGCCTTCGCCTGCTCTTCGATGGTCTGGGGCGGGATGATGCACGCGGCGGGTTCAGCCGCGGCTTTGGCCCCCAGCTCTCCTCCGCAGATCGCCAGGGGCCATGCGACCACACTCGTGCAGCGACAGTTGGGATGGGCCGGTTGCTGGGGAAAGCGGTTCGTGTCGAACACCTTGCCGTCCAGCGGCCCGCAGACCGGGCAGACCCGCTCGTCCTCCATGGTCATCCATTCGAGCTTCCGGACTCCGACGTGGTCGTGGAACTTGAGTCGCCCCTGGTTATGGGCGCGCAGGACCTCCGTGCGGGCGATCACCTCCATGCGGTACTGGGCCTTGGTGAACACCTTGGAACCGGCGTAGCGGAAGGACTCCGGGTCTTTCACCACTCGCCCGAGGTCGCGGACGATGTCCTCGACGCCCTTGCCGGTGGCGACGCCGCCCATCACGACACGCTTGATGCCGTCGGCCAGCTCGCGGTTGACGTCGCCAGCCAGGACCAGGTTGTAGTTGGTCATGAAATCGAGGGCATCCGTGTCCACCAGGGTGAACACTCGGGTGGCGAGCTTGTCGATACCCTCCGGGGTCAAGTCACGGTAGAAGGGAAGCTGGGCCGCGGCGAACTCGTCGATGCCGCGGTAGACGCCTTGGCGGAAGGATGTCTTGGCCGTCTTCCGGAAAAGCAGCGTCTGCTCCCGGTGCAGGCGGCTCGTGGTCTCCTGGATGTCGGTTTGCAGTTTCTTGAGGCCTTCGAGAGCGGCAAGTTTGTTGTCAGGGAGGGAGCCGAGGCTCTTGTAGCGAAGGATGGCGCGGCGCACCTCCTCTTCGGCGGCGGCGAGCATCACGGTCAGATCGGCGACCGTTTGCTCCGTATAGAGATTGCGGGCGCGGACGCTTTTCTCCGTGGCCAGGCGGATGGCCTCGGCTTGGGAGAGCGGACGTTCGGCCGCGAGCGCACCGATCATCCCCCGCACTCCCGGCACGCTGCCTGCCGGGATGTCGGTTCCTTCTCCCGGTCGGAGCCGCGTTCCATCGCGGCGGTCTTCGGGTCGAAGAAACGGCAGACCGGTGTATCGAAGGTGGTTTCGTTTCGTTGGACCCGGCAGTGGTTGAGATCGCCGTCGAAATGCGCGCAGTCGTCGCAGACGGCGGCGACGCTTGCTCGGGCGAATGGTCCGGCCCACGATGCCTCGGCGCGGCTCCCAGCCGGGTTCTTCGCCGGGTCTAGGCCGAGCATCTCCTGCGCCGTCTCGACGCCCATGATCCCGGCCGTCACCATATCGACGATGGGCTTGATCTGCTTTTCGTCGAGCATGTCCACCGAGCGCTTCTCGGTCTCCCGGTTGGCGGCCTCGATGTCAGGGTCGAGGTCCATCTTCAGTTGCAGGCTCGAACGGCTGATTAGCTTGCGGTCGTAGAGCTCGATGAGCAGGCGCTTGAAATCGACCGCGTCCGAGGGATCGAGGTCGTTGAACAGGAACTGGAGCGTCTTGTCTTCCCAGCCTTTGAGCTCCAGCCAGTCGTTGAATATCCAGTTCAGGATGATCCGGGCGGCCTGCTTGATCTCCCGGATCATCACCAGCATCTTCTGGAGACTCACCGATGCCGTGGCGAAGTTAGGGCCGTCCCCGGTCACCAGCGACCGCGAGAGGCCAAGCGCCACGACGATGTCCTCCTTCACTTCCTTGACCTTGTCCTCGACGTTGAGGACCTGCCCCTCGGTGCCGTGGGTCTCGACCGTGACGTAGAAGGGGACGACCAAGCCGCTCTTGAGGTCCATCTTGTTGACCATGTCCCGAACCTGTTCGAGCATCTTCTGGTCGGGCATGACCATCTTCTGGCCGAACGCGCCGCCGACCTTGAGAAGCCTGAAAGGCGTGGCCCAGCGCTTGGCGATGGCCTGCTCGGCCCGGCGGTAATCGCGGAGGAGTTCGATGGACTGGAACGCGGGAAGGACGAGCGAGTTGCCCCGTGGCGAGAAGGCCGGCGCGTCCCACTTGAGATGGAGCACCTGCTCCACCGGCAGGTCCAATCCATCCGACGCACCTGGATTGTCCTCGGGGACCTGTAAAACCTCCACGAGTTGTCCTTGGGCGTACCTGACCTTGACCGAAACCGGATTGACGCAGACCAGTTCCTCCAGGTCCTTGCCGTCCTTGGTGTAGCGTTTGAAGCCGACGGCGTCGCCCTTGACCAGGAGTTGGAGAACCATGTCCTTGACGAACTCGGAGACGCCCAGGCGCTCGGCGACATCCACAGCCTCCCACTTCACCTTCTCGTCATCGCCCGCGATCTTGATCTCTTCGCCCACGGCGAAGGTGCGCCAGGAGTTGACGCAGTTCTTCACCAGCGGCTCTTCGAGGTAGTACTCCCAGGCCTTGCGCGCCCGGTCCTCCCAGGAGGCCGGGATCGCTTCGGAGGCGCTGACCTTGCTGAACACGGACGGGTCCAAGGCCGCGGCGGCTGCCAGAGGGACGAGCACCAGACCGTCCGCTGAAAGCGGCGTCGGCTCAGCGCCCGATCCGGATGCCGGGCTGTCGGGTGTCGGGTTGGATCGTGTTTCCACCGGGGGCCTCTCGGTTTCTTGCCCTTGTGGGCGCGACATTCGCGCGTGTGGCGGGGAAAGCCCGCCCCTGGGGTTATCTACCGGAGGCGGGGAAGGAACGTCGGTGGGCGGGTGGTCGCGCTGGGAAAGTTTGGACCGAATCCGGAAATATCCCTTGACACCTATAGGTCTAACCGGCTATATTTATTTCCGGCTGAGGCTGCAACTGGAAAGAACCATGACCAGGAGTGAACCTATGATAGAAACGATCAAATCCATCATCCTGGATTTCCAGGAAACCCGGCTGGAGACCGGGGTGCCCCGGCGTTTGCGTATCGAGACGGTACACGGCAAGGCAGCCGTCTGCATCGGTGTGCGGCGGAGCGGCAAGTCGACTTACATGTTCCAGGTTATCCAGCGGCTGTTGGACGGCGGGGTACCACGGCAGAACATTCTGTACCTGAACTTTTTCGACGACCGGCTCCACAACCTGCGGCAGGACAATCTCGGCCTGATCGCCGAGGCCTATTACTCCGTATACCCGGAGAAGAAAAACACCGAAGTGGTCTTCTGCTTTTTCGACGAGATTCAGGCCGCTCCCGGTTGGGAGCCCTTCGTCGACCGCATGATGCGCACGGAAAAATGCGAGGTGTACCTGACCGGTTCGTCGGCAAGGATGCTGTCAAAGGAGATCGCAACGCAAATGCGCGGGCGGGCGCTCTCATGGGAGATGTTTCCGTTCTCGTTCAGGGAATTTCTGGACTACAAAGAAATCGAGAGCGAGGGCGCGCTGTCGACTAAAAAACGGCTCCTCGTTCAGAAGGCCTTCGAGGAATACTGGGAGACCGGCGGCTTCCCAGAGGTCGCCGGTCTTGGCCGAAACCTGCGGATCAAAACCCACCAGGAATACTTTCACACCATCCTGTTTCGGGATTTGGTCGAGCGCCACGACGTTTCACACCCAAAGGCGGTGACCGATCTGGCGCACTGGCTGGTGGACAACACGGCCTCTCTTTACTCCGTCAACAGCCTTACGGGTTATCTCAAGTCACTGGGCCACAAGGCTCCGAAGTCTGCGGTGTCGGATTACCTGGAATGGTTCGAGGATGCCTATTTCCTGTTCACCGTACGCATATTCGACCCGTCTCTCGCGCGCAGCAACACCAATCCGAAAAAGGTCTACTGCGTCGATCACGCACTTGTCACTTCGGTGTCGTCCGGAATTCTGGTCAACTCCGGCCATCTCCTTGAGAACCTCGTGTTCACTGCGCTCCGACGTCTTCACCCGGAGATCTACTATTACAAGACCAAGACCGGCCGGGAGGTCGATTTCATCGTCCCGATGCACGGCCGGTCCAAGATGCTGGTCCAGGTGTGCGAGTCCCTGGCGGAGCCGCAGACGCGGAAACGGGAGACTGCGGCCCTGAGTGAGGCAATGGCCGAACTGGACCTGAAAACCGGAACCATCGTGACCCGGAACGAGGACGAACGGATCGATGCCGTCGGCGGGACCATCGAAGTGGTCCCGGCATGGCGGTTTCTGTTCGAACTGCCCGAATCTACGGAATAGCCGCTTGAGATTCCCACTGATCAGCGACGGGAATTGACATCGGTACTTAAAACCCAGGGAATAACCTTGGTTTTGCGCATTTTCGTCAAGTCCAGTGTCTCCAAGAAAAATGGTAGAGGCTCTGTTCGTTTGCCTCAAATAAACACCGGCTCGGTCGTCAGCGGTACCAGAGAGACCGTCTCCTCGCCCACTTGGTTGAGGACGGACTGCTCCCGGGCCAGCATGGCGCAGCGCACGGCGTCGATGACGTGATCGTTGCCCTTGGAATAGACGATGCGTCCGTCGTGCAGCGTGTAGGTGTGGGTGGTGAACTGGTCCTCGATCTCCAGGTCCTCGATGGGGAACACAATCTGACGTCGCTGCAGCGCCCCGGCGATAAGGCTGGTCATGAATTCCTTGGTCCGCTTCCTGACCTCGTGGCCGTCGCGCACGGCCAGGGTGGTCATGCCCCCGAAGTCGTAACCGCGCAGCCGTCCCTGAAGAGCCAGGTCCTTGTACTTGTCCAGGGTAAGCAGTTCCTGCACGACGGCCATTCCGTTGCCGCCGTTGTCCACGCCGATGCCCGCGGCGGTGTAGTAGCGGTCCAGAAGCGCGATGGTCTGGGCGATGTGGGGATAGGCCACATGCTCCATGCGGACCCGCAGGACCAGCTTGACGATCCTGCGCTCGGGCAGTTCGATTTCCTGGAACACGACGATCTCCGTCGGGTCGTTGGTGTAGCCCAAGTCTCCTCCGATCCAGAAGACGCCGGTCCGCGGCATGAGATTGAGCAGCATCTCCAGGCGGTCGTGGGATTCCTCCTCGGTGGCGCAGCCACGAAGTTCCTCGCCGGTGACGACGACCTTCTGGTACTCGACCACATCCTGTCGGCAGAGATTGAGGTGCTCGACATTGAACGCGCCGTAGGAAGGTTTGCCGTGCTCGCCGGCCACCTCGTGCTGCCAGCCGGCGCTGTCCCGGCCACCGTAGAATTCCAGCAGCTCGGCCTCGCGCTCCTGGGTCCACGCCGGGTGCAGCCAGGAAGGCCAGCGGAACACCCGGAACTGGGTCGAGCCGGTCAAGCGGTAATAGGTCGTGTCACGCAGCCCGTTGGGCGTCGAATAGATGCGCAGTCTGCCGCCCGACTTCAGGCACTGGCGAAGGGCTTTCCAGGCCCGCTCGGTGAGCCACGCCCCTTCGTCAACCCAGACCCGGTCCACATGCAGTGAGCGGAAAGCGTCGCCGTAAGCCCCGGCGGGACGGAAGTAGAGGATCGCGCCGTTGGTGAATTCGAGTCGGAAGTAGGGTTTGCGGTGAATCTTGGGCTTGCCGTATTTGGTGAGAGCCACACTGACCATGAGGTCCGGGTTGGCGTCGAACTGGAACTCGATCTCCTCGATCAGCGTGTCGAGATGCCCTTGGTGGGGCGCGGCGACGAGTCCCTGGCAGCCGCGGTTGGTGAAGGCGAAATGCAGGGCATCGGTGGTGATGCAGACGCTCTTGCCCACATCGCGCCCGTCGAGGTGGATGATATTCTTGTCCGGGCAGAGCAGGTCTTCCGCCTGGTGCGGCCAGTAGACCCGTTGTCCCCCGTCGCGGTTGCGCAGGTATCCCTGTCCCCAGAGGACCGGGTCCGCCAGGGTCTCCGCCAGTTTGCGCTCCTTGGCGGATATCCTGGCCATCAGGGCAGCCTCGACCTCAAGACCGACCCGAGGACCGTACCGACGATCTCGGCCAGGATGTGCTGGACGGCGAGCATCCCTTCGCGGTCGCGGATCACCCCTTCGATATCAGCCGCGGCTTGATCGAGCTCCTCCCACTCGGGGTAAGCTTGCCGTGCGGTATCGAGCCGGGCCAGGGCATCGTCGATCTTCCCGGCAGCCAGCTCCGCGCCGATCTCGACCAGTTGCCGTCCAGCCTCGCGGACAGCCTCGCTGTTCCGCTCCAGGATTTCCTTCATCGCTTGTCCCCCTCCGGCGTTTTTTCCTGCCCCGACGCCCAACGGTCCAGGGCTTCCATCACCGCAGCCAGCCGGTCGCCCATGCCCCTCAACCGCTCCCGGTCCGGGTGCGCCGCGTCGGCCAGGGCCTTGTTGGCCTCGGCCACGTACTCCGGCATGTAGCGGTTCGCGGTGTGTATGGCGTCCTGAATCCGCTGAGGCGGCCTGGCAGCGGCGCAACCCAACAGGGATGCCGCCAGACTCGCTGCCAACAGCGCCTTCAGGATCGTTTCGACTTGTCTTCTCATGATTCCCCTCCCGGCCCGCCCAGGGCCTGATTGTTTCTCTGGAATGTGCATGGAACGCCTTGACTTCCGGCGCACACGAAGCCTGTATGTGAATGTGCGTAGAGCCTTGATTTACAAGGACTTGAGCCGTTTGAAAGGAGGTGCCGAATGCGCGTTTTCGACGTCGGGACCATCCGGTCCGGGAAACACGAACTCAACGAACGAAAGGAGAACGAGTCATGAACGAGACCCTGCATCAGGCCGCCCAGGCCTATCTGGAACACCTGCGGACCCAGGGGAAGAAGGAGCGGACACTCTACACCTACGGCAAGGACTTCGAGCAGATCGAGGCCTTCTTCGGTGCGGAACGCAAGCTGTCCAGCGTCCTCATTCCGCACGTGGGAAAATTCTTCAAGTCCGATGCGCTGCTCAAGCTGCCCAACGGACGGGAGCGGTCCGCGCCCACGGTCGAAAAGACCAAGCGGGTGCTCCGCATGTTTCTGATCTGGGCCAAGGATACCGGCCGCATCGACAAGCTGCCCCTGCCCAAGGACACGCCCATGGGCCGGAGCGCCAAGAAAGGAGGAGAGCGTAATGACGAACACGACAGCATCGAGTCTCCGGCTGCTGAGCAGTCCTGAGCCTTCCAGCGCGCGGCCCGGTTTCACCGAAGCCTTGGAAGCCTTCAGCAGAAGGCTCGCGGCCGAAGGACGTTCGGAGAACACCATCAGTGCATACCTGCGCGACCTCTCGTACTTGTCAGAGGCGCTCCTCCGGAGGCATCCGGGAGTCGTCCCGGACGAGGTGACCAACGCCATGGTCGAAGAGGCGTTGACCTCACCGCAGGTGACGACCTCGGCTGGAGGCGGCGTCCGCTCGCCGGCGTCCATGCATCGGTTCAAGGCGGCTGTCCGGTCGTTCTTCACCTGGGCCGAGCAGAACGGGATCGTCCAGGAGAATCCGGCCGGGTCGTTGACCCTTCGCAGGCTTCCCCGAACTCCGCCCAAGTTTCTGACCGAGGCCGAGAAGCGCCGTCTGCTCAAGGAACTTCGCGGCAGGGCATCCTCGCTGGCAGTCCGGGACCGCGTCATCATCGAGGTCTTCCTCGGGACCGGCATCCGGCTGCAGGAACTCGTCGACCTTGACATCGAGGACGTGGACCTCGACGCCAAGCATCTCCGCGTGCTCGCCAAGGGCTCCGTCCCGCAAGTGAAGTTTCTAAAGTCCACTCTGCGCTCCCTCCTGCGGAGTTACTTGGCCGAGCGCCGACGCCAGGGCGACGGCGAATGCCGGGCCATGTTCCTTTCCAACCGCGGGGAGCGACTCTGCGAGCGGCAAGTGGCCAGGCGACTCCAGTATTGGCTCAAGGCCGCGGGCATCGACAAGAAGCTCAGCCCGCATGCGCTTCGGCACACCTTCGCCACCCACCTCTACAGCCGGACCGGAGATATCCTGGTGGTCCAGCGGGCCCTTGGGCACCGGGACCTGTCGACCACCCAGGTCTACACCCACCTCGTGGACGGCGCGCTGGAGGACGCCCTCGAACGCCTCTGATCTGCCGCCGACCATGGAAGCCAAGCGGTCCACCCGGGCCGCTTTTCCATTCCCGCCTTCGGACAGGCAATGACAGAGGCAAGAGACAGTCAGCCTACAGTCGCGTCCCCGAACACATCCGCAGGCAATGATGCGGGCAGCATCGGAGCCTTCGGGAGCCGGGCGGAAGCATTGATTGAGGAAACTTTCCGCCGTCCGGCGGCTTCGGAATGTCAGAGAACACGTCTTATCCGACATTCCCAGGTCGGGGGTCGCCGCAAGTCCGCGTGTTTCGCGGGTCGCTGCATAGCATGCGGTGGTGTTATCCGACCTCATTTCCGTGTTTTCCCTCTCGCGGTCGTTTTCCGGGCCGGTTTCTTCTGGGACTCCGCCAGCTTTTCAAGCAAGGCCGTGGCCCACTCGGCCGGCGTCGTCTCCGGTCCCTGGGACGCTTCGCCCTCCCGGGCGATTTTCGTTGCCTTGAGGTCCTTGAGGTGGCAACGGATCATCCGGTCCAGCCGCTCGGCGGCGTCCCAGTCGCCGGACTCCTGCGCCCGTCCCAGCTTGAGAAAATAAACCGCCACCAGCTCGACCTGCATGAAGTCAGAGCTCTTGTTGAACACGAAGTCATGGTAGAGCTGGCCGATGATGGCCTCGAAGAGGGGACGCTCCTCCGGTGAGAGGAAGCGGTCGGCGTAGATGCCGTGGCGCAGGCTGTTCTGGTTGCCCGGAGCCGCGCCACTGCCGGTCCGAGCCTTGGCGGTCTTGCGGACCTCCTGCTCGGGCGCGGCGTTGCGGTGCCAGCGGTTGAGCTGACCCGCGTCGTGTTTTCCAATCCTGGTTTCGGCCTTGTCGTCTGCCATGATCACCGCGTTTTTCGTTTCGGCACCTCGGGGTTCGGGGCGGAAGGCGGATTTCGCCCTCTCCAGGGAAAACCCCTTCGATACCTACCGGAGCGGATCGCGATGCGTCGGAGTGGATTCCGCGCGACCCTGAGCCACGATCTGGCGTACACGGCGGGGCGTCACACCGGAAAGCCGGGCGATCTCGCGGGTGGGAACCCCTTGTCCCTTGAGCGCCAGCACGAGCTTGCGGCGTTCCTCGTAGAAACCCACGTCACTCGGCACCCAGAGGAGACCGGTGAAATGCCGCCGGACGGTGTCGAGCACCTCGGATGGCAGGACATCCCTGGCATTGGCGTAGGGCCGTTTCATGTTTCCGGATTCGTTTTTTTGAGCCATGGTTGATCCACATCCGGGTTGTGAAAACGAAGGCGGTTCTCCCGCGGGGTCGGACCGATGATCTCGATGTACTGCCGGGTCACGTCGCCGATGCGCTCCTTGGCGTCGACGAAACAGACGAGACCGTAGTCCTCGCCGCACGGGAAACGGAACCGTCCCCGGTTCTGATAGAGCCGCGCCTCGGACCAGCCGAGGGAGAGCGCCTGGTCGCGGATGGCATCGACCTTGTCGATGGCCGATTGCGGGACCTTCTCCGTGAAACGCCACTCCCCGTCCTTGGGGTAAAGGTATTGCTCGACAGCCGGCCCAGGGGGACATGCAACCGGAGAGACGGGTGCGGCACAAGCGGGACGACTCTGGGCTGTCTGGTCAATCGCCGGCGGCGGATAGGTCTTGGGATCGAGGCTCCGAACGGCGGCGAGAAGCTCGTTCTCACCGAAACGTGCGACAGCCCATGCATGGATGTCGTTGAAACGTGTCCGCAACCCGTCGAAGGCTGCGGGACCGAGTCGTCCCGTCTCCAGCGCTTTTTTGGCCAACGCCATCTTGTGCCGAAGCCATGCGTAGTATTCCGGGTCCAGACGGCGGTAGCAGACGCCGTCCATGCCCACGTCCCGCGCGAAGTATCGAGGTTTGTCGGTTTCCCATGAGTCCAGGTTCGTGGCCGCGTAAAGGGCGGTGCCATCGGGATCGATGGTTTCCTGCGGATCGTTGCGCTCCGCTGCTTCTGTTGTCTCCGGCCTGGAGACATCGACCGACGGATTGCTCGTCTCGACAGGTTCCGGCGCTCCGGCGGTCTGTTGCATCATGAGTTCGAGAAGGCTCACGTTCCCTGCTCCAATCGGGTGGTTTCCGTTCATGGGATACCTACCGGAGCGGGGTCCGTACCGCCGGGATGCGAAGGTGCGAAGGTCGATGAATGCGGTTCGAACCTTCGCAGAGGCCTTCGCAGTGCCGTAGCTGATTGATATTGCTGATAGATATGAATAAGGAATGCGAAGGTGCGAAGGATGTAGAGGATGTCACTCCCGCGCGGACCGAAAAAACAACCGGTGATCCGGCGAGAGACACGGGATCACGGTATGCGGTATTTTTTCTGAGTAAGGGGGTGAATCCCTGAAACCCTTCGCACCTTCGCACTCTCGACGTAACAGCTTGATATGGCTTGGTTTGCAGACGCGAAGGTCCTTCGCGGTTTGCGAAGGGTACCCTTCGCACAAGGGGGTGGCGGCAGGGAAAAGCTCAGACGAGGTAGGTGATGTCGTAGGTGGCGGTGCGCCGGACGGAATGCTCCGACCGGTTGACGGCGATCTCGAACCCGGCTTGTCGGATGGTGTCCAGGTCGTTAGAGAAACGCTGGGCGAACTGCTGCACCGAGTTCATGCTGAAGGACAGCCCGAAATCCTTTGACAGCCGTTTGACGGCCACGAACAGGTCGCGGGCCAGAGCGCCCTCGACGGTCGTCTCGTTCCGGAAATCGAGCTGGTAGCGTTCGAGGAAGGCCGCCTTGTTGGTCTTGGCGACGTTCAATGCGGTACTTTCGCGATCCGCTTCGAGCGCGTGCCGGTAAGCCTTGAAGAGCGCCGCCAGGCAGGTGGCGATGGGATTGGACTCGCGGGCGGTCTCGAGGCTGACGTTGTTGAGCGTGGCGATCCGGCCCACAAACTGCGGATGAAGTTCTTCCAGCGCCCGGTCGATCACCTCCTGCTGCTCCCCGGCGAGCATCATCAAGTACATGAGACTCAGGTAGTCGTTGCATCGCCGCTTGCTGTGGTTTCCGAGGCTTCGGTGCAGAAGCCGCATCACCTTTTCCTGAGCGCCGGCCCGGAGCATGGCCAACAGGTGGCTCGTGCGCTTCATCAGGGAAGAGACGATCAGATCGCGGTGCTCCCGGAGCGCGGCCAGAATTTTCGCTTCGAGGAAACAGTCGCTCGCCTGCTCGTCCATGTCGAAGCGGATGATGAACGAGCGGGACAGGATTTCCGCGAGCTCCCCTCCCAGCGGTTCGATGCCCGTGGTGTTGAGCAGGCACTTGGTCCGCTCGATGACCGTCTCGGTGTCCGTGCCGCTCTTGCGCTTTTCTTTGGCGATGCCGGTGATGCTGGTCAGGATGAAGGTCGTCAGGTCCTCGGTCATCTGTTTGACCTCGATGTTGTCGAGGACGATGAGCGGGTTCTGTGACCCGTCGGTGTAATTGGCCGCATCGGTACTTTTCTTCTGCTGGGGCTCGCCGTACAGCAGGGCCGAGATCAGTTTGCTCGCGGTGGTCTTGCCCGAGCCCGCGGGGCCCTCGAACCGGGTCATGGGCCTCGTGCCGGCGAAATCGATCAGGAGAAAGCAGGAGAGCCACGAGAGGATCAGCACCCGATCCCCCGGCGCGCAGGTGAGATTGTCGAGCAACAGCTCCACCAGGAGCCGGTCGGCTTCCGCGGGATCGGCGTCGGCAAGGAAGCGGATCGGTGCCATCTTCCGCGAACCGTCCAGGATGACCCCGTCGGCGTTGCCGCCGTTCTTGAGGATTTCGACTCCCTCCGGGGTGATCTTGGCGATCTCGTGGTCGGCGTTGTTCAGGTTGAAGTAGATCGTTTCCCTGGCCACGTCCGTGTGAAGCCAGGAAAAATGCTCCCGCACCTGTCCGCGCTCCACCGCCAGGTTTGACAGCACCTCGTAAAACGTGCGGCCGCCGCCGGTGGTCTGTACAATTCCGGTGTGCTTGTACATGAGGGAGGCATATAGTCGTTTACGGCCCCGGTCGGGCGTGTCCATCCACAGGATCGTGTCCTCGAAGAACATGAACGGTTCGCCCTGGGGCGTGCGAAAGAACCTGGCCCCGTGGGCTGTGAACCATTCGTAGGCGGCTTCGGCTGCGAGCGTGAAATCGGGCGCGCCGCGTTCTTCTTCGGTCGCAAGCAGGACTTCCTCGATCCGTGCCCGGCACGATCCGGGAGATGCGTCCGATGAGCGCTTTTCCCGCTTCCGTTCCTGCCTGGCCTGGGACCTCTGCTCTTTCTTCACCGCCCGTACTTGATCGCGCAGCGTGGCCAGCGAGAGCCCCGTCTTGCCGAACCGCTCCTGAACAAGTTTCAGATGGCGGTTCTGCTCCAGCGGGGAGAGGTATGCGGCTTCGCGCAGGATCGGTTCAAGCAGCCGATTACGTTCCTCCTCCGAGACGTCGGTCGGCAGATGGGAGATGCCGAACTCCAAGGGCGTTTCCGCCTTCGCCAGCAACTCTTCGAAGTCTTGGGCGGAGTGACCGGCCACGAAATAGTCGTTGACGTCGATTTTGGCTTCGGAGAGCAGGCGCTCGGCCTCGCGGATTTCATCCGGGGTGCGGCCGTCGAGGCGCTTGGCCAGTTCGCGGGCACCCACCGCGGCGTCGAGACCGAACCGCTCCCGCAACTCCCGGCGGGCGTTCTCGCGTCGTTCGTCCAAGGGGAGAACGGCGAGCCGGGTCTGTATCCGATGCTCGGAAAGGACCGTTGCCGTCTTGAGCGCGCCGTTCAACCCGGCCTGGGAGATCTCGTTGTCCTGGCAGACGTAGACCGTCTTCACGTTGCGAAGGCGCGGCAGCAGCCGCTCCCAATCCGCCTCGCGGATACGGACAGTCACCGGCGAAACCGCCGGGAAGCCATGTTCCATGAGCGAGATGCAGTCGGTCACGCCCTCGGTGATGATCAACCGCTCCGGGTCGGCGAGCAGACAGTCCTCGTTGTAAAGGTGGCTGTTGTCGATGCACGGGGCGATGTGCTTGCGGGTGTTTTCGTCGTGGACCGGGAGCTTCTTGTATTTTCCTTGTTCCCATGGCTTGTCAGGCGTCCACGGTGTCTTGCGTCCGATCATGAAAACGACGCGACCGCGGCTCCAGTAGGGAAATACGATGCGCCGGTCGAAGAACGGATCGAGCCCGTCTTGGTTGGTGGGACGGAACGCGCCGGATGCCGCCAAATCCCGCGGGGAAAAACCTCGCTCCTTGCATGTCAACTTCCGGACGATTCCCTCGTCGCCGTCGTTGTCCGCATAGCCGATGAGGAGCCTGTCGACCGTCTCCGCGGACAGACCGTACTTGGACCGAAGCCATTCGAGGACCTCTGGGTTGTCCTTGAGCCGCCCGTGATAGTGTTCCGCCAGGGTCGTCAACACCTCATGGACCCGCAGTTCGACCAGGCGTTGGGCCTCCGCTTCCGCCAGTTCCTCTGGCGAGAGGCCGTGCTTGGCCAAAGACGGCAACCCGGCCTTGGCCGCGAGGAAATCGCGGGCATGTTGATGGCTTTCCGGCATGGGACCGGACTGGCCCCGCGTCACCCGGCCCGACTGAATGAACTCCACGAGCTGGAGCACGTCGCCGCCGACGCCGCAGCCGAAGCAATACCAACCCTGCTTGTCGAGCATGACATGAAGGGACCGGTGCGATTGGCTGCTGTGGTTCGGGCAGTCGCATTGGAGCAGGCGGTCGGATTCATGCAGGACGTGAGCGCCGAGCAGCTCCCGCGCGACCATACCGATGTCGACCTCGGTGATCCGCCGGTAATACTCCCTCACGTTGTCCTGACGTTCGAATGCCATGCGCGCTCCGCTCCAAGAATGTCCATTCGCTACCGGCCGGTCGTCGCGGGAACACGGGATTCCTCAAGGCGACCTGCATCCAGCAAGAGGGAGAGGAACGTTCGGCGGTCGTCCTGTTTCCGCTTTCTGGCGCAGTTCGAGATGCCCCAGTGGTCCCCGACGAGGACCGTCGTCTGTCTGGCCCGCGTGACGCCGGTGTAAAGAAGGTTCCGGTGGTGCATGAAGGAGTGGGCCTTGTGGACCACCACCACGACGCACGGAAACTCGGAGCCCTGCGCCTTGTGGATCGTCAGGGCATAGGCGAGTTGGATGTCCTGCAGGTTGGGCGAACCGGCCTCGATCTCCACCGGGATGCCGTCGAAGTCCACGATCAGAGAGCCGTCGCGGCCGACGTGGAGCACCACGCCCATCGCGCCGTTCATGACGCCGATCTCGTAGTTGTTCCGGGTCTGGATGACCTTGTCATGCACGAGAAACTTGGGCCGGCGGCCGGGGGGCGTCGGGGGCGCTTCGACATTCCAGAGTCTGCGCTGCACCAGACGCTGCAGCTCGCAGTTGAGATCGCGTGTTCCCAGCGGTCCCTTGTGGGTCGGGGTCAGAAGCTGGACATCGGTCAACAGGTCGAACCCGAGGCGTTCAACGAGCACATTCTCGAAGAGGTCCAGTACAAACCGCTGCGCATCCCATTGATCGGTGAACTGATCCACGACGTACCAGGCCCGTCGGCCGGAGGGTTCGGCTTCGCTCGTCTTGCGGATCTCGCCGTTCAAGACGGCGATGCTGTTCTCCTTCAGGATGCCGGCCTGCCGAACCACCTGGTCGAGGAGCACCGTGGGAACCATCCGCGACTGGACTAGGTCCCGCAACAGATTGCCCGGTCCGACGGGAGGCAATTGGTTGTGGTCTCCAACCAGCACCACGGCGGTCCGCTCAAGATCGATGCTCTGAAAGAGGTGCCAGGCCAGGGGCACATCCACCATCGAGACCTCGTCGACGATGATCACGTCGGCGTCGATGGGATCGTCCGGTCCCCGGGCGTAGTCTTTGCCGTTGAAACCCAGCAGCCGGTGGATCGTACCCGCAGGATGGCCGACGACCTGTTCGAGACGTTTGGCGGCCTTTCCCGTGGGCGCGGCCAGGACGACGCGCAGTCCCTGTTCTTCGTAGACGCCGGTGATGGCGGATACGGTGAAGGTCTTGCCGCTGCCCGCTCCGCCGGAGATGAGCGAAATCGAATGACGAAGTGCGGTGACGGCGGCCTGCCGCTGGCCCGCGTTGAGCTGCGGCGCGGTTTCCGCGACCATGTCGGGCAAGCGGTCTCGGTCGGGGAAGTGCGGGTTGGGCGCTCCGCCGTTCCGGAAGACCTTTGCCAGGTACTCCTCCATTGCACGGATTTCGGGTTTGGCGACGAGGAACCTCCCGCCGTGGGAGACGCAGACCAAGACCTTCTCGTCGATGAGCCGGTCAAGCGCCTGCTCGATGCGGTCCCGGCTGTCGAGGACGTCCATGACCAGCAGTACATTGGCTTGATCGACCAGCTCCTCGAACTCGATCCAGCAGTCGCCTTGGTCCAGCGATTCATTCACGCAGTGGAGGACGCCGGCCCGGATGCGCGCCGCGTCGTCTTTGGCGGTGCCCATCTTCCTGGCGATCTTGTCCACGCGCTTGAATCCGAAGCCGCGGACCTCGCGCACGATGATGTAAGGATCTGCCTTGAGCAGGCCCAACGCGTCGTTGCCGAATTTCTTGACCAGGCTCGTCACCTGGTGATGGGTGAGATCGAAAGCGGCCAGCCAGGTGATCGCCTTGTTGGTCTCTCGCGTCTTGAGCCACTCCACGCGGAGCTTCTGTACGGCGTCCGGTGACAGCCTTGCAACCTCGGCGATTTGTCCGGGATCGTCGGTGATGATCCGGTCGAAATCATGACCGAAGCGGTCGGCGATCAGACGGGCCTTGACCGGGCCGATGCCTTTCATCTCCGGGTGGTTGGCCAGGTAGTTGGCGAGACCGTCGGCGTCCAGATCGAGGTCGTATTCCATACCCTCAACCTCGAATTGTCGGCCGTACTTCGGGTGTGTCACCCAGCGGCCGTTCAGCACAACCGGTTCGTTCTCACGGGCGAAGAGCCTTCCGGCGAACTGCACCTCGTCGCCGTCTGCCGTCCTGAGGCGGCCTGCGGAAAACCGCGGCCCGGCGCAAAAGACCGTCTCGACGCGGCCGCGGACGGTTACGGATTGGTTGTTTGATCTTGTTCGCATCGTCTCGATACCTTCCGGTGATACCTGTGTAGAAATTCCTCCACGAACCGGCAGGTAGCCTGCCGGTCGGAGCAGAAAAACACCGGGATGCCGAAGTCGACGACGATGGAAAGCAGTGCGCCCAGGACGGCGTTGGGATGCGCTCCGGAGCGGTAGCGGCCTCCGAGGATGTCCCGGAGATCCGCTTCCACCACGACGCACGCGGCGTCGTATTCGGAGAGGCGGCGCAGTTCCTTTGTGAACCGCTTTCGAGATCGGATGACGGTGGAGACGAAATCCTCGAGGGTCTTTCGCTCCACCGCCACGGAATCCTCATGTCCTTCGACGGAGTAATCCCCGGCGGGGAGGGCGCGGCGGACGACCTCCGTGCAACCGGATTCAAAGGCGTAGGGTTCCTGCTCCCGCGTGTCGACGACGACGGTGACCCGGTTCACGTCAGAACGGGGCCAGGGCGTTGCGAGCCGCCGAGTCGTATTCGTCTCCGCCGTCTTCGAGCACGATGCGCCGGTTGATGTAGACGTTCTCGTTCTCGCCGCGCGTGCGCTTGGTGATCTCGAGCTTGACGTTGATGAGCTTCTCCAGGTTGGCCGGAAGCTCGGAGAGCTTGTCCAGATCCAACCCGCAGGTGTGCAGGTCCGTCTTGAGCCACTTGATGTTCTCGCGGGTGGCCATGACGTTGTTGCGCCACAGGAGTCTTCCCCGGAACTTCGGGGCGAGGATTCGCAGCGTCCACTTGAGCATGGGATTTCCCGAGGTCTGGGCCCGGGTCAGTTCCACCCGCTCGACGTTTACCTGGTACTTGCCGTCCGGGATGGTCTCGAACTCGCGTTCCTCGACCTCGGCATGTTCGAAATCGTCGTCGAACTGTGCGAGGTCGATGTCCTCGGTGCCGCGGGGCTGATCAAAATGTCCGTAGTCTTCGTTCTGCATGGTCTGTTCCTCCATCTATGGGGTTTATTTACCGGCGGGTGCGGGCTTCTTGTCCTGCCCGTCCCCCGGTGCCGGCACCGACCGCGGGGCACTCGCCCTCGGCGCGGCCGCCGGCCTGTTGAACGCTTCAATGAAAGCCTGGAAATTGAGGTCGATGGTTTCGGGAAGCCTTCCCGTGCGGTCGCCCGCCTCGTAGTGGGGGCTGGGCTTGGTTCGCATGACGCGGCGGTAGACCGGTTTTCCGCTCTCGTCGCTCGTCACTTCCAGATCGCAGAAGAGGATCAGGTCGACCATGCCCAGCACGATCTTGCGGGCTTTGTCGGGGAGCGTCGGGATAATGCGGATGTACTTGCCGGTCCGCGTCTCGATTTCCTTTTCCTGGGAGTGGGATACCAGGAAGAGGCCGTAGGGCAGGAAGGCCAGTTTGGTCAGGACACGATGGAACTCGTTGTTGATCAGCGCCCAGCCCTTGCCGTAGCCGAGATCGGACTCGTGTTCGATCTTGAACTTCGTGCAGATGTAATCGCTGCACATCCGGTAGGCGTTGTCGACCGTGTCGAGAATGACGGTCTTGTAAGGATGTTTCCCCTCGGCGATCTCGCCGCAGGCGGCGAGCAACTCTTCCCAGCTCCTGATGGGGACTTGAAAGACATCCAGCGAATTCAGCCCCGGTTCGGTGGCGAGAAACAGCGCGCCTTCGGACCGGGAACACCAGGTCGATTTGCCGATCTTGCTCGGGCCGTATACCAGCACCGTGAGATCGGCGTAATCCTGCTTGGGGGGACTTTTCTTCGTAGGCAACATGTCGGTTCTCCTTTTCTATGGGGTCCTCAAAAAGCCGAAGCCTCTTCGAACGAGGTCTCGTCCCGCAGCTCTTCGTGCGGGGGGACTTTGCGGTAAAAGTTCTCGATGACGTTGGTGCTGCCGTCGGCGCGGCAGAGCGGGAAGTAGGCGCACGGACGGTGGTAGTGGAAACAGAAGGCGGTGTTCTGGTAGAAGACGCCGCGACGGCGCGCGTCGAGAAAGGCCTGGGTCAGTTCCCAGAGTTCGGACTGCAGGGTCTCGAACCGGTCACGGGAGAGATAAAGCATCTCCCGGTGGAACATGCCCGGCTCGGTGTACTTGGCGGCCAGCCGCGCCTGAAACTCGTCGTCGCTTTCCGGCAGCCTGCGTTTGGCACTGCTCTTGCCGGTCTTGGATTTGGCGATCAGATCGGCCCGCCGCGCCTCGAACTCGGCCTCGGTTTCCCCGCGTCCCTGTTGCAGACGGGCCTTGACCAGGATGTTGTAGAGGACACCCGCGATGCGGATGCCAAGCGTCTGTTCCACATAGCGGGAGTAGAGGACGATCTGGAAGTCGGTCCAGAGCCGCTCCAGGTAGTCCGCGTCCACCTGCGAGGCGGTCTTGTGCTCGATCAGGAAATGCTCGTCGCCGATCCTGACGACGCCGTCCACCTTTCCCGCCAGCACGAAGCTTCGGGATGAAGCGCCGGTGGCCGGGTTGACGATGCTCCCCTCGAAGGTCTTTTCGAGGGCGACGACATCGAATTCCTCGCTCGCATAGCAGGCCGCGTAGCCTTTCATCATCGCTGCGGCCAGGTGCCAGTCCCGCTTCTGCTCTTCCTCCTGCGCGCGGTTGGGATAGGTCCGGTCGATGAAATCGAGGACGGGCCCCAGGTCCCTGCTGCTGTGCCACATCTCCAGGCACTTGTGGATCACCGTGCCGAAGGCCAGGTTGTGGTCCCGTTCCAGGGGAACCAGTTCCTGGATGTAGCGCCACTCGCATGCCTTGCGGCAGTTGCGGAACAGGCTCCACATCGAATAGGTGGTGGTCGTCTTCGCTTCCATCAGGCGGCCCCAGTGGCTTTGAGTTCGGGGCTGATCGCTGGGCCGTCACCAACACGTTCGACTTTGAAAGCCTCTTCCCCGAACTCTCGGGTGAGGAAGCCGGTGAAGATGCGGGCGATGGCGCGGCCGACCTCGGTCGCAGCATCCACGACGCAGGAGCGCTTGTGCGAATCCAGGCAGAAAGACGCGTCCAACCGAACCAGCGACCGGCCGTGAAGGCTCTCGGCGGCGAGCACCGCCAGGAGCAGGGACTCCTCGATGTCCCGGATCGGGACCTTGGAGTCGAAGTTGTATCGGTAAAGTTCTCGGTTCATGATCTTGCCTCCATCCCGTTCAGTAAGGTCCGTTGGAGGGCGCGCCCGGGCCGGATGCTTTCGGCGACCTCTCGGACGCCTTCCGTGCATCCGACCCGCTCATTACCTACCGGAGGCGGACCCGGACCGTCGGATGATCAGAGGTAGTCCCTCAGTCCGGCGTCCTCGAAGATCGCTCGCAGCTTCTTGATGGACTCGTAGATCGTCCCTCGCGGAATCCCGGTGTCGCGGGAGATCTCCGTAACCGTGTCGGTGTCGAGACGCCGGCACAGTTCGCGCAGCTCGGGCGGAAGCTTCTCGATTGCTTTGCGAACGTCGAGGGAGAGATCGCGCAACTCGGAGGCAGGGCGTGAAAGTCTGCCCGTGCGGCGCAGGTAATCCTCCTGATCGATGGTCTCCATACGCTCGACGGAGCCGCCTTCCTCGTCTTCCAAGCGGTCATTGAGCGAACAATTGCAGAGCCGGTAATCCCGCAGTCCGGCCTTCCTCGCCTCGATGATGGTGGCGATCTTATGTTCCACCACACGGGCGATGAAGGTGTTGCGTTGGGCGCGGTCGGGGTTGTACTTGGGCAGGCGTTGGAGCAGGTCCATCAACATCTCCTGCTCCAGGTCATCGCGGTCGGACTCGGTGAAGCCCACCCGTCCGACCAGTTGTCTTGCCTTGTACTTGATGATCTGAACGGCATACTCGTCGATTCCTTCGTAGCGTTTGTCGAAACCCATCTGAGCCTCCTCGGGGCCGAGGAGGAGCTCGTGTGGGTGTCGACCTATGCCGGGACGACCGCTCTAAACGAAGCGAGCGGAGGAGTTGCGAGTACGCCGGTATCGGCGACACCCACAACGACCTCCGCTCTGCGGCCAGTCTGTTGTCTGGTGATGGACCGTGCTCTATGGCCGGGTCTGAATCAGACCCGGACCGCGTCCGCCACGGTCATGCGGACGGGCAATCCGTTGTCGATCATGAGTTCCTGGATCGAGAGCGAGCGCTCCCGGTCGAAGACCTCGAACAGCTCCGCCACCTTCTTTTTCAGGGCGAAGCCGTCGTTGCCGCGGGATTCGTTCGGCCCGTTGTCCTTGCCGAACAAAAACAGCCGCAGCACGGTGGGCGGAGGATCGAAGACCGGCTCGCCGTTTTGGACGCGCAGTCCCTCGATCCGTCCGTAGTTGACCTCCTGCATCAGCTCGACCAGGCGTTTCCTGGCAGGAGTCAGGGCCGCCTTTGTCACAACATCCGTCATACCGGACCTCCTTTCACGCACTTGGGCGCATCAACGAAAAGCCCCCTGAGAGGCGGGTCCGGCGAATGGACCTCCCAGGGGGCGCTCACCCGGATCATCCGGGCGTTTCTTCCAGGGTGAGGGTCTCGCCGGACCGTCACCCCTCTTTGGCGAAATTTCGATGGGAGGGGCGGGACGGCCCGGCGCGTCGATGGCGATTGCCAGGAAAATGCAGAGATTTCAGGTGGATGCCTGAGCTACGGAGGGGAAACTTCTTTTGACTTTTTTTTCCGGATGCCCAGCGAAAATTCGCTGGGCCGGAAGATAGGCTATTCGTCGGGGGAGATGAGGAAGCGTGCCTGCCAACCTTTTCCGTCATCCGTCAGGCGGAAGGGATCGCCTTCGATGCGGAAAAAGTCGCGTAGGTCGGCGGCGAGAAGCTCGCGGCGTTTCTGGTTGCGTCTGTGGGCCTTGTTGCTGCTCCAGTCCAATACTCCACGTTCATCAGCGAATACCTTGAGCAACTCCCATTGAACGGTGGGGTTCCCATTCTTCTTATTGGCCATGCCCATCTGCGTGTAATTGAACACGCCTCCGGCCGTTTTGACTTTGACCGAGACGGTATGCCCGTCCTTGAAGCGGATCGACACGTCTCCCCATGACGCATCCGGCGGTGTAGGGAAAAAGGCTGTGGCACCATCGTCCTTTGGAGGCGGAAGATTGACCCCGCGGAATTGCATCAGGATTTCATCAAGTGGACGAAGGAGCCGAAGTTGTCGCTTGTCACCGATGGCAACGCTTTCCGACAGGGACACGAAGCCCGACCGCTTGTCGGTCAGGCGCTTCTCCGTCTTCGCGGAGCAGAGTTCCCGCGTAGGAGACAAGAGAATGAACGGCATGCCATTCCTCCCCAGGAGACCATCCACTGTCTCGCTGAAATCGTCGGGCTCAATCTGGATGGCCAGGTAGACCGGGAAACGGTATCCGGCATATGGAGAGTAAACGCCGATGCGCGTCGTTCCGGGGAGGTCGGTTTCCGCGTCGGTTTCTTCGATCAGGCCGAAGACCTTGGCGAGCGCCGTGTCGAGGGCCGGACGATCCAGCTCACAGACCACTATGTCGGATCGTTGCAGGGCAAAGGTCTCGCATCCACGTTCGCACCTGCAGACAGCAACGATATCCTCTGAATCGTGCACGACCACTTCGTGCTCACAACCGCAGCCGCGTTGAACCATGCACGGATATGAAGATGCCAGTTTGCCGTTCGGACGAAGGAAGGCCTTCGCCGTCCCATAATCGTTCCCGAACCGGGCTTTCCACTCGGCATCCACCGCGGCCGCGCCGGGGACGGTTTCGAGTGCCTGCCAGAATCCGGTCGGTCTATTCCTCATCGTCTTCCTGCTCGGCAAGGATGAACCCGCGTTTCGTGAGCCAGTCTTCGACAACGGCGGCGTCACTGTCCCTGGTGTACTGCGCTACGTTCGAAGGCCGAATGGTCACGGTCCTGGCCGTCTTGGAGTCGGTGAATTTCACCTGAAAGCTCGCCCGGATGATTCGTGCCTTCTGGGGCATGGCGCGGCCGCGGCCGGCATAGGCGGCGAACACGTCGTTGGCCTTACGTATCTCGATCTCCTTTTCGGAGCCGCCCCAGAAGAACTGAATCTCCTTTAGGCGAACCCATTCCATGCCGTCCACGTCGGTGCAGACGATGGATGTGTCTCCGCCGTTTCGAAGCGGCTCGAGCGTGTATTTGCCGGTCTCAGGGAAGAAATCCTCCTTGCTGAACACATGGCGGCCGAACTGCCGGCGGAAGAGGTCCTTTTCCCCTTTTCCGCAAGCATGCATCCGAATCTCGCCGATGGTCGGTTCGTAAACCAGCACATCGTATTTTTCGGGACGGTAGAAGACGCTCGAAGCCTGACCGCCGTCGAGGCTGCCTTCGCGCCGCAACGGATCACCGTGGCGCACCAGAAACCACACGGAATCCTTCTTGGGGTAAACGAAGACCTTCGATCCCCGTCCGCGCTTCTTCTTCTCGAACCAATCGTCGAGGTCCTTCTCCAGAGCCACGAGCGCTTTCGCTGTCGGTGGTTTGAACTTGGGGATCGGATGTGTATCAGTCTGAAAATACTCGAAGGACCGGGGCTTCATGAGATACTGCTCGGCGTGTTTGCGCTCCAAGAGTTCCTTGTTCTGGAGATAGATTTGGACGGCCACGTCAGCCGCGGTGGGGTCCGGGTTCCCGTTGAGGGATATCCCGTTGTTCTCCGCTTCCTGGAGGAGGACGTCCATGGCTTCCGGCGTGGCCATCTCGTGCACGAAGTAGAGGGCGTCTATCAGTCCCTTCGGCGTGTCCGTATCCGGGTTCATGAGCACGTTGACGAGTTGGTCGTAATCGATGCCGTCGGAGGCGGACGGCGGCGGTAACGTCAATCCTCGGCCATCGAAGTAGGGCTTGTGAGGGTTCAGCAGAGCCAATAGATGCTCACGCGCGATGGCCTTGAGACCGTCGGCATGGGCAAAACGCCTGAGATTGTACGTCGCCATTCGTTATTTCCTCCTTGCTTCTTATTGCCAGGCCGTCCCCGGCGTTTGAGTGTTCGAGCCGGGCCGCCTGACGGCGACAACCTTGCCGAGGATGCGGAGCCCGTCGTCGGGTCCCACCGGGATCGGTCGATGGTTCGGGTTCTCCGGTCTCAGTTCGATTTTCTCGTCACGGATGAAAAGCCGTTTCACTGTGGCTTCGTCTTCCAATAGGGCAACCACAATATCGCCGTTCTCCGCCACGGCTTGCTCGCGCACCACCACCAGGTCGCGATCTCGGATTCCGGCGTCCACCATGCTGTCGCCTGTCACCTCGAGGGCGAAACACCGACCCGAGCGGGCGATCCCGCCTTCGACCAGCAGCTCGCCGACGATGTTTTCCTCGGCCAAGATGGGCTGGCCGGCCGCCACCCGGCCGACGATGGGGACGGCCACCAGATCCGGAACGTCATCCTCCGGATCGCGCAAGATGACGATGCCGCGGGCCTTTCTCGCCTCCCGCTTCAGATAGCCCTTCCGCACGAGCTGGCTCACTTGGCCGTGGGCGCTGGCATGCGATATTCCGAGGATGTCCGCGAGTTCCTTCATGGTCGGGGGGAACCCCCGCCGGTTCGTGAAGTGGCGGATTTCCTTCAATGTACGGCGTTGCGGCTCTGTTATTTCCTGAACGGGGCGTCTGCCTCGCGGTCTTTGACTCATGTGTATCCTCAACCATCCAAATGGCTTACTTATGAACGCCAATGGCCGCAGGGCCCGGTCAGGGCAAACTACGGCCACATTACAGGCTGATATTATATGACCTGATAGGCATCAGGTCAATAGAAATAATGTACGTGAATCAGGGGGGTTGGTGAATTGCCGGCGGGGATGAGAAGAAGGACCGGTGGTCGGACCCGGGCATAATGAAGCTGCTGGTTGCCCTGAGCGGATCGTCAGCTCATCCGCTCGGCGGTCAGCCTTGCCCACATCTTTCGTTGACGTGACCAGTGAGCAACGGCGGCGATGGGACGAACCTCTTTCTCCCGAATCTGGTCACGCCCCTTGACCGTCCGGGGCAGGAAGAGAATCGCCTCCTGGATGTCAGGAGCCAGGTTGAGCAGGTTCATGATCTGGGTGATGCGTGCGCGCGTCACATAACCGAGTCTGGCCAGATCAGCGTAGTCCCGCACCTCGCCGCGCCGGACCAGTCTGTCGAAGCGGATCGCCAAAGCCATCAGCTTCGAGACGCGGGGCAGATTCCCCGGCTCGATGCTTCGGTCTTCCTCGCGGAGATGGTTGTCGCTCTTTCTCCTGTTCTTGGGTTTGAAGCTGAAGGAGATCTCCAACCGGCTCAGCCCGATTCCGTCGGACGCGGTATTTTTCATACGGACACCTCCCGATTGCGGATGTCGGCCTCGCTGCACAGCGCCTTGACTCCCGGTGAGCGGAAGGTCACGGTCACTCTGCCGTCCCGCCCGTCATACCCGACGCGCTCGACGAGGAGTCGGACGATCCTTGATTGTTCTCGGGGAGACAGCGACTCCCAGACCGGGTCGAAGACCGCAAGCGCCCGGGCCATGTCCCCTTCGTTAATGGTTTCTCTCTGGATGGTGATGACTGCTTCGCGTATGGTGGTCATCCGCTGTTCTATGGTTCGAATCCGATCCTGAAGGTCGGCGAGCTGGTCCATGGCCGCCCCTCCGTTCGAGGCGGCGGTGAAGGACTCGCTCACCAGCTTCTGGACTCTGGTGTGCAGCCGTTTGAGTTCATGCTCGTGGCCGCGTTGTTCGGTCTCCAGTTCCGCCATGCGCTTGCCGCTCTCTTCCCGAATCTTCGCAGCCGTCGCTGCGATGATTTCCTCATTCCTGCCTATGCCACGAATGTGTTCGACCACCGCGGTTTCGATCTCGTGCGCATTGAGCGACTTGGTCGGACAAGACGCCCAGCCTCGTTGCTGGGCGTTCAGGCAGACGTAATAGCGATACCGTTTGCCGTTGTCCTTTGCCGTGTAGGTATGCACCATCCCTGTGCCGCAGGGAGCGCAGTAGAGAAGCCCCTTCAGGAGGGCTCCGTACTTGTTGCGCACCTCCTTGCCGCCGGTGCTGCCGTTCCGCCGTAAAGCATCCTGCACCTGCTGCCAAAGATCGATGTCAACGATCTCAATGTGTTCGCCGTTATAGATGGTTCCTTTGTAGTCGACCTTGCCGGTGTAAATCATGTTGGTCAGGAGCCGGAAGAGGCTGTTCTTGGTGAAAGGCTTTCCGCCGCGCTCCTGGCCCTTCTTGGTGGTCCACCGCTTGTTTTTCCAGCCGCGCCGTTCGATTTCCTGAACGACTGGGATCAAGGCTTTGTACTCCAGGTAAAGCTGGTACATTCCCCGGACCTGTGCAGCTTCGTCTTCGTTGACGATCAGCTTTCCGCCTTTCGGGTCCACGTCATACCCGAGAACCGGCATCCCGCCGACCCACTTGCCCTTGCGCCGCGCGGCGGACATCTTGTCGCGGGTGCGCTCCGAGATGATCTCCCGCTCGAACTGGGCAAAGGACAAAAGGATGTTCAAGGTGAGCCGCCCCATGGAGCTGGTCGTATTGAACTGCTGGGTGACCGAGACGAAGCTCACGGAGTGCTTGTCGAAAAGCTCCATCATGCGGGCGAAGTCCAGGAGGGACCGGCTCAGCCGGTCCACCTTGTAGACCACCACGCAATCAATTCCGCCCGCCTCGATGCCGGCGAAGAGCCGCTTGAGGGCGGGCCGCTCCATGTTGCCGCCGGTGAAGCCGCCGTCGTCGAAACGATCCGGGATACACACCCACCCCTCGTGTCGTTGGCTCGCGATATAGGCTTCAGCGGATTCCCGCTGGGCGTCGAGGCTGTTGAACTCCTGCTCCAGCCCCTCGTCAGTGGATTTGCGGGTGTAGATGGCGCAACGGATGGTCCCGTTGGTTCGTGATGCCGACTCCAAGGCCTCTCCCCGGCCGCGGTTATTGTTTTTGCTCATTCGTTCCTCCTCTCTCGGGTTTGCGGCTCCCGCCTTTGGCCGCGGCATCGGCGATACCGAAGAAGAGGAACCCGTTCCACTTGCTCCCGGTGACCTCCTGGGCGATGACTGAGAGGGACTTGTACCGTCGGCCGTCGAACTCGAAGCCGTTGTCGAGGACCTTGACCACAATGTCGCGGCCTTGGAACTCGCGGGCGAGCAGAGTTCCGGGCAGCGGCAGCCTCGGGTCGTGCGACGGGGATATGCGGCTGGTCGCCGTTCTCGCTTTGACCTCGGCGGAACCCGAGGCGACCGGATCACGCGGAGACCGCGTTCTCAGGTCGGCGTCATTGGCCAGTTCCTCAGCCCTGCGCCGGGCCCGCTCCGAAAGGTCACCCTCCGCCAGCGCCTGGATTCGCCAGGCGATTCGCTTGCGAAGAAACTCCTTGTGGTAGGAGCGGGTCTCTTCCCCAAAGACCTCGAGGTATTTGTCCCGGAGTTCTCCGACGGTCATCCGGGAGAGCCCTTGGACCTCTTGATACGTTGTTGCTTCCATCCGAAACCTCCTTGGTTCATGGGCTTCGCCCCGCGGGCGGCCCGTCCGCACCGCAATCTCAGGGCGTTAACTCGTGAATGAATGAAGGCTTCGGTGGCCCGGAATATCAAGGCGTTTCTCCGTAAACGCCTCAGATTCTTCAACTTGCGCCACATGCTCTGCCCCACTGCCGGAATCTGGGGCGATTCGGCGTCCGTTTCGATGGCGCATGTAACCCCGGGCAAGGATCGTAGCGATCTCCGATATCACCTCGTCGAGAGAGATTGGGACGTGTTCGTTGGCCGGCATCCGGTCCTCCTTTTGCGGGAGGCCGCGGAAGGTTTCCGTCATGGATGCCGCGGGACTGGATAGGCCGGTCATCGAGAAGGCCGTTGGAGCCCGTTCGACACCGCCTGAAGGCGATGTCGCCGGCACCCACAACGGTCTCCGATCTCACGGCTGTTTCCGCTGTCTGGTAATCCGCTTGCGCCGGACCCACTGGTCCGGCTTTCGGCAGATACCTACCGGAGGGGAGTTCGAAATGTCGAAGAGGGTGCAAGGATGCAACGGGGCTGTTAAACAAGGCGACTCGAAAAACGGAGAACGAGAGAATTCGGAAGGGACATTTTCGGTGAGCGCCCGCAACCCCCAGGGTTGCACCCGGCCCCCGGACTGCGGGCTTCGAAACGGAGAATCAAGGTAAATGTGCGGGAGGGCGTAAGTCGGCGTGGACACGCCGGAAACGACGAGACCCCGAGGGGATCACCCCACGGGGTCTCGTGTTAAACAAGAACCGCTGAAATCAGCGGATTGAATTTTGGCTCCCCGGGACGGACTCGAACCGCCAACCTAGTGGTTAACAGCCACCCGCTCTGCCGATTGAGCTACCGGGGAATGCACTGCCGTGGTGCGTCTCATGTGCGGAGTCGCCCAACGGAGAGATGCTTTCTATGCAAACCGTCGTCGATCGTCAAGCACATTTTCGAGTTTTTTTTCACGCTCCGTTTTCCGGGCACCCAGGCCGGGGGCGGGCCTTTCATTTCCGGGCAAAGTGGGCTAAGTTCTCCCCCATGCAGCACCGGGGCTGTGCGCATTGCGTCACGCAACCGTGCGTGCTGACAGTTCAAATTATCCGGGAACCAAAAGAGGACAGAAGGGGCGAACGCGTGCCGATTTTGCACTGCAGACTGTGGACCACCGCTTGGTTGTGCCTTGTGATGACGGTCTGCCTGTGCCTGAGCACGGCAGCGCCCTCTCATGCCGACCCGTTGGGCCCCCTGGATTACACCATGCACCGCATGGGCACGGGCGAGGGCCCGACCTTGCTGGTGGTGGGCGGCATTCAGGGCGACGAGCCCGGCGGCTTTACCGCCGCCTCCCTGCTGACCACGCGCTACCGCTTTACCAAAGGCAACGTCTGGGTGGCGCCAAATCTCAGTTTCCCCAGTATTGTCCTTTCCACGCGCGGGTTTCATGGGGACATGAACCGCAAGTTCGCCAGCCTGGCCCCGGACGACCCGGATTACAAAACCATCACCTCCATCAAAAACACCATCCTCGCCCCCGAGGTGGATCTGGTGCTCAACCTGCACGATGGCAGCGGGTTCTACCGCCCCACGCCCATCAACAGCATGCTCAACCCAGCTCGTTGGGGCCAAAGCGTGATCATCGACCAGGAAGAACTGGACAACTGCCCAAGCCAGAACCATCCCGGCAACCTCGGCGTCACCGCCCGGCACGTGGCTGCACAAATCAACAGCAAGCTCCTCAATGCCCTGCATGTTTACCATGTCAAAAACACGGAGACGCGCCTGGGCGATACGGAGATGGAAAAAACCCTCACCTACTTCGCCATCACCAATGGCAAGCCGGCTTATGGCATTGAGGCCAGCAAGGATCTGCCTGCCGCCCAGCGGACCTATTACCATCTCCTGGCTCTGGAAGCCTTCATGCGCCGCATGGGTATTGGCTATACGCGAGATTTTGAACTTACCCCGGCCAATGTGGAACGCGTGATCAATGAAGGGGTGAGCGTTGCCTTTTACGACAATCGCATCTTCCTGGATTTGGAAAATATCCGCAGTCAGCTCAACTACTTCCCCATAAAAAAAGATTCGGACATGCCCTTTGCGGCGTCCAACCCGCTGGTCACCGTCGTGGGTGGCGGCGATACGTATACCGTCTACCATGGCAACAGGCTGCTCACCCGCCTGCGTCCGGAGTATTTTGAGTTTGATCACACCCTGCAAGCCGTGCCGTTGCGCATTGACGGCCAGCGTCAGATGGTGGGCGTGGGGCAGATGGTGGGCGTGCGGGAGGCCTTCCTGGTGGAGCCCACGCCCGGCGTGCGAGTCAATGTTATCGGCTATTCACCCGCTTCCGGCAAGGAAAGCGAGGACGGCACGCTGCTGAAAAGGACCGATATCCAAAACCGTTTTTCCGTGGATGAAGACGGGGCGATCTATCGGGTGGAGTTTTACACCGGGCCGAAGTTTGCCGGTATGATCCTGGTGAATTTCCGGGGCCGGCAGGCAGCGCCACCCGTGCTCTGCACGGCGCGGGTGCTGACCTCCCCCTCGAACGCCGGACGGTGATCCTGCTGCGGATACGACGCGGGCACGCCGCCTGGGCTTTCCAGCTCTGTGCCCGACCGTGGCGAGAATACTCCGGCCGAGGTGCCTGCCAACGCGGGCCAGGTGGTTATTCTTCCAGAGGAATCACTTCCACTTGTTCAGGCAGCCAGTCGTCATCCGCACTGCTGTGCTCCTGCACAAAACGCTGTCTGACCAGGCGTTGGGCCTCGCGCAGGGATTCCGCTTCCAACTGAAAATGGAAGACCTTGCGTTCCGCCTGACGGAGCCCGCCGGACACCTCGCGGCTCCTTCTGGATGCGGTGACAAAAGCCTTGTAACGCGGCATGATGGTGTGTGTCCCCCTCTGGAACTCGTTGCCCCCCATGACTGTCCCTGCCCCCTGATTGCCGTGGCCCGCGGTCTTGGTGCGCGGCCCAGGGTAACCTGTTTGCACTGTGCTGCCACTCTGCTGACCCATCGCGCTGGCGGACGGTTACCTCTCTTCCTGTGAACAGGGCGAATCGGGCGAACAGGGGTGCGCCCCCTTTCAGGCCGGGCACGCCGGGCGACACGCGGCCACACGTGGCAATACACAACGGTACGACAGTTTGCGCCGCAGTGCAATTAGTCCGCGTTCACGGCAAGCCAAAATCCCGCAAAATACCGCGGGAGAGCCCACGGGATGCGTCGTTGGCGCGAGTTCCCAGCCCCTGGCTGCAGGCCTCGCACGGCCGTCTCGGCTGTCCCGTCAGGGCAAGGGCAGCCGGCTGGACAACAGGCCATGTTATTGCATATGGTGCGGTCTGCCAAGGCCTCACCCTGCGCGGTTTTTTCCGACCATAGCACCGCAGCCGCACGCTGCGCACAGAGGAGTCCTGACGTTGTCCGAGGACAAAATCACCACATCCGCACGCACGGCCACCATTATTCTCGACGGCCAGCACTATGAGTTCCCGGTGGTGGAAGGCAGCGAAGGCGAAAAAGCCATCGACATTTCTTCCCTGCGCTCCAAAACCGGCTATATCACGCTCGACCACGGATACGGCAACACCGGCTCCTGCCAGAGTACCATTTCCTTCGTGGACGGCGAGCAGGGCATCCTGCGGTATCGTGGCTACGACATTGAAGAACTCGTGGACAAGAGTTCCTTCATCGAAACGGCCATGCTGCTGATCTTCGGCCGCCTGCCTACCGCCGTGGAGCTGGACACCTTCCGCAACATGCTGCGGGAGCAAGAACTCCTGCACGAGGATTTGCTGCATCATTTCGATGGCTTCCCATCCAACGGGGAGCCCATGGCCATCCTTTCGGCGGTCATCAACTCCCTGGGGAGCTACCATCCGGATCTCTACACGATCGCCAACCAGGACGAGTTCACTCGCGCCGTGGCCAAGGTGATTTCCAAGGTGCGGACCATTGCGGCCTTTGCCTACCGCAAATCCCAGGGGCTGCCCTTCATCTACCCCAATCCAAACAAAAACTACTGCGCGAACTTCCTGCACATGATGTTCTCCGTGCCCTACCGGCTCTATGAGCCGCCCCTGGGCGCGGTGCGGGCGCTTTCGCTCTTTCTCATCGTCCATGCCGACCACGAGCAGAACTGCTCCTGCTCCACCGTGCGCATGGTCGGCTCCTCCGAGGCCAACCTTTTTGCCTCGGTCTCGGCCGGCGTCTGCGCCCTCTGGGGCCGGCTCCATGGCGGGGCCAACGCCGCGGTGGTCCAACAGCTGCAATACCTGGTGGACCACAAGGTCGATATCAAGGACTACCTGGAAAAGGTCAAAACGCGCGAAATCCGCCTCATGGGCTTCGGCCACCGGGTCTACAAGAACTTCGACCCCCGCGCCCGGGTGCTCAAGGAGGCTGCCCACAACCTGCTGGAAAACATGGGACAGGACGACCCGCTCATCCATGTGGCCCAGGAGTTGGAAGATGCCGCCTTGAACGACGAATTCTTCAAGGAACGCAAGCTGTATCCCAACGTGGACTTCTATTCCGGCATCATCCTGCGCACCCTGGGCATCCCGGTGCAGATGTTCCCGGTCATGTTCGCCATCGGCCGCATGCCGGGCTGGATTGCCCACTGGTATGAAGAATACCAGGGCCCGGCCAAGATCCACCGGCCGCGGCAGGTATACACCGGCCCCACCCGCCGGGCTTACACGCCCATCGAGGAACGCACCGGGGCATAGGGCGTAGTTGCATTGCGGAACAGCACACGGGGCGCCTCGCAGACGAACTCCTGCAGGGCGCCCCGTGTTGCGTCGCCGACCCGTCTGTCAGGCCATCAACCCAATGCGTTCGGGCTTGACCCTGCCCAGGCGGGTACTGATCTCCCGGGTCAGGGCGAGCATGGAGGTGGAGGCGTAGAACTCCGCCGTGTTGATGATCTCGGGGTGGCACAGGAGGGCCTTGGTCAGCCAGCCGGCGGCCGCGGATTCGTCCTGCTCCAGCTCTTTTGCCCGCAAGGCCTGGCTTTTATACCGCAAAAAGGCAATGAGCCGCTTGTTCAGCTTGCTCTCGCTGCGCAGGGTCAGCTGGCGCTGGAAAAAATTCCCCAAAAACTGCGACCCCGCCTTGCTGGAGGCCTGCAACTGCCGCACGCGGCGCTGCATGAATTCCGTCAGGGTCTTGCTGGCCATCACAAGCTCGCGCTCCATGAAATCGGGCATTTGCGAGGCGATGTGCCACAGGAGCCGCAGGGCGCGGGTGTCTTCCCCGGCCAGGATGGCCCGTTCCAGATCTTCCTGCAGGGAGACGGCCTTTTGCACCAGCTCCGGCACGGCAACCCGGCGGGCGCGCTTGTCCACATTCTGGAACAGGGACACGGCCCTGGCCAGGACTTCATGCAGCTGGGCGTTGCGGTAAAAGGCTTCGTCATCCGGCAGGGAGGGGTCCAGATACAGGGCCTGGACGATGGCCCCTGCGCCTTCCAGGTCGCGTTTTTCGGCACAGTACGCCACCGCCAGATTGTAATGCACGGCAGCCTTGCGGGGTGGATCCAGCTGCAGAAGTCGGCGATAAATCTCGATGGCCTTGGCCACATTGGCTGATTTGCGGGCCACGGTGCCCATGTAGATGATTTCCGAGCAGGCTTCCTGAAAGTATTCCTTGTCCTGCGCGGCACGGAAGAGCAGGCGCTCGGCCTCGTCAAACTGCAGTGAATCCAGCGCGGCCAGGCCCAAAAAGATCAGGTGCGGCGCGGGCAGTTGGTCCACGTTTTCCGGGGCCACGTCCTCGATGGCCGCGCGGGCCAGAGCCCCGAGGGACTTGACCATCGGGTGGCCCTTGCCCAGGGAGGCCTTGAGATCCAGCTTCATGAGCTCGCCGGCAATGCGGGCCACCACCTCCCGGCTGCGTTTGGCATCTTCTTCTTCGGCCGCCAGGGGTTTGATCTGCCGGGCCTTCTGCAAGGCGATTTCAAAGTTGGCCAGGGCATCGTTGAGCAGTTCCAGCACTTCGGGGCTGGAGGGAGAGTCCCCCTGCTCCAGCCGTTCCTGGACTTGCAGCACGCGGACCATGCCGATTTCCTTGTTCGGCTCGGGCATGAATTCCGCCACTTCCTCGGCCTGGCCAAAGCGCAGCAACGCCCTGGGATATTTGCGCAACCGCACATACACCCGACCGCTTTCCAGATAGGCGATGGGATCTTGCGGATACAGGTCGATGGCCCGTTTGTAGCAGAGCACGGCCCGTTCCCAATCCTTGGCGTCCCTGGCGCGTTCTGCCTCGCGGCACATGGCATCGGCCTTGGCCTTGCGCTCGCTGAGCTCAATCTCCTCCAGCCGTTCCTGCACCATCTCGCCGGCTTCTTCCAGCTGCGGTAAAAACTCCTGCAGGTATTCCCGCAGCTCGTGGTAGCGCTCCATCACCTGCTCTTGCATGCGGATTTTGCGAAGCTGAGGCGAAAGGGAGCCCAACGATTCCTGCTTGTTCAGAATGAACGCGCCGGCAACGCCAAAGCGGGCCAGCTGCAGGATGGTCAGCTCACGTTTTTGCGGGAACTGAATATCCTGGAACACGGGCACGCACTTGGCCATCACGGTCTTTTCCTCGCGCCTGGCCTTGCCCAACAACACCTTGAGGCTGGCGAAAAAGTCCGTGACGTCCTTGGCCACCCGGACCTTGCCCCCCTGAGACACGGCAGCCTGGGGCGGGTTGACCAGGATAAGCCCGTTTTTTTGAAGCAGCAGCTGGGCCAGGAGCTTGACGCTTTCCAGATACCCACTGCCCGGGGAGTGCTCAATGACCTGCTCGAACTTGAGCGCCGCAAAGATGAGGCGCAGCTGCTCCCGCAGCATTTTGTCATAGATGAACAAATGAATGGGTGTGGCGCGGTACGGGCCCAGCGGGTCGTCCACTGCGCTCCCCGGGGGGGCGGCAGGTGTCCCCTGCGGCGATCCTGCCGGCGGGGGGCCGGGAGGCCGCTCCTGAATGCTCATGCGTCAGACTCCGTCACCGACAGCGACCCTGTCTGCCCGGAGACGTCATTAATGGAAGCGCCGACGGGGAACCCATCGATGGTCAACCCCTCCAACACCAATGAATCCATGGAGAAGCTATGCTCCGGCCCAGGGAATGCCCCCTGGCGGACCTCGGCGGCATACCGGCCCAACGCCTCCCGGGCCGCGACGCCCAATTCGGCATAGCGTTTGACAAAGCTGGGGCGCAGGCCCTCGTGCAGGCCAAGGACGTCATGCACCACCAGTACCTGCCCGTCACAATGCGCGCCGGCGCCGATGCCGATGGTCGGGCATGGCAACGCGGCGGTGATGATCCGCGCCAGATCGGCAGGCACGCACTCCATGACCACGGCAAAACAACCCGCCCGGGCCAGGGCCAGGGCATCGTCCAGCACGGCCTGCGCGCTTGCCGCGTCACGCCCCTGGACCCGAAAGCCACCCAGCCGGGCCAGACGTTGCGGGGTAAGCCCCACATGCCCCATGACCGGAATCCCGGCCATGAGCAACGCCTCCACCTGGGGCAGCACCTCGCGGCCACCCTCCAGCTTCACGGCGCGCACGCCGCCTTCCTTGACCAGGCGGCCTGCGGCGTCCAGCGCCTGTGCCGGGCCGGCCTCGTAGCTTAAAAAAGGCAAATCACCCACCACGAGCGCGTGGCGGGCCGTGCGGCACACGGCCTTGCAGTGGTGCACCATCTCCTCCACCGTCACGCTCAGGGTGTCCGGGTGGCCCAGCACCACCATGGCCAGGCTGTCGCCCACCAGGAGCATGTCTGCACCGGCCTCTTCGGCCAGGCGGGTGGTGGGGGCGTCATACGCCGTGAGCATGACCAGTCTCTCGCCGCCTTTGCGGGCGCTGATGGACCGTGCGGTCTGCCGTCGTGTCATGTGCGTCGTCCTTGTGCGCGTGAAACGTTGCCGCGTGCGCGGCTTCAGAAAGATGGCACGTGACCCGCCGGAGGGCAAGGCCTGGAGGCGGAAAATCCCGGCGGCCGAAGCAGTTGGGCTGTCGCAGGGCACTTTTTTTCACAGCCGGGCATTGACCCGCCCGGTGCAGACCGGTACAGCCAGGGAGACTCCCCCATTTTCCCGGATGGCATATCCGGTTTTTTCAGGAGCACGCCATGCATTCTCGCATCATTTCCCGTCTTGCGGCCCGGCCCATCCGCGCCGTCACACTGACTCTGAGCCTGACCCTTGGGGTGGGGCTGGCCATGACATTCCCTCTCCCTGCCGAAGTTCTGGCCCAGCAGCTGACGGCAACCACCTCTGTGGATCGGGTCTTCGAAGCCGATGGCGCCGTACAGTTCACTTCACCCATGGGTGTCTGGCAACTGGATTACGAGGCCGGCGTCGAGGCCAACACCAAGGCCCTGGCCACCTTGCAGCGCCTGGCCGGCACGGGGCAGACCATCACCTTCACCTATTTTACCGACGGGGCAGCCCGAATTCTGACCAAATCCTCCGTGGCCAAGCTGGCCTGGATGCAGTAGCCCTGACGCGAGTGCGCCGGCCGGTGCTGTCCCGGCCGGCGCCGTTGCGCCAGACCGGGTTCTTTCGTATAGTGGATTGGCGCGTTGCAGTGGCAACGTGCCTGCCCGCCCATATTCCGCCTCATGCCCCGTTCCTGGTCCTGTTCCAGGTCCTGCCGGGCGCATTTCGGCGTCCACCACGGGAGAGTACCATGCCTACCCCCCCTTGCCTGCACCGCCCCAATCTGGCCATGTTCCTGTGCACGATGGCGTTGCTCGGCGTTTTTGCCGGCATCGCGTATGGCATCGACGCCCAGAGCCTCTTCCAGCGCTCCGGGCCCTCGGTGGTTGTGGTGGTGGGCAAGGATAGCGCGGGGCGGGATGTGTCCCTCGGCTCTGGCTTTTACGTGCAGAACAATCTGGTGGTGACCAACAATCACGTGGTGGAACGGGCCAGCAGAATTGAGCTGCGCCACGGACAGGAAAAGCCCGTGCCCGTCAAGCGCGTGCGCGCCGTGGACAAGGAAAACGATCTGGCCCTGCTGGAAGTGGCCGCTTCCGGCGAGCCTCTGCCCCTCAAAACCGGGCACCCCAGCGTGGGCGAGGAAGTGCTGGCCATCGGCAACCCCAAGGGGCTGGAGCGGACCATCTCCCCCGGCATCGTCAGCGGCCTGCGCAAGGACAAGCAGGAGCGCATCCGCTACCAGATCACCGCACCCATCTCCCCCGGCTCCTCGGGTGGCCCCATCCTGGATGCCGACGGGGAGGTGATCGGCCTGGCCACCTTTTTTGTGATGGACGGCCAAAACCTGAATTTCGCCGTGCCGTCCTTGTATGTGACGCAGCTGATCAATGGCGGCCGGCCCGCGTCAGATTCCCCAAGCCGCCCCGGCAAACGCATTGAGGTGAAGGAAGACCCTTCCGGTGTGATCACGATTAAATAATCACCCAGGGAGCCTCGTTCACCGAGTCAATAAGGAAGCGCCCCCGAGCCGTGATCTGCCACGGCCCGGGGGCGCTTTTGCACGTTCAGGGAGGAACTATTCCAGCGTGGCGGAGCCGTCACTATGCAACGTGACGGTGGTTACCTTGCGCAGGTCCAGATTGCTGAAAGTCACCTGCGTCCCATCACCGTCCACGGCGGCCAGATCCCAATTATTGGCGCTGCCGGAAATAGTAATCTGTACGCCCTCATCTGGCTCCAACACATCATCCCCCATCAAGTCTTCTCCCCAGTTGTTGGATTCGCTGGGCGAAAGCATGATGGAGTGAATGTCAAAGTCGGTGCCGTTCATGATCACCACTTGCTTTGCCAGAGCCACGCTGGCAAAAGCCAACACCATCACGATTGCCAGGATGGCACGGCACAGCATTCCTGAATGTTTCATCTCGGTTCCCCAATACGCGCTTGGTCACAGTGTTTAACGCCAGACGAGATGCCTACATCTATCAGTAAATACAACTATTCCAGACATCTCTGTACCGGAAAAACACGTTTCTGACAATACGCAATCGAGGTTGCTGCACCTGTCAGGGACAACCACCCGCGCACCTGCCTTCGGCACGCCTCCAGGCCGCCAGTGCCTCCTGGTTTGGCGGGACGGTGGCGTCGAAGAAGCCGCAGGCCTTGTAGTAGCGCAGGTCCTCCCACCAGGTGCGGGCCATTTCCGGGTCCTGCCGCAGGCGGGACAGGGTCCGCAGGGGATGGCGCAGGCCGTCCACCAGCGGTCCCAGAAGCTCCGAGGGGTCGCGGAAACATTCCCAGTCGCAGCGCGTGCAGTCCGGCGCAGCCGCCAGATCCTCCAGCTTCAAGTCCCAGAACTTGCCCAGGTTCTCCTCCCCACGGTAGCCGCAGGGGTAGGTGTTCAAATCCTTGGCATCCACAAAAAAGAAGTCGATGCCGCCCCGGCAGGGATAGGCCGTACGTTCGCCGCGTTCGTACTGCCGGATGAGGGCCAGCAGCGAGGCGCGCGGCGAAAAAATGCGCAACAGGTGCCGCCGCCGAGGAATCACATCGTACAACGCCTTGAACAACTGCACTTTTTCCTGAGGGGTAAAGCGAATCATGTCCGCGCCGGAGGTGGCCGTGTACACGGCGGCGTCTTCGGCCTCGGCTTCGGGCAGGCTCATGGGGTAGCAGGCATTGGCCATGGTGAAGCCAAGCTCGGCCACGGTATCATAAAATCGCTCAAAGGCGGCCACGGCATGGGCATGAAACTCGGCCGGAGGGGCAGGATGCAGGTAACGCGCGCCCAGGCCGCCGGTGCTGCGGTTGATGCCCAGATTGGCCGCCGGGTACAGGCCGGCGGCATGGAAGCGTGGCAGGGCCTTGCGGATGCCGGCCACCACGCCGGGCAGGCCCCGGTTGCCCTCGTGGGCCTCGGCCTCGGCGGAATCCAGACTGATCCAGAAGGTGTTGATGGCGCTACGGGCCAGCGTCTCGGCCACGCGGTCAATTTTATCCAGAAAATCAGGAGCTTCGTGATTGCGGAAGATGAAGCCGTTGGTGCCGGTGCGGATATAGCGGATGCCCTGGGCCCGGGCGTAGTCGGCCAGGGCGGGGATGTCTTTGAGATAGAGCAGGGGCTCGCCGCCGGTAAAGGAGATGGCCTGTACGCCACGGGCGGCCATGGCGTCGATGAGCCGGCGGGCGGCGTCCGGCCCCATGGTGGAACGGGGGAAGACATTGTCCACGCGCATGCCGCACTGGGCGCAGGCGGCGTTGCAGCGGTCCGTGTACTGGATGACCACCTGACCGGGCACCCGGCCGCGCCAGAAGGCGGCCAGGGTGGAGAGCACAGGTGGGGCGGGACGGGTGGAACGAACGGCAGGATCTGCGGTGCGGGAGCAGGAAGGGAGGATCATTGCGGGAATTTATCCTGGGCTGATGCGTGGATGCAGGTCTCGGCGCCGTAGAGGGCAAAGGCCTGGTCAAAGGCCCTGGCCGAGGAGCGGGCTTCCATGGCCTTGCGGGCGCTGGCGCCCATGGCGCGCAGGGCCTGGGGATCGGCGGTCAATTCCACCAAGGCCGTGGCCAGGGCGGTGGCGTCTCCAGCCTGGACGATGCGGCCGGTGACGCCATCTTCCACATTCTCCTGGGGGCCGCCGCGATCGGTCACAATCACCGGCAGTCCCGAGGCCTGGGCTTCCAGCACCACCTTGCCGAAGGTGTCCGTGCTGGAGGGGAAGACAAAGAGATCCGAGGAGGCATAGGCCGCGGCCAGATCGTCTCCTTCCAGAATGCCGGTAAAGAGGCAGGGCGTGCCCTGCATGGCGGCTTCCATCTCGGCGCGGTAGGGGCCATCACCCACCAGCACCAGTTCCAGCTGTGCAGCCAGACCCTCGCGCTGCAGCAGAGCCTTCCAGGCCTGGGTCAGCAGATGGAGATTTTTTTCCTTGGAGATGCGGCCCACGTAGAGCAGCCGCAAGGGCTGTTCCGGGTGCTGCCGCCCGGCGTAGCGGTCGAAGAAGCCGTTGCGCTTGGCCGGGGTGAAGCGCAGGGTGTCCACCCCGCGGGGGTAGAGGGTGATCTTGTCCCGATGCACACCCTTGGCCCCCAACTCTTCCCCGAAGGCGGCGGAAGGCACGTAGACTTTATCCATTTGGTTGTAATACCAGACCATCGCCTTCCACATCAGGTCTTCCATGCTCTCGTCGCCGGTCAGGGTCATGGCGTACTGGGGCAGGGCCGTGTGGTAGGTGCCCGAGATGGGCAGCTTGAGAGTCCGGGCGATGAGCAGCGCGGCCACGCCGATGGGGCCTGGAGTTGCCGAGTGGATGTGCGTGAACTCGTTCTCGTACACGTAAGCCAACATTTCCAGGAACGGCGGGTAAAAGAGCTTGAGTTCCGGATACTCGGGCAGCTCGTAGCGGCCGATGGGCTTGAAGTTCTGCACACCGGGACCGGAGGCGAGGCCATCGTGCATGGTGGTGCAGCCGGGATCGCAGGTGATCACCGTGTAGCGCTTGCCCGTGGCCTGGGCCAGACGGACCTGCTCCTGCAGGGTCATGGCCACGCCATTGGTTTCGAAAAAGGTATCCGTAAAATGGGCGATGTTCGGCTGCGTGCCCGCATCGCCCGCGCCCTTGAACCGGGTCAGGGCCTTGCGGCAGAAAACGCGGTCCTTGGTGAAGACGGAATAGCTCACAAAGTACGGCGCCAGCATGGTGTACAGGGTTCCGGCCGAGGCCAGGCCCTGGAAGATCTGGAACACATCCGCATTAACCACGCGGGTCATGAATTCATCGGCATAGTGTTTGAGCAGCCGGTTGGAGGTGGCCTTGACGTAACGGAACCACTTCTTTTCTGCCTCGCCCCAGGGCATGCGGCAGACCGGCTCCAGGGGCTTGCCGCCAGTGCGGGCGTAGAATTCCTCCTCGGCAAAGGCGCGGATCAGGGCATGGGTTTCCCGCGGCGGCCCTTTCTCGCGCAAGCCGCCCAGCCCGGCCACGGTCCTGGCTGCGGCGCGGCATACGTTGCGCGTTTTGCGGAAGAGACCATCCACGGGCGTGGCCGCCGAAGGCAGCGGTGCGAGAAAATGATCCAGAAAGGTCAGGAACCGGTCCTTGTGGACGAGTTTGTCCAGATTCGACTTGGACTTGTAGAATTGATAGCCGATCCCATACAGGGTGTGGGCCAGTGTTTTGGGGTTGGAATACACGCCTACGGGCTGGCTGCGTCCGGCCTTCAGGCCCAGGAAGAAGGCCTCCAGCGTGTCCGGGCCTTCGATCTGGGTAAAGGTCCGGGCCACGTGCAGGCCGCTATGGTCATCTGAGCCACCCACCAGATGCTTGTGCCAGGGGGCGTGGTCCGTGGGGTCGTAGCGCGGGTCCAGGTCGTGTTTGTTGGCCAGTTCGTCGAGCAGCGCCGGGGTCAGCAGGGCCAGGATGGCCTTGACGCTGTTGTTCTGCATGCCATCGCGGGTGCCGTTGACCTCGAAGGTTTTGAAGAGCACCAGCAGCTTTTCCAGGTGGGCAATGGTCAGCCGGTCGTTAACGGCATAAAGGGGATGGGCCAGGGCGTGGGCTATGCCCGAGGCACGCAGATAGGCCGTCAGCTCATAGATGTTGCGGCGGACTTTCTGGATGTCCTCATGCTGGGCCTCGGTGATGTTCCAGGAGAGGACATGCACCTTGCAGCCATCCTCTGGAAAATGGGCGGTGATTTCCTCGGAAAGAAAGGTGTCCGGCAGATGGGCGATGGCCAGGCTGCCGCCGAGGGTGTTGTGGTCGGTCACCGTCACCTTGTGCATGCCGCGCAACTTGCAGAGTTCGTAGACTACAACGGGGTCCACGAAACTCTCCGGTGCGCCAAGCTTGCGCAGGGCCCATTGGGAGGGGCGGTCCGAGTATCTGGAATGGACGTGCAGATCGATTTTCATGGCAGCTCCGGGGGGGAAGCACGCAGGGGGCTCGTTGCGGGGGCGCATACATCGCCAAGGATGCAATAGGCACGCTGGATGACGAATCGATGACGAATGCCGGCCGTTTTGGTGACGTCTTGACCATTGCATGACTTCGTCTCTTCTGGCGTTGCATCTGGCACGACACGTCACCGGAGTGACACCAAGGCGACACGAGCCTGTCACGCGCACCTGCCACAAGGGAACACGATCCGTTCGTCCACTCACTCTTCACGCTCACCGCACGTTGCGCCTTACGGAGGCCTGCCATGTTCGTTTCGTCGCGTCGCGTCCTGCCCCTGACCCTTGCCCTGATGCTGGCTCTGGGCCTTACCCTCGGGCTGGTCGCCCTGGCCCAGGCCGAGGAAATCCTCGTCTACACCGCCCTGGAAGATGACGAGATCCCCGGCTACCTGGAAGACTTCAAGGCCAAGCACCCGGACATCACCGTGAAGATTGTCCGCGACTCCACGGGCATCATCACTGCCAAGTTCCTGGCCGAAAAGGACAATCCGCAGGCCGACGTGGTCTGGGGCACCGCCGCCACCTCCCTCATGCTCGCCAAGCAGGCCGGCATGCTGGAACCCTACGCCCCCCAGGGTCTGGACAAGGTCCGCCCCACCATGCGCGACACGGCTACCCCCCCGGCCTGGGTCGGCATCAAGGCCTGGATGACCGGCTTCTGCGTCAACACCATCGAGGCCGAAGCCAAGAAGCTGCCCGCTCCCAAGAGCTTTGCCGATCTGATCAAGCCCGAATACAAGGGCCTGCTGGTCATGCCCAACCCCGCCTCCTCGGGCACGGGCTTTCTGACCGTCTCGGCCATTCTGCAGCTCAAGGGCGAGGAAGAAGGCTGGAAGTACCTGGATGCCCTGCATGAAAACATGGCCCAGTACACCCACTCCGGCTCCAAGCCCTGCAAGATGGCTGGCGCGGGCGAGACGGTGATTGGCCTGTCCTTCGGCTACCGCGGCATCATCCAGAAGCAGAAGGGCGAACCCGTGGATACCGTGTTCCCGGCCGAAGGCTCGGGCTGGGATGTGGAAGCCAATGCCCTGGTCAAGAAAAAGACCATCAAGCCCGCGGCCAAGGTCTTTCTGGATTGGGCCATCTCCCAGAGCGTGATGGGCCTGTATGGCAAGGTTTACCCCGTCACTGCTTACGACTCCGGCCAGCCCATCCCCGCCGGCTACCCCGCGGCCCCCGAAAAGCAGATGATCAAGAACGACTTTGACTGGGCCGCCAAGAACCGCGACCGCATCCTTGCCGAGTGGACCAAGCGCTACGACGGCAAGAGCGAAAAGAAGTAACCTCCACCATCCACCCTCCACACCAGCCCGGCGCGGGCCTGCCCCCTTCCCCTCGGGCAGGCCCGCGCCGGCGGCATCCGTGCCGCAAGGAGCCGCCGTGTCCGCTTCGCCCTACCTGCGCGCCGAGGCCGTCACCAAACGTTTCGGCAGTTTCACCGCCCTGCGCGACGTCAGCTTTGCCGCCGGCAAGGGAGAATTCCTGTCCATCCTCGGTCCCAGCGGCTGCGGCAAGACCACACTCCTGCGCGTGGTGGCCGGACTGGAACGTCAGGACCAGGGCGCCATCTTTGTGGAAAATCGTGATGTCTCCGCCCTGCCCGTCTCCCGGCGGCGGGTGGGCATCGTCTTTCAGTCCTATGCCCTCTTCCCCAACCTCACGGCCGAAGAAAACGTGGGCTACGGACTCCGGAACCGCAGGATGGACCGCACCGCCCTCTCCCGCCGGGTGCAGGACCTGCTGGATCTGGTCGGCCTGCCCGGCATGGGCCGCAAGTTCCCGGCCCAGCTCTCCGGCGGGCAGCAACAACGCGTGGCCCTGGCGCGGGCCATGGCCCTTTCCCCGGACCTGCTGCTCCTGGACGAGCCCCTCTCGGCCCTGGACGCCAAGGTGCGCGTGATGTTGCGCAGCGAGATCCGCCAGCTGCAGACCCGCCTGGGCGTGACCACCATCATGGTCACCCACGATCAGGAAGAAGCCCTGACCATGGCTGACCGCATCCTGGTCATGGACCACGGCGAACTCGTCCAGGAAGGACCGCCACACGAAATTTATGAAAAACCGGCCACGCCCTTTGTGGCCTCCTTCATCGGGGCCATGAACTTCCTGCCGCAGGCCGTGCGGGAAAACGGCGCCCAGCTGCGCGCCGGGGCCCTGCTGCTGCAGGTGGGGGATCTGGCCACGGTGGCCGAGGGTGCGGCGGCCACAGTGGCCATCCGCCCCGAGGACATCAAACTGCTGGAAGCCAGATCGCCCGACGCCTCCCCTTCCGCCAGCAAGGCCGACACCGGCCGGGACAATATCTTCGAAGCCCGCGTGAACAGCCTGGAATACCGCGGCTCCCTCTACCGCCTGCACCTCAGGCTGCCCGGAGCTTCCCGCGAGGAACGCGAATGGGCCAGCCTGCACGCTGATGTCCCCGCGGCCGACTGCCGCCGGCTGGGCGTGCGTGAGGCCGATCGCATCCGCGTCCAGCTCCCGGCAGACCGCCTGCACGTCTACCCCGGCCACAGGGAACAGGGCGCGGCATGAACGACGCCGCCCTGGCCATGGAATCCCAGGCCGCTCCTGCGCCATCCGCACCGCGGCCGAACCTGTGGCAGCGTGTGGACGCCGAGCAATGGATCCGCATTGCCTGCATCCTCGGGCTCTGCTTGTGGATGACTGCCGTGGTGGTCCTGCCCCTGGCCAAACTCCTGGGCAAGAGCCTGGAAGCCCAGGACGGCAGCTTCGTCGGTCTGGCCAACTTTGCCGAATATTTCAGCAACCCTGCGTTATGGAACTCCCTGGGCAACTCCGTCCGCGTGGCCTGCTGGACCACGCTCCTGGCCGTGCCCCTGGGCTTTGCCTATGCCTACGCCCTGACCCGCACCTGCCTGCCGGGCAAGGCCGTGTTCCAGGCCGTGAGCATGCTGCCCCTTTTTGCCCCCACCCTGCTCAATGGCATTGCCCTGGTGTATCTGTTCGGCAAAAAAGGACTGGTCACCCAGGGACTCTTCGGCCTGCTGCCCGGCCTGGATATCGGGCTGTACGGCGAGACGGGTATTGTCCTGGCCGAGGCGGTGTACGCCTTTCCCCAGGCCGCGCTCATCCTCACCGTGGCCCTGGGCATGACTGACGCCCGGCTCTACGAAGCCGCCGCCTCCATGGGAGCCTCGCCCTGGCGGACCTTCACCACCGTGACCCTGCCCGGCGTCAAGTACGGGCTCTTCTCGGCCATCATCGTCTGCTTCATCCTGGCCTTCACGGACTTCGGCGCGCCCAAGGTGGTGGGCGGCGGGTTCAACATCCTGGCCACGGACATTTACAAGCAGGTCATCGGCCAGCACAATTTCGTCATGGGCGCGGTGGTCAGCGTGGTCCTGCTCCTGCCCACGGTGGGGGCATTCCTGCTGGACCGCATCGTCCAGCGCCGCCAGACCTCGCAAATCGCCGCGCGGTCCACGCCCCTGGTGCTCACGCCCAGCCCGCTGCGGGACCGCATGGCCCTGGCTTTTTGCGCGGGCATCGCCCTGCTCTTGCTCAGTTTTTACGGCACCGCCCTGCTGGCCGCCCTGGTGAAGGTCTGGCCGTACAACATGGAACTCGGCCTTGGGCATTTCGCCTTCAAAGGCATGGGCGGCGGAGGCTACGCGGCCTTGTGGAACTCCATCCGCATGAGCGCCTTCTCGGCCGTGGTTGGCGCGGGTGTGACCTTCGCCAGCGCCTATCTCATCGAAAAAACACGCGGGCTCAAGGGATTGCGCCAGGGGGCGTATTTCCTGTCCATCATTCCCCTGGCCCTGCCGGGGCTGGTCATCGGGCTGGCGTACATCTTCTTCTTCAACGCGCCCACCCTGCAGCTTCTGGGGCTGACCATCCCCAACCCCTTCAATTTCCTGTATGGCACCATGGGCATCCTGGTGCTCTCGAATCTGGTGCACTTTTATACCGTCAGCTTCCTCACGGCCACCACGGCCCTGAAGCAGCTGGACAAGGAATTCGAGGCCGTCTCGGAATCCATGGCTGTGCCGTTCTACCGCACCGTCTGGCGGGTGACGCTGCCGGTCTGCCTGCCGGCGGTGCTGGAAATCGGCATGTATTATTTCGTGAACTCCATGGCCACGGTTTCTGCGGTGATTTTCCTCTATTCCGCCGACCTGCCCCTGGCCTCCGTGGCCATCGCCAACATGGACGACGCCGGGGACACCGCCCCCGCCGCGGCCATGGCCATGCTGGTGGTGGCCGTGAACATCCTCATCCGCACCCTGTACGTCCTGGCCAGCCGGGGCGTGCAAGCCCGCAGCCGCCGTTGGGCGCTGCGGCAATCCGGAGCCGCATGATGACCCGCCCTTACACTGGCCCCCTGAAAGCCGTGATCCTGGACTGGGCCGGCACCGCCGTGGACCATGGCTGCCTCGGCCCCATGGACGTCTTTGTCCAGGCCTTTGCCCGGCATGATATCCCGGTGAGCGTGGCCGAAGCCCGCATTCCCATGGGCCTGAAGAAGATCGACCATGTCCGCGCCGTGCTGGCCATGCCCGCCGTGGCCGAGCGGTTTGCCGAAATCAAGGGCCATCGCCCCACGGAACAGGACGTCCTGACCATCTATCAGGACACCGAAGCCATGATGGTTGCCGCCATCTCCGGCAATGCCCAGCTCATCCCCGGCCTTCTGGAGGCCGTGGCCGCCTTCCGGGCCATGGACCTGAAAATCGGCACCTCCACGGGCTATACTTCCTCAATGATGGAAATCCTCGTCCCCCTGGCCCGGGAACAAGGCTACACGCCGGATCTCGTCGTCTGCTCCACGGATGTCCCCGCCGGCCGGCCGCATCCCTACATGTGTTACAAGAACGCCCTGCTCCTGGAAGTCTATCCCCTGGAAGCCATGGTCAAAATCGGCGATACCCCCAGCGACGTCGAAGAAGGCCTGAACGCCGGCATGTGGACCATCGCCCTGACCCGCACCGGCAACGAGCTGGGCCTCTCTCTGGCCGAGCTCGCAGCCATGGAGCAGACCGCCCCCGAGGAGCTCGCCGCCCGCCAGACTGACATCGAAGCCCGCTTCCTCGCCCAGGGCGCGCATTACGCGGTCCCAAGCATCGCCGACTGCCCGCCCCTGCTGGAAGCCATCGCCCGCCGCCTCGCCGCCGGGGAACGCCCGTAACAGGGTGAACGCGGCATGAAGGCGCCCGAAATTGATCGCAGCGAAGGGGATGTGAACCTCTCGGACCGCCGCGCTCTCTGGCAGGAAGCCACGCTCTCCGACGCCGCGCGGGAGCTGTTGGCCCGGGATGCGGCCACGTTTCTGCATCAGTCCCTGTCCAGCCCCTGTCTGGATGTGCTGACCGGGGCGGAAGGCAGCGTCCTGATTTCGCACGACGGGCGCGAGATGTTGGATTTTCACGGCAATTCCGTGCACCAGGTCGGCCATGCCCATCCGCGGGTGCTGGAGGCCGTCAAAAATCAGCTGGATTCACTGGCCTTTTGCCCGCGCCGGTTCACTCATGCCGGAGCCGTGGCCCTGGCGGAACGACTGACCGGGATGATGGCCGCCGCCGACCCCCGCGGGGAGCGCTGGAAGCTCCTCCTCGCCCCCGGCGGCGCGCTGGCCGTGGGCATGGCCCTCAAGCTGGCCCGCATGGCCACCGGACGCTTCAAGTTCGTCTCCTGCTGGGGCGCGTTCCATGGGGCGTCCCTGGATGCCATTTCCGTGGGCGGGGAGGCTGTCTTCCGCCAGGGCGTCGGCCCGCTGCTCCCCAACTGCGGCCACGTGCCCGCGCCGGATCCCCGGCACTGCCTGCTCCGGCCCCATGGCGACTATCCTGACGGTGCCGACTGCGCCACCTGCGGCCTGGCCTGCGCTCGTTATCTGGAGGCCGTGTTCGAGCATGAAGGCGACGTGGCCGCGTTCATCGCCGAGCCCATGCGCTGCACCACGGTCTCCCCGCCTCCGCCGGGCTACTGGCCGGCCGTGCGTGAGATCTGTGACCGCCACGGCGTGCTGCTGATCTTTGACGAGATCCCCACCTGCCTGGGCCGCACCGGTCGTTTTTTCTGCTGGGAACACTGGGGCGCGGTCCCGGATCTGCTGCTCCTGGGCAAGGGCCTGGGCGGCGGCGTGGTTCCCCAGGCCGCCCTGCTGGCCCGCGCCAACCTGGACATCGCCGGCCACGCCGCCCTGGGCCATTACACCCACGAGAAGAGTCCCCTGGGTTGCGCGGCCGCCCTGGCCACCCTGGATATCCTCGCCGAAGACAATCTGGTGGCGCGCAGCCGGGCGTTGGGCCTACAGGCGTTGGAACGCCTCCGGGGCATGACCTGCCGCCTGCCCGGCGTGGTCGCCGCGCGCGGGCTGGGGCTACAGCTGGCCCTGGAGCTGGACACCGCTGCACGCGCCGAGGCCGTGCTCTACGATTGTCTGACCCAGGGCCTGTCCTTCAAAATCTCCGCCGGCACGGTGCTGACCCTGGCCCCGCCCCTGACCATTTCCGAAGCCGAGCTGACCCGCGCCCTGGACATCCTTGAGGCGAGCCTGACCCGCTGCAGCGCCTAGCTCCGACGCGCCACACCTTCCTTCCCGCGAGCAATGCCATGAGCACTCTTATGAAGCAGATGGAACTCGACTGCATCCCGGACAATCCCTACCTCCTGCTCACCCCCGGCCCGCTTTCCACCAGCAAACGCGTCCGCGCCGCCCTGTTTCGCGACTGGTGCACCTGGGATGACGACTACAACCACATCGTCCAGTCCATCCGCGCTTCCCTGACCGCCCTGGCCGGCGGCGGACCGGAGCGGCCAGACCTCACTGCCGTGCTCATGCAGGGCAGCGGAACCTTCAGCGTGGAGTCGGTCATCGGCTCGGCCGTGCCCCTGGGCGGCCGGCTGCTGGTGCTGGCCAACGGCGCCTATGGCCGGCGCATCGGGCAAATCGCCACCCGCATGGGCATCTCCCTGCTCGTGCAGGACGATGGCGAGTTGACCCCGCCGGATCAGGCCCGCCTGCGCCAGACCCTGACTGATGATCCAGCCATCACCCACGTGGCCGTGGTCCACTGCGAAACCACCACAGGCATGCTCAATCCCGTGGCGGACATCGGACGGATCGTCAAGGAATTCGGCAAGATTTACATCGTAGACGCCATGAGCAGCTTTGGTGGTATGCCCATGACCATGGATTCCATCCAGGCGGATTTTCTCATCTCCTCGGCCAACAAGTGCATCCAGGGCATTCCGGGATTCGGCTTTGTGGTGGCCCGACGGGAACCGCTGGAGGCCTGCGCCGGGCAGGCGCGGTCTCTCTCACTGGATCTGCATGCCCAGTGGCTGGAAATGGAGCACAAGGGCGGCAAATGGCGCTACACCTCGCCCACCCATGCCGTGCGCGCCTTTGCCGAGGCGCTGGCCGAACTGGAGGACGAGGGCGGCGTGGCGGCGCGGCACGCGCGGTATGTGGAGAACCAGCGCCTGCTCGTGGAGGGCATGGCGCGCCTGGGATTCCAGCCCCTGTTGCCGCGGCCCCTGCAGTCGCCGGTGATAACCGCCTTCCATTCGCCCAAGGTGCCAGGATACGACTTCCGCCGGTTTTACGAGTGCCTCAAGGCCGAAGGCTATGTGATCTACCCTGGAAAAGTGAGCGATGCAGACACATTCCGCATCGGTACCATCGGGCACGTCTTCCCGGCGGATGTGCGGGGCCTGCTGGCAGCAGTGGAGCGGACCATGGAGTGGTAATGCTACGCGAGGCTGGACACCAAAAAAACGGGAGCTGGCAAGCCGGCTCCCGTTTATGTGTTTTTCGGCTCTGTTGCGGCCGGTGTTAGCGTTTGTTGTCCCCGTCCAGCAGGTTGCCAATGGAGCCGAGGACCGACCCCTCCCCGCGGGAGCCGCCGCGCTGGGGGGCGGCCTGGAGCATGCGGCCGGCCAGCCGCGAGAACGGCAGGGACTGCAGCCAGACCCGGCCCGGCCCGCGCAGCACGGCAAAGAACAGGCCTTCGCCGCCAAAGAGCGCCGTCTTGATATTGCCAGCCTGCTGGATGTCGAAATCCACCTGCGGATCAAAGGCCACCACGCAGCCCGTGTCCACGTGCAGCACCTCGCCCGCGGCCAGATCGCGGAACACCACCGTGCCACCAGCATGGACAAAGGCCATGCCGTCGCCCTCCAGCTTTTGCATGATGAAGCCTTCGCCGCCAAAGAGGCCGGTCAGGATGCGCTTCTGGAAGTAAATCCCGATGGCCACGCCGCGGGCAGCGCAGAGGAAGCAGTCCTTCTGGCAAATGAGCGCCCCGCCGGCCTCGGCCAGATTCACGGGAATGATGTTCCCGGGATAGGGGGCGCCAAAGGCGGCCACGGTTTTCTCGTGCCCGCGGTTGGTAAAAATGGTCATGAACATGCTCTCGCCGGTGAGCATGCGCTTGCCCGCGCTCATGAGCTTGCCCATGAACCCGCTGCTGCCTCCTGCCGTGGAGGACGCGGCGGAGCCATCGCCGAAAATGGCCTGCATGTCCACAGCCGGGTCCTTGAACATCATGGCCCCGGCCTCGGCCACCACGGAATCGCCCGGGTCGAGCAGAATCTCCACAAACTGCATTTCCGCGCCCTTGATCTCGTATTCGACCTTGTCCGCCCCGCGGCCAAAGTGCATCCCTGGCGGCGGCGGTGCCACCGGGGCGAGCGGCGCGCCCGGGCCAGGGTCGGCCATCAGCTCGTCCACCTGCTCCATGGGCAGCCAGTCGGCAAAGCCCTCGCGCCAAGCATAGCCGGAGCAGTCTTCGCGGGCGCGGGCGCGGGCCTCCACCAGGCTCATGGGGCCTTCCTGGCTGCCGGCGTAGCTCACATACCAAAGGGACATGCGCGGTTCTCCTTGTGTGGCAGGGAAAAAATGCAACTCATTGCCGCTTCAGGGAGCGGGCGATGGAGGGGTCCAGATGCAGGCGGGCTGCCAGTTCATCCAAGAAGGCATGCTCGGCGGCGGTGTCGGCCACAATGGCCATGCAGGCCGCAGCGTACACGGCCTGGGCCGCCTCGGAGGTCGGGAGCTGGGAGGCCAGGGCCGCAATCTCCGCGGCGCTCTTGGGGGCGGCCAGCTCGCGGTGCAGAAAGGCCGTTTCCTCCGGAGTCAGCTGCAGGGAATCGAGCCCCTGAAAAATGGAGGTGCGCTCCTGACCATCCAGACTGCCATCGGCCCAGGCGGCGGCGATCATGGCCTGCAGGCAGACCACGGCCGCGGGGTCCGGAGCGGCAGGAGCGTCTGGCGACAAAGCCGAGGGTGAGACAGGCGGGGCACTTGGGCGGGCTGGTGACAGCGGTGGCGGCGGCGGTGCGGGAGGCAGGCCCTGCGCGGATGGTGCTGGCGGCACAGGCGGGCGGGACTGGACGCTCCCTCTGGACTGGAGGCTTTCTCCGGGTTCACCCTGCGTCTGCCCCAGGACATGCTCCGCAGCCTCCCAGGCCAGGCCAAGAAGCCCCAGGCCCAAGGCAGCCTTGGACGAAAAAAGGCCCCCTGCGGAGAACAAATCCCCCGCAGGCGCGTTTCCCTTGAGCCCCTGCCGAAGCAGACCGCCCAGGAGCTTTTCCGCATTGAACACGACGTCCTTCCTCCATCCCTTGCCGGCAGCATGCATACTATGATCTGCATTGTTAGCAGCGGTTCTGCAGTCTGTCCAGCACGTCTTCCATGCCGTACAACATAGACAGGACCATCTTTGCAGCGCTGCTATTGTGTGATAGAGTCCCCGCAACATGGCTAACTGTTCATCCATCACGGGTCTTTCCCCGGCCGCATCGTTTCTCCCGCTCGTCTGCGTGCTGGGAGACAACGCCTCTGCCCTGGCCGCCACACTGGAAGCCCTGCATCCCTCCCAGGAACAGGCCGCCTATCCGGTGCTGTTTTGCGGGCATTCCCTTGAACGCGCCCTGGAGTCCCTGCCAGTGCCCGGGCATGCAACCCTGGAGCTGCTGCCCACGCCCCTGGGGCGGACCATCGGGCGCACCTGGCTGGTCATGCATCCCCTGGTGCGCGCGGCGGAATGGGTCATCTTTCTGGATGCCGGCATGCTTCCGCCTCCCGACTGGCTGGGGCATCTGGCCGAGGCCGTGGCCGCCGCGCCGGACGCCCGCAGCTGGGGCTGCCGTGGCACCCGGTTTGGCGCGCTGGGGCTCGATCCCGGCCACCCTCCCCTGCCGGCATCGCCCGACCGTCTGGAAACCACCGCGTTTGCCCTGCGGGGAGTGGAGGAGGACATCTTTGGCCCCTGCGTGCATCCCTGCCTGACCATGCCCGGCGGCTGCCGGCTGTTCCGTGGCGACCGGCTGCAGGAGGATGGCGGCTGGAATCTGGCTTTTTCCGCTGGCTCAGGCCCTGCGGCCGACGTGGAGCGCGACCTGGTTCTGGCGCTGCGCCACGGCCGGCCGGCCTGCGCCTGCCAGCACTCCCTGTGCATCCCGGCCCATGGCGGCCATGCCGCCAGTGCCGACCCCCGCCCCGACGCCTTCAAGCTGGCCCACCGATTTTCCCCAGGGGAGCTGGAAACCCTTGCCATGCTCTCCCGAACATGCCACACGGCCCTGCCCGGAGAGTGAAGTTCTATGCATGTATCGCACCTGATCATCGGCGCGGGTCCCACGGGCCTGGGCGCCGGCTGGCGGCTCCACGAGCTCGGCGCACGGGATTTTCTCATCCTGGAGCGCGAGCCCCACGCCGGGGGCCTCTCGGCCAGCTTCACCGACGAGGCCGGCTTTACCTGGGATCTGGGCGGCCACGTCGTATTTTCCCACTACAAATATTTCGACCAGCTCCTGGACTCCCTCCTGGGTGAGGAGCAGCTCTGGCACGAGCGCATCGCCCGCGTGCGCATGGCCGACGGCTGGATCCCGTATCCCTTCCAGAACAATATCCGCTACCTGCCCAGGGAGCTGGCCTGGCGCTGCGTGGAAGGCCTGCTGCCAGGCCGGCGGCCCGAAACCCGGCCCGACAGTTTCAAGGACTGGATGCTCGCCGTGTTCGGCGAAGGCGTGACCGACCTGTTCATGCGGCCGTACAACTTCAAGGTCTGGGCCACGCCGGCCGAGCGCATGTCCTGGCAGTGGATCGGCGAGCGCGTCAGCATTGTGGATCTGGAACGTGTGGTCAAAAATATCATTCTGGAGCAGGATGACGTCAGCTGGGGGCCCAACAACAAATTCCGCTTTCCCCTGCACGGCGGCACTGGCGAGATCTACCGCCGGCTGGCCGCACGCATCGAAGACCGCATCCGCTACAAGCAGACCGTCGTCACCCTGGACACCGCCGCCCGCACCGTGCGCACCGCCGCAGGCGAGGTCATTACCTATGACCACCTGCTGAACACCGGGCCCCTGGATCTGCTGGTCCAGAAATGGCTGGCCGGCGCGCCGGCGGAGCTGGTGGAGGCTTCCAGACTGCTGGAACACAACGGCGTGGTGGTCTCGGGCATTGGCACAGACATCCCGACAGACACCCCGACAGGCGTCCCGACTGGCACCTCTTCTGACAACACCTGCTGGATGTACTTCCCCGAAGACAACTGCCCCTTCTACCGCGTCACCAACTTCCACAACTATTCCCCCAACAACGTCCCCGCGCGCGGGTTGCGCGGCCTGATGTGCGAGACGAGCTTCTCCGGCTACAAGCCGGAAACCCTGGAGATTGTCACCGCCACGGCCGAACAGGGCCTGCGCAACGTGGCCATGCTGGACCCCCACGCCGACATCCGCACCCGCTGGGAATCCGTGCTGCCCTATGGCTACCCCGTGCCCACCCTGGGCCGCGACCGGGCCCTGGCCGCCATCCAGCCCTGGCTGGAGGCCCGGCAGGTGTACTCCCGCGGACGCTTCGGCGGCTGGCGCTATGAGGTGGCCAACATGGACCACAGCCTGATGCAGGGCGTGGAATGGGCCGAACGCATGGTCCTGGGCACCATCGAAACCACTTACACCATCCCGGAACGCTGAACATGAACGCCGCCGAATTTGCCTCCCGCCGCGAGCGCCTGCGCCCGCTGCTGGCCGAAAAAGGCCTGGACGCCCTGCTCGTCACCTACGCTGCCAACCGCTTTTACCTTTCCGGCTTCGAGCAGTTCGACTGCCAGTGCAACGAAAGCTCCGGCTGGCTCCTCATCCGCCAGGATGGGCAGGACGCCCTCTTTACCGACCCGCGCTACGAGGACGAAGCCCTGCGGCACTGGCCCGCCAATGGTCTCGTCATCTACAAAGGCAATGAGCTGGAGCGGCTGCCCGATCTCGTCGCCTCCCGCCTGAACCCCGGCGATGTGGTGGGCGTGGAAGCGCACACCCTGAACTGGCACCAGGCCACGGAACTGGGCAAGGTCATGACCCTGCGCCCCGCCCAGGGGCTGGTGGAACGCCTGCGGCTCTACAAAAGCCCCGAGGAGCTTGAGGCGCTGCGCCGTGCCTGCGCCCTGAACCATGCCGTCATGGCCCGGCTGCCGGAGCTGCTCGTCCCCGGTAAGACCGAACGCGAACTGGCCTGGGAAATCGAGCAACTCTTTCGCGGCATGGGCGCGTCGGGCCTGTCCTTTGCCACCATTGTCGGCGTCAATGGCAACGCCGCCCTGCCCCACGCCCGGCCCGACGAAACCCGCATCGTGGATAACTGCCTCGTGCTCGTGGACACGGGCTGCCGCCTGAACCACTACTGCTCCGACCAGACCCGCACCTTCTGGGTGGGCGACACGCCCTCCCCGCGCTTCCTCGAAGTCATGGACCAGGTGCGCACGGCCCAGCAGAAGGCCCTGGACTGCATGGGGCCCGGCGTGCCGATGCTCGACGTCTACCTCGCCGCGCGCAACCATTTCGAATCCCTGGGTGTGGCCGACCGCTTCACCCACGGCCTGGGCCACGGCATCGGCCTGGAAACCCACGAAGCCCCCTCCCTGAACTCCCGCTCCACCGGCGTACTGGAGCCCGGCATGCTCGTCACCGTGGAGCCCGGCCTCTATTACCCCGAATGGGGCGGCATCCGCTGGGAATACATGGTGGCCATCACGGAAACCGGTATCGAAATCCTGTAATGGACCGCCAACCGGAGGGGGGGCCTTTTTGCGCGCCCCCTTCCTTCCCAACATACCCTTACCCGACTCAATCCACTGTACACACAGATTTTTTCCCCGGATTCCACCATGCACACCGCCCCCACCTCTCCCCGCTCGTGCCGCTGCTACCTGCGGCTGGCCGGCAAGGATGTGGCCATGGCCAAGTTCGAGCTGGAGGCCTTCGGGCATCTGGGGGTGCTGAGCGTCTTGGACCGCTGGGAGAGTGTGGCTGTGCTCAGTTACGCGCCGGGCATGGAGACCATGCTGGCGAAGTACCTGGAGGCGTTGGGGGAGCTGGTGCCCTTTGAGGTGCTGTACCGCTCGTCGCCGGCGTCTGCGTGAAGGCTACCAGGCCGCCCAGGCCGGGACATGCCGCCAGGATTCCTTGAGGGACTCGTCCAGGCGTTTGAAGTCCGGCTCGCGGGCGGCAACCTCGCGCCAGTAGGCCGGTGAGTGATTGCCGTGCAGGGCGTGGCACAGCTCATGGATGATGACGTACCGGACGGCCTCGCGGGGCAGGAAGAGCAGGCAGCAGTTCAGGGACACGCCGCCACGGCTCGAACGGCTGCCCCAGCGCGTCTTCTGCCGGCCCACGCGCACCCCGGTCACGGGAATCCCCAACTCCTCCGACACCTCCTGGCACCAGGGCACAAGATGCCGACGGCCGGCTTGCTGCAACCAGCCGCGCAACAGTTCCACGCAGCGTACGGCGTCGTCCACGCGTCCCCGAAACGCCAGGACACGCCCCACGCCGTCCTGGCGTTCGCGCAGGGTCAGGCGGCGGGGGTCGTCGGGCAGGCAGTCCACCCGATAGTCCCGGTCCACGGCGGCCAGGGTCACCCGATGGGGCAAGAGTGGCGCTTCAAAAAGCTGACCACGGGCCCGCAACTCGCGCAGGGCCTTGATGGCCCAGTCGGCCTGTTGCTCCACGGCCAGGCGGGCAAAGGCCGGGTCCACCCCGCGGGGCAGCACCACCGTGAGCCCTGCTCCGGGCGCGACTTTGAGCAGGATCCGCCGGGCCCGGGCGCTTTCCCGGATGGTGAAGGAGGGCAGGTCGTCACGCATGATGGCCCTTCCTACTCCCAGCCGCCCCTGGTGACAAGATGGTGGCAAATCCCCGGGGGGGCTTGACTGCAGCCGCCGAGAGGATCACAAGCCCCGCATGAACACCATTTCCTCCGTGTGCGTCTTCTGCGGCGCCAATCCAGGCAATTCCCCGAAATTCCTCGAATCTTCGAAGCAACTCGGCAGCTTGCTGGCCAGCCGCGGCATTACGCTGGTCTACGGCGGCGCCAGCATCGGCTGCATGGGCGCCGTGGCCAATGCGGCCCTGAACGCCGGTGGCAAGGTGACGGGGATTATCCCCAAGTCCTTGTGGGACAAGGAAATCGGACACCCTGGCCTGACTGAGCTGCTGGTGGTGGACTCCATGCACGAACGCAAGGCCGCCATGGCCGACCGCAGCGACGCCTTCATTGCCCTTCCAGGCGGCGCCGGCACCCTGGAAGAGTTCTTCGAGGTCCTGACCTGGTCCCAGCTGGGCTTCCACCACAAGCCATGCGGCCTGTTGAACGTGGACGGCTATTACGACCTGCTGAGCGCCTTTCTGGACCACACCGTGAGCCAGGGCTTTCTCAAGCAGCCGCATCGCGACATCGCCCTGATGGACGCCGACCCCGCAGCCCTGCTGGACGCCTTTGCCAGCTGGACCCCCCCGCGCACCGGCAAGTGGATTGAAAAGCCAGACCAGCTGTAGCGCTCCATAGGGATTTTCACCAGCAGCCGCGCCCATTAGGGCTTGTCACGCAGTTGTCATCATGCGGGCGTAGAGCAGGGGTGTCTTTTTACCTGCTGCGGGGCAAATGCCATGGTTGGTCTGCTGGGTGCGTTTTCCACAATGTCGGCGTCTGGCGCCGCGTTCTGGCTGCTGGCCGGGTGTGCGCTGCTGGGCCCGGCGGCCGGTGCGCTCCTGTGGCAAAAACGCCGCCTGCGCGCCAGCTTGCGCCGGGCGCACTCCAACCTCATGGCCCAGCACGTGGAGATCATCCGCCACCGTGAACAGCTGGATACCGTGCTCGGCGCCATGCGCAGCCTGGTGGTGGAAGTGGATGATCATGGCCGCATCCTGCGGCTGCATCCCACGGCTTTTCCGCACCGCACCTTGCTGCCCGACCGGACAGACCAGCTGGCCGGCCAGCCCCTGACCTCGCTGCTCCCCCTGGCCGACCCCGAGGCCCTGCCGCGCATGCTGGCTGTTTCCCGTCGCACCGCCACGCCGCAACAGGCCGAGCTGGAGGTGCTCCCTGAACGGACGGCCCTCGACGCGGAACGGCTGTGGTTCTTCGTCACCGTGTCAGCCATGGACGACTCGCGCCAGCTGCTGGCCGCCCGGGACATGACGGCCCTGCACGAAGCCCGGCGCGCCGTGGCCCGGCAGGAGCGCCTGCACGCCGCCCTGGTGGAGCACGCCGCGGATGGCGTGGCCGTGGTGGATGCCGAGGGGACCATCGCCTATCTCTCGCCCGGCGTGCACGCCGCCCTGGGCCTCAAGCATGAACAGCTGCAGGGGTTGAGCTTCGAGACCCTGCTTACCGAAGACGAACGCGAAGCTTTTTTGCGCCAGATGGCCGTGGTGCTGCCCGTACCGGGCAAGACCGCCCGGTTTGAGGCCAAGGCCCACAAGGCTGACGGCAGCACGGTGGTGTTCGAGATCCACGCAGCCAATCTGCTGCACGAGCCGGACGTGGCTGGCATCGTCCTCAATTGCCGGGACATCACCTGCCAGCGCCGGTATCAGGAAGAACTGCGGCGCCAGGCCTTCAGCGACCCCCTCACCGGTCTGGCCAACCGGGCCCTGTTCATGGACCGCCTGGGCCACGCCATGGCCCGCATGTCCCGCAAGGAGACTTACAGCTTTGCCGTTCTGGCCATTGACCTGGACCGCTTCAAACGCGTCAACGAAAGTCTGGGCCACGACAATGGGGACCAGCTCCTGCAGCGGGTGGCCCAGATTCTCAAGGGCTGCATGCGTCGGGTGGACACCCTGGCCCGCCTGCAGGGCGACGATTTTGTGGTCCTGCTGGATGAAATCGGGGACAAGCTGGAGGTCATCCGCGTGGCGGTGCGCATCCGCGCTGCCCTGGCCCAGCCCCTGATGGTGGAGGGCGTGGAGCTCTCCCTGCGTTCCAGCATCGGCATTGTGTATGGCGACACCGGCTGCACCTGCCCCGAACAAATCCTGCGCGACGCCGAAACCGCCCTGCGCTGGGCCAAAACCCACGGCGACGATGGCTACAAGGTCTTTCACGCCACCATGCACAAGCAGGCCATGGCCCAGCTGGAGATGGAGACAGACATTCGCAAGGGGCTGGAGCGCAACGAGTTTTATCTCAATTATCAGCCAATCGTGTCCCTGGATACCAACCTCGTGGTGGGCATGGAGGCGCTCTTGCGCTGGACGCATCCCCACCGCGGGGTCATCTCGCCCATGCAGTTCATCCCTGTGGCCGAGGAAAGCGGGCTCATCGTGCCCCTGGGCGAGCGGGTCCTGGAGCTGGCCCTGGCCCAGGCCGTGCGCGTGCGGGAAATTCTGGGCGAGCAGCCGTTTTATGTCTCCGTGAATCTTTCCCCCCGGCAGCTGGTGCAAAAAGAGCTGACCCAGATGGTCCGGCGGGCGCTGGAGCAGGCCGGCCTGCCTGCCAGCGTGCTCAAGCTGGAGGTGACGGAAAGTCTGGTCATGGACAATCCGGCCCAGGCCCGGGCCATCCTCAAGGAGCTGCAGTCCCTGGGCTGCCGACTGGCCATTGACGACTTCGGCACCGGGTATTCCTCCCTGAGCCACCTCTGCCAGTATCCTTTCGATACCCTCAAGATCGACCGCAGCTTCGTCTCGCTGCTGGAAGAATCCAACCTGCGCCACGAAGGCATCGTCCAGGCCATTTTGCACATGGCCCAGAGCCTGGAAATGCATGTGGTTGCCGAAGGCATCGAAACCCCTGAACAAATCGAAACTCTCACCCGCCTGGGCTGCCGCACCGGGCAGGGCTATTACTTTGCCACCCCCATGGACGCCGCGGCCCTTGAGGCGTTTTTGACCAAAACCGTCTGTGGCAAGCTGCCCGCCGATGCCATGGACCCTGCCGTTGAAAGCCCGGCGTCCTGTGCGCCCCTGCGCCGAACGCCCACTGCAGCCTGATCACCGTCCACCGCCGCCGGCCGCCGCCCAGCCAGGAGTCCGCCCATGCTCACCAGACGCCAGGCCCCCGTCTCCAGCGACGCGCAGTCCACCGACCACCCGCTGTTCGTTGCCACCCGCGCCGGACAGTCCGCCTCGGCCTGCAGTTTTGTCTCCCTGAATGCCCTGCATCAGCTGGAGCATGCCTCCCTGGCCGGTCCCGTGGGCGTGCTGTATGTGGACGTGGAGGATTTCTTCCTGCTGGTGGCCGGCCTGGGCGAGGATGCCGGCTACGCCCTGCTGGAATCCCTGCAGCATGAAACGCGCGACCGCTTTCACCTGCAGTATCCCGATGGCCGCATCCTGGCCATGGAGCCTGTGGGCGTGTCCGGTTTTGTGTTGTTTTTCCAGCAACTGGAAGACAATCCCCTCAAGGCGGTCAATGCCTTCGCCACCTTGCGCTTCACCCTGCAGGAGGCCATGCTCCTGCGCCATGCCCAGGCCCTCGGCCGGGAATTCACGGTGCTGGTGGGGCAGTCCTTCCTGCGTCGCCAGCATGGAGAAGCCCTGGACAAATGCCTCTTCCGCGCCTTTTGCGAGGCCCAGCGCATGGCCCACATCCGGCCGGATTCAGACCAATTCAGCCTGCACCGCGAGTTTGTCCGACTCATGGAAACCGGCGGTGTGGCCCTGCTGTTTCAGCCGGTCATCGACTTCACTTCCGGCGAGACCCTGGGCTGGGAGGCCCTGACCCGCGGCCCGGTGGATGGCCCGCTGTTCGACGCCGCCACCCTCTTCCGCTTTGCCCTGGAAGCAGGAGAGGTGGCCGCCCTGGACCGCCTCTGCCGCCGCAAGGCCATCCAGCGGTTTGCCGCCAGCAAGCCCGCCCTGGCCGGGGAACACAAACTGTTCCTGAACGTCCACGCCGCCTCCCTGCAGCAGCATGCTGAAATTTTTGAGGAATCCTTCACCACACTCAAGCAGCATGGCCTTTCCCCGCGCGACGTGGTCTTTGAACTGAGCGAACGGCAGTGCCAGAAGGATCCGGACCTGCTCCTGCGCAAGCTGGAAACCTGCCGCGAATACGGCTTCCGCGTGGCCCTGGACGACGTGGGCGCGGGCAACACCAGCCTGCAGCTTTTGTCCATGTCCCGCCCGGATTTCATCAAGGTGGACATCTCCCTGACCGCAGGCATCGACGCCAACCCCTTCAAGCGGGTGATGGTCGAAACCCTGGTGCTTCTGGCCGGCAAGTTCGGCGGTGCGGTGCTGGCGGAGGGCGTGGAAACCGAGACGGAGTTCTCCAGTCTGGTGTCCATGGGCGTCACCGCCGGGCAGGGCTATCTGTTCTGCAAGCCCGTGCCGCAGTTCGAAGCGCCCCAGGTCTGCATTCCGGCCCGGGCCAGTCTGCAGGACGTGGGTCGGGCGAATATCCAGTGCTCCACCCCCATCCGCGAGCTGGTGCAGGAGGCCGTCACCGCCCCGCCCCACGCGTTGGTCAAGGACATCAAGGAACAGTTGCTGCATGCAGCCGAAGAAAAAGGCCCCATTTCCAGTCTGGTGGTCGTCTCCCGCGAGACGCCCCTGGGGCTTATCATGGGCTACAGCCTGGACCGCAAACTCGGCACCCGCTACGGCGTCTCCCTCTACTACCAGCGTTCCATCGAACGCATCATGGACCCCGCCCCCCTGATCACCGACGGCGGCCTGCCCCTGGAAGACGTGGCCAAGGCCGCCATGGGCCGGCCTCAGGAACAGATTTATGACGATATCATCGTCACCGAGGGCGGCCGGCTGGCCGGCGTGGTCTCGGTCCAGCGCATGCTGGACACCCTGACCCAGGTGCAGGTGGAGCTGGCCAAGGGCTCCAACCCCCTGACCGGCCTGCCCGGCAACGTGGCCATTGAGCAGGAGATCGAGCGCCGCATCCGCCAGCAGGCCCCCTCCAGCCTGCTCTACGTGGACCTGGACAATTTCAAGGTCTACAATGACGTCTATGGCTTCAACAACGGCGACCGCATCATCATGACCACGGCCAAGACCCTCAAGGACGCCGTGCAGCAACATGGCCGGCCCGAGGACTTCATCGGCCACATTGGCGGGGACGATTTTCTGATCATCGCCCGGCCCGAGCGCGCCGGCGCCATCGCCGACGCCGCGGCCGCCAACTTCGGCCAGGTCGTGCTGGAGCATTATACCGACGAGGACAAAGCCAAAGGCTACATCGAAGCCAAGGGGCGCGATGGCCAGCCCGGCCGGTTCCCCCTGGTTTCGGCCTCCATCGGCATTCTGGACATTGCCTTCGACGCGCCCTTCACCCTGGCCGAGCTGGGCCAGCGCGCGGCGGAAATCAAGAAATTCGCCAAGTCCAAACCCGGCAACTCCGTGGTCCGCGACCGCCGGCCGGCCGTGGGCTCCCTGGCCAACGCCAGCCGCAGCTGACGCGCCCTGCGGGACGGGCAGGACGCTACAGGCAGGATCATGATGACGCCCCCCGGGGACTGGTGTATGCTGCCGGCAGGAGACGTACCATGATCCCTTGCTACATCTGCAACGCCCCCATTGGCAGCGGCTGGCTCTGCGGCCCGCCTCCGGCTGCCGCCGGGCACAAGCTCGGCCTGTGCCCAGAGCACGACACCCCGGCCAACAGGGAACTCGTCCTCACCGCCTGGGAGGCCGCCATCCAGCGCGCCCTGGGGCACCCGGCCTCGACTGGGGCAGCCGGAGCAGCCTCCCGCACCGGGCCCGCCCTGCCGGCCCTCCATGGACAACAGACCAGCGGCCATGATTTGACCGTGCAGTTCCTGGATGGCGGGTCTCTCTCCATCGCCTGCGACAGCTACGAAATCGACCAGGACCGCGCCTCCCTGATCTGCCGCAGCGGGGACAACCTGGAGTTCTTCCCCCTGCAGCACATCCGCCGTATCCGGGCCCTGCCCCGGCCCCTGGCGCCCACACTGAACTGACGCGGCCCCTAGCCCAGGATTCCCCGTGCTGCCCCTGATCCAGTCTTCCTACTTCCAGAATCTGATCAACGGTTTTCCCGACGGGGTGATCATCTTCAACATCGACGGCGTGGCCTATGTGGCCAACGCCAGCGCCCAGCGCCTGCTGGGCCTGGAGGAACAGGACATCCTTGGCAGCCGCTGGGAGACGCTCTGCGCCCCGTTTGCCGGGGGCGAGGCCCTGGCCGCCTACCTGGACGCTGCCCGCGCCTGCCCGCCCGGCGAGCTGGAGGCTCGCGCCCCGGCCCATGCCCAGTGTCGTCTGGCGGACGGCCGCACCCGTCACCTTTCCTGCACCACCTCGCACATCATCGAATACGGCAAGCTTTTCGGCATCCTCCTGGCCATCACGGACGTCTCCCACATCTTCGAGATGCACGAGCGCGAACGCCAGATGCTGGAAGAGCGCCGGGCCCTGGAACAGGAACGCGCCCGCAGCCTGGAGCATTTCTCCATGGCCGTGGCCCACCAGATCCGCAACCCGGTCATGACCATTGCCGGCTTCTCCCGCCTGCTCCTGCGCAAGGCCGAGCCGGAGTCGAATCAATTCGAACTGTTGGAAGCCATCCTCGACGGCGGTGTCCGGCTGAACGCCATTGTCCGCGCCGTGAGCGAATACACCGCCCTGCAACTGGGCGAGCCCGAGCCGGTGGATCTGCGGGACTGCTGTCACAACGCCCTGCAGGAGCTGCATCTGGAGTTTCAGCAACAAGCGCAGCCGGAGCAGACCGCGCTCCCACGCTGGGAGCTGCTGTTGCCGGACGCACCGTGCATGCTTTCGGGAAACGCCGCCCTGCTGACCCAGGCCGTGCTGGAGCTGCTCCGCAACGCCGCCGAGGCCGCGTTGCAGGGCTCTTCAGAATTGCCGGCCACGCCGGAAATCCGCCTGCGGCTGGAAGCGCAGGACGGGCGGCTGGAACTGGGCATTGAGGATAACGGCCCCGGCGTGACCGCCGCGGACCTGCCCTACGTGTTCGACCCCTTCTTCACCACCAAACCCGTGGGTGTGGGCATGGGCCTGTGCAAGGTCCAGCGTATTCTGCGGGAGCATCAGGGTCTGGTGGTGCTGGAGAACCGCGCCGGCACTCACGGCGCACAGGCGCGGGTCACGCTGCCCTCTGCGCTGCTTACATGATGGCGTGGCGGACCTTGGCGCTGATCCATTCGCTCAGCACCACCGTGACCAGCACCAGCAGCAGAATCACGGTCACCTGATTCCAGGCCAGGATGTTCAGGGAGGACTGCAGTTGCAGGCCGATGCCCCCTGCCCCCACCAGGCCAAGGACCGTGGATTCCCGGATGTTGATGTCCCAGCGGTAGACCGAAATACCCGCAAACGCCGGCAGGATCTGCGGCAGGATGGCGTAATCCAGCACCTGGGCCCGGCTCGCGCCCGTGGCCGTGACGGCCTCCACTTGCAGGGGGTCGATCTCCTCAATGGCCTCATACGTCAGCTTGCCCACAAAGCCGATGGAGCGCAGGGCGATGGCGATGATGCCCGCCAGCAGCCCGGGACCGATAATGGTCACCAGCAGGATGGCCCAGATCAGCGAATTGATGGACCGGGACGAGACGATGAGCAGCAGGGCCAGGGGCCGCACAAAGGCCCGGCTGGGCGTGGTGTTGCGCGCGGCGAGAAAGGCCACGGGAAAGGCCGCCACAGTGCCCAGCAGGGTGCCCAGGGTGGCGATATTGAGGGTGTCCCACAGGGGTTTCCAGAGCTTGCCCAGGTAGGCCCAGCGCGGAGGGGTCATGCGGTCGGCAATGTCCAGTCCCTGCGTGCCGGCATCGAGCACAAAGCTCCAGGTGGTCGCATCGCTGATGAACTTCCAGCTCACGCTCAGGGCCGCCACAAACAGCAGCCAGCCGAACCAGCGCCAGAGCTGCTGGCGCGGTTCCAGCCGCCGCCAGCGCAGGGTTCCGTGTTCAAGATACCGGGCCATTATTGCAGCCTCTTGCGGATGATGCCCGAGGCATATTCCGTCGCCAGCACAATGAGAATGATGACGATGAGAATGGCGGCGGCGGTGTCATACTCGTAGCGGTCAAAGGCCGTGTCCAGGGTGGCCCCCACCCCGCCGGCGCCCACTATGCCGATGACGGCGGATTCGCGGAAATTGATGTCCAGTCGATACACCGACAGGCCCACCAGCCGGGGCATGACCTGCGGGGCCACGCCATAGGCGATGACCTGCCACCAGGACGCGCCCGTGGCCCGGATGGCCTCCACCTGACCATGGTCGATGTCTTCGATATCCTCGGCCAGCAGCTTGGCCAGAAAACCGATGGTGGCGAAAGCCAGGGTCAGCATCCCGGCAAAGGGGCCAAAGCCGAACATGGCCACCAGAAAGATGGCGATGATCACCTCGGGAAACGTGCGGGACAGGGTGATGATCCCCCGGCAGGTCAGATAGACCGGCATGGCCGCCAGATTCCGGGCCGCCCCCAGCCCCACAGGTACGGACAGGATGATGCCCAGGGCCGTGGAAACCAGGGTCATGGCCAGACTTTCCAGGATGCCGTGGGAGATCTCCCTGTACCGGGTCAGGAAATCGGGCGTAAGAAAGCCGATGAGGATGGTCACGCTGCGGGCGGCGCCTTCGGCCACGCGCATCCAGTTGACCTGCACATCCATCAGGGCCAGGACCAGATACCCCAGCACCAGGGCCAACCCGCCCCAGCGCAGCCAGGGATCGGCAATGCGCGGCGGCTTGCGCCAGGTGGTGGGATAGGTGTTCGAGGAAGCGTCTGGCGTCACAACAAGGTCCCTTGGTTCAGGCTCTGCCACTGGCTGAATGTGCCACGTCAGGAGGCGCCATGTCAGGGATGCGCCTCGGCGGCGCGCAGGAGCAGGGGATGGCTGGACTGCTCTCCGGCGTGTTCCGCACAGTGAACGTCCGCTTCCGTGGGCAGGAGGGTGGCGCTCCAGTCTTCCTCGCCGTAGATGTCCGTGAGGGTCTGGACGGTCATTTCCTCTGGCGCACCCTGGAAGACGATCACCCCCTGCCGCAGGCCCACCACCACATCGGCAAAGTTCCTGGCCAGATTCACATCATGCAGGTTGATGATGGCCGGCAGCCTGCGCTCGCGGCACAGTTCCAGGATCAGCCGCATGATCTGCAGGGCGGTTTTGGGGTCCAGGCTGGCAGTGGGCTCGTCCACCAGCAGCAAATCCGGCTGCTGGATCAGCGCCCGGGCAATGCCCACCCGCTGGCGCTGCCCGCCGGAAAGCGCGTCGGCGCGTTTGTCCACAAACTCGCTCAGGCCCACGCGGTCCAGCAGCCGGTAGGCCTCCTCCACGGCATCGGCCGGAAAACGGCGCATGAGGCTGCGCCAGAAGCCAACATAGCCCAGCCGGCCGGACAGGACATTCTCCATCACCGTCAGGCGCTCCACCAGGGCGTATTCCTGGAAGATCATGCCGATGCGCCGCCGGGCGGCCCTGAGCGCCGCACCACGCAGGCGGGTCAGTTCCAGGTCGCCCAGATGGATGGTGCCGGAGGATGGTTCCACCAGACGGTTCACGCAGCGCAGCAGCGTGCTCTTGCCAGCCCCGCTGGGGCCGATCAGGGCCACGACCTGCCCTGGCTCGACACCCAGCGAGACCTGCCTGAGCGCTTCGTCACCGGTGGGGTACCGCTTGCAGAGGTGTTGCAGACGAAGCATGCGACCCTCAGCTACTGGCACTTGTACGAGACGCCGGTGGCGGCGTCGATGGTGCGGATGACGGCCCAATGATCCTTGAAGCTGATGGGGATGAACTTTGCTTCCTCGCTCTTGCCAAACTCCGCGGCCAGGGGGGAGCCTTCCCAGTTATAGGAGAAGAAGGCTTCCTTGATCTTGGCGGCCAGCTCGGGCTTGAGGTTGTAGACGTAGCCGTAGCCGGTGGTGGGGAAGGTCTGGGACTTGTACACGGTGAAGAGCACGTCGCCATCCACTGCCTTGCGTTCAACCATGCGCTTGAGCACGGAGTTGGCCACGGCGGCGGCGTCATAGTCCTTGTTGGCCACGCCAAGGATGGAATTGTCGTGCTTGCCGGAGAAGGCGGTCTTGAAATCCTTGTCCGCTTCCAGGCCGAATTCCGCCTTGAGGATGGCCGAGGGAGCCTTGAAGCCGGAGTTGGAGGTGGGCTGGGTAAAGGCCATGGTCTTGCCCTTGAGGTCTTCAATCTTCTTGATGCCGGAATCCTTGCGGGTGATGATTTCCATCTCATAGCCGAAGGAACCATCGGCCGAGGCCATCATGGCAAAGGGCACGAATCCGGCGCAGTTCACGGCCAGGGGGTTGGAGCCGGTGTTGAAGCCGGCGATGTGCAGGCGGCCGGCGCGCATGGCTTCCAGCTGGGCAGCGTTGGACTGGACCGGGAAATAGGTGACCTTCTTGCCGGTGACCTTTTCCATGTGCTTGAGGAAATCATCCCACACGCCGCGGTAGACTTCGGGGTCTTCCACGGGGGTGTAGGAGAAGATCAGCGTGTCGGGGTCAATGAGTTTGGCGGAATCCGTGGGGACATCGGCCACCAGGTCGCCATTGCGGTCGCAGAACCGGACATCCAGATCGCCGCGGGGGCAATCTTCCTGGGCCAGGGCCACGGTGGCAAACACGCCAAGCAGCATCACACACAACAGACACGCAGAGACAAGACGAGACATGACATCCTCTCCTGGGTTGCAGACTTCGGGGAGTTGGCAGGCTTGGGAAAGCACGCAGAACATCTTGATGCGGGGGGTGCGACAGGATGAAAGCGCAACTATCAGACTGCAGCCAGAAGTACACAACGGATGTCACAACTCAGTTGCGAACGAGTGACAAATACGTCTCCTTGCCGCTCGCTACAGATCAGACCCATCATCTTACGTAAATAGCATAAACGGATAACGACATTCGCAATATCAAGACAAGGCAGAGGGATACCCGGTCGTACCCCAGGCCGATGGCGCGGGGCTACTTGCCCGTGCGTCCCAGCAGTTCCTCCACCTTTGGCAGAATGCCTTCCACGATGACGCGGATGCCGCGGGCGTTGGGGTGCAGGCCGTCCGGCAGATTCAGGGCCGGATCCTGGGCCACGCCTTCCAGGAAGAACGGATAGAGCACCGCGTCGTACTCTTCGGCCAGGGTGGGATAGAGGATGTTGAAGGCGCGGGTGTAGTCCTCGCCGTAGTTGGCCAGGGCGCGCATGCCGGCCAGGAGCACGGGGATGCGTTTTTGCCGGAAGAGTTCCAGCATGGAGGCCAGGTTGGCCTCGGCGATGGCCGGGTCCTCCCCACGCAGCATGTCGTTGGCGCCCAGCTCCAGGATGGCCGCGTCCCAGGGTTCTTCCAGCAGCCAGGGCAGCCGGTTCAGGCCGCCGGTGGTGGTGTCTCCGGAAACACCGGCATTGACCACGGTGACGTTCCAGCCCTCGGCTCTGAGGGATTGTTCCAGGACCGCAGAAAAAGACGCCTCGGGCGGCAGGCCGTACCCGGCGGTCAGGCTGTCGCCAACGGCCAGCAGGCGCAGGGGGCGGGCTTTCTGGTGTGTATAATCGTTCATGTCAGCCATCGATGGTTGCGCCGTCATTAAAAGAAGATAGAGTGCGCCAAAGAGCACCCCGAAGCATCTCAAAGGATTATACCACATGATTGCAGACTCCGGTAACGGCTCGAACTTCACTCCCGGGCCGCCGCTCGCGGCCATGCGCGGGGTTTCCCTTACCGTACAAGGCGGCAGCGGCGCGGTCAACGTGCTGCGGGAGTTGTCCATGGACCTTGGCCACGGCGAAACCGTGGCCGTGACCGGGCCGTCTGGTTCCGGTAAAACCACCATGCTCATGGTCCTGGCCGGGCTGGAACGACCCAGCGCCGGGCAGATCGTGGTGGATGGCGAAGACCTGACCCGCCTGGACGAAGACGGTCTGGCTCGTTTTCGCCGCGGGCGCATGGGCATCGTCTTCCAGGGCTTTCATCTGGTGCCGACCATGACTGCCCTGGAAAACGCCGCCCTGCCCCTGGAACTGTCCGGCGATCCCCAGGCCACCATCAAGGCCGCCGCAGCCCTGGACGCCGTGGGCCTGGGCCAGCGCCTGCGCAACTATCCGGCCCAGCTTTCCGGCGGCGAGCAGCAGCGCGTGGCCATTGCCCGGGCCTTTACCCCCCGCCCCAAGCTGCTCCTGGCCGATGAACCCACGGGCAATCTGGACGCCGCCACGGGCGAGCTGGTCATGGAACTGCTCTTTTCCCTGCAACGCGAACATGGGGCCACGCTGCTGCTGATCACGCACGACATGGGTCTGGCCCACCGCTGCGACCGCATCCTGCGCATGCGCGACGGCGTGTTGCAGACGGCTGCCGCAGCCGGAGTGGCCACGACATGAGCGCCCTCTCTTCCCGGTCCTCCCCTGTTGCCCGCTTCCGCCTGGCGCTTCGTCTGGCCCGGCGGGAGTTGCGCTCCGGCCTGGCCGGTTTTGGCGTGTTCCTGGCCTGTCTGGCCCTGGGTGTGGGAGCCGTGGCCACGGTGGGGGTGGTTTCTTCCTCCATGGACGCCACGCTGGCCCGCGACGCCCGCGTCCTCTTTGGCGGGGATGTGAGCGTCTCCCAGACCCACCTGCCCCTGGCCGTCAATGCCACGGGCTTCCTGCGCGCCCAGGGCGCCGTGACCAACATCATCTCCATGCGGACCATGCTGCGACCCGAGCCCCGTCCCGGCGAGCCGCAGGCCCCGGGCGCGCGCCGTTCGCTTCTGGTGGAACTCAAGGCCGTGGAGCCGTCCTATCCGCTTGTGGGTATGGTCGAGATGGATGGCGGCGGCACGCTGGCCGAGGCCCTGGCAGTGCAGGACGGCATCCCCGGTGTGGCCCTGGAGCGGGCTGCCCTGTTGCGACTGAAGCTCCGGGTGGGGGATCATGTCCGCCTGGGCCGGGCCGTGCTGCGCATCGGTGGGGTGATTGCCAAGGAACCGGACCGGCCGGCCGGCTTCCTGGGCCTGGGCCCGCGGGCCATGATCGCCGCGGATACCTTGCCGGCCACGGGGCTGCTCCAGCCCGGCAGCGTGGTCACCTATGCGGCCCTGCTTCGTCTGGATGATCCGCGCCGCCTGGACGCCGTGCAGGCGGAGCTCAAGGCCCGATACGCCGAGCCCGGCTGGCGGGTGCGGAACGTCCGGGAATCCAGCCCCGGCCTCTCGCGCTTTTTCAACAACTTTGCCAGTTATCTTACCCTGGTAGGCCTGGCTTCCCTGCTGGTGGGCGGCATCGGCGTGGCCAACGGCGTACAGGGCTATCTGGCCCGCAAGGATACCACCATCGCCACCCTCAAATGCCTGGGGGCTTCCCGCCGGCTGGTCACCACAACGTACCTGCTGCAGGTGGCGGCCCTGGCGCTTGTGGGCAGTCTCATCGGCTGCGGCCTGGGCGCAGGCGGCGCCGCCGTGGTGACGCCGCTGTTGTCCGAAGCCGTGGGCATCGACGTGGCCCTGACCCTCCACCCTGCCCCGCTGCTCACGGCCATTGCCTATGGCCTGCTCACGGCCCTGGCCTTTGGACTCTGGCCGCTCTCTGCTGCAGGGAGCATCTCGCCGGCGCAATTGTTCCGGGGCTATGCCGAGGTTGGCGACGGCGACTCCCCCGGCCGGTCCTCCCGTCGTCCTTCCTGGACCGCCCGGCTGGGCAGCCTGGCCTGTGCCCTGCTGCTGGTGGGGCTGACACTGCAGGGCGCGCAACAGGGCGCCACCTTCCGCACCACCCTGGGTTTTTACGGTGGCGTGCTGGCCACCATGCTTGTCTTCCGTCTGTTTGCCTGGCTGCTCATGCGGCTGGCCGCCCGGCTGCCCCATCCAAACAACCCGCGGCTGCGCATGGCCCTGGCCAACCTGCACCGGCCCGGCGCGGCCACGCCGGCAGTGGTGTTCTCATTGGGCCTGGGGCTGACCATCCTGGCGGCCATCTCCCTGGTGGATGGCAACCTGCAGTACGCCATCGCCACCCAGTTCCCCAGCCGCGCGCCCTCGTATTTCTTCATCGACATCCAGCACACCCAGATCGACCAGTTCCGCGCCCTGGCCGCGTCCATTCCCGGTGTGGGACGCGTGGAGGACGAACCGTCCCTGCGCGGACGGATTGTCCGCATCGATGGCGTGCCCGTGGACCAGCGGGAAATCGGCGAGGACGCCCAGTGGGCCGTGCGTGGCGACCGCGGGCTGACCTTCGCCGCCACACCGCCCCGCGGCTCACGCATTACCGCCGGCGAATGGTGGCCGGCGGATTACAACGGCCCGCCGCTCATGTGCCTGGAGGCGAACATCGCCCAGGGCTTTGGCGTGGGCGTGGGGGATACGCTGACCGTGAGTGTGCTTGGCCGTGAGGTGACGGCCACCATTGCCGTCCTACGCAATATTGACTGGACATCGCTGGCCCTGAACCACGCCATCGTCTTCACCCCCAATGCCCTGGCCGGCGCGCCGCACGCCTACATCGCCACGGCCTATGCCGAGCCCGAGGCCGAGGGACCGCTCTTTGAAGCCGTGACCGAGGCCATGCCAGGTGTGGTGGCCGTGGGGGTCAAGGAGGTGCTGGCCGATGTGCAGCGCATCGCCGAAACCATCGGTCTGGCCGTGCGGGCGGCCGGGCTGGTGACCGTGGCCGCAGGCATTCTGGTGCTGGCCGAAAGCCTGCGGGCCAACCTGCAGCGCCGGCGCTACGAAGCCGTGGTCTTCAAGGTGCTGGGGGCCACGCGGTTGGACATCCTGCGCGTGCTGCTCTGGGAGTTTCTGCTTCTGGGCGTGGCGGCGGCCCTGGTAGCCGCGGCCCTGGGGGCGGGACTGGCCTGGCTGTTCACGGAGTTCGTGCTGCGGACCCAGTACGTGCTGCTGCCGGTTCCCCTGGCCGCCAGTCTGGGAGCAGGCGTGGCAGCCACCCTGGTGCTGGGGCTCTGGGCCGTGCGCAGCGTGCTGTCGCGCAGCGCCTGGGAGTTTCTGCGGAACGAATAGAACCGGAAAGAGCAAGGAGTGGGGGAACCGAATCCCCCCGCTCCTTGCCCCTCATGGGACGGCTACTTGCCGGAACGATCCTTGAGGCCGTCGTCGATCATGGACTCGTTGGCGCTGTCGAAGTCGCCGGCTTCGGCAAAGGCGGCGGCCACCATCATGCCTTCCAGCTTCTTCTGGTAGGCGTTGGTGATGGAGAAGATCAGGGCATCGATGTCCACGGGCTTTTTCATGTATTCGAAACAGCCGATGCGGGTGGCTTCTTCCTTGTCCTTTTCCGTGCCGTGCCCGGTGAGGATGATGACCTGGACCTTGGGATTGGCCTTGCGCACGTGGCGCAGCACTTCCATGCCATCGATGCCGGGCATGCGCAGGTCCAGGACCATGACGTCCGGCACGCTCTTTTTGATCATCTCCAGCCCTTCCTCGCCGGAGAGGGCCACCTGGGGCTTGAATTCCCGCAGGCGCAGCCGCTCGGCAAGGGTGTTCACAAAGCTCTCTTCATCATCCACGAGCAGCAGCTTGATATTCTTGGCAGGCATTGTACTCTCCTTGGAGTTGTTCACAGAGTGCAGTTGCAGGGACAGCCCTGGCGCAGAAGCTCCACGCGGCAAACGCGCCGTCTGCCGTCTGAGCGTGGCACATCCTCACAGGTCACCCGGAAGCCCGGCAGCCGTTCCTTGAACGCCGCGTCCACAGCGTCCAGGGGCAAGGCATCGCCGGCGTCGGTATTCCAGGACCATTCCAGGACCAGCGCCCCCCCGGCCAGGGACGGCCGCAGGAGCACATTCGCCCCCCGGGGGGCGACTACAAGGCAGACCTCCATGCTTTCCAGGCACATGAAGGCCAGTTCACTGGCAGAGACCCCGGCGCGCTCGGGGGCTTTGCATTCATCCATTTCAAGCACCAGCCGCTTGGACCGGGCCCTGCGGCGGGCCAGCTGCAACAGCTGGCGCAGCATGGGCAGGCAGGGGGCGCTTTCTTCCTCGCATTCCAGCAAGGCGCCATAGCGCTTGACGGCCTCGGCCAGGGCTCCGCCGCGGGCCACCTGTTCCTGGATGGCGGCGGCGATGCTTTCGAAGCGGGTTTTGGTGTGGGGATCCAGTTTTTTTTCCTTGGCGGCCAGCCGCAACAGGTCATGCATGAGCCCGGCGTTTTCCTCGATCACAGCCAGCACGTTGAGCATGTCGTGCATGGCCGTGGCGCTGACGCCGGTCATGAGGCAGAGCTCCCGCAGCTCCCTCGTCGGGAAGGCCTGCGGCGGAGCGGACTGCGAGTTATTCCGTGAACCCTGCGGCATCCATGGCCTCGGTAATCTTGGCGAGCAGGTCGTCTATGTTGATGGGTTTGACCATGTAATCATAGGCCCCCAGCCGCATCCCCTCCATGGCGTCCCGCGTGGCGCCATGCCCGGTAAGCAGGATGACCTGCACCTGCGGATGGCTGAAGCGCAGTGTCCGCAGCACATCCAGGCCCTTCATGCCGGGCATGAACATGTCCAGGATGACCACATGCGGGGGCCTGGCGTGAATGCGGGAAAGCGCCTCCTGCCCGTCGTGAACCACCTCGGGTTCGATGTCGCGCAGGCTCAGCCGCTCTGCCAGGGTGGAGACGAACTCCACCTCGTCATCCACCAGCAGGATCCGCCATTTGTCTCGGTCAAGGGTCATGCGTTCACTCCTCCCTGGCCGTGCGCCACTGGAAGCAAAATGGTGAAGGTGGTGCCCAGGTTGGGCTTGGAGGTCAGGGCAATATCCCCACCCAGGCGCTTGATGATGCCATAGCTGATGGACAACCCAAGCCCGGTGCCCGCGCCTTTTTTGGTGGTGAAGAAGGGTTCGAACACATGCCGCTGCACCTCGTCGCTCATGCCGCAGCCATTGTCCTTGATGGAAATGCCCACGGTATCGTCATCCTGCTTCCAGGTGGCGATGGCGATATGCCCGCCATCCTGCACGGCGGCGAAGGCGTTGTTGAGCATGTTCAGGAACACCTGCTGCAGCTGGCCGCGGTCGGACTCGATGGCCGGCAGCGCCTCTTCCAGGGTCAGGCTCAGCTCGATGTTGCGGTAGGCGCCCTCGCGTTCCAGGAAGGAAGCCGTTTCCTTGAGCACATCGTTGACCTGGATGGATTCGATGTTCACGTCCATCTGCCGGGCAAACCCGAGCATGCGGTGGGTGATGTTGCGGCAGCGGGTCACGGCAGCGGCGATGGCGTCAATCTGCTTGATAAAGCGGTCTTTTTTGGGGAACTCGGCCTCCAGGGCCAGGAGATCCTTCATCAACCCCGCTTTTTCATTGATGATGGCCAGGGGGTTGTTGATTTCATGAGCCACGCCGGCAGCCAGGCGGCCGATGGAGGAGAGCTTTTGGGAATGCTCCACATGCCGGAAGGCCAGGGCCCGGCGTTCGTCGCTTTCCTTGAGGCGGGCGATGAGGTCGCCGGTGATCTTGTACGCGACCATCAGAATAAGCAGAATACTGGCCACCAGCAGGATGGCCAGATCGGCTCGGAAGAGTCCCTTGGTGGAAAAGGCCGCGCCCTTGGGCTTGATGGCCATGAGCACGTATTCGCTATCCGGAATGTACGTGTAAGCCATCAGTGAATCCTGGCCGTCCGGGGCCTTGAAGTCCACCACCTGCGTTTCATAGCTTGTCCGCGGCATGGGGAAAGGAATGGGCTGCAAGAGCGAGCCGTAAAAGGCGGAATCCGTCTGCAAGATGCCATGCTTGTTCAGCAAAAAGGCATCACTGCCCGGGGAGATGCCCATGGCCGCGATGAGGCGCTCGTACTGGCGGGTGTCCACGGTGGCGCGCAGGGTCCACCACTGGCCATCATTGGCCAGCTGGCGGACGACGATGGCGATGTGCGGGTACTTGCGCAGGCCGGTAAAGACATCGGTGATGTAGCTGCCGTGCAACGCCGCCTCGCGGAACCAGGGCTGGTCGGAATAGTCTTTGCCTTTGAGGTCATAGGGACCGACGTAACTGACCTGCTGGCCCTGCTCGTTGATGAGCCCCATGTCCACAAACCCGCTGAACTTCTGGCGCATGACCTCGAAGATGTCCGCCAGGGCGGCATTGTTGCTCAGACGCTCCACCGGATACGCCGAGGCGATGAAGCTGACGGCCGAGGTCCGCTCCGCAAAAAACAGCTCAAAGGAATTCTTGGTCTTGCTGACCAGCGCCCGCAACGGGGCTTCGAACTCCTTGGCTACAATAGTCTGATAAATCTGATAGTTGATGACCGTCAGCACGCACAGCGGCAGCACGGCCACGCCCAGCAGCAGGGCCACAATCTTGCGGCGCAAAAGCCGATAGCGTGCGGCGGGCACATTTTCAAAGCGTTCAATCTGTTGCGCAGACATCTGGCCGCGCGCAGCCGGCTTTTCGACGATGGTCATCATGCCGCGCCTCCTTCCCCTCCCGCCACGGCGGCGGCCCCCTGCTGCGGAGGATAGAGAATGGTCCCAGCCTGCAACGTGCCGGCAGCAAAGCGCTGCAGGGCCTCCTCGGCCGGTCCCAGGACATCGTCAATCACCTCCACCCGCTTCCAGCGAAGGTAGTGGTAGTGATCTTCCGGAATGCCGTTGGCCACCACGGCCGAGACGCCATGGACCAGAATGAACTCGCACAGCTCATCGGCCGAGGCTCGCGGAAGCACTATGGTCTCGCAGGAGGCGACCATGCCGCCCTCCACCCCGGCGCCGGCCGGTATTTCCTGATCCGCCGGAACTGCCGGAACTGCCGGAGCTGCCGGGACTGCCGGAACCGCGGGATCAGCCGGGTCCAGCACTTCAGCCAGCAATACGGCCAGGGTCGCGTCGAACCGCGGGGCCACGTCCTCGCCGGCCAGAGGAATCAGCACCCGGCGGCTAGCCATGCTGCTCCCCCGTGTGGCCGCGCCCGGCGGGCTTGCCTGCTCCCGCCGCCATTGCCAGATGGGGCGGCAGGTGTTCTGCGCGGATCTGCCCGCCCTGGCAGACCATGACTGCGTATTCCACGATGTTTTTCAACTCTCTGATGTTGCCTGGGAAGACGTATTGCGTCAACGCCGTTTGTGCGTCCAGGGCAAAACCGTCGATCTTGCGGCGCAGGGAATTGGCGCTATGTTCCAGGAACCGTTGGGCAAGATACAGCACATCCCCCTCGCGTTCCCGCAGGGGCGGGATCTGGATGCGGAAGGTGTCCAGTCGTGTGGCCAGGTCCACCCGCAGTCGACCCTGGCGGATGAGGCTTTCGGGGTCGGCATTGGTCGCGGCCAGGAGCCGGCACTGCACCGGCACTGCCGTCTTGCCGCCCACCGGGGTGATGGCGCCTTTCTCCAGCATGTGCAGCAGCCGCTGCTGATGCGGCATGGGCAGGTCGCCCAGCTCGGCCAGGTACACCGTGCCCCCGCCGGCCTTGCGGAACGCGCCGGGCAGGTCCTTGTCCACCCAGGGCAGGGCGCCTTCCACCGCACCGAAGAGCTCCAGGTCCAGGAGCGTGTCCGGCATGGGGCTGACGTTGACGCGGACAAACGGCTCGCGCGACCGCGGGGAGAGCGCGTGCGCCACCTCGGCAAACACGTCCTTGCCCACGCCCGTTTCCCCGCAAAAGAACAACGGGGCGTCGCTGCGGGCCAGGGAGGGCAGCACTTCCAGGAGCTTCTCTATCTGCGCCGAGCGTCCCAGGATCCGGCCGCTGCCGCCAGGGCTGCGGAACCCCCGCGCACACCGGGCGCATTCATCGCCATTGGCGGCAATTTCTTCCATGATTTCAATCCGAAACGGACCAGCTCCCGAAACAGGCGCAAGGGGCATGCCTGTAAGCCGCACCGGCAGGACACGACGTCCGGCGGCCAGGAGATCGGTTTCCACATTGATGAGTGCACCTGGGGACTCCGGGGGCGTGCAGCCATGCATGCAGCGCCGCGTCCGCACCACCTGGGCGCAGGGCAGCCCCAGGCACTGCTGACGGGAACGGCCCGTCAGCTCTTCCATCCGGCGGTTCATGTACAGCACCCGCCGGCTGGCATCCATGACCACCACCCCGTGCGGGTAGCCGTCAAAAGCGCCCAGGAAGTCCCTGGCGCAGGTGGTCTGCGCCAGGTTCTCCAGGGGGGGAAGGCTTGTGGCATGCGGTGCGGTCATCATGAATCCTGCCCCACAGGTGTGTCCAGTTGCGTCGTGATGCGGCGAGTGCGCTTCGCCGGTGGCAGCCTTGGCCCTAGTGCGCTCCGCCGCCGACGATGCCGGAGGCGGCGAAGATGAGCACCAGCACCTCGCCCAGGGCGATGAAGGCCATGGCCTTGTCGCCCTTTTTCAAAAAGGCAGGCACCAGAGGGATATAGGCGATAATGGTCATTCCGGCCAGCAGGGCGATGCCCAGAAAATTGACAAAGTCGCCCGAGCCCAGCAGGCCAACCCAGCCCCAGCCATGGGGCACATTGCCTTCGTGCAGGTAATCCGCGGCGTTGCCCGTCCACAGGTGCATCAGCTTTTCCAGAGGGACATGCGGCTCCAGAATGCCGGACACATACAGCAGGAAGGTCAGGGCCATGAGCCCCAGACCGGCGATGTTGCCGTAATACAGCATGTTTGCGTAATTAATCTGCTCTTGGGGCGTCTTGATCTCAGACATGATATGTTCTCCTGAATGCGTTCCCGTTCGCGGAAGTTAGATGCCCAGGCCCTTCATCAGCGCCTTGCCGCCAGCAAACAGCAGCACGCCGATGACCATGTAGCGAATGAACTTGGGCTTGGCCTTGGCCAGCAGGTTCACGCCCACGAAGGAGCCGCACATCAGCCCGATGATGGAAGGAATGGTGATGAGCGGGATCACGCAGCCCTGATTCAGATACACCCAGGCGGCCGAGGTGTCCGTGATGGACAACAGGAACTTGGAGGTGCCCACGGCAATCTTGAGCGGCGCGCCCATGAGCAGGTTCAGCACCGGCACGTTGGCCCAGCCGGCGCCCAGGCCGAACATGCCGGCCATGACGCCGATGACGATGAAGAGCAACAGGCCCTGCAAGGTGCGGTGGGTCTTCCATTCCACCTGTTCACCGGTGGAGGCGTCGAAATACATGCCGGACATGCCCAGGGCCGCGCCAAGCCAGTCCTGCTTTTCCACATGGGGCTTGGTGACGTTCTTGGAGGTCAGCAGCAGGATGGCGATGAACAGGATGGTCCCGCCCAGGCAGAGCTGCACCACATTGGTAGGCAGGGCCAGACCCATGAACGCGCCCACGATGGAACAGCTGGAGGCGATGAGCGCCACAGGCAGGGCCAGACGCAGACTGGCCAGGTTGCGGCGCAGCAGGCCCGGCCCGGCGGCCAGGGCTCCGGCCAGGGCCACCATCAGGCCCGTGCCGCGCACGAAGTCGAGATGGAAGGGAAAAAAGCCACTGACCAACGGCACAAAGAGCACGCCGCCGCCCACGCCGGCCAGCACGGCGATGACGCCCAGCACAAAGCTGAACACAACCAGCGCGATGGGCCATACCCACCAGGGTGTGGTGCTCTGCGCGCCTGCCTCGGCCTGGGCCAGGGTTTCATGGGGCAGAAAGCCCAGCATGCACGCCACCGACACCACCAACAGAAGCGCCAGCAGCACTCCCGTCCTTTTCTTTTGCAAACTCATGGTTGCCACGTTCCCTCCCGGGGTGATCAGGGGTTTCGGGTGTGGGGTCCGCCTCGTTTTTGCCGCGGATAGCGCGCATCCCCGGCCAGGAGCAGGCTGGACGACCTGCCGAGTCGCGACCCCGACCATGCACCGCGCATGGCTTGTTATAATCCTCACGAGCAACCATTGTGCCAAGCACAACCCGAGCATTCATGCGGTTTTTCCTGGACACTCCCGGCAATAACCGGCAAATTACTTCCGGGATGCGGCACGGTGTTGCCGATTGCAACACCTTCGCCTGCCGAACATCCCTCCTCGCGGGGAGGTCTTTGGCGCGAAAGACTCACTCCCTGGCTTTGATTCGCATCGTGACGAGAGGAACATGCGCGCCAGGAGCTTTGCCATGTCTTCCCCAGAGGCGCTTGCCGGCAATTCTTTTCCGCTTCCGCCCCACCCGCTATTGGCTGACGTGCCCGAGACGCTTATCGAGGGCATGGACCTCATTATTTGCTCCCCGGCCATGCAGGCCACGCACCGCGTGGCCGTGCAGGTGGCCGCCTCGGATGCCCCTGTACTCATCCAAGGCGAATCCGGCACAGGCAAGGAGCTTTTCGCCCGGCTCATCCACGGCCATTCCGGCCGCAGCGCCAAGCCGTACGTGGCCGTCAACTGTGGGGTGCTCAAAGGCGAGCTGTTTGCCGACAAGTTCTTTGGCCATGAGGCCGGCGCCTTTACCGGCGCCCACCGGCTGCAAAAAGGCAGCTTTGAGCTGGCCGAGGATGGCTCGCTCTTTCTGGATGAAGTTGGTGAAATTCCACCGGAAAATCAGGTGGATTTTCTTCGCGTGCTGGAGGAACGGCGCTACAAGCGCCTGGGGGGCGAAAAGCTGCTGCCCTTCAAGGCCCGCATCATCGCGGCCACCAATCGTGACCTTACCGACATGGTCCGCCGTGGCGAGTTCCGGGCGGACCTGTTCTACCGGCTCAATGTCATCCCCATCGTCCTGCCGCCGTTGCGCATGCGCCGTGAGGAAATCCCACCCCTGGCCACCTTTTTTCTGGAACGCTTCTGCCATCGGTATCACAAGCGGGATCTGGCCTTTGCCGAAGAAACCATGGTTCGCCTGACCGCTCACCACTGGCCCGGCAATGTCCGCGAGCTGAAAAATCTCGTCGAGCGTCTCGTGCTCCTGGCCTCGGGCGGAAAAATTTTGCCGGACGACTTGCCCCTGGACATGGACGCCACCCACGCCCTCGGCGACCAGCAGCCCCCGCCTGCCTGCCTGAGTCTTGACGCTGCCGTGCGCGAAGCCGAGCTGCGGGCCATCCGCCGGGCCCTCCATGCCACCAAGGGCCGCAAGGCCGAGGCTGCCAGGCTCCTCCAGATCAGCGACCGCGCCCTACGCTACAAGATGCGCGAGCACGGGATGTGAACGGAAGAAAAGAAAGAAAAAGAGAAAGAGAGAACCGGGGGAACTGAGTTCCCCCGGGCCCCCTCCAAAAGGTGTGGGCCTACGGGGGATCATCTGATCCACCCGAAGGCCACACGCACAAGGGGGCCCAGGGGGGGATTATCCCCCCTGGTTCTCTGTCTTTTTTCCGCCTCTTCTTCCTTCGCTCTCTTCCGGCTATTTCTTGCCGGTCAGCTTGTTCACGGCGACGTACAAGGCGGGGATGACGAAGACGCCGCAGAGTGTGGCCACGAGCATGCCCGAGGCCACACTCACGCCCAGGGCGATGCGCGAGTTGGCGCCCGCGCCGCTGGCCAGCACCAGGGGCAGCACGCCGAGGATAAAGGCAAAGGAGGTCATGAGGATGGGCCGGAAGCGCAGCCGGGCGGCGTCCATGGCCGCCTCCATGACGGTCTTGCCCTGTTTGTGCTGGTCGGCCGCGAACTCCACGATGAGGATGGCGTTCTTGGCGGCCAGCCCCACAAGCATGACCAGACCGATCTGCGCGTAGACGTTCAGATCCAGCCCGTGGAGCATCTGTCCCAGGAAGGCCCCCAGGGCGGCCAGGGGCACGGAGAGCATGACTGCAAAAGGCAGAGACCAGCTCTCGTACAGCGCCGCCAGCACAAGGAAACAGAACAGCACGGCCAGACCGAAGACGAGGCCTGCCTGCCCCGAGGCCTTGACTTCCTGATAGGCCGAGCCACCCCAGTCATAGGAATAGCCTTGCGGCAGGTTGGCAGCAGAGAGTTCCCGCAGCCTGGCGATGGCCTGGCCGGTGCTCACGCCCGGGGCCGGCACGATGTTGATTTCCGCAGTGCGGTACAGGTTATGCCGCTTGGTGAATTGCGGACCGGTGATGCTGGCCGCGTCCACCAGGGTGGAGAGGGCGATCATGTCGCCAGCGGCGCTTTTCACGTAGAAGCGGCCCATGTCTTCCGGGGTGACCCGGAACTCGGGCATGGACTGCAGCATGACTCGGTAGCTTCGACCAAACATATTAAAATCATTCACATACAATCCACCAAGATAGATCTGCAGCGTCTGGAAGATTTCGTTCACCGGCACACCCAGGCCCTTGGCCTTTTCGCGGTCCACCAGGGCCTCGATCTGCGGGGTGGAGACGTTGTAGCCAGTGAAGACGGCAGCGAACATCTTTTCCTTGCGGCAGGCAGCCATGAAGTCACCGGCCACCTTGGCCAGATCTTCCGGCGTGTTGCCACCGGTATCCTGCAGCAGGTACTGGATGCCGCCCACGTTGCCCACGCCAGGGATGGGCGGCTTGGTGAAGATGAAGGTCTCGGCCTCCACCAAATCCTTCAACGCCTGGCGCGCCTTGGCCACGATGGCGTTCAGCTGCAACGCCGGTGTCTTGCGCTGGCTCCAGTCCTTCAGGTTCACGATGGCGCAGGCCACGTTGGAAGAGTTGATCCCGGTGGTCATGGAAAAGGCGCCCAGGAGAATCACATCCTGCACGCCGTCCATGGCCAGCAGGCGGTTTTCCATCTCGGCCACCACCTTCTGGGTCCGCTCCTGGGAGGCGCCCTGGGGCAGGGTCAGTTCGGCAAAGAACACGCCCTCATCTTCCTCGGGCACAAAGCCGGTGGGGAGGGATGTGCCCAACAGCCCCGAGCCGGCATACGCCGCCACCAGCACGATGGCCGTGAGTAGCAGTTTGCGGGAAAAGAGCCCGGCAAAGCTGACGTAGCCCGTGGTGGTGCGGTCGAACACGGTGTTGAACTGGCGGAAGAACCAGGCCAGTGGCCCGCGACCGCCACCCTGCTTGCCCGGTTTGAGGAGCAATGCGCAGAGCGCCGGCGAAAGCGTCAGGGCGTTGATGGCCGAGATGAGCACCGAGCCGGCCAGGGTCAGGGCGAACTGCTGATAGAGCTGGCCGGTCAGCCCGGTCATGAAGGCCAGGGGGACGAACACCGAGTTCAGCGCAAAGGTCACCCCGATGATGGCCCCGGTAATCTCGCGCATGGCTTGCCGGGTGGCTTCCTTGGGGGTCATGCCCTGCTCAATGTGATGCATGGCCGCCTCCACCACCACGATGGCGTCGTCCACCACAATGCCGATGGCCAGCACCAGACCAAAGAGGGTCAGCGTGTTGATGGAAAAGCCCAGCGGTCCGAAAAGCGCAAATGTGCCGATGATAGACACGGGCACGGTGATGAGCGGGATGATCGTCGCCCGCCAGCTCTGCAGAAAGATGTACACCACCAGGAAGACCAGGATCACGGCCTCCACAAACGTATGCACCACTTCTTCAATGGATACGGTGACGAACTTGGTGGCGTCATACGGGATGGAATAGGACAGACCCACCGGGAAGCGCGAGGAAAGCTCCTCCAGGGTGGCGGTTACCTGCGTGGCCACGTCCAGGGCGTTGGCCGAAGGCAGCTGGTAGATGATCAGCAGGGCGGAGGGTTTTTTGTTCAGATGCCCATAGGAGGTGTAATCCTTGGCCCCCAGTTCCACGCTGGCCACGTCCTTGATGCGCACGGAAGTGCCGTCCGGGCGGGCCACAAGGATGATTTCCTGGAATTCCTCGGGGGTGATCAACCGTCCTTTGACGCGGATGGGCAGCTGGAACTGCGTACCTTGCGGCGCCGGCGGCATGCCCAGCTGGCCGGCCGGGGCCTGGACGTTCTGTTCTTCGATGGCGTTGTAAATGTCCGTGGCCGAGAGCCCCAGGCGCATGAGCTTGTCTGGATCCACCCAGATGCGCATGCCATAGTCCCCCGCGCCCACGAGGTTGATGGCCCCGACGCCGGGGATACGGGCCAATGTATCCTGAATGTTGATGGAGACGTAGTTGGAGAGGAAGAGGTCGTCCAGGGAGCCGTCGGGCGAGTAGACGCTGACGACCATGACCATGTCCGGCGATTTCTTCTGGATGTTCAAGCCTTCCTTGATAACGTCCGAGGGCAGCTTGGAATTGGCCAGGCTGACGCGGTTCTGCACGTCCACGTTGGCCAGATCCAGATCGCGGCCAATCTCAAAGGTGGTGGTCAGGGTCATGCTGCCGTCGTTGGCGCTGACGGAGTCCATGTACATCATGGCTTCCGCACCGTTGACCTGCTGCTCGATGGGCGTGGCCACGGTTTCTTCCACCACCGTGGCGGTGGCGCCGGAATAGGTGGCGGAAACGCTCACCGTGGGTGGCGCAATTTGCGGGAACTGGGCGATGGGCAGGCGCATGATGGACATGACGCCCACCAGCACCATGATGATGGCGATAACCCCGGCCAGAACCGGCCTGTCGATGAACAGATTCCCTTTACTGCCTTCAGCCATGCGGTTTCCCCTCCGGAACTCGCCGTCTTGGAGTGCCTTGCATCAGCAACGGGTCGTGCGACGGGCCGTCGGGGGCATGCCTGGGCGTGTCCAGGCGGCAGCCTGCGCTCGTTGCCATTGTCGTGTGGATCAGCTTACTGCTGCTTGAGCGTGACCTTCATGCCAGCCCGCAGCCGCTGTGCGCCATCCACCACCACGGTTTCCCCGGCGGCAAGGCCTTCGGTGATGACCATGCGATCGCCCACGCGGTCCCCGGTCTTGATCTTGCGCTGCTCTGCCGTGGAGTCATCCTTGACCACGAAGACATAATTCATGCCCTGCATGGTTTGGATTGCCCGCTGCGGCACAGTGACGGCGTTTTGCAGGGTGTCCGCCTCCACGCGGATGCGGGCGAACTGGCCGTCGCGCAAGAGCGTGTCGGGGTTGGGGAACTGGACACGGATGGTCAGCGCCCCGGTGGCAGCGTCCACGGTGCTGCCGACCATGTTCAGCACGCCATCTTCACCATAATGGCTGCCATCCGCCAGGGTCAGCTGAAATGCAGTGGGGTCGCTGGCGCCTTTTTGTTTTTCGCGTTCAATGCGGCGGCGGGCCACCTGGATGTAGTCTTTTTCATCCAGCTGAAAGACGACGTAAATGGGGTCGATGGTGGTGATGGTAGCCAGCAGCGTGCTCTCGCTGCGGCCGACCAGGCTGCCGGTCTTGACCTGGGCCGTGCCGATGCGCCCGCTGACCGGGGCATACATTTTGGTATAGGAAAGATTGAGCTGCGCCTGGGCCAGTTGGGCTTCGGCAGCCTCCACCGCGGCCTGGCTGCGGGCAATCTCCGATTCCTGATTCACTTCGGCCTGGGTCAGGAGGGCCTTGTTGGCCTCCACCACAGCGGCAGACTCGCGCTCGGCAGTCACGGTCTGGTCGTATTCCTGTTTGCTGACAAAATCATTGGCCACCAGACTCTTGTAGCGCTTCACATCCAGCTGGTTGTTGGTCCAGGTGGCGATGCTCTTGGCCAGATCGGCCCGGGCTTTCAGCACCTCCACCCCGCGCTTGGCCGCCTCCAGGTCGGTCTTGGCCTGGTTCAGACTGGCCTGGGCATTGCGCACGGACTCGTCAAACTGGGAAGGATCAATGGTAAAAAGCAGGTCGCCCTTTTTGACGGTACTGCCTTCAACAAACTCGATGGAGGCCAGATACCCTTCCACCCGGGCGCGGATCTCCACGCTTTCCGCCGCTTCCACGCGGGCCGGATACTCCCGGTAAATTGGTACGTTATTGGCTGTGGCCTTTTCTGCCTGCACCTCCACGGCCTGCGGCGCCGCCTGCCCCTGGGCTGCAACGCTGCTGGCGAATGCAGGAAGACACTGGACAAAGAGTCCCAGCGCCAATATCCACAACACAAAAGGCCGCCTGTTCCTGCCACCCCGGCACATCACACGGCCCCAACCCCCCAACGCCCTCACGCCATGGCAATTCTCACGCCGCATTGTTTTCCCCTGGTAACCCGATGCCACACGCCCATAACGCGCATGCTTGCGCAGTCCTTATCCTGGATTTCCAATAGCATGATTCGCAGGTCAGGGAAACCGTTTTTCTCCTTGAATGGATGGGGGTTCCTCTTTTTCCTCCTGGCGCTGTGCCCCCTCAATGCCGCGGCGGCGCAGCCGGGATCCCAGCGCGACCCCACCTGGCGGCACGTGCTGTACCTCAATTCCTATCAAAACGGGTACAGCTGGTCCGACACCATCCTCCAGGGCGCGCGGGACCGTTTCGCCAGCGCCCCCTACAGCGTGGACCTGCAGGTTGAATACCTGGACGCCAAAAAATTCCCCCTTGAGGAACTGCAGGGCGTGTACACCGAACTTTTCCGCAAAAAGTTCGCCAACCAGAAATTCCACGCCATCATGGTCTCGGACAACAATGCCTATGACTACATCCTCGCCGAGGGCGAAAAGCTCTTTCCTGGCGTGCCCGTCATCTTTTCAGGCATCAATGACTTCAAAGCGGAAGAAATCTTAGGAAAACAGAATATTACCGGCGTACTGGAAAACGTGCCCGCCAGGGAAACCCTGGCCGCAGCCCGCCGCATGCATCCCTTTCGCTCCACCGTGCATGTGGTGGGCGACACCTCTGTCACCTCCCGGGCCATTACCGCGCAAATACGCGAAGGCGCAGCTTTTTTTTCTGATGCGATGCGGTTTTCCTACCATGAGATCACCTCCTTTGACGACCTGAACAGCCTGCTCGCCCAGGTCGACGACCAATGCATCCTCTATTACATCCCCTTTTACATCGCAGAAGGCGGGCACAGCCACAGTGTGGAGAATGTGCTCGAATACATTTACAAAAACACCTCTGCCCCCATTTACACCAGCTGGCTTTTCTTCCTCGGTCACGGGGCCCTTGGCGGCAGGCTCCTGGACGGGCACGAGCAGGGCCGCGCCGCCGCAGACATGGTGGTCCGCATTTTCGACGGGGAGCAGATGGAAAATATCCCCATCGTCAACGGTACAGCCAACCAGTACATTTTCGATTACCGCGTGATGCAGAAACTGCATGTGCGCGAGAGCATGCTGCCGCCGGACAGCCAGCTCATCAACGAACCCTCCCCCTTCTACGAACTCGACAAGCAGGTCTTCTGGACCCTGATGATCAGCATGGCCGCCATGGGCACCGTGCTGGTGCTCCTGGCCAGAACCATCATCCAACGACGGCGGGTGGAACAGCAGGTGGTGGACCAGCTCTCCTTCATGCGCCTGCTCACGGACAACATCCCGCAGCTTGTCTACTGGAAAGATCATGAATGCCGATATCTTGGAGCAAACAAATCCTTCGTGGAATTCTTTCACCTGGGGGACCCGGAAACAGTGGTGGGGCTGACCAACCGCGACCTCATGTCCAGCGACCACTACGCCGTGCGTGGCGAGGCCGAGGACCGGGAGGTCATCGCCAGCAATCAGCCGAAATACAAAATGATCTGGAACGTGGACCGCCGGGACGACGTGCCTGTGACCCTGGAGGTCAGCAAGGTCCCCTTGCATGACAAGACCGGCAACGTCGTGGGCGTGCTTTCCTCGGCCGAGGACATCACCCGCCGCGTGAGCCTGGAGCGCCAGTTGCTCCAGTCGCAAAAGATGGAGGCCATCGGGGCCTTCGCTAGTGGTATTGCGCATGATTTCAACAATCTGCTCACCACCATCACCAACTCCATCGAGCTGGCCATGCTGGATATCCCAGACAGGGCCGAGGCTTCGGACGATGCCGCCCGTGCCCTCAAGGCCGCCCGCCAGGGTCGCGATCTGGTCCGCCAGCTCCTGACGTACACCCGCCCCACCCGCGAGGGCCTGGAGCCCACGGATGTGGCCCGCGTGGTCCGCGACGCCGTCAGCCTGGTGCGGGCCAGCCTGCCGGCCGCCATCCGGCTGGAGGAGGATATTCCTGACGAACTGCCCCTGTGTCTGGTCAACCCGGCGCAGATCCGTCAGATCGTCATGAACCTCTGTTCCAACGCCTATCAGGCCATGCGCCAGACCGGCGGGGTCATTGGCGTTTCCCTGGATCTCGTGGATATTTCCGAAGACCGCGCCGACGTGTTGCGCGTGGCGCCAGGGCCCTTCCTGCGTCTGGCCGTGCAGGACAACGGCCCGGGCATCCCTCAGGAAATCATCAACAAAATCTTCGATCCCTTCTTCACCACCAAGGACAAGGGCGAGGGCACCGGCCTGGGGCTGGCCGTGGTGCAGGGCATTATCGCCGCCCACAAGGGCTCGGTCACCCTGACCAGCACGCCCTTCCTGCGCACCGTGTTCGATATCTACCTGCCGTTTCAGGAAGAAGACGCCGTGGCCGGCCCGGTGGAGGAGCTGCAGGCCGTGCCGGGGACGCAGTCGGTGCTGTTCTTGGAAGACAACCAGGACCAGCTGCGGACCATCCCCCGCGCCCTGACCCGGCTGGGCTATGCCGTGCGCGCCTTCCCGGCCGCGGCCGAGGCTCTGGAGGCCCTGGCCGGCACCGTGGGCGGCACCATTGGCTATGATGTGGTGGTCACAGACTATGACATGCCGGACATCAACGGCGCGGAATTCGCCCGGGCCCTGGAGCAGCTGTTCCCGGACATTCCAGTGCTCATGGTTTCGGGCCGTGGCACGGCCGTGGAAGCCGCCCGCAGCGTGCCGGCCATCAAGCAGGTGCTGCTCAAGCCGTACAGCGTGGCCGACCTGACCCGAGCCATCCAGGAGGTGGCGCCGCGCCAGCCGGTGGCCTCTGCGAAAATATCCTCCCGGACACTGCCCCCGGAAAAGAAGTCGCGCAAGCGGTCAGGATAGGGTTGCGCCCTCAAAATATACCTGCCCTGAGGACGCAACATCGGCCGCCAGAATCCCCGCATTCTGGCTGACGATCCTCATCTCGGGGACATGCCACGCACCATCCGGCGGAACACTACTTGCTGGTCATCACCCACACGCCGGCCCAGTCTTTGGGATGGGCTTCCTGCATTTCCAGGCATTTTTCCGCATAGGCCGCGGCCGGTGGGTCCTGGGCGGCAAGTTCCAGAAAAAGCTCGCGCGCCGCTGCAAAGCGCCCCTCGTAAAACGCCGCCAGGGCGTTCTCAAACCGCGCCAGGGCCTCGACCCGCGTGACAGTGTCGGCCACGCCAAGCAGCTCATGCACCACCACCGGCTTGGCCTTGCCCTTGACCTGCACCCGTCCCAGCTCCCGGAACCGCACCGTGGCATCAAGCGCCTGCCCGCAGGCCTCACGCGAGGCGGCAGAGCACATGGTGAAGGTTCCGAATTGTTTATTCAATGATTCCAGGCGAGAAGCCAGATTCACCGCATCGGAGATCATGGTGTAATCGAACCGCGTGCTCGATCCCAGATTCCCCACGATGGCTTCCCCGGTGTTCACGCCGATGCGCATGCGCGGGGCCGCGCCCAGCCTGGCCTGATAGCGCGGCCGGAGTTCTTCCAGCCGCTGCTGGCAGCGCAGGGCCGAACGCAAGGCCCGCGCGGCATGATCGGGCTGATCCAGCGGTGCATTCCAGAAGGCAATGATGGCATCGCCCTCGTATTTGTCCACGGTGCCGCCCTCTTCCAGAATAATCTCTGTCATGGCTGAGAGATAGTCGTTGAGGAACCGGGTGACTGTCTCGGCGTCCAGGTTCTCCGAAAGGGTGGTGAAGCCTTCCAGATCCGAAAAGAAGATCGAGAGGGTGCGCCGCTCCCCGCCCAGGCTGAGTTTTTCCGGGTGCTGGATGAGCTGCTCGATGACCGCCGGGTGCAGATACTGCTGGAAGGCGTTCTTGATGAAACGTTTCTGCTGGCCTTCCAGGGCGTAATTCATCAACGCGCTCACGGTGAAGGCGCCCAGCGCCCCGGCCGCAGGAGCCACCATGGGCAGCCACAGCCCCTGCTGATAGGCCAGCAGACTGCCGGCCACGGGCAGAGGCAGCACCAGCAGAAAGGCCCCGGCCTGACTCCAGGCTGAAACCAGCAACGCGCCGGCCATGGCCGCCAGCAGGCAGCAGACAGAAATGACGGCCCAGGCCTGCCAGGGCTCGGCCTTGCGCAGGGCGTCGCCAGAGAGCAGGTTGTCCAGCAAGGTGGCCCAGAATTCCACGCCCGGATAGGTCCCGCTCACAGGTGCGGTCCGCAGATCCATCAGCCCTGGCGCGGAAAAACCAAAAAACACGTAGCGGTCGCGCAACTCCTCAGGATTAATCGACGTATCGCCGCCCGTGCCATTGCCTGTACCTGTGCCCGGGTCCATGGCCTGGAGCACCTGGGCGGCGCTGTAGGCCTTGTGCGTCCCCGGGGGGCCGCGAAACCGCAGCAAGGCCTCGGCGGAATGGTCAATGGGAATTCTCGCACCATCCACCTCGAAAAAACGATCCGCAAAATTCAGCTGCAGCCAGCGCTGTTGCCCGCCCACCAGCAACGGTGCGAGCCCCAGGGAGGGGACCACGTGGCCATCGAACAGGGAGATGAGCGGCACCTTGCGCACCACGCCGTCCTCATCGCCGGAAGCCTGCACCGTGCCGAGCATGGCCATGGCGTTGCCCAGTTCTGGAAAAGGAAAGGCCGCGCGGGGATAGGCCAGCTGCTGCGCCAGGGCCGCGGGCATGGCCTCCAGCCCCTGGATGGCCAGCTGCGGCCGTTTGAGGCCATCGGGCCAGCGGGTGTCTTCCCCACTCTCGCGGCCGAGAAACAGCGCGCCGAGCATGCGCCCGGAGCCTGCCGCAGCCTGCACCAGGGTGGCGTCGTCCTCGGGCCGGTCGCGGGCCTGGTTTTCGGTGAAGAGCACATCAAAAGCCACGGCCCGCACGCCCTGGCTGGAAAGCCAGGAGACGATGGCCGCATAGAATTCGCGAGGCCAGGGCCAGGCGACGCCGTACACCTGCTCGGCCCAGCCCAGGCTGTCCTGATCCAGCAGGACCAGCCGGATCTGGTCCGTGGCCGCGCCAGGAGCAGCCAGGATCCGGACCCGCCAGTCCCAGGTGCTGTCTTCCCAGCTTTGGTAAAAACCTTGCTGCTGCAGCAGGATGGTCAGCAGAAAACCACCCAGGCCCGCCACCACGGCGCGCCGCCAGCGGTGATGCAGCAGGCCGGAAAGGCCCTTGCCGAACGCGCCTGCGCCTGCCACGTGGTTTCCTGCCTTTGCTCGTTACTGGCCGGCCAGCACCCCGGCCAGAGCCGCCTGGAACCGGGCCTGCCGGGCCGGCAGCGACTGCACCGGCTGGTACGTGAAGGGCACGTGTTGTTTGATGTACTTGTAGCGCTCCACGGGCGAGGGGTGGGTGTGGGAGAAGTCCTTGCGGGCCGGGTTCAGTCGTTCTTCCATGGCCAGGAGCATGTCCACCATGCCCGAGGGCGGGTAGCCGACGCGGGCAAGGAGTTCCATGGCCGCCAGGTCGGCCTCGGCCTCGGCCTGACGGGAGTAGCCGGCCACCACCAGGGCGTTGAACACATCCGTGATGGAGCCCTCAAAGTTGGAGACCAGCTGCGAAAGCTCCTGGCCGGCCTGATCCTTGAGGCTTTGCATGGCCAGGGAGGTCAGGGCGTTCTGGATGCGGGCCTGCTTGATGGCCTGGACGCCATGACGTTTTTCGATATGCCCGATTTCGTGGGCCAGCACCGCGGCCAGGGCTTCTTCGTGCGGGCAGCAGCGGATGAGGCCCTTGGTGATGAAAATGAAGCCCCCGGGCGCGGCCAGGGCGTTGATGTCATCGGAATCCAGAATCAGAAACCGGTACCCGGCAAAGGTCTCGGGCATGCTGGAGGCCGCCGCCAGGGACCGGCCCAGCAGGTTCACGTACTGGTTGGCCCTTTCATCCGGGTAGGGCTTGTAATTCCCCAGGATCATTGCACCAACAGACCGACCCAGCCAGTATTCCTGTTCCGGGGTCAGAGCCTTGTAGTTGGTCATCACTTCCTGGGTGGCGTTCAGGCCAGTCAGGGCCGGGCCGCCGGCTCCTCCACCAGCTGGATTCGCAATACCCTGCTCTTTTTGGATTTGCTGCATCAGCTGATCCATGGAAGGCAATTGGCCAGTCGGCAACTGGCCGCCGGGCATTTGGGCAAAGGCCACGCCCACCACGGCCAGCACGGTCACCGCCAGCACCAGCAACAATGTCTTGCGAGGCATCCGGGGCATCAGCCGTCCCTCCCGGGCAGGGAAAGACTGCCCTCTGCAACAAAGGCCTGCAACTGCTGCGGAGCCACGGTATTGGCCTCCATCTTGTCCAGCCAGGAATAGTCAAGATTGCCGCGAACCTGCCGGAACTTGTCCTCGACGGCTTTGGAAAATCCCTTGCCAGCCAGGGCTAGTTCGCCAGTGCTGGCGCCTGTGGCCTGCTGCTGGGCCTTGGCGATGAGGGCGCTCTGCTGGACGGCGATGGCCGTCTGGTGCATCCAGCCCATGCCGCCAGCTGCGGACACGCGCCGCCAGTCGCCCTGTTCCTCGAGTACGCTCACGCTCTGGCCGTAGGGAATTTCGGCCAGGACGCGGCTTAAAAAGGTAGGCTTCTCGCGCAATTGTCCCACCTTGACCTGCACCGCCATTTCCGTGGCGGCCCAGGCCACACCAGCTGCAACGCATGTGGCCAGCAGGGCGGAAACGAATCGTTTCATGGAGGCTGCTCCTTGCATGAATCTTCTATACACCAGCCTGCAACTGGTGAACAGCACCGCCAGTTATGTGATAATCATGAACTCTTGGCAATCAATTCCATGGTTCCGCTTCGGCAGGGACTGTGTCATACTGTCGGAAACCGGAGGCATGCCATGGGCGCGGGAGGCACCAGCGGCGGCGTGGGCCGCTTTTTCATTGGACTGGCCATGATGGTGGCTGGCGGGTATCTGTTCTTTGACGCCATCACGGTGCATGCCGGCTTCGGCTGGGGTCGGGCGCTGTTTCATGTCGGCGGCTATGGCCTCACTGGCGGCATGGTGCTGATCCCCTTCATTTTCGGAATCGGGCTCATTTTTTATGATGCCGGGAAGATGCTCGGCTGGCTCCTGGCCGGGGCCTCGCTGCTCATGCTGGGCGTGGGCGTCATCGCCTCGATCCAGTTTCGGCTCAGGTCCATGTCCTCCTTTGAATTGCTGACCATTCTCGCGCTGCTGGTCGGTGGCCTCGGCCTGTTCCTCAGCTCCCTGAAACCGCGTGGACTCGCCGTTGCGGACCGTCGCCCGGAGCATCGGTCATGAGCCGCCGCCCTTGGGCGATTCCGGCGTTGCTGCTGATGCTCGTGCTGCTGACACCTCAGGGCTGCAGCCGCTCGGCCGAGCCCGTGGAAATCCTGACCATCCTGGCCTGTCCCGAGGTCAAGGAGGTCGAGCCGGCCATTCTTCAGGCCGCCCAAGCCCGCCGCCTGGAAGTCCGCCTGCTGTACAAAAGCCCTGCGGACATCATGCTGGATCTGCAGGCCCCGCCCTTTCCCTGCGACGCCGTGCTCACGGCCAACCTGCCTTGGATCGCCCTGGGGACCACCCCGCCGGACGCCCGCCAGCAGGTGCGGGAGGCCGCCTCCATCATGCACTCCCCGGTCATCCTGGGCCTGCGGCGCAGGGTGGCCAAGTCCCTGGAATGGCGCGACCGGGCCGTCTCCACCGCGGAAATCCTGCGGGCCGTGCGCTCCGGAGCCTTGCGGTACGTCATGGCCTCGCCCACGCAGTCCACCTCCGGCGCCGCGGCCGGCATGGGCCTGCTTGTGGCCCTGGCCGGCGCGACCGAGGCGCCCGGCTCGCCCGCTGCTCCCGGCGCACTGTCCCGGGCACAGCTGGACGACCCCGTCCTGCAGGCCCAGGCCCGCGATTTCCTGGCCGGCGTGGTCCGCACCGCCGCCGGGTCCATGCTCCTGCGGGATCTGTTCCTCTCCATGCAGCCGCGGCTCGAGGCCATGCTCAACGACGAGGCCATGCTCCTGGCCGCCAACCAGCACCTCGTCAGCCACGGCGAGGAGCCACTGGACCTCATCTATCCCAGCGACGGTCTGGCCCTGGCCGACTTCACCCTGGCCTTTGTGGAGCGGGCGGACAACAAGCACAAGCTGGAACGCTTCATCGAACTGCGCAACACCCTCCTGGAGCCCGACGCCCAGCAGGCGTTCACCGCCGCGGGCTACCGCACCTCCCTCCTGGGCATGAACACCCGCCAGGCCGACCGGTCCCTCTTCAACCCGGCGTGGGGCGTGGACCTCTCCCGCCCCCTGGCGCCCATCCGCTGGCCCGAGCCGGCCACACTGCTTGACGCACTGACCCGGATACGCATGGATCTGCGCAAACCGTCGGCCACGGTCTATGTGCTGGATACCCGCCCCCCGGGCCTGCAGCAACGCAAGGACGCCCTGGCCGCCCTGCTGGATCCACACCGGGAAGACCGCACCGGCTCCGCCCTGCTCCAGCCCGGCACGCGGGACCTGACCATCGTCCTGCCCTTCGGCGCGTCCACCAATGGCACATCCACCCCGGCCCTGCCCGGCCCCGCTGTCTTGTCGGCGCAAGGCAATGACCCGGCCACCCTGGCCGCGCTGCGGGCGGAGATTGAGGCCCTGCCCGCCACCCCCTCAGGGCCGAGTGCCCTGGCACCGGTCCTCACGGCCGCGCTGGATCAGCTGCTGGCCCAGGGGGACGTGCTGACGGCCTGGCCGGGCATGCTGCCTTCGGTGATTCTGCTCACGGGCGGCAATGTTGTGCTGCCGGCCCCGGCCGCCCTGCACGCGCACTGGCGCACCCGTGGCGAGGCGGTGCCCCTGCCGCCCTGCTATGTGGTAGCCACGGATGCCGCCGCGGCCGAGGCCCTGCCCGCTCTGGCCCAGCTGGCCGCAGGCCGGCTCTTCGAGGGGCATATCCTGGGCGTGGAGGCTGCGCTGCGTCTGGCCAAGGGCGGAAACTGACCGCCCGGCCCCGGCCATCAGCCTGACTGCGAGCAAGGCGTCTCCCAGCGGCACAGCTCGTTCATTACCTCACAGCCATGAGCCAGGCCGCCTGGGCCAGACCCACCAGCACGCCGAGCACACCGCCGCTGATCTCGATGAACTTGAACTCCTTCTTCATCAGGGTCAGAAGCACGCCTTCGAGCTGTTCCATGGAGAAGGCCTCGATCTTGGCCCGCACGGTTTCCTTGACCGAGAGGCTCTCCTCCAGCTCCTGGCCCAGGGCCTGGATCAGCCGGGGGACGAGCCGTTCGAACTGCTCGGCCAGCAGCTCCTTGATCTTGGGGGCGAGGTTGTCATTCAAAAACATGGCCAGCATGGGGATGCGCGTGGGCAGGACGTCTTTGATCAGGGAATCAAGATAGTCGTCCATGAGCGCGTGCAGCCGGGTCTGGAAGGCCGGCTGTTCCAGGTAGGCCTGGATATCCTTGTGGGAGAACAGCTGCGTCTCCACCAGATGGGCCAGCCGCTCGGCCAGGGCCTGATGGCGCTTGGGGAAAACGCCCTGGATGGTCAGGAAGCGCATCCCGAGCAGCCGGACCGGCTGACGCGGACGAAAGAGCATTTTCACAGCCAACCAGTTGGTGCCCCAGCCGATGAGCCCGCACAAAAGCGGGGAACTGTAGATGGCGAGATCGTTCATGCGTATCTGGACCTTTGCCGGCAAAGGCCGTAGGATTTGCGCGTCCCCGGGACCCAAGGAGCGTCATATGAAGTACATCATGTTCGAGGATTTTCAGGGCCGTCCCCTGCCCATCATATTCCCCGACCGCATCGACCATGCCGAGATGCGCGAGCAGATGCCGTATGCCACGGTCCTGTCCGCCGGTTACGTGGACATGGAAGGCGAGGCGCTCTTCCGTTGCCACGGCAAGGCCGTGGAGCTGGGCGCTGCCGCCCGGCCCGAGGATGCCGCCATCCTGCTGCGCTCGTTCACCGCGGAAAACGGTGCGCAGAGCGCGGAGCCCGCATGCCGATAATCGACGACGCCTCCCTGGCCGGTCTCAAGGCCCAGCTGGACAGCGCGCATCAGTGGCCCTGTCTGTTTATGTTCAAATTCATTGTCCCGCAAGCCGAGGCCTCGCGGCTGCTGGCCCTGCTGGAGCCGGAACGCCACACCGCCCGCGCCTCCCGCGGCGGCAAATACGTGGCCCTGACCATGGAAATGGAAATGCGCTGCAGTGACGAAGTCTGCATGCTGTATCAAAAGGCCTCGCAGGTGGAAGGGGTCATCGCGCTGTAGCATGCGCCACCGTTTTGCGGCGGGGTGTCCGCCCCCTTTGTTGGTTGTGGCCGGAACGCATTCCGGCTGCGGCAAGACCTCCGTGGCTCTGGGGCTGATGCGCGCCTTTTCGCGCCGCGGCCTGCGGGTCCAGGCCTTCAAGGCCGGTCCGGATTTCATCGACCCCGCCCTGCACGCCCTGGCCACGGGCCGGCCATCCTGGAACCTGGACAGCTGGATGTGCCCGCCGGCCGCCCTGTACACTGCCCTGTACGAAACGGCCCAAGACGCCGACCTCTGCATCCTGGAAGGGGTGATGGGCCTGCACGATGGCGCATCGGCCGTCAGTTCCCGCGGCGCCACGGCCGAGCTGGCCCGGCTGCTGGGCGGACAGGTGCTTCTGGTGGCGGACGTGCGGGCCATGGCCCGCTCCGCGGCGGCGCTCATCCAGGGCTATGTGCAGTTCGAACCGGGGCTGGCCTTTGCCGGCGTGGCCCTGAACCGCGTGGGCTCGCCCAATCATCGCACCCTGCTGGCCGCAGCCCTGGCCGCCCACTCCCCTGGGCTGCATCTGGCCGGCATGCTCCCGCGTCAGGAGGACATCGCCCTGCCCGCCCGGCACCTGGGGCTGGCCCTGCACGACGCCGATCCTGCCTTTGCTGCCCGGCTGGACCGTCTGGCCGACTGGGTGGAAGCCGGGCTGGACCTGAATGACCTGCTGACACGCCTGCGCCCCCTGCCCGGCCAGCCAAGCGCTCTCCCTGCGCCGCCGGCACCACCAGCGCCGCCAGTGGATCGCCCCGCAGCCCGTTTGGCCGTGGCCCGGGACGAGGCCTTTTGCTTTTGTTACGAGGAAACCCTCCACCGCCTGAAACAGGCCGGCTGCGAGCTGCGCTTTTTCTCCCCCCTGCGGGATGCGGTCCTGCCCGCGGGTGCGCAGGGACTCTACCTGCCCGGCGGCTACCCCGAACTGCACGCGCGACAGCTGGCGGACAACGCGGCCATGCGCGCCGCCATTCAGAAACTGGCAGCGTCGGGCCGACCGGTTTTCGCCGAATGCGGCGGCTTCATGTACCTGCTGGAACACCTGCAGACCAGTGACGGCGTCTTCCCCATGGCCGGCGTCCTCCCCGGCACCGCCCGGATGGGAGCACGCTTCGCGGCCCTGGGTTACCGGCAGGTCGTCACCACCGCCCCCACCCTGCTGGGCCCGGCCGGCACGCGGCTGCGCGGACATGAGTTCCATTATTCCTTCCTGGTTGATCCGCAACCACTGGACGACGCCGCCCGTCGAGTCTATGATGTGACAGATCGGACCGGCGCCAGCCCCGCCGACGCCGCCAGATCCGGCGGCTGGCAGCTGGGCAACGTCCTCGGCAGCTACATCCACGTGCATTTCGGCAGCAATCCCCACCTCGCCCCCGCCCTTGCGGAGGCGTGTTCGCGCTTCTGAACCCGGTTGTGTTTCATGAACATTCTGCCCATTGCGGACCCCGCGGCCATTGAAGCCGCGTCCATGGCCATCATCGACGCAGAAGCCGGCCGGCACGCCTGGACCGGCCCGGCCTGGACCGTGGTGCGTCGCCTGATCCATACCACCGCGGACTTCGAGATGCTTGACCTCGTCCGCATGCACCCCCAGGCCATCCAGGCCGGTGTGGACCTGCTGCGGCAGGGCGCGCCCATCATCACGGACACCCAGATGTGCCGTGCCGGCATTCCGGCCCGCCGGCTTGGAACCTTCGGCAATGTCGTCCACTGCCTCATGGACGACCCCGAAGTGGCCGCCCTGGCCCGGGAGACGGGTGGCACGCGGGCCAAGGCCGCCGTGGCCGTGGCCTGCCGGCGCTTTCAAGGCCTTTCCGGCGCGATTCTGGCCGTAGGCAACGCGCCCACGGCGCTTTTGGCCCTGCTGGAGGCCGTGGACCGCGGCGAGGCCGCCCCCGGCCTGGTGGTGGCCATGCCCGTGGGTTTTGTGAACGCCGCGGAATCCAAGGCCTTGTTGATGGAGCGTTCCCCTGCGCCCTTTATCGCCATCGCCGGCCGCAAGGGCGGCTCGGCCCTGGCTGCGGCCACGGTGAACGCGCTTCTTGAACTTGCATTTGCCAACTCCCTGTAGTCATGATCAATATTATGCGGCGGCTGCCGCGTCTGGATCCCATCATGGCCCGCCATGCCCTGCGCACGGCGCTGGCCAGCGTCATCACCCTGCTGCTGGTGGATGTGTTTTCTTTCCCGCAGGGGTACTGGGCCGTCATCTCCGCGGTCATCGTCATGCAGTCCAACCTGGGGCGGGCGCTCAAGTCCGGGCTTTCCCGCGTCCAGGGCACCTTCATCGGCGCACTGCTGGGGGCCATCACCCTCTCCGTGGCCGGGGCGAACTCCGTCTCCCTGGGCATCGGCGTGTTTCTGACCATCTTCGTCTGCGCCTATTTCATGGGCCTGCACGAGAGCTTCCGCCTGGCCGCGGTGACGGCGTCCATCGTCATCCTCCTGGGCCGGGGCTCGGAGCATCCCTTCATCCTGGGCATGGACCGGTTCCTGGAAATTTCCCTGGGTGTGGGCGTGGCCATGGCCGTGTCCATGTTCGTGCTGCCCTTCCGGGCCCGGAACTCGCTGCGGCTGGGCGTGAGGTCGGCCATGGAGGCCTCGGGGCAGTTCGTGGCCGTGCTGCTGGGCCACTGCCTGGAGAGACAGTATGATGACAAGGCCATCGCCGCCCTGAAAAATGCCTGTGTGCGCGAGGTGATGCAGCTGCGCCCCGCCCTGGCCGACGCCGCCCGCGAGCCCGGGGGCCTGGGCGAAGGCGGACAGATATTAAGCACCCTGGCCACCTCCCTGGACCGACTGATGGAAGATTTCCAGGCCATGGAGCACGCCGCGAGGGAGCTGGCCGATGAGGCCCTGCATCTGGAGATGCGCCCGGATCTGGCCGCCCTCTCTCGCAGCATGCAGGCCGGTCTGACCGCGGCCGCGGCCTGTCTGAACGAACACGGCATCCGCCGACACGACCTCCGCCCGCAGATGGAAGCCCTTGAAAACACTTTGCATTCCGTGGACAACGCCATGGAAGGCATCCGCGCCCGGCAGGTGGCCCGCCGACATCCGCTGACGGAAGTGACCCACTTCTTTTCCCTGGTGTTCAGCATGCGGGAGGCGGCCCTGGAAGTTATGGAAATGCTTGCAAATTTACATGAAGTCCCGCGCGAGGGCCGGCGGTGACCGCTTTGGCGCAGGGGGCTGGCCGCGAAGGCGTGACCACCGGTTCCTGCGCTGCCGCGGCGGCCAAGGCCGCCACCCTGGCCCTGTTGCATGGCGCGTCGCCCCCACAGGTCACCATCCCCTGCCCGCCCACGGCCCATGCCCATCCCGAACGGCTCACCATTCCCCTGGCCGCCTGCGTTTCGGAACCGCCGGGCGTGCGGGCCACGGTCATCAAGGATGCCGGCGACGACCCCGACGTCACCCACGGTTGCGCCATCCAGGCCCTGGTCTGGATCGATCCGACCTTGCCCGCCGGTGCGGTACGCATCGATGGCGGCGAGGGCGTGGGGCGGGTCACCCTGCCGGGCCTGCCCGCACCCGTCGGTGGGCCGGCCATCAACCCCGCCCCCCTGGCCCAGATCGAGGCCGCCGTGCGCGAGGGTCTTGCTGCCCTGGCTGATCTGGCCGTGCTGGCCGATCTGGCTGAGATGGCTGCCCTGCATGCATCCCCCGGCGTGCCCGGCCTGCCCGGCGTACCCGGTGTGCGAGTCCGCATTGAAGTCCCGGACGGCCGGCGGCTGGCCGAAAAGACCCTCAACCCCCGCCTGGGCGTGGTGGGCGGCATCTCCATCCTGGGCACGCGCGGCACGGTGCGGCCCTTCAGTCACGGGTCCTGGAAGGAGACCATCCGCCGTCAGTTCGCGGTGCTCGCCTCGGCGGTACCGGCCGTTTCCACCGTGGTGCTGAGCACCGGCGGGCAGAGTGAGCGCCTGTGCAGGGACCACCTGCCCGGCACGCCCGAAACAGCCTTCATCCAGGCTGGCGATTTTATGGCCTTTGCCTTGCGGCAGGCCGCCAGCCGTGGCATGCTGGATGCGGCATTGGGGTTGTATTTCGGCAAATGCTCCAAACTGGCCCAGGGCATCGGCTTTACCCACGCCCGGGCCGGAGCGCTGACGCTGGGGCCCGTGGTCCGCTGGGCCGAAACGGCCGGGCTGACCCGGGCGGCCGCGCTGCTGCGACAGGCCCGCACGGCCCGGCACGCCATGGATTTGCTGGCCGCCTGCCCGGAGGGGCCGGCGTTGCTGGATCTGGTGGTCCGCCGCGCCCTGGCCCAGGGGCAGCGCATGGCCGGCTGCATGGCCGTCACCGACGCCCTGCCGCGGGAGAAACCGTTGTCCCTGACCATCCTGCTCTTCGACACCGCCAACACGCTGCGCCTGCGGCGTTCCACCCAGGACGACTAGATGCCCATCACCCTTGTCGGCCTCGGCCTTTCCTCGGACAGCCTGCCCGAGTCCCATGAAGACGTCATTGACATGGCCCAGGTGCTGGTGGCCGGCAAGCGCCACCTGGCCCTGCACGCCAGCCATCCGGCCAAGAAAATCGAGCTGACCGCCGACCTGGACAAGGCCTTTGACGCCATCCGCGACGCACTCAGGGAGAATCTCGACGTGGTGGTCCTGGCCAGCGGGGACCCGTTCTTTTTCGGCATCGGGCCGCGTCTGGCCGAGGCCTTTGCCTCCGAGGATCTCCTCTGCCTGCCCAACGTGACCACCCTGCAGACTGCCGCCGCCCGATTGAAAATTCCCTGGCAGGAGGTGGCCGCCGTTTCCCTGCACGGCCGCGATGACCTTGGCCCCCTGCTTTCCGCCTGCATGCTCAGGGACTGGGTGGCCGTGTACACCGACCCCCGGCACATCCCGGCGTCCATTGCCCAGGCCCTGCTGGACCGCGGCGCCGACGGCTTCGTCATGTGGGTGCTCTCCGGCCTGGAGACGGACAAGGAGGAGGTGGCCCGCCTCTCCCTGGCCCAGGCCAGCGAAACGCGTTTCCAGCAGCCCAATTTCGTCATCCTGGAGCGGGTGGCCCAGCCACGCAAGACCCTGGCCCTGGGCATTGCCGACGATGACTTCCAGTGCCCGGACAGCGTGCTGACCAAACAACCCGTGCGGGCTGCCGGGCTGGCCGCGCTTTCCCCCCGGCCGGGCGAAGTGGTCTGGGATGTGGGCGCGGGCTGCGGCTCCGTATCCATTGAGGCCGCGGCGGTCATGCGGCGGGGGCGAATCTATGCCATCGAGCGCCGGGGGGACCGGCTGGCCGCCATCCGCACCAACTGCCGCCAGTTCGGCGCGCTCATTGTCGAACCCGTCCACGCCACAGCTCCAACCTGCCTGGCCGAACTGCCCGACCCGGACGCCGTGTTCATCGGCGGCGGGCTGAGTGATGAACCGCAATTGCTCGACGCCGTCTGCCAACGCCTCAAGCCCGGCGGCCGGCTGGCCGTGAACTGCGTGCTGCTCTCCACCTTTGAGGCCCTGCGCCGCCGGCTGACCGAACTGCAGTGGAAAATCGAAGTCCAGCTGGTGCAGACCTCCCAGGCCAAGGCCCTGGGCAAGGATCTGCACTTCGAGGCCATGAACCCGGTGTTTGTCATCCGTGGGGTGAAGGGGGCATGAACGGCAGCGCTCCCATGACGCCCGCCCCGGCCGTCTGGTTTGTTGGCGCAGGCCCTGGCGATCCGGAACTGCTCACGGTCAAGGCCCATCGGCTCATCCGGGAGGCAGACCTGCTCCTCTACCCCGGTTCCCTGACCCCGCCGGCCATCACGGCCCTGGCCAGCCCCGGAACGCGCCTGCTGGATACTGCCCCCCTGACGTTGGAAGCAACCCACGCCGCCATCCTGGCCGCCGTGCAGGCCGGGGAACGCGTGGTTCGCCTCCAGGCCGGGGACCCCTGCCTGTACGGCACCGTTCGAGAGCAGTCCCGTCTGCTGGACGAGGCGGGCGTCCCCTGGGCCGTCTGCCCCGGTGTGACCTCGGCCACGGCGGCCGCGGCGGCAGCGGGCGTTTCGGCCACCATCCCGGAAATCACCCAGTCCCTCATCCTCACCCGCACCCCTGGCCGCACGCCCATGCCTGCGGGTCAGGAACTGGCCGCCTTTGCCGCCCGCCGCTGCGCCATGGCCGTGTACCTTTCCGGCGAGCGTCCCGAAGAGGTGGCCGCGGCCTGCCGCCTGGGCGGCCTGCCCGACAAGACGCTGGTGGTGGTGGCCCATCGCCTGGGCTGGGAAGGGGAGCGCGTCATCCGCACCACCCTGGCCGACATGGCCGAGGTGGTCCGGGCCGAGGGGCTGACGCGCCAGACGCTTTTCTTGATCCTCCCCGGCCAGGACGCCGCGCCGACGCGTTCCAAACTATATGATCCGGCGTTTGCACACGGGTTCCGGGGAAACGAGGAGGCGCCATGCACACGATGACCCTGGCCACCGCTGCCCGGCAGCAGATGGTGTCCATCACCGACCGCGTGCAACAGCTGCTCGCCGAACAGGGCTGGCAGGAGGGCGCGCTGGTGCTCTTCTGCCCCCACACCACAGCCGGCCTGACCGTGAATGAGGATGCCGACCCCACGGTGACGCGGGACATCCTGACCCACCTGGCCGCCGCGGTCCCACACCAGGGCGACTATCGACACGCCGAGGGCAATTCCGACTCCCACATCAAAACCCTGATGACCGGCCCTTCCCTGACCCTCATCGTATCTGGGGGCCGGCTGCAGCTGGGCACCTGGCAGGGCATTTTCTTGTGCGAATACGACGGCCCCCGCCAGCGCACACTCTGGGCGCAGTGGCTGGGGAAATGAAGCGCCGGCCGGAAAGCCCATGCCTTCCCGGCCGGCGGCACATGGCGTGCAGCCCTGAAGCGGGCTAGCTGCGCTTCATGTCTTCAATCACCTCGCTCAGGGCCTGCGCCTGGGAGGCCAATTCCTCCACGGCCTGGGCCGAGCGGCTCATGCTCCCGGCCATCTCACTGGAAATGTTGTTAATGTCGTCCAGACTGCGATTGATCTCCTCGCTGGTGGCGGACTGCTCTTCGGAGGCTGTGGCGATGGAGCTGACCTGATCCGAGGCCAGTTCCACCAGAACGACGATTTCGCGCAGCGCCTCGCCGGACTGCGCCGCCAGGGTCGTGGCGCTGGCCACGGCTTCCGCTGCGGCGTCCACCCCCGTGGCGCTGGTGCGCGCGCCTTGCTGGATGCCCTGAATGGCCGTGCCGACCTCCTTGGTGGCAGCCATGGTTTTTTCCGCCAGCTTGCGGACCTCGTCGGCCACCACGGCAAAGCCCCGGCCGGCATCGCCGGCGCGGGCTGCCTCAATGGCGGCGTTGAGGGCAAGCAGGTTGGTCTGATCGGCAATGTCACTGATCACGTCGAGCACCTGCCCGATGCCCTCGGCCTTTTGCCCCAGGCTGGCCATGTCTGCCTTGAGGGCCTGGGCCTGCTTCCCGACGCGGTCGATGGATTCCACCACCCGGCGCACGACCTCGGCGCCAGTTTCAGCCTTGGTCCTGGCCTGGGCCGAGGTTTGGGCGGCCTGGGAGGCGCTGCGGGCCACTTCCAGCACGGTGGCGTTCATTTCTTCCATGGCGGTGGCCGTCTCGCTCACCCGGGCGGCCTGCCGCTGGGAGCCCTGGGTGGCTTCCTCCACCCGGCCGGCCAGTTCATCCGAGGTGCCCGAAACCACGGCCACCACGCTTTCCAGACGGGCGGCTGCCTCCAGCACGCCCTGGCGGCGGGCCTGTTCGGCCTGGTTGCGGGCCTTTTCCGCATCGGCCACGGCCTGGCGGGCCCGTTCGGCCTCACGGGCGGCCTCGTCCTGGCCGGTGCGCACGTTGGCCAGCTGTGTCTTGAGTGTCTCCACCATGCTGCGCAAGGCCTGGGCAAGGCTGCCCACCTCATCGCGCTGGCGGACGTCGAGCCGGCTCTCCAGATTGCCCGCGGACACGGCAGTGGAGAACTGCAGGCACCGCCCCAGCGGCGTGGTGATGGAGCGTGTGACAAAAATCGTCAGCAATACAGCCAGTACAGCCCCGCCCCCCGTGAGCCACCACATGAAGGCCGCCACGCTGCCAACGGCTGCCTTGGCTGTGATATTGGTCTGTTCCGCAACGCCATTGTTGAGTTCGGTCAGCTCGTTAATCACGTCGCGCATGGCCTCGAACTTGTCGCGGGAGTCGCGCAGGGCCAAATCGAGCGCCAGACGACGGCCTTCGCGGGTATCGGCCTTGCGGGCATCCACCACCTGGCGGGAAACCTTCAGCCACTCGACGCGTCCTTTTTCATACTGGGCAAAGAGCGCCTTCTCCTCCGGCGTCAGGGGCAGGCTGGTGTATTTCTGCCACCGTTCCTCTGCCTGTTTGAGGTTTGTCTCATATTCCTCCAACAGGGATTTGAACACGGGGTCTTTGACATCGGCAAAAATCATGGAGCGTTCAGCCACAACTAATTGATGCAGATCCCGATCCACCTGCAGCAGCAGGTCCAGGCTTTTGACATTCACCGTGAAGATGCGGTCCAGCAGGGAACCCACCTGCTGCACGCCTGTGGCACCTTGCCACCCGAGGAGCACAACGATGATGATCAGCAAGGCGTATGAAGTGAAGAGGCGCAGGCCGAGCCGTGTATCCTTGAGCAGATGCATGGGGATGCTCCTGGCGGTGCAAGCAGTTAGTTTGGCAGCTTATCCACGTCGACACCCACCACGAGCACGCCAATGGCCTGGCCGTTCTGCCGGATGGGTACGGACACCTGCACCAGATAGGCCTGGGCGCTTTTGTCGAATTCCACCTCGCTAAAGTACAGCTCGCCAGGGCCACCAGTCATGCATTTGGTAAACTTGCCCTCATCGCCCTGCCAGTAGTCCGACGTCTTGTCGCTCATGGCCACATTGGCGCCCTGGTTGTCTGTGACGAAGAGTTCGGCCAGCCAGGGTTCCCTGGCCTGCCATTCCCGCAGCCGGAGGCTGGCGGCGTTGCCATGCAGGGCGCGCATGAAGTCGTCCATGCCGGCCTGTGCCATCCAGGTGGCATCGCGTTGTTTGATGACCTCCAGCGTCAGGCCTTGCGCATTCTGGTGTTGCACCGCGGCGAGCAACACCGGATCTTCGGCCATGGCCAGCAACTCCCTGGCAGCCAGGTCCTTGACGTGCTGGGGCGCAGGCTCTCCGGCGGAGACTGCACCCTTCATGCACATGAGCAACAGGATTCCCATCAACAGGATAGCGCCACGGCGTGAGATCAGTTGCATCGCCCCCTCCCTGGTCATGGTGTTACTGCGCGGGCTTTCATGATGAAAGCAGCGCAATGGATCTCTGACCTTATCGTATTTCTACTTCATCATGCTGGGCATGCATAGATCAGCACAGGGGATATCCCCCTCATTTGAAACGAAATAGCGACAATAAAACAGGCCGGCCGGGACAATGCGTCCCGGCCGGCCATATTTCCGCACCGCAAGAAGGGAAAAACCCTGCACGCTGGCGCTAGTGTTGCGTCCTCCAAAAGGATCCATGCAGCATAGACGCAACACTGGGCCGCTGTGCCAGCGGCCCCGGAGCAGCATGCTCCGTGAGTCAGCCGAAATCCGCGCAGTTCGGCTGACGATCTTCCACGAAATCTGATGACATTCTTGTCACCTTATTTCGTGGACATCACACTAGTCACCAGTGAGTTCTTTTTTGCCCTCGATGAGATCCTGCACCACGCCCGGATCGGCCAGGGTGGAGGTGTCCCCAAAGTCGTCATACACGCCGGCGGCGATCTTACGCAGCACGCGGCGCATGATCTTGCCCGAGCGGGTCTTGGGCAGGCCATCGGTAAACTGGATGACTTCCGGCGTGGCGATGGGGCCGATTTCCGTGCGGACCCAGGCGCGCAGGGCCTTGCGCAGGTCTTCGGACTCGTCAATGCCGGTTTTGAGGGTCACATAGGCGTAAATCGACTCGCCCTTGATGGGGTGCGGCATGCCCACCACCGCGGCCTCGGCCACGGCCTCATGAGACACCAGGGCGCTTTCCACCTCGGCCGTGCCCATGCGGTGGCCGGAGACGTTGATGACGTCATCCAGACGGCCCATGATCCAGAAGTAGCCGTCGTCATCCACGCGCGCGCCGTCGCCGGATTCATACATGCCGGGGAAGCGTTGAAAGTAGGTGGACTTGTACCGCTCCTGATCCCCGAACACGCCTCGCAGCATGCCAGGCCAGGGCTTGCGGATCACCAGGTGGCCACCTTCGTTGGGGCCGGCGGGGGTGCCGTCGGCGCGCACGATGGCCGCATCCACGCCGGGCAGGGCCTTGGTGGCCGAGCCGGGTTTGAGGGTGGTGGCGTATGGCAGGGCGGAGATGAGGATGCCGCCGGTTTCGGTCTGCCACCAGGTATCCACAATGGGTTTTGTCCCTGCACCGATGTAGGTGTGGTACCACATCCAGGCCTCGGGGTTGATGGGCTCGCCCACGGAGCCAAGCAGGCGCAGGGAGGAGATGTCGTGCTTTTTGGTCCAGTCCACGCCCTCGCGCATCAGGGCCCGGATGACTGTGGGGGCGGTGTAAAAGATGTTGACCTTGAACTTTTCCACCACCTGCCAGAAGCGGTCCGGCCCGGGCCAGGAGGGCACGCCCTCGAACATGAGCGAGGTGGCCCCAAGGCAGAGGGGACCGTAGACGATGTAGCTGTGGCCGGTAATCCAGCCCACGTCCGCGGTGCACCAGTAGACATCGTTATCCGTGACATCAAAGACCCACTGGGTGGTGTGCGCGGCGTAGGTCAGGTACCCGCCGGTGGTGTGAACCACGCCCTTGGGCTTGCCCGTGGAACCGGAGGTGTACAGGATGAACAGGATATCCTCGGCATCCATGGGTTCCGGCTCGCACACATCGGTAATGCCGTCGGCGTGCATGCAGTCATGCCACCAGCAGTCGCGGCCTTCCTGCATGGCCACATCAAGGCCGGCGCGGTTGACCACAATGCAGTGCTCCACGCTGGGGCACTTCTTCATCGCCTCATCGGCATTGGGCTTCAGGGGGATGGTCCGCCCGGCGCGCAGGACGGCATCCGCGGTCACCACCACCTTGGCCGCGGAGTCCTGGATGCGGTTCTGCAGCGAGACGGCGGAGAAGCCGGCAAAGACGATGGAATGCATGGCCCCGATGCGGGCACAGGCCAGCATGGCGATGGCCAGTTCGGGAATCATGGGCAGGTAGAGGGAAACGCGGTCGCCTTTTTTGACACCCTTGCTCTTGAGCACGTTGGCGAAGCGGCAGACCTCGGTGTGCAGCATCTGGTACGTGTAGACCTTCACATCCTCATCCGGCTCGCCCTGCCAGATGAGGGCCGCCTTGTTGCGGCGGCCGTTTTCCAGATGACGGTCCAGGCAGTTGTAGGCCACATTGAGCTTGCCGCCGGCGAACCATTTGATCTCCGGCTTGTGCATGTCGGCTTCGAGGGTCTTTTCCCAGGGGCTGAACCAGGTGACGAGCTCCTTGGCGCGCTCTGCCCAGAAGCCTTCCGGATCCTCGGCCGCCCGTTTGCACAGGGCGTCGTACTCGTCCATGGAAGACACATAGGCCCTGGCACGCGGATCTTCGATAGGCGTGAAGCTGCGCTTTTCTTTCAACAGACTTTCGATGTCCAATTCGCTCATACAGGGGGCTCCTGGATCTGGAATGATGGGTGGCTGCCGGGGCATCGGCCCGTGCCGCCACGCAGCGTCCGAAACACGGCGCGGCGCGGGTTGATTCCTGCCGTCATGACGTCACGATATGCGCCAATCAGCGTCTGTTGGCAAGCCGGCCGCCGCCGCAAGACTGCCGTTCGTCGAAAAGACAAGGCCGTTGCCCGAACCACTCGGCTTGACCCGCATCGCCCAGAGGCATAGAGAGCCGGAAGCCTGATGCCGTCATCGCCCCCGCGCACTGCCGCCATAGTGGCAAGGACTCCTGCATGCCAAGCCTGGTTGTTTCAAAAACCATTGGATTGTTGATTCTTTCCAACGTATTCATGACCTTTGCCTGGTACGCGCATCTCAAGCACCTGCATGCGCGCTCCTGGGTGGTGGCTGCCCTGGCCAGCTGGGGGGTGGCGCTGTTCGAATACCTCATCCAGGTGCCGGCCAACCGCCTGGGCTACACGGCGCTGAGCCTGCCGCAGCTGAAAATCCTGCAGGAAGTGATCACCCTGGCCGTGTTTGTGCCCTTTTCCGTCTGGTACATGGGCGCGCCGCTCAAGCTGGATCACCTCTGGTCCGGGCTGTGTCTGCTGGGGGCGGTGTATTTTGCCTTCCGAAGCTAGGGATATTGTGCCCCACTTTTGGCCCGCGCCCATTGCCTTCCGCAACACTCCATGCCAGCATGCGGAGAGGAGTCTGGCTCAGATGCGACCGTGTTCACCCCCTGCCACAGGCGGCTCTCCATGACCAAACGCGTGCTCCTGGTTGACGATGATGTGGAACTCAGCGCCATGATCAAGGAATACCTTGAACAGGAAGGCATGAACGTGGTGACCGTGCACGACGGCCTGGCCGGCGTGGAGGCCATTCGCAGCGGCGGCTTCGACATTGCCGTGCTGGACGTGATGATGCCCGGCATCGACGGCATGGAGGTGCTGCGCCGCATCCGGGCCTTCAGCCGGCTGCCCGTCCTCATGCTCACCGCCCGCGGCGATGAGGTGGACTGCGTCGTGGGCCTGGAACTGGGCGCGGACGACTATGTGTCCAAGCCCTGCCCCCCGCGCGCCCTGGCGGCCCGGCTGCGGGCCATTCTGCGCCGTGCCGGCGGCGAGGGCCCGGCCGAGGTGGTCCAAGCAGGCCCCCTGACCATGTGGCCCCAGGAACGACGGGCCCAGTGGCAGGAAGCCCCCCTGGAGCTGACCAGCACCGAATACAGCCTGCTGGAACTCCTGGCCCGCAACGCCGGCCGGCCCGTGAGCAAGGCCGACCTTTCCGAACACGCCCTGGGCCGCCCCCTGGAACGCTACGATCGCAGCATCGACGTGCACATGAGCAGCATCCGCCACAAGCTGGGCAACAGCCTGGACGGTCGCTCCTGGATTCAAACCATCCGCGGACATGGCTACCAATTCGTCAAGATCTGAGCCCCCCATCATGGGCCGCCTGTTCTGGAAGTTCTTCTTCGCTTTCTGGTGCGCACTCCTGACTGCCGGCGTGGGCGTCTGGCTGGGGATGACGCTGTACGACCGCGCCAATCAGCCGTCAGAGAATACCCTGGCCACAGGTCCGCGCGCGCTTTTCATGGTCGATACGGCCGCAGGACTGGCGGCCAGGGAAGAGTTCACCGCCCTGAAAAATCTGCTGGAACAGTGGCAACACTTCACTCCCGCCTTAGAACCGGTGTATGTGGTTGATCCACAGGGCAAGGAACTGTTTGACCGGCCGCTCCCGATAGAATTGCTGCGCAAGGCCCGGGAACTCGCGCCCTTGCGCTCACCGGGAGACATCCCCTTTGAACCCTGGCTGGCCGCGGCTCGCGATGTGGTCACCACCACCGGCGAGCCGTATCTCGTGTTCGCCCTCGTCGGTGACTCCCTCCCGCTGAACATCCCGTTGGCCTCTTCTGACAGCCCTCCCAGCGGTCCTCCAGGCTCGCCCATGGGCTCGCCCCTTAGCCACCCCCCGCGCGGGCTGCCCCTGGCGGCCGGCCTGCTGGCAAGCCTCGTCTTCAGCGCCCTGCTGGCCTGGCACTTTGCCAAGCCGGTCCGGCTGTTGCGCTGGGCCCTGGGCGCCGTGGCCGCCGGCAATCTCGATACCCGCGTCCGCCCGCTCATGGGCGACCGGCGCGACGAAATTGCCGACCTCAGCCGCGACTTTGACCGCATGACCGAAGAACTCCAGCATCATATCGCCGCCCAGCGCCGGCTGTTGCACGACGTTTCCCACGAACTGCGCTCCCCCCTGGCCCGGCTGCAGGCGGCCATTGGCCTGGCCCGGCAGAACCCGGCAAAAATGACCGCCACCCTGGACCGCATCGAACGCGAAGGCCAGCGCCTCGACATCCTGGTGGGAGAAATCCTCACCCTGGCCCGCCTGGAAGCCGGTCCGACCCAAGGCACTGCCGAATCGCTGGACCTGGCGGAACTGCTGGCCGACGTGGTGGCCGACGTGCGCTTTGAGGCGCAGACGGCACAAAAAACACTGGTATTTGGTGAGATTGCCTCATGCCCAATGCAGGGACACCTCGAGTTGCTGCACCGGGCCATGGAAAATATTCTGCGCAATGCCCTGGCCTACACCCCTCTGCACGGCGTGGTGGAGGTGATCTTGGAATGCACCGCATCCAAGGACAGTGGCGAGCGAGGGGACCCGCCCTGCCAGGCGCGCGTGGTGGTGTGCGACCGTGGCCCTGGCGTCCCTCCTGAGGAGCTGGAGGAAATTTTTTCCCCCTTCTATCGCATCAGAAAAAAACTGCCCACCGGCCACCCCCCGCCGGCCTCTGGCAGCAATGGCTTCGGGCTCGGCCTGGCCATTGCCCGCCGCGCGGTGGAAGCGCACGGTGGCATGGTGCGGGCCTTCAATCGTGAGGGAGGCGGCCTGTGCGTGGAGGTGCAGCTGCCCCTGGCAGGCTGCGCGTAACCCCCCCAGACATCAATGCACGAAAAGGCTGGAGCTCGCCGCCTTTCCGTGCATTGGCGCAATGAGGTTCCGCGTGATGGCATCAGGCCATCTGGCTGAACACTGACGACATGCCCCCACTGGAGGATCTGCCGTACTGGGAAACAAGAGTCTTGAGGTAGTCGGCAGCGGTGCTCGACCCGGCAAGCGCACCGGTGTCCTCAAGGCTGTCGTCCGACTGACCGAAGATCGAGGAATCGTCCTGGGAGGCAAAGAGCTCCTCAAAGGTTGGAGCGTCTTCAATCCCCATGAATTCCTTGAGTTCTTCCATGGTGACCACGCCGTCCTGATTGAGGTCGGCGTCTTCGTATTCCTCTTCTTCCTCCCCGGAAGAGGAGGAGGCGCTGCCGGCCCCACCGGCGCCGCCTGCGGGGGGGGTGCCGCCGGCCATGGCCTGCGCGCCCTGCATGGTCTGGCTCATGTTTTCCAGGGCCTCGGTGTGTTCCGCTTCGGTGACCACGCCGTCGCCATCGGCATCCAACAGTGCGAAGAGTTTGTCTGCATCATCACTGTCACCGCGGCTGGCCAGGGCCTCTTGCAGTTCTTCCAGGGTGATGGCGCCATCGCCGTCGGCGTCGGTGGAGGCGAACAAGTCGGACGCCGAAAGTGCCTCCTCGCCGCCCATGGCGATGCGGGTCATGCTGGCCTTGGTTTCCAGCTTCTGGTTCAGGGTTTCGAGGGCTTCCTCGTGTTCTGCCTCGGTCACAGAGCCGTCGCCATTCAAGTCAAGGCTGGCGAAGAGTTCTTCAGCGCTGGGCCCTGTTCCCTGGGTTTCGCCGGATTTGGCGCGGGATTCCAGGGCCGAAGCGAGCTCGGTTTGGGTGATGAGGCCGTCGCCGTCGGCGTCGGTGGAGGAGAACAGCTCTGCGGCGGAAGGCTGGGTCTTGGCCTTTTCGTAGAAGCTGCTCCAGGAGGTGGACGATGTGCCGTAACTGCTGCCGATGCTGCTGATCATCTTCATGCCTCCATTCGGGAGTGGCTGCGAGCGGGTGCGCATGGTCCGACATCGGGCCGCGCGACCGCCCCATCGCAGACTGGCAACCCGGCAAATGTTGCCGCGTGCAGTCCATGCGCAAGTCAAAGCAAGCCTGGCTCCAACTCTGCCAAATTATTTGTAATGATATGTTAAGCCACGTAAAAGATCCGCGCCGGGAACGAGCATGCACAAATCCCGCCAGCGGAAGAGCCTGAAACCGCCGGACCAGAAACTCCCCGCCGGACTGCATTCCGGACATGACGCGAACACAACAGCCCAGGCGCCGGACCGGCTGCGCCCATTGACTTGCCACGCCCGGCACGCCATACCAGCCATACCATCTGGGGCCAGATGCAGACCAAGGAGGCGCAGGTGAACGCGGCCTGCTTCAAGCAGCTCTTCAATCCCACGTCAGTGGCCGTCATCGGCGCAACGGACGAACCCGGGCACCCCGGCCAGATTCTGATGAAGAATCTGCTCTCGGGCACGTTCCTTGGTCCGGTCATGCCCGTGCATCCGGAGCTGGCCACCGTGGCCGGGGAAGAGTGCTACAAAACCATCGACACCCTGCCGCTGACGCCGGAGCTGGCCTGTTTCTGCACGCCCCTGCACGAACTGCCAGGGCACATCGCCGAACTTGCCCGGCGCGGGGTGCGTTCCGGCATGGCCCTCAGCCTGGGCGCGTTCCGCTATGCCGGCGGGGCCAGCCTGGAGGTGAAGCAGGCGGTGATGCAGGCCTGCAAGGAGCACGAATTCTGCCTGCTGGGACCCAACTGCCTGGGGTTCATCAATCCTGGCATCGGCCTCAACGCCAGTCTGGCCCACCGCCACGCCAAACCGGGCAAGGTGGCCTTTATTTCCCAGTCCGATTCCCTCTTTGCCACGGTGCTGGACTGGGCGGCCTCCAAGGGCATCGGCTTTTCCCATTGCATCGCATTGGGCGACCGCTACCAGATCCACTTCGGCCATCTGCTGGACTTCCTGGCCCGCGACCCGAACACCCGGGCCATTCTGCTCTATCTGGAAACCATCACCTTCGCCCGGGCCTTCATGTCCGCCGCCCGGGCCACGGCGCGCAACAAACCGGTGCTGGTGGTCAAGTCCGGCCGCTCCCCCGAGGGCGCGCGGGCAGCGGCGGCGCACTCCGGGGCCTTCCTGGGGGCGGATGATGTTTATGACGCCGCCTTCCGCCGCGCCGGCATGCTCCGCGTGTTTGATATTGACACTCTCTTCGATACCGTGGAAACCCTGGCCCACACCCGGCCCCTGCGCGGCGAGCGCCTGGCCATCCTGACCAATGGCGGCTCCCCCGGCTTCATGGCCGCGGATGCGTTGCTCCTGGGCGGCGGGCAGCTGGCCCGGCTTTCCCCGGAAACCAGCCGCAGCCTGACCGAGGCCCTGGGGTGCGACTGGTCCTCGGCCAATCCCCTGGTGCTGCGCAGTGATGCCGATGCGGACAAGTATTCCACAGCCCTGAAAATTCTGCTCAATGCCACGGAGGTGGACGCGGTGCTGGTCATGCACGTGCCCACAGCCAAAATCCCCGCCCTGGAGATTGCCAGGGCCGTGGTCGCCGTGAGCCGCAAGACCAAGCGCAACGTGCTCACCAGCTGGCTGGGCATTGATGACGCCCTGGAATCACGAGAGTTTTTCGCCCAGTCCGGCCTCTCCACCTATGACACGCCCGAGAAGGCCATCCGCGGCTTTCTTTCCATGGTGCAGTACCGCCGCAACCAGGAACTGCTCATGGAGACCCCCACCTCCCTGCCGGAAACCTACAATCCGGACACCTTCCACGCCCGCGAGGTGGTCCGCAACGCCATCGAAAGCCAGGGCCCCCTGCTCACCGGCCCGGAAACCATGGAAGTGCTCAAGGCCTATTCCATCCCCGTGGTGGACATGCGCGTGGATCTGCCGGTGGACGATGACGAAACCGTGGTGCGCGCGGCGCAGGATCTGGGCTTTCCCGTGGCCCTCAAGCTGGACAGCCCGGACATCATGCGCAAAAGCCACATGGGCGCCGTGGCCCTGGACCTGGACAGCCCCGAAGCCCTGCGCCACGCGGTGAAAACCATGCGCGAACGCATCCGGACCGCCCTGCCCGAGGCCCGGCTGACCAGCTTTGCCGTGCAACGGATGATGCGCCGGGCTGCGGCGCACGAGCTGCTGATTGAAGTGGTGAACGACCCTGTCTTTGGCCCGGTCATCCGCTTTGGCCAGGGCGGCAGCCGGACGGACATCGCCGGCGACCGGCAGGTGGCCCTGCCGCCCCTGAACATGCATCTGGCCCGTGAGCTCGTCTCCCGGACCAAGGTCCACACCCTGCTCAAGGGTTCCAGGGATTTCCCCGGCGCGGATATCGAAGCCATCTGCCTGACGTTGTGCAAGATATCCCAGCTGATCATCGACATTCCGGAAATCTTCGAACTGGAGATCAATCCGCTCTTTGCCGATTCCCACGGCGTCTTCGCCCTGGACGCCCACTGCTCGGCCGCCCGGGCCGACCATGCCAGCGGCGCGGAACTGCTCTCCATCCGCCCCTACCCTCGCGAGCTGGAAGAATGCACCCTGCTCAAGGACGGCCGGCAGGTGACCCTGCGCCCCATCCGCCCCGAGGATGAGCCGGCCCACTACGAGTTTTTGGAGCATGTGTCGGCCGATGACAAGCGGTTCCGCTTCTTCTCCAACATCGGCGAGCTGCCGCGCATGGAAATGACCAAACTGACGCAGATCGACTACGACCGGGAGATGGCCTTCATCGCCAAGGGGCCAGACCGGGCCTGCTCGCCCGACGAGCCGGGGGAGCCTTGCGAGATCAAGACCCTGGGCGTGGTCCGGGCCATGACCGACCCCGAGAACCGCGACGCCGAGTTCGCCATCCTCATCCGCTCGGACTGCAAGCGGCTGGGGCTTGGCCGGATTCTGATGGACAAGATCATCCGCTACTGCCGCTCGCGCGGCACGCACCGCATCATCGGCCAGGCCCTGTTCATGAACAACGCCATGGCCGGCCTTGCGGAACGGGTGGGCTTCCAGGTCTGGAAGGACTACGACGACGAGGTCTACAAGTTCGAGATGGAGTTGAACCCGGAAGCCGGATAGGCGGTGGCGAACTCACCCGCCGCGTTGTCCTGGCCCTGGCACTTGCACTGGCCCTTGCACGGGCACGGCCACGCGCAATCGCCCCCCCTGCCGCTACAGGGCCCGGTTGCTTCCTGGCGCAAGGGCCGGCGTGCCTGCCAGAAAGCCTGCCACCATCTCGGCCACGCGGAATCTGCCATGCAAAGAGGGGTGCCCGTCCACATCCAGAGGAGGGTACATCGGCTCATGCAGCAGGGCGGCCAAAGGCGCCCCCAGGCAATGCGACGGCACCGCCAGCGCCGCCAGATGCTCCGCAATGCGCCGGCCAACCTCAACTTCCATGGCCCAGAGGCGCTGCAGTGCCGCCTCTGCAGAGAGCCTGACGTCGCCGAACTCGCGGTGGCGCTCATAGACCACCCGCTCCTTGGTCGGCATGCGCAGCACCACCAGCGGCACCCCCCTCTCCCGGGCCAAGCCGGCCAGTTTGGTCAGGGATTGCAAGGCCAGCTCCAGTCCGCCGGCCACATACTCGTTTTGCAGATTCTGCACCGCCAGACGCAGGGCTGGCAGCATATAATGGGTGAACTGCCTGACGCGGGCAAAGCAGAAGCCTTCCGTGTCGGTTTTGGCTGCCTGCATGAATTGTTCAATACGCTTGGCCGGGTCGCTGCTTTCAATCTGCGTGGCGTGATGCGTGGGAAAATTCGCCGCGGCCTCCAGGCCACTGGCCACGAAACCCTTTCGAAACGCATCCGGAATGTTTCTAAATGTGTTGGCGCTGTTATAGACATTATTACCCATGTACAGCACAGTCACCACGCAGCCTGCGTGCAATGCATGGAGCTCCCGGTAGCCCAGAAAATACTGTATTGGGCTGTAGCTGCCCATGGCGCCATTGTACACGGCCAGGCCAGTGCGGGCACCCAAAAACGTCGGCCAGGTCTCTTGCGGCGGAGCATATAGCGAATGCACCTGGGAATTACCCAGCACCAGCACGTCCACAGACTCGGGCACGCCTAGGTTCTTGTACCCCAAGGCGTCGTGCAGGGGATGATCCGGATCGCCCCGGAAGGCCAGCATGGGATCTTTGACCAGCAACCCGCTTGGACCAAATGGGGTGGAAGGCGAGCCAATGCGCAAACGCATCTTGCGCACCACCTCCTCCAGTGCAACCCTGTCCACAGGGTGGCCGGCCCGCTCGGCGCGGCGGCGCAGCAAGACGGCCAGGAGGGAGTTCCCATCGGGGTGTGGCAGGATCCGCCCTGGTTCTGCGGTTTCGGAGCTCACCCCAGCGATTCCAGCAGCTTCTTGGCCTTTTCGAAGCTGGGGTTCAGCTCCAGAGCGGCCTTGAGGAATTTCTTGGCCTCGGCCGTGCGGCGGCCACGGGAGAAAATAAGGCCGAAGTTGTAGGCCATGATGGGATCCTGCTGGTAGCAATCCGGCCGCAGTCTGAGGGCGTCTTCCAGGTGCGCCACCGCGCGCACGGCGTCTTTGCCTTCCGCATAGGCCATGGCGATGTTGTATTGCAGGTTTTCATCGTCCGGGGCAATGCGCTGGGCTTTCTTGTATTCATCGATGGCTTCCATCCAGCGGCCCTGCCGGCGCAGGGCAATGCCCAGGGAGTTGAAGGTGCCCAGGTCACTGGCATCAAGCATATCGCCCTTGAGCTCCAGGGCCTTGCGGTAATATTTGACCGCCTTGGCCGGGTCCTTGAGGCTGTACGTGTCGGCCACGCGGCTGGTGATGTCTTCCAGATAATTCATGGCCTCGCGCTTGGCTTGCTCCAGGGCAGTGTCGAACAGCGCCTCGGCCCGCTCCATGTTACCCAGCTCCACGTGCACGCTGCCCATCTCCACCTTGCGGTCCACATTGAGCGGGGATAGCTTATCCAGCTTTTCCAAGAACTTGAGCTGCTCTTCCAGTTGCCCTTCTTCCTTGTAGAATTCGGCAAGCTTTTTGAGCGGTTCCAGATACAGCTGGGCGGAGTTGGAGGCCTCATGATAACATTCCAGCGCTTTATCTTTTGATCCCAGCGCCTTGAATGCATCTCCCATAATCAGCAGCCCCGCGGCGGAGTTGGGCTTTTCTTCCAGAATCTGCTGGCAGACCTTGAGGGTATCTTCATGATGGCCGGCGATGAGCAGCTGCCGGGCCTTGTCGATAAGTTTGCCGATCTTGCCCTGCGGCTTGATGGTGAAGGCCAGCTTTTCGATGAGCACGTTCACGGAGATGGGTTTGGCAATGAAATTGTCCGCGCCCACTTCGTGCAGCAGCACCAGACGCTGCCGCTCGGCCTCCCCGGTAAGGATGATGACCTTGACGTTGGCATACGCGTTTTTCACCTGCCGGACGAGAAAGGAGGTCTCCTTGTTGTTCAGCAAACGCTCAATGAACAGGATAGCCCGCTTTCGACGCGTGGTAACATCCCGCAATGACCGCAGAATGTGGTTTTCATCGGTGATGGGCGTCACGCAGTCTTCGTTGACGTTGAGCTGCTTGTATAATGTGTTGCGCACCACGGCCATGAAGGTGTTGTCCGTGGAAGCCACCAGAAAATGGCCATTTTCCTTTTGGACAAATTCCGTCACTGTCGTTTCGTACTGCTTGATGCGGGAGTCTGTGATGACTGCGGCCACGTCCACCTCGCTTGAAAATGTCAGGAACACTCTCGCCCATCCAATTATTACGCGGGGGTTTTCACCTGTGTCAAGCCAAGGAAATAATTCCCCGGGGTTCATGCCCGGAAAAAGCACGTCACGGCTTGACGTTGCGTACTATCTCTTCTACCTCTGAGAATACGCCATCACCATGCGAGGCCTGCATGCCAGACGTGTCCACCTATACGCGTATCATCGAGCTGTGCCGTCAAGGACGGGAGGGCTTTCGTGGCGGCCGCCCGGAACAGGCGGTGAACGCCTTGGACGCAATATCCGAGCTGGCGCTGCATGCCATGGCCGCCTCAGGCATGTTGCCGCCGGTGCTGGGCCGGCTCCGTCCGAATGCGCAGGGCGCAGGGGGGCAGAGCGTGGAGCAGGCCCGCCTGCAACTCCTGCGGCTGAAAACAGCCAACAAAGCCCTGGCCGCGGCATACGAATCCACCATTACTGCGTTCCATAAATTTCGCGACTGCCTGGATGTGGTCCAGCAACTGCGGTCGGTGCACGAGCTGCCTGCCCTGTGCCACCGCATCGAACACCTGTTCGAACTGACCGCCGTGGAGCTGGTCATGGCCACGGAAGCCCTGCCGGAGGAGACCTGCCCTGCGCCAACGCTTCAGGACGATACGCCGCCCATTCCCTGCCCCGCCTCCCTGGAAGCCGCACTCCTGGCCTCCGCCTGGGCTGCGCTGGAAGAAGCCGTGCCTGCCGGCAGCGGCCACGGCGGCTACGGCGACCGCGGGGAGCTTCGGCGCTACATCGGCCCGGCCTCGGCCCTGGAATACCCTGCCGCCTTCTTTCCCATGGCAACAGCCCAGAGCCCTGATGGGGTGTTGCGAGGGTCCTGCTTTATCTTCCCCTTTCGCCGGGGGAACACGCCCGGCCCCATCGGCTTTCTGAGCCTGCTCGACGCCGATCCAGCCCGGTACACGCCAGACAAGGCCACGGATTACCTGGAACATTTTTGCGCCGTGTTCGAGGCCATCATCTTCACCCTGCTGGAAAAGGAATCCGTGAGCGGCCGCCAGTACCTCGATCCCCTCACCGGCATTCGCAACCGGGCCTATCTGGAGCATTACGGTCGCCAGCTCCTGGAGCAGGCCGGCATTCTGGATATTCCCATCTGCCTGCTGTTCCTGGATTTGGACAACTTCAAGCCGGTCAATGACATCTGGGGGCATGAAACCGGGGATCTCGTGCTCAAGGAAGTCGCCCGGTTGCTGGACCGCGTTTCCCGGCGGGGGGATGTGGTCTGCCGTCTTGGAGGGGACGAATTCATCGTGCTGCTGCCCGATGCGTCTGCCGAAGAGGCCGCCATTTACGCCAACCGCGTGCATGCGGCCCTGGCCACCATCACGCCGCAATCCCTGGGACTGACGGCCAGGGACAAGCCGCCCTTCCAGGTGCAGGCATCCATCGGCACTGCCTGCCACAGCGGCGGCATGGATTTGGAGGCACTGCTCCATACTGCGGATATGGACATGTACGCCATCAAGCGCAGCCGCAAGCATACTGCAACACCTCGTTCGTAACAATTCGCCGTACAGCATCTCTCTCTGCCACAGGCCTTATCCCCGCGTTTGGGGACCATCCCGCAATGCTATCGGCATCAGCTTTCGGGCTGCTGCGTCTGTGCGGATGGTGACGCATTCCACATCGCACCTTGTCACACCGGCGCGAAACCGCAGCAGCTGGTGTTGCATCGGTCAAACACCTCATGCAGACCTTTTCGCCTCTTGCCATGGCCGGTTAATTGGAGTATGCCAGTTATGGATTGTGCAGTGCAGTACAGCCCGCTGCACCGCTGCGTGCACCTGTGTGTCATGATGATGGCAGATTACGCGCTGTGTGTGCCTTTGGCGTGCTGTCGTGGCAGTGTGCAACACCGTCGTTGCATGGCGTCCCTAGAGATATTGATTCAGGATCCGCAGCCCGGGCGGCGAGCCCAGGAGGAGTTCATGAAGAAGGGTGTTTCCCTGCGCCTGACCGGCACGTCGCTGGTGCCGACCCGGTTCGTTGCCTTGCTTGCTGCCGCGCTGTTGCTGACGGGCGTTGCCTCCCAGGCCCTGGCCGCCGAAAAATTCTGGGTGGAGGCCGCCGGCTACGTGCTGTTCAAAAACGACCGCGGCGATGTGGTGCGCAAGGATTTTGCGCAGTACCGTGACGTGCTTTTTGAAGACCAGCCCAAAAAGGTCGGGTACTTCCTCTGCACGCTTGACGGGTTGGAGACCCAGGTGCCCGTGCGCGACGTCAGCATGGTCAAGCGCGACCCCTCCACCGATTTCGGCGCCGTGGTCTCCATGGCCACGGGCAGCCACGCCGTCAAGGTCCCGCACGATCTGGCCGTCAGCCTCACCGGCATGCCGCATCTTGAACTGGAATACTTCAACCCCCTGACCGGCAAGAACGAAATCGGCTTCCTGCCGGGTGTGGATATTCTGGAAATCCATTTCACGGACACCACCCGCGTCAGCAAGTAGCACTGTCATGTCGCCCCTGGTGTTCGCGACATCCATCCTGTGGCTTCCACGGTCCGAAGGCCTGCGCCCTTTGTTCGGCCGGGCTTTCGGACCGCATGCCCGCAAGGTGCTGGTCATGCTCGCCGCAATGGTCTGGGCGCTGTGGTCGCAGCACGAGGCATGGGCCCAGCCCAACCAGCCTACCGGATGTTTTTCCGTGGAACTCCTGCTGAGCATGGCCCTGCAGGAAGCCTCCGGCGGGCCGGCGCCGTTTAACGCCACCATACACGCCGCCCGTGCCGGCCGCTCTCAGGACATGACACTCTTTGTGGATGGCCCGAAAGCCCGGCTACAATACGGCAACACCGCCCAGGTGGAGCGCCGCGACCTCGGTCGGCTCTGGCTGTTTGACCTGGAAAAGAAAACCTTCCTCGACCTCCCCCTTGGCCGGGACACCCTGCCTCCGCCAGCCCTGCTGCGTCAGGAAACCACCCTCACCCCTCAGGGCGAGGAAGAAATTGACGGCCGCAAGACCCTGAAATACCATGTGCAAATGCCTGCCCGTTTCTTCGAGCCCCAACTCATCAGCCCTGTGGATGACACGCGCTATGTGGAGCTGACGGTCTGGCACTCGCCGGAACTGGGCGTCATGCTCAGGCGCCTCGGCCCGGACAATGCCACCATGACCATGGAGCGCATCAGCCAGGGGCCGCAGGCAGCGGAACTCTTTCAGATTCCTGATGGCTTCCGCAAGGCCGGGCTGCCCGTGTCCTTTGCCAAATAGCCTTGCTGCGTCTCGGCGGCCCGCCTATTGCGGCAGCTGCACCTTGACCACCAGCGCCCGCTTGGCGTCCTTGTCCTTGCCGTTGGTAAATTCCTTCACCAGCGCCGCCACCCCGGCCGCCGTGGCCAGATCCCAGCGATGGGCCCCGGCCTTGGGCGTGGCGTGCATGATCCAGACATGCCCCGCCGCATCGGCGGCCAGCACACCCACGTGATAATAGAGCAGCGTGTATCCCGGCCAGGTGGTCGGCTTGCTCACCGCGGCCAGGGCCAGTTCCCCAGGTCGCAGCTGCGCAGCCACGGCCTTCCAGGCAGCGGCGTCGGTCATGGAGAACCCGCGCTGCAAGGCCGGGTCTGCCGTGAGCAGCGCCTGTCTGGTGGTTGGATGCGCCCCGGTGGCGTCCAACAGGGTCAGTTCCGCGCCTTCGGACAGATTGAGCAGCACGTCGTAGCCAAAGTCCCAGTCCTCACCCATGGGGCTGCCTGTGGCGCTGTTGGCGTTGGCGTCAGCCCGGGCCTCGTCCAGGGTGATGTTTCGGCCGGTCAGAAACCGCCAGAGCGAGACGGCCAGTCCGCTGCAGTTAACGCCCGGGGTCGGCAGGATGGCCCGCGGCGGCTCGAAGGTGGTGTAGCGGCCCTGCTCGTCCAGGACACCGTCCTCGCGATACGGCACGCCCATGAGCGCGGCGGCCAGTTCCAGGCCCATCGCATTGGCCGGCAGCTGGGCCAGGGCCTCCGGCAGGGCCGGGCGAGGGATGGCCGCGGCAGGCCCTGTTGCGGACACAGTTGCGGAAACAGTTGCGGACACAGTTACAGGCATGGCCAGAAAACAGATCAGCAGCAATGACACAACAGCGCGGTGCATGGGCAGCTCCTTGCCTGATTGCAGATGCAGCTGCTGTAGCGCGTTGGTGAAAAAAGACAAGCCAGACCGTCGTCATGCCCGGCGTGGCCAAGAGCAGCCGTTTCCGCTATGAGGCGGGAAACCCCGCCGCGAGCGGCAATGGAGGCTTCATGTCCACTCCCGTAAGCGTGCACCGCGCCGGCATCTATGCCATCCTGGCCCCCGGCTGGGGGGACTGGTACGCCGGCCGCCCCGTGCGCGGCGTGCTGCTGTTGTGCGGATTCCTGGCCTGCTTCACCTGGCTGTGCTGGGTGGGGGCCACGCTGCTCCTGGACCTGACGCTGGCGCCCTTTGCCCGGGAAGGGCTGGTGCCGGGGGCGCGGGCTTGGGCCGTGGATCCCCGCTGGCAGCTGGGGGTGGCCACGCTGGGGATGGTCTGGCTGTGGCACCTCGGCGTCTTTTCGGCCATTGCCTCGGCGCGGGAGCTGTACCGGCAGGAAGGACGGGAGTTCGAACGGGCGCCCTGGTTCGCCGTGCTGGTCAGCGTCTGCGCGCCTGGTGCGGGGCAGGCCTATGCAAGCCCGGGCGCAGGCCCGCATACAGGGCGAGTCCGCTTTGGCCTGGGGCTTCTGGTTGCCTATCTGCTGGGCTACCTGACCCTCATCCCGGCCCTGCAGGCCAGCCTGGGCATGGCTGCCGAGGCAACCAAGCAATTGGAACAACTGGGACAACTGGGGCAGCCGCAGGGCACATCGCCACTGCACCTTGCCTCCGTACTGCACAATCTGGTCATGGCCGCCAAACTCCAGGCCGAATTCAGCCTGCCCTGGAAGCTGCACGACCTGCTCAAGGCCTACGCCATTGCCGACGTCTGCGCCTGTTTTGGCGTGTTCCGGGCCGCCCCCGCGCCAGACGGGGAAGAATTTCTGCTGGAACCTGCGCCCCCACGTCCGAGACCGGCCTGGGAATCCTCCAACTTCGCCCGCGTGTTCGGGCATCTGGCCCTGGGCTGGCTCTGCCCTGGCGCGGGGCAGTTTCTGCAAGGACGGGAACGGGCCGGCTGGATTTTTTTCGGCATGAACTGGGGGCTCCTGCTCTCCGGCAGCATCATCCTGGGTCTGGACGCCATCAGCTTCCCCCGGCTTTCCCTGCTCCAGGATGCATGCACCCTGCTGGCCATCGCCGCGGGCATGGAAGCCTGCTGGCGCATGGAAGCCCGCACCCTCAAACGCTGACTATTTCAACACGCCAAGAACGTTGCTGTAGCGGTCGGTCCAGGGACGGATGGCCTTGTCCTCCTCGGGCATCCAGCGCCAGCCAAAGCGCTCGGCCAGACGCAAGGCCGTGCCCCGGCCCGTGGGCTCCCGCGTCAGGGCCATCCACTGGCAGGCATCAGCATCTGGATGTACAGTGCCTCGGTAGGTCTTTTCCAGGACAAACCATTTTCCTGCCTGGCCTCCAGCCCGCCCAGTAGCCGTGACCACTGGAGCCAGCTCCAGATATTTGTTGGAAATATGCAGAAGCAGCACACCGTCCGGCTGCAAGACTCTGGCGTATTCGTCCAGGGCCTCTCGGGTCAGCAGGTGCACGGGGATGGAATCGCTGTTAAAGGCATCCACCACCAGAATGCCATAGTGCGCGTCCGGGGCCTGACGCAGGGTCAGCCGGGCATCGCCAAAGGTCAGGGAAACCTTGCCCGGGCTGCGCTCCAGAAAGCTGAACCAGTGCCGGGCCACATCGCCGTTGTGCGGATCCAGTTCAAAGATGTCCACGGGCTGGCCGGGCCGGGCATACACGGCCAGACTCCCCGCCCCCAGCCCCACGATGCCCAGGGGCGCCACGGTATCCAGCACGTCCTCCTGCCGGGAAAGCAGCGCGCCCGAAGGTGTGGTGCGGTGATAATAGGTCAGGGCCTCACTGGCCCGGGCCGGGTCCAGATACTGGGAGCCATGCAGGGTGGTGCCGTGCTTTAAGTGCCGCTTGTCCTCGCCATCATACACGGTGGTGATTCCATAAAAATTCCGATGCACGCTTCGCACGTTGCCGCCACCGGCGTGCAGGGTCAGCCACTGGGCCGCGGCCATGAGCACCAGAAGCATCAAGGCTGCCGTGCCCGGCCGGCGCTCCAGTCGGAAATACAGCAGGGCCATGCCCATGCCGGCCACCCCGGCCAGCACATTGGTGGGCAGGTCCGGCCATCTGGAAAGGGCCAGGGGCCAGGCCAGGATCAGGGCCAGCATGCCCAGCATGCGCAGGGGCCGGTCCCAGCGTCGTCTGCCTTCCCGCTGGCCCAAGGCCAAGCCTGCCGCAGCCAGTCCAAGCGCCGCCGGGTACTCGGCCAGGGTGACGAAGGCCAGCGGCGCCAGAAAGCTCGCCAGCAGACTGCCAAGCGCCCCGCCCAGGGAAAGGAGCAGGTAGAACCGCCCCAGCCGCCGCGGATCCGCCGGCGCGGTGCGGGCCAGTTCCCCATGGCAGATCAGGCAGACCATCAGCAGCGTCAGCCAGTACGCCGGCAGGGCCACCATCACCGGCAGGTGGTACGAGAGCTGGGACAACAAAAAGAGCAGGCTGCCCACGGCCAGGGCCAGGGAAAACCGCGTCCGCACCCAGGCCGGCAGCCAGGGTGTGGGTTTGAACACCAGCACAAAACTCAGCAAATACAAGGCCAGGGGGATGATCCACAAGAGCGGGATGGCTGCCAGATCCATGGTCACCACGTTGGTGGTGGCGATGAACAGGGCCGAGCCGGCGGCAGAGAGCGCCAGCCAGCGCAGTTGCAACATCCGGGAAAGTCCTTGGAATGCCGGGATCTTCTGTAGAGCCACGCCGCACAGGCGCGGTTTGAGCCGCCAGAGCAGCAGGCCCAGCAGCCCCGCCACCAGCACGTAGCCCACCTGCCAGACCCGGAGCTGGTCATCCAGATCCACAAACGGCTCCACCAACAGAGGATAACTGAGCAATCCGGCAAAAGAGCCAAGGTTGGAGGTGGCATACAGCGTGTACGGCCGGCTGGCCTGGGGCAGTTCCGAGGCGGCCAGCACCCGTTGACAGACCACGGATACCGTGGCCAACATGGCAAATCCAGGCCCCACGGTGGTGGCCAGCATCAGGGCGATGGCCGGCCAGGAGCCGTATTCCCAGCCCGCAAAGGTCTGATCCGGCGTGGACAAGGTGGCCAGGGATATGGGAAACAGCGCCGCCGGGGCCAGAAACAGCGCGGCATGCAGCACGCGGGCGGCCGGTCGCTCCAATTGGTTGCCAATGGCCGCGGCCCAGGCGTAGCCGCCCAGCAGCAGGGCCTGAAACACCAGGACCGACGCGGCCCACACCAGCGAGCTGCCGCCGAAGCCCGGCAACAGGGCCTTGGCGGCGATGAGTTCCACCTGAAACAGCAATGCGGCGGCAAGGAAGACGAGACCGTGGCAGACACACAGCATGAACAAGGGCGACATGCCCCCGTGCATACAGCAATATTCCCCAAAACGCCATCGCTGGGGGGCGAAATTTTCTGTGCCTGCGCCCTGCTGGCTCCGGAAGGCTTTGAAGACGTCCTGCATGGCGAACTGGCCCATCGCGGTCTGGCGTTCGAGGTCCTGGGCCGGCTCTGCCTGCTGGAGGAAATCCCTGCGCCCCTGCCGGCCTGGGCGCAGAATGTCTGGTTTGCGCCGCGGCGCATCGCCTTCGGCTCCATTTCCCAGGCAGCCAAGGCCCTGAAGGCCATCCAGCGCAACTGGGCCGTGTACAGCCAGGCGCACCACCGCCGCGCCGCCCTGATCCAGGACCAGCTGCCCCCCGTCTCGGCCAGGCCATTGCCCTTTGGCGCACCGCCCCCCACCGCTCCCCTGGGCTCCTGGACCCTGCTGGATGAGGGCACGCTCCTGGCCGCCCCGCAGTGCAGCTCGGCCTTTCCGCACGGGGTGGTCCAGTTCGAGGAAGACAGGACCGGCCCGCCCAGCCGGGCCTATCTGAAGCTCTGGGAACTCTTCACCGTGACCGGCCTGCGGCCCGAGGCCGGCGCGCTGTGCCTGGATCTGGGAGCCTCACCCGGCGGCTGGAGCTGGGTGCTGGCGCAGCTGGGCTGCCGGGTGTTGGCTGTGGACCGCGCGCCCCTGGCCGAACGGGTGGCGGCCATGCCCGGCGTTTCCGAGCACCGCGGCAGCGCCTTTGGCCTTGATCCCCGTTCCTCCAAAAACGAGGTGCATCCGGACTGGATTTTTTCCGATGTCATCTGCTATCCTTCAAAATTACTTGAATATATCCGCCGCTGGCTCACGTACGGCCAGTGCCGGAACTTCGTCTGCACCCTCAAGTTCCAGGGCGGGACAGACTACGAAACCATGCAGGGCTTTCAGGCCCTTGGCGGACGGTTGCTGCATCTTTCCCACAACAAACATGAGCTGACCTGGATTATGACGGCAGGGTAGATTCCCGTGACCATCCGGTGACGTCAGTAGAGGAGAGTGGCGCTTGGTTTAGATTTTTGCTAGAATTGAGCCGTCCGAAGGCGCCTGCTGCAACCTCTTGGAAAGCCCGGGGATCGACTCATGAAGACGTTCATTGCCGACCTGCACATCCACTCCCGGTACTCCAGGGCCACCAGCAAGGCCCTGAATCCGCGGCTTCTGGCCGCCTGGGCGCGCGCCAAGGGTGTGGACGTCCTGGGCACAGGCGACTTCACCCACCCCGACTGGCTCAACGAGCTGGAAGAGACCCTGACCCCGCACCAGGACAGCGGCCTCTACCGCCTGAAGGACGAACGCGGCCTGACCCGCGAGCTGCCCGAGCACATCGGCCTGGAAGGCGCCCCCCTGCCCGGTCGCAGCCTCTTCATGCTCCAGGCGGAAATCAGCTCCATCTACAAGCGCGGCGGCAAGGTCCGCAAGGTGCACAATCTGGTCTTTGTGCCGGATTTCGAGACCGCCCGCGCCCTGAACCGCAAGCTCGCCGCCATTGGCAACCTCGCCTCCGATGGCCGGCCCATCCTGGGGCTGGACTCGCGCAACCTGCTGGAAATTGTCCTGGAACTGCATCCCCAGGCCTTTCTCGTCCCGGCCCACATCTGGACGCCCTGGTTCTCCCTCTTCGGCTCCAAGTCCGGGTTCGACACGGTGGAGGAATGCTTCGGGGATCTGAGCCCGCACATCTTTGCCCTGGAGACCGGCCTGTCCTCGGATCCGGAGATGAACTGGCGCATCTCGGCCCTGGACCGCTATTCACTCATCTCCAACTCAGACGCCCACTCCGGCGAAAAGCTGGCCCGGGAGTGCAATCTTTTCCAGGGCGAGCCGGATTACGGCGGCATCTTCCACGCCCTGCAGCGCGAGGGGCTCTCGCACAAATTTCTGGGCACCGTGGAATTTTTTCCCGAGGAAGGGAAATACCACCTGGACGGCCACCGCGCCTGCGGCGTGGTCATCGACCCCACGGTGGAGCGCCTGCCCGGCGACCGCTGCCCGGTCTGCGGCAAGCCGCTCACCGTGGGCGTGCTGCACCGGGTCATGGATCTGGCCGACCGCAAGGAGCCCGTGCAGCCGGCTGTACAGCCGGGCTTCACCTCCCTCTTCCCCCTGGCCGAATGCATTGCCGACGTGCTGGACGCCGGGGCGGGCACCAAAAAAGTCAAGCAGCTCTACGCCAAAACCCTGCAGCGCCTGGGTCCGGAACTGCATGTGCTGCGCGAGGCCCCGCTGGAAGACGTGCAAAAGGTCAATCCCGTCCTGGCCGAGGCCCTGGACCGCATGCGCCGCGGGCAGGTCATCCGGCAGGCCGGCTATGATGGCGAATTCGGTGTCATCCGCGTCTTTACCGAAGAGGAACGCGCCCAGCGCGCCAAGGGCGGGCAGCTCGTGGGCCGTGCCACCTCCACCCGGAAAAAGAAAGCCTCGGCCGCGGACTCATCGGATGCGGACGGCGACATCGGCCCGCCCGCCCGCGCACCTGCCTGCCTGTCCTTTCAGGAGGAGCCCCCCGCTCCGGAACGCATCACCCCGGCCAGTCTCAACCCTTCCCAGCAGGCTGCGGCCGTGGCCGGCCCCGGCCCGGTGCTGGTGGTGGCCGGCCCCGGCGCGGGCAAGACGCGCACCCTCCTCGCCCGCTGCCTGACCCTCCTGGAAGCCGGCCACCCGGCCCGGCACGTGCTCCTGGTGACCTTCACCCGCAAGGCCGCCGCCGAGCTGGAGGAACGACTCCTGGCTGCCCTGGGCGACTGCCAGGCCCTCCCCCGCGCCGACACCCTCCACGCCCTGGCCTACGAGGTCTGGAGCGAGGGCTACAGCGGCGATCCGCCCACTCTCATGGACGAGCCCACGGCCCGCCGGCTCTTTCGCGAGTCGGCCAGGGAGGTCCGCCCCGGCCTCTCCACCCGCGAGGCCGACGCCCTCTACGACGCCTGCCAGCTGGCCCGCGAACGTCTGGAGCGTCTGGACGACTGGGAAGACATCCTCCTGCGCTACGCCAAGCGCAAGGAGCACGTGAATCTGGCGGACTACACGGACCTGCTGGAATTCTGGCTGCAATCCATGCAGCACGGCATCTGGCAGCGGCCCTGGACCCATGTGCTGGTGGACGAGGTCCAGGACCTCACGCCCCTGCAGCTGCACTGCCTGGCCCAGCTCATGCCTTCCAGCGGCGACGGGCTCTTTCTCATTGGCGACCCCGACCAGAGCATCTACGGCTTTCGCGGGGCCGAGGCCGCCGTGCAGGAGGCCCTGCTGCGCCACTGGCCCAGCCTGCAGACCGTGACCCTGGAGGAAAACTACCGCACTCTGCCGGCCATCCTGGAGGTGGCCACGGCCGTCTTCCCGCCGGAGGATTTTCTTTTGCGCCCAGTCATCCGCCCCGTGCGCACGGGCGAAGCCTGCATCCGGCTCTTCGATGCACCCACGGCCGCCGCCGAGGCCCAGTGGATCGCCCAGCAGATGCGCCAGCTCCTGGGCGCCACCAGCCATACCATCCAGGACGCCCACGCCGCAGCCGCCGGTTCCCTGGCCGGTTCCCTGGCTGGCACCGGCCTGACCGGCGTCATGGCCCCGGGCGATCTGGCGGTGCTGGTCCGCCTCTCGGCCCTGGCCGCCCCCCTGCGCAATGCCCTGGCCGACGCCGGCCTGCCCGTGGCGGCGGCGGAGACGGAACAGTTCTGGGACGAACCACGCACGGCCTTCATCATCCGCTCCGTGCGGGGCATGCTCGGCCTGGGCTTTGAGGAAGATGATGCTCCGGAAGAGCCTCCGCTCATCCCCGAGCCCCTGCTGGCCCGAGGACCGGGCGCGCTCCCGCAAATCCTGCACGCCTCACACCCCTTTGACCCGACGTATTGGACGTCGCCATCCTTCAAGGCCCTGGTGGCCGCCTTCACTGCCCAGGGCACCTGGCAGGCCTTCTGCAACTGGCTGGCCCTGCAGACCGAGGCCGAACAGGTCCGCGCCCGCAGCCAGGCCATCCGGATCATGACCATGCACGCCGCCAAGGGGCTGGAGTTCCGCGCTGTCTTTTTGCCAGCTCTGGAAGACGGCCTCGTCCCCTTTGCCGGACCAGGGCTGCTGACCGGCTCCCTGGAGTCCGGCGCGCTGCAGGGACCCGATCTGGAGGAGGAACGCCGCCTGCTTTACGTGGCCTGCACCCGGGCCCGGGATGCCCTGTTCCTCTCCCGCGCCGCCCGCCGTCGGCTGTATGGCCGGGAGCTGCGCCTGCCGCCCTCCCGTCTGCTCACCGCGGCCACGGCACATCCGACTTGCCGCCGTTCGGCCCTGGCAGTGAAGGTCCGGCAAAAGGAAACCGCACTTTCACTCCTGGGATGAACCACCAGCTATCCGCCCCCCCCGTTCCCTGGCCCATCGCCGCGCCCTCCTGGGTGCTGGCCGGCGATGTGCTGGAGAACTGCCGCTTTCTGGCCGGTCGGGTGGAAGAAGCCGGGCTGTGCCTGTTCGAATCCGCGGCCTGCCTGGACTATCCGGCGTCCATGTGGGCGGTCCTGGCCGGGCTGCCCTTGTGTTACCATCTCCATTTGCCCCTGGATCTGGAGGAGCAGACGGACCCGGCCGCCGTCTGCCTGGCCCTGGCCCAGGCCGCCGCGCCTCTCGCGCCCTGGGCTGTGGTCATCCACCCATTCGCCGACCCCGCACGGCTGGGGGAAGTCGTCGCGGCCTGGACCGCTGCCGGCCATGCGCCAGGCCGGTTGCTGCTGGAAAATATTCCCACCCTGCCGCTTGAAACAATCGTCTCCCTGGCGTACCAGTATGATTTGGGAATATGCCTGGACCTGGGCCACTTGCTCCTTGCCCGGAATGCGTCCGCCGCATCAGATATAGCGGCGCCGATACCGCCCGCTGCCCTGGCCCGTTGCCGCATGCTGCACCTGAGCTGTCCGGAATCGCGCGGGCCGGGCCGCCCCGGGCATCGCCATCTGCCGCTGGATAGTCTGAATCCGGCAGAGACACGGCTGGCCGAGGCGCTCCTGCTTGGCGCGCCTGCGGCGCGGCGCATGGTGGAGGTCTTCGACTGGCAAGGGGTGCAGGACTCCATGCGATGGCTGAGGGCCAGGGATCGGCAGCCGGAGGGGAACGCATGAGCACGCACGGACACAGACTGGTGCTGGGAGGGGAGAAAAGCGGCAAATCCGCCTTTGCCATGACCCGTTTTCTGCAAGGCGCGGCGCCGCATCGGCTGTTGGTGACGGGCAAGGCCCGGGATCTGGAATTCCGGCGGCAAATCGAGCAGCACCGGCGCAGCCGGTCGCCCTCGCTGTTTGTGGAAGAGGTGGCGGCCACGCCGGAAGCCCTGCCGCGGGCCCTGGAATCCGCCGCCACGGCCGGTACGGCCTCAGTGCTGGTGGACAGTCTGGAATTCTGGCTCTTTGCCGTGCAGGAAGCCGGCAGCGAACTGGAGCACTCCATCAACACCCTGGCCGACACCCTGGATGCCCTGGCCGGCCGCCTGACCGTGACCCTGGTCTCCTGCGAAATCGGCCTGGGGCCCATTGCCGCCAGCGCGGCCACCCGGCGCTTCGTGCGCAGTCTGGGTGCCTGCAATCAGGCCCTGGCCGCGCGTTGTGCGGAAGTGTTCCTGGTGGCGGCCGGCCTGCCGCTGCCGCTCAAGGGCTGAAACGACGCGCAGGGACCGACCTCATGGCCTACTTCCGCAACCTGACCGCCCAATGTGCCCAGCTGGAAAAGCTGCTACGTCGCGAGGACCGTTGGCTCATCACCATCAATGCCGACCCCGACGCCCTGGCCTCGGCCCTGGCGCTCTCGCGGATCATGCAGCACAAGGTCAAGGCCGTGGGGATCATGCACGTCAATGAGGTCCGCCGGCCGGACAATCTGTCCATGATCCGCTACCTGCGTATCCCCACGGAATTCTACGACGCCGAAAAAGCCCGCACCTACACCCGGTTCGCCCTGGTGGATTCCCAGCCGCATCACCACCCCGTCTTCGAGACCCTGCGATACTCCATCGTCATCGACCATCATCCTCTGGTCCCGGCCAGGCCTGTGAAGGCGGAATTCATCGAAATCAAAACCGAATACGGCGCCAACTCCACCATCCTCGTGGAGTACCTGCACGCCCTGCGCATCAAGCCCGGCAAGCGCCTGGCCACGGCCCTGCAATACGCCATCAAGGCCGACACCCACAGCTTTGGCCGCGCTTTTTCCGATGTGGACGTCCGCGCCTTCCGCATGCTCACCCCCCTGGCGGATCAGGGACTACTGCGCAAGGTGGCCCGCAGCGAGTTCCGGCTGGACTGGCTGCACTACTTCTCCCGGGCCATCGAGCAGATCCGCTTTGACAAAAACGGCCTGCACGTGTTCATGGGCCCGGTGGAGAATCCTGACGTGCTGGTCATTCTGGCCGATTTCTTCATGGGAGTGCACGAGATTTCCTGGACCACCGTGGCCGGGCTCTTTGATGGCCGCCTCATCTGCATCTTTCGCGGGGACGGACAGAGCCGCGGCGTGCGCGACCTGGGCAAGCTGGCCGCCGCCACCTTTGGCGATGTCGGTTCCGCCGGCGGCCACACCACCATGGCCCGCGCTGAAATCCCCCTGGCCGCCCTGAAGGACGAAGACCCCGAGCCCTTTGTCTGGAACCGGCTCTGCCGCAAGCGCGGCCGGAAGGACGCGGCCACGCCAGCCACGACAACCGGATAACCCCGCCCCCCGCCTGCCCCCCGCAAGGCCGCCATCGTGGCAGGCAGCCCGGTCGTTTCGCCCAATTAAACAAATTTGTAAATGTTCACTGTCGCCTTCGATGCGACAGTCCTCTCGCGTGCTGGTCAGGCCATAGACGCCATAATGCCGACCTCCCGAAGGAAGCCGGCATTATGGCTGGGGGCCGGCGCGAAGCCGGCCGTAGGGGTTGACTTACAGGCCTTCTTCGCCGGTGCGGACGCGGATGGCGCGGCCGAGGTCCTGGACGAAGATGATACCGTCGCCTTCTTTGCCCGTGCGGGCGGCGGAAGTGATGGCCTCGATGGCGCTGTCCACCTTGTCATCGGCCAGGCCGAGTTCCAGGCGGATTTTCTTGAGCAGGTTCACTTCGATCTGCACGCCGCGGTACATCTCGGTGAAGCCCTTCTGCCGTCCGGCGCCCAGGATGTTGGTGACGGACATGGAGTAGATGTTCTTGGAGAAGAGGGCCTGCTTGACGGAAGTCAGGCTCTCGGGCCGAATATAGGCGATGACGAGTTTCATGCTGGCGTCCTCCTGATCTGGCTGATCATGCTGATCTGGCTGCTCTGGCTGATCCGGCTGCTTGCGGGATCGCTATTCCACGGTGAAGATCTGGAAGCCGCTGTACGCTTCGCTGCCGTGTTCGGTGATGTCCAGGCCCTTGAGTTCTTCCTCGGGGCTCACGCGGATGCCGAAGATCATGTCGGCCAGCTTGAAGACCACGAAGCCGCCGCCAAAGGCCCAGATGGCGATGGAGCAGGCGCCGATGAGCTGGGTGATCAGCAGCCCCGCGCCGCCGCCGTACAGCAGGCCGTCCACATCGCCACCAAAGCCGGGAGCGGCAAAGAAGCCCACCATCACGGTGCCGAAGAAGCCACACACGCCATGGACAGACACGGCGCCCACGGGATCGTCGATCTTGAGGACCTTGTCGATGAATTCCACGGAAAGCACCACGAGGATGCCGGCGAAGAAGCCGATGACACAGGCGCCGGCGGGAGCCACGTCGTTACATCCGGCGGTAATGGCCACCAGACCGGCCAGGGCGCCGTTAAGGGTCATGGACGGGTCCGGCTTGCCATAGCGCGCCCAGGCGGTGATCAGCGCGCCGACCACGCCAAGGCAGGCGGCCAGGTTGGTGTTCATGGCGATGTAGCCCACGGTGCCGTTGGCCGCGGTGGTGGAGCCGGGGTTGAACCCGAACCAGCCGAACCAGAGGATGAACACGCCGAGCGCTGCCAGGGGAATGTTGTGGCCGGGAATGGCGCGGGCCTGGCCGTCCTTGGTGTACTTGCCGATGCGGGGGCCAAGGAGCATGGCCCCGGCCAGGGCAATCCAGCCGCCGCAGGAGTGGACCACGGAAGAGCCGGCGAAGTCCACAAAGGGCACTTCAAGCGCCTGCAGCCAGCCCATGGCTTCGTCGCCCAGCCAGAAGCTGCCCCAGGCCCAGTGGCCGGAGATGGGGTAAATGATGGCGGAGACGAACATGGTCATGAGCAGATAGGCTTTGAAGTTCGTGCGCTCGGCAATGGCCCCGGAGACGATGGTGGCCGCCGTGGCGCAGAACACGCACTGGAAGAACCAGAACGTCAGGGTCCACTGGCCGTCCAGCTCGGCGCCATTCACGCCGGCAAGAGCGAACCCGGAAAGGCCCATGAAGCCGCCGCCCACGTTGCTACCAAACATGAGGGCAAACCCGACCAGGAAGAACAGGGGCGCGCCCAGGGAGAAGTCCATGACGTTCTTCAGGATGATGTTGTTGGCGTTCTTGGCGCGGGTGAACCCGGTTTCCACCAGAGCGAAACCGGCCTGCATGAACATGACCAACATGGCCGCAATGAGGGTCCAGATGATGTCACCGTGTTTCTGCAGGAGCATGGCCGGGGCTTCTTCGGCCGGGGCATCCTGAGCCAGGGCCAGGGCCGGCACCATCGCCACGAGGGCCAACGCTCCCAGCATCCCCGCCCGGAGAACCGCGGGGCGGCACATGCGGGAAGAAATCCAAGAAATCATAATCAGCCTCCTTTAAAATGTGTGAGTCGTTCCCATCTGGAGCGAGCCTTCACGCACCATGCGTGCACATTCCGGCAGCTCGGGCAGGAGCGACTCCTTGCAACGAAAGACAACCGCACGCCACTGCGTTACGCGCTACCAGAAGCAATATTCTCGCCAATTCAAAAAAAGCTTGCATATTGGTGAGTTGTGAACTCGGATGCCCAAACTGCCCCTGAGGCTCCCCTCATTTTTTACAATTTGGACAACTTTTCTCCATCCAAGCTGACAAATATGAACATCTGTCCACGCCGGGGACATTGGTTCAGATCAACAAAAATGTCAAAACAAAAACAGCCTCCGCAATCCCCCCAGCCCCGCAGCCCGGGAAAACGTCCCGGCCATCCGGGTAAATGGTTCGCCACACTTCCCGCTTGACATCCCGCCGCGCCCTGGGATATTCGCTCCCCATGCACACCTCCCAGACCTCCATGTACTTTTGGTTTTATTTCTGGTTTACCAGGGCCCGGGGTCCGGCAGGGTGGGTGCATCCTTAACCAGAAAGACAGAGCACCAACACCACACGGGCCGCGGGCGACAAGCCGGCGGCCCGTTTTTTTTGGCCCCGGAACCCCCAGCACGCGGCCCACAGCTTCAGGAGGCTTCCCAATGCTGCTCGGAAAAAGCGTCCGTCTGGAACGAATCTTCAACCGGAACACCGGCCGAACCATCGTTGTCCCGATGGACCATGGCGTCTCCGTGGGCCCGATTTACGGTCTTGTCGATTTCAAGGGCACGGTGAACAAGGTTGCCGACGGCGGCGCCAATGCCGTGCTCATGCACAAGGGCCTGCCCCGCTGCACTCACCGCGGCTACGGGCGCGATGTGGGTCTCATCGTGCATCTTTCCGCCTCCACCTCCCTGTGCCCCTTCCCCAATGCCAAGACTCTGGTGGGCAGCGTGGAAGATGCCATCCGCCTGGGTGCGGACGCCGTCTCCGTGCATGTGAATCTGGGTGATGAAACCGAACCCAAGATGCTTGAGGATCTGGGCCGCATCTGTTCCGACGCCGCCGGCTGGGGCATGCCCGTGCTGGCCATGATGTACGCCCGGGGCAAGGGCATCAAGAATCCCTACGATGCCGACGTGGTGGCCCACTGCGCCCGCGTGGCCCAGGAGCTTGGGGCGGACATCATCAAGGTGGTTTACACGGGCGACGTCGCCTCCTTCAACAAAGTGGTCGAAGCCTGCTGCGTGCCTGTGGTCATTGCCGGCGGGGAAAAGATGGAATCCACCCGCGACCTGCTCCAGATGGTGCACGACAGCGTGCAGGCTGGTGGCGCGGGGCTTTCCGTGGGCCGGAACATCTTCCAGCATGCCGATCCCGTGCGCCTCTGCCAGGCCCTGCACGGCATCGTTCATGAGGACTGGGATGTGGACCAGGCGCTCGAGCTCGTCGGAGCCGAGAGCTAATTACCAATTTTGCACATCGCGAGGGCACGACCATGCGCATCGGCAAATCCGTCCGGCTGGAACGATTCGTCAACAGAAACACCAACCGCACCATCATTGTCCCCGTGGATCACGGCATCTCCATCGGACCCGTGGAAGGGCTCATCGACATGCGGGAAACCGTGAGCCAGATCGCCGAGGGCGGCGCCAACGCCGTGCTCATGCACAAGGGGCTGGTGCGCTGCGGCCATCGTTCCCGCGGGCAGGACATCGGGCTGATCATCCATCTCTCCGCCTCCACCGATCTTTCCCCCTCCCCCAATTCCAAAACGCTGGTGACGAGCGTGGAAGAAGCCCTCAAGCACGGTGCGGACGCCGTCTCCGTGCACATCAACCTGGGCGATGAGCTGGAACGCCACATGCTCAAGGAAGCCGGCGAGGCTGCGGAAAAGGCTGCGGACTGGGGCGTGCCCTTCCTGGCCATGGTCTACGGCCGCGGCCCCAAGATCAAGAATTCCTTTGATCCCCAGGTGGTGGCCCACTGTGCCCGTGTGGGCATGGAGCTGGGCGCGGACATCGTCAAGGTGCCCTACACCGGGGACCCGGAATCCTTTGCCAAGGTGGTGGACGGCTGCTGCATCCCGGTGGTCATCGCCGGCGGGCCCAAGCTGGATTCCGAACGCGCCTTTGTGCAGATGGTCTACGACAGCGTCCAGGCCGGCGGCGCGGGGCTTTCCGTGGGCCGGAACATCTTCCAGCACCGCAGCATCCGCGAGCTGGTGGCCGCCCTGCACGCCGTGGTCCATGAAGGCGCCACCGTGGACGAAGCCCTGGCCATGATCCCCAGACCGCAATAAGGAATTCTAGATGAAAACCGTGTACTTCAAGGCCATTCCCTACGAGAAGTCCCTGGTCACCCTGGCGCTGGAAAGCGGCGTGGACGGCGTCATCGTGGAGCCGGAGCACGTGGCGGATGTCCAGTCCCTGAGCCGCGTGGAAGCCCTCACCCCGGCGGACTTCACGGCCATTTGCCTTGCGGCCAAAGAAGACGAGGAACAGGCCGTGACCTGCCTCATGGCCGGAGACAAAGTCATCCTGACCCGCGGCTGGGAGATCATCCCCGTGGAAAACATCCTGGCCCAGACCACCGGCCTGGGCGTGGAAGTGGACACCCTGGACCAGGCCCGGCTGGCGGCCGGCATCCTGGAGCGGGGCGTGGACTTTCTGGTGGTCAACCCCCAGGCCGCGCCGGAGCTCAAGACCATCGTGCAGGAAATCAAACTCTCCCAGGGCCGCATCGAGCTGGCCACGGCCACGGTCACCGGCATCAGCGCCGTGGGCCTGGGGCACCGTGTCTGCGTGGATACCATGAGCGTCTTCAAGTCCGGCCAGGGCATGCTGGTGGGCAACTCCTCGGCCTTCACCTTCCTGGTGAACGCCGAAACCGAGTCCAACCCCTACGTGGCCGCCCGCCCCTTCCGCATCAATGCCGGAGCCGTGCACGCCTACGCCCTCATGCCCGGTGACAAGACCAGCTACCTGGAGGAAGTAACCTCCGGTCGCGAGGTGCTCATCGTGGCCCATGACGGCAGCACCACCGTGGCCACCGTGGGCCGGGCCAAGGTGGAAGTGCGGCCCATGCTGCGCATTGACGCCGAAATCAAGGCCACGGGGCAGAAGGGATCCATCTTCCTGCAGAACGCCGAAACCATCCGCCTGGTGCACCCCGGCGGCCAGCCGGTGAGTGTGGTGACGGTAAAGGTGGGCGATGAGGTGCTGGTGAACGCCGACGCGCCGGGCCGCCATTTCGGCATGCGCATCCAGGAACAGATCAAGGAGCACTAGGATGCCAGCCGAGGACAACACCAATCACAACGCGCCAGCCTCGGCTCCCGAGGCGCGCATGCGCGAACTGCGCGAGCAGATCGACGGCATCGACAAGGATCTGCTGACGCTGCTGAACAAACGCGCCGCCTGCAGCCGCGAGGTGGGCGTGGTCAAGGCCGGGGCCCAGGATCTGATCTTCAAGCCCTTCCGCGAAAAGGACGTCCTGGACAAGCTCATCCAGGCCAACGAAACCATCGCCGGCACCCTGCCGGAATCGCACCTCAAGGCCATTTACCGGGAGATTTTCTCCTCCTCCCGCAGCCTGCAACGGCCGCAGCAGGTGGCCTATCTGGGCCCTGAAGGCACCTTCTCCTACTTTGCCGGCCAGCAGTTCCTGGGCCACAGCGTGGACTTCACCCCCATGCACGATCTGCAGGCCGTGTTCCACGCCGTGCACAATCGGGAATGCGAGCTGGGCATCGTACCCCTGGAAAACTCCCTGCAGGGCACCGTGGGCCAGAGCCTGGATCTCTTCCTGCGCTATGAGGTGTTCATCCAGGCCGAGCTCTCCAGCCGCATCTCCCACTGCCTGCTGGGCACGGTGGAGGATCTGGCCCAGGTGGACGCCGTGTATTCCCACCCCCAGCCCCTGGCCCAATGCGGGGACTGGCTGCGGGCCCGCCTGCCCAAGGCCAGCGTCATCCCCACGGAATCCACCGCCGCCGCCGCGCGGCTGGTGGCCGAGCTTGGCAGCAAGGGCAAAAAGGCCGCGGCCATCGGCCATGCCGCCCTGGCCGAACGCCACGGGCTGCACATCCTGGCCCGGTCCATCGAGGACATGCCGGACAACTGGACGCGCTTTGTCGTCATCGGCGCTTCCCCGGTCAAGCAGGAAACGCGGGACAAGACCTCCATGCTCTTCACCCTGCCGGACAAGGCCGGCTCCCTGGTGCGGGTGCTGATGGTCCTCTCCGGCCTGGGCATCAACATGAAAAAGCTGGAGTCCCGCCCCCTGCGCGGGGAGCGCTGGCAGTACGTGTTCTTTGTGGATGTGGAGGCCGACCTGCAGGAGATCAGCTACCGCGGGGCCCTGGAAGCCATGCGCGAGCACTGCCACACCCTGCGTATCCTGGGCAGCTACCCCCAGGGTCCCTACCTGGAATCCATGTAAAGGAGGCCGGCATGACTGCATCCATCGCACCCACCGTCACGGTCACGGCGCCGGCGTCCAAGTCCGTCTCCCACCGGGCCTGCCTGTGCGCGGCCCTGGCCGGGGGCGTCTCCACCATCCGCAATGTCCTGGAAAGCGAGGATCTGGCCCGCACCGCAGCCGTCCTCAGCGCCATGGGCGCGCGCATCACCCGCCAGGGTCCCGGCGCCTATGCCGTCACTGGCCTGGACGGCCATCCCCTGGGCGCAGCCCTTGAGACTGCCGCAGATCCAACCGAACTGACGAATGACGATGCAGCGGATCTGCCTGCCGCTGCCCCGGCAGATCTCGATGTCGGCGAATCCGGCACCACCTGCCGGCTGGTCACGGCCATTGCCGCCGCCGGGCAGGGGCGTTTCCGCCTGCACGGCCGCGGCCGCATGCACGACCGGCCCATCGCCCCCCTGGCCCGGGCCCTGGAAGCCCAGGGAGCCGTCTTCCGCTGGGAAGGCACCGTGGGCAACCCGCCCTGCATCATCGAGGCGCATGGGCTGGCCGGCGGAGACGTGGAAATCGACCTGGAGGAAAGCTCCCAGTACCTCTCCGGCCTGCTCCTGGCCGCGCCCATGGCCCGGGAGGCGACCACCCTGACCATCGGCGGCCGAAAAACCGTCTCCTGGCCCTATGTCTCCCTGACCTTGCAGGCCATGCAGGACTTCGGCGTGGACGTCACCGTCCAGGAGCTGACGGACGACGGCTGGAAGCTCGTGGACTGGCAGACGCTGCGGGAAGTCGCGCCCGGAAGGTTCCGCTTCCTCGTCAATCCGGGAGCCTACAGATCCCGCGATTACGTGGTGGAGGGCGACTGGTCCAACGCGTCTTACTTCCTGGCCGCCGGCATCCTCGGGCCTGGGGCGGTGACCGTGGCCGGACTGCGGCAGGATTCCCTGCAGGGCGACCGGGCCATCCTGGCCTGCCTGGAGGCCCTGGGCGCCACCCCGCGCTGGGAGGGCGGCACGGTGACCATGTCCCCCACCCCGCTACACGGCGCGGAGCTGGATATGGGCCACTGCCCGGATATCGTGCCCACCGTGGCCGTGGCGGCGGCCTTTGCCGATTCGCCTACGATCATTCGCAATGTCGCCCACTTGCGCATCAAGGAATGCGACCGCCTGGACGCCGTGGCCACGGAGTTGCGGCGCATCGGGACGATGGTGGAAGTGCTGGCCGACGGCCTGCGCATCGTCCCGCAGCCCGTCCCCGCCGCCGTGCTGGCCAATGGGGTGGACTGCCGGGCCTACAATGACCATCGCCTGGCCATGTGCCTCTCGCTCTTTGAGCGCAAGGGCATTGCCGTGCGGCTGGATGAACCCCATGTGGTGTCCAAGAGCTTCCCCGGCTTCTGGGACGCATGGAACGTGCTGCGCGGCCAGCATGGAGCGCGCTCGTGAACCTTCCGTTTCGAGAACTGGCCGTCTTTGGCGGCCACGGGCAGATGGGCGGGCTCTTTGTCCAGCGGGCCGAATCCCAGGGGCTGGTCGTGCAGGTGTACGACCAGCCCCTGGACGAGGCTGCCCTGGCCCAGGCCCTGCCCCGGGCGGATCTGGTGCTGCTGGCCGTGCCGGTCACGGCCTTCGCGGCCTTGCTGGAAATCATCGTCCCGCATCTGGCCCCGGAGGCTTGCCTGGCCGACGTCTGTTCGGTCAAGCTCGGCCCCATGCAGGCCATGTGCAAGGCCAGGACCGACGCCGCAGCGCAGCGAACCTCGGCGACGGCGCAAACATCCGCAGGCTGGCACGGTCCGGTCACCGGCACGCACCCCCTCTTCGGCCCCGTGCCGCCGGAAGACGCGCGGGTGGCCATCGTCCAGGGACCGGACTCCCAGGACGCCGAAGCCGCCGCCAGGGTCTCGGCCCTCTTCGAGGCCATGGGCTTTGCCTGCTTCCCCACCACGGCCGAGGAACACGACCGGGCCATGGCCGCCATCCAGAATCTTAATTTCGTCACCACCGTGGCGTATCTTGCAGCCTTGTCGGGAGACGCGTCCCTCAAACCCTTCCTGACACCGTCCTTTACCAGACGGCTGGACGCCTCCCGCAAGATGCTGACCCAGGACGCCGCGCTTTTTTCCACATTGTTCGACGCCAATCCATATTCCATGGATCTGGTGCGGCAATACCGCAGCTTCCTCCACGTGGCTGCAGGCGGGGATCTGGACCTGCTGGTCCAGCACGCCCAGCGCTGGTGGGAGGAACCATCGCCAAGGAGCGAGTCATGAGCACAGACTACGGCTGAAGGACTGACCGGGTTTTCCACACCTGGCGGATCTGGCGAGCCTGGCGAGTCTGGCGACTCCGGCGAGCCTGGAAGCGCTGGCAATCCTGGATGGGCTGGCGATTCGCTCCGGAAAATCCGAGTTGGCAGGGCAGTGCAGCACAGTAACCCAACCCAACGGAGTACGACGATGGAACCTGTGATATTGAGACAAACCGGGTCCTGGACGGCCGCGGATATTCATACTCCCATCAGCCTGTTTCTGGGTCTGGTGGGCTCCAAGCAAGGCCTGCTGCTGGAAAGCGCCGAAGTGGACGGCCGCCTGGGCCGTTATTCGGTCATCGCCTGGAACTACCGCCTCCGGCTCTCCTGCAAAAACGGTCAGCTGGAAGTGGCCTGCCGGGACAACCGCCTGGAAGGCCTGAAAGAATTCGAAGGGATGCCCTACCTTGAGGGCCTGCGCAAGGTCATGCAGCACATCCGCATCGAACCGGACCAGGAATTTGCCGACCTGCCGCCCATCTGCCGCGGCCTGTATGGCTACTTCGGCTATGCCACGGCCCGGCTCTTCGAGCCCAAGCTGGAAGCGCTCATCCCCGTGGAAGCCGCGGAATCCACCCTGGTCCTGCCGGGGCATGTGGCCCTCTTTGACCACCTCTTCGGCAAGCTGTGCATCCTGAGCGTGGTGGAAGGCGTGAAGGTGGAGCTGGACACCCAGAGCATCAACCGCCGCCAGGACATTCCCGTCCACGGCCCGATCATGAACATGCCCGAGGAAGTGGCCTACAAAAAAGGCGTGCTGCGGGCCAAGGAGCTGATCACCCAGGGCGAGGCCATTCAGATCGTCCTTTCCACGCGGTTTCAGGCCTCCTTCACCGGCGAGCCCTTTGTGCTCTACCGGCGGCTGCGGCAGATCAACCCGTCGCCGTACATGTTCTTCCTGCGGCTGCCCAAGGTGGCGGTGTTCGGGTCTTCGCCGGAAATGCTGGTCCGTTGCGACAACGGCCGCCTGAGCACCTGCCCCATCGCCGGCACGCGCCCCCGTGGCGCCACCCCGGCCGAGGATCAGCGCCTGGCCGAAGAACTCCTGGCCGATCCCAAGGAGCGCGCCGAGCACGTCATGCTGGTGGACCTGGGCCGCAACGACCTGGGCCGTATCGCCACCCCCGGCAGCGTGCAGGTGGACCGCAGCATGGAGGTGGAACGCTTCTCCCACGTCATGCACATGACGTCATACGTCTCGGCCCAGCTGGCCGAGGGCAAGGACAGCCTGGATGTGCTGGCCAGCTGCTTCCCGGCCGGCACGGTTTCCGGCGCGCCCAAGGTCCGGGCCATGGAGATCATCGCCGAGCTGGAGGGCGTGGCCCGCGGGCCGTATGCCGGGGCCATCGGCTGGTTCGGGCTGGACAAGGACCGCGTGGACATGGACACCGGCATCCTCATCCGCTCCTTCTGGGTGCGCGACGGCCTCGTCCAATGGCAGACCGGCGCCGGGCTGGTCTTTGACTCCGACCCGGACAAGGAATGGCAGGAGTGCCACAACAAGGCCCGCGCCCAGCAAGCCGCCCTCGCCGGCGAAGGAGTGCAGCATGTTCTTGCTCATCGATAATTTCGATTCGTTTACCTACAATCTCGTCCAGGCCTTCCAGAAGATCGGCCTGAACCCGACTGTGGTGCGCAACGACCGGCCCGAACTGCTGGACCTGGCCACGTCCCCGGAATTGGAAATGGTCTGCATCTCCCCCGGTCCCAGCCATCCCGTGAACGCCGGGCTGTGCCTCAACTTCCTGGAGCGCCTGCCCAAAACCACGCCCGTGCTCGGCGTGTGCCTGGGGCACCAGATCCTCGGGCACTTTGCCGGGGCCACGGTCAACGTGGGTCCGCGCATCATGCATGGCAAGACGTCCCCGATCCGGCACAACAATGAAGGTCTCTTCGCCGGCCTGCCCAACCCGTTCGAGGTGGGCCGCTACCACTCCCTGCTCGTCCGGGCCGAGGAAGCCCCGGATCTGCTGGAAGTGACCGCCGTGGTGGACGAGCCCGGCGGCGAGCAGGAAGTCATGGGCCTGCGCTACAAGGACCGGCCCTGGGCCGGGGTGCAGTTCCATCCCGAATCCGTGCTCACCCCGGACGGCCCGACCCTGCTGGCCAACTTCCCTAACAAGATCCTGATGGAGAACACGTAGATGTCCATCACCATTGCAGAAATACTGGAAGCCCTGGCCGGGAGGCAGCCCCTCTCCCGGCCGGAAGCCGACACGGCCTTCCGCATGCTCATGGCTGGCGACCTGACCCCCTCCCAGGCCGGCGCCCTGCTCATGGGCCTGCGGGCCAAGGGCGAGACCGCCGATGAGCTGGCCGCCGCCGTGGACGCCGCCCTGGGGCAGGCCCGGCTGGTGCAGCCCAGGGCCAGCTACCCCGTGCTGCTGGACACCTGCGGCACCGGCGGGGACCATAGCCACTCCTTCAACTGCTCCACGGCCGTGGCCATCTGCGTGGCTGCCCTGGGCTACCCCGTGGCCAAGCACGGCAACCGGTCCATGACCGGCAACTGCGGTTCGGCCGACGTCCTGGAAGGCCTGGGCATGGAGCTGACTGCCGACGCCGACGCTGCCGCCGCCCTGCTGGCCGAGCGGGGCTTTGTCTTCCTCTTTGCCCCGCACTTCCACCCGGCCTTCCGGCATGTCATGCCCATCCGCAAGGAGCTGGGCGTGCGCACGCTGTTCAACGTCCTGGGCCCGCTGCTCAACCCGGCCCGGCCCACGCACCAGCTACTTGGCGTGGCCCGGCCCGAACTCATGGAGCTGGTGGCCGAAACCCTGGCCCTGGCCGGGGTGCGCCGCGCCGCTGTGGTCTGCGGCAGTGGCGGGGCGGAAGGCAAACGCTGGGACGAGCTGACCACCTTTGGCCCCTCCCTGATCACCTGGGTGGCCGAAGGCGAGCTGGCCCACACCGAGCTGGACCCGCAGGACTTCGACTTCCCGACACACAGCCCGGCGGACGTGGGCATCAGGGACCGCGAAGACGGCGTGGCCAGGATGCGCGAAGTGCTGGCCGGCAAGGGCCCCCAGGCCATGCGGGACATGCTCGCCCTGAACCTGGGCGTGACCCTGCACCTGGCCGAGGAAGACACCACCCTGGGTGACTGCGTGGACAAGGCCCGGGGCGTGGTGGCCTCGGGTGTGGCCGCCCAATACCTGCGCGAGCGTTTCGGATGCTAGCGCGTTTCCGCACCGCACAGGAACCGGGCATTGCCCGGCTCAAGGCCCTGGCTGCCACCGGCTCATTGCCGGCAGCGTTTCCCGGCCCGCGGCCGCCCATGGGCCTGTCCCTGGCGGCAATGCTGGCCGCGCCGCCCCTGGCCGTCATCGCCGAATACAAACGGGCCTCGCCATCCAGGGGGCCCATCAACCTGACCATGCCCCCGGAGGACGTGGCGGAGAAGTACGCCCGCGCCGGCGCCTCGGCCATCTCCGTGCTCACGGAGGAGGCGCACTTCCAGGGCTCGCTGGCCTTTCTGGCCCGCATGACCGGCCCCGGCCTGCCGCTGCTGCGCAAGGATTTCCTGCTGGATCCCCTGCAGCTGGTGGAAACCGCGGCCACGCCGGCCGCGGCCGCGCTGGTTATCGTCCGCATGTTCGAGACGGACGACGCCCTGGCCGAGATGCTCCGCACGGCCGAGGCCCTGGGGCTGGAAGCGGTGGTGGAGGTCTTTGACGAAACCGACCTCGCCCGTGCCCGCTCGGCCATGGCCACCCTGCGGCAGGCTGCCACCCCGCGCATCATCCAGGTCAACAACCGCGATCTGGACACCCTGCGCATGGACATGCAGACCTCCGCACGGCTGATTGCCCTCAAACCCAAAAGCCCTGCCGGCGAGCTGTGGATCAGCGCATCCGGCATGGCCAAGCCCTCGGACCTTGCCCAGATGCGATCTCTTGGGTACGACGGCGTCCTGGTAGGCTCGTCCCTCATGGCCGCGCCGGATCCGGAAACCGCCCTGCTCCACCTGCTCTCGGAGGTCCGACCCTAATGTACGACAATTCCTCCTGCGCCTGCGCCTGTGGCAACGTCCTGGTCAAGGTTTGCGGCATCACCCGGCAAGAAGACGCCGACGCGGCTGCGGCCGTGAACGCCTCGCTCCTGGGATTCATTTTTCATCCCAAGAGCCCCAGAGCGGTCACGCCGGCCCAGGCCAAGGCCATCTGCACCGACGAGCGCATGCGCGTGGGGGTGTTTGTCAATCAGACTGCCGGAGAGATCCTGGACATCATGGACCAGGCCGGGCTGCATCTGGCCCAGCTGCACGGCGATCAGGACGAAGCCTGCTGTCTGGCCCTGGGCCGGCAGCGCGTGATGCGCGCCTTCTGGCCCCAGCGGCACGAAACTGTCGCCAGCTTCGAGGCGGAGTTGGCCCGCTTTGCTCCCTACTGTCGCTTCCTGCTCCTGGACGCCGGCGCCTCCGGCGGCGGACACGGCAAAACCCTGGACTGGGCCGCCCTGGGCAGGATCAAAATGCCCCGCAGCTGGTTCCTGGCCGGGGGGCTTTCGCCCGAAAACGTCCGCCAGGCAGTCGACCTCTGCAACCCCGATGGCGTGGACCTCAATTCCGGGGTGGAATCCGCTCCCGGCATCAAGGATCCCGCCAAGCTGGCCGCGGCGCGCGAGGCGCTCTGCCGGCCGGCCGATCCCCCAACACCATGAAGCATTCCATATAAAGGCAATGTCATGACCACTTCCGCACTCCGCGCCGGCTGGTTCGGCGACTTCGGCGGCCAGTTCGTCCCCGAGCTGCTCATGCCGCCCCTGCAGGAGCTCGAAAAGGCGTACGCCACCATCGCCGCCTCGGCCGAATTCAAGGCCGAGCTGGCCGAACTGATGGCCGATTATGTCGGCCGGCCCACGTCCCTGTACCATTGCCGGGTCCTCTCCAAGGAACTCGGCTTCAACCTCTGGCTCAAGCGCGAGGACCTCGCCCACACCGGGGCCCACAAGATCAACAACACCATAGGCCAGGCCCTGCTGACGAAACACATGGGCAAAACCGTGCTCATGGCCGAAACCGGCGCGGGCCAGCACGGTGTGGCCACGGCCACGGCCGCGGCCATGATGGGGCTGAAATGTCTGGTGTTCATGGGCGCCACCGACGTGGCCCGTCAGGCCCATAACGTCCGGCGCATGGAACTGCTGGGCGCCACGGTGCATCCTGTGGAATCCGGCACCCAGACCCTCAAGGACGCCATCAACGCCGCCCTGCGCTACTGGATTGCCGAACAGGACACCACCCACTACTGCATCGGCTCCGTCGTCGGGCCGCACCCTTTCCCCATCATCGTCCGGGACTTCCAGCGCTGCATCGGCGACGAGATGCGCGCCCAGTTCCGCGCCAAGATCGGCCGCCTGCCGGATTATGTGGTCGCCTGCTGCGGCGGCGGGTCCAACGCCATGGGCACCTTCTTCCCCTACATCGAGGACAAGGATGTGCAGCTCGTGGGCGTGGAAGCCGCCGGCACCGGCGAACCCGGCTGCTATCATTCCGCCACCCTGAATCTGGGCTCCGACGGCGTGCTGCATGGCACCCGCACCAAGCTCCTGCAAACCGAGGACGGGCAGATCATGCCCTCGCATTCCGTGGCCCCCGGCCTGGACTACCCCGGCGTGGGTCCGGAACACGCCTGGCTGCAGGCCACCCGCCGCGCCACCTACGAATGCGTGAACGATGCCCAGGCCCTGGCAGCCTTCCACACGCTGTGCCGCGCCGAAGGCATCATCCCGGCCCTGGAAAGCTCCCACGCCGTGGCCTGGGTGCTGGCCAACCGGGACCGGCTGCCCAAGGGCTGCCACGTGGCCGTGACGCTCTCGGGCCGTGGCGACAAGGACCTCGGCATCATTCAGGAAATTCAGGAAAATGAAAGGAAGCAGCAGGCATGAGCGCCCCATCCAGAATCGAGACAGCCATCCGGACCGCTGCGGCCAACGGCCGCCCCGCGTTGATCCCCTTCCTCCCCGCCGGCTATCCCAGCAAGGAGCGCTTCTTCACGGAGCTGGCCGCCCTGGACGCAAACGGCGCGGATGTCATTGAAATCGGCGTGCCTTTCTCCGACCCCGTGGCCGACGGCCCCGTGGTGGAGGCGGCCTCCCTGGAATGCCTGGACGCCGGGGTGACCCTGGCCTGGATCCTCAGCGAACTCAAGGCCCTGGCCGCGGCAGGCAAATCCCCCAAGGCGCCCCTGGTGCTCATGGGCTATGCCAATCCCTTCCTGCAATACGGCCTGGACGCCCTGGCCAGGGATGCGGCCGAAGCCGGCGTGTCCGGGATGATTATTCCGGACCTGCCGTATGAGGAATACGGGCCCTTCCTGGAGGCGCTCACGCCGGCCGGGGTGGATTTGATTCCCCTCATCGGCCTGAACACCAGCCCCGAGCGCATGCAGCTCTACGCCGGGACGGCCCGCGGTTTTGTGTATCTGGTCAGCGTTCTGGGTGTGACTGGCGAGCGCGACAGCCTGCCCGAGCCCGTCAAGGCCCAGCTGGCGTTGGCCGGGTCGCTCTTCCCGGTGCCCGTGGCCCTGGGCTTTGGCATCAGCCGGCCCGAACAGCTTGAAAACCTGCCGGCGGACGCGGCCATCTTCGGCAGCGCGTTGATCCGGCACATCAAGAACGGTGGCGACGCCGCCGGCTTCATGGCCCGCTGGAAGTAGCTCGCTGCCTCCAGCTGCACGCCTTTCGGCGGGAGGGTCTCCCTCCCGCCGTTTTTGCACTGCCCCGTCATTGGTGAACAACTCTTCATTTGCCTGGAAGGTAAGCTGCATGCGAGCAGAATGAACAAGCCAGCCAGCCGGCCGCATCGCACTCCGGAGTCCAACGCCACCAGGCACAGATGAAAGGTACAGAATGACTGATCGAACCGTGCCGCCTCGTGCGCATGTCAAATACATTCATTATTTTCGTGGTGTTGCCATTTTATGCATCGTGGCGGTGCATACGCTGTGGCCTAGCACGTCCCTGCGGGACAACACCTTCGCCCTGCCGCTCGACTGGCTGCGGGAGCTGGCCTTTCATAATAGCACAGTCTTTTTCGTATTCATTTCGGGCTTTTTGTTTCAGCATCTTTCCGACCGCTTCGACATGCGGACGTTTTTCCGCAAAAAACTGCTCTATGTGGTGTGCCCGTATGTGGTGATGTCCCTGGTGGGGCTTGGGGTGGGCGAATTGCTGGCCTGGTTGCGTACGGGGGAACTTTCCTGGCCCTCGCTGGCCGGTCTGCCCAGGCTCGTTGCCGTGCTGGCGCAGGGAACGGCATCGTTTCAATACTGGTATATCCCTTTCATCATGCTGGTGTTTGCGGCCAGCCCGTTGTTGCTGCGCCTTCCGGACCGTATCTTTGTGCCCATGACCGGGTCGCTGCTGATACTGCCGCTCTTTTTCCCACGGTCCGGCGCCAGCTTCAACTACAATATGCTGTTGTATTTCTTTCCGATATATCTCTTCGGCATGACCTTTCGCAGGCACCATGAGGCCTTTCTGGCATTCATCCAGCGTCACGTCCGGACCATTGCCTGGGCCTTGCTGGCAGTAACCACAGCCATTTACGGGCACCACTCGCTGGCGGTGCAGTCAGGCAGCGCCCTGCATTACTACGTCTTTTCGGGATTGTTCTATGTACAGAAGCTGCTGTTGCTGCTCTTGTGCGTGCGGGTACTGCATGGGTTGCAGCACAGGAAAATGGATGTACTCGGCAAGCTGGCAGACTTCAGCTTCGCCATCTATTTCATCCACGTCTATGTGGATGATCTATTGCGCTATGCGCTGGTGACCATCTCTCCGGAGGATTACTTCATCAGTGATCCTTACCTGGAATCAGTCACTTTCTTTGTACTGACCCTGAGCGTCAGCACAGGGTTGGCTGTGCTGGGCAAGCAGCTTCTGGGCAGCCGATCGCGCCTGTTCTTCGGCTCCTGAAAAACCAACGCACTGCGCCGTGGGCCGCCGGAGGGCAACCCACGGTGCGCGCCTGGGCACGCTCTCCTCAACATCCGGATGCGGCTCAGATCTTCATGACCATGCTGGACAATTCCTTGATCTTGCTCCAGCGCGGATCCGTCTTGGCCAGGTAGTCGTAAATTTCCCCTTCATACCCGGACAGACTGGCCCGGATCTCTTCTTCAGAGAGCAGGTCGTCCTTGTCCTCGTCCAGCTTCTTGAAGGCTTCCTCGGAGAGAGTCACCTCGTCCTTGTTGAGGCCGCCATCCTTGTCCGTGTCATTGTCTTTGAGGTATTTCTTGCTGGCCAGGGTGGCGGCCAGATTGTTGAGGTAGGACGAGGTGGTGGAGGAACCCGTGTCCTTGTCCAGCCAGCACGAAAGCGAATATTCCAACATGCTTTGCGAGACCTTGATCATGCCACTGCTCCTGCGTGTTCGTGCATCATGCCTTTGAGCCTCAGCACCGCGTCCCTGCCATGCCGAGGCCCAAGCGGTTCCGGCACCACAGCCCATGCCGCACCTGCCGTGCCAGCGCATATGCAAATATCAAGCGCAATTGTTAATACCTTAAGATATCGCAAAGATACCTTTTGATATCTGAATAACCAGTCAGGATGCCGGCAGATTTTACCGGCTGCAGTGACGCCAGACGGCTAACGGACCGCCAGGAAGACATCCCGGCACTGGGCGCGGCGGGGGGTATGGAAGGAGAAGGTCATCTCCGGAGAAAGCGGGGCGTGGCAGTTGGCCCGCAGGCTGGCCAGGGGGGCGTGTTCGAACTGGTCGAGCTGCCTGGCCATGGGCCGGCAGAACAGCTCGCCCCAGGAGGTGGCGTATATGATGGCCGCCTGCCGCAGGGCGCGTTCCTCCCGCGGAACCATGAAATTGCCCACCACCATGCAGGCCGTGACCACCTCGGCCTTGAGGAGCTGCTCCATGGGTGGGGCAAAGACGCGATCCAGCGGGAAAAAGGCCCGCAGCGCCGCCAGCAGCAGTTGCAGGTCCGTAATGGATACCGGCGCCACCAGGGCCTGGGCGGCGATTTGCGTCTGCTCCCCGCACAGGGCGTTGGCATGCAACCAGGCGCAGAGGCGTTCCGGGGAGAGATCGCGGTTGAGCAGCTGCCGGGCGTTGCGGCCACCGCGGGCCGGACCGCCAGCACCGGCGCCGCCAGCAATACCGGCCGCGGCCGTGCCCATGGCCGGCTCGGCAAAAACATCCCAGACCAGCATTTGTCCGGGCTGCCCCCGGCTGAGGAATTCCATGACCCGGAACGGTTCGCGGCCTCGGTCCAGGAAGGGGATGCGCAGAATCTTCAGCGGCCGGGGAGTGAAGAACGCGCTGATCCGGCGGTGCAGTTTGAGCAGATCCTCCATGCTCACATGCGCTTCCACTGCCCCGGAGCCGATGGCGCTGTGGATGTTGGCATAGGTGGCCACCAGAAAACGCATGATCCGCTCGCCAAGCTTCAGGCTTTCGTTAAAGGAGTCCTCTTTGGCCCCCTTGCCGCCTTTCTCGCCTGGATCGGCCAGCTCCGGCCGCCCTTCCAGCTGCATGGCAATGCCGGTTTCGCTGTATGGGAAAAAGAAGCCCTGGTATTCGCCGCGCCGCAGGGCCTGGCCCGTGCTGGCGGCATCCTGCAGGCCTGTCTTGCGCAAAAAGGCCAGACGCATGAGGCCCTGGGCATCCGTGTTGCCCATGCGTTGATACTGTTCATACACTTCGCGAAAGAGCACCGCGTAGGCATCAATTTCCCACATGTCCTTGCCGCCGCGATGAATACGGGCCTTGATCCGGTCGCACAACAGGGGCGAGACGGCGTTTTCCCGGACATACCGATCCAGGAGCGCCACCTTCATCACCGACTTGAACGGGCTCTTGAGGGCCTTGACCATCTGCCAGAGCGCCGCGCCGAAGTATTCCTCGCGTGGAATATCCGCCAGCATGCCCATGTCCATGGCTGGGGAGGCGAGCATGGGCCGCAGGCTTTGTCCTGTGAGAGAGCCGGGGCCGGCCTCGCTCCAGAACCGCAGGCGGGCGTAGGCTGCGGCATCCGCACCGGCAGGGATGCGCCACCAGAGAGGCAGTTTGCCCGCCAGCAGCATGCCGGTGCGGTAGAACTCCTCCTTGAGCAACCGGGCCTGGGCGCTGCCGCTGCTCTCCGCGCTGCTGAAGCCAAAGCGGTTCTCGCGCACAGCGTCCATGCTCATGAGGAAAAAATGCACTTCCATGCCCAGCACTTCCTCGGCCCAGAGCTCGATGTGTCGGCATTTGCGTTCCAGGGCCTCCAGCTGGGCTGGCGTGACGGCGGCTTCGTCATAGCAGCACCAGAGGTCCACGTCCGAGGTGTTGGACTGGGCGATGGTCCCGGAACTGCCAATGGTGAACAGGGCTTCCAGATGGATGGCCTGCTGCCCGACCAGCCCTGGACTGCTGCGCAGGGAATGGTGCTCCAGATGCCACTCCCGCAACATGGCAAGGGCCTCCTGATCGGGAACATAGCCGTGGATGCGACATGGGGCATGCCGGACGGGAGGGGCGTCGGCCACGGGCGGGTGGGCGCTTTGGGGCAGTGTGCCGGCCTCCAGCAGGGCCGGCAGGGCCGTCAGCAGGCCGCGGGCCCTGGACGGCAGCAGGCAGGCGGCCCAGGAGCGCCGGCGACGGTTGTTGGCCAGCATGGCGGCCTCTCCGCGGGCAGCGGCCCGAAGTTCCAGCCACCCGGTGATGCAGGCGGAAAGCATCCTGCCGCCTTCCTCGGCCAGCAGGGCCGCGGGCGGGGTGGGTGTGGCCCTGCCATCGTCCCGGGTCCCGGCCTGATCCAGCCGCTCCTCAATCTGTCGGGCCAGTTCCATGAGCAGGGTGGATTCATCGCCCTGCACGGCTTCCAGGCGGGCATCGACCAGGGAACACCCTAGCATCGAGCCGCCGCGGCATTCCCAATCCCGCGCGGCCAGGCTCTCCATGCTGCAATGCTGCCAGTGCACGGCCTTGGTGCGCAGCCTGGTCCAGCGGGCAGCCAGGAAGGAACAGCCGAGCAACGTGGCCGCGTTCCATTCCACCTCATTCCAGGAAATGCCGGAACAGTCGCAAAGCTCCATGCGGCAGTCCTCCAGCCGGACTGCCTTCCACCGGGTTCCCGTCAGGGTACAGGCTGTGAACTGGCACCGCAGGAACGTCGCCCGTTCGAAGGTGGCTGCATCCACCAGACAGCCTTCAAACCGGCAGTCCAGGAACTGTGTTTCCTGGAACACGGCTTCCGGCAGCACCGTGTTTCGAAAGGAGCACTGCACGAAGCGCGCCTGCTCCGCATGCAGCCGCGGCAGGTGGCCGCCATGGAAGACACAGCGTTCAAACTCGCCGCGGGAAATATCCGCGCCATCCTGCCTCAAGGTATCGTATGCGGCATCCCTGGCTGCTGTGCGCGGACCAAGGGCAGGGGTATTCGACTTTGACTTGCCCTTGCCTGTACCGGGGGGGGACGGCAGGACGCGGGCGCAGGCCGGCGCCTCCGGCCAGGGGAGCTCCAGGCCAGAGACTGCGGCGGCACGCCAGCTCTCCAGCCCGTCCAGCACCAGACCCATGTCCGTCATCTCTTCTTCCGCCATGCCAAAGGCCTGCCCGGCGCCGCGCCGCAGCCAATGCAGCAAGGCGTCGATACGGTCCGGATCCGTTTTGGCCAGCAACCATAGCGCGTCCAGCAGCAGCTCGCCCTGCTCCACCTTGGGCACACCTTCCAGAACGGCCTGCCATTGCGCCGGCGTGCCTTGCAGCAGGATGGCCAGGGCCCTGCGCCGTTCCGCGGCGCTGGCCGCATGCAGTAGTGCGGCGCCCGCCTCCACGGCTTTGGGCGACTCCCAATGCGCCAGGCACCGCAGAGAGGCCAGCCGCACCTCGCGCAGGGGGTGCAGTTGCATGGCCTCCACCAGGGCCACCGCGGCGGAACCGGGCTCAGCCCGCTCGCAACAGACCAGGGCAATGCGGCAGAATTCCAGCAGGGTGCCCACCTCGGCCTTGAGCATGTGCCGGGCCAGGGCCTCGGCCACACTGCGCACGCCGAGCATGCGGGCCGTGGTGGCCAGATACGCACTCTGCTGGCGGGAGATGGGCAGTTTGAGCAGTTCCGACATCCAGATGCCAAAGCGGCTGCGCATGAGCTCGCGTTGGACGGGATAGGCCAGCGGCCCGCGCAACGCGTCTGTACGCTCCAGAAAAACCAGCACTTCATCCGGCTCTTCCACCTGGATGCGCCGCACGGTCTCCAGGGCCCAGTCTGTCAGCTCCCGGTCCTGGCTCTTGTCCTGCGGATCCCTGTCCGGAATGACCGGCAGCAGCAGCAGCCGGTTGGCCACCCGCAACTGGGCCAACGCCGGCAGCTGACGCAGGAGAACCAGCACGTTCTGGCGGGAAAGCAGTGTTTCCTGGATGGAGTACACGCAGAGCACGTCTCCCCACAAACCCAGCCGGGGCAGACGTTCCCAGCAGAGTTTGACAAAGGCCGTCTCGCGGGAGATGCGGGCCAGACCGGCCAGCAGGAAGGCCAGCTCCTGGCGCTGCACCGCGGCTTCCGGCGTGCCGGCCGCATCGGCCGCATGCAGAAAGCCCATGGCCTGATCAATCAGGGGAATGGTTTCCGACGGCAGGCGGCGGCCTCCGGAATACAGCACATCCCGGATCATGCCGAGCACCCGGCGCAAGAGGGTACTGGACGAGGAGGCAGATCCTGAAGACGCCATGCAACCCTCACGCGCCGGGCGCGACGTCGGCGTAGTAGCCAAGCATCCGGCTGGGGGAAAGATATTTGAGCGCCGCGCGGGACAGGGCTTCGGGCCGCAGACAGCGCTGAATCTCCAGGCCGTCCTCGATGGAAAGATCGATGATCAGCGCCTCCATGCGTGGCACCTCGGGGTGGTAGACCATCACCGAGGGCCGGGTGGCGCGCTTGGGATTGGTGGACACAACCATGCCGAACAGCCCGTTGGAGAGCTGGACCACACTGCCCGGCGGGTACACGCCCAGGCAGCGGATGAAGGTGGTCAGGCAGAGCTCGTCCAGCTTGGAGCGGCTGCGGTTGTACAGGTGCTTCATGGCCTGGTGGGGAATGAGGCCTTCCTCGTCCTCCCGGGGCTCATCCTGCTGGCCGCCCTGGGTGCAGAGGTTGTCGTAACGATCCACCACCGTGACGATGCGCGCCAGACGATGGAGCGATTCGCCGGCAAGACCTTTGGGAAAACCGGTGCCGTCCAGAGCCTCATGGTGCTGCACAATAATGGGCAGCGCTCCGCGGGGCACATTGGGCAAATCCGCGGCCAACCGGCCACCAACAACCGGATGCTGGTGATAATACTTGCGAATCGCCAGCTTGAGCTGCATCTGCCCCCCCTGCAGGGACGTGGCCGGCATGCGCCCTTTGCCAATATCATGCAGCAGGGCCCCCATGCCCAGGGTGTTCAGGGTCGCCTCGTCCAGCCCCAGCTCCGCGCCGACCATCATGGACAGCACGGCCACGTTCAGGGAATGGAAATGCTGGCGCTCCTCCGGGGACTTGGTGGTGATGACGTTGAGCAGCACGTCGCGTTCGGACAAAAACGTATGCGCCAGGGACTTGGCCACCTGGGCGGCCTCGTCCACGGCCGCGGCGTTTTTGCCCGACACCCGGCGGATGATGCCCGCCACCTGGGACACGGAACGCGTGTACTGTTCCTCGCAACGGGCATAGCGGGATTGCCGCTCTCGATTGCGCTCCAACGTCTCCCGCTTGAGCGCCCGCAGTTCGGCGGAAAGCGGCGTGCGAAAGGCGGGCGCATCCCCCTCCGCTGTTCCGGAAGCTGGCGCACCGCCCGAGTCCGGCCCCGGACCCGAAGGCGGCGCTGCCAGATCTTCCGGAATATGCAACGGCAGCGGCATGCTGTCGCTTTTATCCAACACCACCAGCAGGTGTTTGAGCCCGGAGAGTTTGAGCGCATTGACCATGCCTTCATCCGTGATCTTGAGCGCCTTGCGCGGAAACGGCCAGCGCACGACGTCCTCTTCCACCGCCTGCTCATCCAGGCGCACAAAGAGGCCGATGCAGATCTGCTGCACGTCAATGGGATATTCGGAAACGGTCATGACAATGCTACGTGCCCCTCGCGCCGGCAGTTACCGGCAGGTATTGAACCCCAGATTGCAATTGACCAGACACGCGTTGTACACGGCCGGATTGCGGTGCGCGGCGTAGTTCTGTGCGCAGACAGCGTTGCAGTTGGCCAGGGCCTGATGGCAGGCTGCGGAACGGCCCTGCTGCCCCTGTTGCCCCTGCTGCCCCTGCTGGGGCGGACGGCCCTGCTGCTGCCCCTGCTGCGGTCTGTACTGCGCCTGCATCTGCTGGTCCTGCTGCGATTTTTTCTCTTTTTTAGACATGGACTTCGACCCCGAGGAAGGAACGGATGACGGGATGGAGGACGGGATGGATGATTTGGGTTGCGACGTCATCCCTCCCGAAGGCGCGCCCTTGCCATCCGGCTTGATGCACATCCCCGAAGAGGTTTTGACAAAGCCCTTCGGGCAATCCGCAGCCACTGCGCCAGAAACAGCAAAGAGGCAAAGCGCCGCCGCCGTCAGGGCCATTGTCAAAGACAGGGCCAATGCCGGTTTCAAACACGTGCGCAACTTCATAGCCATCTCCTTTGAATTCGTGAAGGCCCCAGCAGGTCGCCCGCCGAATTATTCCGGACCGGACACTGTTGGAGACGAAGGCCTCCACTCGAGCACGTGGCCAGAAAAAAAGCAACGTCCCCAGGTTTTCAGCGTGTAAAAAAACGCTCCATCCTTGGCGGACGCCGGCCAAATGTGGTGTCGTTCAGGCGCCCGCCCTGTGCTGCCAGGGTCAGCCGTTCCATCACAAACCCCTCATGCACCTCCGCTTCGGTCCAGCCATCCGCCCGCACCCGGGCCCGGGCCAGCACATTTCGCTTCAGATTGGCCACCAGCTCCATATGACCGCCACCGGCAAGCTCCCAGCGCAGCACGTATAACGCAGCGCCGGGCTGCTCCCGCATGAATGCCAGCATGGCCTTGGCCTGGCTGGTATCCCCCTGCACGGTCGAGGCAGGGATCTGCCGTGTCCGGATGGCCTGGGAGGGCTCCGATTCCGGCGCTGGTTCTGATACAGGCCCCTGGCGCTGGAGCGCGCCGTCCAGAGCACCTCCGGCCCCGCCGCCCGCCTCGCCCGGTCGCCCTGCAGGGGCAGATTGCGCGCCCGGCAGTGCCCCGCCGGCCTGGGGCAGGGCTGCCTCATGCTGCGGGAGGCCAAGCAGGTCGGCCAGCGGCCCGCGGGAGATGGCCCAGTTACCAATACCCAGGGCCAGCAGCAGCATGACCAGCAGGGCCGCCGCCAGCTTCCAGGGAGCAAGCCCCGGCCGCTCGGTATCCGGCACGAGGTCCGCCCCTGCACTTGGCCCTGCACTTGGCCCTGCATCTGGACTCGCATTTGGCTGCAGCCCCCCGGCCTTTCCCGGCCGGCCGGCCGCATCGGGCAGGGGCGGCAGTTGGAACCGCGGTCCTCCGGAAGGAACCGCCGCACCGGATGACGCAGGCGAGGCTGGTGTGCTGGCTGCTCCCGCCGCGGCCCCGACAGGCGGAATTGCGGGCTGAGGTGCAGGCGGAGCCGGCACGGGCTGGTCAGGGTCCATGGACGGGACGGGTGGCAGCGCTTCAGGCTCCAGCCGTCGTTCCGCCTTGCTCCGCGTCTGTTGCAGATCCCTGCCCTGGGAGACGAGCGCCAGGGCGCGGTCCAGGGCCGCCTCCACTTCCACCCGCAGCGCCGCCGGGGGTTGACGTTCGTCCTGCCAATGGTGCTGCAGTCGATGGTAGCCGTATCGCACCCCATCCACCACCACGCACAGCCAGGGATCGTCCTCTTCCCAAGGCACATAGGCCTCGCACGGTCTCTCCCCCGAAAGGGTCAGGGCCAGGATCTGCCGGGTGACCGGGAACCCTTCCGCCTCCCCGGCAAACCAGGAAAGCCGGCGCTGGTGCCGTGCCAGCCCAAGGGGCAGGCTGGTGGGATCCGCCATGTACCCCTGCAGCAAATGCGCACAGCACCGCCGCGGGTCATCGATCATGAACCGGGCCCGGCGCTGGAGCCAGTCGTCGCAGGTGCACCGCTGGGCGGCAAAATCCGGCGTAGGGTCTGGCATCAGCACTCCTGCAGCGCATGGATCCGGCTGCCCGGTCCGCTGCCTGTCATGGATATCAGGATTGCCGCGGTTGCCCCGGCGGCGCAACGCAGCGTGACGCATCCGCCCGGAAATCCAGATGAAAAAGACGCGGGCATGGACGTTCTCCTCCTCGGCACTGCGCACCCCGACCAGACTACAAGCCCAGCCGGCGCGACACTTCGCGGCGGCAGGCGTTCTCCACTTCCAGCAATGTGGCCAGGGCGCCGTTGAAATCCACCGGATCGGCGGTAAACAGGCCATGCCCAAAAACCATGGCCCCTTTGCGGCCGGTCAGGGCCACAGGCATGGTCTCGCACAGGCCCGTGGGGCCGGTCCCCACCTCGCCAGGCACCACGGGGATTTCAGGGCAGCTGTCCAGCTCCAGCCAACGCGAGCGAGGGCAACGGATCTGGCAATACTCCGCATCCGGGCATGGCTGCCGGACGCCCACGCCGCGGCCGGGGCAATCCATGGAAAGAACCACCGCAAATTTCGGATGCCCGTGCAAAATGGCCCGGACAACGCAGCCGGACTCAGGCAGGCCAGCCATGGCCCGCTCGATGACCGCCCGATGGGCCTGGCATTCGCTGGAGGCAGTCATGGCCGCCGTGGTCGCGCCCTGGTATGGATCATCGGTCAGGGAGCAGGCGTCGATGGCGTCTTCCAGCGCGTCCAGGGCCGCACCGGTCTGGCTGATGAACAGGGTTGACCCCACCCGGTAGGACACGTTGCCGAAGCAGGAGTCCACCAGCCCCAGCCGCACCGTGGCCTGCCCCACTTCGACCATGGCGGCCATGGATGCGGTCGCGGTTTCAAACGGCCCGACGGCCAGCCGCGGCGGAATATCGGTGATGGGCGGCAGCGCGGCGAAGACGGCATCCGCGGCCTCGCGCGTGGCGCTGTCCAGCCCATGCAGCCGGGCCGCCAGCAGGGCATCCACGAAAAACTGCACAAAAGTGGCAAAGCAGATGCAGGACGCCGTGACCACAGCCTGCTCGGGGATGAGCGCCCCGGTGGCCACCAGCCAGGGAGCGCCCTGCTCGTCCAGGGCCAGACACCCCTTGCGCCGGCGCAAGGCCTCGGCCAGATGTTCCGGGGCCAGGGAGGGAGCCAGGGGGATGTCGTGCAAAAAGGTCCGGGTTTCGGAATCCGCAGGCAGCAGCGCCCTGGCCCCTTCGCGCTGGGCCAGGCGGATCAGGTGCCGGGCAATCACGCCATAGGCCCCGGCCGGCCGAAAGGCCAGCAAGGCCGCTCCGGGCACGGCGTCGAAACGGGCGCGCCACGCGACGGGGTCTTCTGGAATACGATTCCAGACAAGCCCTTCATCCTGAGCGCCAAGCAACGGGCCGTCCTGCGTGCTGCCGGCTCCCGCGCCCACGGCCAAGCCCACACGCACCAGGGACTGCGCGACCTGATCCAACGCTTCCTGCATGGCGCTCTCCCCTGTCTTACGAAATCCCGCCGCTCGAAATCCCGCTGCCCGATATCTCGCTGCCCCAACGCTCACCACCAGGCCGCGAACTGGTCCTGCCCGGGTCGGTCACATCCGGACACCCCTGAGAGTCCCAGTCGCGAATCCGGTAGTATTTCCCACGTTCCTCCAAAAACGCCTCTCTGTCCAGTGCGGGAGGAGAAAATCCTCCTGCCCCGCCGGCTTGGGAGAACGATTCGACAAAGTACCGGGCGGGCAGGTCATCTGACGAGACATCCATCCCGACACGACATGCCAGCGCACGGTCCTGGTTGACAATGGCCGCGCCGCAGGCCGCCAGTTCCCCGGCCGAAACGTTCCATCCTGTGACCGCGGCCAGGGCCTGGCTGAGTTCCTCCACGCCCAGGGCCGCCAGCCCCAGGCTGCACACTCCCAGGCTCTGGGCCACGGCAGCGGCATCTTCCCCCCGCGCCACCAGCCGGGCCTTGCCGGCCCAGGAAAAACGATCCACGGCCACAGGCTTGCGCAGCAATTCCTGATGCCAGACCGTGCAGGCGTCCGGGTCCGGCCCCTGCGCCCCCACGGCCAGGGCCAGGGCCAGTCCGCAGGCGCCGCGGGGGTCCATGGGCGGCAGGGCCATGCCCTTCACCCGCAGGCTTCCATGGGAGGACCTGTCCAGACGCTCCCCCCGGCCCAGGGCCTCAAGCAGATTGAGCAGGCGGGCCTCGTCGACCGTCTCATTTCGGGCTTCCAGGTGCTCAGCCACGGCCGCGGCCGCCTCCCAGGCGTCCAGGCCCAGGGCCAGACAGCGTGCAGAGGCCCGAAGCACCGTCTCACGCCGACGCAGCCCCACCAGGGCCGTCCATCCGACCATGGCTCGCAAATCCGGCAATACCTGCGAGCCACTCTGCGCATTCAGCCGACCGCACGGCGTGGGGCAGGCCACACAGCCCAACCGGCCGGAGGCGGCATACGCCAGTGCGCCCAGTGGTTCTGTGCCGCAGGTGGAGGGCGTCTCTCCCGCCTGCCCCGGCAGCATGCCGCGGGCCTGGAGGAGATCAAAAAACGCCCCATCGCCATGCCGGCCCACGCCCGAGGCCCCGGCCAGGGCGGGGGAGGCATGGATCAGCCGCAGCAACACCCGCCGCACCCGGCGCAGGGCAGCGCGGTCCTGCACCATCAGGGGATGCGCGCCGGCAATGGTCACGGCGCTCAGATTGCGCCGGGCAAAGGCCAGCCCAGGACCGCCGCCGGAGCCGAGCCCCGGCATGGGGCGGCCGGTTTCATCCAGCAGACAGGCCAGGGGCGAGCCGGCCCGGGCGGCCGGGCCAATGCACAGCCGTGCCGCCCTGGGCGGACACGGCAACGCCGGCGCTGGCGGGTCAAAATGAACGGCCTCCCCCTCGATGCGCAGGGAAACAGGCGCTTCCGCCCGGCCATGCAGCACCACGGCATCCAGGCCGGCCCGCAGCAGGGCCACGGCCAGCCGGCCGGCGACCGGCTGATGGCGGATGATTCCCGTCAAGGGGGACACGCAGGCAACCACAGCCCGGCAGGCCATGGGCAGCACGCCCGCGGCCAGGGGTGCGCTGGCCAGAATGACCGGAGGCTCGGCCTCTTCGAGGTGGAGAGCCTGTTCCGCAAGCAGCCGCCCGGCCAGACCCCGACCGCCGAGCACGGCCTGCAGGAGTGTGGGAGGGATGGAGACCGTCCGCCACTGCCGGCGCGTCAGGTCCACATGCAGCACCCGCCCGCGCCAGCCGGCCAGCCTTCCGGGCTGCGGCCCGGTCATGCGTCCCGCCGCTCCCCGCCCGTCCGTTCCGTGCTCTCGGAATCAGGGGCTGCCGGGGGCGGGATCCTGCGGTGGGGCTTGATGTCCACAACGGGCGTGCCATCCAGCGCTTCCAGCGGGTGCACGGTCATGCGGTCCGGGGCCAGGGCCACGATGGTCGTCACATGCAGCCCCACGGGATTTGGCCGGGCCGGGGATCTGGTGTTGAACACGCCTTGGAGGGGGCGGGAGGTATCCCCGCGCGGATGGACCCGCACACAGCTGCGATCGGCCTGATGCAGCCAGGTCAGCAGCACCACCTGTTGCCCAACTTTCAGGCCAAGCATGGCCTCGCGATACTGGGGCAGTATGTCGATCACCGCCTCCACGCCGCCCTCGGTTTCCATCTTTGGCGCATCATGGGTGCTGGTGATGGACGAACGCACCACCCCCACCGGCGTCAGGACCAGATCCAACGCATCGAACTCAGCCATGGGACCCACCTCATGCAGTTACTTCGGAAGCAGGTTGAACTTGTGCAAATAGCGATAGATGGCCACAGCCAGGGCCATCTTGACGATGTCCGTGGGAAAAAACGGGGCAAACCCGATGGTCAGGGCCTTCCAGAGATCGATCTTGAGCTGCAGGATCAGCCACAGCATCCCGATGCCATAGGCAGGAACCAGGCTGCACAAGCCATAGGCCATGCCCCGACCCCAGCCCAGGGGCCGCGCCGGACTGCGCAGGCTGCGGCGCGTGGCAAAGCCGGCGATGGCGGCCGTGCCGACGAACCCGAGCAGATACCCACCGGTGGGACCCATCAAATGGGCCAGGCCGGACTTGCCGCCGGAAAAAATGGGCAGCCCGATGGTTCCGCCGGCCAGATACAGCACCATGCATGCCGCGCCGGCCTGCGGGCCAAGGATAAAACCAGCCAGCACGATGAAAAACGGCTGCATGGAAATGGGCACCGGCCCAATGGGCACGATGAGAAACGCCCCCACGGCAACGGATGCCGCCAGCAGGGCCGTCCAGACCAGCCGGTTCAACGAATGCAGGGTATGCATGGACATGCGATACTCTACGCCAGGACTCCCCGGCGCATCAAGCCCCCGGGGAATGAGGATCCGCCACCCCGTCCTCAAAGCGCCGGCCGGCCAGGGCCGCCGCTTCCGCATCCAGTTCGCTGGCCGCGCCCTGGGTGGTCAGGAAATCGCCCACCATGACGCCATCCCCGCCGCAGCGCAGGGCCCGCACCTTGGCTGCCACATCCGGAAAGCACAGCTGCCGGCCTCCGCACAGCCTGATCGCCGCCTGCGGAAGCAGCAACCTGAAGCAGGCCACGATGGTTGCTGCTTCCTCGCTGGTCAGGGACTCGCGCCAGGCCAGGGGGGTGCCGGGGATGGGATACAGAAAGTTCATCGGCACACTTTCCACGGCCAGTTCCGCAAGGGAAACAGCCAGCTCCAGGCGCTGGGCCCAGGTTTCCCCCAGGCCGAAAATCCCGCCGGCGCACACGGCCATGCCCGCGGCATGCCCGGCCCGGATGGTGGCCGCCCGCTCCTCCCACTGGTGCGTGGTGCAAATGGATGGGAAAAAGGACCGGGCCGTCTCCAGGTTGTGGTGCAGCATTGAGGCCCCGGTAGCGTGCAGCTGCCTGAGGGAAGGCTCGTCAATGAGACCGGGAGAAATGTCACAGGCCAGGCCCGTCTCCACCACGGCGCGGATGCCCTCAACCCAGGCCGGGAGATCGCGCGGCGCAACCCCACGTCCCGAGGCCACCAACCCCAGGCGCGTTGCCCCGGCGTTCCGGGCCCGAATGGCTGCGGCAGCGATGGCCGCGGCGTCCAGAAACCCGTGTGCCTCCACTTCCGTGGGATGATGGGCAGACTGGGCGCAAAAAGCGCAATCCTCGCTGCAGGCACCGGTGCGTACGCTGACGATGGCGCATCGGGAAAGCACCGCAGGCCGCACCAGGGTGGTCACGGTCTCGGCCAGGGCTTGCACTGCGGCCGGCTGCGCTTCCGCCACCGGCAGCAGGGTGGCAGCCAGCTGTGCCACGCCGGCAGGGGCGCGCAGCTGCTCCAGCCAGCGCCGGGCCAGGGATTCGCGCACGGCAATCGTGTCATCATGCGTTGGAAAAATGGTCAAAACCTGATCCTGACAATTTGGAATCATTACAGAAGACACCCGGCATCTCCACAACCTCGCCAATTTCCAGGGCCCCGGGAATCGCCGCCTGCAGGTCGGCCAGGGAGGCCGGGGAGACCGCCGCCAGCAAGGCATAGTCCTCCCCGCCCTGCACGGCCTCCTGCACCGGATCCAGCCCTGCCGCAGCACAGGCGGCCCGGAGCTCGGGATGCAGGCAGGCCGGCTCAAGCTGCAGCCGTGCGCCAAGGGGCATCGGAGCAGTCGGGGCCATCGGGGAATTCGAGGAAGTCGGGGAGACGGTCTGCTCCTGTCCAAAGGCCAGCAGCCGCGGCAGGTCGCGCGCCAGGCCGTCGGAGATGTCCATGCAACCATGCACCCCGGGAATGGCCGCCAGGGTGAGCCCAAGCGCCACCTGCGGTTCGGGACGCAGATGCGCCGCAGTGCAGGCCGGCCAATCCTGCAGCGCGTCCCGGCCAAAGGTCTCCAGCAGCCGCAGCCCCTGCCGGGCCAGTCCAAGCTGCCCGGAAGGCCCCAGAACCACCAGCCGGTCGCCCGGTTGCACGGGTCCCCGTCGCAACAGCGGCAGCCCCGGCCCGGGACGGCCCCAGATGGTCAGGGAAAAACCCAGAAGCGGGGCGCCGGACAGATCGCCCCCGGTCAAGGCCACCCCCTGCGCCGCGGCATGCGCGGCCATGCCGGAAAAAAGCGCATCCCAGAAAGACCGAGGCAGGTTTGGTGGCACCATCAACCCGAGGCTGAAGCCCAGGGGCTGGCCACCCATGGCTGCGATATCGCTCACATTCACAGCCAGGGCCTTGTGCCCGATGTCCGCGGGGGAAAAATAACCGCGCCGGAAGTGCACGTCTTCCAGAAACAGGTCGGTGGAGAGACAGATGGCCTCGCCCATGCTCAGGATGGCGCAGTCATCCCCCCGGCCAAGGACGACATGCCCGTGTGCGCGGGGGAAGTGGGTGTCGATGAGGGCGAGAAAATCGTCTTCGGAACGAACAGGGCCGGCCGGCTCCGTGGCGGCGGCGGAGCCCTGCAAGGACGAGGGGGCTGGTGACGAGAAATGTGACATTGCGACCTTGTGAGACTGGGTGAACCGGCCTGAGACGGCGTGAGCCGGGGCGGCGACTTCCGACGCCTCAGGGCATGGGCAACCCAAGGAGGGCGATGGCCTCGCGCACCAGATTTTTTGCCAGAAAGGCATCGGCCGCCCAGTTCAGCAGGATGAGGGGAATGGCGTACAGAAATCCGCGAAAAAAGGCCGGCACGCCCTGCGCCACAGTTTCAATGATACTGGTGACCGGCCCCGTATCAAAGAGGCTCTCGTGCTCCCGCAACGTGGCCAGGGTGGCCACTTTTTCAAGAAACGCACAGAGCACCGCCGGGATGACCAGCCACAGCCCCCAGACCATCCAATAATGCTGATCAAAAGGAATTTCCTTGTCAAAATACCGCAGTACGTGCTGCCCGAAGCTGGTGAACACGGCAGCATACAGCACGCCCAGGGGGACGTAGAGGAGATATTGCAGCGACTCAAGCATTGCCCTGTCCTTTTCTGCCCGGCCTGCCCGGCCAGGATGCCGGATGACAGATGAACGCTGGTGATACGTGACTGGCGCTTTGTATTCTATGAATAATTTCAAAAAAGAACAAGACCGGCCACGCCGTTTCAGGCCTTGCCACACACCTGTAACAACAGGTGATTCAGAGCGGCCATGTCCACAGGCTTGGCCATGTAGGCATTCATGCCCGCTGCAAGGAAGCGTTCGCAGTCTCCGGTCATGGCATGAGCGGTAAGCGCCACCACAGGCACATGGCGGTTGGGCGCATCCAGGGGGAGCGAGCGAATCCGGCGGGTGGTCTCCACGCCGTCCATTTCGGGCATCTGCACATCCATGAGCACCGCGTCCACCTTTTCGCGAGCAAGCAGAGCCAGAGCCTGGTGCCCGTTGGCCGCTTCCAGGATGTCGCAGCCGAGTTTTTGCAGAAAGCGAACCACCACCAGACGATTCACCTGCTCATCCTCCACCACCAGCACGGTGCATGGGGCAAGGGACCTGCCCGTCGCGGCGGCTGGATTGGCGCCTGCCTCGGGGTGGCCGTTTCCGGCTGGCGTACGCGGCCGCGCCATCCCCAACTGGCCTGGGCAGGGGGGGCAGGTTTCCCGCTGGCCCGGCTCCAGCTGGTCCGGGGTTGCGCGTTCCAGGGGCAAGGCCAGATGCATCCGGGTGCCGCCGCCTTCCTCCTGCCGGCCAAGGACACACAGCGAGCCGCCCATGAGGGTCACCAGCCGTTTGACGATGGCCAGCCCCAGGCCGGAGCCCCCGCTTTTTCGGGTGTATACGTCCTCGGCCTGGGTAAAGACGCCAAAAACCTGATCAAGCATGGCGTCCTCAATGCCCGGGCCCGTGTCCGAAACCTCCAGATGCAGCAGGGTCCGTTCCGCGTGCGTTCCCGGGTGCGGGCTGGCCCTGGTGGCGTACACCTCCAGGCTGACGGTCCCCTGGGCGGTGAACTTCACGGCATTGGAAACCAGATTGTACAATACCTGGCGCACGCGGCCGGCATCGCCCCAGAACAATTCCGGCACCTCCGGATCCACCTGCAGGATAAAGTGCAACCCTTTGCGCCTGGCTTCGTGCTCAAACAGCGAGGCCACAGGTTGGATGACCTCGACCACCGGGAACACCGTCCTGGCGATGGGCAGCTTGTCCGCCTCAATGCGGGAAATGTCCAGAATGTCTGAAAGCAGCCGCAACAGGATGCCGCTGGTATGCTGCGCAGCCCCGACGTATTCCTGTTGTTCCGCATTCAGGGACGTGGTCTGCAGCAGTTGCAGCATCCCCATGATGCCATTCAGGGGCGTGCGGATCTCGTGGCTCATCACCGCCAGGAAGGAGGATTTGACCATGCTGGCCCTTTCCGCGGCGTCCTTGGCCTGGGCCAGGGCCTCCACGTTGCGAAGGCGGGAGACGGCCATGGCAAAGAGATCGGCCAGGGCCCGGACCGCGGCGAGGTCGTCATCCGTGTACTCGCGGCCGGGGTTGGCGATGGCGATGAGCCCCACGGGCTCCTTGCCGATCACTGCCGGCACGGCCAGAAACTGCTCCAGCGGCACGTGGCCCTTGGGAGTTCCCAGAGAGGCCGGATGGGAAGCCGGGTTGTTCACATAAAAGGCCTGGCGGGTGTTCAGGGCATGCCCCCACAGGCCGGAGTAGCCTTTCTCGCCCTTGGGAAAGACGATGGGCGAATTCTTGAGTTCGCAGCGATTCGCCGCCATCATGGGTGTCAGGGTGTGGCTGCACATGTCTCCCGTGACGGGGTCAAGGGTGGCCACAAAGCCGTACTGGCTGCCAGTGGCGGCCATGGATTGCTCATATATTTTGCCGGCCACATCCTGAAGGGTGATGCCATAGGCCGTGATGGCCCTGGCGATGCCCGCCTGCGCCTGATTGAAGGCCGATTCGCGACGCAGCCGCTCTTCTGCCTTGCGGCGCTCGTGCACCTCGTTGGCCAGGAGCGTGTTTTGTGCCGCCAGGACGGCCGTGCTCCGGGCCACCTGCCGCCGCAGCAACACCGTCAGCCCAAAAAAGAGCACGGCTGCGCCGATGGCGGCTGGCAGCAGTTGCCGCAACCAGCGAGGGGTTGACTCATGCGTGGAGCTGCCCAGCCAGCGCCGCAGGGACTGATGATAGACCGTATCTGCCCCGGCCAGCAGGGAGGCCACCTCGGGATCAAGCTGCCGGAGCAGGCCCTTGGGATCGCCTTTGGTGACGGCAAACCGCATCTGGATCGGATTAAATATGATGGGGGTGGGCTGCAGGTCGTGCCCTGGCCCGTGCGTGGCGCCGTACACGCGGTTGACCACGCCAGCCTCCACCTCGCCTTGCTGCGCAGCAGAAAGAATCAAATGATACTCAGTATAGACAGGATCAAACGGCATGCCAAAGGATTGCATGAGCGACACAAACGCCTCGGCATGGGTGTCCTTTTCCTGCAGGGCCACCCGCTTGCCTCGCAGGGCCGTCAGGTCGGAAATGGTGTTTCCCTTGCGGGTGAAGACCTGCCCCCAGTTGAGCATGAGCGGCCGGCTGGAAAAATCCATATCCGCCTGCCGCGCTTCGCTAAAAGCCACGGCTGGCAGCAGGTCGATGCGTCCTTCCCTGACGCCGGCGTACAACTCTGGCCAGGTTCCCTGTATGTACTGCAGCTTCCAGCCGGACCGGCGGGCCACTTCATGGAGCACATCCGCGAACAAGCCTTCGGGACGCCCCTGGGGGCCCATGCTGAAGAGCGGCGCGTTGTCATAGACCCCCACCGTCACGTCGATCGGCGGCAGTCCGGCCGGGCTGTCGGCAAGACCTCTTGCGGGCAAGCCCACAGCCAGCAGGCAGAGACTCACCATCAGCAACACGTGCCTCAGGCGCCCAGTTGGTCTTCTCATCTCGCCCCCCCCCCCGACCATTCACATCGGCCGCGGAACCGACCCTGCCAGAGACCGGCCAGCAGCCGGCCAGGTCATGATAAACTGCGCCCCCTGGCCGGGGGCGGAGGTTGCGTGGATACGCCCGCCATAATGCTCCACAATCTGCTTGCAGATGGCCAGCCCCAGGCCCGTGCCTTTTGGATGGGGCGCCTGCTCCGGGTGCTCCGTTTGGCAGGCCTGGAAGAACCGATCAAAAATGTGGGGAAGATCGTCGGGATGGATTCCTTTGCCGGTATCCTCCACCCGGGCTTCCAGGCCGCCATCGGCCAGCCCGGCCACCACCACACGAAGCCGCCCGGCCTGAGTGAACTTGAGCGCGTTGCCCATGAGATTCAGGAACAGCTGCACCATCCGGTCATGGTCGGCAACAATCACCGGCGCGTGCGGATCCAGATCCAACTCCAGGCGGACTTCCGGTCGGGCGGCAAGTTCGCCCTGCAGGGTGGTCGCAGCCGCGCGCACGGCATCGCCCAGCTGCATGGGGGCGTCGTTCCAGACGTAGCCTTCCGCCTCGATCTTGCTCAGATCCAGCAGATCATCCACCAGTCGGGAAAGCCGATGTCCCTCGGCCTCGATCACCCGCAGGTTCTCCAACAGAATCCTGGCACGCTGCAGGGCCAGAGGGTTGTTGAGCAGGGCCGGGATGATGTGCCGGTTTACGTTCTTGACGGCCAGGGCGGCAAAGCCGAGGACAGAGGTGAGCGGGGTGCGCAGCTCATGCGAGGCAAAGGAAAGAAAGGCGCTTTTGAGCTCGTCCAGCTCGCGGAGTTTGTCGTTGGCCTGCTGCAGATCCTGCGTGCGCTGGGCCACCATGCGCTCCAGGGCGTCGTGGGAGAGCCGCAAGGCGTCCTCGGCCTGACGGCGGCTGGTCACATCACGCCAGGCATTGTACAGCAGCCGCTCGCCATGCAGGGCAATGGGCATGAGAGAGACGTCAATCACCCGCGGGGCGTTATTGAAGGTGAAGCAATGCCATTCGAAGCGATGCATGCCCTGCTCCCAGGCCCGGAGAATATGCTCCCGGCCAACCTCCACGGAGGGGCGGCCATCCGGTTGCGTGGGGGGCGAAAAATCAAAGGGCGTGGCCCCCACAAGCTGGCTTTTGTCCGTACCCTCAAGCATTTGCACAGCGGCCTGGTTGCACTCGATGAACTGTTCGCCGCGCAGCAGCAAAATGGGTTCGGCCGATTCCATGAACAGCTTGCGGAAGGTCTCCTCGCTTTCCCGCAGGGCCTGTTCCTGACGCTGGCGGCTGCGCTCGTAGTGCTTCAGCAGCCCGAAAAGCAGCAGCGTGGTGACCAGAATGAACAGCAACCCCTTGGCCCGGCTCACCAAAAGCAACAAATCCGGGGTGCTGCGAAAGGCAATCCCCATCAACTCATCAGAGAGCAGAATCCACAACATCCCGAACGCACAGTAGATTGCCGCCAGGCTGAAGGGCTTCAGCTGAAGCATTTTCACTCCATTATTCACGACACCACCACAAGCATGCGCAACGCAACACCCGGCAGCGTCTAACTGTATATGCTGTACTCCATTTTTTTCGTGAGTGGAAGCAGCCCATACTTTCCGTTGCAGTCCGGGGTGATCCCTTGCAGCAAGGCTTTGACAGGCCGTGGAAAGGATGAATATAATCAGCCTCCCGGCATCCTTTTTCCTGGAGCGATCCATGTCCACCCCGGCATCCCCGTCCCCTTCCACCTGTGTCGCCTCTCCAGACAAGGAAGTCGCCGCCCGGCTCAAGGGTCTGCGCGACGCCCTGGATTGGTCCGCTGAAACCATGGCTGCCAAGTCCGGCGCCAGTCTGGAAGATGTGCTGCAGTACGAAAGCGGCACCTGCGAAATTCCCGTCAGCCATCTGTTCAAGGTTGCCCAGGCGGCCGGGGTGGATTTGACGGATCTGCTCTCCGGGCACGAGGCCCATCTGCGCCGCTTTACCCTGGTGAAGAAAGGCCAGGGCGCGCCAGTGGAGCGCCGTTCGGCCTACAACTACCTGAGTCTGGCCTCCCGCTTTACCCACCGGGCCATGGAGCCTTTTCTGGTGACCGTGCCGCCCTGCTCCCGCGACGACCTGCACCGCAATGCCCACCCCGGCCAGGAGTTCTGCTACCTGCTCGAAGGCCGTATGGAGGTGTTGCTGGAGGGTGAGGCGGTCATCATGGAGCCGCACGACAGCCTCTATTTCAATGCCATGATCCCGCACGCCATGCGCGGCCTGGATGATGCGCCGGCCACGTTCCTGGATGTGATTATCTAGTCCGGATCCCTTCCCCCCTGTCAGGCAGCTCCTTTTTCTCCCTCACTTTCAACGTCCTGCGAGCACCCCCATGTCCCCCGTTCAGCGACTTGAGCCCGCCTCGAACAGTGAATTTTTCCGCGACCTGAAAATCGACGTCCCCGCAGATTATAACTTTGCCTACGACTTTCTCGACGCCGAGGCCGCCATCGATCCCACCCGTCCGGCCATGGTCCATGTGGACGATGCCGGCGTGCGCCGCGAGTACGATCTGGCCTTCTTTTCCACCCAGTCCACCAAACTGGCCAACGCCCTGCAGGCCCTCGGCGTGGGCCGGGGCGACCGGCTCATGCTCATTCTGAACCGCCGGGTGGAGTTCTGGGTGGCCATGCTGGCCCTGCACAAGCTGGGCGCCGTGCCCGTGCCCTCGCCAGCCCTGCTGACGCCCAAGGACATCACCTTCCGCGTCCAGTTCGGCAAGATCAGGGGCTGCATTGTGGAAACCGGGGTCACCCCCCGCGTGGACGAAGCCCTGCCCAACTGCCCCACCCTGGCCGTGCGCGTGCAGGTGGGCGAGGGGCGCGTGGAAGGCTGGAGCCATTACGAGGATATCCTGAATTCCGCCCCGGCCACCCCGCCCGTGCTGCCCCGCAAGCCCGGCGGCGAGGATCCGCTGCTCATTTTCTTCACCTCCGGCACCACGGGCATGCCCAAGATGGTGGCCCATGCCCACACCTACGCCCTCGGCCACCTCGTGACCGGGGTCTACTGGCACAACCTGCGCCCCGGCGACCTGCACCTGACCCTGGCGGACACGGGCTGGGGCAAGGCGGTCTGGGGCAAGTTCTACGGCCAGTGGATGGCCGGGGCCACGGTCTTTACCTGGGATTTTCGCGGCAAGTTCGAGCCCCGGCGGCTGCTGGAGATGCTCAGCCAGCACAAGATCACCTCCTTTTGCGCCCCGCCCACGGTCTACCGCTTCCTCGTGCGGGAGAAACTGAGCGACTTCGACCTCTCCGCCCTGCGCCACTGCACCACCGCCGGCGAGCTCCTCAACGACGGCGTCTTCCTGGCCTGGAAGGCTGCCACCGGCCTGCCCATCTATGAAGGCTACGGCCAGACCGAAACCACCCTGCAGCTGGCCACCTTCCCCTGGATGGAGCCCAAGCCCGGCTCCATCGGCAAGCCCACGCCGGGTTGGGATCTGGTGCTGATGAACGAAAAAGGCGAGCCCTGCCCCCCTGGCGAGGAAGGCGAAATCTGCGTGCGCTGCAACGAGCCCGTGCTGGGGCTCTTCCAGGGCTACCTGGACGAACCCCAACGCACCGCCGCCGCCGTCTATGACGGCTGGTACCACACCGGAGACAAGGCCTGGATGGACGAAGACGGCTACTTCTTCTTCCTCGGCCGCACCGACGACCTGATCAAAAGCTCGGGCTACCGCATCGGGCCGTTTGAGGTCGAGTCCGCCCTCATCACCCACGCCGCCGTAGTGGAAGCCGCCGTCACCGGCGTGCCGGACCCGGAACGCGGCCAGGTGGTCAAAGCCACCGTGGTGCTCGCCCCGGGCTTCTCACCCTCGGAGGAGCTGACCAAGACCCTCCAGGCCCACGTCAAAACCGTCACCGCACCCTACAAATACCCGCGCATCATCGAATACGTGGAAGCCCTGCCCAAAACCATCAGCGGCAAGATCAAGCGGGCTGAAATCCGCCTGCGCGATGAAGGCAAGGACGTCGAAACAGGCGTGTAAGGAAGCAAGGCCACACACCGCAGTGGGATACCACTCTTTGGTATCCCACTGCGCCCGGGCCGCAGCACACCGGGCCGCAGCACACCGGGGCGCATCCCCTGGGGCCAGCGTCAGGCGCCGGCCACCACGAGATTTTTGCCCTGGGCCTTTGCCATGTACAGGGCGCTGTCCGCGGCGTTCAAAAGACTGCTCGGCGAGAGGGATTCACTCGGCTGCACGGTGCTCAAGCCGATGCTGACCGTCAGAAACGGCTCCACCGGTGACGTGGCGTGCGGGATGCGCAAGGCCTGCACGGCTTCCATGAGCTGGTGCGCAATGTCCCGGGCCATGGCCGTATCCGTGTATGGCAGGATCACGGCAAACTCCTCGCCACCATAGCGGGCCACAAAATCCCCGGCCCGGCGGAGCGTGCATTGCAGGGCCTGGGCCACCCTGCGCAGGGCGGCATCCCCGCCGCCATGGCCATATGTGTCATTATATTCCTTGAAATGATCGATATCCACCAGCAGCAGGGCCAGGGGCAGGGAGGAGCGCAAGGCGCGGCGCCATTCCCGGTCCAGATATTCATCAAAACGGCGCCGGTTGGGAATCTCGGTCAGGGCATCCAGAAAGGCAAACTTCTCCAGCAGTTCCTGCTTGCGTTTCATCTCCAGATGCAGGGCCACCCGGGCCCGGACCATGGGCGGGTGAAAGGGCTTGGTGATGTAATCCACGGCCCCGACGCTGAAACCGCGCGTCTCATCCATCACTTCCGACACCGCCGTGACGAAGATGACCGGGATGTCCCGCGTCTGATCGTTCTCCTTGAGGGCCTGACACACCTGGTAGCCATCCATGCCGGGCATGAGAATATCGAGCAGAATGATGTCTGGCCTGGGCTCCTGCGCGGCCACTTTCAAGGCGCGCTCCGGGTTGATGGCTGCGGCGATCTTGTATTCGTCCTTGAACAACTCCATGAGCAGCTCAATGTTCTGTTTGTTGTCATCAACCACCAGGAGTTTGGGACGCATGTCACAGACGGTCATGTCAACATATCCTTTCGAAGCCCCGCGGCCAGGGCGTTAATGCAATCAATGGCACCATCAATATCAAAGTTATCCAGGCAGCTGTCCAGTTGTTCCAAGAGCCCGCCCCCGCGGCCGGCACCGGCCAGCACGGGCCTGAGCGTCTGAAAGGCGGCCACCCCGGCATCGAGATCATCATCCAGCTGCCGGGCAAGAGCCTCAAGCTGCTGCACCAGGGTGTTGTGATCCAGATGCTCCAGGGGCGCGCCCGTTGCGGCGGGTGCGGTGTCCTGCTGCGGCAGGCCTCCGTCCGGCCCGCCCAGCGCACCCAATCCTCCCAGCACCTCGGCCAGGGCGGCTTCGAACGCCAGCCACGGCGGCGTGTCCGGTACGGCCGCGCCGTCGTGCAGCTCCAGCTCCACCACCGCAGCGGCGTCGGAAAGCGTCAAGGCGCCAATGTTTCCGGCCACACCCTTGATGGAATGGACCAGACGTCTGGCCTCATCCGACTGTCCGGCCTCAAGCTCCCGACGCAGCCGGGCTGCCGCATCGGCATAGTCCCTGGCAAAGGAGCGTAACAGCCGCAGGTAGAGCGCCGTATTGCGGTTGGCGCGGTAGAGCCCGGTGTCGAGGACAATCCCCGGCAGCTCGGCGGGCAGGGCCTCCAGGCCGGTGGCGCCAGTGGATGGAAAAACTGGCGGGACAGGCTGGGGCGTTTGGGATGCCGGCACCAGGGCCTCCTCCCGCCCCTTTCTCAGGCTGATCCATTTGCCCAGGGTTGCGAACAATGCGCCGGGGTCGATGGGCTTGGTGAGGTAGTCGTCCATGCCGGCGCCCAGGCAACGCTCCCGGTCGCCCTTGAGGGCGTGGGCAGTCATGGCGATGACAGGCAGGGTGTGGAAGGCCTCCAGGGCCCGAATGCGCCGGGTGGCCTCAAAACCATCCATCTCCGGCATCTGCACGTCCATGAGCACGGCGTCAAAGGCGTCACGCCCGCGCGCCTGCAGCAGCTCCAGGGCCATACGGCCATTTTCCGCCGCGGTGACCACAATGCCTGCCGTGCACAGCCATTCGATGGCCACTTCCTGATTGATGGCGTTATCTTCCACCAGCAGCACCCGGGCCCCGGCCAGCTCCGCCCGGCCCTGCTCCTGCGCGCCCGGCGCCTCGGGAGCCGGCGCTGTGAGCAGGTGCGCGGTACGGCCGAACAGGCTCATGATGGTATCGAACAGCAACGACTGGTTGACCGGCTTGTGCAGGAAGGCATCCAGCACGGCGCTCTCGCTCTGGGACAGCAGATCCTCGCGGCCATAGGCCGTCACCATGCAGACGATGGGCGTGCGGTCCAGTTTCAGATCCTGTTTGATACGCCGGGCCGTCTCCAGGCCATTCAGGCGCGGCATTTTCCAGTCCAGGAGGATCAGATCATAGGGTTCGGCAGCTTCCCGGATCATCTCCAGGGCCTTTTCCCCGCTCACGGCAGTATCCGCATGCATCTGGAAGGAGGTCAGGATGTCGGCCAGGATGCCCAGGGAGGTCCGGTTATCGTCCACCACCAGCACGCGCAGGCCCCGGAGGTCCCGCGGGGTGCGCGGGGTAAGCTGCCGTTCGGCCGGCTGGCGGGCCAGACGGGCCGTGAAACTGAAGACACTGCCCTTGCCCGGCGTGCTGCGCACCGTGAGCGCCCCGCCCATCAGCGCGGCCAGCTGTTTGCAGATGGCCAGCCCCAGGCCCGTGCCACCGTACTTGCGGGTGGTGGAGCTGTCGGCCTGGGTGAAGGAGTCGAAAATATGCTCCAGACGTTCGGGCTCGATGCCGATGCCCGAGTCGTGCACGGAAAACCGCAGGAGGACGCCATCCTGCGCAGGGGGACCCCCAACAGCTGAACCAGGCCCTTCCGCCTCCAGGGCCACAGTGACCACCACCTCGCCCTTGTCCGTGAATTTGAGGGCGTTGCCAGCCAGATTGATCAGCACCTGCCCCAGGCGGACGGGATCGCCGATCAAAGCCACGGGCACGTCGCTCTCAATGGAAACGGCGAATTCAATGTCCTTCTCATGGGCCCGCAAGGCGAACATTTCCGAGAGCGTGGTCATCACCTCATAGAGCGAGAATTCCGTCCGCTCCAGTTCCAGCCGCCCGGCCTCAATTTTGGAGAAATCCAGAATATCGTTGATGACCGCCAGCAGGGACTGGGAGGCCACCTTGATTTTTTTCAAATGCTCCCGCTGTGTTGGGGAGAGGTCCGAGCGAATGACCAGATCCGTGAGGCCCATGATGGCATTGAGGGGGGTGCGGATCTCGTGGCTCATGTTGGCCAGGAACTCGCTCTTGGCCCGGGAGGCGGCCTCGGCGGCCTGGCGCTCCTGCTCGGCCCGTTCGCGTTCCAGGCGACCGGTAATGTCCTGCACCATGCCTTCCACCACCTCGCCCAGGCGATGATCGTGCATGCGCTTGGCGTGCAGCTCCACCCAAAATTCCCCGCCATCCTTGCGCAAAAACCGCACGGACAGGCCGGCCACGCGTCCCTCCCGGGACAGGGTGTCCAGAACCCGGCGTCGGTCGTCAGGGTCCGCGTACAGCTGCGTCCCGATGTCCGTGATGCCGTTGATCAGCGCTTCTGGCGTGGCGTAGCCAAGCATCTCGGCCATGGCGTGATTGGCCGAAAGGAAGCGCCCCTGGGGGGTGGTCTGGTAGATCCCCTCCACCGCATTGTCAAAGATGCCGCGGTACCGCTCCATCATCTCTCGCAGGCTCTCCCGGCTCTGCTTGAGCCGGGCGGCCATGGCGTTGAGCTCGCTGGCCAGCAGGCCGATCTCGTCGCGGCTGGACACGTTGACGCGCTGGTCCAGATCCCCCTGGCCCATGCGCGCTGCCGCCTGGGCCATCTGCAGGATCGGCCTTGAGATGCGCCGGCCCAGCAGCCAGCCCATGGCCACCAGCGGGCAGAGCAGCAGCAAAAACAACCGCACGAACAACCCGTACAAATCCTGCAGGTAACGCTCCACCGCGGCAGCCGGAATGTCCACCCCGAGCACGCCGGCGCGGCGGCCGTCTGCATGGTAGACTGGCGCATAGCCGGAAAGCCAGGTGCCCCACTCGTCCGTGTAGAGGTGATGCTCCACCAGCGTGGCATTGAGCGTGGCGAACTCCGCCTTGAGCAGCGGGCTGGCATCCTCATAGAGGGTGCCCACATGGACGAAATCCTTGGGATTGGTCTCGCCATCCACGGCAAACTGGATCTGCCCGGCTGGCGAGGTGCGCAGGGTGTAAATATACCGGATATCGGACGAAGCGGCCTTGATTTCCTGCAATCGACGTTGAAAGGCATGGAACTGCGGAGAGTGCTCCCAGGAGGGGTCTGTCAGCTGCTCCAGCACGGCAGGATCGACCTGTCTGGCGGCAATGGACACGATATCATGCAGCCGCTGCCGGATATTCTGCAGCTCCTGCCGTTCTGCAGCCTTGAACAACACCACCGCCGTGGTTCCAGCCACCAGCAGCACAAACAAAAAAACCAGGAGGATGATCTTCTGGTTCAATCTCATCGCGGCACTTCCACCTGCTCTGCTTGCGACCTGTCGCACCGCCGGGGCTGCGCGTCACAGGTTCTTGTCGGGACACCTCCCAATACTAGACCATCTTAGCCAGCATTCATAGTCCCCACCCTCCGTAGAGCCCGCACAATGCGGCACGGCAGAGGATTCCGCCCCCACCGTGCCGCATATTCGAACGTGCAGCGTCCGTTAGTTCCCCTTGAGCGGGGCCTTGATGACATAGAGGGTGTTGCCGTCGGTTTTCTCGTCGGACAACATTTTCTGTTCCATGCCCTTTTCGTCGAGCCAGAGGGCAAAGTCGTCGTCATTGATCACGGCCACGGTGTTGTCATCCACGATCCACAAACCTTCGAGCTTGTCGTGGGGGTAGCCGTTGAGCTTGACCAGATCAGCCACCAGGGTCTTTTCCACAGGAGTGATGCCCATGGCGGCCAGGGCCTCCCAGCCGCTGTCCTGCACGGTCTGCTCCACGGTCTTGCCGTCGATGAGCAGGCCCAGGGCCTCATCCTGGCTGGTGCCGGCCGCCGTCACGCCCTCCAGATCCGTGCCGGTGGAGAGGTCGATACGGTACAGATGCTTCATGGCCTCCGGCTTTTTGCCGGCAAAGGCGCCGTCGCGTTCGATCAGCAGGAACTGCGTGGCCGAAAGGGCCGCAATGCCGGAGTTGGCGTTCTGGGGTTTTTCCTGCTTGTACAGATACTGCGCCACCTTGCCGGACTTCAGATCCACGGTGACGATGCGCGTGGCTGTCTGCTTTTGCACGGACTTGTCGGGGTTGTAGAGGGTGGATTGCATGAGCCCGACGAGGGTGCTCTCATCCGGGGTAATGGCCAGGCCCTCCATGCCGCGGTTGGCCCAGCGCTTGCCGAGCTCCGCAGGCAGCTTGATGCTGGCGCGTTCGTCCTTGGCGAAGGGATTGATGCGGCCGATTTCCTTGCCATCGGCATCATAGTGGACGATGTGCGGGCCGTACTCGTCGCTGACCCAGAAGCTGCCATCGGAGAGCGCCACAAGGCCTTCGCTGTCCAGACCGTAGTCGTCCAGGCGCAGAGGGTTGTATTCCGGGCTGGATTTGTCGTCGTTGAACGGCTTGTCCTGATGCACGAGGACGGGGGAGCCGTCTGCCAGGTAGGGCACTTCGCTGGTGCCGCCAAGGCCCTTGGGGTTGGGCAGGCCGGTGATGGGCGTGCCGTCTGGCCGGCGCAGGAGGATGGTTTTGACCAGGACCGCGCTGCCGTCGGACTTCAGTTCAAAGAGCCCGATGCGCGGAGTATAGTCCGGCGTGGGGAAATACTTGCCCTTGCCCTGAAGGCCTTCATGGTCGGCGTTTGGCCCGCGGTCGGTCAGGGCATAAAACTGGTTGGCGATGGTCGGGTGGGGAGCCATGTCCGAGCCGAAGCCGCCGTTGCGGAGCTCAATCATTTTTCCGGGGCGGGAGGCGTCGGGGATGTTGTTCGTGAGCACGCTGTAGGGCAGGGGCGCGCCGGTCAGCCCGATTTTGGCCAGGGCGGCGTCGCGCTCAGCCACGCCGGCCTTGTCCGCCCAGGCGGGCGTGGCAACACCGAGGGCCAGGCAAAGCGTGCCGGCGAGCAGCCCTTTGAAATTCCGATGCATGGTTCGACTCCTTCAGGATGCAGAGGATGGGGGGAATGCGCACTGTGTGCTCATTCTCCTGCCCCTGCTCTGCGACCAAACGACGTCGAACGTGTGACAAGCTGACGACAACGCATGGGCACACCGGCAGGCCCGCGTTGAACACCCGAGACACACCACCCACCAGCAAGGCTGCCATCTCCGCCGCCGCAGTCAGGAGTGCGCGGCGTCCGGCTTCAGCAGCGCGGTTTGCCCACGCAAGGCGGCTTCCTGAGGAGCGAGCAACCGGAGCCGCTGCCGCCGCAGCTGTTCCCCGCTGGCTCCGGCATACACCCCGGCCAGCTGCTCGCGGACACTGCGCTCGTACCCGTCCACCAGGGGCATGAGCCGTTGGCAGATGGCCCGGATTCGCGGATCCGCCGTATTGCGCGCCGTTTCAGCCAGCAAGGCCTGCACAGCAGGCGGTGTTGCGTCAAACGCCGCCACGGTGTTGGCATCTGGATGCTCAAGCAGCTGCCAGGCCCTGTCCTGCAGCGTCGCCATCTGTTGCCATATCTCCTGCGCCTGGATGGCGCCTGCATGCTTCGGCAAGGGGAGGCTCTGTCGCCCTGGGACAATCAGGTACCACATCGCTAAAAAGCATAAACTTATACCACAAAAAACCAGTACCCCTTGCCCATGGCGCAATCTGACACACCCTCCAGGTTCGGGATCGGCTGACGCCCCTCTGGTCATGGCACATTCCTCCTCACGTGTCCGGGCGCATGGCCCTGTGCTGCAAAGAGCGCGGCCCGCCAGCGCAAACGCGCAAGCGGGCCGCTCCATCAGGCAAGGCCGGTTCCGTTCCCATTGCTGGCGGAACCGTCCCCTGCAGTTACTTCTTGCCGGCGACGGGCTTGGCGTCTTCCTTTTTGTCTTCCGGCTTTTTTTCCTCGGCCTTCTTGTCTTCCGGCTTCACCAGCACCGTGGTGCAAGGGGCGGCAGGAGTGGCAGGAGCGGTGGACGCGAGCGCAATGGCCGGTTCGGCCAGGGCTTCGCCTTCCGCAGGCTGGGGCAGTTCGGGCTCCGTGGAGCTGACCTTGAAGGGCGCTTCCATCTCCGTCAGCACTTCATCCCGCCAGGACAATTCCAGGGAAAGCTTCTGCTTGCCCTTCTTGGCCTGCACTTCCAGTTCCAGCTCGATCAGTTCGCCCGGCTTGAGAGTGACGAACTCTTCACCACGCTGCACACAGATGGTGCGATCCTTGAAACTGGTGACCAGATCGGCAAGGAAGGTGGAAACCGATTCGAAATCCATGGCACCTTTGATGGCGAGGTTGCTCTTGCTCACGACACTACTCCTTCGTACTGCTTTGGGTAAAAAAACACTATTTGGCCACAACAATGGACGGCGTTGCTGCGGCGATTCCGCCTGCCTCGCCGGAATCCCCAACATCACCCTGCGAGGCAGGGCCTTCCTCCTCCGCGCACAGCCCCCTGGCCGGATGCTTGTCCGGCTCCAGAGACATTTCCTCAAGTTTTTTCTCGGCTTTCTTGAGAAATTTCTCCAGGGCCTTGTCCATGGCAGAGTCCACATCAAGTTTTTTTCCGAACCGACGGGATTGGTCCTTCGCCTTCTCAAGGCGTTCGGCGAGTTCGGCATCAATGTTAAAAATGACTCGCTTGAATTCCTTTTCCTTCTTGAACACGCTCATCACCCGCTTCCTTCCCTGGTCAGTTCATTGGCATTGGCAAATCATGCACAGTCTATTTTGCAGGAAACCAAATTTGTGCGTACAAATTTTGTACGACACAGGAGCAGATCTACACGACTCCCCGGATTTGTAAAGTGGAAATTTCTCACCGTCTGCCCCGGCGTTTCCCTGGCGTGCGACGCGAGGAGGCGCGGCCTCTTTTCTTCCGCCAGGATGCAAACGCAGGGCGCTGCAAATCCCTCCCAGCGGAAACCCTGAAATACAGCGTGGTTCACTGCACGCATGTCGCTCTTGTGTATTATTTCACAACCATGATCTTGCGACTTAACTTCCCAAAAAGAAATGAAGAGCTTGTGCAGAATGTTATAATTAAAAAATCCTTCACAAAATCATTTTGATGGGATAAAGCACTCCGAACTCTGGGCTGACCTGCAGCCCGGGACGTTCTTTACCGTTGTGATTCACCCCTCCTGAATTACAAGGAACTTGCGCTTTGAACAGACGATACGCGCCCATCATCACCGGCTGTGGCATCATGGCCTTGCTGGCCCTGGCCGGGCAGTTTGCACCGACGCCGTCGGAGCAGTTGCCCGTCCGATTGCGGTTTGACAACAAAGGCGGCGATGTCGTCTTCACCCACTCGCGGCATGCGGATCTGGGCTATGCTTGTGCGGAATGCCACCATGAGAGCCCCGCACCCAAGCCCACCCCTGTGCCCTGCGGCGCCTGCCACCCGGCCGAGTTCAGCCCCGCCTGGACCGCCGCGCATCAGCAGGAGCTCGCCCAGGATACCTGCACCCGCTGCCACCACGCCACGTTCGGCAAGCTGACCTGGAGCCACCAGGAGCATGTGGATTCGTACTCCAGCGGCTGCACGGACTGCCACCACGGTCCGGACATCGAGCCCGAGCCCATGGCCTGCAACAGCTGCCATGGCGACAAGGCCGACGGCAACGCCCCGGCCCTGCGCGAGGCTGTCCACGCCCGTTGCGAAACATGCCACAGTGATCTTTACGAAAAGAAGATCAAAGGCTGCACGGCCTGCCACGAACAGCTGCCCGGCACCCCCGGCGCGACCCAGCCAGCCTGCGCCACCTGCCATTATGACGCCGAAGCCCCCCTGCTGCCCACGCGCATGGAGGCCTTCCACGGCCAGTGCATGGGCTGCCATGAGACAGCCGGCGCCGGCCCGTACGGCGAAAAATCCTGTTCCCGCTGCCACACCCGGTGACGCCATGACCAGAGCTCAACTGAATACATCCGTGGAGATCAAGGAGACGCTGCGGGAGGCCCCCATCCCCGCCTTGGTGCGTATCCCCCTGGAACCCATCCACAAGGCCGTGGTCAAAAAGAAGCAGCTTGTGGCCTGCGGGGAAGTGATTGCCGAAACGGCCGCCCACTCGGCCCATGCGACAGGCTACGTCCACGCCACCATCGACGGCATGGTGGAGGACATCACCCCCCAGGCCATCGTCATCGGCCCCGCGCCGGCACCCAAGGAAGGCGAGGAGCTCCCGGTGCCTGCCCGGCCCAAGGCCCGCACGGACCTCGACAGCCTCAAGGATGACGCCCTCTGTCGCGTTCTCCTGGAGCTGGGTATCGATACCGGCAAATTCCGCCCTTCGCGCACGCTGGTCATCAACGGCCTGAACCCCGAGCCCGGCGTCATCGTCAGCGAATTCCTGCTCAAGGAAGCCAAGCCCACCCTGGAACGCGGCCTGGAATTGCTGGAACGCGCCATCAAGCCGGCCTCGGTCTTTCTGGTGCTGGCGGAATCCAAAAAGACCCCGCTGTACAGCTGCACCGTGGTCCCCTCCACGGACAAGTACCCGTACACCCTGGATCCTTTTGCGGTATACAAGGCCACCGGTGCGGAACACCCCGACGACGTGGATGTCATCAGTATTTCCGACCTCTACCGCGTGGGCCGCGTGGGCGAAACCGGCCTGCCCCTGCTCGAAGCCATGGTCTCCCTGAACGGCGGCGTATGGCGCGCCCGCACCGGCACCCCCCTGCGGGAGTTGTTGGACGCCGCAGACATCCCCCACGGCAAGGGCTGGCAGGTGGCGCTGGATGGCCCCATGCGCGGCGAGCCCGTGTGTGATCTGGCCATGGGGGTCCCGGAGAATTGCATGGCGGTCGTCGTCGTGCAGGAGGGCAGCTTCCCGCCCGTGGGCCCGAACCCCTGCATCAACTGCGGAGAATGCGTCCTGGCCTGCCCGGCGCGCATCAATCCCGGCATGCTGGCCCGTTTTGTGGAATTTGATCTGGTGGAAGAAACCCGCTCCCGGCACATCGCCGCCTGCCTGGATTGCGGCATGTGCGCCTTTGTCTGCCCGGCCAACCGGCCCATGCTGCAGTATCTGCGGCTGGCCAAAAAACAGCTGGCGGCCAAGGATGCGCAGATGGCCGAATGCCGGCTGACAGATTAGGCACGGGTTTCACCCGAACGCTGCGATGCGGAAGTCTCGACCCGGACGTTCGATTTCGACGTTTTGACAAGGACGACACCCCATGGCCCACGCCGAGCTTGCAAAATCCTTCCTTACCGCCAAGTCCGCCCCGTTCTGGCATTGCGGCCGAACGGTCAAGGGCATGATGACGGACACCCTCATCGCCCTGGCCCCGGCCATGATCATGGCTGTGGTGCATTACGGCTACCATGCCGTGGAAACCCTGGCCTGGGCCGGGCTGGCCGCGGTGCTGGCCGAGGCCCTGGCCCAGAAGCTCATGGGCCGCGAGTACACCGCGGATGACTACACCGCCCTGGTGGGCGGCCTCCTCTTCGCCTTCCTGCTGCCGGCCACGGCGCCGGGCTGGCTGGTGTTCATCGGCAGTGCGCTCTCCATCCTGCTGGGCCGCATGGTCTTTGGCGGCTATGGCATGAGCCCGGTCTGCGCCCCTGCCGTGGGCTGGTGCGTGATGACCATCTCCTGGCCGGATCTCGTGGATCTGAACGGCATGCTCCTGCTCTGGGACCGCGTGGAACCGTTGAGCGAGCTGAAGTACTTCGGCGTGGACGCCATTGCGAACATCAGCCTGCCCAGCCTGCTTTTCGGGAGTAATCTCGGCGCATTGGGTGCATCGCAGACCCTGGCGGTACTCGCAGGCGGCGTATATCTGATCTTGCGCGGGCAACTGCGCTGGCACATCCCGGTGTCCTTCCTGCTGGGCGTGTTCCTCACGGCACTTCTGTACAACCTCATCGATCCCCAGCTCTACGCCCCGCCCCTGTTCCATCTCTGCTCCGGTGGCGTGATGCTCGCTGCGTTCTTCCTGATGCCCTACCCCTCCTCCTCGCCCGTCTGGCCTGCAGCCATGCTGCTCTACGGGCTCTTTGGCGGCGCGGTGCTGGTGATCATCCGCACGTACGGCATCTACCCGGACGGCGCGGCCTTTGCCGTGCTGCTGGCCAATCTGTTCACGCCGCTCTTCGACCTCATCCAACCCAAGCCCTTCGGCGGGAGGTAGGCTGGCCATGATGGAACTTGTGCGCATGGTGGTGGTGCTCTCCGCAATCACCGGTCTGGCGGGCTTTGCCCTCTCCGGTCTGAAGGTCTGGACCGCGCCCATCATCGAAGAACAGGTGCTGACGTATGTGCAGGGCCCGGCCATCAAGAAAATCTTCGAGGATGCAACGAACGATCCCATCGCCGACCGCAAACTGCTCCCCGTGCCCGGTGCGGACGGCCAGAAGATCTTCCTCTTCCCGGCCATCAAGGACGGCAAGCTCACGGCCGTGGCCATGGAGGCTGCCGGCAAGGGCTATGGCGGGATGGTCAGCGTGATGGTCGGATTCGACGTGAATCAGGATAAGGTGGCCGGCATCAGCGTGACCACCCACAAGGAAACCCCCGGCCTGGGTTCGCGCATCGAAGACACAAACTTTACCAAGCAGTTCCGCAACCGCAGCCTGGAAAAAGTCGGGCTGAAGCGTGACGGCGGGGAGATTGACGCCATCTCCGGCGCCACCTTCTCCTCCATCGGCGCGTCGGACGCGGTAAAGCAGGCGGCGCAGTGGTACACGGCCCTCAAGGACGAGATCAAGAAGAGCTGGTAGCGGCGCACGCGCCCCGGCTGCCAAGGAGCATGGCATGGCAAGCATGATGCAAGAGTTCACCAAGGGTCTGTGGAAGGAGCTGCCGCCCTTCCGTCTGGTGCTGGGGTTGTGCCCGGTGCTGGCGGTGACCACCTCGGCCAACAACGGCCTGGGCATGGGCGCGGCGGTTATCTTCGTGCTGGCGCTGTCCAACGTCATCATTTCGCTGGTCCGCAACATCATTCCCAAAAAAGTCCGCATCGCCTGCTTCATCGCCATTGCCGCCTCGCTGGTGGTGGCCGTGGAAATGCTGATGCAGGCCTTCTCCTACCCGCTCTATCAGCAGCTGGGCATTTTCGTGCCGCTCATCGTGGTGAACTGCATCATCCTGGGCCGGGCCGAGGCCTTTGCCGCCAAGAACCCGCCCCTGCTCTCCCTGGCCGACGGTCTGGGCATGGGCATCGGTTTCACCCTCTCCCTGACCTTCCTGGGTGGCATCCGCGAAATTCTCGGCGTGGGCACCTTTTTTGGAACCAGCGTGTTCGGCCCCCATTTCAAGCCGTTCGAATTCATGGTGCAGGCTCCCGGTGCCTTCGTCTGCCTGGGATTGATCCTGGCCGGCATGAACTACCTGACCCTCTGGCAGGCAAAGCGCAAGGGACTGAACGTGGACCCCACATTTGATGCGGGGTGCAAGGGCTGCGCGGCCTGCCGCAAGTTGGACGAGATCGCCAGCCAGAAAAAGCTGGAAAAACTCCAGGCCGCCAAGGGCTAGGGGGAGTTGCGCATGGACATTTTTCTGCTGTTCATCTCTGCCATTTTCGTCAACAACATCGTCCTGGCCCAGTACCTGGGGAACTGTCCGTACCTGGGATGTTCCAAAGAAAAGAGCGTCTCCATCGGCATGGGCGCGGCGGTCATCTTCGTCATGATCATGGCGACCATGTTCACCTGGATCATCCAAAAGTATGTGATGCTCCGCTTTGGGCTGGAATACCTGCAGACCATTGTCTTCATCCTGGTCATTGCTTCACTGGTGCAGTTTGTGGAAATGTTTTTGAAAAAGGCGGCCCCACCGCTGTACAAATCCCTGGGCATCTTCCTGCCGCTCATCACCACCAACTGCGCCGTGCTCGGCGTGGCCATTCTGGTGCAGCGCAAGGAATTCGACTTTATGACCTCGCTGCTGTATTCCATCGCCGCGGGCGTGGGCTTTCTGCTGGCCCTGGTGGTGCTGGCCGGGATTCGCGAACGGTTCGTGATCACCCGGTTGCCGCGGTCCATGCAGGGCGTGTCCATCGGCCTGATCATGGCCGGGATCATGTCCCTGGCGTTCATGGCCTTCAAAGGCATGATCGCCTAAGGAAGGAGAACCATTCATGATCATTGTCTCCGTCCTCACGCTGTTCACCCTGGGCTTTGTGGCTGCAGGGATTCTGGCCGTGGCCTCGCGGGTGCTGTATGTGGAGGAAGACCCCCGCATCGAGGTGGTGGTGGAAGCCCTGCCCGGCGCCAACTGCGGCGGCTGCGGCTTTGCCGGCTGTGAATCCTATGCGGTGGCGGCCCTGAACGATCCGATGATTCCGCCCAACCTCTGCTGCGCCGGCGGGCCGGACGTGTCCGTGCGCGTGGCCGAGCTGACAGGCAAGGCCATGGGCGATGCCGAACCCAAGGTGGCCTTCCGCCGTTGTATGAAGGACGAAGGCAAGGTGGCCACCCGCTTTGCCTACCAGGGCGCCACCAGCTGCGCCGCGGCCAATCTGGTCCTTGGCGGGCCGGATGCCTGCGCCTTTTCCTGCCTGGGCTTTGGAGATTGCGTGCGCGCCTGCCCCTTTGACGCCATGTGGCTGGAAAACGGCCTGGTGCGCATCTCGCCGGATAAATGCACCAGCTGCGGCACTTGCATCCGCACCTGCCCCAACAACATCCTGGAACTCATCCCCCGCCGCGCCCGGGTCATGGTCTTCTGCTCCACTAAGGACAAAGGCAAGGCCGTCAAGGATGTGTGCGAGGCAGGTTGCGTCAATTGCGGCGCCTGCATCAAGAAATGCCCGGCCAAATGCATCAGCAACGCCGGCGGGCGCATCGCCATCGACCATACGGCCTGCCTGGCCTATGGTCCTGACTGCGACGAGGCATGTGTCAAGGCTTGTCCGCGCAACATCCTGCGTTGCCTGTCCCCCGAAGGCATGGCCCCGGCCCCGCACAAGGAGCCGGCCCGCATTCCCGAAGAATCCCACGTTGCCGATCTGAACGCCTAGCCCGCCGCCAGGGAGCATCTGTCATGAAGCATTCGTCCTCCTCCCGGATCAGCCGTCGCGAAGCCTTGCGCCGCGTTGGTCTTGTGGCCGCCGGTCTGGCGGCAACCGCTGCGGCGCCCACCCTGCGCGTGCTGCCGGCCCTGGCCGCGCCAGCCCTGAAGAAAACCACCGAACTGCGCCTGCAGATGGGCACCCTGGTGGAAATCTCCGTCCTGGCGCCCTCCAAGGCCCAGGGGCAGGATGCCATGGCCCGCGCGTTTCAGGAAATCGACCGGCTCAACGCCGTATTCAACCGCTACAATCACAGCTCGGCCCTTGGCGCCTTCAACGATGTCGGCCGCCTGCAGCATCCGCCCCAGGAACTGCTGACCGTGCTGGAGCACAGCCGGCTCCTGTACCGCAAATCCTCCCACGCCTTCGACATCACCATCGCCCCGGTGGTGGCCCTGCTGGACCGGACCAAGGGCAACCCGGATCAGCAGGAGTTGCGTGAGACCCTGGCCCTGGTGGATGCCACCCGCCTGCGACTGGATGGTGATACCCTGCGCCTGGATGGCCGCGGCATGGCCGTGACCATGGACGGCATCGCCAAGGGCTACATTGCCGACTGCGCGGCTGACGAACTGCGCCGCCTTGGGGTGGAGCATTTCCTGATCAATGCCGGCGGGGACATCCGCCTCCAGGGGTCCGCGGAAGGTGTGCCCGGCGGCCGGCCCTGGCACGTGGCCATCGAGGATCCGGAGAAGCAGCAGCAGTACCCTGCCGCCCTGAATCTGACCTCCGGCGCCGTGGCCACCTCCGGCGGCTACGAGGTGTTTTTCAACGAGGACAAATCCTCCTCCCATCTGGTGGACCCGGCCACCGGCCGCTCCCCGCAACTGGTCCGCAGTGTCAGCGTCACCGCGCCAACCACCATGCAGGCCGACGGCCTGGCCACGGCGCTGAGCATCATGTCTCCGCATCAGGCGCTGGCTCTGACGGGCATGCTCCCGCAGCATGAATGCCTGCTCGTCACTGCCTCAGGCGCGCTGCTCTCCAGTTCCGGCTGGGGCCGCACCGGGGCCTAGCACTGGATAAATACCGCATGGCTGCCGCTCCCGATGGCGATGCGGTGAGGCTTTTGACCCGCCGGGAGGGCGAGACGGAAACGGCTGCGGCCGTTTCTTGACCGTTCCCCTCCCGGCGTGGCATGTTTTCGCAGTGATCCCGTTGCAAGGACGGCCTCTCAGTCACCAACCCTCCGCCCCACCCCACGCCCATGGCAATCATCCTGGTCATCGACGACGACGAGCAGATCTGCGAAACCATGCTGCGCATGGTCGCCAGGGCAGGACACCAGGGCCTTGCCGCGCCAACTCTCGCCAAGGGCCTGGAGTTGCTTAAGACTTCCAATGCGGACATCGTCTTTTTGGACGTCCGCCTGCCAGATGGTGACGGGCTCCAGGCCCTGCCAGCCATTCTGGACACCCCCTCGCAGCCTGAGGTGATTGTCCTGACCGGCGAGGGCACGGCCGACGGTGCCGCCGCCGCCATCCACGGCGGGGTCTGGGACTATCTGCTCAAGCCCATGTCCCTGCAGGATACCCTGCAGCGCCTGGAACGCGCCCTGGCCTACCGCGAAAGCAAACGCGCCAAGGGCATCTCCCCCCTGTGTCTGGACAATGTGGTGGGAGTGAGCTCGGGCTTTCGCGCCTGCCTGGACCAGGTGAGCAAGGCCGCCCGCAGCGAAGCCCCGGTGCTCCTGGTGGGGGAAACCGGGACCGGCAAGGAGCTGATGGCCCGGACCATTCACTGCAACAGCAACCGCCGCGAAAAGCCTTTTATTGTGGTCGATTGCGCGGCGCTTTCCGAGACCTTGCTGGAGAGCCTGCTCTTTGGCCACAAAAAAGGCTCCTTCACCAGCGCACACACGGATTCCCTGGGCCTCATTCGCGCCGCGGACCAGGGCGTGCTTTTTTTGGATGAGATCGGCGAACTCTCCCTCAACGCCCAGAAGACCTTCCTGCGCGTGTTGCAGGAAAAGCGCTTTCGCCCCGTGGGGGAGATCAAGGAATACTCCAGTGATTTCCGCCTGTTGGCCGCCACAAACCGCAACCTTGAAACCATGGTCGAAGAAGGCGCGTTCCGCAGTGACTTGTATTTTCGCCTGAAGACCATGGAGATCCACCTGCCGCCCCTGCGACAGCGCCAGCAGGATATCACCCTGCTGGCCATGTACCGGGTGGGAGCCCTGGCCCAGCGGTACGGCATGGCCCGCAAATCTTTGGACCCCGAATTTCTTGAGCATTTGCGGGTCTATCAATGGCCGGGCAATGTCCGCGAACTCTTCGCCATGATGGAGACGGCCTTTGTGGCCGGCTGGGACAGCGACGTGCTCTATGCCAGCCACCTGCCCAGCGCCCTACGCATTGCCGTGGCCCGGCGCAAGCTGGGGCATGAGCCCGGCGCAGATGCGGCCCCGGCCGTCAGCCCCGGCGCAACGGCGAACCTCGCGCCACTCCCTTCGCCTTCTCCACCCGTTGCCGTGGCGGCAGTGGCGGCCCGGCCCTCCTTCTCCGGCATGGCGGCCTCGGAACTCTCCCTGACACAACGTTCCGGGCCGGCGCTCACCCAGGAGGGCCATCCCGCCCCGCTCACGCTTGACCCCGACACCCCTCTCCCTTCCCTCAAAGCATTCAAGGCCTCCATAGAGCATGTTTACCTGGAAGCCCTGCAGCGCCAGACCGGCGGGGATGTGGAACGCATGACCGAGGTCTCAGGCCTGTCCAAGTCGCATTTGTACGCCCTGCTGAAGAAGCACCAGCTGCCGACACGGTAAGTCACGACCTGCCACGCCGGCCTCCCTGGCCCGACATAGTCCTGCAATCCCCCCGCAGCGTGCAGCGCTGGGCACGCAGCCAGTCCTTTCCGATTCTTCCATGACGATTCTGATTTTTCAGACACCTGAAATCTCACTGCTTTTTCGGCTGATTCTGAAAAATAGGACAGCCCCACGTCTATTCTCAAGCCTCAAGGACGTTTGGATTGTGCCAAAATGAACAATCGCCACTTTTGAGGGGAGCTGCCCTAGGTTAGCACTCCTAACCTACTGGAAACACATCTACCGCTTTCATGGCACGACATATGCTATGGAAATTTGGATAAAACTAGTCAGCACGACAAGGCTTGCGCAGGAGCGCGGTCCGGGATTTCCGATTGGAAGGACTGCCGGACAAAGATCTAGCAAACACAAGAGCATTGGGAGGTAGCATGTCTATCGGTATGTTGGCACTGGTTGCGTTCTTGCCCATTTTGTTGGCGTTGATCCTCATGTCCGGCCTGCGCTGGCCCGCCACCAAAGCCATGCCCCTGGCCTGGCTGGTGACGGCTGCTGCCGGCGTGGCCATCTGGAAAATGGACATCGGGTTCGTCCTTGCCGCCACGCTCTCCGGGTTCGGCGGCGCCTTCAACGTGCTGGTCATCGTCTTTGGCGCCATCCTGATTCTGTACACGCTGCGCGACTCCGGCGGCATGGAGACCATCAACTGCGGCTTCCACGGCCTGTCTCGTGACCGTCGCGTGCAGATGATCATCATCGCCTTCGTGTTCGCGGCCTTCATCGAAGGCGCGGCCGGCTTCGGCACGCCTGCCGCCATTGCCGCCCCGCTGCTGCTCTCCCTGGGCTTCCCGCCGCTGGCCGCAGCCATGGTGTGTCTGATCATGAACTCCGTGCCTGTGACCTTCGGCGCGGTGGGCACGCCCCTCATCGTGGGCATGGCCCCGGTCAAGGAAAAGGTGGTCGAAGCCATTGCCGCCAACCCCGGCATGGCCTTCCAGAACTGGGATCAGTTCCTCAAGCTGCTGGGCCAGTGGTCCTCCATGCTGCATCTGTCCATGGCCTTCATCCTGCCCCTGTTCACCCTGGGCCTGATGACCATGTTCTTTGGCAAAAAGCGCAGCTTTGCCGAAGGCCTGGGCGCCTGGAAATTTTCTCTTTTTGCCTCCGTGTGCTTTGGCGTGCCGTATTTCGCCACGGCCCAGCTCATCGGCGTGGAATTCCCGGCCCTCATCGGCGGCCTCATCGGCCTGGGCCTGGTGGTCACCGGCGCCAAGAAGGGCCTGTTCCTGCCCAAGGAAACCTGGGACTTTGCGCCTCAGGCCGAGTGGGAAAAGGAATGGACCGGTGAAATCAAGGCCGAAGACAAGTGCACCTACACCGCGCACATGAGCCAGGCCCGCGCCTGGACGCCGTACGTGCTCATCGGCCTCATCCTGGTGCTCACCCGCATTGGCAGCCTGGGCCTCAAGGGCATGCTGACCTCCCCCGCCGTGACCATCGCCATCAAGGACATCATGGGCTACAAGGGCGTGAACTGGGTGTGCTCCATCCTGTACCTGCCCGGCACCATTCCCTTTGTGCTGGTGGCCATCATGACCATCTTTATCCACAAGATGCCCATGGAAAAGGTCAAGCTGGCCTGGAGCGACTCCTTCAAGCGCATGAAGAACCCCACCATCGCCCTGTTCTTTGCCGTGGCCCTGGTGGAAATCTTCAAGCAGTCCAAGGTGAACCCCGGCGGCTACCCCTCCATGCCCCTGGCCATGGCCGAATACGTGGCCGGTCTGGCTGGTCAGGCCTGGCCCATGTTCGCCAGCTTCGTTGGCGCGCTGGGTGCCTTCATCACCGGCTCCAACACCGTGTCTGACCTGCTCTTCTCCGAGTTCCAGTACGGTGTGGCCACCCAGCTGAACCTGCCCCGCCAGATCATCCTCTCCCTGCAGGCTGTGGGCGGCGCCATGGGCAACATGGTGTGCATCCACAACATCGTGGCCGCCTGCGCCACCGTGGGTCTGGTAGGCATGGAAGGCCTGCTCATCCGCCGCAACGCCATTCCCCTGACCCTGTACGGGCTGGTGGTGGGCGTCATCGGCACGTTGCTGTGCTTCACCTTCGTGCCGGGCATCTTCTAACCAACAGTTCGATTCGCAACCGGGCGGGAGCAGGCTGCTCCCGCCCTCTTCAACTCTGGAGCATTCCGCATGTCTGCAAAGGCTCTCGTCAAGGAATTCGAAGCCATCGTCGGCAAGGACAACGTGTTGACCAGCGAGGCCGACCTCGCCAGCTACTCCTACGACGCCGCCGTGCTGCCCAACAGCATGCCCGGTCTGGTGGTGCGCCCTGCCACTTCCGAACAGCTCGGCAAAACCGTCAAGCTCTGCAATGACAACGGCATCCCCATGACCGTGCGGGGCTCCGGCACCAATCTTTCCGGGGGCACCATCCCCAGCACCGGCGGCATCGTGGTGCTGACCACCGCCCTCAACCGCATCCTCGAAATCAACGAGGAAGACCTCTACGCCGTGGTGGAACCCGGCGTCATCACCGCCAAATTCGCTGCCGAAGTGGCCAAGCGCGGCCTCTTCTACCCGCCCGATCCGGGCTCCCAGACTGTCTCCACCCTGGGGGGCAACGTGGCGGAAAACGCCGGCGGCCTGCGCGGCCTCAAGTACGGCGTCACCAAGGATTACGTCATGGGCATGACTTTCTATGACGTGAACGGCGAGCTGGTGAAGAGCGGCGGCAAGACCGTCAAGTGCGTCACCGGGTACAACTTCACCGGCCTGATGGTCGGCGCGGAAGGCACCCTGGGCGTGTACGACACCATCACCCTCAAGCTCGTGCCCCCGCCCACGGCTGCCAAGTCCATGATGGCCGTGTACGACACTGTGATGGACGCCTGCCGCACCGTGGCTGCCATCATCGCCGCCAAGATCGTGCCTGCCACCCTGGAGCTGATGGATAACTTCACCATCCGCACCGTGGAGAACTTCCGCAATGCCGGCCTGCCCACGGAAGCCGGGGCCCTGCTGCTCATCGAAGTGGACGGCCACCCCGGCATGGTGGAAGAAGACGCCGCCAAGGTGGAAGAAATCTGCAAGAAGAACAAGGCCACTTCCGTGCGCGTGGCCAAGGACGCCGCCGAGCGCAACGCCGTCTGGCAGGCCCGCCGCGACGCCCTGCCCGCCCTGGCCAAGGTCAAGCCCACCACCGTGCTGGAAGACGCCACGGTGCCGCGCTCCAAGATCCCGGCCATGATGTCCGCCCTGGAAGACATTGCCAAGAAATACAACCTGACCATCGGCACCTTTGGTCACGCTGGCGACGGCAACCTCCACCCCACCATCCTCACCGACAAGCGCAACACCGAGGAATGGCACCGTGTGGAAGCCGCCATCGACGAGATCTTCGACCATGCCCTGGCTCTGGGCGGCACGCTCTCCGGCGAGCACGGCATTGGCATGGCCAAGGCCAAGTACATGAAGCAGGAATGCGGCATTGCGGCCATCGAATACTCCAAGCGCATGAAGAGCGTGCTTGATCCCAAGGGTATCCTCAATCCTGGCAAGCTGATCGTGGGCTAAGGAGGCGCAGCACCATGGCCGATCCGAAAAAACTTGTCGAAATGCTCAAGTCGCTGGAAGACCAGCTCGTCACCTGCATGCGCTGCGGCATGTGCCAGGCCCAGTGCCCGGTATTTGCCCAGACCGGCCGCGAAGGCGACGTCACCCGCGGCAAGATCGCCCTGCTGGCCGGCCTGGCCGAGGAGATGATCAAGGACCCCGACGGCGTCAACAAGAAGCTCAATCGCTGCCTCTTGTGCGGCACCTGCGAGGCGAACTGCCCCAGCGGCGTCAAGGTCACGGACATCTTCCTGAAGGCACGCGCCGTCATGGCCGCCTACAACGGCATGAGCCCGGCGCAGCGGCTGATCTTCCAGAAGCTGCTGACCAATCCCGGTCTGTTCAACACCATTCTGGACCTCGGCGCCAAGTTCCAGGGCATCTTCACCAAGCCCGTGGACGACATGCTGGGCACCTCCTGCGCCCGGTTCAACGCCCCCATCATTGGCGACCGGCACTTCCGCACCCTGGCCGCCAAGGCCCTGCACTCGGAGGTTCCCAGCCTGGACACCCCGGCCGGTGCGGCCGGCATCCGGGTGGCCTTCTACCCCGGCTGCGTGGTGGACAAAATCTACCCCAGCGTGGGCCATGCCGTGATCAAGGTGCTCAAGCACCACGGCGTGGGCATCTTCATGCCCAAAGGCCAGGCATGCTGCGGCATTCCGGCCATTTCCAACGGCGACGTGGCCTCCTTCCAGGAGATGGTCAGGACCAACATTGAACTCTTCCGCAAGGGCGATTTCGATTACCTGATCACCCCCTGCGCCACCTGCACCTCCACCATCAAAAAGATCTGGCCTGCCTACTACGAAGACAAGTCCGACCAGATCGCGCTGAGCAGAATTGTGGACAAGGTCAAGGACGTGAGCGCCTTCCTGGTGGATGTGCTCGGGGTCTCCCCCACGGACATTCCGGGAAATCAGACGGTGACCTACCACGATCCCTGCCACCTGCGGAACTCCCTGGGCGTGACCGCGCAGCCCCGTACGCTGCTCAAGGCCACCCCGGGCGTGAAGTTTGTGGAAATGACCGACGCCGCCACCTGCTGCGGCAGCGGGGGGAGCTTCAACCTGAAGTTCTATGAACTCTCCCAGGAAATTGGCCGCAAAAAAGCACAGCACATCATCGACTCCAAGGCGGACACCGTGGCCACGAGCTGCCCGGCCTGCATGATGCAGATCACGGACATGCTCTCCAAGGCCGGGGCCTCCCGTAAAGTTCGTCACGTGGTGGAGCTGTACGCCGACGCGCTGTAGATGATAGAGTCACGCTGAAGCGCACGCAGAAAACAGGGCGCGCGCGGGGGTGAATAGGTGAAAAAATCCGGAATTTCGTCCGCAAGATCGATTGATTCATCAATCTAAACCTGCTACGAATGCTCGGATTTCCCCCCGCGCCGCCCTCTCTAGGGGCCGAAGGTGAAGGCGGATGCGCAACTTACTGTCTTACAAGGAGAACCGAAGGAGCGCTCATGGTCAAAAATCTTTACATCATCGGCACTGAACCGCGCACAGGCAAATCGGCCATCGCCCTTGGCCTCACGCAAATGCTTCTGCGCGACGTGCAGCGGGTGGCCTTCTTCCGGCCCATCATCAGCGGCGGGCAGGCGAACAAGAAAGACCACGACATCAACCTGATCCTGTCCCAGTTCTACCTCAACCAGCGCTACGAAGACACTTATGCCTTCACCCTGGCCGAGGCGCGCGACATCATCAACCGCGGCGAACACGCCTTGTTGGTGGAAACCATCCTCAACAAGTACAAGAGCCTGGAGCAGCGCTTCGACTTTGTGCTCTGCGAAGGCACGGACTTCCTCGGTTCCGACCCCGCCTTCGAGGTGGACATCAACGCGGAAATCGCAGCCAACCTCGGCGCCCCCGTCCTGCTGGTGACCAACGCCCAGGGCAAGTCCCCCGACGAGGTCGTGTCCTCCACCCAGCTGGCCATCGACGGGTTTGAGGAAAAAGGCCTGGACATCCTGGCCACCATCATCAACCGCGCCGAAGTCAAGGACAAGGACTACGTCCTCTCCCAGCTTTCCTGCAAGTTCCGCAGCACCACGGAATGCCTGCATTACGTCATTCCTGAAGAGCCCTCCCTGGGCAAGCCCACCATCAATGACGTGGCCAAATGGCTGGATGCCGAAGTGCTCTACGGCAAGGGCCTGCTCGACGCCCAGATTGACGATTATCTGGTGGCCGCCATGCAGGTGGGCAACTTCCTTGATTACATTTCCAAAAACTGCCTGGTGATCACCCCCGGCGACCGTTCGGACATCATTCTCTCCTGCTACGCCTCCCGCCAGTCCACGGAATATCCGGACATGGCCGGCATTGTGCTCACTGGCGGCATCGAGCCCCAGCGCAACATCCAGAAGATCATCGAAGGCTGGTCCGGCAACCCCATGCCCGTGCTCCTGACCAAGGGCCACACCTTCAAGACCGCCCGCGTGCTCATGGATTTGTACGGCCGCATCGACGCCGAAGACCAGAAGAAGATTGCCACCGCCCTGGGCACCTTCGAAACCCATGTGGACGTCAACGAGCTGCGCACCCGGCTGGAAGCCAAAAAGTCCACCCGCGTCACGCCCAAGATGTTCGAATACAGCCTCATTGAGAAGGCCAAGAGCGACCGCAAGCACATCGTGCTCCCCGAAGGCAGCTCCGGCCGCATCCTCAAGGCGGCAGATATCCTGCTGCGCCGCGGTGTGGTGGACCTGACCATCCTGGGCGACCCCGACCAGATCCGCTCCGACATCTCCCAGATGGGCCTGGATCTTTCGGCCGCCCAGATCATCTGCCCCTCCAAGTCCGAGCAGTTCGATGCATACGTCAATACCTTCTTCGAAATGCGCAAGGCCAAGGGCATGACGCCTGAAGTCGCCCGCGACACCATGGCCGACCCGACCTACTTCGGCACCATGATGGTCAAGCTGGGGCACGCCCATGGCATGGTTTCCGGCTCCATCACCACCACGGCCCAGACCATCCGGCCGGCCTTCCAGATCATCAAGACCAAGCCCGGCTCCTCCATCGTCTCCTCGGTCTTCCTGATGTGCCTGTCCGACCGCGTGCTCGTCTTTGGCGACTGTGCTGTCATCCCCAACCCCAACGCCAAGGAACTGGCCGACATCGCCATCCAGAGCTCCGAGACGGCCCGCATCTTCGGCGTGGAGCCCCGCGTGGCCATGCTCTCCTACTCCACGGGCGAATCCGGCTCCGGCGAGGATGTGGACAAGGTCCGCGAAGCCACCAAGCTGGTGCGCGAACTCCAGCCCGAGCTGCTGGTGGAAGGCCCCCTGCAGTACGACGCCGCCATCGACCCCACCGTGGCTGCCACCAAGATGCCCGGCAGCGCCGTGGCCGGCAAGGCCACGGTCTTCATCTTCCCGGATCTGAACACCGGCAACAACACCTACAAAGCCGTGCAGCGCGCCGCCGGCGCCGTGGCCATCGGTCCGGTTCTCCAGGGCCTGAACGCGCCCGTCAACGACCTCTCCCGCGGCTGCACCGTGGAAGATATTGTGAACACGGTGGCCATCACCGCCATTCAAGCTCAGGCCGCTCAGGCCCAGGGGAAGTAGTTCCATGAAGATTCTTGTCATCAACTCCGGCAGCTCTTCCATCAAGTACCAGCTGTTCGACATGGCCGCCGGCAACCGCGTGCTCTGCTCCGGTCTGGTGGAGCGTATTCACGAGCCCATGGGCCTCATCAAGCACAAGAAATTCCCCGACACCGCCGAGGAAGCCGTGTTTACCGATGAGCTGCCCATCCCGGACCACAAGATCGGCATGCAGCTGGTGGTGGATCGCATCACCAAGGGCGAGGCCGCCGTGGTGGCCAGCCCGGATGAAATCGATGGCGCCGGCCACCGCATCGTGCACGGCGGCGTCTACTTCACCGAACCCGTGCTGGTGGACGACAGCGTGGTGGAAAAGCTCACCGCCACCATCCCGCTGGCTCCCCTGCACAATCCCGGGCACCTGGCCGGCATCGCCACCTCCCGGGAACTGCTGCCCAAAGCCAAGCAGGTCACGGTGTTTGACACGGCCTTCCATCAGACCATGGCTCCCGAAGCCTATCTGTATGCCCTGCCTTATGAATATTATGAGGAACTGCAGGTCCGCCGCTATGGCTTCCACGGCACCTCGCATCAGTATGTCTTCAACAAGTCTGCGGAATTCATCGGCCGCAAGCCCGAGGAAACCAGCGGCATCACCATGCACCTGGGCAATGGCTGCTCCATGGACGCCGTCAAGCGCGGCAAGTGCATCGACACCTCCATGGGCCTGACGCCCCTGGCCGGTCTGGTCATGGGTACCCGCTGTGGGGATGTGGATCTGGCTGTCTACCCGTATCTGGCAGAACGCAAGGGCCTGACGGTCAAGGAAATTGACACGGTCCTGAACAAGCAGAGCGGCCTCAAGGGCATCTGCGGCGTGAACGACATGCGCGACGTGCATGCCCGCCGCGAAGCCGGGGACGCCAAAGCCCAGCTGGCGTTCATCATGTTCTGTCGCAAGGTGAAGCATTACATTGGCGCCTACCTGGCCCTGCTGGGCGAATGCCACACCCTGAGCTTTACCGCCGGCATTGGCGAAAACGACGTCGATGTGCGCCAGGAAGTCTGCCAGGGCCTGGAACACCTGGGCATCAAGATTGATGCGGAAAAAAACGCCACGGCCAAGCGCGGCCAACCGGTGGACATCAGCGCCGACGATTCCGCCGTCCGCATCCTGATCATGCCCACCAACGAAGAACTTGCCATCGCGCAGCAAACGCTTGCGCTCTTGAAAACCATCTAAGGAGATACTCATGACCAAACAGGAGATGGTCGACCTGTTCCGGCAGAAAGCCGAGCTGGTGTCCGCCAAGGTGATTCCCGTCACCTCCATGAAGGACGCATACGCCTATGCCATCGACATGTGCACGAACAAGGAAGCCTGCCAGCTGCTGATCAGCGGCTGTGGGGAGGCCATCTCCGAGACGGCCGGGGCGCTGTGCGAAGCCAAGCCGGCGCCCCGGATCATCGCCGCGCCGCAGCTCAAGGACAAGGAGCTGAGATCATTCAGCAAACTGGCCGAAGAACGCGGCATCCAGGTCATCGCGGAAGGCATGCGCACGCACCTGGCCGGCATCGACATGGCCTTTACCTCCTGCGAGTTCGGTATCGCGGAAACCGGGACCATTGTCATCGACTCCGCGAGCGAGGAACTGCGTCTGGCCACCATGATCGGCGAAATCCACATCGCCGTGCTCAAGGTGAGCGACATCGTCAAGGCCAGCTACGACATCGAATCCAAGCTGGACAAGCGCATGAAGAAGGCCCCCTCGTACATGGCCTTCATCACCGGCCCGTCCCGCACCGCGGACATTGAACGCGTGCTGGCCATTGGCGTTCATGGCCCGCTGGAACTGCACATCCTGCTCCTGGAGGACTAGACCATGCAAACCGCCCACACGCTTTCTCAGTACAAAGCTGAACTCCGGGAGTCGCTGGATAACGAGTTTTTGCGCAAAACCCTGGATAACTTTGCCGTGGCCTACCGCACCGGCCGCGACAATGCCTTCAAGGACATGGACCTGGCCGGGCTGATTGCCGAAATCGCCGACGCCAAGGATGCTTCCGTGGCCCGCCTGGATGAACTCTACGAAGAGTTCAAGCAAAACGCCGAGGCCATCGGTATTCAGGTGCACCTTGCCAAGACTGCCCTGGAAGCCAACGAGATCATCGCCCGCATTGCCGAAGAAAACGGCTGCAAGTCCATCGTCAAGTCCAAGTCCATGACGGCGGAAGAAACCCTGCTCAACCATCACCTGGAAGACAAGGGCCTCGAAGTCACGGAAACCGACCTGGGCGAATGGATCATCCAGCTGCGCCATGAAGGGCCCTCCCACATGGTCATGCCGGCCATCCACCTGTCCCGCTATCAGGTGGCGGATCTCTTTACCCAGGTGACCAAAAAGGACCAGGATTCCGACATCCAGAAGCTGGTCAAGGTCGCCCGCCGCGAACTGCGCGTGAAATATGCCACCGCGGACATGGGCATCTCCGGCGGCAACTTCGCCATTGCCGACAGCGCCACCATCGGTCTGGTGACCAACGAAGGCAACGCCCGCCTGGTGACCACCCTGCCCCGCGTGCACGTCGCCCTCGTGGGTCTGGACAAGCTCACCCCCACCCTGCACGACGCCCTGCGCGTGCTGCGCGCCCTGCCCAGAAACGCCACCGGCCAGCAGCTGACCTCCTACGTTACCTGGGTGACCGGCACCAACGAGTGCGGCGCCGCCCCGGACAACAAGAAGAGCATGCACGTGGTCTTCCTGGACAACGGCCGCCGCGCCCTGGCCAAGGATCCCGAATTCAAGCAGGTCCTGCGCTGCGTGCGCTGCGGCGCCTGCGCCAACGTCTGCCCCGTGTACCGCATGGTCGGCGGCCACAAGTACGGCCACATCTACATCGGCGCCATCGGCCTCATCCTGACCTACTTCTATCATGGCCGGGAAAAAGCGAAGAACCTGGTGCAGAACTGCATCAACTGCCAGAGCTGCAAGGCCATCTGCCCTGCCGGCATTGATCTGCCCCGGCTCATCAAGGAAATCCACGCCCGCATCCTCAGCGAGGAAGGCCATCCCATCGAGGGCAAGCTCCTGAGCCTGATGATGAAGAACCGCAAGCTGTTCCACGGTCTCCTGCGCGCCGCAAGCTGGGGCCAGAAGCCCTTTGTGGGCAAGGGACAGACCAACGGCCGCTTCATCCGCCACCTGCCCATGATCTTTGCCAAGGACCAGGACTTCCGGGCCCTGCCTGCCGTGGCCGAGACGCCCTTCCGCGACCTTTGGGAAAAAGGGCTCAAGCAGGAGGTCAACCCCAAGGCCGGCCAGCACGCCAGCATGAAGGTGGCTCTCTTTGCCGGTTGCGCGCACGACTTCCTGTTCCCCGAACAGCTGGTGGCCGCCGCCAAGGCCATGGCCGGCAAGCAGGCCCAGATCGACTTCCCCATGGACCAGAGCTGCTGCGGCCTGCCCCTGCAGATGATGGGCGAGGTTGACGCCGCGCGCGATGTGGCGCTGCAAAACATGCTGGCCATGGACCCCGCGGAGTACGACTACATCGTCACCTCCTGCGCCTCCTGCGCCTCGCACCTCAAGCACAGTTATCCGAAACTGCTTGAGAACAAGCCCGAGATGGCCTTCAAGGCCGCGCAGTTTGCCGACAAGGTCATCGACTTCTCCTCCTTTGTGCACGACGTGCTCAAGGTGCAGCCCAAGACCACCGGCGGCAAGAAGGTGACCTACCACGCCCCCTGCCACCTCTGCCGTGGTATGGACGTCCGCGAGGCCCCGCGGGCGCTCATCGCCGCCAGTGGCAACGAATATGTCCCTTGCGCCGAGGAAGAGGTCTGCTGCGGCTTTGGCGGCAGCTACAGCGTGAAGTTCGCCGAGATCTCCAGCAACCTCCTCCAAAAAAAGCTGGACAACATTGTTGCTTCCGGCGCATCAATTGTTGTCACTGATTGTCCCGGTTGTGTCATGCAGATTCGGGGCGGCATGGAAAAGCGCCAAGGGCCAAAGGTCGAGGTCAAGCACATCGCCGAATTGCTGGGATAATCCTCGACAGCCAATCAAGAAACAGGAGATCGGGCCATGGATTTGAACACCCTCAGGGAAACAGCGCGGGCAAAGCTCAAGGGGTATTGCCGCGTATGTTCCATCTGCAATGGCATCGCCTGCCGGGGCGAGGTTCCCGGCATGGGCGGCGTCGGTTCCGGCAGTTCGTTCAAAGCCAATGTCGAGGCCCTATCCCAACACCTGCTGAACATGCGGACCATTCATGAGGTGCGCGACCCAAGGACCAACCTTGTGCTCTTTGGGAACGAGCTGGATATGCCCGTGCTCGCCGCGCCCATGACTGGCTCCACCTACAATCTGGGGGGGGCGGTTACCGAAGAGGAACTCGCCTCCTCCCTGCTGACCGGCAGCACCAAGTCCGGCGTCATGGGCATGATTGGCGACGGCGCCGACCCCACCATGTACGCCTCCGGCCTGGCCGCCATCAAGGAAGTGAAAGGCCGCGGCATTGCCATCATCAAGCCGCGCGGGCAAAAGGAAATCATTGCCCGCATTCAGGAAGCCGAAGCCGCCGGCGCCTGCGCCGTGGGCATGGACATTGACGGCGCCGGGCTCATCACCATGGCCCTCAAGGGCCAGCCCGTGGGCCCCAAGAGCCTGCGGGAGCTGCGGGAAGTGATCCAGGCCACCAGCCTGCCCTTCATCATCAAAGGCATCATGACCCCGGTGGAAGCGGAAATGGCCGTGGAGGCCGGGGCTGCCGCCATCGTCGTCTCCAACCACGGCGGCCGCGTGCTGGACTCCACCCCTGGCGTGGCCGAGGTGCTGCCCTGGATTGCCGAAAAGGTCCGCAACCACACCGTGGTCATGGCCGACGGTGGCGTGCGCAATGGGGCCGACGTGCTCAAGCTCCTGGCCCTGGGCGCGCAGGCCGTGCTCGTGGGCCGGCCCCTGGCCATCGGGGCCGTGGGCGGCGGCGCGGAAGGCGTGTCCCTGCTGCTGAACAACATGCGCACCGAGCTTATCCAGTCCATGCTGCTCACGGCCACGGCCGATGTGCGCCACGTGGACCGCAAGATCCTCTTCCTGCGGCAGGCCTCCTCCCTGGCCTAGCCCGCAGTCGACATATCCTCGCCTCCACCCCGCGACCGGTCCTTCGGGCCAGTCGCGGGGTGTTGCGTTTGGCAACGTTTTTGCCCCGCCCCACTGGTTTTCCGCGCTGCCGCATGCTATGCGCAGGACAGGGAGGAAGCCCTATGCCCGCCGCTGCACCTGCGCTGACCCTGGATATGGTCCTGGTCTTCTGCATCACAGGAGCCACCATCCTTCTGTTCATCACCCAATGGCTCCGGGTGGATGTGACGGCCATCCTGGCCATGCTGGCCCTGTCCCTCCTGGGATTGGTGGAACCGCGCCAGACCTTCCAGGGGCTGTCCTCCACGGCGGTGGTATCCATCATCGCCGTGGTCATCATGGGCCGCGGGCTGGATCATACGGGGGTCATCACCAACGCCGTGCGGCCGCTCATGCATCTGGCCAGGGGCAGCCGCTCGCGCATGCTGGCCCTGTTGTGCGGGGCCATCGCTATCCTCTCCAGTTTCATGCAGAATATCGGGGCGGCGGCGTTGTTTTTGCCCGCGATAAAACGACTCTCGTCCCAGACCGGCATCCCCCTCTCCCGCCTGCTCATGCCCGTAGGGTTTTGCGCCATTCTCGGCGGCACGGTGACGTTGGTCGGTTCCTCGCCCCTGATCATGCTCAACGACCTGATGCGCCCCTTTGGCCTCAAGTCCTTTTCCCTGTTCAGTGTCACGCCTATCGGTTTGGCGCTGGTAGGCCTGGGCATCGGCTATTTCCTGCTCCTGGGCAATCTGGCCCTGCCCAGGGAACGCCGCGGCGAACAGCGACCGGCCACTCCGGAGCCGCTGGAGTTCTATCCCGAACTCGGCCGGCTCTTCGAAATCCGCGTGCCCGGGCAGCCCCTGTCCCAGGCCGCCGGCGTACAGATCACCGACCTGTGCGACTGCCATAATATCCACACCGTGGCCCTGGCGCCCCAGGGGATGACTGGCGACCGGGACATGCTCATCCCACCAGACAGGGAAATGCTCATCCGCCCCGGCGCAATCTTTGCTGCCTATGGCCCCGAAGACGGCCTGCGCGAGGCAGCCAGCCACTTCGGCTGGGAGATTCGAGAACAGCCCGAGTTCTTTGCCGGGGCGCTTTCGCCGGACATGGGCGGGGTGGTGGAAGCCGTGGTGCCGCCGCACTCCCGGTTCGAGGGACGGACCATTTCGGAGATCCGCTTCCGCCACACGCACCACCTCGCACCGTTGGCGCTCAATCGCGAAGGCGCAAAGCTCTATCAGCAGCTGGGCGGCCAGCCTCTCAAACCCGGGGATGCCATCCTCATGTTCGGGACCTGGGAGGCCTTCCACGCCATGCGCCCGGCCCGGGACCTGCTCTTTGTCCAGCCCCTGGATCACGAGATCCTGCATCCGCGCAAGGCCGGTCTGGCCGTGGGCTGGTTCCTGCTGGCCACACTGCTGGCCATCTTTTCCGGGCTGCCCCTGGCCGTGTGCCTGATGAGCGGGGCCATGGGCATGGTGGTGAGCGGCGTATTGAACATTGACGAAGCCTACCGCGGGGTGGACTGGCGCACCGTCTTCCTCCTGGCCGGGCTCATTCCCCTGGGCACAGCCATGGAAAAGACCGGCGCCGCCGCCTGGCTGGCGCATCAGGTGCTGCTGCTGGCCGGGGACGCGCTGGCCACGCCTTTTGTTTTTTTCCTGGTGCTTGCCGCACTCTCCACGGCCATCACGCTGGTGGTTTCCAACGTGGGCGCCGTGGTGTTGCTGACGCCCCTGGCCATTGACATCGCCCAGGGCGTGGGCGCAGACCCGCGCATGGCCGCCCTGGTGGGAGCGCTGGCGGCCTCGAATTCCTTCCTCCTGCCCACGCACCAGGTGAATGCGCTGTACATGGGCGCAGGGGGCTACTCATCCGGAGATTTTCTCCGGGCCGGTGGCCCCCTGTCCGTCTGTTACGTGCTGGTGCTGGCCGCCCTGGCTTCGCTGTACTGAGGCTTATTTCTTGAAGAATTCCCGCAGTTCCACCACTTTCCAGCCCTGGGCCACCATCTGCTTGCGGGCTGTGGCGCTGGCCATGCCGCCCAGGCGGATTTCCAGGCCCGACACATGCGCGGCCCGGGCTTCCTCGGTGAAAAAGCGGACCAGATTCTCCACCTGCGGAGCCCAGATGAGATAATCCAGCGGGAAGCACATCAGCCGCTTGCCGCTTTTCGTTTGGGCGGCAATGAACTGCCCCACCGGGACAAAGCGTTCCAGCGGTTCCACATTCAAATGATAATTCGAATACATGCGGGCCATGCGCTGGCGGAAGAAGGCCAGTCGCTCGTCCGAGGTGGGCACGGCGAACTGGATGAACACATCCCGCCCGGCCACGCCCTGCATGTCCGTCAACGCCGCCACCAGCAGGCTCTGTTGCAAGGGAGTGAAGCTTTCGTTCTTGTTGAACAGATCGGCCACCTCATTGGCAACGCCCATCTGCTCCATCCGCTCCTTGTTGAACCGGCGGATATCCACGGGCGGCAGGGCCATGTCGATGCCCTTGAGCGACCCCACGCCGGACACTGCGCCCACAGCCAGGCCCACGCCGCCCGGAATGGCCATCTTGGCGGCGGTGCCGGCCAGATGGGCCACAAAGCCGGCCTTGGCCAGCCTGTCCAGCCGATCCTGCAAGAGCTGGTTGCTGCTGTAGGGATCCACGTCAAAAGCCTTGGCGTATTCGCGCTTGGCTTCGTCGTAGCCGCTGATGCTGGAGGCGACATTGCCGTCGTATTTGCTGCGGTTGCCCGTCAGCCTGTCCCCGGCGCGCTGGAAGATCTTGCCCACGCCGGACACCGTGCCCGTGATGGTGCCCAGGGGGTCTGTCACCACGTCGGCCACGGTATCCACCATCTGCTTGCCGCCCTGAACCAGGGCATCGCCAAAGGCCTTGGAGCTGGCCAGCTTGTCCATGGCGTCTATGGCGTAGATTTCCTGAATGCGGACCAGCAATTCCGCCGTGGACTCAGCCCGGAATTCCCCAAGCGGGGATTTGATGGTGTACAGATTCATGTACCCATCATTAAAGACGGCCTCATCCACGGTGTGCAACGCGCCCTGGCGGGTGGCCTCCGGCAACATGGCCGAGGCCTTGAGGGTGGAGGGACGTTCGTAGGCAGGGCCCGCAACGCCATGCGCCACCATTGCCGCCAGCAGGCACGCCGCCATTCCCAGCAAGACAACACGACCCTTTTTCCAATGCAGTCGCATGGCCGCCCTCCCCTCAGACGTAACAAGTGACGGTGACCGGACACTCCGACCACCGTCATATTCCATATCGCGTCTTGCGGGATTTGCGCAACTGCCGTGGTGTCTGGCCCAATAACAGGCCGACTCGTGGCGAAGTCAGGCTGTGGCGCTGGCTTCGCCCCAGGTCCGGCGGCTTTTGGCAATCTTTTTCAGCACCGTCTTCCAGGCATGTTTGGTGAGAAAGCTCTCCTCCCAGCGGGACAGCATGGTTTCGAACATGGCCAGGGGCAGACTGAAGGAAAGCTCATCCGGCTTGAACCAGGGCCGGGCCGAAGGATCCCACCCTCCCAGCACGGCGCGCGGCGTGCCTGCGGCCAAAAACCGCAAGGGCCAGGAGACGAGATTGGTGCAACCCGCGCCAAACGGCGTGGCCACGGCATGGGGGTCGGAGGTGATGAACATGGCCAGCTGATGCAGGCCGCTCAGCACTTCCGGCCTGGCGAAAAACTGCACCAGCAAGGGCGGTTCTTCGACAGTGAACTGCGAAAGCGGCTTGAAGACCGCATGACTGCCCGTGGCCGGGAGGGGATCCACCTGCTCATGAAAGAACTCCCGGCAGCGTTGCGGGGATTCCACATAGTGCTCGCCTTCCATGAACCCGGGAATACCCGAGGACACGTAATGCACGATGCCCTCCAGCTGCGGCTTGTTGTAGCCCAGAAAGAAGGCCCCGCCCAGGCAGCCGTAGCGCTCGCGGGAAAGCGCCGCCGCACCGCCCTGCACCCGCGCCCGCCAGATGTATTTGATGACGCAGGAAAAGTTCTTGTTGATGGCCTCCCAGTCCACTTTGCCCTGCTGTTCGTCCGCATGGCTGGGCAGGGCGCAGGAGGGGGCCATGAGCGCCTGGGGCGGCGGCGTGCTGGTGTAATGAAACCCGAAGGGTTCCTCGTCATACCCCAGGGCCTGGCAGAAGGCCTGAACAGCGGTGGCATCCATCACGTCTCCTCCTTATTGCAGGTCGCAGCAGTGGTCGGCGGGCTGCGCAACCGGTTCCGGGTGACTCACGTCCTGTGGCTCCAGACGGCGAATCAGGTGTTTGAGCGCGGCAAAGAGCATCGTTCGCTCCGCCTCGTTCAATGCCTCCAGGGCCTCCGCATTCACGGCCGCGGCAGTTTCTTCCAGCACGGGCAACAGGGCCACGGCCTTGGGCGTCAGCCTGAAGAGCGTGACGCGCCGGTCTGCCTCGCTGCACTGGCGCTGCACCAGCCCGTCGCGCTCCATCCGGCTGAGGGTGTTGGCCATGGTGGGTTGCTCGATGGACAGGCGCTCGCTCAGGGCCGTCTGGGAGAGGGGCCCCTCTTCCCGGAGAACCACCAGGGCGCCGAACTGGGCCGGCTGCACGCCGTGCGGCGCGATTCGCTTTCGCAAGGTCTGCTCGAACCGGCGCGCAGTCAGGTTCATCAGATACCCCAGCGAACAGTCGAGACGGAACGGCTCGGACGGTTTACATAGCATGCTATGTAAATAGCGCGTCAGGACTCTCCCGTCAAGCCGGGCCGGGCTGCTGGTCGATTGACGGAACCGCCCAGTCGCGCTAGCCTTCCGGCATGCACCACCTGCGCGGACTGATCATCAATGCTGACGATTTCGGCCATTTCCAGGCTGTTTCCCAAGGCATTTTGGAGTGTATCGATGCCGGGACTGTCACGGCCACCGGCATCATGCCCTGCGGTCCGGCGTTTGAGGCCACGGCTCCGGCCCTGGTTGCGCGCGTTGCGGCGGGGCAGGCGGATGCGGGGGTGCATCTGACCCTGACTTACGGCCACCCTCTCTCCCCTGCCCTGCGGAACCTGTATCCGGAGGGCTTCCCGGGCAAAGGCCGACTTGTGCGCGATCTGGTCATGCGCCGCCTCACGGTGCGGGCCGTGCGCGAGGAATGGACGCTGCAGGTCACGCGCTGCCTGGATGCCGGCCTGGCTCCCTGTTTTCTCAACGGGCACGAGCACGTGCATCTGCTGCCACCGTTGTGGCCCCTGGCGCTGGGCCTTGCCAGACGTTACGCCCTGCCATATGTCCGCCGTCCGGGGGCGGGTCCGGGCAAGGCCCGCGTGCTGCGCTGGATGCATGCCGCCTGCCGGCTTCGCGCCCTGGGCCACCGCCGGGCCCCAGGGGGGCGACCCTCGCCGCCCATGTTTGGCGGGGAGTGCAGCGGTCACATGACCCTGGCCACCCTGGAACGGGCGCTGGCCCAGCTGGCGCGCGCCCCTGCCGGCAGCGTGGCGGAATACATGTGCCACCCGGGGCGGGACAACCCCGCCGAAATGGCGGATCCCAGACTGCGAATGTTTCACGACTGGGAGGGCGAACGCGCCGTGCTGTGCGACCCGGCCTTGCCCAGTCTGCTGGCCCGGCAGGGCGTGCGGCTTGTCCGCTTCCGCGATCTGTAAGAATTTGACCCGACTCCACCAACGTCCGCTTTCTCGGAGTGCGCCATGCCTATGACCGCCCCGGGCGCTATGCCCGCCTCACCGGAACTGTCCATCGTCCTGCCTGCGCACAACGAATCCAAAGGGATAGGCCGGGCCGTGGCCACTCTTGCGGCCATTCTGGAGCAGGCTGTTTCTTCGTATGAAATCATCGTGGTGGACGATGGGTCCTCGGACGGGACATTTGAGGCTGCGGCCGCGCTGCGCGAGGGGTTTCCGCAGCTCAAGGCGCTTTCCCTGTCCCGCAACTTTGGCAAGGAGGCCGCCCTGTTGGCCGGGTTGAGCGCCGCCTCGGGCCGGGCCGTGATCACCATGGATGCCGACCTGCAACACCCGCCGGAACTCATTCCTCAGTTTGTGGCCCACTGGCGGGCTGGCGCCAAGGTGGTGCATGGGGTCAAGGAAGATCGCCACACGGACAGTCCTTCCCAACGTTTCCGGGCCTATGTGTTCAACATGCTGCTGACCCGGCTGGGCGGCTTCAACTGTTCCAACTGCTCGGACTACAAGCTCCTGGACCGGGAAGTCGTCCAGGTGCTGACCACCCGCATGCACGAGCGCAACCGCCTCTATCGCGGGCTGGCCAGCTGGGTGGGCTTCCGGCAGGAAACCGTGGGCTTTGTGGTGGCGGAACGGCTGGATGGCCGCAGCCGTTTCAGCTTCAGGGCGCTGATGAACCTGGCCACCACGGCGCTGGTGAGCTTTTCCACCCTGCCCCTGCGCATTGTGACCTTTCTGGGTGCGCTCACCCTGCTGCTGGGCTTTGGCGTGGCCGTGGAGGCAATCTGGAGCTGGCTGCACGACCGGGCCGTGAGCGGCTTCATGACGCTGATCATGACCCTGCTCATCATCGGGTCCAGCATCATGATCAGCCTGGGCATCATCGGCGAGTACGTGGGCCGGATCTATGAGGAACTCAAGGCCCGCCCCGTGTTTCTGGTGGAACGCCGGGCCGGTTTCGACGATTGCACGAGAGGGGAGCCCCGCGAAGGACTTCCCCTCAATGGCACTTCGCGCTAGGGCCTAGGCGAGCTTTTCCCGCGGCACCAGGGTCAGCACGTTTTCCGGCAATTGCTTGGAACGCATGAAGTTGTGCAGTCTGGCCAGGGCGGTTTCGGTCAGTTCCGCCCCCTTGGGCATGACGTGCGCGCCGTCCTGGGAATGCAGGGCCTCGTCCAGAATCATGCCCACTGCCAGTTCGTTCAGGGGCACCTCGCGGCGCAGGTAGGCCTCGTCCTGGGCCTCACCACCGGCCAGCATGTCCAGCATGCTGGCATCATACACGCCATGCGCGGCCCGCATGCGCTCCAGGGCCTGGACTTTGTTCAGCCGCTGTTGCACCAGGGCATCGTAATCCAGACACACCTTAAGCAGCCGCGCCTCCAGGAGCATTTCCGGCGTTTCCGAAAGGGTGGAGTGCAGCTGGCGGATGATCTCCGCCACCCGGCCCATGCGCGGAATGTGCATCAACAGCCGCGCGGCCACTTCAGGATGCTGGGAGTAGGCGTCCTGCTCTTCGGGACTCAGGGGCGCCCCGGCGTCGATCTTTTCCAGAATGCCGTCCGGCAAGGAGACACAGCCCAGCTGGCAGAGCATGGCGGCCAGTTCCAGGTGCAGCATGTTGCGCAGCTGGAGCTTTTCCCCCAGATACACAGCCAGCCGCTTGACCCGTTCCCCGCGCCCGAAGGCCAGCGGTTTGACCAGGGAAAGCACATCCGTCAGAATCTTGATGGACCCGCGCACCGTGCCCTTGAGCAGCTCCTTTTCGGCCATGATGAGGGCGTACTGCCGGGTGGCGGCTTCCAGGGTGGTCTGCAGTTCGTCCTGGGGGCAGGGTTTGGTCAGAAACCGAAAGATGTGCCCCTTGTTTACCGCGGCGATGGCGGCATTCAAATCGGCATAGCCCGTGAGCATGATCCGCACCGAGTCGGGCGAGCGCTCGCCGACCTTGGCCAGAAACTGGATGCCGTCCATGCCGGGCATTTTCAAATCCGAGACCACCACGGCAAAAGGGCCGTCTTCCTTCAAGGCTTTGAGCCCTTCCTCCGGGCCCACAGCCACGGTGACGGCGTAGAGCTTTCGCAAGGACACTTTGAATGACTCAAGGATGTTGACCTCGTCATCCACAAACAGAATCTTATGCTTCATGGCCTGGAGCCCTCTCTTCCTCACTCAGTTCGCAGCTGGTCCGCCACGTGTCAAGTCGTTCGTCGAGCCCAAGGTGTTGCAAAGATACCCTATCCAGCGCACGCCCGGCGCGTGGCAGGCTGGTGTGCAGGGAACCGGCCATGACGTGATCCATCCAGTTGGCCACGTGGATAATCAGTGATGCCGGCAGGCCGGAGGATGTCTCCCGGCAATGGATGAACTGGGGGGGCGGTGCGGCGGCCTCCCCCACCGGCGAGATGAGTGTCTCCTCACCCCGGGGCTGGGAAGGCTCGCACAGCGGCATGGACAAGTCCATGGCCGGGGAATGATGGTTGAGCACGGCGCGCAGCACGTCTTCGGGCAGGCCCCAGACCCCCAGCAGGGCCGCGCCGGCCTCGCCATGGTGTGCGCCCAGGCGCAGGGTTTCCGCGGCCAGTTCCGGCCGGCCCTCCTCGCGCATGCTGTGCAGCACGCCCTGATAGGCTTCAGGATGCTGGCAGATAAAGAGAACCTTGCCAATATCGTGCAGCAATCCGCCCACAAAGCATAATCCCGCAAACTCCAGCTCCGCGCCCTCCTGCAGGGCGATGCAGCGGGCAAAATGCGCCGTCTGCAGGCTGTGGCGCCAGATGGGCCGGGACAACCACGCCAGGGGCGAGCTTTCCGGAATCAGGGAGAACAGATGCACCCCCACCACCAGCCCGCGCATGGTTTCCGTGCCCAGATAGGCCACGGCCTGGAGCATGTCCGTAATGGGTTTGAGCAGATTGAACCCCGGCGAATTGACCACCCGCAGCAGCGACTGCGCCATGTTCGGCGAGCGCAGCACCAGCTGCCCCACCCGAACCAGCGAGGGCTCCGGCAGATTGAGCTCCCGGTTCAGCTCCAGCAGCAGGGACGGTGGCGCATGCAGGTGCTCCATGCCCAGTAGCAGGCGGCGCACCTCTTCGCGCTGCATGATCTGCCCCAGGATGGAGGTGGATTTGGCCGCCTCCCGGATCACGTCCGGAATGCTGGCCATGGCCGAGCGCTCTTCGTCCGTGCGGCGTATGGAATCTTCCAGGGTGGTATCGCAGGCCTCCAGGGCCTGCAGCACGGCCGGGTCGTAATGCCCCTCCCGCCCGCGCATGCGCTCCAGCGCCTGGGCCCTGGTCAGCCGGCGGTGCAGCAGACGTTCGTACTCCTGGCACACCGAGAGCACCCTGGCTTCCAGGAGCGGTGGGGGATCCTGCTGGAACGGGGTAAACTGCTGGCGGATGATCTCGGCCACCTTGCCCATGCGCGGGATACTTTTCAGGAGCATGGCCCCGATCCCCGCATGGCCGGTGAAGTCCTGCTTTTCTTCAGGCGTCAGCTCCTGGCCCAAATCCAGTTTGAGCAGCAGCGGTTCTTCCAAGGCCACGCATCCCAGCTGGCAGAGCATGGCCGCAAGTTCCAGATGCACGGAAGCACCAAGCCCCAGCTTCTCACCCAGCTGAACCGCCAGCCGGGTGATCCGTTCCCCGCGCCCGAAGGCCGCAGGCTGGATCATGGCCAGCACATCTGTGAGCAGCTTCACACTGCCCCGCAGGGCGCCTTTGAGCAGATCACGCTCGGCCTGTTCCAGGGCATGCTGGTCAAGGGCATCTGCCAGCGCCTGTTGCAGGATTTCCTGCGGGCATGGTTTGGTCAGGAAGCGAAAGACATGCCCCTTGTTCACCGCGGCGATGGCGGCTTCCACATCGGCGTAGCCCGTGAGCATGATGCGTATGCTTTCCGGCGAGGCGGCCTGCACTGCAGACAGGAACTCAATGCCAGTCATTCCCGGCATGCGCAGATCCGAAACCACCACCGGAAAAGGTCCGTCCGCCTTGAGCCGCCTGAGCCCTTCCTCCGGCGTGGCCGCCACGCTCACGGCATACAGCTTGCGCAACGACACTTGAAAAGAGGCCAGGATGTGCGGCTCATCATCCACAAACAGGACTTTCGGTTTGGTGGCCCCCATCACGCGCCCCTTACTGAGGTTTTTCGCAGCGGGTTCGCCAGGTGGAGAGCCGAAGCAACAGCCCCCGTTCAGCCAGGCCCTGCACGTCGAGAAACTCCCGGGCCACGGGTCCCTTTTCCGGCAGCACGCCTTCGATGACCATGTCCATATAGTTGGCCACATGCACGGCCAGGGCTGGCGAGAACCCTGGCGGAGGCACGCCTTCGCTTGCCTGCAGGACTTCCATTTCCGCTTCCAGCCGGTGATGCCACTGCACGGCCGTGAAGATCTCCACCGGCAAGCCCCACACACCCAGCAGACAGCCCCCGGCCTCGGCATGGTCCACGCCAATAATGGCCCGTTCCGCCCGGGAGCAGGAGCAGCCCTCCTCCACCTGCATGCGCAGCACTTCTGTATACATTTCCATGAACTGGCTGGCAAAAATTACCTTGCCGATATCATGCAGCAGCCCGGCCACAAAACAGATGCCCGCCAGCTGCTGGTCCGCTCCCTCGGCCAGGGCAATGGTCTTGGCATATTGCCCCACCTGCAGCCCATGCCGCCAGAGGGGGCGGATGATGCCGGCCAGGGGCGAGGCCTCCGGGGTGAGGGTGAACAGGTGAATGCCCAGCACCAGCGCGCGCAGCGTCTCGGTGCCCAGGTAGGTCACGGCCTGCGAGGGGCTGGTGATGTGCTTGAACAGCCCGAAAAACGCGGAGTTGACCACCCTGAGCAAGGTTGCCGTCATGGCCGGATCCTGCTCCACCAGCTTGCCGATCCTGGTTAGCGAGGGTTCCGGCTTGGCCAGTTCGCGGTTCAGTTCCACCAGCACGGAGGAGAGGGTTTCCAGGGAGTCCACGGCCAGCAGGATGCGTCGGACTTCCTTGCGTTGCAGCAGTTCGCCCAGCCGGGCCGCACGGCGCAGCGCCTCTTTGAGCATGCCCGGATTGCAGGGCTTGGGCAGAAACTGATGCGCCGGCTTTACGGACTGCAGGTTGGACTCATATTCGGAATAGCCGGAAAGAATGATGCGCACGGTACCCGGAAACCGCTCCTGCACCAGCCGCAAAAAGGCAACACCGTCCATGCCGGGCATGCGGATGTCCGTGACCACCACATCCACGGCCTGTTGCTCCAGCAGGGCGAGGGCGGCTTGTGCGTCCGTGGCGTACAGGGCACTCCACTCCTTGCGCAGGCTGTGCATGGTCAAGCGCATGCCGGCCAGCACGCCGGAATCGTCGTCCACGAACAGCACTGTCCGGCGGGTCATGCGGAGTCTCCGGAGGCGGAGCCTGTCTGCTCGGGCTGGAGAAATGGCAGACGGATGGTAAAGAGGGTGCCCTTGCCGGGCTGGGAGTCCACAAGGATGGTGCCGTGGTGTTTGTTGACCACGATATCGTGGGCAATGGCCAGGCCCTGGCCCGTGCCTTTGCCTACCTCCTTGGTGGTGAAGAAGGGATCGAAAATGCGGGTGATATGCTCGGCCTTGATGCCGCAGCCATTGTCCTGGATGTGAACCAGGGCGTAGTCGCCATCGCGGGCCGTGGCCACGCGGATGCGCCCCCGGACCCCGTTTCCGGCCGTGTCGCCGGCTTTTTCCTTTTCCTGATGGCTTTGAATGGCGTGGGCCGCGTTGACTACCATATTCAGAAAGACCTGATTCATGTCCCCGGGCAGGCAAAGGACCAGCGGCAGTTCCTCATCAAAGGAGGTTTCCACCTGGGCCACGTACTTCCACTCGTTCTTGGCCACCACCAGGGTGTTTTCCAGGGCCTTGTTCAGGTCCACAGGCTTCATCTCCTCCCCGCCCACGTGGGAGAAGTTTTTCATGGCCAGGACGATGCGGCTGACACGCTGCACCCCGTCCAACGCCCGATCGCAGGCGCGGGGGAGTTCGGTTTTCAGGAATTCCACATCCACATCATCCTTGAACTCGCGAACCAGCGTCAGGGCCTGATACACCTGGGGGGTGTCCGGCAGCTGGCTTTCCAGCACCTCGTAGGCGGCCAGCAGCTCCTGCAGGTCGTTGATGGCGCTTTTGAGGAAGGCCACGGAGTCGCTGATGTACTGGATGGGCGTGTTGATCTCGTGCGCCACACCTGCGGCCAACAGCCCCACGGATTCCAGCCGCTGGGCCATGCCGAGTTGGCGTTCGAGCTTTTTCTGTTCCGTGATGTCGATGAAAGCCTGGACCAGGAGTTCCTTGCCTTCCAGCACGGTGCGGAACAATTTTCGGGACACGGGCGTGACCACATTATCACGTCCCATGAGCAAGCCTTCTTCAAGTCCCTCGGGGGCGTACACGTCCGGACAGATGACGTTTTCCTGCCGGTTGCTGGCCTTGAACACCAGGCCGGAATCCAGGCAGGGCAGGCTTTGCAATGTGTCGCGCCTTACATTGAGCATGGCCAGGGCGCGATTGTTGGCATCGATGGTCCGGCCCTCTTCGGGGTCGAACACCAGAATCCCAGCCCCCACCTGCTCCAGAATATTTTCCAGAAACGCCTGTCGCGCCTCCATGGACATGCACTCACCGCTTTGCGCCAGTTCAATATTCGGATCCAGATCCGAAGACGATTCCGCCTCCACCCCCACCTGCGTGCCCGGCTCCTCGAACAATACGGAGCCCTGCGTCATCCTGCCCTCAGGCTTGTGTGCTGCATCCATGTGCGCCTGCCTCACCTGCCCATGCCGTTGATGTACACAGCCCACCGCCAGCGGCGAGGGGCCCCCCTTTTGCTGAGACGGTAGAAATTCCCTCTTCCCCGGTCAAGGAAAAAGTACCCTTTATATGAGTCCGCAATCCGCGAGTTCGCGTTTGACGTAAGCGTAATAGATGGGTGCGGCGATGAGCCCCGGCACACCAAAGGCGGCCTCCATGAGCAGCATGGCCACCAGCAGTTCCCAAATCTGCGCCTGAATCTGCGTGCCCACGATACGGGCATTCAGGAAATACTCCAGCTTGTGAATGACCACCAGAAAGATCAGCGAGCCGGCGGCCACATACACGGACACACTCAGGCTCACGACAACAATCACCGTATTCGAAATGATGTTCCCGATGACCGGCAACAACCCGGCCAGAAACGTGATGGCGACCATGGTGGCCGTGAAAGGCAGATTCACGCCCATGAGGGGCAACCCCGCCAGCAGATACAGAGCCGTAAGCAGTGTATTGATGGCGGAAATCCGGAGTTGGGCAAAGACCACAGAGCGGAAGGCATCCGCCAGACGGGCCGTGCGCTCCTGCAATGCCGCAGCCAGGGGTCGCTGACTGGAGGTACTGTTGATGTTGGACAAGGAGACTATGGCTCCGAGCACAAGCCCGATGATACTGTGCACAATGGCCAACCCCACGCCCTTGCCGGCAGTCTGCAGCAGCATGGCATGCTCGCGCAGCATGTCCAGCAGACCTTTGTACAACTCGTCCGTGTTTGCCGGAAAACGCTCCAGGGCCCAGCCGGGGAGCCGGGAGCGGGCCAGCTCCAGCACCTCGGCCATCTTTTTCAGCAGCAGCGGGATATCCCCGGAATATTTCTGCAGCAAAAAGGACGACCACCAGATCAGCAGTCCCAGCAACGTCACAATGATGGCCGCCAGCACGGCCACAACAATGAGCCGGGCCCGCTTGTCATTGATGCGGGGAATGTGCAGCAACGAGGCGAGCATGCGCACCAGCTCATGCACAAACAACGCCGAGAGCAGGACCGAGATGAGATGCAGGGGGAAGAGCAATAACAGCAGGCTGCCGATGATACTCCAGGCAGCGATGACGAATGGAGACAACGGCCGGGGAAGAGATGCGACCATACAAACGCCTCGCTGCGCGTGGTCGTCGCCTGCGCGCGGCCCTCGCGCTGTAGAAAAACAAATGCCCCCCGTTGCAATACCGGGAGCGCACCGGAATGGCGCAGCATGCGCCACCATGTTGGGAACCTGCAGCCCGCACTGCAGCAACAGTGCCTGGGGAGCGCCCGGCAAGGGTGCTTCAGCCACGCGCAAAGGAAAAGCCCCGAAGGACTGAGTCCTTCGGGGCGTCCTCAAGCAGCCACGCTGCTTGCTAGAATCAGTGGCGGAGCCGACGAGACTTGAACTCGCGCCCTCCGACGTGACAGGCCGGCGTTATAACCAACTTAACTACGGCTCCGCATTGTCACACACAAGTGGTAGGCGGAACAGGGCTCGAACCTGTGACCCTCGGCTTGTAAGGCCGATGCTCTCCCAGCTGAGCTACCCGCCCACGTGCGCTGCACCCTGTCGGAGTGAGTGAGCGCCCCCGTGTCGAGAAATCGTGTCTACGCAGAATCGACCTGACCGTCAACAATTTTTTGAGCCGACCCTGCATTTTTTTTCTGCAGCCCAAAACAGCTTTCATCCCGTGGCCCCATGCGGTACGCTGGGAGCCAGATCGGCACCCTCAGGCCCGGCCGGCTGTCCCTTGGGTTGCGGAGGTGCCCCGACGTTTGCAGCCGCGCTGCTGCCCTTTGGAGTCCGCATGCCCCAGCGTCAGCTTTTTCCCGCACCCACTGCCCAGCCGGCATCCGGCCCGGCGGTGATCCTGTGTCCGGTGGACTTTTCCGAGGCCACGCCGCGGGTGGCCGCGTATGCCAAACAGATGGCCCGCGCCCTTGGTGCGCGGCTGGTGCTCTTGCACGTCTCACGTCCCATGTTGCGCTTTGCCGCCCTGGATGTGCGCCGCGAGGACATTTCCCGCTTTGCCAAGACCGTGCATGAGGGAGCGCTCCGGAACATGGAACTCCTGAAAGCCCGGCTGTTCGCCGACATGGACGTGACCATGCGCGTGGAAATTGGATATCCTGCCGACATCATTCTTGATATAGCCAAGGAAATCAAGGCAGAGATGATTATCATGGGCACGCACGGCTATTCCGGCCTCAAGCGCGTGGTCTTCGGCTCTGTGGCGGACAGGATCGTCAAGACCTCGCCCATCCCCGTACTCACCGTGCGGCCGTATCCGCCACAAGACCCGAACGACTCTCAGACGGAGACTGCATGAACGCCATCTGCCACGCTTTTCGCTTCCTGCCTGTGGTTGTGGTCCTGGTCTGCAGCCTGGCCAGCCCTGCGCCGGCGCAGGCCCAGGCCATTGCGGGAGAAACGCTGCCCTCCCTCATCCTTCCCGGCCCCCTCACGGCCAAGGACGCCGCCACCCTGGGCGTCCCACAGGACCAGCCCTTCGCCCTGGAGCGTATCGGCACGCCCTTTTTGCTTCTGCAGCTCTTCTCAATGTACTGCCCGCACTGCCAGCGTGAGGCGCCGCAGATGAACACCCTGCACGCCACCATAGTCAAACACGGGCTGGACAAAAAAATCACCATCCTCGGCGTCGGGATTGGCAATTCTCCCTTTGAAGTCAATATATTCCGCGAAAAATTCGCCCTTTCGTTCCCCCTGGTTCCAGACAAGGAGCTGAAAAGCTACACTGCCGTCGGTTCCGTGGGCACGCCCTATTACGTGTTCTGCGCCAAGGATGCCGCCGGCTGGAAGGTCTTGTACGAACAAGAGGGAACCTTCGAGAATCCCGACGACTTCCTGGCCCTGCTGCTGCGGCGTGCCGGCCTGCCTGCACTCAGATAAGGAGTCCCCATGCGCCCCATGCGCCCCAAGCGTCTGTTGCTTGCCCTCAGCTGCCTCTGCCTGCTCCTGCTGCCGATTCCGGCCCAGGCCCATGTGAACAGTACACAGATTTATAACCCCGGCCCGCTTCCCGCCCGCGACAGCCACACCACCCTCAAGGTGGGCGACGAGGCACCGGATTTTACCCTGCCTTCCATAACCGGCGAACGCATCACCCTTTCCCAGTATCGCGGCCGGCATCATGTCATGCTCTCCTTCGTTCCGGCTGCCTGGACCCCGGTCTGCTCCGACCAGTGGCCCGGCTATTGCCTGACCCAGGACCTCTTCGAGACGCACAACACCATCCTGCTGGGCATCACCGTGGACAATCTGCCCACTCTCCACGCCTGGACGCGGGAAATGCCCGGCCTGTGGTTCCCCGTACTCTCGGACTTCTGGCCCCACGGCGCCGTGGCAAGCAAATACGGCATCCTGCGTTCCGACGGTGTCAGCGAACGGGCCACCTTCCTCATCGACACCAAGGGTGTCATCCGCTACATGGATGTCCACGACATCAACACCCGGCCGGACCTGGAAGTTCTCGTCAAGGCCATGGAATCGTTAAAGGAATAAGCAGAAATGAGCATGTTGGATGACACCCTGGCCGGCATCATCGCGCCGGACGCCTCGTTTCGTCCCCTGGCCCAGGCCAGACTGGACAGCCTGACCAAACCCCAGGGCAGCCTCGGCCGGCTGGAAGAGCTGGGCGCCCTGCTCTTTACCCTGCAACGCGGGCAATTGCCCGTGCAAGTGGATCCGGTGCGCTGCATCGTCATGGCCGGGGATCACGGCGTGGCCGGCCCGGACGGGCCGGGCGTCTCGCTCTTCCCCCAGGCTGTGACCCGGCAGATGGTCCTGAATTTCGTCAATGGAGGCGCCGGGGTGAACGCCCTGTGCCGCGCGGCCGGAGTGGATTTGCAGGTGGTGGATGTCGGCTGTGCGGGTGGTGAATTCCCCGCGCATCCGACCCTGGTCCAGCGCAAGGTCGCCCCCGGCACCGCCAATTTCCTGGAAGGCCCGGCCATGTCCGACGCCCAGTGCCGCCAGGCGCTGGAAGTGGGTATCGCTCTGGCCCGGGACGCGGCCACCGCCGGCGTGCGCACTCTGTGCCTGGGAGAGATGGGCATCGGCAACACCACAGCCGCCTCGGCCCTGTTCGCAGCCTATCTGGGGCTGGAACCGGCGGCCATCGTCGGGCCTGGCACGGGGCTCACCCCGGCGGCCATCGCCAAGAAGGTGGACGTGGTCAGCAAGGCCCTGGCCGTGCATGCCGAGGTGGTGCGCACCGGTTCACCCCTGGGCATCCTCTCGGCCCTGGGCGGGTATGAAATTGCCGGCATGGCCGGTCTGGTGCTTGGTGGCGCAGCCTGTGGCATGCTGGTGGTGGTGGACGGGTTCATTTCCACTGCGGCCTATGTGGCAGCCCAGACCTTCCAGCCCCTGGTACGGGAATACTCCATCTTTGCCCACGCTTCGGCCGAACCGGGCCATCAGGCCATCATGCAGCGCCTGCAGGCCTCGCCCATTCTGCACCTGGGCATGCGGCTGGGCGAAGGTACCGGCGCCGTGCTCAGCTGCCAGGTGCTCCGTGCGGCAGCAGCCGTAATCAACGACATGGCCACCTTTGAAAGTGCCGGGGTCAGCGAGGCGACGAACTGATCCGCCCACCCGGTGCCCCGGCGCGAGCGCAGGCGCAATGCGCCCATGCATGTTGAGGCCCCCCCATACATCAGAAAGCCAGAAGCGGACAGGACGCTTCTGGCTTTCACGCATAGAGCCCCGCAACCGGCTGGCAGCACGGCCTTTCACCCCGGGACGATGAAAACCATACGTTTCCGTGGGCGGACGGGCGATATGCTTGCAGAAACGTATCAAGAAGCAGGCAGCGCGGCGCCGGTCCCCGCGGGGTTCGGCACCAGGGCGCAGACCCGCTGGGCCAGGAGGGTCAGCAGGTCCTCCTGACGATGATTGAACCGGAATTCCAGTTCCTTGATGAGCAGGGGAAAACTCTTTTCAGACACGCCCTGCCGGGCCAGGAGCCGGGGCCGGGCAAAACGCCAGAAGGTCGAGCCCTTATCCAGGGCCAACCCGCGGTCTGTATGCTTGATAAAACCATGGGTCAGCTCCTGGGCGCAGGTGGCCAGGGCGGTGTACTGGCGGTAGCGATCCGTATAAACCATGCCGCCCACCGCCTTGGTCCGCAGCCGGAAGCTGGACTTGAAATGCATGAGCGACTCCACGGCCAGCTCGGGCAGCAAATCCACAAACGCCATGCCCCCGTGCTCCACAATGCCAAATACCGGCGTCTGGGCCGGCTCCTCCCAGGGAGTGGCCCAGCCGGCCTCAATGCAGGCCGGCGCATCCAGGCTGCCGGCCACAATGGCCGCCCGCACCGTGGTCACAGCCTTGGCTACCGTGGCCTCGGCCATGCCCAGCTGCTCGGCCATCAGCTGGACCGGCACCTCCAGCTCCAGCAGCTTGAGCAGCCGCAGCCAGTCGTCGGCCGACAACCCGCCCCGGTTTATGTAACGCCCTGAAAAGTCATGAAACGTGTACCGGCAGCGCCCGCAGCGCCGTCGCCCCTCGGCCAGCTTGTACAGCGTGCGGGAACGACAACGCGGACAGTAGCGCTGATGGTTTTTCCAGCAGAATCCCAACAGCCATTTCCTGGCTGAGGTTTCATTTTTAATTAATAATTCGTAGTCCTTAAGATTCATGTGCCGCACGATTCCGCTGCAAAATATTGTGTCGATTTTTCGGCCATCACCCTGACATGAAGCGCCCCCCTTGGCAAGCCAGGAGCAACCCGGCGCATTGCCGCCTGGTGCAGGCTTTGGTATGGCACTGCCATTCACCTTTCCCGGCAAGGATCATTGCGTGCATACCAACCCCACCCCGCCTGCCCGTCCTTCGCAAGCCAGCTTCCTTTTCCGACGCACCCTCGCGGCCTTTTTGACTTTTTGGAAAACACCCAGCACCCTGCGCACGTTGCTGCTGGGCGTGCTGGCCTTGCAGCCGCTGCTGTTGTTTCTGGCCGCGCGCAAGCACATTGACTTCTCGAACTATCTGGTCATGAACGTGGTGTTCATCGGCTTCTGGCGACTGGCCGTTTTTGTCTACAAAAAGAGCTTCCCGCCTCCCCCTGACGCCTGAACACTCACGATTTTGCAACTTATCAGGATTGAATTGCCTTGTTCTCAGGCGGGATATATGTTTCGGGCATGCATACGATGCTCGACTCTTCCAGCCCCGAGGCGCAGACTGCCACACGCCTGCCTGTTTCCATAAATCTGCGGCAGCTTACCATGGACGAACTGCAGATTTTGCAAGCGCAGGTGGAGTCCGAACTGCAGCACCGGACGGGCATTCCCCTGGCCACCCGCCGCCGGGCATGTCCGGCCCGCGCCTTTATTGTGCCCGAGGGCATTTCGCACCTGACCACCCGGGAAATGGACGCTCTGGCCGAGGCCTTCCGCCAATGGCGGGACGCCTCCCGCACGCCGCTGCAGCGTCGTTCCCGCAGCCGCATGCTGGCCGCCTATCTTGTCCTGCGCCACTCGGGCATGAAGCTGGGCGAGGTGCTGGCCATGGACGACCGCAGGGACTTGGACCCGGTGCAAAGCGTGGTCTATGTTCGCGGGACCCGGAAGCGGGAAGCCCCGCTGCCCAAGGAAGTGGCGGAAGAACTGGCCCGGCTTTTTGATGACCCCCTCATGGCCAGCCTGCGCGGGGAAATCCTGCATCTGGATCAGGGCTATGTACGCAAGCAGTTCCTTTCCATGGCTGTGACCACCGGCCTGCCCAAGGGCTCCCTCAATCCGCAGACCATCCGCCATTCCCGGGCGGTGGAACTCCTGCGCAGCGGCCTGCCCCTGCCTCTGGTGCAGTCCATCCTGGGGCACAAGGATATCACGCTCACCGCGCAGTACGTGGCCTTCAACGACCGCGCCGCCGCAGAGCTTATCGAACAAACCATCAAAAGCGCCACCGTCATGAAAACCAGCGCCCGTAACGCCTTTCCCGGCGTCGTCAGCGCCATCCGTTCCGGAACGTTGCTCACGGAAGTGGAACTGACCACGGAATCCGGTCTGAAGATTGTTTCGGTCATCACCAACGAAAGCGCCGGCCACCTGCGCGTGGAGCCCGGTAAACACATGACCGCCCTGGTCAAGGCGCCCTGGGTCGTGCTGTTGCGACAGGATGACCAGCCCCGCACCAGCGCCCGCAACGTGTTTTGCGGCACCATCACCGCCGTGAACGTGGGCGAAATCGCCGCGGAAGTGGCGGTGACCCTCAGCGACGGCACCGTGGTCACCTCCCTGGTGACGGACGAAAGCGTCCATGCCCTGGAGATGAAGGTGGGCGACCCCATCTGCGCCCTGATCAAGGCCTTCAGCGTCATCCTGAGCCTGGAAGAGCCGGCGTAAGGGCAACACGCAGGCGGCGGGGCCTGGGAGGCCGGCTCCCCCTTTTCAAACAATTTCGGCCGGGCTGGGCGTTGCAATAACGCGCCAGCCCGGCCGAGCCTTGTCAGGGGAATCAGGGCCAGGACTGTCAGGGCCAGGACAATCAGGTTGGCCTGTGCCTATCCTCCAATGGCGCTCATCTGCTTTCGGGCCACGCTCTGGAGCATCTGACGAGCCTGGAGGATCTCGTATCCCAGGGGTTTGGATCGCTGGGCCAGTTCGATGATCCGTTTGACGACGGGCAGGCCCAGGCGGGGGTGCCGCAGGGCCGGACGCAGGCGGTATTCCTTGTCCGAAAAGAGGCAGGTCCGCAGCCGGCCGTCGCTGGTGATGCGCAAGCGGTTGCAGCTGCCGCAGAAGTGGCTGGACATGGGCGAGATGAAGCCCAGGCGGGCGGGACCGTTGTCTATCTGGAACACCTTGGCCGGGCCGCCACCGGCATCCACGCGGTCCAGGGCCGTGAGAGTGACAAGCTCCCTGGCCTGGTCCAGCAGCACGCGGGAGGGCAGGTAATTGGCCTCGCTCCACTGGGAGTTCTCGCCCATGGGCATGAACTCAATAAAGCGGACTTCGCTGCCCGTGGCCTTGGCAAAGTCGATGAAGCCCGGCAATTCAGCCTCACTGGTACCCGCCATGGCCACGGCATTAATCTTGATGCGGATGCCGCGTTCCAGGCAGGCGTCTATCCCGCGTCGGACCTCCTCCAGGCAATCCACACCGGTGATGTCGCGAAACGTCTGCGGATTCAACGAGTCCAGGGAAACATTGACCCATTTGACCCCCAGCCGGGCCAGATCGTCGGCCATGCGGGCCAGGCGGGAACCATTGGTGGTGATGCGCACATCCAGGGGCGCTCCCAATTGCGCCGAGCGGATGCGGATGGCGTCCAGAAACCAGACGAAGTCCCGCCGCAAGAGTGGTTCGCCCCCGGTCAGGCGGATCTTGCGCACGCCAAGTTCGGAGACAATGCTGATGAGTTCCAGCAATTCTTCATAGCGCAGCACATCCTCATGGGGAATGAGTGGCGCCACAGGGCCGCCTCGGCAGTACTTGCAGCGGAAGTTGCACCGGTCTGTAAGGGAGAGCCGCAAATAATTGATGGAGCGGCCATGATCGTCCACCAGCCGGCTCTGCAGCGGCGTCCCTTGAGGGGTGGCAGTATTTGGCAATGTGGTCAAAGCGGCAACAGCTCCTCCAGTTTTCCCCGCATGCCGCAAAGAGAGCCTAGTCCTCCGGGCGCGGGTTGGCAAGCCCCAAACCGAGAATCCCGGCCTGCTAGGCCAAACACGTTGCGGGGGTCGAGGCCCCTGCCATTCCCATGTGGGTAAGCATGGCCAAGTCTGCCGGGTAGTTGATGTTGAAAAAAACCAGGGCCTGGTCCGGCTCGTAGGGAATATGATGTCGCCGTTCAAAAGGAATGGCCCGTGAAAGCTTGTTCATGCCGGCCGCCGCTGCGGCCTCCAGCAACGGCAGGGCCTCCGCCTCGTACACGGAAACCAGGGCTTCGATAAACCCGGTAGCCTGCTGCAAAAAAGTGGTCATCACCGCCTGGGGGGGGCGGTGACGATGGGCCTCCAGCAGGCGCCCCACGGTGGCGTCATCCAGCAGTGGGAGGTCGCAGGCCAGGACCAGCAACGGGCCGCCCAGCCGACGCAAACAGGTGCTGATACCCCGGAGAGGGCCGCCGCCGGGGCCTTCATCGGGCAGCCAGGGCAGATCCCGCACCGCCTGCGGCACCGCCTCCTGTGCTGCAGGATCGCGGCCGGATACGACCACCTGTCTGCAGTGGCGCCCGGCAAGCTCGGCCATGCGCGCCAGCATTGGCTGGCCGTCCACGCGTTCGAGCACCTTGTCCCGCCCCAGCCGGGTGGATTTGCCCCCGGCCAGGACCATCCCCCAGGGCAATTGCGGTCCATCATGCATGGTACGGCCCTCCTGCGATGCGCGTTTCAGGGTCGAATATCTGTCGTTACCGCCTGTCCCAAGGCACTGTGGTGGCCCAAGCGTGCAGTCTCGCCACCCCGGTCGTCAACCATCGAACCCACCTCGTCAAACCCCCAGCCCGGAAATCGTGGGCCGACGAAAACCCGCCTGGGCTGCCAGCATGTCCATGGGCAAGGATTCCAGATCATCCAGCACGGGAAGGAATACCTCCTCTCGGAGGCCTGCGTCCATGCCCTTGAGGTAGCCGCTGCAGGTGCGGCAATATTCCACGCGATAGGCAGACATCTCCCCGCTGGCGAGGACGCCGAGTTTTTCTGCGCGGTCTTCCCCGCACAGCAGGCAGCCCTGGCGATGGGCGCGATAAAAGGTTCTGCAAAAGGAGCAGCTGAGGCGACGTGTTCCCTGACCCTCCTGCAAACAGACGATGAGGGGCAGGCTGCCACACACCGGGCAATGGCCATGCAGCCGGGCGTCATTCTCCAGATCCAAGCGGGAATGCAGAGATTGCGCCACCTCCATCAGGGATGGCGTCACCGCTGCCTGCGCCAGAAAGGCCACGGCCCGGGGGGCCTGCGGCATTCTCGCGGCAAAGATCTCAAAAAAGGAAGTGTCTTCCGCAATGAAGGCCCGGGCTGCCGCCAGGGGCAAGAGCGGCGGCAATTCGTCCGGTGGTGTATCGGCAGACGCAGGCTCCCCGCCGGCATCCCCCTTGTCCAAGGCCTCATTGATTCGCCGCCCGGCCTCGCCGGCCTGGCCGGGCAAGGATGCCAGCAAACCGGCCAGGGAAAAGAACAATTGCTCGGTGGCCACGCGATCCCAGGGAAACCGGCTCCGCTCCAGCAGGGGGACGCCCAGGGCCAGCCGGACACGCGGCGCCAGATCGTCCTCGTGTGGTGCAAGCGGTGCAAGGGTGATGGCCGGGACCGCCGGATCCAGCACATCCAGCTGGGCAAGGCTCACTTGCCCGACAAGATCCGCAAGAGGAGCAGGTACATACACGGCAGCGGCCAACTGCTCCAGCCGTTGCCGGACGGCCGCGCGCAAGGCGTTGAAATTGGTTGGCTGGGGATGATGCATGGACAAAACCCTGGCTCCTTCGCGTTGGGAAGAGGAAAAACCTATCCTCTTTCACGCCCTGAATCCAGTGGCCCGTCACCGGCTCCTGCATAGTTCGGCACTGCAGCAGGAGACGGTGCTTTTCCCCATTATTTGTGCTTGCCGTCCTCTTCGGATGCGCTGTCGCCCACGGCTACGGCTGACGGCATTTCCCGAGCCCCATCGAATGCGCGGGCCTGGCGGGCAGCCTCGACATTCACATGCCCCTGCACGGCCAGGAAGAACTGCAGCACCGTCTTGCCAAAGGAGGTGAGGGAATAGCCAGAGCGGTCATACCCGGTTTTCTCAACCAGGGCCTGCCCCAGCAGCACCTCGGTTTTCTTGATTTTACCCCAGGCAGAGCGGTAGCTGATATGCATGGACTGCGCGGCCTTGCGCAAGGATCCCATCTGGTCAATGCGTTCCAGGAGCATGGCCCGACCGGGCCCCAACAGCACCTCGCCGTCCCGTTCCAGCCAGACATGGGCGCGGATCTGCATGGTGGCCAGGGCTGCCGAGAAATCAACAGGGGTTTTCGTATCCATGATTGCGCTGCACCCCGAAACTTAAAAAATCGTGTCCTGTGTGTATGCGTTTTTCCGCCAGGGGTGAAGCAAAATAATCCCCAGTCGCCAGAGGGGGCCCGCTGTGACTTTCCATTTCTCGCAAAGCCACGTATGCTTGCCGAAACTGAACACTGCCGCCAGCGCATTCCGGCAGGCAGGCGTATCGCAGCGGCAAGGAGAGTCTGCATGGCTTCAGGACTGGAACTCATCACGGACAAGCGCGGCCCCTTCCTGGTGCTTGCCCCGAAAGGCCGTCTGGACAACGTCACCGCCCTGCTGTTTCAGCAGCGGGTGGAACAGGTGCTGGCCATGGGCGAGACACGGTTGGTGATTGATCTGGCCGGGCTGGAGTACATTTCCTCGGCCGGGCTCAGAACGCTGCTGGCCATCTCCATGCAGTTGCGGTCCAAGCCGGGGGGATCGATGACCTTTGCCCGCCCTTCGGGCATGGTGCAGGACGTGCTCAATCTGGCCGGATTTCCGCAGATGTTCACCCTGTACGACACGCTGGAAGCCGCCCTTTCGGCCTGATGCACGCCATGTCGGATTCCATGCCAGATATTGTGATGGAGCATCTGCGCCTGCCAGCCACCATGGACAATCTGGCCCGGGCGCGGGACTTTGTCCTGAGCAGGGCCCCGGCCATCCTGGAGCACAAGGTGGATCTGGTGCTGGAGGAGTTGTTCCTCAATGTGGCCAATTATGCCTACGGGACTTCTGAAACGGGTGGAACGGGCGAGGCAGGCGCGCCGGGCGAGATAGAGATCTCCTGCGGGGTGGATGAACGGGTTTCTCCGCCGCGTTTTCACCTGTGCGTGGCCGACTGGGGCCATGCCTTTGATCCGCTGGCCCTGCCGGGTCCCGACCTCGCCGCCGATCTTGACGAACGCGAGCCGGGCGGGCTGGGCGTGCATCTGGTCAGACAGATGACCAACAGCCTGGAGTATTCCCGCGAGGCAGACACCAACCTTCTGCACTGCTGCTTTTTCTTCTCATCCTGACGCTGCGCCCGGCCGCACCCTGCCTCACACTTTGGCCGCTCTCTTGATCCTCCCCCCGACTTCCCAAGGTCTGAGGGACACTGCCAACCCGGCCTTGTGCCGACCCGGCCTTGCTGCTCCCAGTGCGCTGCAGCGGGGGATGCCGGCGGTGCCGAGCAGCATCCCCCTGAGGCATCACTGCCAGCTTATCCCAGCACGCCGCGGCCTTCCTCCAGGCTGCCCGCCACGGGAATGATGCTGGAAAAGCCAGACATATCAAAAATTTCCTTCACATAATCCTTGAGGGAGCAACAGACCATGCTGCCGCCTTTGGCCTTGATGGCCTTGGCCGCGCGCAGGAACTCCCGAAGCCCGGCGCTGGAAACGTAGTCCAGGGTGGTCAGGTCAAGAGCCAGCCGCTCGACGCCGTCGTTGATCAACTGTACCACCCCTGCGCCGAACTGGGCCGAGGTGGCGGCATCCAGCCGACCGCTCACGGTGACGATGCAAATGCCCTCATCCATGCGATGCACGAATTCCATTGCGTCTTCCTCTCAGGAATCACTGAACGTTCAAGAATGGTCTACAACAATGAGACGCCGAGCCGGGTTTCCTGGCGGGCCAGGGCATCCTGGGCACTGCGGTCCCACTGGCTCACGCGAGTGGCCAGGGCCTCGCACAGCTTGGCGCCGATGTCCGGGTACTGCTGCATGGCCCGCTGCAGTTTTTCCCGTCCCAACGTCAGGTACGTCAAAGGCCCGGCGGCCACGACAGTGTAGTTGTGCGGCTCCTTGCCCAAGAGCGCCAGGCCGCCCACGCAGTCGCCAGGGCCAAACACCACGTCCGGCTGGCGCGTGCCCGGTTCAGGGGCGTCGGCCAGGGCGTGCGCGTGCAGGGAACCTTCCAGCACCACCACCAGGGCCGTGGGCAACTCGCCGCGGTGGAACAACACTTCGCCGGGCTTGAGCGTTTCCCGCGTGGACAAATAGGCCAGCAGTTTCAGGGGCTCCAGGGCCAGACCGGAAAAAAGCCAGGTCTGGCGGTACTGGTCCAGGTTGCGCTGCAGTTCGCTCTTGCCGTCTGCCGGCTGGGCGGCATCAGTGCTGGGGGGTGCCGTGTACGAGCTCATAGAGGCTTCCCTTCTTGGCCATGAGGTCCGCGTAGGACCCCTGTTCCACGATCTTGCCGGCCTTCATCACGGCCACCTGATCGAAATTCTTGATGATATCAAGGCGGTGGACCACGGCGATGAGTGTGGCGCGGCCCTTCCACTTGGTTTCGATGAGATTCTGGATCCGGGACTGGGAGCGGTTATCCAGGGCGGAGGTGGCTTCATCCATGATAAGGATGGGCGGCTCTTTCATGAAGGCCCTGGCGATGGCCAGCTTTTGCTTCTGGCCGCCGGAGAGGCGGTCGCCCTTGGTGCCCACGCGGAACTGCATCCCAATGGACACCACAGCCTCCAGCATGTCCTGCTCAATGAGCAGCATGACAATGGCCTGCTGGATGCGCTCCATGACGTGGGGCTGATCGGTCTTGGCCTTGCCAAAGAGGATATTGTCCAGGATGGGCTGGGATTCGATGTACCCATCGGTGCGGTAAAAACTCACGGCGCCGGCGTCGTGGGTTTCCAGGGCGTCGTGCAGACGGGTCCGGCCCTCCAGCACCAGGGTTTCCAGCAGGCGGGAGAAAGGCACCATCTTGTGCCGGCCCGGGGCAAAGCGCAGGGCCAGTTCCAGGAGCTGATCCTGCAGATCCTGCGGCAATTCCGCCAGGGAACCCCGCGGCCGGGCCACGTATTCCTTCCAGCGCTCCAGCTCTTCGGCCAGGATGGGGCTCTGCTCGAAGAAGATGGCATCTTCCGGCAGTTCGCCCAGAATGTCCACAGTCTGGCGGGCCAGCTCGTCGCCCAGGGTCAGGAGCGGCAATTTGAGCTGGGCCTCCCTGAGGAATGCGCGGAAAAAGTCATTCTTGGCCAGATTTTCCAGGGCATATTCCGGTTTGACCGGGTGGCCGAACATGAGGTTCGCCGCCAGGCTGGAATGCTGCAGGTAGCGGCCTTCCTCGAAGAATTCCAGGTAGTCCGCCAGTTCCGCACCATGATCGTTACGGAAGTCCTGGCGGATGGCGATGATTTTTTGCCGCAGCTCGGCCTGGTCGGCGTGCCCGGGGGTCAGGATGGTGTTCAGCCCAAAGCGCAACACATCCTGAAAGATGCCCGTTTGCTGGACCACCTCGATCATCCGGTCCAGGCTGGGCAGGACGGCAGGGTCCAGCACCTTGCCATTGGCGTCGCGCGGGGTGTCCAGGGGCAGGTCTGCCTCAACGCCATAGAGGAGGTTTTCCTCGATGGTGCCATCGAAGATGAAGGGCGCCTGGGCCACGTAGCCCATGTTGTGGGCGATATCAGCCTTGGAGAGTTCGGCAACTTCGTGGCCGTCCAGCTGGATGCTGCCGCCGGTGTATTTGTAGAGCTGGCCGATGCACTGGGCCAGGGTGGACTTGCCGCTGCCCGAGAAGCCGACCAGGGCCAGATGCTCGCCGTCGGCCAGGGTCATGTCGATGCCATTGAGCAGGCGGATGCCTCCCTCGACCTCGAAAACCAGGCTCTTGACCTCTATGGCGCCATCCAGGCCCACCTTCTCCTGCGAATCGGCCGGAGCCAGGGCGAATTCCGGCTCCACGTCAAAGGCTTCCATGGTCTTGGCGTAGCGGACCTTGGCGTCCTGATAGACCTGATAAAAGTCCATCAGTTCCTTCCAGGGGTCGTAAATCTTTTCGTAGGCCGAGAGAAAGGCCACCAGGGCCCCGAGGTCGAACCGGCCGTTGATGGCCAGCCAGCCGCCCACCAGGAAAAGCAGGAACGGCCCGGTGCTCTGGAAGAGGTTGTTCAGCACCTTCACGCCCTGGCGGTAGAGCGTCCAGGTGATGCGGATTCGGTAGAGATTCTGCAGGAACCGGAAGTGCTTGCGGCCCTCAATATGAAAGGAGCCGTTGCCCTGAATCTCGTGGATGCCGCCGATGGCCTCGCTGATTTTGTTGGAGAGCACGCGGGTGGATTCCACACGGGCCTTGTTCCAGTTGTTCGTCCGGCGCTGCAGGGGCGGCAGCAGGAAGATGAGCACCGGATACAGGGCCAGGGAAATGGCCGCCATGGTTGGCGAAAGATAGAACATATACGCCGCAAAGGAGACCAGCGTCAGGATGTTCGTCACCGGAATGGCGATGGCCGCGCCCACGAACTCGCCAGCCGCGGTGAGTTCCTGGATGATGGAGGAGATGACCGTACCGGCAGAGGTTTTGCGGAAAAACGAAAGCGGCAGCGTGAGAATATGCTCGAAGAGCTGCTGCCGCATGCCCTGCAGGGCCCGTTCCCCCAGGGAGGTCTGCAGCAGGGTGATGACGTACTTGAGCCCGCTGGCCAGAAGCACGGACACCAGATAGAGCCCGCTGTACAGCACCAAGAGATCCACCTGCTTGAGGCTGATGGCCTCGTTGATGATCTTCTTCTGCATTTCCAGCGGGAAAACCCGCGCCGCCACGGTGACGCCGATGACCACCAGCAGCAGTATCTGCAGCTTGACGTTGCTTTCCTTGACCCAGGCAATAAGGGGCTTTTTGGTGACCATGGGCGAGGGGCGCCTTGGCTGGAGGGTGATATGCGTCCAAACCGCCTATTCCACAACAGGTGCGAACTGCGGAGAGGCCTGACCATTCCCGCCTGATACTGCCCTCTCCGGGCGCACAAGGCAAGTGTTCCAGCAGGGTTTTGTTCTCTTCCCCCCTTGCATTGCGGGACATTCCAGGGCATCACCGCTCGACCATGCCAGCACTCTGCATCATCACCGCCGCCCTGCTCTGGGGCTGCATTGGCCCCCTGGCCAAAGTCGCCATGTCCGACGGCATGCAGCCGGCGGAAATCGCCTTTTATCGCATCCTGTTCGGCTGGTTGCTCTTTGGGGGCGAGGCCGTGCTGCGCCGACGCACCCATGTGGCCGGGCGGGACTTGCCCCTGGTGCTCGGCTTTGGCGTGTGCGGGGTGGCCGGGCTCTTTGGACTCTACATGAAAGCCGTGGAAGCCGGGGGCGCGGCGCTGGCCTCGGTGCTGCTGTACACCGCGCCGGCCTGGGTGGCCCTGCTCTCCCGGCTGCTGCTGGGCGAACTGCTGACCGGCCGCACCCTGGTGGCCGTGGGGCTGACCATCCTTGGGGTGACCGGCGTCAGCTTCGGGGCGGACGCCTCCAGTTCCAGCATCAGCCTGGCGGCTCTGCTCTTTGGCCTGGGATCAGGGCTGTCTTATGCGCTGTATTACATCGTCGGCAAACTGTTCCAGGGCCGCTACCAGACGTCCACCCTGTTTTTATACGCCATGCCTGCGGGGCTGGCGGTGCTGGTCTGGTTTGTGCCCTTCACCAGCCTGCCGGCCACGGGACTGGCGGCCTGCCTCTCCCTGGCCGTGCTCTCCACCTACGGGGCTTACCGCGTCTATTACATCGGCCTGGCCCAGATGCCGGCCACCCGCGCCGCCGTGCTGGCCACCCTGGAGCCGGTCTTTTCCGCCGGCCTGGCCTATGCCATGTTCGGCGAGCAGTTCAGCTGGCTGGGCTACCTGGGCGGCGCGCTCATCCTGGCCGCCGTGGGAGTGACGGTGCTGATGGACAAGAAGGGCTAAATGCACTATTGATAATTCAATAGGAGAGCCATATGAGCATCAAAAAGCGCCAAGCCATCCAGCAACTTGCCGCCAATGTTTTTTCCAAACTGAACCTTTCAACACCTGTGAATGTTGACTCGGTCGTGAAGCAGTTGGGCGGCGAGATCATTCAGAGCACGGATTCCTCATATGAAGCTCGAATCCAAAAAAATGGTGATCAGGGATTCACCATTGAACTCAACGACAGCGCCATCAGTCATGATGGCCGTCGCCGCTTTACCATAGCACATGAGCTCGGGCACCTCTTTCTCCACATGGGGTACATTATCAACCCCGAGAAGTGGAACCGTATCGATACATATACAGATTCTCCCTATTACCGCCAAGGGTACACGGAAGAAGAGATGGAGGCTCATGAGTTTGCCGCGGCGCTTCTCATGCCTACCCAGCAATTCACTCCGGTTTTTCTGGCCGTCCCAGAATTCAGAACAGCCATCACCAATGCAGCCATCCATTTTGGCGTGACCGATAAAGCTGCCAAGACACGCGCAAAGTGGCTTGGGCTCATGCCTTGGGAGTATGAATGAGAGAACCCAGAAAATTTTATGAAGATCTAGTTGAAAATATTGCCCTGGCCGATCTTATAAACAACGAAGTTGACGTTAGTGGTCTTTATGTTTTTATTTCATTCGATTTGGTTCATTCGACACGCTTCAAGCTGCAGAATCCTGGGAAATGGCAATTAACTTTTCTTAATTTCTTCCTCCGAGTAACACATTTTTTTACCAACTCACTCAGTCAAATTCAAATTTGGAAGTACATTGGCGACGAGGTAGTCTTCTACTGCAAGGTCAATTCCCGCAGTGAGTTGGGCAGCATCCTCGGAATAACTTATGCAACCCAGCAAGACATCATTGAAGTGCTGCAAAGCCAAGAACCACCCTCAGCAAAACAACTCTCCGTCAAGTCGACAGTCTGGCCAGCCTACTGCAAAAATCTTACGAAATCAGAAAATGACATCGCCGCAAGCAACATAAAAATAAACAACAACGATAACATTCGTGTTTCCCTTGGTTCCCGTGATGAAACCATGTCTATTGACTTCCTCGGCCCAGACATTGACCGCGGATTTCGTCTCTCCAAGCATGCCACACGCGCGAGAGTATTAGTGAGTGCAGAATTTGCCTACCTGTTCCACAAGGCAAATCTTCACTACGCGCCTAACAGTGGGCTTCGAATTGTGGACTATGCTCCGTTGAAAGACATCCTTGACGGCAGGCCCTACCCACTCGTTTGGTTCGAAAAGGATTGGGATGCCGTCGACAGCACATTTTTCTACGATGAGAAGATGCAAAACAAGGCCATCGAAAACATCATCCATGGCAAGATGGAGCAAATCGGAGGCATCGTGAAGATAATCAAAGACCTTCACGAAGATCAGCGACTTGATGCCGTTCTTGCAGCGCTGTCTTCCGACTAATCCCCCCTACTCTCCTTCCAGCGCCGCAAGACCTTCTTCTTCCGTGAGATACAGCGTGGCGAAGCGCGTCACGCCCACCACCTCGAACACCCGGCGGAAGTTGTCGGACACGCCCATGATGCCGACCTTGATGCCCCGCCGCGCGCCTTCCATGAGCAGCTGGGTCAGGAGCGCAATGCCTGCGCCGTTGATGGTGGCGGTTTCCTGCAGCCGCAACAGCACGCGGGTGCGTTCTTCGGCAATGAGAGTGTTAAAGGCGTCCTGCAGGGCGGTTTCGGACCGCGAGGTGATGTTGCCCTGAATGTCCAGAACCGTCACACCGTCGCGTGCTTCCAGGGTGATGCGGTTCTCCGCGCCCGTATTTTTGGCAATGCGCTCCTCGGCCCGGGAAAGGGCGGCCTCCAGGGCATCCTTTTGCACGGGCTTGTTGATAAAATCCGTGGCGTTCAGGTTCAGGGCCTGGATGGCCAGCTCCATGTCCCCATGACCGGTGATGACCACCACCTCGGTCATAGGATCCAGGGCCTTGATGCGGGTGAGCACGTCTATGCCATCCATGCCCGGCATTTTGATGTCCGTGATGACCACTTCCGGCCGTTCCTGCTGGAACAGTTCCACGCCCGCCTCGCCTGTTTCGGCGGTAAGGGTCTGGTGCCCGTAAGCTTCCAGGAAGAGCTGCATCATGTCCAGGGTGGGTCGTTCGTCGTCGATGAGCAGGATTCGCATGGCGGCGTTGGCCTCGCTGGGAGTGAAGAAACGTTGCATCGACCGAGCGCAAAGACTGCGGGGGACCCGCTCAGGGCGCGGCCGGGAAGGTCAGGGTAAATGTGGCGCCTTCGCCTGGAGCGCTGTGCACGGCGATGTCGCCCTGGTAGTCTTTGACGATGCCGTATGAGATGGCCAGGCCGAGCCCCATCCCCTTGCCCGTCTCCTTGGTGGTATAGAATGGCTCGAAGATTTTATCCAGATCGGATTGCAAAATGCCGGTGCCGGAATCCTGCACGCTGAGGCACACCCGGCCATTGCGGGCAAAGGAGGCGATGCGGATATGGCGGGGCATCTGCTCGGGGTCTTGTTCCGCTTTGATGAGTTGCGCTTCGCGGGCAAGGATGGCGTCCCTGGCGTTGCTCACCAGATTAAAGAGCACCTGCTCCAGGCGGTTGTTGTGCGCCAGGATGCGCGGCAGATCCGGCGTCAGGTCGTACTGCACCTCGATGTTGGCCAGGGCCAGCTGGTGGCCCAGAATGTGGAATACGCCCTTGAGCGGCTTGGCGATATCCATTTTCTCCTTGGTCAAATCCGCCTTGCGGCCGAATTCGCGCAGGGTGGTGATGATTTCTGAAGCCCGATCCACCTGGCGGCTGATCTCGGCCGTGACCTTGACCAGGGGCTCGCGCGGAATGTCCCCGTCGCGGGAGGCGATGAGCTGCAGGTATTCGCTGCCAATCTTGATGGCGTTCAAAGGCTGGTTGATCTCATGGGCCATGCCGGCACTCATCTCCCCAAGGCTTTTCATTTTGCTGGCCTGGATGAGCTGGGCGTCCTTTTCGATCATATCCTGAATGTCGTTGGTGGAGACGATGATGGCCGGCTGCTCCTCATAAATGGTGGCGCAGGCGTGGATGTTCACAAAAAACGGCTCGCCGCCGCGGCGGTAATTGATGACCTTGGGCAGGAACATGCAACTGGCCTGGGCGTCCTTGTCTTCCATGGAAAAGGTCGGGTGGCACACATCTACAAACTCTGGGGACAACAGGCGAAAAGAGAGGCCTAACAGCTCCTTTTTGCTGTAGCAATATGTGTCCAGCGCCATGGGGTTGGCGTCCAGCACCGTGAGGCGTTCGCAATCCAGCACAAAGATGGGGTCCGGTCCGGAGTGGAACAGGGAGCGGTACTTTTGCTGGGAACGCCGCAGCTCGGCGCGGTACTCCTTGATATGTTTGACCATGTCCTCGAAGGCGTTGGCCAGCTGGATGACTTCGTCCCCATGCCGGCCGCTGAACTCCAGGGGCACATCCAGATTGTCGCGGCTGATTTCCTCGCTGACGTGAATGAGCTGCCGGATGGGCCGGGTGATGTGCCGGGAGAGCCGCTCGGAAATGAAGCTCATGATCAGGATGATGCCGGTGATGAACCCCAGAAAGGCCATGCGCAGCTGGCCCACGATGCGGTCGATGTGTTCCTTGGACAGGCCCACGTGCACGCTGCCCACGCTGTAGATACCCTCCTTGACCGGCACGGCAATGTCGTAGGTGGGTTCGTCAAAGGTATTCAGGAGCTTGATGGAGTGCGCCCAGCCAGAGGGCAGGATGTTGGCTGTGCGCAGGTCGTCCGGAAATGGTTTGATGAAGGTGCTGGCCAGCACATGCTGCTCGGTATCCAGGATATAAATATGGGCCACCAGATCCTTGCGCTCGCCCACGGACGTGGCTTCGAAGGCCAGACTGACCAGCTGGGGCAGATCCTGGGTCAGAATGAGGCCGGTGGCGCGGTCGGCAATGGAATGCGCGATGCCCAGGCCCCGGTACTCCAGTTCCCGGGTCAGACTGCTGATAAGGATGTAGCGTGCCACCAGGGCAATGGCCACGCTGACCAGCATGATCACAGCCAGGGAGGAGAACAGGATTTTGTTCTTGAGATTGAAGCGGATTTCGCCCACCAGCGGCAGCCGGATGCCAGGCATGGTCACTGCCCCCCGCCAGGGCCGGCAGGCGCCTGCACGGCGGGAGGCGCCGCGGTTGCCAGCCTGAAGACATCGGCCACCTCTTTCCAGTCCGTGATCAGCTGCAGCCGACCGTCGCGAATCCAGGTGAAATACACGGCGTCCAGGCCCTGGTGATCGTCCTTGGCAAAGCTGATGACCGTGCGCGCGCCCAGACGTTTTTCCCGAATGCTCTCCACAGCGTCGATAAAGCCTTCCCGCGTCAGGTGCGGGCCGGCGCGGGTGAGTCCTTCCACCAGCACCAGGGCGTTCAGGTAGCCCTCCAGCCCCACGGAACTGGTGGTGCCATCGGGAAAATGCTTGCCTGAAAGCTCCAGATAGGTCTGCACCTCGTCCACCAGCTCGCGGGACTCCGGCAGCTCCGGCGGCGGCGCCACCTGACTGACGATGACACCCGCGCCCTCCTTGCCCAGCAGCCGGGCCAGTTCCTCGGCCCCTACAAAGGAGACGTTGTAGAACAACAGATTCGGCTTGCGGGCCTTGGCCAGCTTGATGAACTTGGCGCAGGGCTCGTAGGTGCCAATCATGATCACCGCTTCAGCGTCGGACTCCAGGATGCGCTCCAACCCGTGCTCCACCTGCAAGGTGCCGCGGATGTACGAACTCTTGGCCACTGGTGCGGCGTCGTAGTTCAGCAGGGCCAGCTCCGCCCCGCGCAGGCCGTCCAGGCCATACGCATCGTATTGATAAAATATGGCAATCTTGCGCAGGCCCAGCTGCTCCACGATGTGCTCCACCGCGGCGCCGGTTTCCTGATAATATGAGGCCCGGACGTTGATGATGTACCGGTTGAACGGCTCGCGCAGATCCTTGGCGCCGGTAAACATGCCAATGAGGGGAATCCTGGCCCGCTGGACCAGGGGGATGATCTTCACTGTGGTGGGAGTGCCCACATAGCAGAACAGGGCAAAGATATTCTGCTCCACAATAAAGCGCTGGGTATTCATCAGACAGCGGGGGGGATCGTAGCCGTCGTCCCGGGCTACCAGCTCAAGACGCCGGCCGTGCACGCCGCCGCGTTCGTTGACCTCCCGCAACAGCGCTTCCGCCCCCTGCAGGGTCTGGCGGCCCAGAAAGCTGGCATGACCGGTGAGCGCCAGGGAAGAGCCGATGCGCACCGAGGTGGCGTTCACCCCTGGCACGGCGTCTGCTGCGCCATCATCGTTGGGCGGCGTGGTCTTGCACCCCGCCACGACACACACGACGACCAGCAGCACGGCCATGACCATTGGCCCGGCCGCCCGCCCGGCGAGCCCCACATCCCGTCGAATCTCCAGCATGCCTTGTCTCCAGACGCTTGGCTCCCTTGTGCGCGGAAACCGCCGCGGGGTCAAGCCGGAGAGAGGGACAACAGGCCGGAGATTCGCTCGAAATCAATGCGGAAGCGCCAGCCCGCCTACGCGTCAAAACTGACGTGCAGGAACTCCTCAAAAGTCGTCTTGCCGGTAAGGACGCGTTCGGCGGTGTCGCGGGTCAGGGTGCGGAGCAGGCCGGCGGCCACGGCAGCGTCGCGGATTTCCTGGGAAGACGCCCGCCGGAGCACCAGTTCCCGCACCGCCGGAGCCATGGGCAGCATCTCGAACACAGCCAGCCGGCCGCGGTAGCCGCTCTGGTTGCAGGCAAAGCAGCCCTTGCCGCGGAAAAACTGGATGCCATTGCCCTGCCGTCCTTCCAACTGCCGCAACCCCAGCTGGGCCAGCTCCTCGCGTTCGGGCGTGTAGCTCCCGGCGCAGTCCGGACAAATTCGCCGCACCAGCCGCTGGGCCATGACCAGATTCATGGTGGAGGCCACCAGAAACGGCTCAATCCCCATTTCCACAAAGCGGGTCACCGCGCCGGGGGCATCGTTGGTGTGCAGGGTGGAGAGCACCTTGTGCCCGGTGAGGGAAGCCTTGATGGCGATATCCGCAGTTTCCAGATCCCGGATCTCGCCGACCATGATCACGTCCGGATCCTGGCGCAGGATGGAGCGCAGGCCTGAGGCGAAGGTCATGCCGGCCTTGGTGTTCAGCTGCATCTGGCAGATGCCCCTGATGCGGTACTCCACCGGATCTTCCAGGGTGACGATGGAGTGCTCCGGGCTGTTCAGGCGCTTGAGCAGGGCATAAAGCATGGTGGTCTTGCCGCTGCCAGTGGGGCCGGTGGCCAGCAGCAGGCCGTGGGGCTTGCGCACGGCGGCGTCGATTTTGTTGCGGTCCTCCTGGGCGAGGTCCATGTCTTCCAGGGTCAGGGAATGGGCGCCCTGGTCCAGCAGACGCATGACCACCTTCTCGCCGTAGATGCTGGGGGCCGTGGACGTGCGCACGCTGACTTCGCGGTTCTGCGCCTTGTAGGAGAAGCGGCCGTCCTGCGGCACGCGGGAGACGGAAATATCCATGTTCGAGAGCAGCTTGATGCGCGAAACCAGGGGCAGGAGCACGCCGCGTGGCGGGGCGGACACCTGTTCCAGCTTGCCATCCACCCGAAAGCGCAGGCTGACGCTATCCTGCTCCGGCTGGATATGGATGTCCGAGGCGCGGCGGTTCAGGGCCTGCACCAGGATGGAGTTCACCAGGCGCACCACGGGCGCTTCCTCGGCCATGTTCTGCAGCGAATCCACGGAAAGGGTGGTGATTTCGGCGTCCACCCGGTGTTCCTGCTCCACGGCCACGTCTTCCGCATCCAGCAGCATTTCCGCGTGGGCGTTGAACTTATTGCCGTAGGTGGCGAAAAAGAGCTCCTCGAACTCCTGCTGGGAGCACATGACCGGTTCAATGTCGTGATTGGTCAACTGCATCAACTCACTGATGCCGTTGAAGTCCGTGGGATCGGTCATGCCCACCCACAGCAGGGAACCCTCGCGGTGCACCGGGATGGCTGTGCATTTGTGGGCCAGCTTTTCGCTGACCACAGCAGCCAGGGAACGGTCGGCCGTGAACTTGCTTTGCCGCAGCGTCTCGATGCGCAACTGCTTGGAGACGACGGCAATGATATCTTTTTCAGAGACGATTCTGTTTTGAATGAGACATTGTCCGAGCCGAATCTTTCGGGCTCGCTGTTCGGCAAGTTGCGCCTTGAGCGTGGCCTCGTCGATAAGGCCGGCTTCAATCAGCATTTCTCCCAGACGCTTTCGTGCGCCTGCATATCGGCCTGGTGTGGCGGGCTGGTACGTCATACGGCGGTATTATCCTACAAATTTGTCGTTCAATAAGGCAACACGTCAGTGCCGCTGCAATCTGGTTGCCCCTCCCAGCGCTGCAGCACCATACGGTTGGCTGTACACCTTCCACCTACAAAAGACCAGGGTATTCCCCGGGGGAGTCCCTCCCGGCAGCAAGCCGACTCGCCGGCGACTGGGCCAGCCTGGACTGGCCTGGACCGGGAAGATTCCCCCTGGCCTTTCGCTCCTTACAATGGCAAACTTCACACCATCGCGACCAACAGGTCACGTTCCTGTGGCTGCAACATAATTACGGAGGATTCCCTATGGAAACGGTGAAAGTCGTCGGAATGTCCTGCATGCATTGCGTCAAGTCCGTCACCGAGGCCCTCTCCAGGCTGGACGGTGTGGAGCAGGTCAAGGTTTCCCTGGACACCGGCGAGGCCAGCTTCGAAAACACCAAGAGCCTGTCCCTGGAGCAGATCAAAATGGCCATTAAAATGATCGGGTTTGACGTCGTCTGATCGCAACCTGATGCACACGCGCCCTTCCGCAGGCCTGACCAGCCGGCGAAGGGGTGGCTGCCCCATGACGAGCTGCGAAACGACAGCGCGGGGTGAAGAGGAAGACGGCGGAACACGCGGAAGCGAGGCGCCGGGCGCGTGCCGGCGGCCGGAAGCATGCGGCTGCATGCCTGCAGCAGAATGCCTGCAGCCGATTACACCGCGGGCGGCACGGCCGGAATGCCGGCCAGCTGCAGGAACTCCTCCTCGCCCATGACTTCCGTCTCCAGGAGGCGCTCCGCAATGGCGTGCAACTGTGGCATGCGTTCGGTAAGGATATCGCGGACATGGGTCTCCCTGTCCGCCAGAATGGCCTTGACTTCCGCATCCAGCTTGGCTGCGGTGGCCTCGGAATATTCGCGCGGGGTTGCGCCCAGCCCTTCCTGAGCCAGGAACATGGACTGCCCGCGCTGCGGGAAGCTGGCCAGCCCCAGCGTCTCGCCCATGCCATACTCCGTGACCATGGCCCGGGCGATGTCCGACGCGCGCTGCAGGTCGTTGTGCGCGCCGGTGGTCACGTCGCCAAAAATCAGCTGCTCCGTGACCCGACCGCCCAGCAGCACATCGATGCGGGCATACAACTCGTTCTTGCTCAGCAGGTAGCGGTCATCCGTGGGGCGCTGCTCGGTATAGCCCAAAGCGGCCATCCCACGGGGAATAATGGATATTTTATGTACGGGATCGGCCCCCGGCGTGGCCGCGGCCACCAGGGCATGCCCGGTCTCGTGGTAGGCCACGATCCGTTTTTCCTTGGGGTTGATGACCCGGTTCTTCTTCTCCAGCCCGCCGATGACACGGTCCACGGCCTCTTCGAAGTCGGCCATCTCCACGGCGTCCTTCTTGCGGCGGGCGGCCAGCAGGGCAGCCTCGTTGACCACGTTGGCCAGATCAGCCCCGGAAAAGCCCGGCGTGCGCTGGGCAATTTGCTGGAGCTTCACGTCCGGCCCGATGACCACGTTGCGCACATGAACCTTGAGGATGGCCTCCCGGCCGTTCACATCCGGCTTGTCCACCAGCACCTGCCGGTCAAACCGGCCGGCACGCAGCAGGGCAGGATCCAGAATTTCCGGGCGGTTGGTGGCAGCCATGATGATCACGCCCGTGCGGCCGTCAAAGCCGTCCATCTCCACCAGCAGCTGGTTCAGGGTCTGCTCGCGTTCGTCGTTGCCGGAAAACCCGCCCGGCCCGCGGGATTTGCCAATGGCGTCCAGTTCGTCGATGAAAATGATGCACGGCGCCTTGTTGCGGGCTTCCTGAAAGAGATCGCGCACCCGGGCCGCGCCCACACCAACGAGCATTTCCATGAAATCCGAACCCGAGAGCGAAAAAAACGGCCGCTTGGCCTCGCCGGCCACGGCCTTGGCCAGGAGCGTTTTGCCGGTGCCGGGAGGGCCCACCAGCAGCACCCCCTTGGGCAGTCGGCCGCCCAGCCGGGTGAACACCTTGGGATTTTTCAGAAACTCAATGATTTCCTGGAGTTCTTCCTTGGCTTCATCCGCACCGGCCACGTCGGCAAAACGGGTGGGGATGCTCTTTTCCATGTATACCTTGGCCTTGCTGCGGCCCATGGAGAGCATGCCCGCGCCAGGGGTCATCCGTTTGATCAGGAAATACCAGCCCACGCCAAAGAGCAGGATGGGCACAATCCAGGAAAGCACGTCCCGCCAGAGGGTGGATTCAATTTCCCCGCGAAATTTTACGCCAAACTTGGCCAGCTGCTGGGAAAGCTCGGTCTCCACGCGCACGGTGGTAAAGACAATGGGCTCCGGCTTGGCGGGTTCCGTGGCGTTGTCGCCCGGCGGGGGCTGCGGCGCCGTCTGACGGGGCTGCATCCGGCCCTCGATGGCGTCCTGGGTGATGGCCACTTCCAGCACACGATTCTCGTTGAGGGCCTGGAGGAACTCGCTGTACGGGATGCGCTTGGGGCCGTAGTAGTGCGAGATGGCAAACTGCACCAGATACACCCCCCAAATGGCCAGGAGCACGTACCAGATGCTGAACGTGACCTTGCTGTTGAGGGGCGATTTCTTCTCACCCTGCCGCTCCTTGCCTGGGGCGGATTTTTTGGGCGGAGGGGCGGAAGGGGTGCTGCGAGGTGGCATGCGCTGACCCTGTGGGGTTCCTCGTGAGGGTGGCCCCATTCATGCCTGGAAAACGGGCGTCCGGCAAGAAAAAAGCCATGGATGACGGCAAAGGATGCACCTTACGCCCGGTTGCGGAGGGTCAGAAAGATGATCCCCGCCAAGACCAGCAGACAGCCCGTCACCGTGCCCAGCCGCAGGGATTCGCCCAGCACCAGGGCCGAGAGCAGCACCGAACTGACGGGCATGAGGCCCGTGAACACCCCGGCCGTGGCCGAATCCACCCGCACCACGCCGGCAAACCAGCACAAATAGGCCAGCACCGTGACCACCACCCCGTAATACACCACCGCCAGCCAGGCCGTACCGCTCACGGGGGCCAGCTCCACGGTGGCGGCCTCAACCAGCCCGGGAATCAGGAACCAGAGCAGGCCAAAGGCGGAAACCGCCGTGGCCGCGCCCAGCGGGGTCAACGGCTCATCCACCCCCTTGCGCAGGAGCAGAAAGCTCGACTCGCACAGCACCGCTGCCAGCACCAGGGCGATACCCAGCCAGGCCTGTGTGCCAGAGGCGCTGCCGGCGTCCGCGGCCTCGCCCGTCAGCAGGTTCAGACAGGCCACCCCGGCCACGGCGCAGACAATGCCCAGGCCACCCCGCCGGCCCGGACGCTCGCCCAGGAATCCCCAGGCCAGGCAGGCCATCCAGGCCGGCGTGGAGCCGGCCACCACCCCGGCCATGGCCGGCGTGGCCCAGCCCAGCCCATACAGCAGAAACACGGTGAACAGGAACGACCCCAGCAAGGATTGCAGGGCCAGGATGCGCCAGTTCCGCCAGGCCAGCCGCGGCAGCAACCGCCTTTCGCGCCACCACATCAGGGGCAGGAGCACGGCCAGGGCCACGGCAAACCGCAGGGCCGACGAGAAAAATACCGGCAATTCCACCACCATCAGCTTGCCGGCAACCATCGAGCTGCCCACGATGCCCATGGCCGAAGCCAGATTGGCGTAAGCCCCTAAATTTCCTCGATGAATCCGACTCTGCAGTTGTGTACGATGCATGTGCCCTCCAGCGTGGTTGCTGGCGGGCACCCTACTCCTGGAACCGGTGGGGGTTTTGAAGAAAATTGCGCAGTGCGCCGGGAGTGAGGCCGTAGCGTTTTTTGAACAGGCGGGTCAGATGGCTCTGATCGGCAAAGCCTGTGGCCGCGGCGATGTCCGCCAGACGGTCTGAAGTTTCAAGCAGCCTGCGAGCCCGGGCCAGACGAATCTGGACCAGATAGGCATGCGGCGCCAGACCATAGCGAGCCTTGAACACCCGCACCAGATGGAACGGGCTCAACCCGGCGTGGGCGGCCAGTGTTTCCAGGGAAAGATCCTCGGCATACCGTTCCCGCAGCAGTGACAGGGCTCTGATTGCCGCGCCGCGCTCTTCTCCCAGCCTTGGCAGCGTGGCTCGCAGTTCGGCATGGCGGGTGATCCAGGCCGTGAGCACATGCAGCAGGACCGTTTGCCGGGCCAGGGCAGAGGCCTGCGGCGAGGCCCAGATTCGATGCGCACCGGTCACGGCGGCTGCCAGGGCCGGATCATCCAGCACGCCGGCATCAAAGTGCGGACGAAGCCGGCGCGGGCTCAGCTCCCCACAGGCGGTGTCCACCACTTCGGGAGCCAGATAGAACATGCGGTATGCCCAGCCCTCCTGATCGGCGGCGTGCCCGTCGTGCGGTTCGCCGGGCACCACAAGATTGACCTGCCCGGCGGAGGCGGTCATTTTTCGCCCAAGATACCAAAATTGCAGGGCACCACGCTCGATCACGCCCAGGGCGTAGCCATCATGCACGTGACGGTCAAAGTGTTGGGTGCGGAAACGGGCCCGCAACAGCTCCACCCCTGGCGTCTCCGGCAGGACCAGCATCCGCGCTTCTTCGCGACGTGGCTGCGCCACAGGCGCAATGCAGGATGGCGGGGTGCGACGGGACATGGCCTCAGTTGCGCGAGGATTGTGCAAGGGGAACGAATTCCGCCAGAGTCCGGCGCAGTTCGTCCATGTCCACAGGCTTGGCCAGATGCACGTTCATGCCGGCCTCCACACAGGCCTGGCGGTCCCGGCGCATGGCGTAGGCAGTCAGGGCCACAATGGGAATGCCCGCCCGGTCGGGACCAGCCTCCCCGGCACGGATGGCCCGGGTCGCCTCAAGGCCGTTCATGACCGGCATTTGCACGTCCATGAACACCATGGCGTAGGCCCCGCTGCGAACCATCTCCACGGCCTGCTCCCCATTCCCGGCCAGCTCCACCCGGACTCCCATCACTTCGAGCATACGGCGCATGGTGAGGGCGTTGGTCTCATCGTCTTCAGCCAGGAGCACCACGGGGCCGGGGGGCGGATCTTCCACCCCAGCCTCGGCAGCGGCCGATGCCTCGTGGCCAGACCCTCTGGCCTGGTGATGCCTGGTGCCTGCGGCTGACGCCGCTGCGGGCTGTACAAGCGGCGCGCCGTCCTCGCTTTCCATGGGCAGGGAAACATGCACCCGCGTGCCTGCGCCCTCCTCGCTATCCAGACACACCGTGCCTTCCATCAACTCCACCAGCCGTTTGACGATAGCCAGCCCGAGGCCCGCGCCCTGATGCAGGCGGGTCAGACCCTGGTCGGCCTGTCCAAAGGCCTCAAACACCACTTCAAGCATGTCATCGGAAATGCCCGGTCCCGTGTCGGTGACGATGAACAAGACGTGCTGGCGCTGCAGATGCGGGCCGGTCAGGTGCTCCACCTCCACCCGGACCTGCCCGGTGCTGGTGAACTTGACGGCATTGCCCACCAGATTGAAGAGAATCTGCCGCAGCCGCTGCTCATCGCCCACCAGTCGCCGTGGCACCATGGGCGAAAGGCGGACCTGCAGACCAATGCCTTTTTCCGCCGCCACGATGCCCAGCAGGTTCTCCACCGAGACAAGCACCTCGTCCAGGGCAAATGGTTTGTACAAGAGCCGCAGTTTGCCAGACTCCACGGCGGAAATGTCCAGGATATCCGAAAGCAGGCCCGTGAGCCGCTTGCTGGCCATGAGCGCCGTGCCCACGTGCTGCTGCTGCTCTTCTGACAAGGAGGAGTATTTGAGCAGCTGCAGCATGCCGATGATGCCATTGAGCGGCGTGCGGATCTCATGACTCATGTTGGCCAGGAATTCCGTTTTGGCCCGGCTGGCCGTTTCCGCGGCTTCCTTGGAAGCAAGCAACTCCTGTTCGGCGCGCTTTCTGGCGGAGATGTCTTCAAACACCGTGGCAAACCGGCCAGGAGTGGGCGAAACAGCGGAAATGGAGAAATGCTTGTGCATGGACTCCACATACGCCTCAAAATGGAGGCTCCGTCCGGTACGGGCCACCTCGGCATAGTGATTCAGGAACAGCGGTTCCGCGGTGCCATACGCCTCGCAACTCAGGCGGCCGCAGACGGCCTCCCTGCCAAGGCCCACCAGCCGCTCGAAGGCGGGGTTCACATCCAGGATGCGGTATTCCACACTGTTGCCCTGCCCGTCGTACACAATCTCATGCAGGGCCATACCTTCCTGCATGGACTCGAAGAGCATGCGGAACCGCTCCTCGCTGGCCAGCAGGGCCGATTCGGCGCGTTTGCGGTCCGTGACGTCCACCACGCAGGAGTACAGCAGTTCCCTGTCCCCTATCGTGATGGGTCTGGAATAGACTTCCACATCGCGCAGTTCTCCGTCCCGGCGACGATGCAGGAAGCTGAAATACTGTTTGCCGCTGCTTCGCGCGGCGCGCATTTCCCGTTGCACGGCTCCGGGCGGCAGGGTGTTGATGTCGAAGATGCGCATGGCGCACAATTCCTGGCAGGTCCAGCCATAGTAGGCCGCAGCGGAGCGGTTGGCGTCATGGATGCGGCCAGTCACAGGGTCCACCAGCAGCATGACCATCGGGTTGTCCTCAAAGAGCGTCCGGTGCCGCGCCTCACTCTCTTTCAACGAGGACTCCACCAGCTTGCGGGCGGTGACATCCTCGGCCACGGCCATGACCATATCATCGGGAACATAGACAAAAAAGTACTCCATGTGCAGGGTCTTGCCCGTGGAGCGCAGGGTGAAGAGGGTATCGCCATGAATGGTGGCGCCCGTCTGGAAGCAGCGCTCCATCCCCTCGATGACGAACGGCAGGTCCTTGTAAAAATCAGTCATTTTGGTGCCCAGATAGGCAGGGATCTTGCCTTCCGACAAGTTCATGAGCGCAGGATTCACACTTTCCAGCACAAAGTCCTGACCCTGGCGCTTCCACAGGGCCAGGGTGAGCGGCATGGTTTCGAACACGGCGCGGAACCGCGCTTCGCTTTTCTGCAAGTCACTCGTTTTGTGGCGAATGCCACGGCGCAGGGAAAAGACCCAGACATACGTGAGCAACAGCAACGCGCCAGCCGTAGCGGCCACATTGAGCCAGCGGCGCGCCCGGCGTGTTTCCTCCACATGATGATCAAGTTCCGGAGTGAAGATGAACTTGCCGAAATCCGTGGAGTTGGTCATGCCCATCATGGCCAGCACCTCAGCCATGCGTTGCCAGCGGCCCGGATTCATGTGGCCGATCTCCACCAGATCCGGCAGGACAAGAGCGCGAATGCCCTGGGCTTCGAACTCCAGGTGCTCACGGCTGTGCGGGCAATCGTATTGGGTTAACAGCAAATCAATAATTTCTGCCGGATGCGCCAGCGCATACTGCCAGCCCCGGATGCTCGCATCGCGGAACCGGCGGGTGCGGTCCGGATAGGCATGGGCGACCTGCTCGGAAGTGAACAGAAAATCTTCATAAAAATCAAGTCCATAAGAGCTCGGATGAATAATCCGGACCGGGATGCCCCGTTCATGATAAAAAAAAGGCTCGTTTGTGCTGTAGACGACCATGGCGTCACACTCGCCTTTGAGCAAGGAATCAGGCGAGTTGGGGATATGCAGGGCATGAATGCGCTCCGGCATGACCCCTTCGTGCACCAGCATGCCCAGAATCGAAGGGACCACCCCCGGGCCGAGCAGCACCCGCTTGCCCACAAGATCATGTGGCGTGACAATCCCTGACTGCTGCAGGGCAAGCAGCGCCACCGGGGAATGCTGGAAAATGGCGGCAATGGCTTGCAAGGGAGCGCCCTGGAGCCGCTGCAGCAGCACCTCTGCCGCGCCAACACCGTAATCGGCCTTGCCTTGCAGCACCAGCGTGGCCGGGTCTTCCTCCGGCCCGCGTTCCCGGATGGTTACGTCCAGTCCGGCGTCGCGATAAAAGCCCTTGGCCAGGGCCGCGTAGTATCCTGCAAACTGAAACTGGCTCTTCCACTTCAGCTGCAGGGTCACGCGTTCCCGCTTGCCATGGGGGAAACTCTGCGGTTCGGAAGAGGGGAAGAGCTCCCCCTCCCCATGGGCCATGGCGGGCAGCACCAGGGCAACCACAACCAGGAGCACCGCAGCCCATGCCGGCGTGCGCCAAGTGCGATGCAGTGCGGCCCACGCGAGCCGAATCCCCCTCCTTCGTAATCGCATCGGTTCTCCTGGAGCGCGACCTGCGCTCACAATCGCCCCCGGCCCTCCCGGCCCCCTCGTCCAGTGGGGCATCTCCAATGACGACAAACGGAAATCACCTATATTGCATTCCTGTACCATCCGATACTGCGAAGCTCAAGCCTTGCCCGGACCATCGCTTGACTTATTTGGTTAGTATGCTAACTTAGAACCACCCCACGCTTTCACCCAGGAGGTTTTCATGCCCGCCCCCCACTCTCTGCCCGGTGATGTCCACAAAGAGAATACTGCCCTGGTATTCATCGAATTCCAACAGGAATGGCTCGCGCCGCAGGGCCGGCTGCGTCAGCTCCTCATCAGGGATGAACCGGACTTTCTCGCCGCAACCGCGCGCGCCGCCGAGCTGCTGGCGGCAGGCCGGGCCCATGGCTGGCGCATCGTCCATGCCGGGTTGGATCTGCGACAGGATCCGCACTACTTGGTGTTCAACCGCGGTCAGCACGTCAGCGGGCTGCGCGCCGCCATTCCCAACGCCGGCACCTGGACCGGCGCGGGCGCCGAGTTTGCCCCGCCCTTTACGCCCAGGGACGGCGAGTATGTGGTGCAGGGGCGGGCCGGCGCCAGCGTGTTCAGGCATTCCACCCTGGACCCGTTCCTGCGTCATGCCGGCGTGCGCACCGTGGTGCTGCTGGGCTTTGCGTTGCATGTATGCGTGGAATCCAGCCTGCGCGAGGCCCATGACCTGGGCTACAATGCCGTGGTGCCCACGGACGCATGCGGCGTCTTCGAGCCTGCGCAACGAAGCTATTTTGAAACACACATCATCCATCACTTCGGTACATTGCAGCATACAGCACCGTTGCTTGATCAGTTGCGGAGCTGAGGCATGTTTTTTCTGAACGAACTGCCCACCAGGGACATGCTGGAAGCCTATGCCCGACGTTTTCCCGGGATGGACGTTCCCAGTGTGGAGGCGGCCCTGGGCCTGCTGCGCTCGGCCAGCGTGCTGTTACGCCGGCTGGAAGCCTACTTTGCCAGCCACGGCCTGTCTCAGACGCGTTTTTTGATCCTGGTGCTCATCGACCGGGAACCGGAACGTCAAGGGCTCACGGCCATGGATCTGGTGTCCCGGTTGGATATTTCCAAGCCCGTGGTCTCCACCACCCTGAAATCCCTCCTGCGCGAAGGGCTGTTGGTTGCCGCGCCGCATGAGTGCGATGCCCGATCCCGCCGGCTGCAGCTTTCCCCGGCAGGGCTGGCCAGGCTCGAGGCTGTCCTGCCGGGGTATTATGCCATTCTTGAAGCACACATGCACAGAGCGCCTCAGGGGAACGAGGGCTCCACGGACTCGGCCGCCAGGGCATCCACATCCAGGACAAAGCCGATGCCTCCGCCTGAGAGCAGTACGCAACCGCCCAAGGACGACCCCCAGTTGCAGCAGGGCGCGAGCGGGGACACCGCGCCGCGGTAGCGGCCACGCACGGCATCCACCCCCAGCGCAAACCGCTCGCCGGAGGAGGCTGTCAGGATGACTTTCTGGAGCGGTTCCCCGGCCTCGTTCCGGCCACCCAGGACCCGGGCCAAATCCAGATACAGGATCGTCCTGGAATCATACACCAACACTTCGTGCTGCTGCAGGACGGAGAGTTCCGTGCCTCGCAGGGGCTGGATGGCTGCGACGGCTTCCAGGGGGATGACAATCTGATGCTCCCCGGCCTGGAACACCACGCCATCCAGAAATTGAAAAGCCAACGGGATGTTGCACGTGGCCACGGTGCCGCCGCCAGGGGCCGGATGCAGGCTGAACGAGCCGTGCAAGGCGGCCATGGCCTGTTCGATGCGTGCCAGCCCGGAGAAGCCCGGGGCAGATTGCCGCCCCGTTGGCGCGCCCTGGGACAACCCGGCGCCGGGGCCGCGGCCATCGTCAAGCACATCCACCCGCACAGCGCCGTTGCGGCAATAGGCTCGCAATTCCAGCCGGCCACGAGGCGGTTTCCCCTTGGCACGGCGATCGTCCGGGGATTCCAGGCCGTGTTCCACGGCGTTGCGGACCAGATGGGCCAGCGGATCTTCCAGTGCTTCCAGGATGGCAATGTCCACGGACAATTCCGCCCCGTCCAGACGCAGGTCCAGCTCCTTGTCGCAGCGGCGGGCCATGTCCATGGCCAGGGCCTTCATCTGCCGGAAAAGTTTGGTGAAGTTGGCAGCCCGCACGCCCACGGCGATATCTTTCAGCCGTTCGAGGAGGGCATCCTGTTCATCTAACGGCCGGGCCAGACCTTCGCCGGAATCGCCAGCCATCCGCAACTGCTGATGATTGGACAACAGGTCCTGCAGTACGATCAGCAAGGCATCGCCCAGGGTGCGTTCCACCTTCAAATCCGCCTGCTGTCTGACGGGATGCGAGGGTGCGGGGACTTCGGCCTGCTGGCTGTTCTGCGTGTCATAGAGCATGGATATCGCCTTCGGTGCCATGAGGTTCTCAGGGGGAAAGTGCCGCCACCGTATTGCGGCCTGCGGCCTTGGCCCGGTACAGGGCTTCGTCCGCAGCCTTGATGAGACGATCCACGGTATCCACTGCTGTGCCCTGCGTTGCGCAAGAGCCCAGGGTGGCCACCCCGACGCTCACGGTGTAGCGAATGCGGCGGCCCTGGACGGCCACAGCGCACTGGGCCATGTTGTGCCGCAGGCGTTCGGCAGCTGCCAGGGCTTCCGGGAGTTCCGCATCCGGCAGCAGCGCGGCGAACTCCTCGCCGCCAAAGCGGGCGAAGAGATCTTCGGCGCGCAGGGAGGCCTTGCCCATGACGGCAATATTTTTGAGGACAAGGTCGCCGGCATCGTGGCCGTAGGAGTCATTGATCTGCTTGAAGTGGTCGGCGTCCACAAGAAACAGGGAGAGGGGCAGGTTGTGCCGTGCGGCACGGGAAAGGGCTGTGTGCGCCGCATCCATGAACGCCCTGCGGTTGGCCAGGCCGGTCAGCACGTCTGTGGCCGCCAGGCGCAACAACTCTTCCTGTTTGCGTTCCAGTGTATCGTTCAACCCCGCCAGTTTCTGCTGCATGCGGTCGCCCATTTTGACCAGCCGCATGCTCTGACGAAAGAGCTTCTCGTACTCGGCCAGGAGGAAGATGAATTCCTCTCGCATGGGGCAATCTGCATGCTCCGCATGCTCAAGGCAGCTTCTGCAGCGCGAGATAACGCGCTCTTCCTCCTGAAAGCCGAGTGCGAAGGCGTTCATGGTTATGTGTCTCCGTACGACTGCAACTCGAAACGCAGGAATTGCGTTTCTTCCTTGAATTCCTCACCACATTCCTGAGCGATTTCATTTTCCTCGTGATACCGCCAGACCACCTGGATCTCGCGTCCGCCTGCGGCAGCTTCTTCCAGCATGTCAAAGAGATTCATCAGAATCTTGGAGCTGGAGCTGTTGAAGTAGACGATGTCCATGGTCAGTTGCAGCGGCAGGGCCTGGGTTTCCAGGAACTCACGAATCCAGTGCAGCACCGGCTCATAGAATTTGACGGCGTGCTCAGGGTAGGATTCCCCACGGATGGACAAGGTGCCCGACGCAGCGAGGAACTCGATGGCCGGGCTGGATTTGGCGCCCTTGATAATCAGATCCTCCATGGCCTACCCCACCGCCTTGACGGAAAAGAACGACAACCCTTCGGCAATGTCCGCAATGCAGTAGTCCAGAGGGCGGCTGGCCTTGCGGGCCATTTCCAGAAAACCCAGGCCGGCGCCTTTGCTGTCTTCCGTAGCCGGCTCCTTGCGGCGCATTTCCTTGTACAGGGCCTTCAGCTCTTCCTTGCTCATGGTGCGCATGGATTCCAGCCGGTTGGCGAGCATCTGGCCTTTTTCCTTCTGGATGTAATTCCCGCACAGCACGAAGAACCGCCGGTCCGCCTCGCTTTCCCGGCCCACCACCACCACGCCGTGGCGCATTTCCTCCACGCCGGACTGCTCGCGGGGGGGCATGGTTTCTGCGGAATAATGCAGGATGTTCTGCATTTGTTCGATAAAGATGGCAAAAATGTTCCGCGTCACGGTCATGCCGGCTTCTTCCACGGCCATGCGCTGCTTGAGCAGGTCGCCAATGCCTTCCACCAGCGACTGGCTGGTGGGGCCGCTGTAGCAGAACAGGATGCCCTCGCGCTTCAGGGACTCGTAAAACTCATGCAGGTCCTGCAACACTGCGGGATACGAGGCAATGCATGTCTGGTTCATTCCACTCTCCAAGGTCTCATCTCGATTGTGGGGCATATTGACGCGGACGCAGCGAACGCCCGATGCCCTCCACCGGTGAGCGCCCGGCGAAGATCCCCAGCCCCAGGGCGATGCATACCATCGCCGCATAGAACAGTTGCATCATCAAATACCCGGACACGGCCAGGGCCGAGCCCAGGCTAAAGACCACGCTGGCCACCACAATGCCCACGGCTGAGGGGAAAATGATGGCAAAGAGCATCCACTTGTACGAGCCTGTCTGCACCTTGACCATGACTGTGGCCGCGAAACAGGGCGGATACAGGGCAAAGAAGATGATCAGCGCCAGGGCATGCAGGGGCGTCATGCCGGCCTCGGTGCTCTGGGCGCCCATGCGGGCCTCCAGGGTGCCGCCTTCATCCGCTCCCTGCTGGAAGAGCACGCCCAGGGTGGCCACACTGGATTCCCGCGCCGCAAAAGAGCTGATGAGGGCGATGTTGATCTTCCAGTCAAAGCCGGCAAACTGCGTCACCGGTTCCAGGGCCCGGCCCAGGCGGCCGAAGAAGGAATTCTCAATCCGCTGGTCCTTGATGACCCGCTGCAGCTCCTTGCGGGAGTTCATCAGCTGGGCCACGGCCGTGCCTACGGTGCGTTCGTCCTTCTCCTTTTTGCCCGGCTTGAGAAAGTTGAAGAACACCTGGTTCTGCTGTTCATAATCGGCCAGCACGGCGTCCATGCCACCACCGGCATTGAGTCTTGCGGCGGTGAACCGGCTGGAATAGTTCATCAGTTCCAGCACCTGGCCCCGATCGGCCAGCATTTCGGCAAACTGCGTGCCCTTCACGGCCTGCTGGAAGGTGGTGTACGCCTCTTCCATGGCCTGCTCATGTTTGGCCATGACGGCATCCGGCAGGGCCGGAAACTGGAGCAGGGCAAAGATGCAGATGCTCACGGCCAGCACGATGGTTCCCACCTTCTGGATGTATTCCCAGGTCCGCTGCAGGGTCCGCGTGGCCACCCCGCGGATGGTCGGCAGGTGGTATGTGGGCATTTCCATCACAAATGGCGCGCTTTCCTTGGACCGCAACACCGTGTGCGTGAGAATCCAGGCGATAATCAGCGCCATGACAATGGTGACAGTGGAGATAAAGAACAGGGCAAAGCTCTTTTCTCCAGGATAAAAGATGTTCACCAGCAAGGTATACAGCGGCACTTTGGCCAGACAGTTCATGTACGGCACGGTAAGAATCGTGGCCATGCGGGAGCGTTCGTCGGGAATGCCCTTGGTGGCCATGATCCCCGGCACGGAACAGCCGCCGGCAAACACCCCGCCCAGGATGAACGGCAGGGTGCTCTGTCCATGGAGTCCAAAACGCTGAAAGATGCGGTCCAGGATAAACGCAATGCGCGCCATGTATCCCGAGTCTTCCAGCATGGCGATGAGCGCAAAGAGAATGAAAAAGATGGGCAGATAGTTCAGCAGGGTATTGGCGCTGTCCACACACCAGAGCACCAGCGAGCGCAGGAGTCCGTCCTCAACCAGACCGGGAATGGGCAGCAAATCCCCCACAAAGCCCCGGAAGGACGCCAGATACGGCCACGTATATTTGGTCAGCTCATAGCCCTGCACAATGGACACCTGATAAATGCAGTACACCGTGAGCACCAGAAAGACCGGCGCCAGAATGCGGTTGAGCAACACGCGGTCCAGGCGCTCGGACAAGGTGGCCTTGTGGCCGGCGGGCCGGTTGATGCATTCGGCCACGATTTCCTGGGCCCGTGCATGGCGGCGGGCCAGGATGTAATCCGAAACACTCAGCTGCGCAGCCTGCTCAAAGGCGGCAGCGGTCTGATCCACCTGCTTGAGGATGGCTTCGGCGTCGGGATGATTCTCCAGCACCAGGGTGCGGACCATCTCGTCATGTTCCAGCAGCTTCACGGCCATCCAGCGGATGGGGTAGGACGCTTCCAGGCGGGAATTGTTGCGCAGGGCGTGCTCCAGGGCGCCCACCGTCTCTTCCAGGTCTCCATATTGCAAGGGCAGGTGGATGCGGGACTGGCCGTGCATGCCGGCCCCGGTCACCGCCTCGACCAGTTCCTTGCGGCCCACGCCTTTGCGCCCCACCAGGGGCACGGCCGGCGCCTCCAGAATGTGGGACAACCGTTCCACATCAATGTGCATGCCATGGGCGGTGGCCACGTCCATCATGTTCAGACCCAGCACCACCGGCCTTCCCAGCTCCAGCAGCTGCAGGGTGAGCATCAGGCTGCGGGAGAGGTTGGAGGCATCCATGATGTTCACGATGCAGTCCGGCTTGTCTTGCAGTAAAAAATCCCGGGCCACGCGCTCTTCCAGGGAGAAAGAGGTCAGGCTGTATGTGCCGGGTAGGTCCACCACCTCCACGCGCAGCTCGCCATCCCGGTAGCGGCCGGATTTTTTTTCCACGGTCACGCCGGGATAGTTGGCCACATACTGGCTGGCGCCGGTGAGCATGTTGAACACCGTGGACTTGCCGGCGTTCTGCTGCCCGGCCAGCGCCGTCAGCAAATAGCTTTTTGAGGTGGTTTCGGTGGATGCCAATTCGTCATGCGCCATGGAATTCATGCCCTCTCCCTTGCGACGCGTCCCGGCGCAAAGCCGAGGACGGTAACGTCGTCCCGCCGGGCCGAGAGCCCGCGATGCGACTCAAAGAGCTCCCAGATGCCAGCCTGCTGCGCACTGAAGGGATGCCCGCCATATTCCGCAATAAGTTTCAAAAACCGCCGCTTGCCAAAGGGGAGGTTCTTTTCCCCGCCCACCTGGTCGAAGAGCCCGTCCGTGGCCAGGTGCACGCCTGCAATGCCCTCCAGGGAAAGGCACTGTTCGGCGTAGGCATGGTCCTGCGGGGCCTCGCGGTAGCCGATGCCGACACGCTCGGCCTTGAGCTCCCGCGTCTCCCCGTCTGCCACCAGAAACGCGCTGATGCCGGCCCCGGCGTAACACATGGTCGCAGTGTCATTGGGCAGCCAGCACAGGCCCATCTCAAGCCCGTCGTTGGAGCGCTTGCCCGTCCCGGTGGCCTCGCCGTTCTGCCCAAGAAAGGCTTTGAGCTTGCGGTTCAGGGACTCCAGAACCCTGCCCGGGTGGCCCTCCATGGTGGTCAGATCCATGTTGTCCAGCATGCTGTGGACAATGAGGGTGATGAACGCGCCGGGAACCCCATGGCCAGTGCAATCGAACACCCCCACGAACACGCCGCCCGGTGTGCGGCGCAGCCAGTAGGAATCGCCGCCCACCACGTCACGGGGCTTCCAGAGGATGTAGCCATCCACCACATAGTCTGTGAGCCTTGCCGCAGGGATCTGCATCTGGTGCTGGATGGCGCTGGCGTATTCGATGCTGTCCATCACCTGACGCTGGGCCTCCTCCAGTTCGGACAACATGCCGGCGATGCGATGTTCGCGGTCCAGCAGGGAGCGGCCCATCCAGAACATGTTGCGCTTGAGGCGGATGAAATCGTTTTCCGCGCCGCGCTCGGGCGGCAGATGCAGATCCTGCAGCCCCTTGCCCTCCTGCAGGCTGCGGCAGAAGTTGTTGCACAGGGTGATGTTGCGCAGGGCCACAATCTCTTCCAGGGCTTTGCAGACCGGGAAATACAAGAGTACCCAGGCTGCCATGTACATGATGATCCCGGCGCTGACATGTTCCGCCTGCGAAACGCCCTGCGCGCCCACCCCTTCGTGCTGGCCGTGCGAGGTTTCCAGCTGCACGAGACAAATGAGAGCCGGAATGAATATGCTTATCAATACCAGGGTACGAATTTGGGTACGAATACCCAAATCGGACAACCAATCACAGATTCGTCGCCACATCGTGCGGGGCCTCCTCAATGGCAGGGGTGGAATCGCCGGTATCTTGCAGGGCGCGCCGGGACGAGACCGCAGTCGCAGACCGGCGGGATTGGGCCGGCAGGTCGGGCAGTGTGGGGGCGCGAAGGTTCCGCGCCGCTGCCCAGCCGAGCACGCCGAGGGTGAAGCCGTTGTGCAGGGTGGCCCACAGCGCCGGCGCGCCGCGGCCCGCCGCAGCCAGAGCCAGGATGGCGCCGTTCACGCCCACCGCGCCCCAGAAGGTCTGATTGACTGAAACATCCAGGCGCCGGGCGATGGCCCGGGCAGCAGCCAGGCTGTGGATATCCTCGTGCAGCAGCAACACCTGGGCGGTGTCGCGCGCCAGATCCGCCCCCTTGGGCATGCACACGCCCACCTTGGCCAGCATCATGGCCGGGGTGTCATTGAGACCGTCGCCCACGTAGGCGATGGTCCGGCCGGAATCAACCAGCTCCCTGACCATGGCCGCCTTTTCCTCAGGCTTGAGTTCGGCGTGGGCGGCATCCAGTTCCGGCAGCTCGCGCAACAGGTTGTTGGCGGTCTGCAGGTGATCCCCGGTGAGGACCACCATGCGGTCAATGCCCATGGCCCGCAGCTGGCGCAGGGTTTCGCGCGCCTCAGGGCGGATGGCGTCGGCCAGGCCCACAATGCCGGCCAGCTGCCCGTCCATGGCCACGTACAGCACGGTGTTGCCCCTGGCCCGCAGGTGATCGGCCTGATGCTCCAGGGCCGAGGCATCCACCTGTTCGTCTTCCACAATGAAATGCCGGCTGCCCACCAGCACGCGCCGCCCCTCCACCATGGCCGACACGCCATGCGCCACGATGAACTCCACCTGCGGCGTGGACGGCACCTCCACCCCGCGCCGGGTGGCCTCGGCCGTGACGGCGCGCGCCACGGGGTGCCCGTAGTGCGCTTCTGCCGCCGCAGCCAGGGCCAGCAGGCCATTCTCATCCAGCCCGCTTTGCACCGTGGAGACCACGGAGGTCACGGCCAGCTCACCACTGGTCAGCGTGCCGGTCTTGTCGAAGACAATCGTGTCCACCGCGGCAAAATCTTCCAACGCCTGCGCACCCTTGAAGATGACGCCGGCATGCCCGGCCGCGTACATGCTGCTGCGCACGGCCACGGGGCTGGCCAGCTTGATGGTGCAGGAGAAGTCCACGGTCAGTACCGAGGCGGCACGGCGGATGTCCCGCGTCACCAGCCACATGAGCACCCCGAGCCCAAAGGTGATGGGCACGAGGCGGTCGGCCAGGTTGGCCCGGCTCTCCTGCGTGGCCGATTTGGCCCGCAGCGACTGTTGCAAAAACCGGTTGATACGCGCCAGCCGCGTGCCCTCGCCCACCTCTTCGGCGGCGATGATGAGCTTGCCCTCCTCCACCACAGCCCCGGACAAGGCCATGGTTCCCGGCTTGTAATGAGCCGGCGCGGCCTCCCCGCTGATGGAGCTGGTGTTCACCGAGGCCTCGCCCTCGACCACCTCGCCATCCACGGGAATAAGTTCGCCAGGGCCGCAGACCACGCGGTCGCCCTTTTCGATTTCTCTCACGGCCAGCTGCACCTCGGCCCCATCGCGCAGGACCCAGGCGAACTCCGCCTGCGGTCGCATGAGGGTGCTCAGGAGGTCGGTGGAGGAATTCTCCAGCCGGGCTTCCAGGTATTCCACCAGGGAAAGCACGGCCACCACCAGGGAACTGGTCAGATAATCCCCGCGCAACAGCGAGGCCCCCACCACTGTGGCATCCAGCACCTTGACCCGCACGCCCTCGGTAAGCAGGCTGTGCACGCCCTCGACGATGACCGGCGTGCCCAGGGTCCAGGCCAGCACTGCCCGCAGATGCCGTGGCAGGAAAAGATTCAGGGCCAGGGCGGCCCCGCGCACGGCCACCGGGTAAAACGACGGCCGCACCACATCCCGGAACCCGGAGTGGAACGCCTCCTCGGGGAGGCGTTCCAGAAGCTCCAGGGCCTTGCTCCGGGCGGATTCCGAAGCATACTCCACCACCACGCACTGGGCCTTGCGGTTGATGCGGCAGCTCCGCACGCCGGGCAGAGCCTGCAGACGAGCCTGCAGGTATTCCGCATCCAGCTCCGGATCGAGAAACATCGGCCCGTGCCAACGAACCCGGCCGGGGATTTCGTGCGCCACCCGCAAACGGCTCTGGGGGCTGCTGAACGTGGCGGTGGTCATGATTCGATCATCCTTTGCGATTGGGCGACGGGTACAGGGAATGATGCCACAGGGAGAACCCCACCAGGGCCACCCCGGCAGCCAGATGCAGCCGCCGGGAGGTGGTGCCCCGGATAAAGCCCGTGGCCACCAGGGCCGCCAGCGAGACGGTCATGCCGTGCTTGGCCAGGGTCCTGGAGTCCATACCCCCGGTCTGGCGGCCGCATTGACCTGATGATGGCAACCCTGCGCCGTTACCCATTTTTCTGGCTCATTTCTGCTTTGACGTCCTCGACCTTTTCCTTGATCTCCTCGATGGAGCCCTGCACCGAGGTCCAGAGCTTCACGGCGCCCTTGACCAGGGCCTGCTGCACCGTGGGATTGGTCAGCACCAGCGCCACGGCCGCACCGGCGGCCAGGCCGGCCAGATAGTGCTTGTCCGTGACGTTGAACCAGCTCTTGAGCCCCTCAGGCGAGGTGCACATGCCGGCGGCGTACTGGTTGGGATCCTGGGCCTGATACTGCTGATATTGCGGGACCTGCTGGTATTGCGGGGCCGCATACTGGGGCGGATAGGAAGTGTAGTAGTGCTGGCTCATCAGATTTCCCCTTACTGCTTGACGACCTTGCCGCCCTTGCCCTCAGGCGTGGCGATGGCGGGCTCGGCAGGAGCAGGCGCCACGGCAGCCTTGCACGCGCCAGACATGGCATTGTTCCAGACGTACTTCACGGCAGTGCCCACGGCGATCATGCTCACCAGACCCACAATGCCGCCCAGGCCCACGGTGGAGGCCACGGCCGCGCCGGCTGCGGCGGCCAGACCGGTGCCGCCGGCTTCCTTGAGAGTGTGCACAGCGGCCTGCTGCTTATCCATGGTCCCGGCACGGTAACCGGCAATGCCTTCGGCCAGGCCGGCGGTGGCGCCCACCACGGCGCCAAACGCGCCAGCGCCCATGGCCACACGGGAAACAGGAACCACAGTGGCGGAAACGGCGTAATTCTGCTTGCTCATTCTCTTATTCTCCTTCGGGAGCGGAAGATTGGCTGGAGCCGACGAGCCCGCCGACCATGCCGGCCAGGGCGTCCTTCACGGCGTTGTTGGTCAGCAGGATAGACAGGGCCGCGCCCACGGCAGCGCCCTTCCAGAACTGCATGGAACAACTTTCCAACATGCCCATCATGCTGGTGGGGTTGGGCGTGCGGCCACTCATGATGTCATTCACCAAACCCATCATGTGCCCGAAGCCCTGGGGCATGCCCATGCTCGCGAACTGGCCAGATTGGCCAGCCTGGCCAGCCTGGGCGGAGGCATCATGTCCGCCACAGCCGCATCCGCCACCGGAGCCGCCGTGTCCGCCGCCCTGCGACGCTGCACCCTGCGTTGCTCCAGGCATTTGCCCAGGCATTTGGGCCTGACCGTACATATATTGCGCGGCCTGGGCAGGCTGCCGGGAAGGGGCCTGGTACATGTACTGGGCCGGCTGTTGAGGCGGGGACTGGTACATGTATTGTTCATGCAAAGGTGTTTTTTGAGGAGCCGGGCCCTGGGACATGTACTGCCCAGATTGCGGTCCAGCCTGGACCGGACCTTGCGGAGCACCCTGCGAAGCGCCTTGCGGAGCACCCTGCACGGGAGCCTGCATGGCCGGACCCTGGTACATGTACTGGCCCTGTTCAGGCATGGCCTGTTGCGGCGCCTGATACATGTACTGGGGCTGGCCAAGCATCTGGCCCGGCATCTGGCCAGGCATCTGGCCAGGCATCTGGCCAGGCATCGGGGCACCCATCTGCGCAGGCGCCTGGGGCTCGCCCGCATCGCAGGACTTGCCCGCTTCCGCCTCGCCGCTGTTTTTCTTGCCATACTGCCAGCCGCCTTCGGCCTCGGGCTGTACCGGTGCGGCGGCCTGTTCTGCCGGGCCCATGGCCTGGACTGCCTGAGGGGCCACGGGGGATGCCGGCGGCTGCGTTGCCGGGCCGTACTGCAGCAGGGGCTGGCCCGCATACTGACCCATCGGTTGGGCTGGGGCGGCCATTTGTTCCTGCCCATACATCTGCCCGGCCGCAGCCAGCTCCGCCGGAGCGGCGTACTGGGGCGCATATTGGGGGGCAGGCTGCGGGGCGTACTGGGGAGTACCCATCTCGTTCATGCCTTTTGCTCCTTGTGGATGCTGGGGTGACACTGGTTACTGCACGCAGCGTTGCTCGCCGGGAGAAACGAGCTGCAGCGCGCAGGCAAGGACGTGTTCGTCTGAGGATTGTTCTGCAAAAACCGCCTGCAGCAACTCAAAGGAAATAATGTCCGTCGCGTATTCCAGCACCATGGTTTTGGCCATGATGTTGACCCGCGTGTGCTTGATGCCGGCCAACAGTTCCACCGAGTCCCGCAGCGTGGAAAAAGACGGGTGCTTCTGGATGGCCGGATCGAATACCAGCCGCAACCGCCCAGGAATGTGATGCGCCACGCGGGCATATTGGCGCAGCACCAGCAAATCAGATGGATTCATGTCGTGCTTCCTTCCTGTAACCGCTTGCCGCGGAACCGCGGCCTTTCATGGAGCCGGATTGCACCAATTCCCCTCAAAACCCGGCGTCGATGGTACAGGTTTGTGGTATCTCTTCACGGTTGGCAACCCGTGATATTTGCAATGATTATTGACCTCACACAGATTGTGTCACGATTCCAACTTCTTTCAGCGTTTTTGGGCGCTCAACATTTTTTTCCACCTTCAATAACCGCGCTGAGTTAAGCAACACCGCCGACGTATGACCGATGTGCAGCAGCCCGGCGGCCACGGGGCCAAGCAGCCCGAGTGCCCCGGCCAGCCCGCCCAGGATGTTGCTGCCCGTGGCCATCCAGAAATTTTGGTGTATGATGTTGATGGTTTTTTGCGAAATCCGATGCGCCTTCATCACGCCTTCCAGGTCTTCGCCCATGAGGGCGATATCTGCGGCTTCCAGAGCGGCTTCGTTGCCATGAGAGCCCAGGGCCACGCCCACTTCCGCCTCCACCATGGCCAGGGCGTCATTCACGCCATCGCCCACCATGGCCGGCCGTTTGCCACGGGCCTTGAGCTCTGCCATGAGCCGGGCCTTGTCCTCGGGCATGGCCGAGACCAGCAGATTGGGAATGCGCAAGTCCCGCGCCAGGGCCTGCGCGGTCAGGGCTTCATCGCCAGTCACCAGATGCACATCCACACCACGGCCCTGGAAATACCGGACCACGGGTGCGGCATCCTTGCGCACGGGGTTCTGGATGCCAAAGAGCCCCCGCACCTCTCCGCCCTGGGCCAGGTACAGCACGGTCAGCCCGTCTGCCTGCATGGCGCTGACCCGCAGGTCGCCATGGGGGAACGGCGTGTCAAACCGCTGCAACAGCTTGTAGTTGCCCACCAGCACGTCCTGGCCATCCACCACGGCGCGCACCCCCTGCCCTAGAAAATACTCGCAGCGCTCGTGCCCCTGCGGTGTCAGGCCCAGGGCGACGCCGTGATCCTTGATGGCTTCGGCCAGCGGGTGGTGGTTATGCGCTTCCGCAGAAAGGGCCAGCTGCAGCACGCCGCGTTCATCCAGGCCGTTCATGGTATGGATGGCGGACAAGGTCGGCCGGGCGCCGGTGAGGGTGCCGGTCTTGTCCAGACAGACGGCGTCCACCTGCGCAAAGCGTTCCAGCGGCCGGCCGCCCTTGAAGATGATCCGCTCCCGGGCGCCGCCGGCGATGGCCGAATTGATGGCCGTGGAGGCCGCCAGGGACGTGGCGCAGGGGCAGGCCATGACCAGCAGCACTGTAAAGGCCCGCCACAGGCTCTGCGTGAAAACCAGGGTACCCGCCGTGACGATGAAGCCGATGACAATGGTTTTGCGGGCGAGCCCGTCGGCCATCTGCTCAATGTCGGCCCGATGGGAAAGGCCGGCTTCGACCTTTTCAAAAATTCTGGCCAAATAGGTCTCCTCACCCACGCACTCGGCCCGAACGTGGATCACTCCGCGGCGGACCACACTGCCGGCATAGACATAGTGGCCGTCGCTGCAGGGCTCCAGATCACACCGGCCGGTCATGGAAGAGACGTCCACCAGGGCCTCGCCCTCGATGACGGGCCCATCCACGGGAATGCGCTCCCCGGCGTGCAGGGCCAGGATATCGCCGGGCTGCAGCTGGGCCGTGGGCGTTTCCACCTCCACACCGTCACGCAGCACGAAAGTGTGATGGGCGGTTTCCTTGAGCATGGCCTTGATGCTGCGGCGGGAACGCCGGGCCATGTGCGCCGTGAGCAGGTCGGATCCGGCGCTGATCCAGAGCACCTCCAGGGCCGTGGCCACTTCGCCGGCCCCGGCCGCAGCCACAATGGCCCCGCCCAGGAAAGACTCCAGGCTGACCTTGCCGCGCCGGAAGTCCTGGATCATCTTTTTAAGGAGCGGCAGCGCCCCGTAAAGCACTGCCGCCCCCACTGGAGACAACAAGCCCGGCGCAGCCGCCGAGAGCAACACCTTGCGGCCCAGCATCCACAAGCCGGCGGCGGTAAGCACCCCGAAACGCACGGCGTGGGGCCGCAGGGTGGGCTCCACACTGGCGCGGGATGGGCAGGCGCATTGTTCCAGAGTATCTGACAGCCGGCAGTGATCCGGCTGCGTGCTGACTGGAGCATTGATCGCGGCGAGCAGGCCGGATTGTTCCAGCTGTTCCGGGTCGAACACCACCACCAGACTGCGGCAGGCCGGGTTGACGCGGACATGCCGCACGCCTGGCAGCTGCGTGAGGGCCGCATGGGCTTGCTGCAAGCCGTCACCGTGCTGGCCACTGCGCACCCGCACCCGTCCTGGCACGGCGTGAACAACCTTGAAAAATTGGCTCATGCTGCCTCCTCGGCATCGTCGGGCTGCGCATCCCGCACAGCATGCAACCCGGCAAGGTACTGGAAGAAATGCACATCGTCATGTCGGGGGCTCTGCCGCTTGAACACACTGACGATGTTGTGAAAGCTCAGCGCCACGTCAGGATCAAAATGCCGGCCGGCCTGCACGTGCACCTCTTCCGCCGCATCCAGCAGCGAGGTTCCTCGACGGTAAGGGCGGTCCTGCATCATGGCTGACACACAGTCTGCCACAGCCAGCACGCGCGCGCCATAGGGGATGGAGAGTTCTGCGAGACCATACGGGTAGCCGCTTCCATCGTACCGCTCATGGTGATGCAGAATCATGGTGGAAATGCCCGTCTCACCATTCAGGGCCTTGACCGGGGCGACGATGCGCGCGCCGGCTTCAGGATGCCGCTTGACGATCTCCCATTCCTGCGGCGTGAGGGGGCCTTCCTTGAGTAAAATATGGTCGGGCACGGCGATTTTACCCAAATCGTGCAAATGCCCGGCAATGTGAATGGCTGTGGCCAGTTCGCGCGAGGCGCCCTGCTCCAGGGCCAGAGCCAGGGCCAGCACGGCAACCTGCTCGGAGTGGCAGCGGGTGTGATGATCCTTGGCGTCGATGGCGCAGCCCAGGGATTCGGCGAACTGGTGAATGGACGAGCAGGTGCAGCGGCACGCGGGGGTGTCGAGGCTCCCCATGTCCAACAAATACCAGGATTTATCATACAACATGGCACAGGTCCTTGGGCTATGGCTCCTGCGTGGGCCATGCGAAATCCGACACAGGAGCCAAAGCGCCCCAGGCGGGATTCCCGGGGCGCTTTGGCAGGGAGAAACAGGGAACAGTTACTTCATTTCAAAGGCTTTGACCCAGATCACGGCATCCTGGGACAGTTCCTTGCCTTCGTATTCCTTGGCCGGGCCGGCGCCCAAGGCGCACACGCCCCACCAGCCGGCCTTGGCCAGCCCAATGGTGAACTCGCCCTGGCCATCGGCATTGGCGCCCATGGTCACCATGCAATCGTTGGGGGCCTTCACGGCAGCCTTGGCCTGGAAGGCGTTGGCCTTCATATCAGGCATGTGGTTCATGTATTCCACTTCCAGCTCGGCATCGGCCACAGGCTTGCCCTCGGAGAGCACCTGGCCGCGGAACACACCGCCGGCCCAGTTGGCGTACGGCTTGTCAAAGGGCACGATTTCCGCCGGCAGGCCCACGGGCTTGGCCCAGTTGCCAGGCACGCCGCCCACATTCACCACCAGCTTGGTGATCTGCTGGATGTAGGCGTCCTCTTCCTTTTCCAGGTAGGGGGAAGGCACGAGCACGAAAACATAGTCGCCCATGGAGCGGACCACGGTCTTGGGCAGCACGGCCTCATAGGCCACCCCGCTGTTGGTGAGGCTCTTCCACTTGATTTCCTTGAGGTATTGCTTGAGATCCACCTTCTTGGGCTCGCCCTCGGAGCCGCGCTGCTGGAGCACATAGAACTCCTGCACCGGACCCATGTCCATGGTGTGGCCCGCTTCGAAGGGATGGGTAAAGACAATCTTCAGCACCATCTCCCCGCCTTCCGACAGGGCGATCTCCGGCGTGTACATCATCTGGAAATGAGCATGGGCCGTGGCGGGGATGGCCAGGGCCATCACCATGGCCAGCATCACCTTGCGCAGAACCGTACGACGTTGCATGCGACCTCCTTGAGGCTGTTCGAAAATGAATGTGACAGTCTTTTTCAGTATGGTGCGGCAAAAGTCACTTATTTGATGTCCGCGCTCTTGATCACAATGGAGTGGCCTTCGCCACCCTCGAAATTCACGGTGAAGTCACCGGCGGGCTTTTTGAACGTAAATTCGCTCACTTCGCTCATTTTGCCTTCCTCCAGCACTGCGCCGGAAGCGTCCTTGACCACCATCTTCACGCCTGAGGCCGAAGAACCGTCGGAAAAGCCACCCTCGCACATCACCGTGCCATCGCCATTGTCAAAACAAGAGCACAGGGGGGTGTGCGCAAAGGCCAGAGAGGCAGAGGCCAGGAAGGCCGCACAGAACATCGCAGTCAGCAGGGTACGCATTGCATTTCTCCTTGGGCAGATCGTTGCAAGACATCGGGCAGCGCCCGGGCATGGCATCCTCAGCGGACAGGGCAAGGAAAATCCCCGCGCGCCACACGCGGGTTAGGGACTTTCCCTAAATCGTTCCCCGCACTCCCCCCTGGCGTCCCGATGACACCAACGTGGAAGGACAGGTGGTTATTTATCGATATTGATTTTCATTGTCAACACTAAAAACAATCCGGCCTGTTGCCTCCAAAACTGTTCAATTTCGGGCACCCGCGAGCGGCTCGGCGCGTTAAACCTCGTTGACCGGGATAATTAATTTCATTATCACCATCTCGTCAACCAATTCTTGCCACTAATTTACCGGAGGACGTCATGTTCGGGAAACGACACAGAAATCGGCAACGAGGGGCCGCACCGGACAGCCGCGAGACCGCAGCCGAAACCTGCGATGCCCTCACCCTGCGGCATGCGCCCAAAGGATGCGCCTGCCGGGTTCGGCGTCACAGAGCGTGCGGCGCCGTGCGTCAGCGCTTGCTGGATCTCGGGTTCTTGCCCGGTGCGGAAGTGGAAGTGGTGCGCGTGGCCACGCTGGGCGACCCCATCGAAGTCCGGATCGGCGGCTATTTTGTCGCCCTGCGCAAGGAGGAGGCAGATCGTATTGACGTGGAACTGCCTGAGGCGGCAGTGGGCTAACCCCGGCCGGGTAATCCCTTACAGCTGGTCCCGCATGGTGGGATAGGCCTTGGCCAGATTCAGGTAGGTCTGCTGCATTCTGGCAAATTCCGGCTGCACCAGCTCCGCGGCAATAAAGGCGCAGGCCTTGGCCAGTTCCTGGCGGATCCAGCCCTGCCTGGCCTGCCGGCGCGGCAGGGCATCCTCCTGCCGCAGGCGAAGGGCTTCGGCCACAAGCTGCCGTGCCCGCACCTGCAGCGAATGCTCGCGCCGGACCAGTTCCCTGGCCTGCGTCCCGATGCGAAGAAGCGCTTCGGGACGGGCAAGCCACTCCCTGGCAATGGCCGCCGCCGCCGGGGCATCGCCCCGGGGATAGGGCGGCAGCATGGTCTCGCCTGGCTGGAAGAGCTCTTCAAGCCCGTTTTCCCCAACCTCGGTGAGCACCGCCGCGCCACAGGCCGAGGCCTCGAACAGGCGGAAATTCAACTCCCCGGCCGCGGTCTGGTTCAGGACAATCTGCGAACGCTGAAAGATGGGTGCGTAGCGTCCCTGCAGCAGCACCAAGGGGGCCAGTTCCTTGAACCGTTTGAGGAACGGCAGGCGTTGCGGAATGTTCTTCGGCTGCAGTGTGCCCACAAAGCTGACGGGAATGTCCCGCGCCAGTCCGGGATCCGTATCCACGCGCTCGTCGCAAAACAGCGGACTCCACACCGCCACGTCAGGGCGCACGGCCTGATTGAACACGGGCACATAGTCCTTCTGGGCCACAAAGACCTTGTCGAACGCCGCGGCAAAGGGGATGTGCCAGGGGTTGCAATAGTCATCGATGGTCAGCCCCAGCACGGGGCACTCCAGGGCCTCGAAACCAAAGATCGAAGGCAGGTAGCCGTGGTCGCACCACAGCACCAGATCCGGCATGAATTGCCGGGCCTGCAACAGAGATTCCAGCTCGCGACGGTGGCACATCCGCGTCAGCTGCACGAAATCCCGGGGATCGACGCCCGCATGCGGCGCAGGATGCGGACTCAGGCACAGCACCTCACAGCCCTGGGCTTTGAACACATGGTAGAACCGCGGACTTTCCAGCAACAGCACATTCACGTTTGCCACTCCATCCAGCCTTGATCATGCCACCGCAACAGGCCCCTGTGCATGCCCAACCGGGCATACCGTGGCAGCAACTCCCCGCCTATTCCCCAGAGTTCTCCGCCAACCCGCCTGGGCAGCAGGACCCGCGCAGGGGGGCCGTATTGATGCAATATCCTGCGCAACCACAAAAAGATCGCCCGGCTTCTGGCCATGGTTCCCGCTGCGGGGTGATGCGGACCGGCCAGCACGTGCGGCGCAAAGCCCGGCTGCTCCAACACCCCGATACGCCAGAGTGGCACACCCTGCTCCCAGCAACGCAGAATCGCCCGTCCCATCGCCCAGGCCGCGGCCTCCAGGGGCATGGGGACAAATTTCCCTTGCCGCCACTGTCTAGCAAGAGCTGTTCCTTCAATGACCAGGCAGGGATACAGCCGCAGCCCTTCCGGGGCATGGACCAGGGCTTCGGCCACATCGCGCTCCACATCGCCGGGGCGGCGTCCCGGCAATCCTGGCATCAGTTGCACGCCCAGCCCCAGCCCTGCCGCGCGCACCATGCTGCAGGCACGTACGGCGCACGCGGCGTCATACCCTCGGGCGCAGGCCTGCAGGGCCGCATCCTGGAACGACTGCACGCCCAGTTCCACCACGTCCAGCCCCAAAGCCTTCCAGCGGGCCAAGCCGGCAGCATCCACGACATCCGGACGTGTGGAGCACCGCACCCGGCCAATGCGGCCCTGTTGTTTCCATGCCGCGGCCAAATCAAGAAAGCGTTCAATCCACTCCTGCGGCAGTGCCGTGAAGCTGCCACCGTAGAAGGCCAGCTCATCCCAGGCCGAGGCAGGGTCCGCATCCTGCATTCCCCGACGCAAGGCCTCATAGGCATCCGCCAGGGACGTTTCGCCCACTCCGGTCTGCCGTGTCTGGTCGCAGAACACGCACCGGCGCGAGCAACCGGCAAAGGGCAAAAACACCGGCCAGATGCGCCGGCGTCGTCCTGAAGGCAGGGCCTGCGGCTCCGGCCACGGTATTCGTTGCGTACGAGCCGACATGACCTCTCCTGAACTGGAAAAAACAGAAAAAAGTGAATGGCGCCGGGAAAATGCCTTGAACTGGCCGATACATTCAGTTATACCGGTGAGTAAGATTCCATAGCCTGCTTGGTCACATCTCCGCCACCCCATCTAACCACTTGACAACGTAAAGAAAATTGCTAATTTTCCGTTTTGGTGACGAAGCATGGTGGGGAATGTAGCCCACATACGGATGCTGGATCAGGAACGCGCGCCGCGCATGCCCAAGGACGCAGTGCATATGGTTGATGCCAATTGCATTTTCTGCAAGATCATCCAGGGAACGATCCCCTGTCAACAGGTGCTGCGCACGGAAACAGTGCTGGCTTTTCTTGACCTGAATCCAGTCCACCCCGGGCACACGCTTGTGGTGCCCACGTCGCATCACGTGACCCTGATGGATCTGCCCGCCGCAATGGGCAACGGGTTGCTTGACGCCCTCTCCCGGGTTGCCCGCGGGGTGATGGCGGCCACCGGTGCGGATGGCGTCAACCTGATGCAGAACAATCACCCTGCCGCAGGACAGGTGGTGATGCATGCGCATTTCCATCTCATCCCCCGGTTTGCAGACGACGGGCTGGCCTTGTGGCCGCAACGTCCCTATTCCAGTGCAGACGCCATGGCCGACATGGCACAGCGTATCGCCGCGGCCATTACGGCAGCGTAGTTTTTTTACAGACAGCGACCAGCGCCCTGAAAGGATTCCTTATGAGCGACAAGACACTGACCAAAGCGGAAATCGTCGACGCCATCTATGAGAAGACCAACCGCAACCGCGCGGAAGTCAAAAATATTGTCGAATCATTGCTCAAGATCATGAAGCAGGCCATCAAGAAGGACCACGCCCTGCTCATCAGCGGCTTCGGCAAGTTCGAGGCGTACGACAAGCAGGCGCGCAAGGGACGCAACCCCCAAACCGATGAAACCATCACCCTGCCCCCGCGCAAGGTTGTGGTCTTCCGGCTTTCCCGCAAGTTCCGCGCCGAACTCAATCAGCAATAACGAAGGCCCCCGGGAACCGGGAAAGCATCGTTCGGCGCGCGTTCTCCGCGGCAGACATACTCTGCCACGTGCCCATCTGCACGCGCCAGAACAGGCGCCCGCCAATGTCCGACTCCACGATGCGGGAACCCGGCTTGCCCTCGGCCTGAAGCGCTGACAGCAGACGCAGGGCATTCTCCTGCACGGTGAAGGCGCCTACCTGGACGAAGAACGTTCCTGTGAAGTCGCCATTGCGGTACGTTGGCACATCGCCTAGGGCCGCAATGCGCACTCGCGCCGTGCCCGGCCCGGTGACGCCCAGTTCCCTGGCTGCGGCGTGCGAGAGGTCGATGATCCGCTCCGAAACAAAAGGGCCGCGGTCGTTGATGCGCACCACTGTGGTGCGGCCATTGTCCAGGTTTTCCACCTGCACCATGGTGTGCATGGGCAGAATCTTGTGCGCCGCAGTCATCTGGTTCTGGTCGTACACCTCGCCGCAGGCCGTGCGTCGGCCGTGAAAACCCGGGCCATACCAGGACGCCAATCCCTTTTCCGTAAACCCGTCCGCCGTGAGCAGGGGATGGTACGTCTTGCCGCGAATGGTATAGGGCTTGTAGGTGCCTTTGAGATTGCTGCGCGTGGCCGAGCTGCCGCCGCAGCCGGAGAGCACAGCCATGGTCAGGCATGCGGCAAGGAGAATCAGCGAGGCGAACGGCCGGGACATGCATCCTCCTGCGGCCAGAAGGTCATGAGGTCCCAGATGGTTTCCAGGCGCCCACCGTCCGGCAGGGCCAGCACCCGGGCCCAGCCCAGGCGGCCCTGTTCCAGGCACGGGAAGAGTTGCCCCGGAGCCCCCGCAGGCAGTTCCGAAAGCATGGCTTCGCCAGGCGCACAGGCACCCCATCTGTTGTACGCCTTGCATGTGCCATGAGAATCCGTACAGCGCAACAGGCACAGGCCGTGAAACAGCGGTCTGGAATCTGAAACAGCCTCTTTCCCACACTGCGAGAGGCATCCGGCCACCAGCCGCATTGCCCGTTCCATAGACTGCAACATCCGTTCGCGCGCCGAATTATCCTGATGACTCGCCAAAGATGAAGAAAGCAAGGCTGCCATGGCAGTCATTTCGGCATCGGAGAACGGTGCTGCCCGACCCTGCTCATAGGCTTCGGCAATAATGGCCAGCAGGGTTGTGACCAACGGAGCATCCTTGGAGGGGTCTTGCAGCCCCAGCCGCTGTTCCAGCCAGGCAATCACCCCGGCCCGGCCGGATTTGTCGGTGATGATGATCCGCGACTGCCGGCCAAGCACGGCGTCGGGATCAAAAGCTTCATAGGTGTCGGCAGATTTGCGCAAGCCGTCCAGGTGCAGGCCGGCCACATGGGCAAAGGCGCGGCCGCCGAGCAGCGGCTGCTGCTCCGGGATGGGCACCCCCATGGCGGCCAGTTCGCGGGCCAGCTCGCCCAGCACGTGCAGATCCACCGAGGCCGTCCCAGGGGCCAGCAGACTGTATTCCGCGGTCAGGCCTTCCACACTGGCCGTTCCCGTGCGCTCGCCAAGGCCCATCAGGCTGGCGCTGGCGCCGGCGCAACCGGCCAGCCAGCCGGCCACGGTATTCGCGTGGGCCCGGTGGAAATCGTTGTGCCCGTGAAACTCCAGGCGCTCGCCGGGCACGCCGCCCTCCTGCACAAAGGCCTGCACCAACGCCGCCATGCCCATGGGCAGGGGCGCACCGGCATACGGCATGGCCAGCCCGAGGGTATCGCACAGGCGGATGACAATGGGGCGCCCGCTTTGCCTGGCACGTTCCATGATCCTGCGCGCCAGGGGGATGCAGAACCCGGGCACGTCCGCCCTGGTCACATCTTCAAAATGGCACCGCGGGGTCAGGCCCAGGGAGAGCGCCTCGTCCAGCACGGCCAGATAGGCGTCCGTGGCCTGGGCATCCGTCCAGCCGAATTTGTGCCGCAGGTGCTGGGGTGAAACGCTCATCAGCAGGCTGACTTCGGCGATTTCCATGTCCCGCACGGTTTGCAGATCCTGGTGGGAGGCGCGGGCCCAGGCCGTGACGCGGGGGAAGGGCCTCCCCAGCGCCCGGCAGGCGTCCACGGCGCGGCGATCCTTGGCTGTGTAGCAAAAAAACTCGCTGGACCGGATGAACCCGGCAGGGCCACCCAGGCGATGCAGCAGATCATACAGACGAACGATCTGCTCCACGGTAAAGCTGCGGCCGGCCTGCTGTCCCTCGCGGAAGGTGGCGTCGCAGATGTACACAGGAAGCCCCTGCGGCAGCAGGGAGGCACCGCTGGCAGCCGGCTGGGGACGACCCGGCGCGAGGAAGGCACGGCTCATGCGATGGCGCCTCGTCGGGCCGTGGGGAGTTTGGCGCACAGCCGGGCCATGCGGGAGGTTTCTTCCAGCACCAGGGGGCATTCAGGGCGCAGGGATTGCGCCCGCGCCAAGGCTTCGCGGGCCGGCTCCCACCAGCCACCCTGCCGCAGGCTCTGGGCTGCCAGGAGATACAGCAGCTGCGGGTCATCCTCGTAGAGCACTTCCAGCAAATATTCCCGCTTGTCCCCAAACACTTCCTGCACCAGGAGTTCCTGGCTGAACAGGAAGCGGGCCAGCAGCGGGCTGTCCCGATACTTGCGCAGCACCGGCGGGAAAAGCATGAGACATTCCGCAATAATTCGGCGAACCCGGGCAATTTCGCGCGCCAGGCTCTCCCGGGTCTGCCCCAGCACGTCCACCATGCAGGCCACGTGCTCGCGCTCCTGGGAGGGCAGGGCCTGGGTCTGCAGGCTTTGCACCCAGGGCACGTAATTCTCGTGCTGGTGGGCATCCTCGCGAATTTTCACCACTTCGTGAAAAATATAGCCCAGAGCCCAGTCCAGAAAGCTGTCCAGCCGCGCATCCTCGGCAAACTGTGGCAAGTCGGGCGAGCCGCGCAGGAGCAGGTGGGAGGTATCCTTGAGGCGCCAGAGGATGCCTTTATTCATCACGGAGCCGGTCAGCTGGCGCAGGGCCAGATAATCTATGGAGCCGCTGGCTTCATAGGCAGCGAAAATCTGTGAAAAATCGCGGGTTGCCAGGCAGAAGTCCCGCAACAGGTCGCGGGCGAACTCCAGCTTTTTGGCCCGAATCCAGGCACGTGACACGTCAGGCTCCAGGGTGGCCGGCACGGCGGCGCGGGGCCGGCGCAGTCGCAAGGGTGGCGGAAAAGAACAATCGTCTCGGCAACACTGGTATCATATAACGCCAAGCCGGCCGCTTAGTCAAAAGCGAGAGTCAAACCCGGATGAACGTGGCGACGGCTTTGGCGGCTAGTGTCCTGGCATTGCGCAACAATTCCGCTTCCAGGGTCAAAAGACGCGAGCCCTCGCGCTGCATCCAGGCCTTGGCCTCCACGGCATCGCCAAGTTGCACCGGGCTGAAATACCGCACAGACATCTCCACCGTGGCGATGCGCAGCATGCCCAGCCGGCCCAAGGCGGCGTGGGCCATGGCCTCGTCCAGAAGCGTGGCGATGACGCCGCCGGCCAGCACGCCGGCCCCCTGCAGAAGCGCGGGCGTGACCACGGTGCTGAGCACCGCCGCTTCGGCATCCAGTCTGGAAACGACAATGCCCAGGTGCGCAAGCAACGGATTGACCGCCTGCCCTGGCTGCACCACGTTTTCCAGATAGCTCCCCTTGCCTTCCAAGGCCGCACTCCTTTCACGCATCCTTGAGGTGCAGATCGTCCTTGACCAGAACCGAAGCCACGCGCGGCGTGACCTGACTTGCAGAGGCCGGCCAGGCCACGCCCTTCAAGTGCCGGTACATGTTGCCGGCTTCCTGAAAGTCCGGATTGATCTGCAGCGCCTGAATCACCCAGTCCAGGGCGTGATCCATTTCCTTGCTGAAATAATAGGCCTTGGCCAGATTATAATAAATGTTCTCGTCATTTGGAGTCAGTTCCAGGGCCTGCTTGTAGGCCCGGATGGCGCCAAAGACGTTGCCGGCCTTGCGCAGCTTGACACCCAGGGTATTGAACGGATTGGCGGCGCGCTCGTCCATTTTCAGGATGTCGATGAAGAGCTCCTTGACCTTTTCCATGTGGTCCAGCTCCGCGAACATATCGGCGGCTTTCTTGAGGAAACGCTGGCTGATGGACATCTCGCCCTTGCGCTTGAAGGCTTCGGCCAGCCCTTCGTACGCCTCGGCGAACAGGTCATTGATGCGGATGGCCTTCTGAAAGGCAATGATGGCTTGCCCGTAGCGCTCCTCGGCCAGATGGCGGCAGCCCAGGTCATACATCTTTTGCGCCTCGCCTTCCACGCTGGTCAATTCCTGCAGTTCTTCGATGGCTTCATCGAAGTCCCCGGTTTCCAGCATGAGCTTGGCGTCGCTGAGCTGGCGCTGTTCAATCTCGTTGAACGTGGCCAGCTGCAGCGCGGTCTGGCTGTGGCGGGCGAAGGTTTCATCGGAGTATGGCCGCAGGATGTAGCCGGAGCAGCCGGCGGCCACGGCGTCCAGCACGTCGTGCCGGTCGTTCTTCAAGGTGACCATGACCACGGGAATTTTCCGCAGCACCGGCGAGGTTTTCATCTTTCGGATAAAACCCAGGGCATCCAGGCCGCCGAGCTCGTGGTCGCAGAACAGAATGTCGCAGGGGCTGGCCAAAAGATAGCTGTAGGCCTCCACCGCAGAGGAAAACGTCCGCACCACTTCAAGGGGCATCTGCCGCAGGGCCAGTTTGTCCCGCTCCACGTGGGTGCGGTTGGCGCTGAGGATCACGACTTTTTTCGTCGCGGGGCGGATATCATACCCGGTCGGCCTCATGCCCTCCCCCTCACAAGCGAGGCCGGACGGCAAGACCGGGCCGCGCACCATGACGAGTGAGCGCACCAGGGCTGGATGCGCCCCCGGCAACTCCCGCCAGCCTGGCGCCCCGGCCGTCCCTGTCGGCCCTGTTGGCCCAGTTGGCCCAGTTGGCCCTGTTCTGGCGCAGCAGGCCGTAGCACTTCCGAAACAGCGCGCCAGAGGCGCCCCGGCACCGGAGGCAGCCCTTCCCGCCCCAGCCCCCGGGAAGGGGCCTGGGGCTGAACGCCCGGCCTGCCGGCTGTTTTGTCAGAGGCCACCACGGCAACCACCATCATGTACCTGCCCCCTTCCTTGCCATCAGCATGCGCCGCACGTGTATTGCCATGCATCGCAGCCAGAGATTGCCCGGACCGGCCACCTGTCCCCGCACCGGGGAGGAGATTGGCAGCAGGCGCTCCTGCCCCGGCTGCCAATGCTATCACCGGCACGGCATCTTGCGGAAGATGCGAAACCACAAAAAGCTGCATTCTGGCGCATCTCCTTTGGCCTCTGGCGGCAGACACAGCCCCCGGAAGCCTGCGGACCTTGCAAGGCTGTCGATCCCGCCCGCCCGCGCCCAAGCCCCCCCGGGCAGACGAAGCAGGCGGCAGGGCATGGCCGGCACGCACCAGCCACTCGCCCTGCCCATGTTGCCAGAAGATACTCCGGCCGACACAGGGCGCAGTCGCCTGCGCCGCAGTGGGTTCCAGTCGGACGCTGCGAGCCGGCTGCGACATTTCCCTGCCCTTGTTCAACGCAACACCCCGGTGCAGGTTACTTGGCGTAGCCCACGGCGCGGCGTTCACGAATCACAGTCACCCGGATCTGGCCGGGATAGGTCAGATTTTCTTCAATCTTATGCGAGATGTCTTTGCACAGCAGGTAGGTGGTGTCGTCATCGACCTGCTCGGAATCGACCATGACCCGGATCTCCCGGCCGGCCTGGATGGCGAAGGCCTTGCTCACGCCGCCAAAGCCGGTGGCAATGTTCTCCAAATCTTCCAGACGCTTGACGTAGTTTTCCAGCAGCTCTTTGCGGGCGCCTGGCCGGGCGCCGGAGAGGCTGTCCGCCGCCTGGACCAGCACCGCGGTGATGGACTTGGGAGGCACGTCTTCATGGTGGGCGGCGATGGCGTGGATGATCTCTTTGGATTCATTGTACTTCTTGGCCAAGTCCGCCCCAATGATGGCATGCGGCCCTTCGATCTCATGATCCACCGCCTTGCCGATGTCATGCAACAAACCGGCGCGCTTGGCCTTTTTCACATCAAGCCCCAGCTCCGCAGCCATGACCCCGCACAGGGAGCAGACTTCCAGGGAGTGCTGCAGCACGTTCTGGCTGAAGCTGGTCCTGTATTGCAACTGCCCAAGCAACTTGACGATTTCTGGATGGATGCCATGCACGCCCGCATCAAACGTGGCCTGTTCGCCAATCTCGCGCAGCTTGACATCCATCTCCTGCTCGACCTTCTTGACGATGTCTTCGATGCGGGCAGGATGGATGCGGCCATCGCTGATGAGGCGTTCCAGGGCCATTTTGGCAATCTGGCGACGAAGCGGCGAATAGGCGGAAAGAATGACCGTTTCAGGCGTGTCATCAATAATCAGGTCCACGCCGGTGGCTGCTTCCAGGGCCCGGATGTTACGGCCCTCACGGCCGATAATGCGGCCCTTCATGTCTTCGCTGGGTAACGTGACGGCAGTGACGGTGTTTTCCGCCACAAAGTCACCGGAATAGCGCTGCACGGCGGTGGCCAGGATTTCCTTGGCCTTGCGGGAGGCCACTTCCTTGGCTTCGGTCTCAATCTGGCGGATCATCTTGGCCGATTCATGGCGCGTGCGCTCTTCCAACTCCGTGACAATACGCTGGCGCGCTTCTTCCACGGTGAGGCCGGAGATTTCCTCCAGGCGGCGGGTGCGCTCGGCCTCCAGCGCCTGCAGGTGCTCCTCGCGGTCCACGAACTGCCGCTCCTTGCGGGTCAGTTCCTTTTCCAAGGCCAGCACTTCGCTTTCCTTTTGCGTGGCCTTCACGCTGCGCTCTTCCAGCCGCTCTTCCTTTTCCAGCACCTTGGATTCGCGACGCTTGAGCTCACGCTCGCGCTCCTTGATGTCGAGATCCAGTTCCTTTTTCAGATTGAGGATCTCATCCTGCGCCGAAAGCTGCACTTCTTTTTTGTGCGCCTGCGCCTCCTTGCGGGCCTCCTCCACGATTCTGTTGGCCAGCTCCTTGGCTTCGCTGACCTTCTTGTTGCCCATGACCTGCAAGGCCCAGTATGCCCCGCCAGCGCCCAAGGCAACACCCAGCAACATCAACATGAACGATGTGAATGACATAGACCACTCCCTCTATTCCATCAGGCCGTGCCTGTCGCAGCAAACGCGGCGCTGCGCGACCGGGACGCAAGCCGGTCAGTCCGCGCTGCTATGGGTTCAGCAGGCCATGGTGAGGAAGCGAGGTGCTCTACAGGCTTTACGAAGAAACGATGCGGCAAATCAGCCCGGTCCTGCGGCGGAGGGCATTGCGGGCCGCTTTCGCGGGGCATGCCTGATCGGGATGGCGTGAAACCGCGCCACTCGCCAAACGCGAAGCAAGCACGCAACGCGCCGGCACCTCCCCATCCACCGTTTGCCCTGTGCCATGCGGGCATCCCGCATGGCGGCATCATTTGAAAGCAACAAGGTCCCCAGAACGCCGTGTCATGGGCCTTTTTGAACCATGCTATGCATGGCGGGCGCCGCCTGTTCTGCTTCAGGCTCCCCGTGGATTTCGGGTATGCACACCGCAGAAGCTGAGGCAGCACCCTGGAGTGAATCATTGGCTCAAGAAAGAAACCCAATGATCACGCACATCCCAGGGCGACCGTGTTACTTCAAAGAACTCCCGAACTGCGTTCGGAGCGGTACATCCTCGATCCTGGTCCGGATCGGTCGGCCCGCGGCTGTATTCCCCCACGCCGCTTCCAGGTGCACCGTGCGCCCTCACGGGTGCCGGCCGGGTCCCGCTCGTTGTGACTCGGGGGCGCCAGACGTGGCGATGTTCTGCATCGCCACGTGCGCCTGCCGCCGTGTCACCCCTCATCTATCTTCGCCAGAAGTGCCTGGAGACGTTCCTGCATCGCCGAGCACTCCTGATTGGCTTGGAGCAAATCGTCAGCCAATCCCAAGGCCAGAAAGACCAGCAATCGTTCCCTGCTGATCTGCGTCCCTCGTTTTTCCAATTCGTGATATCGTTTCTCGGCCAGCTTTTTCGCTTGTTCCACACGTTGATGATCCGCCTCCGCCGTAAAGGAGACGTGCATGCCGAGCACTTGCAGGCTGTGACTATGGCTGGGCATGGGCAGCCGCATCTCCCGAGGCGGCCTCTATCTTCCGCAGGAGCGAATCTATCCGGGCGGCCACGGCCATGCGCGCCGCGCGCTCCCGCTCCAGCTCCTGCGTCAGGCGGACGGTTTCCGCCTGCAGCGCCTGCGTGTCGTGCTCCAGGGATTGCCTGAGCTGCACGTTTTCCTGGCGCAAGGCTGCGTTTGCCGTCAGCAACGTGTCGAGCTTCCGCTCTAGCTGGTCAATAAGTTCCATGCCCTCTAACTACGCTGTCCATGGCGCAAAATCAAGCGACCGGCTTCCTGGATTTAATCACCTGCCGTCCCCTGGCAAGAGCCAGACTGCCGGCGGGCACATCCTCGGTGATGACTGAGCCCGCCCCCACCAGGGCCCCCTCGCCTATCGTCACCGGCGCCACCAGGGCGGTATTGGAGCCGATAAAGACATTATCCTGTATTGTTGTCAGGTGCTTGTGCGTGCCATCATAGTTGCACGTGATGGTGCCGGCGCCAATGTTTGTCCCCGCGCCCACCACGGTATCGCCAAGATAGGTCAGGTGGCTGGCCTTGGCGCCCTGTCCCAGGCGCGTTTTTTTCAGTTCCACAAAATTGCCAACCCGGCTGTTGTGTTCCAGCACTGCGCCCGGCCGCAGCCGCGCATAGGGGCCGGCCTGGGCGCCGGCGTGCAGATGCGCGTGTTCTGCATGGGAAAAAGGATGCAGCACACAGCCGGACTCCAGCTCGACATGATTGAGCCAGCAATGGGACATAACCAGCGCGCCCTTGGCAATCCGCGTTTCCCCGTACAGCTCGCAGGGCCCGTGCAGTTCCGCGCCTGGCTCCAGGATGACCCGCGGCCCGATGCGGACCATGCCGGGGGACCGGATAAGGACATTGCGCGCCGCCCAGCAACAGACAATGGATTCGCGCATGCACTCTTCCGCGGCAACCAGTTCTGCGGGTGAATTGACCCCGAGAAACCGTACTGCGTCCTGCGGGCAAATCCCTTCTGCAGACACATTCTCAGCCAACACAGTCAGGCCGGCGGCCTTGGCCAGCCCGATCAGGTCAGTAATGTAGTACTCCCCGCTGCGGTTGGCATTGGTCAACTGGCTGAGCAACGTGTCCACCGTGGCGATTTCGAGCAGATAAATCCCGGCGTTGATTTCCCCGGTGGGGTAGCCATGCCTGGCGCGGTCATAGTCCTTGGCTTCGACAATGGCGGCGACTTCCCCGTTGGGATGGCGGACCACACGACCGAAGCTCCCTGGATCATTGAGTGTAATCGACAAGAAGGCCACTGCGGCGCGCTCTTCCAGGGCGATATTGACCATGCGCGCCAGCGCCGCAGGCGGTACCAGAGGGGTATCCCCATTGATGACCAGCACATGAGTCAGCCCGGAGGCCTTGAGGGTGGCCCAGGCGCACTGCAGGGCATGGCCGGTGCCAAGCTGTTCCTGTTGTAGGATGCTGGCCTCCGCAAGATTGGGCATGCGGGCCAGCACCTGATCCGCGCCAAAGCCAAGCACTGTCCACAGCCGTTCCCCAAGCAAGGGGGCCAGCGCTTCAAGCACGTGCCAGAGCATGGGTTCGCCCAGAATCGGGTGAAGCACCTTGGGCATGGAGGAATGCATGCGGGTGCCCTTGCCAGCCGCAAGAACAAGGCCGCCGATGGATTCCGGCACGGTGACGATCATATGCTGCTCCTGTGGATGGGTTCCCTGGGATGAGTGCCCCGCGCGGGGTGCGGCGTCAAGGGGGGAAGACTGCCTGGGACGCGTTGGCATCAAAGAAAGGGACATCAAAAAAACGGGGCAGGCGTGAAGCCTGCCCCGTTCTACTACGTCGGGTGCGTCGGAAAGGAAGAAGCTTGCAGGGTGCTTCCCTGGCTACCGGGCCTTGCTGGCCGCGCTCATGCGGGCGATTTCCCGCTGGAGCTCGGCCTGCGCACGGGCATAGGCAATACGATCCTGCGCTTCCTTCATACGTTGTTCGGCGCGCTCCTTGGCCTTGCGAGCGCCGTCCAGGTCGATTTCCTCGGCCTTTTCAGCTGCTTCGGCCAGGATAGTGACCTTGTTGTCGGAGACGTCGGCAAAGCCGCCGGACACGAAGACATAGTGGGTCCTGCCTTCCTTTCTGTAGTACAGGTTGCCAATCTGCAACGCGCACAAGAAAGGGATGTGGTTGGGCAGCACGCCGAATTCGCCTTCATAGCCAGGCGCGCCCACGTACTCCACACTCGTGCTGAGCACGAGCTTGTCCGGAGTAACGATGTCCAATTGCAGGCTCATGGGCGTCTCCAGGGCTTAGTTGTCGGCCAACCGCTTCTTCTGCTTCTCCAGGGCGGTGCTGATATCCCCGACCATGTAGAAGTCGGTTTCCGCCAGTTCATCATGGACGCCATCAAGGATTTCACGGAAGCCCTTGATGGTATCAGTCAGCTTGCAATACACGCCGGGCGTGCCAGTGAACTGCTCGGCCACGTGGAAGGGCTGAGACAAGAAGCGCTGGATGCGGCGGGCGCGGTGCACGATGAGCTTGTCTTCGTCAGAGAGTTCGTCCATGCCCAGGATGGCGATGATGTCCTGAAGTTCTTTGTACTTCTGGAGCACCTTCTGCACTTCGCGGGCAGTGTTGTAGTGTTCGGCGCCCAGGACGTTGGGGTCCAGGATGCGGGAGGTGGAGTCCAGCGGGTCCACCGCGGGGTAGATGCCCAGTTCAGCGATCTGGCGGGAAAGCACCAGCGTGCCGTCCAGGTGGGAGAAGGTCGTGGCGGGCGCGGGGTCGGTCAAGTCGTCCGCGGGCACATACACGGCCTGCACCGAAGTGATGGAACCCTTGGTGGTGGAGGTGATGCGTTCCTGCAGGCCGCCAAGGTCGGTGCCGAGGGTGGGCTGGTAACCCACCGCAGAGGGCATGCGGCCGAGGAGCGCGGACACTTCGGAACCCGCCTGGGTGAAGCGGAAGATGTTGTCGACGAAGAGAAGCACGTCCTGGCCTTCGGCATCACGGAAGTATTCCGCGCAGGCGAGAGCGGTCAGGGCCACGCGGGCACGGGCTCCTGGCGGTTCGTTCATCTGGCCGTACACAAGTGCGGCCTTGTCGATAACGCCAGCGTCCTTCATTTCGTGGTACAAGTCGTTGCCTTCACGGGTGCGTTCACCGACGCCCGCGAAGACGGAGATGCCGCCGTGCTGCTTGGCGATGTTGTTGATCATCTCCATCAGAATAACGGTCTTGCCCACGCCGGCGCCGCCGAACAGGCCCATCTTGCCGCCCTTGGGGAAGGGAATGAGCAAGTCCACGACCTTGATGCCGGTTTCGAGCAGTTCCACGGAGGTGGACTGTTCGGTGAACTCGGGGGCTTCACGGTGAATGGGCAGGTACTTGTCGGAATCGATGGGGCCCATTTCGTCCACAGGCTTGCCCACGACGTTCATGATGCGGCCCAGGGAGGCCTTGCCCACGGGAGCCATGATGGGCTTGCCGGTGTCGGCCGCAGCCATGCCGCGAACCAGACCTTCGGTAGCGTCCATGGCGATGGTGCGAACCACGTTGGAGCCCAGGTGCTGCGCCACTTCGCAGATCAGCTCAGGGGCATCCGTGTTGTTCGGGTTCTTGATTTCCAGTGCGTTCAAGATGTTGGGAAGCTTGCCTTCCTCAAACTCGACGTCCACGACGGCGCCGATGACTTGAACAATCTTACCGATGTTCTGACTCATGCCGGTCACACTCCTTCCTTATCCTTTCAGCGCTTCGGCGCCGCCGACGATATCCATCAGTTCCGTGGTGATGGCAGCCTGACGGGTCTTGTTGAAGACCAGCGTCAATGCCCCGACCATGTCGTCGCAGGCCTTGGTGGCGTTATCCATGGCCGCCATACGAGCAGCGTGCTCGCTGGCGGAGGTGGACAACAGGCCCTTGTAGACCTGGACCTTGAGGAAGCGGGGCAGGAGCTCTGCGAGCAAGCCAACCACATCCGGCTCGTAGATGTATTCCTGCGCCACACCCTTCTTGCCGTCCTCACTCGCGGACGTCTTGGGAGCGATGGGCAGAAGAGGCTGCACTTCGGGAACCTGCCTGGCCATGCTGATGAAGTTCCCGTACACGAGGATGACTTCATCAAGCTGCTTGGACAGATAGGATTCGATAATCTCCACACCCAGTTCATTGGCCAGGGTGAAGTCGAAGTTGTTCATGCGGTCCGGGTAGGCTGTGCCCATCTCGTACCCCTGCTTACGCAGGGCGTCCCGGCCTTTTTTGCCGACGGTGTAGACCACCACGCGTTTGCCTTCCGCCAGTTTGGCTTTGACGACCTTGTTCCCCTCGCGGATCATGTTGGCGTTGAAGCTGCCACAGAGTCCGCGGTCGGAGGTCATCACCACCACGCCTACGGTCTTGATTTCCTCGCGGACCTCAAGCAGGGGGTGTGCGCTGGAGTCCGCCTTGGCCGAAAGTTCCTGCAGCATGTCATAGAACTTTTCAGCGTATGGGCGGAAGCGCTCGATGCGCTGTTGCGCACCCCGCAGCTTGGCCGAGGCCACCATGTTCATGGCCTTGGTGATCTGCTTGGTCTTCTTGACCGCACCAATCTTGGTGCTAATGTCTCGAAGTGATGCCATGGGCATTCTCCCTTCCAGGCTAGGCCTGGAAGCCCTTCTTGAATTCGATGATGGCGGCCTTCAGCTTCTCTTCGATTTCGGGCGTCAGCGCCTTCTTTTCGGTGATGCCAGCCATGACATCAGCCTTGGCGTTGCGGATGAATTCCAGCATCTCGGATTCGAACTTGCGGACGGCTTCCAGGGGCACGTCGTCCATGTAGCCGCGGGTGCCGGCGTAAATGGAGCAGACCTGTTCTTCCGCGCTCATGGGCTGGTACTGGGGCTGCTTGAGCAGTTCCACCATGCGGGCGCCGCGGTTCAGCTTGGCCTGGGTGGCCTTGTCCAGGTCGGAACCGAAGGCAGCAAAGGCGGCCAGTTCGCGGTACTGGGCGAGGTCGAGGCGCAGCGTGCCGGCCACCTGCTTCATGGCCTTGATCTGGGCGGCGCCGCCGACGCGGGAGACCGACAGACCAACGTTGATGGCAGGACGGATGCCGGCGTTGAACAGGGCGGGTTCCAGGTACACCTGACCATCGGTGATGGAGATAACGTTGGTCGGGATGTAGGCGGACACGTCGCCAGCCTGGGTTTCGATGATGGGCAGGGCGGTCATGGAGCCGGCACCCATGCTGTCGGACACCTTGGCGGCGCGTTCCAGCAGGCGGGAGTGCAGGTAGAACACGTCACCGGGGAAGGCTTCACGGCCCGGAGGACGGCGCAGCAGCAGGGACATCTGGCGGTAAGCCACAGCCTGCTTGGACAAGTCATCATAGATGATCAGAGCGTGCTTGCCGCTGTCGCGGTAGTACTCGGCCATGGTGCAGCCGGAGTAGGCGGCGATGAACTGCAGCGGGGCAGGTTCGGACGCTGTGGCGGAGATGATGGTGGTGTAGTCCATGGCGCCGTACTTGCGCAGGGTGTCCGCCACCAGAGCCACGGTGGACTTCTTCTGGCCGATGGCCACATAGAAGCAGTGGATGTCCGTGTTCTTCTGGGCCAGGATGGCGTCCAGGCAGACGGCAGTCTTGCCGACCTGACGGTCACCAATGATCAGTTCGCGCTGGCCGCGGCCGATGGGCGTCATGGCGTCGATGGCCTTGAGGCCGGTCATGCAGGGCTCATGCACGCTCTTGCGCTGGACGATGCCGGGCGCCTTGAGTTCGACGGGACGGGTTTCCTTGGCGTCGATCGGCCCCAGACCGTCGATGGGCTGTCCCAGGGGGTTGATGACGCGGCCCATGACCGCATCGCCAACGGGCACGGAGAAGATCTTGCCGGTACGCTTGACCGGGTCGCCTTCCTTGATGTTCGTGCTTTCACCCAGAAGCGCCACACCGACGTTGTCTTCTTCCAGGTTGAGCACCATGCCCATCAGGCCGCCGGGGAATTCCAGCAGTTCCATGGACATGGCGTTCTGCACGCCATAGACGCGGGCAATACCGTCACCGACGTACAGGACGGTCCCGGTTTCGCTCATCTCGACTCGCTGCTCGTAGTTCGAGATTTGCTCCTCAATAATTTTGCTGACTTCTTCGGCTTTGATCTGCATGGCCCTACTCACCCCTTCTGATGTTTTCCTTCAGAATGCCCAACTGCGCGCGGAGGCTAGCATCCAGAACCTGATCGCCCACCTTGAGCACCACGCCGCCCAGGATGGAAGGATCATGGCTGAATTCCAGGACAAGCTCTTTGCCGACCTGGGATTCCAGCTTGGATTTCATTGCCTTTTGTTTGGCTGCATTGAGCTTGATGGCCGTCACCAGCTCGCCGCGCACCACGCCCTTTTCGGCATCCAGCATGCTCATGAAGACGGCATGGATTTGAGGAAGTTCACCCAACCGACCCTTGTCCGCCAGCAGGTGGACAAAGTTCTTGACCATTTCGCCCACGCCCAGTTTGACCAGCAGGGCGTCTGCCACCTTTTTCTTTTCCGCCACATCAAAGATGGGGTTGCGGAAAAGCTTGAGCAGACCGGGCGTCGCGTCGACGGCTTCCACCAACGCGGAAAGGTCCTTACCGTACTTGTCCAGCTCGGTGACGCCCTTGCTCTTGCCGATGGCAAACAGAGCCCGGGCGTACCTGCGCGCCACCACGTTGCCGATCAATTGAGCACCACCTTTGTTAAATATTTATCGATGAGCTTTTCCTGTTCCTGAGCGTTCAGCTTGTCCTTCAGGAGCTTTTCCGCAGCAGCGACGACCAGGTCGGCCATTTCGCCGCGGATCTGCTCCACAGCCAGGCGGGATTCCTGTTCGGCGGTCATCTTGGCCTGGGCGGTGATCTGCTCCGCCGTCTTGTTGGCCTTTTCGATGATGGCCGCCTTCAGCACTTCGCCCTGCTTGCGGTAATCGTCCAGGATGGCCTGGCGTTCTGCATCGATATTGGCGATGGACGCTTCCACGTCCTTGAGGCGCTTTTCCGCATCAACCTTGCGCTGGTTGAGGTCGGCCAGATCGTTCTCGATGGTGTAGCGGCGGGTCTTGAAGAAATCGATGATCTTCTTGCCGGCCACATAGTAAATGATGCCGACGAAGATGACGAAGTTGATGATGCGGTACAGGAGGTTCATCCAGTCGTAGTGGTGCTCGCCGCCCTCAGAGGCAAGGGCAGGGACAACAGCCAGGCAGACCAGCGCCGTTGCCGAGAGCAGCGTCAAGATTGTCTTCTTCAAGGGTGTACTCCTTGGCGGTTTGCGGCGTTCTCGGACGGCGTTACGCCAGCACTTTGTCGGCGACTTTCTTGGCCAGGGCCGGGGCCTGGGCCTTGAGGGCAGTCAGGGCGGCGTCAGTTTCCTTGGTGATGGTCGCGCGCGCTTGGGCCAGCTCCTGCTGGGCCTTGGCAACGGCAGCCTGCACCAGGGTCTGTTCTTCCGCTTCAGCGGCAGCCTTCACTTTCAGGCGCTCGTCAGTGCCAGCCTTGCGGGCTTCGGCAAGCACTTCCTCGTAATTCTTCAGCTTGTCTTCAGCGCGTGCAGAAAAGCCTTCGGCTTCCTTCAACATCCCGGCCATGACGTCGGCACGTTCCTTCAACTTGGCCCGAAGCGGCTTCACCAGCAAAAAATTCAAGCCGATCAGGGTGATGAGGAAATTGATGAGCTGCACCAAAAATGTGATGTCAAAATCAATCATGCCGGCCCCCGGGGTGCGGTTGGAGGTGGAGGTTGTGAATTTTTGCTCGAAGTCAGCGAGGGCTGTACTCCACTTTTCCTGTCCCTGTCAAAAGCTTTTCGCGGGTTCCGCGCAAGAGAACGCGCACAACCTCTTGATTGGATAATCAAAACCAACTACCCGGCTTCGTCATCCGGCCCTGCAGGCAGGGCGCTCTCCATGCTCTCAAATTCACGAAGTACCTGCACCTGCTTGAGAGATTCGGCTTCCGAAGGGGTGGCGCCCATGGCCACCTGCCCCTCCAGCATGGCCCCTTCCTCAATGGCCAGGGCCGGTGTGGAAAGTGAGCCGACCAGATTGGCCGTCTTGTGCAGCATGACTTTTTTGCTGGCCTTGACCTCACCCTGCAGCTGTCCGCTCAGGATAAGCTGGCCCACGTTGATCTGCCCGCGCACCTGGGCATCCTTGCCGACGATGAGCGTGCCTTCGGAGACAATTTCGCCCGTGAACGCGCCATCAATCCGCACTGCACCCTGAAACTGCAGCTTGCCTTCGTAGGCTGTGCCCACACCCAGGAACGCGTTGATTTCGTCTTTGGCCATCCGTGCTGTCCTCCTTAGTGCCTTATGGCGTCTACCCCGTGGGGTGCGACCTGTCGCAGGCCCTGCGGCGATTGCGGATCGGTCGCCTACGTTTTGATGTGTAAACTGCGGTGCTGCTTGAACACGAACCGTCGCATGGAGACATTGCAGACCAGTCCCACCAGACTGAAATTCACCAGCGTGGAGCTGCCGCCGTAGCTGACAAACGGCAGCGGCAACCCCACCACCGGCATCATGCCCAGCACCATGCCCAGGTTGATGGTGAACAAGCAGAAAAAGTAAAAAAAGACCCCGGCCGCCAGAAAGGAGCCAAAACGGTCCTTGGCGTCCCGGGCAGTGAGAAAAATGCTGTACAGAAACAGGGTGAACAGGGATAGCAGCACCACTGCGCCCACAAACCCCCATTCCTCACCCAAAATAGCCACGGCAAAGTCCGTGTGCTTTTCCGGCAAAAACCGCAGCTGGCCTTGCGTGCCGGAGAGGTAGCCCTTGCCCCACATCTCCCCGGAACCAATGGCGATTTGCGACTGGATAACCTGCCAGCCAGAGCCGCGAGGGTCTGAACTGGGATCCAGAAAGCTCATCACGCGATCTTTCTGGTAATCCAGCAACAGAAATTCCCAGGCCAGAAATGGCAGGGCCGGCACCACGATGAGCAGTACCCGCAGCACCCGCAGGGTCAGCCCTCTGTAGAGAACCAGTCCCCCCAGAAGCAGGAGGATGTTCATCCCGGTGCCAAGGTCCGGCTGGACCACCACCAGGGCGACCGGGATCAGCGCAATGCCCAGCACGGTGAAGAGCTCGCCCCAGTCCAGGGGATCGGCCCGACGCGAGAGCAGCCGGGACGCCACCAGCAGCACGCACAGTTTGGCCACCTCACTGGGCTGAAAAGACACCCCGCCCACGGATAACCACCGCTGGGCACCAAGGTAGGTCCGGCCCATGATGTCCACCGCCAGCAACAGCACCACCGTCACCCCGTACAGCGGCCAGCACAGGCTCTTGAACTTCTCATAGCTCACGCTCATGAAAGCCAGCATGCACAGCAGGCCCAACCCGCCCCAGACCAGCTGCTTTTGCCAAAACGGCTGCACCGTCACGCCGCCTTCCACGCGCACGCCGCCTGCGGAATACAGGTTCAGCACGCCGACGCTGAACAGCAGCAACAGCAAGCCCAGCAGAGGCCAGTTGATGTGGGAGAACAGTCTGCGGTCGATGGAAATCATTGCGGAGTCCCGGCAGGTGCAGGCGCGGAGCGCGCAGTGGGTCGGACTGTGGCCCTGTGTTCGCCGCTGGCTCTGGGTTCCTGAGCGCTGCCTGATTGGACGCCGGGGCGCCCCGCCGGCGGTGCGCTGGGGGGCACGCCGGTGTGCACGCCGGTTGTACGCGGCACCCGTGACGGCTGTGTGGCGTTGCCTCCTCCAGCCGGCGTGGCCGTGGCATTGGCGGCAGACAGATCGCCAAACAAATGATTGTACACGTCCCGCACCACCGGGCCGGCCACGGAACCGCCGTGTCCCCCATGCTCGATCATGTTCACGACCACATAGGTGGCATTGTTCTTTTCCCCGAAGCTGGCCATCCAGGCATGGTCGCGAAAGCGGTAGGGGGTGTCGCGCGTCTTGCGTCGCTCCTGCCCCAGGCGAACCACCTGGGCCGTGCCGGTCTTGGCGCCCATGATGGCGTCCGGCCGCTTGATGCTGCGCCCGGTGCCGGATTCCACAGTGCTGACCATGGACTGCACCAGCAGCTTGCGCCACTCTTCCCGGATGGGCAGACGGCCCTGGGTCACCACCGGATCATCCAGCAGGAGTTTGGGCTTGAGCAAGGTGCCACCATTGAGCAGGGCGGAAAGGAACCGGGCCACCTGCAGCGGCGTAACCAGGGTGAAGCCCTGGCCGATGGAATAGTTCAATGTCTCGCCGCCATGCCAGGGTTCGCGGAAGCGTTTGCGCTTCCAGTCCGGCGTGGGCACCAGACCGCCCTTTTCATACGGCAGATCAATGCCTGTCGGCTCCCCAAACCCGCAGGCCTTGGCGTACCGGCTGATGCGCTCCACCCCGAGTTTTTCCCCGAGCTGGTAAAAATACACGTCGCAGGAGTGCACCAGGGCCTGTTCAAGATTCAGGTTGCCGTGCCCGGCACTGCGCCAGCAGCGGAACACGCGCTTGCCCAGGGTATAGGATCCTGGGCAGAAAAAGGTCGTGTGCGGGGTGATGAGCCCTTCTTCCAACCCTGCGGCAGCCACCACGAGCTTCCAGACCGATCCTGGCGGATAGGTGGATTGAATGACCCGATTCTGCAAGGGCGCGCGGGGGTTGGCCTGAAGGGCCTGCATTTGCGAGGAACTGATGCCCGCGGTAAAAACGTTGTTGTCGTACGTGGGCAGGGTCAGCAGGGCCAGCAGGTCGCCCGTGGCCGGCTCCATCACCACCACGCCGCCTGCGTGGCCTTCCATCTCATTGGCCAGGGTTCGCTGCAGGTCCAGATCAATGGTCAGGTTCAGCCCGTTGCCAGCTTTGGAGGGTCGGAGGAGCCGTTCTTCCAGGCTGCGCCCGGTCACATCCACCTCCATCTCCTTGAGCCCCTTCTTGCCGCGCAGCTCTTTTTCCTTCACCTTTTCCACACCCTGCCGACCGACGAGATCCCCGCCTTCCAATTCGGGATCCTGTTCCAGGTCTTCCCGATTGGTTTCGGCCACGTAGCCCAGGATGTGCGAGAGCAGCGGGCCCTGCAGATATACCCGGCGCGGGCGGACCACAATCTCCAGGCCGGGCCAGAACACGGCGTTGGCTTCAATGAGGGCCACCAGATCAAAGCTCAGATCCGGCACAAGAATCAGCTGCTGGAAGGGTTTGACCCGCTCGCGGCTCTGCACCGAGCTGCCGCGGGCATAGCGGTCCAGGAGCTGGTCCATGGGCACGGTGGTCCATTTGGAGACTTGCTCCAGGGTGGCGTTGATGTCCGGCACGTCCTCGCGAACCACGGCCAGGGCATAGGCAGGCTGGTTCACAGCCACGAGCTGGCCATTGCGGTCGCGCAGTTCGCCCCGGGGCGCAAAGATGGCCTCCTGGCGCAGCTTGTTGTTCGCAGCTTTGACGGCAAATTCCTCCCCTTTGTGCACCTGCAGCTGCCAAAAGCGGAAGGCATACACAAAAAAGAAGCAGAGTGCAAAAATCTGCAACAACAACAGGCCGTTCTTGGGTGCGACCTGGCTTTCGGTCTCAGACAGTGGCGGCATCGACCTCGGGCCTCCCTCGAAGGGCATGGGCAATGCTCCAGGCCAGGGGGAACAACAACGCCTGCAGCAGGCATTCCCACAGGAACATGGAGCGCGGAGAAAGCGTGTACTCCTGCAGGGCAGCCATGCCATGAATGAGGGCGTAGCGCCAGACCCCCAGGCAGCAGCCCATCAGGAAGATGAAGAGCACATTGCGGGTTTCAAAAAGCCAGCGGCCCAGAATGTACAGGAGCATGGCCCCGCCCTGCCACAGCAGGCCGGCGCCAAAGGCCAGCGTGCCTGCGCCTTCCTGCAGCAGCAGAAATATGGAGAACAGCCAGGCTGTTTGCATGACCCGTCCCTCGCGCGCGCTGATGACCAACCCGACCACCAGAAAATCCACGCCATGCACCAGGCGCTGCGCCCACAGGCAGCAGATGATGAAACCCAGCCACCACAAGACGTTTCGCACTGGTGCGTCTCCTTTGGCCCGGACTTATTGCACGGCCGTGCCGCCACGCGAGGCGTTTGCAGGGCCGGAAGCCCCTGGCTGGCCCGCAGCACCGGGCTTCACCATCCGCCCCTTGGGCGTGGGCCCTGTCCGCGCAGGCATGATGGTGGCGTTGGTGGCGTTCACGGCGCGCAGAGCTTCGATCAGCGCGGTTTCCAGGACATCCTCCTCGCCGTCTTCACCCGGCTCTGCCAGGGAATCCGCCCCATTGGGATCAGGCATGAGCAGGATCAGCTCTTCCAGCTTGGTCACATTCACATAGGGCCGGGCCAGCACCTGCTGAAAGAGGGAAATGTCCGAACGGCTCACGCTCACCACCTCGGCCACAGGCACCCCCTTGGGGAAGATGCCGGCCAGCCCGGAGGTTACCAGCCGTTCGCCCACCTTCACCTCGGAGGTCAGGGGCACGTAACTCAGCTCCATGAGCTGGTCCACGCCATGCCCCTCCAGGATGCCGGCAGCGCGGCTGTCCTGCCCCATGACCGCGATTTTGGAGTTGGCGTCCACCAGCAGCAGGATGGTAGCCGCCGAGGGGGACACACGCAACACCCGCCCGGCCACGCCCTGGGGAGTGATGGCCGGCGTGTTCACGCGCACGCCATCTGCGGAACCCTGGTCCACCAGCAGCGATTCCAGGGCCGAATACGGCCCCAGCCGCTGCGCCACCACGCGCGCGCCCAGCTGTCGCCAGGCCGGCGGCGGCTTAAAGGACAGCAGCTCGCGCAGCCGTGCGGACTCCGCCGCATCCTCGCGCAGGGTCATGAGCTCCAGGGACAGCGCGTGCACTTCCTTCTTCAGGGTCTCATTTTCCTCGGACAAGCCCACCAGATAGATGTACCGCCGCCACAAGGTCGTCACACTTTCGCTCACCCACACACCGGGGGAAAGCACCCAGTGAATGACTTCGAGCCCGGTGTTTGCAGCCAGCCGATCCAGGAATCCGGTGCGCAGGTTCCAGGTGTAAATGCCCAGATACAGGAAGAACCCCAGCAGCAGATACGCCGCAAGGCGTCGGGAGACGAGGTTAATCGACCGTCACCTCTTTCAAAATATCCAAATTGTCCAGCGCCTTGCCGGACCCGAGCACCACCGTGGACAGGGGGTCGTCCACGACGGTGATCGGCAGGGAGGTCTCTTCCCGCAGCAGCTGGTCCAGTCCCTTGAGCAGGGCACCGCCACCGGTGAGCATGATGCCGCGGTCCACGATGTCCGCAGCCAGTTCCGGCGGGGTCTGCTCCAAGGCGATGCGCACGGCCTGCACGATGGCGTCCACCTGCTCGCTGATGGCCTTGCGGATCTCTTCGGACGTGATGATGATGTTCTGGGGAATGCCGGAGACGAGGTCGCGCCCCTTGACCTCCATCTCGATCTCCTGCTCCAGCGGATAGGCCGAGGCGATGTTGATCTTGATGGATTCGGCCGTGCTCTCGCCTATGAGCATGTTGTACTTGCGTTTGACGTGGGTCATGATGGCTTCGTCCATCTTGTCCCCACCCACGCGCACGCTGCGGCTGTACACAATGCCGGAAAGGGAGATCACCGCCACTTCCGTGGTCCCGCCGCCGATGTCCACGACCATGTTGGAGGTCGGGTCCTCGATGGGCAGGTTGGCGCCGATGGCCGCGGCCATGGGTTCCTCGATGAGATACACTTCCCGCGCGCCGGCACTTTCCGCGCTTTCCTTCACGGCCCGCTTTTCCACCTGGGTAATGCCCGTGGGCACACAGATGATGATGCGCGGCCGGACCAGACGGCGGGAGTTGTGCACCTTGGAAATGAAGTGCCGCAGCATGGCCTCGGTAATTTCGAAGTTGGCGATGACGCCGTCCTTCATGGGGCGGATGGCAACGATGTTGCCGGGCGTGCGGCCGAGCATCCGTTTGGCCTCGTTGCCCACGGCCAGCACCTTTTTGGCCCCGCGGGAATCTTCCTTCACCGCCACCACGCTTGGTTCGCGCAGGACGATGCCCTTGCCCTTCACGTAGACGCAGGTGTTTGCAGTGCCCAGGTCGATGGCGAGATCATTGGAAAAAACGCCCAACAAATGATTGAAAAACTTGGCCATAATATCCTCAAAGGAAAGTGATGGTCGCCACCGGTCAAACTGGAGGAGGCGGTCCCGGCGTACAGCGTGCACAGCATGCTCGTTGGGGGTGTTCGTTCAAAGCCGCGGCGATGTCAAGCGCGATATGCCCCAGTGAGGAAGGCAATCCCCCCCAACAGGTCCGGCAGAGCCCGGCTCACGCAACGCAACGGTGTGCATGCTGGCCTTGCGGTGCATCCTACGGTACACCCCAAGCCATGCACACCTCAGCAGCACAGCAAGCCACCATGCCGTACCTCGCCTTTGCCGCCTGGTTGCGCCGCCGTCATGGCCGGCCCGTGCGCAAGATTCCGCTCGACATCGGCGGCTCCTGCCCGAACCGGAACCCGGCGACCAACACCGGCGGCTGCAGCTACTGCAATGCCCGAGGCTCTGGCACCGGCTTGCACGAGCAGGGCCTCAGCCTGCGCGAGCAATGGCAGCACTGGGTGACCCGCCAGACCCGCCGCGCACCGAACTCTCTGTATTTAGCCTATCTTCAATCCTTTTCCAACACGTTTCGCCCGGCAGCGGAACTCCGGGAATTGATAGCGGAAATCATTCAATTCCAGAACCTTGTCGCCATCGCCGTGGGCACGAGGCCTGATTGTCTGGATGATGAAAAGTTGGATATTCTTGCCCGGGCCCGCGTGCCGGCGCTTTTTTCGAACCAACTTCCTGATCCGCCTGGCCGGGAACTCGATGTCTGGCTGGAGCTGGGGATGCAGTCTGCGGCTGACGCCACCCTGATCCGTATCAACCGCGGGCATGACGTCGCCTGCCTGTGCCGGGCCGCGCGGGCTGCTGCCGAGCGCGGACTGCTCGTCTGTCTGCACGTCATGCACGGGCTGCCTGGCGAAAAGGAAGCCGATTTTTTACACACCATTGACGTCGTGAATACCCTGCCCGTCCAGGCCGTCAAATTTCACAACACCCTGGTTCTGGAAGGCAGCGCCCTGGCCGGGCAATGGCGGCGGGGCGAATACTTCCCCCCAGCCAAGGCCGAGGTGATTGCCGCCCTGGCCAAAGGCATTGCCAGACTGCGGCCGGATATCGTGGTCCAGCGCCTCACGGCCGACGCCTGGCCCGGCGAGCTTCTGGCGCCGGACTGGGCAGCAGACAAACCCGCGTTGCGCGCGGCCGTTGTCGCATACCTGCAAACACAGCAGTGGGTCCAAGGGACCCTGCTGCAGACTTAGTCCACGTAGGGCAACCTAGTTGCAAAGGAAGGACCTGCCATGCTGCAAGATGTACTGTTCGAATCACCCGTGGCCCTGGTCGTCCGCTGGGCCGAGGCCCCCGGCGGTGGCCTGCTGCTGACCGGCCTTGATCTCCGCTGGAGCGAGGGGCTTGACGCCCAGGCCAGCGCGGCGTTCCCGTACCGGGACGAGTTCCGTCAGCGGCTGCAGACGCATCTGCGCGGCGAGGACCCGGACTGGAAGCACCTGCCCGAGGGCCTGGAACTGGACATGCGCGAAGTGACTACCTTCTCCCGCACCGTGCTGGACACGCTGTGGAACGAGGTCGGCTTTGGCCGGACCGTGACCTACGGCGAACTGGCCCGCATGGCCGGCCGCCCCGGCGCGGCGCGGGCCGTGGGCCGGGTGATGGCTTCCAACCGCTGGCCCCTGCTCATCCCCTGTCACCGTGTCCTTGGCAGTAACGGCGCCTTGACCGGTTTCTCCGGCGGCGGGGTGGAGATGAAAAAACTATTGTTGCAAAAAGAAGGGTTCGCAGAAGAGAAGATGCGGGGGAACTGAGTTCCCTCGCGCCCCCTCCAAAAGGGGAGACTCACGATACGCAGAGCACAAGGAGGGAGAAGCTCGCGCGCAGCCTACCGATACTGCGCCTGCCAGCGCGGGCCGGAAAGCTCGGACAGGCCGGGCACGGCCGAGAGCGGCAGAACGTCCACAAAGGCCTTGGCAAGTTTTTCGAACCACTTGCGCTTGTCCTTGGGGCCCTCGTCCAGCGGCAGCTCGCCCTTGCCGGTGGTCCGCTCCAGCCACTCCTGGGCATCTTCCTGCCCGCCCAGCTCGTCGATGGCCCCCACTTCCAGAGCCTGGCGGCCCGTGAGGATGCGGCCATCGGCGATTTGCTTGAGCGTCGCGCGGTCCATCTTGCGCACGGCCAGAATGTCGTCCAGGAACTGGTCGTACAGATCCAGCACCACGGATTCGATATACACCCGCTCCTCAGCCGTCATGTTGCGGAATGGCGAGGGGGTGTCCTTGAATTTGCCGCTGGTGACAGAGGTGTGGCTGATGCCAATGGAGTCCATCAGCTCCATGAGATTGGTCAGCTCCATGCGCACCCCGATGCTGCCGGTGAGGGTGCCGGGGTTGGCGAAGAGCCGGGTGCCCGGACAGGCCATGTAATAGCCGCCCGAGGCGCACACCGCCCCCATGGACACCGCCACGGGCTTGACTTCCGCCAGTCGGACCATGGCCCGGTACAGCTCCTGCGAGGGACCGACCACCCCGCCGGGCGAATCGATGCGCACCAGGACGCCGACCACATCGGCATCCTCGCGCAGTTCGGCCATCCACTCCACGTATTCGCGGGCGTCGGTGATGGCGCCCTGCAGGCGCACGAAGCCATACCGCCGGGAGCCTTCCAGGTCGCTTTTGGTTTCCTTGCACGCGGAAACGGCAAAGGCGACCCCCACAAGGAGGGTCGCCAGTATCGTCAGTCTGAGCATGCTGCGCAGCATGGGGTGGCTATTCGCCAGCATCCTCTTCCAGCTTCTGCTTGAGGATGTCGCCCAGGCTCTGTCCGGCTTCGCCGCCCACGGAGCGGTAGTCCTTGGGCTTCTTGCGCTCTTCTTCATCCTTGAGGGCCTTGATGGACAGGCCCAGGCGGCGCTCATCGGCGCTCACGTGGATGACGCGAGCCTGGATCGTGTCGCCTTCCTTGAAGATTTCGGAGGGGGACTTGATCTTCTTGTTGCTGATTTCAGAGACGTGCACCAGCCCTTCAATGCCTTCTTCCACTTCCACGAAGAGGCCGAAGTCAGTGATGTTGGTCACCACGCCGTTTACGGTGCTGCCCACGGGGTAGCGGTCGGGCACGTTGGTCCAGGGATCTTCGTGCAGCTGCTTCACGCCCAGGGTGAACTTCTCGTTTTCCTTGTCCACGGTCAGGACCTTGGCCTGCACCAGATCGCCCACCTTGTACAGCTCTTCGGGGTGGCGGATCTTCTTGGTCCAGGAGATGTCAGAGACGTGGATGAGGCCGTCGATGCCGTCTTCGATGCCGATGAAGATGCCGAACTCGGTGATGTTCTTGATGGCGCCTTCGATGACCGCCCCTTCAGGATAGCGCTCGGCCACCAGATCCCAGGGATTGGGCCGGACCTGCTTCATGCCCAGGGAGATGCGCTTCTTGTCGGGGTCCACGCCCAGGATGACCACTTCGACTTCGTCGCCCTGCTTGACCATCTGGCTGGGGTGACGCAGCTTGCGGGTCCAGGACATTTCGGAGATGTGCACCAGGCCTTCCACACCGGGTTCCAGCTCCACGAACGCACCGTAGTCCACCAGATTGGTGACCTTGCCGGCCAGACGGGCGCCTTCGGGGTACTTTTCGGTGATGGACGTCCACGGATCCGGTTTGAGCTGCTTGAGGCCCAGGGAGACCTTCTTGGACTCGCGGTCGAAGTTGAGGACCTTGAGTTCCAGTTCCTGGCCCAGCTTGACCAGTTCCTTGGGATGCTTGACGCGCTTCCAGCTCATGTCGGTGATATGCAGCAGGCCGTCCAGACCACCGAGGTCCACGAACACACCGTACTCGGTGATGTTCTTGACCTTGCCGGTAACCACCTGACCTTCTTCCAGGGTGGACAGCAGCTTGCTGCGCTTGGACTCGCGTTCTTCCTCCAGGAGCACCCGGCGGGAGACGATGACGTTGGAGCGGCGACGGTTGATCTTAAGGACGCGGAATTCGAATTCCTGACCAACCAGGGCGTCCATGTCGGGCACGGGGCGCAGATCCACGTGGGAGCCAGGCAGGAAGGCCTCCAGGCCGCCCAGATCCACGGTGTAGCCACCCTTGATGCGGCGCTGAATGGTGCCCTTGATGACGTCGTTGTTTTCCTGCACGTCTTCGAGGCGGTCGAAGAGCTGCATGCGCTTGGCCTTGTCGCGGGACAGGACGATGGATCCTTCGACCTCATCCTTGCGGGCCACATAGACGTCGACCTGGTCGCCCACTTTCACGGCGACGTTGCCATCGGCATCCTTGAATTCGTTGATGTTGATCTGGCCCTCGGACTTGAAGTTCACGTCCACCAGCACGTGATCCTTCTCAACCCGAACCACCTCGCCCTTGACGATGGAGCCTTCCTCCAGTTCGCCAAAGTCTGATTTCAGGTAATCTTCAAGGGCGGATTCGAAATTCAGCTCTGCATCGCCGCTGGTCATGGTCGCGTCATTGGACATAATGTAAGCCGTTTGTGAAAGGGTAGAGGTTGCAAGCCATCCAGGCCTTGGCTGGGCGCCCGGCTGTCACGTCAGTCTATTTAGGTGAAATTGCTGACAAGACCCGGCAAGCAGACGAAGGCCCGGCGGACGGTTCCGTCCGTTCAGGCAATTGGAAAGTCAGCATCTATCAAAAAGCGAGCTTCCTGACAACCCCAAATCGGGGCGCAGTGATGCATTTTCGGTCAGACCGTGACACGACCGCAATTGCCGATTCAACGAAGCGACGCTGGAATACCGGGCAGTTGTGCCGAATTTCCGGGATGCTCCGAAGATGTTTCCGGGGATTCTGGCTCAGGCCAGGGCCACGAGATCGTACTCCTTGGCCTCCTCGATACGCGCCCGCACCAACGCGCCAGGAACCACGCCGTCGCCGCTGATGTACGTGACGCCGTCCACCTCCGGAGCCTGGAACCAGACCCGGCCCAGGTGCAGGCCCGGCCACTCCGGCGAGGCCGTCTCCACCAGCACCTCCAGCTCCTCGCCCACGTGCGCCTCCAGCAGCTCGCGGGAAATCTCGCGCTGCCGGGTCATGAGCGCCTCGCGCCGGGCCTCGCGCACCTCCGGCGGCACCTGCCCGGCCATCCCGGCCGCCGGGGTGCCTTCCTCGGCGCAATAGGCAAAGACTCCCAGGTGGTTGAAGCGGGTCTGCTCCACAAAATCCATCAGCGCCGCATATTCCGCCTCCCCCTCACCGGGGAACCCGACGATGAGGCTGGTGCGCAAGGCCGCGCCGGGCAACACGCTGCGGATGGCATCCACCACCCGTCGAGGATCCTGGGCAAAAGGCCGGCCCATGGCCTTGAGCACTGTCGGGTGCGCGTGCTGCAGGGGCATGTCGAAATACGGCAGCAGCTGCGGCCCGCTCGCGCTGGTGGCCGAGGCGATGAATCCGAGCAATTCTTTTGTGATGCCTGCTGGATAGAGATACATCAGCCGCAGCCAGTCCAGCCCTGGCAGCTCCAGGAGCCGGGCCAGGAGATCGGGGAGCCCGTAGGCAAGGCCGGCGTCCTTGCCGTAGGCCGTGACGTCCTGACCGACGATGACCAGCTCCCGCGCGCCCTGGGCCAGCATGGAGCGGGCCTCGTGCACCAGCTCCTCCGGCGCACGGCTGACCAGCTTGCCGCGAATGGACGGGATGGTGCAGAAGCTGCAGCCATGATTGCAGCCCTCGCTGATTTTCAGATAGGCCGCCGGCGCTGTGGAGAGGCGACGGTATTCGCGCAGGGCGGGCGCCGGGGCCGTCTCCTGCCGGGCCAGCGCCTGGGCCAGCCGCTCGGGCCAGGCGGCCATGTCCTTCAAATTTAGCCACACATCCACCTCTGGCAGGTCCGGCGCCAGCCCGGCCTCCCCGTACCGGCCAACGAGGCAGCCGGCCACGGCAAAGAGCGGCCGGGGCTCCACCTCCGAGATGACTTCCGCAGCTTCAATGATGCAGCGCAGACTCTCTTCCACGGCAGGCTCGATAAAGCCGCAGGTGTTGATGAGCACCAGATCGGCTTCGGCCATGTCTTCCGTGGGGGCCACCTGCTCACCCAGGCGGCCGAGCAGGCGTTCGCTGTCGACACGGTTCTTCGGACACCCCAGGCTGGTCAGGTGCACTCGTAGCGGGCGGGTGGCGGTGGCGGATGGGGGCATGGTCGGCTCCTTCTCAATTGACTGGGGCAACGGCCCGGGAATGCCGGGCAACGTCACGATCCAGGCTATAGCCGCATCCCCGCCCCCCCGCAAGGCAGCGGACGCCTCCCGGGCGGTGTACCGCGTGCAGTGGCCCCGCCCGTTGCGATTTTCTTCAAATACGTTTACTGGATGAGACATGGTCCATCCCGCCGTGAACCCGTCGTGGTGCTGCCGGCGGGCTCAGCCACGGGGAGTCTGCATGCCGTCAGCCGCGCCCTACACCATCGCCCTCATCGGCCGCCCCGAAGCGCTGGAACGCGCCGTGCCTGCGCTGCTGCATCCGCATCTGCATGCCGACGCGGCCCGGCCCGCCCAACCGCCGGATCTGACGCGGAATCTCGCGCTGACGCACGCGCTGGCAGTACGGGGGGTGGTGGTGGATCCGCCCGGAGAATCCCCGGCCCTGCCGCCGGGAGTGCCCCAGTTCGACAGTCCCGCCGCGCTGCTGGCCGCCTGCCCGGATCTCCACATGCTCCTGGACTTGCGCGAATCACCCCAGGCGTTTGCAGCCCTCAAGGCCGTCATCCCCCCGGAACTGGCCGGCCAGCTGACCGTGGGCGACCGTTGCACCTTTGCTTTTCTGGAGACCCTGCTCGGCACCGGCCAGCTGCGGCCGGCGTGGCGTGAGGAACTGGAGCAGACGCGGTCGGTCCTGGAGGCCTTGTTCGAACAGTCTGACGACGAAATCCTGCTGCTGGATGCCCAGGGGACGGTCCTGGATGCCAATACCAAGGCCTGCGCCCGGCGTGGGCTGGCGCGCGAGGCGCTGCTGGGTTGCAACTATTTTCAGCTGGACGCCCCCGCCACGGCGGTGTGCCACCAGCCCGACGAACCGGACGCCTCGGCCCCGCAGCCCCTCCCCGGGAAGCCCCATGCGCTGGCCTGCCCGGTTTCGCGCGCCCTGGAAACCGCCACCCCGCAGGAAGCCACCGTGCCCCTGGTGGAACCGGATGGCGGCCTGCGCACCCTGCGCGTGATGGTCTATCCCATCCTTGGCCCCGGAGCCGGCGCGGCCGGCCGCCTGGAACACGTGCTGGAAATCCGGCGCGACATTACGGAAATGCTGGAGATGCATCGCCGCCTGCAGCAGTCCGAGCGTCTGGCCGCCATTGGCGAACTTTCCACCTACATTGCGCATGAAATCCGCAATCCCCTGTTCGCCATTGCCGGCTTTGCCAACTCCCTGGTCCGCTCCGGTGCCCTGGACGAGGACGCCCGGCAAAAAGCCTCCATCATTCTTGATGAATCCCGGCGGCTGGACGCCATTCTCAAAAGCACTCTCAACTTCGCCCGCCCCCTGCAGTCCGCAGACCTGGCCATGGCCTCCCTGGACCTGAACCTGCTGGTGCGGGACACGGCCGAGCTGTTCGCCATCAAGTGTCGCGAACAAGGACTGGAACTGCAGCTCGCGCTGGCTGAATCCCTCCCCCTGGCCAAGGCCGATGGCGAGTTGATCAAGCAGTGTGTCATCAACTGCATCAAGAACGCCATGGAAGCCCTGGAACTGCAACGCCCGCAGGACCGGCAGGGTCCCGGACGCATCACCCTGCGCACCGCCTTTTCCTCCTCCCTGGTCAGCGTGGCGGTGGAAGACAACGGGCCCGGCATTGCCGAGGAGATCCGCCCCCGCATCTTCAACCCCTTCTTCAGCACCAAAAACCAGGGCTCCGGGCTGGGCCTGGCCATGACCAAGAAAATTGTGGAGGAAATGGGCGGCGAGGTGCATCTGGCCACCCAGGAGGGCCAGGGCGCCACCATCACCCTCTCCCTGCCGGCCGTGGCGGCCCAGGGGGCCTCCGGCGTTGGCCATTCCTCCACGATGCGGACACACGGTGACGAATCCTGAACGTCCCTCCCGCACGACGCCGCAGCCATCCCGCACGCCGTTGCAGCTCATCCCGCGCCCGAATCCGCCCAAGCCAGACTTTAGAATGTCTCTTGAACGAGTCTATAATATTTGGTATCATTCTGCCGTTTCCTGGCCTGCTTCATGGTCCGCTCATGCCCTGGTGCCGGGCCTGCCCGCGGCAGCCGCACCCTCATATGCAGTGGCTGGCATTGTTGTGCGTCAGCATGCCGCAACGGTCACTCAGCAAGGTAGATTCATGTCCCAACTGCTTGTCCTCGCCACCCGCAATCAGGGCAAGGTCGCCGAACTGCAGACCTTGCTCGCCAACGCCGATGACCACCTGACCGTGCTCGGGCTGGCAGACTATCCCGACATGCCCGAAGTGGAAGAAACCGGCGACACTTTTACGGACAACGCCCTGCTCAAGGCCCGGGCCGTGGCGGCCCACACCGGATGCTTCGCCCTGGCTGACGATTCCGGGCTGATGGTGGATGCCCTGGGTGGCGAACCCGGCGTGCACTCCGCGCGCTATGCTGCGCCCTTTCCCCCCGGAGCGACCGCCAAGGACAAGGATCGCCTGAACAACGAAAAACTCCTGGCCGCCCTGACGGATGTGCCGGATCTCTCCCGCTCCGCCCGGTTCGTCTGTGTCATCGCCCTGGCCAGCCCGGCTGGCGCCACAGACACCGCCCAGGGCAGCTGGACCGGGCGCATCGGCCACGAGCCCCGCGGCGACAACGGCTTCGGCTATGACCCGCTTTTTCTGGATCCCGAAACCGGCTGCACCGCGGCCGAGCTCAGTCCCGAGGAAAAAAACGCCCGCAGCCATCGCGGCCAGGCCCTGCGCCATCTGGCGGAAATCCTGCCCGCGTTCCTGGCCACCCACGCGGACGACCAAGCCCCCACAAAGGCTCCCACGAGGTAACACGGCATGTGCGGCATCATTGGTTACAGCGGCCATCGCGTCGCCGTCCCCCTGATCATGGAAGGCCTGCGGCGGCTGGAATACCGCGGCTACGACTCCGCCGGCGTGGCGTACATCCAGGATGGCCAGCTCAACATCGTCCGCGCGCCGGGCAAGCTCATCGAGCTGGACAACAAGCTGGCCGCCCTCAATGTGGCCGGCGCGGTCTCCGGCATCGGCCACACCCGCTGGGCCACCCACGGCCTGCCCAACGAGAAGAACGCCCACCCGCACCGCGACGGCTCCGGCCATCTGGCCCTGGCCCACAACGGCATCGTGGAGAACTACCAGTCCCTGCGCTGCATGCTCAAGGCCGAGGGTTCCACCTTCGTGACCGATACGGACACCGAATCCCTGGCCCACCTGCTGGCCAAGGGGCTGAAAGAACATGATGGCGACATGCTCAAGGCCCTCTCCTGGACCCTCAACCAGGTGGAGGGCTCTTACGCCCTGGCCATCACCCGGCTGGAAGAACCAGGGGTGATTTACGGCGCGCGCCGCCATTCCCCGCTGGTGCTGGGTGTGGGCGAGGGCGAGAATTTCATCGCCTCGGACATCCCGGCCTTCCTGCCCTACACCCGCAACGTTGTCTTCCTCGACAGCGGCGAGATTGTCCGTATCGACGCCCAGTCCTGGGGCGTATGGGACGCAGCCACCCTGACCCAGATTCCCAAAACCCCGCAGCGCATCTCCTGGGACGTGCAGGCTGCCCAAAAAGGTGGCTACAAGCACTTCATGCTCAAGGAGATCTTCGAGCAGCCCCGCGTGGTGGCCGACTGCCTGGCCGGGCGGATGGACACCACCAGCCACCGCGCCTGCCTGGAAGAGCTGGAGGGCATGCCCATCCCTAAACGCCTGCACATCCTGGCCTGCGGCACCTCGTTCCACGCCGGGCTCTGGGGCATGCACCTGTTTGAAGACTGGGCGCGCATTCCCGTGTCCGTGGAAATTGCCTCGGAATTCCGCTACCGCAATGCGCTTCTGGACAAGGACGACGCCGTGCTGGTCATCAGCCAGTCCGGCGAAACCGCCGATACCCTGGCCAGCCTGCAGCTGGTCAAGTCCATGGGCATCCCGGTCATTGGCCTGTGCAACGTGGTCGGCTCCTCCATTGCCCGGGAGGCCGACCGAGTCATTTATACCCAGGCCGGTCCGGAAATCAGCGTGGCCTCCACCAAGGCCATGTGCAGCCAGCTGACTCTGCTGACCCTCATGGCCCTGCATTGGGGCGAGGCCAAGGGCACGCTCCAGGACGCCGACCGCGTGGCCTGCATCGAAGCCCTCAGGAGCCTGCCCGAGCTGCTGGAGGCCCATCTGCCCACCATGCGCACCCAGGCCCGCGAGCTTTCCCGCCACTACGCCGACGCCCGCAGCTTTCTGTACCTCGGCCGGGGCCATTGCCATCCCCTGGCCCTGGAAGGCGCGCTTAAACTTAAGGAAATCAGCTATATCCATGCAGAGGGCTACGCCGCCGGCGAGATGAAGCATGGGCCCATCGCCCTCATCGACCCGCATTTCCCCACCTTTGCCCTGGCCCTGGACGACGCGCTCTTCCCCAAGGTCAAGTCCAACCTGCAGGAAGTCCAGGCCCGCAATGGCCAGATCATCGCCCTGACCAATGAAGGGCTTGACCTGCAGGTGGAGCACTCCTGGGTCATCCCCCGGGTCTGGGGGCCGCTCTCGGCCTTCATGGCCCTGCCGGCCCTGCAGCTCTTTGCCTATGAAACCGCCGACTACCTGGGCAAGGACGTGGATCAGCCCCGCAACCTGGCCAAAAGCGTCACCGTGGAATAGGACCCGCCGTTCGTCCACCCAAGCCGGACCAGCAAGGATCTCCATGCAGCAGCCCCTTCACCCGCAGCGGACGATTTGTTCCAGGCGCCGCACGGCCGTGCTGGCGGCGTGGTTCTTGTGTTTTCTTCTGGCCCTGGGCGCGCTGTGCACCGGCTCCGGATGGGCAGGCCCGGCGGAAGAGTTTGAGAAACACCATGCGGCGTTCCAGGAGCTGGCCCAGGACGCCAAGAACAGCGAGTACCGCAGCAACTGGCAGGCCCTGGAGGCCTCCTTCCTGGCCATTTACAAGCAGAACCCCCGCGGCTCCGTGGCCGCCAAGGCCTTGTATTACGTGGGCCGGGTGAATGAAGAGCTTGGGCGTCGCTCTGCCCTGGCCACCGATTACAAAGTGGCCCTGGACTACTACAACCGCGTGGTGACACGTTTTTCGGACCATTCCTGGGCCGATGACGCCCAGTGGCGCATGGCCCAGATGCAGTATCAGTACTTTCATGATGTCGAGGCCGCCCGGAAACTCTGCAAGACAGGCCTGACCAAATTCCCCAAGGGCGACATGCGGGACCGCTTTGCCCAGCTGCTGGCCACCCTGGACGCGAATCCCCAGCCGCCGGCCACGCAGGCCAGAAAACGCGAAAACCCGCCCACACCGCCGCCTGCCCCCTCCACCACTGCCGACGCCGACTCCCGCGAGCCGGCGCTGAGCACCGCCGGGAAGCAGGCCAGGAACACGCCGCCGGAAACACGGCAGCAGATCGTCGGACGCGAAGCCCCCCTGGCCGAGCAGCCCCCGGCCCCCAAGACCGCCAGCACCAAAGCCCCTGCCCCTGCAGCGGACAAGGCCCCCGCGAACAAAGCCAACTCTGCCAAGGAAGAGGCGCCGGCGCCGGCCCCTTCTGGAGGCCCGGCCCAGCTTCTGGCCGTGCGGCATCAATCCAACGCAGAGTACACCCGCGTGACCCTGGTGCTGGACAAGCCTGCCCAGTTCATCCAGTCCACCCTGCCGGCGGATCCGGCCAGGAACCTGCCATACCGGCTCTATCTGGACCTCAAAAACGTCCATCGGGGCAAAGGGGTCTCCGGGGATATTGCCGTGGCCGACGGCAACCTGCGCCGGGTCCGCACGGCCCAGAACACCCCGGACGTGACCCGCGTGGTGCTGGATCTGCAACAAATGCAGAAATGCAAGGTCTTTGCCATGGATTCGGAGGAGGGCTTCCGCCTGCTGGTGGATATTCATAGCGGCCCGGAATCCAAAGACGGCAAGCCTGCCCAAAACCAGATCCAGGCCAGCCAGCCAGCGCCGCAGCCCGCACCGCAACCCGCGCCGGCTGTCTCACCCCAGGCGTCCCCCCAGGCAGCGCCCCAGCCTGCCCCGCAATCTGCCTCACAGCAGGGCACCCAGCCGGTTGTCGTGAAAAAGCCCAGCAAGCAGGGAACGCGTGTGCCTGGAACAGGGCAGCCTCCGTCCTCCCCAATGCCGGGCCAAACGACTTCGCAAACACCGGGCCAAGCACCGGCTCCGGCATCCCCTCCGGCCCCGGCGTCCCCTCCGGTTCCGGGCAAGCCGGCTTCCGAGGCCAAACCGGCCCCGGCCGCCAAGGCCCAGGCCAGCAATCAGGCTGGCAATCTTGTGGAACAGCTGGGCCTGACCGTGGGGGTGATCATGCTGGATCCCGGCCACGGCGGCAAAGACCCGGGCGCCTATGTGGGCACCGTCTATGAAAAGGACATCAACCTCAAATTCTCCAAAATCCTTGGCGCGCTGCTTAAAAAGGAAGGGTTCGAGGTGCTCTACACCCGCACCGACGACACGTTCATCCCGCTGGAAGAGCGCACGGCCATGGCCAACCTGAAAAAAGCCGACATCTTTCTCTCCATCCACGTGAACGCCTACGCCACCGATGACATTCACGGCCTGGAGACCTATTACCTGGACCTCGCCTCCTCCGACGACGCCGTCCGGGTGGCTGCGCGGGAAAATGCCGTTTCCGCCAAAAAACTCTCCGACGTCCAGTTCATTCTCACCGATCTGATGCTCAATGCAAAGATGAAGGAATCGCGGGAGCTGGCCAAAACCGCGCACAAGAACATCCTCAGCGCCGCGGCCAAGAAACAGCGCATCAAGGACATGGGGGTGCGCTCCGCGCCGTTTTACGTGCTCATGGGCGCGCGCATGCCCGCCATTCTGGTGGAGCTGGGCTACATCACCAACCCGGCCGAACGCGCCAACCTGACCGACGAGGCCTACCTGACCCGGCAGGCCCAGGGGCTGGTCCAGGGCATCCTGCAATACAAGAAACAGATCGAGCGGCTGGCAAGCTTGTAGGGCCGCGGGGTCGCGTGCTAGGGAAGGGCAGGCCCGCCAGCCTTCACCTTCAGCATTTCAGGATCGCCGCATGCCCCCTGTATCCAAAGCGCCCGCCGCCAAATCCACGGCTCCCGCGTCCCAGACGCCCGTGGCCGAGCAGCTCGGCTTTTCCAGGTCCCCGCTCTTCTGTATTGACGGCTCAGCCTACATCTTTCGCAGTTTCTTCGCCCTGCCCAACCTTTCCCGTGCCGACGGGCATCCCACCAACGCCCTCTTTCTGGTCACACGCATGCTCTTCAACCTGCTGAAAATCCAGCGGCCGGAGCATATTGTGTTTTTTGTGGATGGCCCCGGCCCCACCTTCCGCCACGAGGCCTTCCCCGAATACAAGGCCCAGCGCGACGCCACACCCGAAGGATTGCTGCAGCAAATACCCCTGGTTCTCAAGGTGGTGGGGCTCATGGGCGTGCGCACGCACGTCAGCCAGGGCTGCGAGGCCGATGACTGCATCGCCAGTCTGGCCAGCCGGTCCAAAGCCGAACGGCCCGTGGTCATCGTCGGGTCGGACAAGGACCTGAAGCAGCTGCTGGACTCGGACGTGGCCCTCTGGGATCCCATGAGCACCCCGGAAAAGCTGACCACCGCGGCCTCCTTTACCGAAGAAACCGGGCTTTCCCCGGTGCAATGGCCCGACGTCCAGGCCCTGGTGGGCGACACTTCGGACAATATCCCCGGCGTGCCCGGCATTGGCCCCAAGACCGCCCTGGCCCTGTTCAAGGAGCATCCCACCCTGGAAGACGTCCGGGCTCATCTGGACGAGCTCAAGCCCGCGGTGCGCAACAAGCTGGCGCCGGTCATGGACAAGACCTTCCTGTACCGCGAGTTGACCACCCTTAAACGCGAAGGCTGCGTACCCGGCACCTGGAAGGACTACCCCCGCAGCGCGCCGGACCGCGAGGCCCTGGCCGCCTTTCTGCAAGAGTGGGAGCTGCGGTCCCTGGGCCGGGAGTTCCAGGCCGACCCCGGCCTTGGGTACGGGCCGCCCGTGGCTGCGGTGCCGGTGGAGCTTTCATTGTTTCAGGATTCCCAGCCCGCCGCGCCCCTGCCCAAGGCCAGACGCATCGTCGACGCCGCCGCGTTGCCCGAACTGGCCGGCAAGCCCGCCGGTCTGGCCCTGGAATCCACTCCGGAGCACGAGACCCTGCTGTGCTGGATGGATGCCCAGCTGTACGCGCTTGCGCTTCCGGGCATTGCCCCCGCGGCCCTGGCCGCCTGGCTGCGCACGGCACAGGCCGTGTATTGCCCGGACGTCAAGGCCCTGCTGCGCGCCCTCCCCGGGCTGGGTGAGGAGGATCTGCCCACCCTGCAGGATGTTGGCCTGGCCGCCTATCTCCTGGATCCCGAGGAGCGTGACTATTCCCTGACCCGCCTGTACGACCGCCTGGGTCCAGAGCTGGAAACCCCTCCGCCGGCCCTGCCCCCGGCCCAGGCCCTGGCCCTGGGCGAGCTCCTGGCCCGCCGCGTGGCCGAGGCCGGCATGGCCGAACTGATGCGCGACCTGGAAGCCCCGCTCATCCCCGTGCTGGCAGCCATGGAAGCCACGGGCATTGCCATCGATCGGGCCGCCTTTCGCACGTTCCTCCAGGATGTGACCCGCGAGCTGGACAATCTGGAACGCCGCATCCACCAGCTGGCCGGGCATCCGTTCAACATCCGCTCCAGCCTGCAGCTGGCCAAGGTGCTCTTTGATGAGCTGCAACTTTCCCCGGCCGGCAAGACTCCCGGCGGCAAGGCTTCCACCTCCCAGGATGTCCTGGAAAAACTCGCCGGCGAGCATGAGGTGGTCCGGGCCATTCTGGACTTCCGAAAACTGGAGAAGCTCCGCTCCACCTACCTGGAGCCCCTGCCCCGCCTGGCCGACGAGCACGGCGTGCTGCGGACCACCTTCCATCAGCTGGCCACGGCCACGGGGCGGCTCTCCTCCTCCAATCCCAACCTCCAGAACATCCCCATCCGCGGCGAGCACGGCGCCCGCATGCGCGGCTGTTTCGTGGCCCGGCCGGGCGCGCTCCTCGTGGCTGCGGACTATTCCCAGATCGAGCTGCGCGTGCTGGCCCACATGAGCGGCGATCCCACCCTGATCGACGCCTTCCGCCACGGCGCAGACATCCATGCCCGCACCGCGGCCCTGCTCTTCGACAAGGCCCAGGAAGACGTCACCCCGGATGAACGCCGCAACGCCAAGACCATCAACTTCGGCCTGATCTATGGCATGGGCCCCCAGTCCCTGGCCCAGGAGCTGCAAGTCTCCCTCAAGGAAGCCAAGGCCTTCATTGCCCGCTACTTCGAAAAACTGGCCCGGCTCAAGGCCTTTTACGACGAGATCGAAGAGGCGGCCAAGCGCGATGGCTATGTGCTCACCCTGGCCCATCGCCGCCGGCTCCTGCCGCAAATCCACTCCCAAAACGCCCAGGTGGCCAGCCAGGCCCGCCGGCAGGCCGTGAACACCCGCATCCAGGGCAGCGCCGCGGACATCATCAAGCTGGCCATGCTCGCCGTGTTTCATGACCCCGAACTGCGCCGCCTGGGCGCGCGCATGCTCCTGCAGGTGCATGACGAACTGGTGCTGGAAGTGCCCGCCGGGCCAAAGGGGTCAGACGACAGCGACGTTGCCACCCAGGCCGGCCAACGCCTGCAGGCCCTGATGGCCGGTGTGTTGGACAAGACCACTCCGCTGGACGTGCCCCTGGTGGTGGACTGGGGGATGGGCCGGTCCTGGGCAGATGCGCATTGATCTGCCCAGAGCCTCGTGGTAGTGTGCATATTCTCTGATCGATCAATTGCCGAGAGGTGTTTGCCATGTCCCAAGAGGAAAAACAGGAAGAATTCGTGGTACATGACCGACGGGTCAAAGTGGAGGACGAACAGCCGGCCGCCGGACCTTCCGCCCCTGCGCAGGAAGCTTCCGCGGCGCAGCCCGGAGAAACCGGAGCGGCAGCAGAAGATCCCGCACACGTCTGCGGTATGCCGACCCTGCCCGCGCCGACCTTCTCCACCTTTGTCTTTTCCCTGTTTTCGAGCTGTCTGGTCCATCTTGGCGAAGTACCCAACCCGGAAAGCCGTGATGTGTGCCTGGATCTGGCCATGGCCAAGCACACCATCGACACCCTCACCATGCTCAAGGAAAAAACCGCCGGCAACCTCGACGCCGAGGAAGCCCGGCTGGTGGATGGCTTGCTGTACGAACTGCGCATGAAATATGTCATGCGTAAACCCTGACGAGGCGCTTGTGGAACGCATTCCTGTTGGTCTTGTGGGCGTAACCGGCTACACCGGCATGGAGCTGGCCCGGCTCCTGGAAACCCACCCCCGGTTCGAGCTGGTGGCTGCCACCTCCCGTACCGAATGTGGCAGGATGCTGCAGGACATTTATCCCTTCCTGCGCAACTGCCGTACCGGGACCTGCCCGGTGGTGGAGCCGGACCCCGCCGCCCTGGCCCAGCGCTGCAGCCTAGTCTTCCTGGCCGTGCCGCATGGCGCCGCCCAGGAAATGGCCGCCGCCCTGCGCGGCCGCGGTGTGAAGGTGGTGGACCTCTCTGCCGACTTCCGCCTGCGCGATCCCGACGTCTATCAGGAGTGGTACAACCAGCCCCACGAACAACAGCACCTGCTGGCCGACGCCGTGTACGGGCTGCCTGAAATCTATGGCGATGTCCTGCCGCGGGCCTCCCTGGTGGCCAACCCGGGCTGCTACCCCACCTCGGCCATCCTGGGCCTCTGGCCGGCGCTGGCAAACAAGCTGGTTATCCCCGACGGCATCATCATCGACGCCAAGTCCGGCGCCAGCGGCGCCGGCCGCAAGGCGCAGGCCGCCACGCTCTTTTGCGAGGTGGCCGACACCTTCCGGGCCTACAACCTGGGCCGCCACCGGCATACGCCGGAAATCGAGCAGGAGCTTTCCGCCCTGGCCGGCGCGTCGTTGACGGTCAATTTCTCCCCGCACCTCGTGCCCATGAACCGCGGCATCCTGAGCACCATGTACACCATGCTCAACCCCGAAGGCGCGGCCCTTGGCGCCGAGGGCATCCGCGACCTGTACGTGAACCACTATGCCAATCACCCCTTCGTGCGCGTGCTGCCCAAGGGCATGCTCCCCGAGACGCGCTCCGTGCGGGGGACCATGTTCTGCGACATTGCCGTGGTGGTCGATCCGCGCACCGGCCGGCTGCTCATCGTCTCGGCCATCGACAACCTGTGCCGCGGCGCGTCCGGCCAGGCCCTGGCCAACGCCAACCTCATGCTGGGCCTGCCTCTGGAAACGGGGCTCGCCTTCGCGCCAGCCGTGCCGTAAGTCCCGTTCATCTTCCGCAACCCCCCAGAGAGTGCCGCATGCCCACCACCTGCACTGACATTCCACCGGTCGAGGCGTTCCAGCCCATCTTTGTGGCCCGGCAACCCATTTTCGACCGGGAGCAGCGTGTCTGGGGGTATGAGCTGCTCTTTCGTCACGCCCAGGGCGCGCAAACCGCCGATTTCAGCGACCCCAACGCCGCCACGGCCCGGGTCATTGCCGACGGGTTCGCCCTGGGCAGCGAAGGGCTTCAGCCGGAACAGAAAATCCTGATCAATTTCCCGGCCGCCCTGTTGCTTTCCCACAGCGCCCTGGCCCTGCCCAAGAACATCTGCATCCCCGAAATCCTGGAGAACGTGCCCCCGGAGCCGGAAATCCTGCAGGCCTGCGCCGCACTCAAGCGGGAGGGCTATACCCTGGCCCTGGATGACTTTGTGGGCCAACCCGGGTTCGAGGCCCTGCTGGCCTTGGCAGACATCGTCAAGGTGGACGTCCTGGGTATGGAGACGGCACAAATCGTGGAGATCAGCCGGCAGCTGCTGCGCTCACGAGCCAGGCTCCTGGCGGAAAAGGTCGAGAACAAAGAAGTCTATGACCTGTGCCGTTCCTGCGGGTTCCAATACTTCCAGGGCTTCTTCTTCTCCAAGCCGCAGATCATCCCCGGCCGCACCCTCTCCAGCAGCCACATGGCCAAGCTGCAGCTTCTGGGGCAGCTGGCGCAGGAGGAGTATGACGTCAACCGGGTGGCCAAAACCATCACCCAGGATCCTTCCCTCTCCTTCCGGTTGCTGCGCTATCTGAATTCCGCCGCCTTCCAGCTCACGCGCAAGCTCGAGTCGATCCAGCAGGCCGTGGCCTACCTGGGCGGCCGCTCCCTGCGGCAGTGGCTGCTGGTGGCCACCCTCTCGGACATGGGCGACAGCCCCCGCGGCCAGGAGCTGTTTTACTCGTCCGTGCTGCGCGGGCGCTTCCTGTCCACCTGCTGCAAACTCATGCCCTCCCCGGCCTTGTCCGAGGACGGCTTCTTCCTGCTGGGGGTGTTCTCCCAGCTGGACGCCCTGCTGGGGCAGCCCATGCAGGATATCCTGCCCATGCTCAACCTTTCGGAATCCCTCAACCAGGCCCTGCTGGGACAAGGCGGCCCGGCGGTCAAGGCCCTGGATCTGAGCAAGGCCCTGTGCGAAGGCAACTTTGACTCTGCCTCCAAGCTCCTGATCTTCATGGGGCTGCCCGCGGCAGAAACGGCCACGCTGCACGTACAGGCCAGCAACTGGGCCAGGATGCTGCTGGAGAACGCCCCCGGCTGCTGAGAAACAGCCGGCGGCAAGCCCCGGGACGCGGCTTGCCCATTCCCGCGCTCGTTTACTCGCCACGCTCGTCGAGCACCCGCTTGCTCTTGCCGAAGCTGCGGGGCAGGCTGCCAGGGTCCACCAGTTTGACCTGCACCCGGGCCAGGAGCGCCTTGTGCAGGGCCGTGCCCACCTGCTCGGCCAGGGCCAGGTCGGCATCTGCCGTGCCGCAGGTGGCGCGTTCCACTTCCACGCGCATCACATCCTTGCCCATGTGTCGTTCGAGCACGATGCGGTATTCCGAGGAGCAATCCGCAAACCTGCCCAGCACTTCGGCAATCTGGCCAGGGTAGACGTTCACGCCACGGTAGATGATCATGTCGTCGCTGCGGCCCCGGATGCGGTCGTGCCTGGGCATGCTGCAGCCGCAGGCGCAGGATTCGGGGAGGAGTCTGGTGAGATCCCGGGTCCGGTAACGAATGAGCGGGGCGGCTTCCTTGCACAAGGTGGTCACCACCATCTCGCCCACCTCGCCGGGGGCCACGGGTTTGAGGGTGGCCGGGTCCAGAATCTCCAGGATGAACTTGTCCGCCCAGAAATGGATGCCCTCATGGGCCTGACACTCCAGGCCGGTGCCGGGCCCGTAGAGTTCCGTGAGCCCGGCGATATCGAAACTTTCCTCCAGGCCCAGCTTTTCCTCAAAGGCCTGGCGCATGGCCGGGCTGTGGGTTTCGGCGCCGAAGATGCATCTTTTGAGGGCTATCTTGTCCCTGAGGCCTTGCTTTTCCACAGCCTCGCCCAGCAGCAGGGCCATGGAAGCCGTGGAGCACAGGCAGGTAGAGCGGAAATCTTCCAGGAGCGTCAGCTGCATCTCCAGGTTTCCCGGCCCCACGGGCACGGCCATGGCCCCGAAGTGCTCGCAGCCCAGCTGAAAGCCCGCACCCGCAGTCCACAGGCCGTAGCCCACGCAGATCTGCACGCGGTCCAGCACGGTCAGTCCGGCCAGCTCGTAGCAGCGGGCGAACATTTCCTTCCAGGTCAGGATATCCTGCGCGGAATAGGCCAGCACCTTGCGCTTGCCCGTGGTGCCTGAGGAGGCATGCACCCGCACCACCTGCTCCTCCGGGATGCTCAGCAGCGGCAGGGGGTAGCCCTGGCGCAGGTCCTCCACCGAGGTGAAGGGCAGGCGGGACAGCTCGTCCAGGCTCAATCGCTGGCCGGGCTGCCAGCCGGCGTCCCGCAGTTTGGCCTGATACACCGGGCTGCCCTGCCAGGCATGATGGAGCGTCCAGTCCAGGCCGCGGGTCTGCGTCTCGCGCAGGGACTCGGCAGTGACTTCAGGAATAAACCGGGGCGTGGATCGGGGACTGGCGACCATGGCGGCGCTCCTCACGGCAAAGGGTCCAATTGCGCCGCGGGGCAAAATTTCGTATCCACCAGTTCATCACCTCCCGCAACGGCGTTTGCGTCTCCTAGCACAGTCTGCCCCAAGGGAAAAGCAGACGCTGCGCCATTCCCCCGCAAGGAGCCTCCATGCGTTGCCTCATCGTCGGCGGCGGCGGCCGCGAACATGCCCTGGCCTGGAAAATGGCCCAAAGTCCCGCCGTGGACACGCTCTTCGTCGCGCCCGGGAACGGCGGCACCGCGGCCATGCAGGCCGCCTCGGCCGGCAGAGTCCGCAACGCCCCCGTGAAGGATGGCGACATCCCCGGCCTGATGGACCTGGTTGCCCGCGAGCGCATCGACCTGGTGGTGGCTGGTCCCGAGCTGCCCCTGACCCTGGGCCTGGCCGACGCCTGCGCCGTGGCCGGCGTGCCCTGCTTTGGCCCAGTGCAGGCCGCCGCCCGGCTGGAAGGCAGCAAAATCTATGCAAAGGAAGCCATGGTCGCCGCCGGAGTGCCCACGGCCGCCTTCCAGGTCTTTGACGACCTGGCCGCAGCCAGGGCCCACATCCTGGAACGCCCCGTGCCCATGGTGGTCAAGGCCGACGGCCTGGCTGCCGGCAAGGGCGTGGTGGTGGCCAAAACCCGGGAAGAGGCCCTGGAGGCCGTGGAAGCCATGCTGGGCGCGCGCTGCTTTGGCGAGGCCGGCGCCCGCGTGCTCATCGAGGACGCCATCCTGGGCGAGGAAGCCTCCCTGCTGGCCCTCTGCGATGGCGAACACGTCGTCCCCCTGCCGGCCTGTCAGGACCACAAAGCCATTTTCGACAATGATCAGGGCCCGAACACCGGCGGCATGGGCGCCTACTCCCCGGCCCCCATCCTGCCCGACAGCCAGCTGCAGGCCATGTGCGATCTGGCCATCGCGCCCATCGTCCGCCTGATGGCCGAACGCGGCGCGCCCTTCAAGGGCGTGCTCTACGCCGGGCTGATGCTTGTGAACGGCGAGCCTTCCGTCCTGGAATACAACGTCCGCTTTGGCGATCCCGAATGCCAGCCCCTGATGGCCCGCCTGGACTGCGACCTGCCCGCCGTGCTCCTGGCCTGCAGTGAGGGCCGCCTGACCCCGGACATGCTGGCCATCCGCCCCGAAGCCGCCCTGTGCCTGGTGCTGGCCTCGGCCGGCTATCCCGGCGATTACGAAAAAGGAAAGGAAATTACCGGACTGGAAAACGCCAACGCCGTGTCCGGGGTCACCGTGTTTCATGCCGGAACCACGCTGGATGACGGCGTCGTCCGCACCTCGGGCGGCCGGGTGCTGGGAGTCACGGCCCTGGGCGGGGATCTGGCCCAGGCCCGCGAGCGGGCCTATGCTGCGGCCGGTGAAATCGCCTTTGCCGGAAAGTACTGCCGCAGCGACATCGGCATGAAAGGCCTCAGGCGGCTGGGCCTGGCCTGAGCCTCCAGAACCCATCACCACTTAAACGACTTATCAGGAGATCGTATGCCCCGCGTGGCCATTTTCATGGGCAGCCTGTCCGATGAAGCCAAGATGCGTCCCTGCGCCAGCGTGCTCGATTCGCTGGGCGTGGAATACCGCTTCACCGTCACCTCGGCCCACCGCACTCCGGCGCGCACGGAACAGCTGGTGGATGAACTGGAGGCCGGAGGCTGCCAGGTCTTCATCTGCGGCGCCGGCATGGCCGCCCATCTGGCCGGAGCCGTGGCCGCCCGGACCATGAAGCCGGTCATCGGCGTGCCCATCAATGCCTCGCCCCTCAATGGCCTGGACGCCCTGCTGGCCACGGTGCAGATGCCCCCCGGCTTCCCCGTGGCCACCGTGGCCCTGGACGGCGCCGGGGCCAAGAATGCCGCCTGGCTGGCCGCGCAGATTCTGGCCCTGCAGGATGCGGGGCTGGCCGCCAGACTGGCCGCCGCACGGGAGAAATTCCAGGACGAAGTGGCCGCCGCCGCCAGGACCCTGGAAACCCCGGCCTGAGCATTCAACAAGCACATTCCCTGGCATTCCGGATGGATGGCAAACCGCCAGTCATCCGGAATGCAGTGGCGCCCGCCTCCTGCCCGGCTGGCCTGCCGGGCCATGTGCGCTTGTGCAGTGCCGCGCTACATGAGTTTCACGAGGCTGATGGTCGCATCCTCCAGTTCCGGAGAGCAGCGGCCGCAGCCGTTGGTGCGCAGGAGGTGGGAGTAATCCAGGGTTCCGGGGTCCACGCCGGCCCGCCGCAGCACCAGCCGCGTGGCCGTTTCGGACCAGACGAGGGGCCTGCCGCAGACCCCGCACTCCGCGTACAGCAAGGACAAGTCGAATTCCCGGCCGGTCAGGAAGGCGTCCGGGAACAAATCTGCCAGGATGCGCCGGGCGGCTGCCCGTTCCGACGCCGGCGAGGGGCGTTGTCGATCCATCATGCCACAAACCTCCTCCATACTGCCATGCCTCTTCTATCGACCGCTGCGCCGAAAACTCTAGATCATGGCTGCCGCTTCCTCGTCCAGAGCCCCTGCCCCCTTCTGACCTGACAGGTCTTGCGTATTGACACCGTCTCCAGACAGGCTACCATCCGTCCATGCCGCACGCCCCTTCCGCTTCCCTGTCCGCCCGCCGCATTGCCATCCTGCCCCCGGCCCTGCAAAACCAGATTGCCGCCGGCGAGGTGGTGGAACGGCCGGCTTCGGTGCTCAAGGAACTGCTGGAAAACAGCCTGGACGCCGGGGCCTCGCGCATCGACGTGACCATTGAACGCGGGGGCCAGGGGCTCATCCTGGTCCGGGACGACGGCAGCGGCATCCCCGAGGCCGAGCTGGAACTGGCCCTGACCCGGCACGCCACCAGCAAGATCGCCCGGCTGGACGAACTCTTCTCCCTGGCCAGCTTCGGGTTTCGCGGCGAGGCCCTGCCCAGCGTGGCCTCCGTGGCCCGGCTGACCCTCAGCGCCACCCTCCCCGGCGAGGCCGAAGGGGCCTTCATTGATGTGCTGCATGGTCAGATCCGGGACCGCGGCAAAACCCCGCCCCGGCCCGGGACGGAAGTGGCCGTGCGGGATCTCTTCGCCAATGTCCCGGCGCGCCTGAAGTTTTTAAAAACCCAGAGCACCGAGGCCAAACGCTGCCAGGATCTCTTTGCCCGGCTGGCCCTGGCGCACCTGGACATCGCCTTTTCCCTGACCCTGGATGGCCGCGAAGTGTATCGCTTCCCGGCCCGGCAGACCCTGCGCGACCGCCTGGCCGCGGTCTGGCCGCCACAGCTGCTGCAGGGTCTCGTGCCCTTTCATCTGGAGCGCGAGGATGGCCGTGTCCACGGTCTGGCGGGCAGTCCGGCCCAGGCCCAGGCCCGGGGCGACCGGCTCCTCTTTTACGTGAACCAGCGGCCCGTGCAGGACCGCCTGCTCCAGGCCGCCGTGCGCGAGGCCTACAAGCAGCGCCTGCTGGCCCGGGAGCACCCGCAGGTGGTGCTCTTTCTGGACCTCCCGCCCGAGGCCGTGGACATGAACGTCCATCCGGCCAAGACCGAGGTCCGCTTCCGGGACGAGGACCGCGTTTTCTCCCTGGTCCGACGCGGGGTGCTGGCCGGCCTGGATGCCCTGCGCCCCGAGCTCTCGCGTGCAGCCGCCCCGGCCTTCGCGGTCTTCGCGGCTGACGAGACGGCGGCGCTGCCGCCCCTTGCGCCTGCGCCGGCGGCGTCCTGCGGAAACATTCCTCCCCAAACGCCTTGGGCCGTGTCTGCGGCTCAGGAGGCTCGTCACCAGACCCACCGTCCAGCTCCCTCCGGAGCAGGCCCTCGCGGCGAGGCTGCCGCCACCATGCGCCTGCTGGCCGAGCCGGCCGCGGCCTATCATTCGGCCCGCCCTGGCCAGTTCCATCCGCAGGGCCAGGATCAGGATCTGGGCCAGGCCCGGGAGCACCCCCTGGCAAACACGCCGCAGTGGTTGCATGCGCGCACAGTCGGGCCAGGCTCTTCCCAGACCAGCACTCAGGCCAGTCCCCAGGCCAGTCCCCAGGCCGCCCCCTGGCGCTACCTGGGGCAGATCGCCGCCACCTATCTGCTGCTGGCCCTGCACGACGGGTCTTTGGCCGTGGTGGACCAGCACGCTGCCCACGAGCGCGTGCTCTACCACCGTCTGCGGCGCGGCATGGGCCAGGAACCGGCACAGCTGCTGGCCGCTCCCCTGACGCTCTCCCTGCACGCCGCCGAGGCAGAAGCCTTGAAAGCGGCCCGCCCCCACTTGGCCCGGCTCGGTTTTTCCCTTGAATTACACAATAATGTGGCCAGCTGCACCGCCGTGCCGGCCATGCTCAGCACGGCCCAGGCCCGCAGCCTGCTGCGCGACGTGGCCACCGGGTCCCTGGATGCCGAGGACCCCCTGCACGACCTCTGCGCCATGATGGCCTGCAAGACGGCCCTGACCGCCGGCCAGTCCCTGGCCCCGGACGAGGTCCGGGCGCTCCTCGAAGCCTGGCAGGCCACGCCGGACCACCAGTTCTGCCCCCACGGCCGCCCGGCCATGCTCATCTGGACTGGCGAGGATCTGGAAAAGGCCTTCAAGCGTCGCAGCTGACCGCCGCCGTTCTCTTCTTCCTTCGATCCTGCCCCGCGCCCTCATTGCCTGCCGGGGGAGGCGCTGTCGCCGCCTCCCCCCGCTACGCGCTGCCCTTTTTTCGTTGCCTCATTGCACAGAGGGAAATGTTGTGGCATCAAGCATATATTCTCGTCGCCTTTGTCCGTCAGTCGGCATTTCAAATTAATCCAAAGAGAGCGGCTATGACCCTCCGCATGAAATTCATCCTGCCCACCCTGGCGCTTATCGTCTTTGGCATGGCCGTGACCACCTGGATGACCTATCAGCGAAGCACAGCCTCCCTGACCGCGGCGGCCATGGAGAAATCCACCACCGCGCTGCACGGGCTGCTTTCCGCCGTGGAACTGTGGGTGGACGGGACGCAAAATGAAATCCTGACGCTCTCCAAAACTGCCGACATCACTGAGGCCCTCGATCCCGCCGCCACCACCGCCACCGCTGCCCCTGACCGCGCAGAACGCACCCTGGCCCTGCTCCAGGACAGCGCCAACCGCCATTCTACCCTGGACAGCATCCTGCTCCTGAGCACCAATGGCACCTGCATCGTCTCCACCAACGCGGCGCTGTTGGGCAAGGATCTTTCCGGTCGCGAGTATTTCAAAAAGGCCGCAGGCGGGCAGGCGTTTTTATCCAAGCCCCTGTTCTCTTCCGACACCGGCGAGGCTGTTTTTGTCATTGCCGCCCCCGTGCTCTCGGCCGGAAAAGTCGTGGGGGTGATCGCCTCTGGCGTCAAGATCAGCGCCTTCACCAAGCAATTTGTCGAGCCTTTGAACACCCCCGCCAGTTACGCCTTCGTGCTGGACCCCGACGGCCTGACCCTGGCCCATGCCGACAAGGCTCTGGTGGGCAAGTACAACGTGTTCAAGGAGGCGACGTTCGGGCCCGCCATGGCCAGCGCCCCCAAAGGGCGGTTGGACACCGAGTCCCTGGGCGAGCAGAAGCTGATCCTCTTTGAAAAATCGCCCAAGACCAGCTGGACCCTGGGCATGACCGTCACCAAACGCCTTGCCTTTGCCGACGCAAAATCCCTGGGGCAGCTGTTGCTGGGGCTTTCGGCCGGGCAGGCGGCGCTCATTGCCGTCGGGGTGCTGGTCATCCTGTCCCTGAACGTGTTGCGGCCCATTCAGGCGCTGGTGGCTGCGGCCACGCGCATTGCCGGCGGGGATTTGACCACGGCCCTGGACGTGTCCCGCAAGGACGAGTTCGGCGTGCTGCAGCGAGCCATGGCCGCCATGGTGGTCAACCTCAAGGGCAAGATTGGCGAGGCCGAGGAACAGGGGCGGCTGGCCGCCGAGGAAAGCCGCAAGGCCAACGCCGCCATGGCCGAGGCCGAAGCCGCCACGCGCAAAGCCGAGGCCGCTCAGCGCGAGGGCATGCTCCTGGCTGCCGGCCGGCTGGAGCACATCGTCAATGCCGTCACCGACGCGTCCCAGACCATTGCCGGGCAGATTGACCAGTCCAGCCGGGGCTCCCAGGAGCAGTCGCACAGGGTGGGCGAAACCGCCGCAGCCATGGAGGAAATGAACGCCACGGTGATGGAGGTGGCCCAGAACGCCTCCCAGGCCGCGGCCACCGCAGACACCGCCCGCAACAAGGCCGGCGAGGGCTCGGGCATCGTGGCCCAGGTCATCCGCAGCATCCAGGAAGTGCAGACCAAGGCCCTGGATCTGAAGGCCGACATGACCCGCCTGGGCGAGCAGGCCCAGGGCATCGGGCAGGTGATGAACGTCATCTCCGACATTGCCGACCAGACCAACCTGCTGGCCCTGAACGCGGCCATCGAGGCCGCCCGGGCCGGGGATGCCGGCCGCGGCTTTGCCGTGGTGGCCGACGAGGTGCGCAAGCTGGCCGAAAAGACCATGACCGCCACCAAGGAAGTGGGCGCGGCCATTTCCGGCATTCAGCACGGCACGAGCAAGAATGTGGACAACGTGGAACAGGCTGTGCGTCGCATCGAGGACGCCACTACCCTGGCCGGGCAGTCCGGCCAGGCCCTGGAAGCCATTGTCCAGCTGGTGGACCAGACCACGGACCAGGTCCGCTCCATTGCCACGGCCTCTGAGCAACAGTCGGCCACCACGGAGGAAATCAACCGCAGCGTCATGGACATCAGCCGCATCTCGTCCGAAACTGCCGCCGCCTTGCAGCAGTCCGCCGCCGCCCTGGCCGGCCTGACGGATCAAACCCGGCAACTGCGCCGACTCATCGACGAAATGCATTCCGGCAAGGGGGGGCCCGCCTAGGGGAATCGTCGCCCATTATCCTGGCAAGAGCTCTGGAAAGGGCTCAACATGAAGGGGAAACCCGATGCGCCATCCATCGGGTTTCCCCTTGTGCATGGGATCGCAGCGGGCCAGGGGTTAGCAGTACCAGTCGTCCGTCAGCAGATGGTTGCGGACATAGTCGGCCACCGCGGCTTCCAGGGGCTGGAATGGCGCGGCATAGCCCGCGGCGTGCAGGCGGTGCATCCCGGCCTGGGTGAAGTACTGGTAGCCGGCCCGCAACGACTCGGGCATGGGGATGTAGTCGATGGCCGGCTCGCGGTTCATGGCGGTGAATACGGCCGTGGCCAGATCCTTGAAGCTGCGGGCCTGGCCGGTGCCGACATTGAAGATGCCGTTGGCCTCGGGATGCTCCAGGAGCCAGGCCATGACCGCGGCGCAGTCCTTGACCGAGACGAAGTCCCGCAACTGGCCGCCGTCGGCATAGTCCTCGCGGTGGGAGGCGAACAGGTTGACCCGGCCCGTGTCCCGAATCTGCTCATAAGCCTGCAGGGCCACGCTGCGCATGGGGCCCTTGTGGTACTCATTCGGCCCGAAGACATTGAAGAATTTGAGGGAGGCCACCCTGGGCAACAAGCCTTCCATGGCCAGCCACTGATCCACGCGGTGTTTGCTCCAGGCATAGGCATTGCGCGGCCGCAGGGTGGGCAGCCGTGTCGGGTCGTCATCGAACCCCTGGCTGCCGTCGCCATAGGTGGCCGCGCTGGAGGCGAACAGAAACCGGGCGCCCTGTTCCAGCGCCCAGCGACAGAGGATCATGCTGTAACGGACGTTGTTTTCATACAGAAAGCCGGCGTCGCGCTCGGTGGTGGCAGAGCGCGCACCCAGGTGCACCACGGCGCGCACGGGCAGGTCAAAGCGGCCGGACCGGATCAGTTCCAGGAAGACGTCCTTGTGCAGGAAATCCAGGTACCGGCGTTTGACGAGATTTTTCCACTTCTCGCCCGGGCCTGCGCCAGTGCCCAGATCGTCCACCAGGAGCAGCCGGTCCTCGCCATCCTCGTTCAGCCGCCAGCTCAGGACACTGCCGAGCATCCCGGCCGCACCGGTGACGATAACAATAGGCTTGTTCCTGCCTGCGCTCATGCCCGCACCGCCTCGTCTGGCCTGGGTTCGGGTGCCGGAACACCCAGGGGATCCGGATAGCGCCACAACCCGGTCTTGACCAGCGCCACCCCTTCCTGCGCAGGCCTGGAGACCGCGGGGGCAGAGGGAGCCATCAGGCCCAGACCAAACAGCTCCAGACACCCGACCAGGGGCCGGCCCAGCACAAACAGTTCCGCCGCACTGCCGCCGGCTTCGGCCAGCATGCTCCGTGCGCTCTGATCCAGGGCCAGCATGCCCAGCAGTCTGGCCTCGGCCGCGGGATCCCCCCTGCGGAAGGCCAGGGCCAGACGCGCCATTTCGGCCACGCTGCAACGCGCTTCATGCATGGCTGCCAGACTGGCCAGCCGGCCGCCTGCCGGCATGATCTCGAAGCGGGTCAGGCGCTCCTCGGCATAGGCCTCGCGCAGGGGGCCGGGGTTCCGGCAGTCTTGCAGGCGGCATTCCCAGGGACGCCAGGGATGGCGCACACAGGCGCTTTCCGCGGCATCGTAGAACACGCAGGTCCAGTCGTCGCCCCCATGGGCAAGCCCCTTGCCCCGGATTTTGACCATTTCGACGGCCAGAATCGTGACCCCGCCGGCCGGCTGATCGCGCACGGGCTCGCCCACACGCAGGGTGACCAGATCCGAGATGTCCAAAAACGGCCGCACCCCGCCTGGGTCCGGGGTCAGCAGCGCCAGGTCCTGACGATGCAGGGCCGGGCCGCCGTCGCGGCAGCAGGCACCGCAGCGAATGCAGTTGCTCATGCCGTCTCCTTGCTCTTTGACACGGGAAATTCAGTGCGCACAGCCCGGGCGTGGGTCTGGCAGTGCATGTCCACCCACTGGATAAAGCCCATGGCCGCGTGCAGCCGCCAGGCGGAAATATAGCTGCGGCGATCCGCACTCCAGCAGGTGGTCTGGTGCGGGTCGAAACAGCTGTCCGTGCAGGAAAGGCCGGGCTCTTTGTCCGGATCGATACAACTGGCCAGCTCGGCCACGGTGGGCAGCCGCCAATCGGCATACCCGGCAAAGCGCACGACATTGAGCTGATCCACATAAGCCCGCGCCTCCTGCCAGGAGCAGGCATACACGGTGCCGGATCGCTGCCAGCGCAGGCCGTGGGCGGTGTCCAGTACCGTCTCGCCTTCCGCCTCGCAGCTGAACTGCGGACGTACCGGACAGCGCGGCCGGCCCAGACGGTCCAGCCCCAGCTGTTCCAGATCGCGCAGGGGGCCGGTTTTCAGCGGCGTGCTGCGCAGGGCAACACCCGGCCCGGCAGCCACGCTGGAGACCGGCGCCGTCGCCGTCCAGTCCTCGGGCAATTGACAGGCCGCGTCCAGGGCCTCCAGAAAGCGATCCCGGAGCGCAAGCAGTTCGCTGGCCATGGCCGCGGCTGTGTGATGCCGCCGGGCCGGGTCGCGGGCCAGGGCCGTGGCGAAAAAGGCCTCCATTTCCCGGCCCAGAGCCGGATCCAGCAAGTTCCAGCGGGCGAAGCAGGCATCGCGCCAGCGGCGGGCCTCGGCAGCATCGTCGGCATCCATCTCATCCGGGGGGAGCATGCCCACGAGCATGCGCCAGAGGAGCACGCCCACGGCATAGCAGTCCGCAGCCGGCCCGGCGGCCTCGGGGTTTTCGGCCTGCTCTGGCGCGGCGTAGTACGGGGTGCCGATCTTCACGGCGTCCGGGTCATCGCGGGGCAGTTCACCACGCAGTTTGGAGAGGCCGAAGTCGATGATTTTGATGCGGTTTTCTTCCGCCAGCAGCAGGTTGAACGGCTTGATATCCCGGTGGATGATGCCGGCGTAGTGCAAGCGGGCCAGACCGTCCAGGGTCTGCATGGCGTAATCCAGGGCCATGGCCGGGGGAATCCGCCGGGAGGGGGCTTCCATGCGGTAGGACTCGCCCATGAGTGCGCCGAGACTGTCGCAGGCGTATTCCATGACGAAAAAAGGTCGCCCGCCGTCCTCGCCATAGTCCCAGACCTGGCTGACGTGCGGATGCCGGATGCCGGCCATGATCCGCGCCTCGCGCAGAAAGCGTTCCTTGAGCACGTCGTAGCCCAGCATGCGGGCCAGGTGCTCCGAAGGGGCCAGCAGTTTGAGGGCCACGAGCTTGCCCAGGGCCGGGTGCTCCACCTTGTACACCGCGCCCATGCCGCCCTTGCCCAACAGGCCGAGGATGCGATACCCGCCTATGGTGCGCATAATCAATCCTTACAGGAGCTTATTGGCATACGTTCTCGGCATGCCGCGGGCAAGGATCTTCTCGGCCGTGCGGTGGGCGTCATACTCCACGGCCCGAACCTGCAGCCGATGCGCCGCGTCATCCCAGCGTACGTATTTGGCGCGCTTGTCCTGTTCCCGGGGCTGTCCGACACTGCCCACGTTGATCACATACCTGACCGCCGGATCCAGGGGCAGCTCGCCTTCTGGCAGCCTCCCGCGCAGGACCTCGCCCTGGCGCCACTCCACCCGCGCCAGCAGATGCGTGTGCCCCACAAAGCAAATCCATTCCCGAAGCCGGCGGAACATGCACTGCAACTCCACGCTGTCTGCCTTGAACAGATACTTGAGGCAGGACTCCGGTGGGAACCCATGCACAAAGCGACAGTTGGCAAAGGTGCAGGCATAGGGCAGGGCCTGGAGCCGGCGCATGGCAGGCCGGCCCAGCAGTCGCCGCGTGTGCTCCAGCGCATCCTGAGCCAGAAAATTGAACCAGCTGCTGCGGCCGCGGCCCAGGAGCGCCCACTCGTGATTGCCTTGGATCATCCGCACCCGGCGCGTCTCCAAAAAAGTCAGGACCTCGCGCGGATCCGGGCCGTAGCCGACCATATCCCCCAGGCAGAAGACCGCGTCGGGCTGCCAGGGCTCCAGATCCTGCCACACGGCCTGGAGCGCTTCGAGGTTGCCGTGCACGTCTGCCAAAACGGCCAGACGCATCAGGCAGACTTCCTGCGCGCGGCCACGGCCGCCTGGACAAAACGTGGCGCCCAGTCCGGCACGGCCAGGGCGTGGAGGTGGGTGTACGAGGCCATGACGTTCTTGTGCATGAGCCCGTCATACCCGGCAAGCATGCCCTCGCCTTTTTTCATTTTCAGGCCCAGGTTCAGCTCCGCGCCATCCCCGGCCAGACACTGGGAATAATGGAACTCATGGCCGCGAAAGACCAGCCCCTTGGGGAGGAAGGGATTTTCCGCCACCACCTCGACCTCCACGTAGCCCAGGCCGGCGGGTTTGGCGGTCAGCTCCGTGCGCACGGGAAAGACGCCGGCCATGGGATGCGGCTGCCCCTCGACCATCAGGGCCTTGGCCAGGTACATGAAGCCGCCGCATTCGGCGTAGATGGGCAGGCCCATTTCCGCCAGCATGCGCACCCGCTGGCGTACAGCGGTGTTGGCCGCCAGCTGCTCGGCCAACTGCTCGGGAAACCCGCCGCCCAGGTACAGGCCATGAATATCCGGCCAGGGTGATGGATCCAGCAGGGAGAGCGGCACCAACCGGGCACCGGCGCGCTCCAGGGCCTCCAGATTCTCCTCGTAATAGAACCACAGGGCGGCGTCGTGGATGTAGCCGATGCGGGCCAGGGGTTTTTCGCCCTCACCGCGGTCTCCGGGCCAGATAAGTTCCGGTGCCTGCCCCCAGGGGGCAGCCTGTTGCGCAATGGCCTGGATGGCCGGCAGGTCCAGATGGCGTTCCATGAGATCCGCCAGGCTGTCCAGGGCGGCCTCCGCACCGTCCTGCTCGCGCATGCTGGTCAGGCCCATGTGGCGTTCCGGGATGGGATTTTCCTTGATTTTCGGAAGCATGCCCAAGATCGGGACATCCGTATAGGCCTCAATGGCCTGACGCAGGGCCTGACGGTGCCGGTCGCCAGCGGTGCGGTTGCAGATGACCCCGGCCAGCTGCAGGCCTTCTTCAAAACGTTGCACACCCTGGATGATCGCAGCCACGGTGCGGGTCATTTTGGTGCAGTCGATGACCAGAATCACCGGGCACTCCAGATGCCGCGCGAGCAGGGAGCTGGCGCAGGCGCCGTGGACATCGTGGCCGTCGAAGAGCCCGCGGTTGCCCTCCAGCACGGCGATATCGCCATCGCGCATACGGTACTGGAACAGGGCCCGCAAGGTGGGGGCTTCGAAAAAATAGGGATCCAGGTTGGTGGGCGGCACGCCTGCAGCAAGGCCAAGCCAGCCGGCGTCGATGTAATCAGGCCCTTTTTTGAAGGGGCGGACGCTGAGGCCGGCGCGCTTCCAGGCGCGGCACAGGCCAAGGGAGACGACGGTTTTGCCGGCACCGCCGGAGAGCCCGGCCACCATGACCCGAGGCCGGATGAGGGCCGGGAGTGCGGGAGCGTTGTGCTGCGCAAGGCCCGGAGCAGCGCCTGCCACAGCGGGCGCGGCGGGCGTGGCGGAGTTGGGGGGGCAGGAGACACCGCTGCGCACGCCATCGCCTGCCGTCGCGGGGGCGGCAGGTGATGCATGCGCCAAGGCGCGCTTTGGATGGGAACCGGGGCGATCAGGCATGGGAAATGCAGCCTCGCCTACCTCCCGACGCCCCTCTTCCGCGCGCCTTTTGCTTGAAAGGAGAGGCAAAGGGCAGTGAGCGTGCTAGCCCTCGACCTCGGACCGGTTGCCAGCGCCCTTGAGACCGTACATGGTGGTGGAACCGCTGGACCAGAATTCGAGCACGCCGTCGTTCACCAGAGCAGTGAGGATCTTCTTGACTTCGCGCTGCTTCATATCGGGGAAGAGGTCGGTGAAATCGTTGAAGTAGAACTTGGTCTTGCCCTTCTTTCCCTGCAGGTATTCCACAACTTTCTGTTTTGCTTCTTCCATGATGTCACGCCTCTCTGCGCGTTCGAGTGAACGGGCCGGACGCTTGCGCGCCCGGCCCGGGAAAGGCAGCCCCTCTTAGTCGAGGTGGCTCGTGAACTTGAACTGGGTGGTCTGCCGCCAGGTGTAGTAGGCGGGATCCCGGAAGTCGTCGATGCAGTGGTGGGAGAATTCCAGGCCGGTCTTCTCGTAGAAGGATTCCCAGCCGATCCGGTGAATCCAGTCGCCGATACGTTCGTACTTGCGAGCGTCGGCGGCGTAGACTTCCACGATCTTCTTCACGATCTTGGCCATCGTGGGCCAGCGGGGAGGCTCGTTGGGCACGAAGGCGACCACGACCTTGGAGAAGGAAGGGACGTTGATACGGTTGGAGATCTTGCCGCCCACCATGATGGCGATGCCGTCGCCGGGGCCGTCAGACAGGGGCAGGGCCGGGCACATGGTGTAGCAGTTGCCGCAGTACATGCAGCGATCGTTGTTGATGGCCACGGACTTGACCTTGTTGCCGTTCACTTCCGCGGTGATGGGCTTCACGGCGGCGGTGGGGCAGGCAGCCACGGCGAGGGGGATTTCGCAGAGGTTGGCCAGGTTTTCGTGGTCGATCATCGGGGGCTTGCGGTGGATGCCCACCAGACCGATGTCGGAGCAGTGCACGGCGCCGCACATGTTGATGCAGCAGGCCAGGGAAACACGCACAATGGCGGGCATGCGCATGTTGGTGAACTCTTCGAAGAGTTCGTCCATGACCACCTTGACCGGGCCGGAGGCGTCGGTGGCGGGGGTATGGCAGTGGACCCAGCCCTGGGTGTGCACGATGTTGGAGATGGAAGCACCGGTGCCGCCGATGGGGAACTTGAAGCTGCCGCCAGCGAACTTGCGGGACTTCAGGTCTTCCACCAGGGCCTTGAGGGTGGCTTCGTTATCCACCATGAATTCCACGTTGTTGCGGGTGGTGAACCGCAGGTGACCGCCGCAGTACTTGTTGGCGATCTCGCAGATCTCCCGCAGGTGGCTGGTGGACATCAGGCGGGCAGCGCCGCAACGGACGGTGAACACCTTGTCGCCGCTCTTGGCCACGTGCACCAGGATGCCGGGCTCAAGAATTTCGTGGTAATCCCAGTTGCCGGCGTTCTTGGCGATAACCGGGGGGAAGAACTCATCGAATTTGCGGGGGCCGATGTCCGTGATACGGTTTTCCATCGGCTTGTCGGGATTGTACCCGGAAGAAATGAAGGCCATCTTTTCTCTCCTCCCCTTATCTCATGTGACGCTTGCGGTAATCGGCGATGTCGCGGCTCCAGCCACCAGGCACTTCCTCTTCCTTGAAGAAGATGTACGGGTTGTGGCGAGGCTCGGACACGTGCTGGGGAACAGCCTTGGTGCCAGTCACTTCCAGGAGCTTCTGGAAGCCCACGCGCTTCATGGTTTCACCCAGACGCTCGCGGTTCTTGCCTTCTTCCATCCACCATTCCCAGATGTTTTCGATGACTTCTTTCACTTCATCGAAAGGCTCTTCGGCGGCGATGAAGGGAATGAGCAGGGAACCCATCTGCGCGCCGTCGAGGACGGGCGCCTTGGCGCCGACCAGGATGGAAGCGCCGCGTTCGTCGCCGATCTTCAGGGCGCGGGGCATGGTGTTGATGCAGTGCATGCAACGGGTGCAGTTCTTGTTGTCGATGCTCAGCTTGCCGGACTCGTAAGTCATGCAGCCGGTGGGGCAGAGACCAACCACTTCAGCTTCGATGTCGAACTTGCCCCAATCGCGGCCGGAGTGGGCGCCGCCATTGGGCTTGAATTCGCCGCCGACATAAGCCTTCACAGCTTCCTGGTCGATCTTGATGTCGTCCTTCCAGGTGCCGATGACGGAGAAGTCGGAACGGGCGATGGAGGCGACGCAGCCGTTGGGGCAGGCGTCGAACTTGAACTTGAACTTGTAGGGGAACGCGGGGCGGTGCAGTTCGTCCTGGTAGTCCTGGGTCAGCTGGTAGCACATCAGCTGCGAGTCGTAGCAGGCGAATTCGCAGCGGGAGATGCCCAGGCAGGATTCAGGGGTACGCAGGTTGGAACCGGAACCACCAAGGTCGGTGTTCAGGTTGTGGGTCACTTCGAAGAAGATTTCTTCGAGCTGCGGGGTCTGGGTGCCCAGGAGCACGATGTCACCGGTGGAGCCGTGCATGTTGGTCAGACCGGAGCCGCGCAGGTCCCAGATGTCACAGATGGCTTCCAGGTACTCGGCGGTGTAGTACTTGGCAGCGGGCTGGGCCAGACGAACGGTGTGGAAGTGCGCCACGCCGGGGAACTTTTCAGGCTGGTCGCAGTAGCGGCCGATGACGCCGCCCCCGTACCCGAAGACGCCCACGATGCCGCCGTGCTTCCAGTGAGTTTCCCCTTCGTGATACGAAAGTTCGAGGATCCCCAGCAGGTCGTCAGGGCATTCGGCAGGAATCTGGTAGTCAAACCCCTTGGGGTTCTTGGCCCGATTGTCGCACTCCTGCTTGATGTCGGACACGAAGCTGGGCCAGGGCCCTTTTTCGAGCTCGTCCAACATCGGGGTTGGATGCTTCGCCATCGCCTTACCTCCACATTGGTTAGGTTGGATGTTCCAACCGACGGCGCGCCGCATGCGCTCCCGTCGAAACGTTGCCTAATCACTGTGCAAAACGCGCTGTGCACCAGTGGTGCGCAATCGGGTCTTGCCTGCTTCCGCACACTTGCGCGTGCGCCGCCCCTTCCGCCACCGCAACCGATGGCGAAAACAGGCGGAAGGGATTCCTCCAAGCTAGCAGGAGTTCACGCTAGAAGGCTTGTCCTGCTTTGTCAACAAACATTTGTTCCATTCTGCACATGCATTCCGGACCAGTTCCGGACCAGTTCCGGACCAGTTCCGGACCAGTTCCGAGCCAGGCCCCCGCGCCTGACCTGACTCGATTTTTCGCCCGTAAGGTCTTTGCATTGTGGGATTAGCGCATTCCGCCTCGCAAGGCAAGGCTAGTTCCGCCAATCAATCCTCCCTCCCGACGCTTTCTCTCCACTTCACCCAGGGCAGTCCCTTGACGCCCCCCTCCCCCCACGCTTAAAGAAAGGCCCATGCAAGACGAACGTGGCCTCTACTACTATCCCAACCCCCAGCAGACCGACACCCGCTGCTATGTGCGCCACAGCGCCGCAGGCGAGATCGAGTTCCGGCTGTGGAATCGGCAGGAACCACGCTTGTGGGAACAGCACGGCTGGCTGCCCCTGGAAGTGATCCGACAGGCCGCCGCCCGGTATGCCGATCGCCAGCCGGACAAAAACCCCATGCTGCTGTACGACGAAGCCGTGGCCAGGATGCTGCTGGCCAACGGTTCCTAGCTGGCATCAATCTGTTTTCTGCTGCAGGCGGCCAGCTCCCCTGGCCAGCTGGCATGCGGCGGCGTGGCTGCAGCAACTGTGGCGCGATTCGCTGTAGGCATAGCAGATCCGTTGCTCGCGGAGCAGGCGTTCGGCAGTCAGGGGCGGGGCAGGATGTGCGCCGGCCAGGGCTGTGAGGGTATCCCAGCGTGGCAGGGCGTGCAGGCCTTCGGCCAGCGTTTCGCCTGTGGCCACGGCCAGCAGCACGGCGTCCTTGGAATCCGTGACCACAGCCAGCGGGATGGGGCCTTGCGGATGGATGCGCGCGGCAGCCAGGGTCTCACGCACGAACGTGGACACTTCCCCAGGACAAAAATCCAGCAGGCACAGCGGGGCGCCTGCCGGGCCCACGGCATCAAAGGCAATCAGATCCGTCAACCGCACGTAGGGCGCGCCGTCGATTTCAAAGTGAATGGCCTGGCGCGGGCGCAGGCATTCCTTGGGCCAGCCGCGTTCTTCCACCAGCAGGCGGGCCAGGGCCTGGCGCAAATCCTCGTAGGTGGTGGCCTCCACCTGCTCGCCGGTCAGGTAGTCTTCCAAGGTATGGCCGAGGCTGATGTCATGCATGCCTTTGCTCCCTCAAAACAACGCGACGCTGCGCCCGAAGGAACCCTGCGCCAGGAAAAACGGTGGCATTCGAAGCGAAGATCCCCGAATTGCACGGCCCTGCCCGGTCCAACATCTTGACGCGCAGCTTGCTTCCATCCTAGCATAAGAAGAAAGTACGTTTCCTCGCAACATCCTTTTTCCTGGAGCGTTCTCTCCGTGTCCACCGCCAAAGAGGTCATGGAACATCTGGCCCGGTCCAAAGGCTATTTTCATCGGCATGAAGTGGCCCGTGCTGTGCTGGCGCTTGCGCATGGCCTGAAGATGCTGGTCGAAACGCCTACCATCGTGGGCCGGGACAAGCAGGCTGTGCAGATGGCCATTGCAGAGATGGCCCAACACCTGGGGCGCACCGAAGAAGCCCAGGAACACATGCTGGAAGGCCTGTTTTACGAGCGGGGCAAGGAGAAGGCTTTTCTCAATGATTGCGCGACGTTCTATAAACGCCTTGACGCCGCGGCCAAGGCCGAACAGGAAGCCCAGACCCAGGCCCGCAAGCTGAAGATGGACCGCCTGATGCTGCGCGCCGGCAAGCTCATTGCCGCCGGCAAACTGGCCGAGGCCATCCAGCATTATGAGGAAGCCGCCAGCCTGCACCACGATGAAGACATCATTTTTACCATGATTGGGCGCAAGCTCCTGGATGCAGGCGCGGCCGAGCAGGCCCTGCCCTGGCTGACCCGGGCTGTCGGCACCAAGGATGCCAGCGTGGTTGCCTATCTCTCCCATGCCCAGGCTCTCAAAACGTTGGGGCAAACCCACGAAGCCCTCAAGGCCTGCCGCGATGCCCTGGACCGGCTCGGTCCCCGCGCGGAACTGTACCTGTTGCAGGCCCAGTTGCATGAGCAGGCCAGTCAGGCCAACGAGGCCCTGGCTGCCTACAAAAGCGCGCTGGACCAGCCGGACACCGACTCCCAGGTTCGCATGAAGGCCCTGGCCGGCTGCAAACGCCTGAGCCGGGTCTGATTCTCACGTTCCCTTGCCCTCTTTCTCCCTGTCCCCCTCTCCACCCCCAACACAAGGACCATACCGCCATGGACAACGCCATGACCGCGAATCCCGCGCCCCTCGGCCTCATGGGATTCGGCATGACCACCATTCTGCTCAACATCCACAATGCCGGGTTCTTTCCCATTTCGGCCATGATCCTGGCCATGGGCATTTTCTATGGCGGCATCGCCCAAGTCATCGCGGGCCTGATGGAGTTCAAGAAGGGCAACACCTTCGGCTTTACGGCCTTCGTCTCCTACGGCTTCTTCTGGCTCACCCTGGTCTTCATCCTCATGGCTCCCAAGCTGGGGCTGGCCGAGGCCACGCCCCACGCGTTCATGGGCTGGTTCCTGTTTTCTTGGGGCCTGTTCACCTTTTTCATGTTCCTGGGCACCGCCGGCAAAAGCCCGGTGCTGCGCTTCATTTTCGGTTCCCTGGTGATTCTCTTCCTGCTCCTGGCCATCCGGGACTGGACCGGTTCCGAGTTCATCGGCATCATTGCCGGCTATGAGGGCATCATCTGCGGTGCCAGCGCCTGCTACCTGGGGATGGCCGAAATGCTCCACGCCGCGCAGAGCAAAAAGGTCCTGCCCTACTAGATTCCCTGGATCCCATTGTCTCGACACGTCCGGCGGGAGCCCCGTGCACAGCGCGCTCCCGCCGGCCCGTCTTTCTGCCTTGAACACGCCCCGGTGACACACGCCGGCAACGCGGATGCGATACACCCGTGAGCATGAAGACGCACAGACTGCTGTTTGACGTGGGCAACACCACGGTGAGCGTGGGCCTTGCCTCCCTGGCCGGCCCCACGACGCCACCCCACCACCCTGCGCCCCCGGATCTCACCGTCTGGCAGCTGCCTTCCACGGGCGCGGTCACGCCGGACTCCCTGGGGCTGGCCCTGCACGGGCTGGTGCAGGTGGCCGGGGTGGCGCCGTCGCAGCTTGCGCCGGGTCTGGCCTGCAGTGTGGCTCCGGCCTTCGATGCCGTGCTGCGGCAGGCCTGCCAGCGTTTTCTGGGCCAGACGCCGGCCTTTGTGCAGCAGGATGTCACCATCCCCCTGGAAAACCGCTACGAACGCCCCCTCGAAGTCGGCGCGGACCGGCTGATGGCTGCCTGGGGCGCGCGGACGTTGCTGCCGGCCGATTCGCATCTGGTGGTGGACTTCGGCACCGCCACCACCCTTGACTGCGTGCGCGGAACAGCCTATCTGGGCGGACTCATTTGCCCGGGCGTGCTCTCTTCGGCCAGGGCCCTGTTTTCGCAAACGGCCAAGCTGCCCCAGATTGATCTGGATCTGAAAAGCGATGTGGTGGCCCCGGGCCGATCCACCAAAGAATCCCTCTCGCAGGGGCTGGTCTTCGGCTTCGCATCCATGATAGATGGTCTTGTGGACAAGCTTTCGCCTGTAGTCCAGGGCGAGCTCCCCGACGCGCCCATCGTCGTGGCTGCGGGTGGTCTGGCCAATGCCATTGCCCCCCATGCCGCGCGCATTCAGCACGTCCGGCCCGCGCTCATCCTGGAAGGTCTGGCGCTGCTGGCCATGGACGCCTGCTGATCCTTTTTTCGTTGCAACACAACCGAACCACTGAACCTGCCAAACCAACAGTTTGAGGCAAGGAGAAGACGAGCATGAGCACCATTGTCGCCGTTTGGGGCCGGGAGATCCTGGATTCCCGTGGCAATCCCACCGTGGAAGTGGAAGTGACCCTGGAGACCGGTGAAGTGGGCCGGGCGGCCGTGCCCTCCGGCGCCTCCACCGGCACCCGCGAGGCCCTGGAACTGCGCGATGGCGACGCCACCCGCTATCAGGGCAAAGGCGTGACCAAGGCCGTGGACCATGTGAACGGCGAAATCGCCGAAGCCGTGGTGGGTGTGGACGCCCTGCGCCAGAGCGCCCTGGACAACCTGCTCATCGAGCTGGACGGTACCGAAGGCAAGACCCGCCTGGGCGCCAACGCCATCCTGGGCGTGTCCATGGCCACGGCCCGCGCCGCCTCGGAATTCGTCGGCCTGCCCCTGTACCAGTACCTGGGCGGCGTGAATGCCAAGATCCTGCCTGTGCCCCTGATGAACATCATGAACGGCGGCATGCATGCCCCCAACAACCTGGACATCCAGGAATTCATGATCATGCCCATGGGCGCGGACACCTTTGCCGACGCCCTGCGCATGGGTGCGGAAACCTTCCACACCCTCAAGAAGATCCTGGCCAAGGACAAGCACATCACCTCCGTGGGCGATGAAGGCGGCTTTGCCCCCAACCTGGGAAGCCACCGCGAGGCCTTCCAGTACATCATGAAGGCCATCGAGGAAGCCGGCTACGTGCCCGGCGTGGACATCGCCCTGGCCATCGACGCCGCGGCCAGCGAATTCTACCGCGACGGCAAGTACATCCTCTCCGGCGAAGGCAAGACCCTCTCCAGCGCCGACATGGTGGAATACCTGGGCCAGTTCGTCAGCGAATTCCCCCTGGTCTCCATCGAAGACGGCCTGGCCGAAGGCGACTGGGAAGGCTGGAGCCACCTGACCATGGAGCTGGGCGACGTCATCCAGCTGGTGGGCGACGATATCTTCGTCACCAACCCCTCCATCCTCGCCCGGGGCATCCAGACCGGCGTGGCCAACTCCATCCTCATCAAGCTGAACCAGATCGGCACGGTGACCGAAACCCTGGATACCATCGAAATGGCCAAGCAGGCCGCGTACACCACGGTCATCTCCCACCGCTCCGGCGAAACCGAAGACAGCTTCATCGCCGACCTGGCCGTGGCTGTGAACGCCGGGCAGATCAAGACCGGCTCCCTGTGCCGCTCCGACCGCATCGCCAAGTACAACCAGCTCCTGCGCATTGAAGAAGAGCTGGAAGACGACGCCATCTACTTCGGCCCCACCATGGCGGACCACTTCTGCGCCGTGGACGAAGACGAGATGGACGTGCAGGACGAAACGGACTAAACAGTCCGCACGCGAAGGATTCGCGAGGGAGGAACCCCGCAATGCGGTTCCTCCCCCGCTCTTCTCTTCCCAGGCATGTATTGGCGCACCCCCTCAAAGACGAGTCTTTGGGGAGGGGGTTCGGGGGAACCCCTTTCTCCAGAAAAGGGTTCCCCCGATCTATTTTTTCCTGTTCAAAGGTGATCCCATGCTCCTCATTGACGGCAAAGCCACGGCCCAGGCCATCCGCGCAGAACTCAAGGACGAAATCCTCGCCATTGGCGGCGCGGCCTCCCGCCCTCCGCAGCTGACAGTCATCCTCGTTGGCGAGGACCCGGCCTCCGCCGTGTACGTGCGCAATAAGGAGCGCGCCTGCGCCGACGTGGGCATCACCTCCCGCACCGAGCGCCTGCCCGCCGGCACCGACGCCGCCACCCTGGACCGCCTCATCGCCGACCTGAATGCCGACCCCGGCGTGGACGGCATCCTGCTCCAGCTGCCCCTCCCCGGCGGGCTGGATTCCACCGCCTGCCTGGCCTGCATCGCTCCGGACAAGGATGTGGACGGCTTCCACCCCGTAAACATGGGCAATCTGGCCCTGGGGCATCCGGGCTTTCAGCCCTGCACCCCGGCCGGCGTCATGGAACTGCTCAAGCGCTATGATCTTTCCCCCAGCGGCAAGCATGCCGTGGTGGTGGGCCGCTCAAATATTGTCGGCCGCCCGCTCTCCCTCATGCTGGGTCAGTCCGGCCCCTTTGCCAACGCCACGGTGACGGTGTGCCACTCCCGCACCAAGGACCTCCCGGCCGTGACGCGCTCGGCGGATTTCCTCTTTGCCGCCATCGGCAAGCCCCGTTTCATCACGGCGGACATGGTCAAGGAAGGCGCCGTGGTCATTGATGTGGGCATCAACCGCACCGAAACCGGCCTGTGCGGGGACTGCGACTTCGACGCCCTCCAGGGCAAAGTCGCAGCCATGACCCCCGTCCCTGGCGGCGTGGGCCCCATGACCATCGCCATGCTCCTGCGCAACACCGTGACGGCCTGGAAGGCGCATCTGGGCATCGGAAGCAGCCCCATCGGCTGCGTTGGCTGCTCGCCGGCATGACCAGCGATCCTGCCACCCCCGAGCCTTCCCATGCCCAAAAAATTCCGCGCTGATCAGCTGGTGCACGAGCGTGGCCTGGCCGAGAGCCGCGAGCAGGCCAAACGGCTGATCATGGCCGGCCAGGTGCTGCTGGAAACGCCCCACGGCCCCGAGCCTGTGGCCAAGCCCGGCCAGCCCCTGCCGCCGGAGGCCCTGCTTTCCCTCAAGGCGCCGCAGCGGTTCGTCTCCCGCGGGGCGGAAAAACTGCTGACGGCCATTGAGGCCTTTCATCTCGATTTTACGGGAAAAGTCTGCCTGGACGCCGGCGCGTCCACGGGTGGATTCACCGACTGCATGCTCCAGCATGGCGCGGCGCGCGTCTATGCCGCGGACGTGGGTCATGGCCAGCTGCACGAAAAGCTGGTGGCCGATCCGCGGGTGGTCAACCTGGAGCGCATCAACCTGCGCCACGCCGAGCCGGATCTCTTGCCAGAGCTGGTGGACTGCATCAGCGTGGACGTGTCCTTCATCTCGCTCACGCAGGTCTTGCCGGCCTGCCTGCAGTTCCTCAAAACGCCCGGCGAGCTGGTGGCGCTCATCAAGCCACAGTTCGAACTGGGGCCAGGCCGCACGGTCAAAGGAGTGGTCCGGCGCGAGGAAGACCGCCAGGAGGCAGTGGACACGGTGGCGGCCTTTGTCACCTCGCAACTGGGGATGACGCTGGTTGGCGTCGTCCCCTCCAAGATCCTTGGCCCCAAGGGCAATCAGGAATTCGTCAGCTACTTCACGCGGTAGCGGGTGCGTGTCCGGAGAATCCGCCACAGCGGCCCGGCATTTCTTCCGAATGGCGAAGTGGTGGCGATGCGCGTAGGGTGTGGGTGCTGGCCGGAATGGCCGTGCTTCCCTTTCACCCCTGAGCCTGCAGGAGCCGCCCCATGCGTCATCCCCTTTTGTGTCCCCTGCTCTGCTGCGCGCTGTGGCTGCTGGCCGCCACGGCCACGGCCCATGCCGCCGAGCCTGGATTCCCCCTGGTGTACTGCCTGGACGGTGCGGTCATGTATCGCGATGGCGTGGGCGGCAAACCCGTGCGCCTGGGCCAGGGCATGTCGCCCTCGCTCTCTCCGGATGGGATGCGGGTCGTATGGATCCCTGTGGAAGGCTCTTCAGACAAGGACTCCAGGCATGGAGATCTGGTGCTGTATCACCGTGATACCGGAAACACCGAGGTCCTGGTCCACGACGGCGGCATCCTGCGCACCGTGGCCTGGTCCCCCACGGGGCAGCACCTGCTCTATTGCTCCTTCCGGGACGATCACACCGAACTCTGGACCCTGGACCCTGGCAAATCACCTGCCTGCATCATCAGGACCGGTGGTGACAGCCAGCACGGCGATGATGTGTTTGAGCCCGTGTGGGCTCCGGACGGCCAGAGCATCTCGTATCACGACATGTCACACTGGTATCGCGTGGGCCTGGATGGCGCAGTCCTGGCCCGGACCCCGCTGACCGAGTTCGCCGGCAGGAGCGAAGGCTTCACCAGCGCCGACCGCTTCGCGCCGCGCCCCGGCGAACCCGGGACCATCCTGTTCAGCGCCAGCGTCCCCGGCACGCCTCTTTTTCAAAAAAAGATCAACGATATTAATACAGCACTGTTCCTCTACGACACGCCCACCCGCAAAATCACGCGCCTTACCAGCGAGGATTTCACGGCCTTTTCACCGGTCTGGTCCCCTGATGGGCAGTCCATTCTCTTTGTGGGCTACACCGACGTGCAGGCATCCTCCTCTGCTAACCCACTGCGGGTGTTTGCCATGCGTCCTGGGGCGACACCGGTGGAATTGTTCAAGGGGGACAGCCCGATGCCTGCCGCGGGCGGCGGGAGTCACTGAAGCGGCGAGCGTCGGCAACCCACCCGCTTTCATGTAACACCGGGCCTGGAGCTGCCCCCTGGCCCGGTTGCAATGCGATTCTGCCATGCATGCGCCGCATGGCCTGCGCCACGCGTGGATTACTGCAACTTGTCCAACGCCTCGGCCAGGTGGTTGATCCAGATGTCCACCAGGCCGGCATTTTCCAGGCTGCCCTTGAGCACCGGCTCCACGGCAAAGCCCTTGTTGCGCAGCACGGTCTTCCAGCTGTCCTCCTCATCGCCGGCCATGTCGTTGTTGGCATGGTCACCCGCCACGGCCATGAAGGGCATCAGCCAGACCTTGGCCGGCTTTTTGCGAGTCAGCTCTGCCACAATGTCATCCAAAGAGGGTGAGCCCTCCACCGTGCCCATGCAGGCCAAGGGATCGAGCTTCCACAAATAATACTGCATGGCCGGGTACATGGCGTTGCCGGGATGGTGGGTGCCATGACCCATGAAGACCAAAGCGTCCTTGGCAGTGCGTCCCTTGGGCGCATTGGCCAGGAGGGCCTTGGCCGCGGCCTCGAAATCCCCGGTGGAGCTGAGCAGCGGCATCCCGAGTTCGATGTGCTGCAAGCCCTTGGGCATGCCTTCAAAGCGGCGGGCCGTCTCGGCGAGCATGTGGAATTCCTGCCCAGGAATCGTTTGCAGGGACTGCACGGCCACGTGGGTGAACTTGTCTTCCATGAGCCGGGCGAAGGCTTCGGCCGGGGAATCGACGGCTTCCGCGCCTTCCATTTGCCGGATCTGGTGCGACGACCAGGCCCAGCGAACCTCCACGCCTGGGAAACGCGCCTTGACCTTGGCCTCGAAGTCCTTCAGCGGACCGCGGGCTGTTTCGTATGACGTGCCAAAGGCCACCAGCAGGATGGCCACCTTGGGTTCGCCGCCTTTCTTGCCGCCATGGGCCTGGGCCTCCACGGGCTGCCCCAGCAGCATACACAGGACCACCGCCAGCAGCAGCGTGCACAGCGCCTGTTTCATGATACTCCTCCTCGCGTTGTGCGGACGGTCGGACAGGGCGAACCACGCAAAAAGCCCCTTCTCCCACGTGCGCAGGAGAAGGGGCCGTTTTTCCCTTGTCCACAAGAGCCGGGCCGGCAAAGTCCGCGTTGCCGGGGGCGGTGTCAGTTGTCGGGCAGGTCTTCCGACTCGTCCCCCGCCACCCCGGCCTTCCCGGACCAAAGGGCCAGTGGCTCGCAAGGAGGTGACGGTTGGATGGGACTCACGGCGGCGGGTCCGCTCCCGACTTGCACGGGATTCCCTATTAAGCCTTTGCAGGCGCCCGAGGCACTCAAATCACAATTAGGCCGTCCGGTCAACTGGCCGGTAATTGGCCGGCGCGCGGCCGAGCCAGCGCCCTCTAGCCCTTGGCGCGCTCCTCCAGCATGGCCACGGCCGGCAGGACCTTGCCTTCCAGGAACTCCAGGAAGGAGCCGCCGCCGGTGGAGATGTAGCCCATGGAGGCCGCAAGGCCGAACTTCTCCACCATGGCCACGGAATCGCCCCCGCCCACCAGGGAGAACGCCGCGGAGTCGGCGATGGAATACGCCAGCACCTTGGAACCACCGGCAAACTGTTCATATTCGAACACGCCCACGGGGCCGTTCCAGACGATGGTGGCGGCGTCCTTGCAGGCTGCGGCATAGGTCTTGGCCGTCTGCGGGCCGACGTCCAGGACCATGTCCTCCGCGCCAATTTCGTCCACATTTTTGAGGAAGGGCCGCGCCGTGGCCGAAAGCTCGGCAGCCACCACCACATCCGTGGGCACATAGATGGTCTTGCCCTGGGCCTTGGCGTCAGCCAGGAGCTGTTTGGCGTCTTCCACCAGATCGGCTTCGTAAAGGGACTTGCCCACGCCATACCCCTGGGCCACCAGGAAGGTATTGGCGATGCCGCCACCGACGATGAGGCCATCCACCTTTTTGAGCAGATTGTTGAGGACCAGGAGCTTGGTGGAAACCTTGGCCCCGCCCACGATGGCCAGAAGCGGCCGCTTGGGGCTGCCCAGGGCCTTGGTCAGGGCGTCGAGTTCGGCAGCCAGGAGCACGCCAGCGCAGGCCACGGGGGCGAACTGAGCCACGGCGTGGGTGGAGGCCTCGGCGCGGTGGGCTGTGCCAAAGGCATCCATGACGAAGATATCGCACAGGGCGGCGTACTTCTTGCCCAGCTCGGGATCGTTCTTCTTCTCGCCCTTGTTCATGCGCACGTTTTCCAGGAGCACCAGCTCACCGGGAGCGGCCTCCACGCCTTCCAGCTCGCGCACCAGGCGGACCTTGCCGCCCAGGTGTTCGTTCAGCCAGTCGGCCACAGGCTTCATGGAGTTCTTCTCGTCAAACTCGCCTTCCGTGGGCCGGCCCAGATGGCTCATGGCGATGACCCTGGCGCCCTTCTCCATGGCCAGCTTGATGGTGGGCAGGGAGGCCGTGAGACGGGTGGCGTCGGAAATGACGCCGTCCTTCAGGGGCACGTTGAAGTCTTCGCGGATGAGCACCCGCTTGCCGGCGAGATCCAGATTGGCCATGTGCAACACATGCATGATCACATCTCCTGGGATGGACGGGACGCGTAAGGATGGGAACAGCCGTTCCTGTCAAGCCTTACAGCATTTCCCGCACAAGTGCCACAATCCGATCTGCCGTGAGACCGAATTCGGGAAACAGCTTGTCCGCCGGGGCGGAAAGGCCGTAATGATCCAGCCCGACCACGGCGCCTTCGCTGCCCACGTATTTGTACCACAGCCCTGTGGCTCCGGCTTCCACCGCCACGCGCAGGGTCACCGCCGGCGGCAGCACGGCGTCCTTGTAGGCTTTTGGTTGGGCGTCGAAGACTTCCTGGCAGGGCATGGAGACCACGCGCACGGCCACGCCTTCCTCGGCCAGCTGCCGGGCCGCCTTGACGGCCAGCATCACCTCGCTGCCCGTGCCCATGAGGATGGCCTTGGGCTGCGGGGCGTCCAGCAGCACGTAGCCGCCCTTGTCCATGTTGGCCAGGGCGTCGGCTTCGCGCACCAGGGGCGCGAGGTTCTGGCGGGTCAGGCACAGGGCCGAAGGCGTGGTTTCCTGGGCCAGGGCCCAGGTCCAGGCCGCGGCGGTTTCCGCAGCGTCCGCCGGCCGCCAGACGGCCAGGTTGGGGATGAGCCTGAGGGAGCTGACGTGCTCGATGGGCTGGTGGGTCGGCCCGTCCTCACCCACGCCAATGGAGTCGTGGGTCAGCACGTAGATGGCCTTCAGGCCCATGAGGGCGCTCATGCGCATGGCATTGCGCATGTAGTCGGAAAAGACCAGGAAGGTTCCGCCAAAGGGGATGAACCCGCCGTGCAGGGCCAGGCCGTTCATGATGGCGGCCATGGCGAACTCGCGCACGCCATAGTTCACGCTGGTGCCCGTGGGGACGTCGGGCCGGTAATGCACCGCGCCTTTCCAGTGGGTGCAGTTGGATTCGGCCAGGTCCGCGGAGCCGCCCACCAGCTCGGGCAGGCGCGGGGCCAGGGCGTCCAGGCACATCTGGGATCCCTTGCGCGAGGCCACTGGCTTTTCCATCAGGTTCATTTCCCGTATCAGGCTGGCGGCCAGATCCTGAAAATCCGCAGGCAGGTCGCCGGCCATGCGACGGGTCAGTTCGGCGGCCTTTTCGGGATTGGCCTGGGCATAGGCGGCAAAGCGCTCGTTCCAGGTGGCTTCCAGTTCGCGGCCTTCGGGACGGGCGTCCATGGCGGCGTAGATGGTGTCGGGAATGGTGAAGGGCGGCTGCGTCCAGCCCAGCTCCGAGCGGGTGCGGGCGATTTCATCCTGGCCGAGGGGCGCACCGTGGCATTTCTCACTGCCGCAAAGGGTGGGCGAGCCGAAGCCGATGATGGTCTTGCAGCAGATGAGGGAAGGCTTGTCGGTCACGGCCTTGGCCGCGGCGATGGCCGCATCCACGGCTTCCGGGTCATGGCCGTCCACATCGGCAATCACGTGCCAGCCGTAGGCGGCAAAGCGGGCCGGGGTGTTGTCCGCAAACCAGGGATGGACCTGGCCGTCGATGGAGATGCCATTGTCATCATACAGGGCGATGAGCTTGCCAAGTTTGAGGGCCCCGGCCAGAGAGCAGGCCTCGTGAGAGAGGCCTTCCATCATGCAGCCGTCGCCCATGACCACATAGGTGTGGTGATCGATGAGGGTGCAGTCCGGAGTGTTGAACTGGGCGGCGAGCATGGTTTCAGCCAGGGCCATACCCACGGCGTTGGCAATGCCCTGCCCCAGGGGGCCGGTGGTGGTTTCCACACCGGGGGTGTGCCTGTATTCGGGATGCCCGGCAGTACGCGAGCCAAGCTGGCGGAAGTTTTTGATATCCTCAATGGAGAGATCATAGCCGGTCAGATGCAGCAGGCTGTACAGCAGCATGCTGGCGTGGCCGTTGGAAAGCACGAAACGGTCGCGGTTCCACCATCCGGGATTGATGGGGTTGTGCTTGAGGTGCCTGGTCCAGAGGGTCACGGCAAAGTCGGCCATGCCCATGGGTGCGCCAGGGTGGCCGGAGCGTGCCTGCTGCACGGCGTCGATGCTCAGGAAGCGCACGGCATTGGCCATCTCGCGCATGGTGGACATGATCATCTCTCCTTGCTGGGGACGGCCGCGGCGTAGCCAGGGCCGCCGGGTGAATGGGTCTGCGGCGCGGGGACGAATTGAACCTGTCCGCTACCCGCGCATGGCTTGCTGAAACAGTTGGTGGCGTTCATAATAAGGTGGAAACGCAAAGAAAGCCGACCCCGAGACCAGCACGTCGGCCCCGGAGTTGACCAAGGCGCCGGCATTGGAAGGGGTGACTCCACCATCCACCTGCACCCGCGGCCAGCAGCCCAGCCGGCGGCACATGGCCCGCAACTCAATGAGCTTGCGGTAGGTGAATTCCAGGAACTTCTGCCCGCCAAAGCCGGGGTTCACGCTCATGAGCAGGACCATGTCGCACTGGGGCAACACGTATTCCAGCACATTGAGCGGGGTGTGCGGATTCAGGGACACCGCAGCCTGTTTGCCCGTGGCCTTGATCTGGGCCAGGACGCGCTCCAGATGGGTGCAGGCCTCGGCATGCACGCAGATGAGATCCGCGCCAGCGTCGGCAAAGGCTTCCACATATTTCTCGGGTTCCACAATCATCAGGTGGACATCAAAAAACAGGGAGGAGCCCTTGCGGCAGGCCCGGATGAGCGGCGGCCCCAGGGTGATGTTCGGCACAAAGCGGCCGTCCATGACGTCCCAATGCACCCAGGAGAGCCCGGCGGCTTCCAGGGCCTCCAGCTCTTCGCGCAGGCGGCCGAAATCGCAGGACAGCAGGGAGGGAGACAACAGCGGGGGATGCACGGGGGAAGCGGGGGTCATTCGTCCTCCAGAAGACGGCGGATGGCGCGCAGTTCGGCGGCGATGTCCAGCAGGAGGATGTCGCGCCGCGGATCCGCCTTCGGGGGTCTGGGCGGCTCGGGGGCCATGGTCGCCGCCAGGGTGAGCGCCGCAGGCCTTGGGGGCTGCAGCGGGGCAGGCCGGGGTGACAGATCGATCAGGGCCAGCTGCTCCGAACTGCCCGGCGGCGCCGGGAACCGCGCCTCCAGGGCCTGGCGTGCGCCCTGGATGGTGCGTTTTTCCTCGTATAACAACCGTTTTATTTCCAGCAACAATGCCAGGTGGGCCTCGGTGTACAGCCGTTGGCCCCCCTCGGTACGCACTGGATCCAGCTGCGGAAACTCCGTTTCCCAGAACCGCAGCACCGAGGAGTTCACCTCCAAGAGGCGGGCGACTTCCCCGATCTTATGGAGCTGCTCTTCGGTCACACACCTTGCCCCTTGTCGGCGTCAGGAGCGGGCCGCCTCCGGGCTGGCTGCGGCCTGCTGCAGCACATTGTGCAGCCGCTCCATCTCTTTGTCCACATCCTTGTCCTTCAAGGTTTTGGACGGATGACGGAAGGTGAACCGCAGGGTCCAGTTGCGCGGGCCGTCCTCGCCGGAAGGCAGATAGCGGTCCACCAGAACCACCTCTTCCAGAATCGTTGATCCAGCGTCCCGGGTCGCCTCCAGCAACGTCTGCACCGGCATGCCCGCCGGAGCGGCCACGGTGATGTCCCGCCGCGACGCCGGGAAGACCGGCAGCGGCCTGAAAGCCGGCACAGACCCGCCAGCCAGCCGCGCGAGCACGTCCAGCTCCAGCTCGGCCAGCCAGACATCCTGGCGGGCGTGATAGTCCCTGGCGATTTCCGGCTGCACCCGGCCCAGCACCCCGACGAATTCTCCCTGCACGGTCACGGCCACGGCCGGCGAGAGGTAGGGATGCTCGTCCATTCGGGCGAAGGTTCCGGCAGGCAGGCCAAGGGCGGTCAGCAGATGTTCGACCAAGCCTTTGAGATCCTGATAATCCGCCACATCGCGAGCCTGAGGCCAGCCTTCGGCCTCGCGCGGGCCATACAGGACAAGGCCCAGACGACTTTCCTCGCGCACCGTGGTCTCGGAAGTCGCGTCCTGGAAAAAGGCCTTGGCCACCTCAAAGAGCCGCACCCGCTCTGCGCCCTGGGAGAGGTTGACCTTGAGGGAGTACAGCAGGCCGGGAGCCAGGGCCGTGCGCAAGGCGTCCTGCTCTTCGGAAAGCGGATTGAGGACACTGACCCGGTTTTCCACAGGCAGGTGGAAGCGATCCAAATCCTTGTGTCCGAAAAAGCTGAAGTTGATGGCTTCCAGCAGGCCGCAGCTCCGGGCCCAGTGCTTGGCGCGCATGGTCCAGGCAAAGGGAGTGCGGTCCTGACGCGGCGCGTCCAGCTGCCGGGGAACGGCGGGCACCACGCCGGGGATGCGATCCAGGCCATGGACGCGGCCCACTTCCTCGACGAGATCGGCCTCGCGATCCAAATCCACGCGATGGCTGGGGGCGGTCACCACCCAGGCGCCGGGCAGGTCGGCAGGGGCAGTCTCGTCCACCTGACAGCCGAGATGCTGCAGGGTGGTACGGCAGAAGTCCTCGGTCATCTCCACGCCCAGCAGCCTGCTGGCCCTGGCCGGACGGAAGTTGATGCGACGATTGATCCAGGGCGCGGGCTCGGCCACGGCCACGCCGGGGTGCAGCGTCCCGCCGCCCAGTTGGGTCATCAGTGCCGCGGCGCGGTCCAGGGCAAAGCGGGAGCCGGGCTGGTCCACACCCCGCTCGAAGCGGTACCCGGCCTCGCTGGAAAGGCCCAGGCGGCGGCCGGTGCGGCGGACCGTGCCCGGCCGGAACACGGCGGATTCCAGGAAAATGTTAGTGGTGCCGTCGTGCACCTCGGAGTTGGCCCCACCCATGACACCAGCCAGGGCCACGGGCTTGTCGCCGTCCCAGATGCAGAGGTCATCGGCGATGAGGGTCCGGGTCTGGCCGTCCAGGGTCACCACCTGCATGCCAGCCTCGGCGCGGGCAATGCGGATTTTGCCGCCGGCCAGGAGGTCCATGTCAAAGGCGTGCAGGGGCTGGCCCAGCTCCATCATCACGTAGTTGGTCACGTCCACCAGATTGCTGATGGGTCGCAGCCCCAGGGCAATGAGCCGGTAGCGCAGCCAGGCCGGGGACTTGCCAATGGTTACGCCGCTGATGACCCGGCCCTGGTAGACCGGACAGAGCGCGGGCTCTGGAATTTCCACGGCAAAGAGGGCGTTCGCGGCGGGCTTGCCGGCGTCTTCCTGCAACGCGAAAGCTGGCAGGGTGACGGGCATGCTCAGGGCCAGGGCGGCCTCGCGGGCCACACCGAGGTGGGAGAGGCAGTCGGCGCGGTTGGGAGTGATGCCGATCTCAAAGACTTCCGTATCCAGGCCCAGGGCCTCGACCAGGGGGGTGCCCGGCGTGCACGCGCCTTCGAGCACCAGGATGCCGTCCTTGCCTTCGCCAAGCCCCAGTTCCGTCTCGGAGCAGATCATGCCCTGAGAGGCCACGCCGCGCAGGGTGGCCGGCTTGATGGCCACGCCATTGGGCAGCACCGCGCCGGGCAGGGCCACGGGCACGGTCTGGCCGGCGGCCACGTTCGGCGCGCCGCAGACGATGGTCAGGGGCGGATTCTGGCCCACATCCACAGTGCAGACCGAGAGTTTCTCGGCCTGGGGATGGGTCTCCCGCGTCAGGACGCGGCCGATGACGACCTGGTCCAGGGAGGCAAAGGGATTGAACAAATCCTCAACTTCGAGTCCCTGCATGGTCAGGCGGTCGCCGAGGGCAGCCGGGGTGATCTCGAAGGGAACGAACTCTCTGAGCCAGGAGCAGCTCACGCGCATGGGGCGGTCTCCCTGGTATGCGCGGTGGGCCTAGGCGAACTGCCGCAGGAACCGCGCGTCGTTTTCGAAGAACATGCGCAGGTCGCCCACGCCGTATTTGAGCATGGCGATGCGTTCCACGCCCATGCCGAAGGCAAAGCCGCTCCAGGTTTCGGAGTCGTAGCCCACGGCGCGGAATACTTCGGGGTCGATCATGCCGCAGCCCAGGATCTCCAGCCAGCCGGTGGTCTTGCAGACCCGGCAGGGCTCGTTGCCGCGATGGCCGACGCCTCCGCACATGTTGCAGGAGATGTCCACCTCGGCGCTGGGCTCGGTGAAGGGGAAAAAGCTGGGGCGGAAGCGGACCTTGGTCCCGGTTCCGAACAGGGCCTGCAAAAAGGCCGTCAGACTGCCGCGCAGGTGGGCCATGCTCACGTTGCGGTCCACCAGAAAGCCTTCGATCTGATGGAACATGGGCGTGTGGGTGATGTCTGAATCGCGGCGGTAGACCTTGCCGGGGGCCACGGCGGCCACGGGGGGCTTGCGGGCCAGCATGGTGCGGATCTGCAGGGGCGAGGTGTGCGTGCGCAGGACGATGTTTTCCTTGACGAACAAGGTGTCCTGCATGTCGCGGGCCGGATGGTCGCCCGGCATGTTCAGGGCCTCGAAGTTGTACCAGTCGGTCTCCACCTCGGGGCCAGACACAATTTCGAACCCAAGATGCTGGAAGACCTGGCAGATCTCCTCCATCACCCTGGTGATGGGATGCAGCGCGCCCAGGGCCGGAGTGCGGCCGGGGACGGTGGGGTCGAAATGCTTGAGCAGCGCGTCGGCCTTGGCTTTTTCAAGGGCAGCCAGGGCATCGTCGAAGCGCTGGGTAATGGCTTCCTTGACGCGGTTGGCGGCCTGGCCCAGGACGGGGCGATCGGCCGGATCAGCCGTGCCCAGTCTGGACATCAGCCCGGCCAGCCGGCCCTTGCGGCCCAGGAATTCCACACGCACGGCGTCCAGGGCCTCGGCCAGAGACGCCGGCGACGAGGAAGCACCCTCCGCCATGACAGCGGAGAGCCCTTCCTCGAATGCCGGAACCAGGGAGTCGAACTCCCGCAACAAGTCGTCAATGCTCATGATCAGCGCCGCAGCTGCAAGCCGGGGCTCCGGCCCTTAGGCCAGGGCCAGCTTTTCTTTGACCACGGCAGCCAGGCTGGCGAAGGAGGCCTTCTCGCGCACAGCCAGATCGGCCAGGACCTTGCGGTTCAGCTCGATGCCGGCCAGGGCCAGACCGTGCATGAACTTGCCGTAGTTCAGGCCGTGCTCGCGGGCGGCGGCGTTGATGCGCAGAATCCACAGCTTGCGGAACTCGCGCTTTTTGACCTTGCGGTCACGGTAGGCATAGCAGAGGCTGCGTTCCACGGCCTCGCGCGCGGAGCGGTACAGGTTGCCCCGGCCGCCGCGGAAACCCTTGGCCTGATCGATGTATCGCTTGTGCCGCCGATGGGCGGCCATCCCGCGTTTGACTCGCATTGTCTAGCTCCTTGAGGCGTATGGGCAGCCCAACACGCCTTAGGCGTAGGGCATGAGCGCCTTGAGGGCGCGTTCGTTGGTCTTGTCCACCATGGCGCTCTGGCCCAGGCGGCGTTTGCGCTTGGGGGACTTCTTGGTCAGAATGTGGCGCATGTTCTGCTGCCGGCGCTTGAATTTGCCTGTGCCGGTTTTGGAAAAGCGCTTGGCCGTGGACTTGTTGGTCTTCAGCTTGGGCATGATGGCTCCTGCCTTGGTTCGAAGGATCGCACGCCCTCCCCTCCCCTTGCGGGGAGGCAGGCTGGCCGGGGCGGGCCAGGGCGGGACAGGCGCAATCCCATACGTATACTACACGAATGCGCTCACACTTTCTTGGCGGCAGGTGAGATCAGCATGAACAACGTACGGCCTTCGGCCTGCGGTTCCTGATCCACCTTCCCTCTGTCGCCGATGCACTCCACAAACCGCTGCAGAATGGTGAGCCCGCGGTCTTTGTGCACGATTTCCCGGCCACGGAAAAACACTGTCACCTTGACCCGATCGCCTTCTTCCAGAAAGCGCAGCACATGCTTGAGCTTGGTCTGAAAGTCGTGCTCATCGGTCTTGGGGCGGACCTTGATTTCCTTCACCTGGATGACGGACTGGCGCTTGCGCGCCTCCTGCTGCTTTTTCTGCTGCTGGTACTTGTACTTTCCGAAATCCATGATGCGGCAGACTGGAGGCTCGGCATTGGGCGCGACTTCCACGAGGTCCAGCCCCTTTTCCTGGGCGGCTCGAAGGGCGTCGTCGCGCGACAAGATGCCGAGCTGCTCCCCGTCTTCACCAATGACGCGAAGCTCCCGCGCACGAATCTGCAGGTTACACCGGGCATGGGGTGGCGAAGAAATAGCGCATCCCTCCTCGTTCAAACGGTTCCTGACAGGCCTTGACGATCAACGCGGCAGCGTCTTCCAGGGTCATGAACCCCAGGTTCTCCCCGCCGCGGAGACGCACGTTCACACCCCGCGCCTCCACTTCCTTGTCGCCCACGACCAACATGTACGGTATCTTTTCCATCTGGGCCTCGCGAACCTTGAAGCCCAGTTTTTCATTACGCAGGTCCGCCTCCACGCGCAGGCCGTGATCGGTCAGCACGCGGACAGCTTCCTGGGCAAATGCATTGTGCGCATCCGTCACCGTCAACACCCGCGCCTGCACCGGGGCCAGCCACGTGGGGAACGCGCCGGCGTAATGCTCAATGAGCACGCCGATGAAGCGTTCAATGGCTCCCAGCACCACGCGGTGCAGCATGACCGGGCGCTGCTTCTCACCATTTTCATCAATATAGGTGAGGTCGAAGCGTTCCGGCAAGGTGAAATCGCACTGAATGGTGGCGCACTGCCAGCGACGATCCAGGGCGTCCTTGAGCTTGATGTCGATCTTGGGCCCGTAAAACGCGCCGTCACCCTCATTGATGTCATAGGGCCGACCCAGCGTGTCCAGGGCCTGACGCAGGGCGCTGGTGGCGCGCTCCCAGTCTTCATCCGAGCCAATGGATTTTTCCGGCCGGGTGGAGAGTTCAATCTCGTACTCAAAGCCGAAGAGATCCATCACATCCTGCACGAACTTGACCACACCCAGGATTTCGTCCTGGAGCTGATCCGGCCGGCAGAGCAGATGCGCATCGTCCTGGGTGAACTGCCGCACACGCAAGAGCCCGTGGAGCACGCCGCTCTTTTCGTGGCGATGCACCACGCCCAGCTCGAACATGCGCAGGGGCAGATCCCGGTAGCTGCGCAGGCGAGACTTGTAAATCAGCATGTGGGACAGGCAGTTCATGGGCTTTACGCCATAGGCCTGGCCGTCCACCTCGGTGAAGTACATGTTCTCGCGGTAATTATCGTAGTGCCCGCTGGTTTCCCACAGGTCGCGCTTGAGCAGGATGGGGCCCTGCACGATGCTGTAGCCGCGCTTGAGGTGCTCCTTGCGTTCGAAGTCCTCAAGAATGGTGCGGACGAGTGCGCCCTTGGGATGCCAGATGACCATGCCCGCGCCGGCGTCTTCATTGAAGCTGAAGAGATCCAGCTGTTTGCCCAGCACGCGGTGGTCGCGTCGTTTGGCTTCCTCGATGCGGTCCAGGTAGGCCTTGAGCTCTTTTTCGTCGACAAAGGCGGCGCCGTAGATACGCTGCAGCCGGGGGCCGTGCTCGTCGCCGCGCCAGTAGGAACCGGCCACGGAGGTGAGCTTGAAGGCTTTGAGCATGCCGGTGCGGGGCAGGTGCGGGCCGCGGCAGAGATCCACAAAGTCGCCATTGCGGTAGACGCTGAATTCATCCGCGCCGATGCTGTCCATGAGTTCGAGCTTGTAGGTCTCGCCCATGGCCGCGAACATGGTTTTGGCGTCTTCCTTGGAGGCGACCTGACAGGAAAAAGGCAGGTCTTCGGCCACAACCTTGCGCATCTCGGCCTCGATGGCCTCAAGATCTTCGGGCGTAAACGGGCGTGCCGAGTCGAAATCGTAGTAAAAGCCGTTTTCGATGGCCGGACCGATGGTGACCTTCACCTCGGGGAAGAGGCGCTTGACCGCGGTGGCCATGATGTGGGCGGCGGAATGGCGCAGAATATCCAGGCCCTCCGCGGAGTCCAGCAGCACGGGAGCAAGCTCTTCGCACCCGGCCGGCACGGACGCCGTGAGGTCAAGCAGCCGTTCCCCGCATTTGCAGGCCACGGCTTTCTTGAACTGCTTGCCGCTCAAGGCACCCTTGAGGACCTCGGCGCACGAAGCGCCGGCCCGGGCCTCCACGGGCGCGGCGGCGCCATCATTTTGCACGACCCTGATCTGCACAACCCTGCTCCTTGCGAGCGGCGCTCAAGGCGCCCCGCGCCATCTGCGTAGCCTTTCCCAAAACATCCAAGCCGCTGCAGACGCTTGCGCCCGCATGCAGGCATAACAAGAACGGGAGGCCGAGGCCTCCCGCTCCGCCCGTGCGAGCAAAAATTTGTGGTAGGCGCGAGGAGATTTGAACTCCTGACCACTTGCGTGTCAAGCAAGTGCTCTCCCCCTGAGCTACGCGCCTACAGCAAAGAGACGTGTTGAATAGCCCCGAGGGCCTTTCCTGTCAATCGAAAAATGTCCACTTTTTTCTGGTGCAACTTTTTTCCTTGACCTCAGGCCGGCAGGGATTATCTCATACTTCACGACAACAATCCATCGCCGTCCGGTCATGTCGGCGAGTTTTCGAGGAGTTTTCATGGAAGAACGCCGCTGCCCCCATTGCAACAGTATCCTGGAGTCCTGGATCGGACCGCCTGAAACCGGCTGGGGTGAGTTGTTTGTCTGCAACAACAACGACTGCCATTACTACCTGACCTCCAACACCTGCCTGATGGACCAGGGCGCCAAGGAGTGCCTCGGCTTCCGCTATGCCGAGGATCCCATGAACAATTACGCCTCCTTCAACCTGCTCTCCTGGTTTCCGTCCTCGCTCAAGGAAAAGGCGCAGGCCCTGGCCAACGCCAATAACAGCTAGTGTGATGCCCACGAAACAAGGTGATAAGAATGTCATCAGATTTCGTGGAAGATCATCAGCCGAAATGCGGGGATTTCAGCTGGCTCACGGAGCATGCTGCTCCGTGAGCCAGCCTCCGGGCGGTGCCGAAGCACCTTGCCGCAACATCATCTTGTCGCAAACACGCCGGCGGCGGCTCCGAGAGAGCCACCGCCGGCGTGTTTGCGTTGACGCACGGGGGAGGCAGCCGCTCCGGCCACCTCCCCCGTGTACTCTTTTCCTGGGGGGATGCACCTGCCTCAGCAGCCTTCGCCCCCGCCGCCGCAACCCATCTTGCAGCCGCCCTTCTGCTTGCGCAGCAGGCTCAGGTCGCCGTGGCCATACACCGCGGCCAGACCCTGGTCGATGAGGCCCTGCATCTCGTGGCAGGCCAGGCCGGATTCCTCCAACACCGCGCGGGGGGTGGCGCCCATGGCCGAACAAAGCACGGCCTTGCAGTCCTTGAGCAGCTCAGCCACCATCAGCCAGCGTTTGGGGCCGGAGGCGCGGGATGGTGCGGGGCGTTCCTCCACGAGTGCATACGCGCCCCCGGCCTGCTGAGACCAGATCTGGAAGCGGTCCGCCTCGCCCAGGTGACGGTTCACCAGCAGGCCTTCCTGAGTGCATACGGCCACGTACGGGCGCGCTTCTTCCATGGGCAACTCCATCTTGCTGCAGGCCGAGAGGCAGCCGGCCATTTCCTTGGTGCGGTCCTGGGTCAGCAGGCCCACGGCGTCGGCGCGGCAGCGCTGGCAGTGGCGCATCTGGGGCAGGTACTGCTCCATGGTGTTGCGGATGCCATCCAGCTTGGCCTTGTTGGGTTCCTCGATGTTTTCGTAGATGGTGCCGGCCACGGGCTTGAGACCCATGCAGTTCAGCACATCCACGCCAAGCTCTTTCATGGTTCTGGCGATGTCTTCAATATGATGCTCGTTCACGCCGGGGATGACGATGGTGTTCACCTTGACCACCATGCCCAGCTCCTTGCAGCGCCGGATGCCTTCCAGCTGGCGGGAGAGCAGCAGTCTGGCCCCTTCCAGCCCCTTGTACATCACGTTGCCGTCCTTGACCCAGGCGTAAACACTGGCCCCGATCTCCGGATCCACGGCATTGACCGTGACCGTCACGTGGGACACGCCCACCTCGGCCATCTCGTCCACATGGGCTGGCAGGCCAAGCCCGTTGGTGGAGAGGCAGAAGAGCAGCTGCGGGTGCTTCTTGTTCAGCCGGCGCATGGTGTCCAGGGTCTGGCTGGCGTTGGCCATGGGGTCGCCAGGGCCGGCAATGCCCACCACGGTGATGCGCGGTTCCTTGGCCAGGACCTTATCCATATAATGGACCGCCTGGGCCGGGGAAAGCACCGCGGAGGTGACGCCGGGCCGGCTTTCGTTCACACAGTCGTACTTCCGGTTGCAGAAGTTGCACTGGATGTTGCACTTGGGAGCCACCGGCAGATGCACGCGCCCGCAGGACCCCTTGGCTTCCTTGTTGAAGCACGGATGCTTGGAAAAATCCTTGGTCGTGGTGGACACGGAGGATGGTGCGAGAAGTTCCTTCATGACGCCGCTCCTTTAGACGTAGCTCCAGCCGAGGGGGTTATCGGCCTGGCGTTTTTCGATGATGGCATTGACGATGCGATCGAACAACGACTGCGTGCCCGTATAGAACAGGTGCGGCATGCGGGCGGCCCCGAACCGATCATGGACGGGGAAGCCCACGCGGACCAATGGCGCGCCGGCATCGCGGGCAATGCGATGGCCCTTTGAGTTGCCCAGGATGAGATCTGGCTTCAGCTCTTTGGTTTCATTCTCTATTTCAAAAAAGTCGATGTTTGGGCGGATGTCTGGCAGTTCCTTGAGCAGATCCCCGCACACGTCGGCGATCTTTTCCTTGAGCAGGCCGGAGTTGCCGCCCGAGGCCACCAGCACCGGCACCACGCCGATTTCCGCCAACAGGCCCGTGAGGCCCACGACCAGCTCTTCCTCGCCGTACACCACGGCGCGTTTGCCGGAGATGTACTTGTGGCCATCCACCAGGGCGTCGAGGAAGCGGCCACGTTCCCGCGCATAGCGGGCGGGCAGGGGGGCTCCGGAAATTTCCTGCATGGCCTCAAAGAAGGCGTCCGAGGCGCGCAGGCCGATGGGCGTGGGCAGGCGATAAGCCGGCACGCCGAACTTGTCCTGCAGGATTTTTGCGCCGGAGTTGTCCGGGTGCAGGGTGGCGCCGAACTCGATGGTGGCGCGGGCCGCGCCCATGGCCTTCAGGGATGCCAGGGGGGTGCCGCCGGGGGGCAGCTTCTGGTAATCTTCCACAATCTCGCCATCCAACGTATCGGAGTAGTCCGGCAGGATGGTCACGGGCATGTCGAAGCGTTCGAAGATATCCCTGGCGTTGCGGATGTCTTCGGGAGAGACGAAGCCGGGCAGCAGGTTCACGCCGGCGTGGCTGGGATTTGCCGCGCTCACGGGCAGGGGCATCTGCTCGCAGACGGCCTTGACCGCGGCCTGAAAGCCTTCCATGTGCGAGCCGGAGTAGCTGGGCGTGGAGACATGGACCAGATCGGGCAGTTCCAGGTCGCCGAACTCCTGCTTGAATTCGTGCAGGAGCATGGCCACGTCATCGCCGATGGTTTCCGTGAGGCAGGTGGTGGCGATGCCGACCATTTTGGCCTCGTACTTCTTCATCACATTGAGGATGCCCTGCTTGAGATTCGGGCCGCCGCCGTAGATGGCCTGCTTTTCCCCGAGGGAGGAGGACGCGATGTCCATGGGTTCGCGGAAGTGGCTGATGATGTAGCGCCGCATGTAGGTGGCGCAGCCCTGGGAGCCATGCAGGAAGGGGATGGCCCCCTCGATGCCGCGGAAGACGATGCTTGCGCCCAGGGGCGTGCAGAGCTTGCAGGCGTTGGTGGTGGAGACGAAGTCCGGGCTGGCGTGCTTGCTCACGGTCGGGCCTTCCGGACTGGTCGTGACGCTGCGGTCTTTCAGGGTGGCGTCGCTCATATGGTCGCCTCCGTTTCGCTCAGGGTGGTGCCGGCAGCGGCTGGCGAGGTGGCTTGGGCCGCCTTGGCGGCAGCAGCCTGGGCCATGCGCCGGGGCATGAACCGCCAGACCGGGCTGGTCACGGTGCGGTGCACTTCCAGGGCAAAGTTATACATGCCCACAAAGCCTTCCAGGCATTCCTTGCGTTCGTGGTTGTGGTCGCAGAAACCGATGCCCAGCTTGTAGGCGATGGGCCGTTCCTTGACGCCGCCCACGAAGATGTCCACATCCTTTTCCTTGATGAAGGCCGAGAGCTCCAGGGGGTTGGAATCATCCACAATGATGGTGCCGGGATCGCAGATGGCGGCCAGCTCTTCGTAGTCTTCCTTGGTCCCGGTCTGGGAACCCACCAGGGACACCTTCATGCCCAGGTGGCGGAAGGCCTTGATCAGGGAAAAGGCCTTGAAGGCCCCGCCCACGTAAATGGCGGCCTTTTTGCCTTCCAGATCCTTGCGGAACTCCTTGAGCCTGGGCAGCAGCGCGCCCACTTCCTCGGCCACGAGCTTGCGGGCCCGGTCCATGATGCCGGGGTCCTTGTCCTTGAAGAATTCGGCCACGTCGTAGAGGGCCTGGGCCATGTCCTCAATGCCGAAGTAGGAAACGCGGATGTAGGGCTGGCCGAACTGCTCCTGCATCAGCTTGGCAAAAGGCTGGGTGGCGCCGTTGCACTGGACCAGGTTGAGGGCTGCGCCGTGGCAGCGGCGGATGTCGTCCACCCGGCCGTCGCCGGTGACGGTGGCCACCACCTGCAGGCCCAGGCGCTCATAATACTCGCGGATGACCCAGATTTCCCCGGCCAGATTAAAATCGCCCAGAATATTGATGGACAAGGGGGAGACGTCCGAGATGTCCCCGGTGCCGGCCAGCTTGGCCATAGCCTTGCAAGCAGCCTCGTAGCCAGCGCGCTTGTTGCCCTTGAAGCCCTCGCTCTGCACGGGCAGCACGGGGATTCCCTTCTCCTCGCTCACTTTTTTGCAGACGGCCTGGATGTCGTCCCCGATGATGCCCACAATACAGGTGGAGTAGACAAAGGCGGCCTTGGGCTGGTGGCGGTCGATGAGTTCGAGCAGGGCCTTGTACAGCTTCTTTTCCCCGCCGAAGATGACATCGCGTTCCTGCAGATCCGTGGAGAACGAAAGACGGTGCAGCTCCGGCCCCGAAGACATGGCGCCGCGGATGTCCCAGGTGTAGGCCGCGCAGCCGATGGGGCCGTGGACCAGATGCAGGGCATCGGCAATGGGGTACAGGACCACGCGGGAGCCGCAGAAGGTGCAGGCGCGCTGGGAGACGGCGCCAGCCAGGCTCGGACGGTTGCAGGCCAGATCAAAGGCGCTGGGGGCGTCTTTTTCGCCGGTCACGTGGATTTGGTTGGCCCGTTCCTCAAAAATGACGGGCTTGCTCTGTGTGGCGCTGTCGGGCATGGCGTGGTCAGACATGGCGGTCCTCCGTTCGTCTCTTGCGCAACGCAATTTTCAGATGACGACGGTATGAATGCTAACAATTCAGTCAATTTTGTCCAGGGCGACCCGAAAGAAAACACGGGCCGCCCGACAAATTTGTCAAACTAGAGCACAAAATCCTCGGCCACCCCGCCTTCTTCCATGGCGTCAAAGATGGCATCCACGGCGTCCTCGGATTCCACGCCGCCGTACCAGACGTTCTGGGGGTAGATGACCATCACGGGGCCATTGTCGCACTGCTTGAGGCAGCTGGTGGTGGTCAGCAGGGCGTCCAGGCCGCGATCGAGGATCTGTTCTTCAATGTAGCCTGCCAGGCCGGAGCTCTTTTTATGGCACACGCCCTTGGGTTCGCCCTTGGCGCGGAAGGACTGGCACAGCAGGATATGGTAGGTGGGCTTTTCCACGAGGTCTCTCCTCCACTGAACGGGGGTCGGGTTGGTGTGAGCTAGCGGGGTTGCTTGCCTTTTTTGTTCTTGATGCCAAAACTCGCCAGCACGGCCGGGACCACGTCCGTCTCTTCGGGCACCACGCGCACGGTGATGCCGTGTTCCGCGAGCACGCGCTGGGGATTGTCGCCGGCGCTGGCCACCAGGAGGATTTTGCAGTCCGCCAGGGTTTCGGCCAGTTCCTTCCAGCGGCTGTCACCGCCGCCCTTGGGCGGGGCCATCCGGGTTTCCTTGAGGGTCACCAGCCCGCCTTCGTTCTGATAGATGAGCAGGCGGCTGGCGTGGCCCAGGTGGGTATCCACCACTTCGCCGTTGCTGGTGGCCACGGCCACCAGGGGGCGCTGGGCATCGGGCATGACGATGGGCCCGGAATTGGCGCCCATGGCCATGATCTTGTTCAGGACGCTGGCGGCGGTCTCCTCGCCGAGCAGGCCTTGCGCATCGGCCCGGCAGTGGGCGCAGCATTCCATGAGGGGCAGATGCGGCCGGGCGGCCTCGCGGGCGGCGTGCATGTGGGCCTTGGTGGCGGCCTGGTGCAGACCCAGGGGCGAGGCCTGTGCCGGATGGAAGGGAACGAGCTCCAGCCCGTCCACATCCAGCTCGGCCAGCCAGGCCGCCACGGCGGCCACATGGGCGTCGTTGACGTCCGGAATCACGGTGCAGATGGCGATGACCTCCAGGCCCAGCTTTTTGCAGGCGAGAATCCCCTCGCGCTGGGCACTGATGAGCAGGGACGCACCTTCCACGCCAAAATGATTGCGCTTGCCGGGCCGCACAAAGTAGTACACCCGGGCGGCAATGGCTGGTTCCACGGCGTTTACAGCCACATAGACCTGCTCCACGCCGGCTTCCCTGAGGGACGCGGCCTGTTCCGCCAGGAGCAGACCATTGGTGGAAACGAATCGCCGCAGGGCGGGATGCGCCTGCCCGACCAGCCGCAGGGTTTCCAGGGTCTTTTCGGCATCGGCCAGGGAATCGCCCGGGCCGGCCACGCCCACGGCGCGGATGTCGTCCTTGCGGGTCAGCACTTCGTCCAGATAGGCCAGGGCCTGGGTGGGGGTGAGCAGCTGGCTGGTGACGTGCGGGCGGGACTGGTTGGCGCAGTCGAAGTTGCGGTCGCAGTATTTGCACTGGATGTTGCAACGAGCGGCCACCGGCAGGTGGAGCCTGCCGCAGAGGTGCTCTGATTCCAGAGGGGCCATGCTTTCCATATGCGTTCCTGCCGCCTCCCGAGGGTGAAGGAAGAAGGAGCGGGACCGCCCTGTGGGCCGGTAACGGGAGGAGCTGCCCGGCCGGGCGGTCCCGCTCTTGAGACGCGAGGGGTCTTAGAACACGAGCTCGAAGGTCTCGACAGGCGCGTCGCGTTCCTTGCGGCTGAGCAGCGCGTCGATCATCTTTTCGATCAGCCGCATGCCGCCGCGGTAGCCGACCGTGGGGAAGTACTGATGGCCCACGCGGTCGATGATGGGGAAGCCATGGCGGATCAGGGGGATGTCCTCGTCACGGGCAATGTACTTGGCGTAGGTGTTGCCGATGATGAGGTCGGGCTTGTCCTGCTTGATCCACTGGTGCAGCAGGAACATATCCCCGTGTTCGCGGACGTTGACCTTGTAGCCGATGTCCTTGGTCAGTTCCTCGATCTTGCCGGTGAACCGCTTGCCTGCCGGGGAGCCGGTGACGATGTGGATGGGCAGCATGTCCAGGGAGACCAGGAATTCCGTCAGGCTGACCAGCTGGTCCGGGTCGCCCACCAGGGCCACCTTCTTGCGGTAGAAGTACTGGTGGTAGTCGGAAATCATGTCCACCAGCTGACCGCGTTCAAACTCGATTTCCTTGGGCACTGCGACGCCGGCGATGACGCGCAGGGCGTCCACGTACGCGTCGGTGTAGTTCAGGCCGATGGGCAGCTCCAGGATGGAACAGGGCACCTTGTATTCGGTGTCCAGGTACCGGGCGCCGTCAGCAGAGGCCCAGAAACCCATGGCGATGGAGCCCTTGGAGTTGGAGCAGTCCTGCAGTTCGGGCACGGTGACGCCGCCGTCAGGGTACATCTTGTATTCGCCGGTGAGCGGGCCGTTGGTCACGCCGGAGGTGTCGGGGATGCAGATGGTCTTCACGCCCATGACGTTGGCCAGGCGCTTGACTTCGGCCATGTCTGCAGGCTCGACGTACCCGGGCAGGATGTTGATCTTGCCGTTGGGCTTGGTCTTGGGCTGGGCCAGACCCTTGATCATGCCCTTGACCATGTTGGCGAAGCCGGTGACATGGGAGCCGACGTACGAGGGCGTGGAGGCGCTGACCACATGCTTGCCGGCCGGGATTTTGCCTTCCTTGTCGGCCTTGTCCACGATCTGGGGCACGTCGTCGCCAATGGTTTCTGACAGACAGGTGGTATGCACGGCGATGACTTCAGGCTCGTACACCGTGAACATGTTCTGGATGGCCGCCAACAGGTTGGACTGGCCGCCAAAGACCGAGGAGCCTTCGGTAAAGGAGCTGGTGGCCGCGCTGATGGGTTCCTTGTAATGCCGGGTCAGCATGGAGCGGTGGTAGGCGCAGCAGCCCTGGGAGCCGTGGGAGTGCGGCAGGCAGCCGTGGATGCCCAGGGAGGCGTACATGGCGCCGATGGGCTGGCAGGTCTTGGCGGGGTTGATGCTCAGCGCCTGCCGTTCCACAGTTTCAACGGGGGTATGACGAAGGAGCTTGGACATGATGCTCTCCTGATATCCTGTAAGGGGCCTACGCGTCGTTCCAGGCGTAGGAGGCCACGAGTTCGGGCTTCTTCTGCCAGGGGGCCTTCATGTAGCCCCAGACCCGGGTGTTCACCAGGCGGTCGATTTCCTGGTAGAAGTTGATGGCGCCCGCGAAGCCGGCATAGGGGCCGCCGGAGTCGTAGCTGTGCAGCTGCTTCATGGGGATGCCCATCTTCTGGATGCTGAACTTTTCCTTGATGCCCGCGCAGAACACGTCCGGGCGGAACTTCTTGACCAGCTCGTCCGCCTCGTACTGGTTCAGGTCGTCAATCACGAGGGATTCGGGCTTCATGTCGGGCATCATGCCGTTGTAATCCTTGAACTCGAAGCCGCAATCTTCCAGGGCCTTCAGCTCTTCGGCCGACTTGCGGGGCTTGTAGAGTTCGGGATCCTGATGCACATCCAGTTCTTCGATGTTCCGGGAGTCGGCATCCACCTTGATGCTGGGGATGACCTTGCGGCCTTCGTAGTCGTCCCGGTGGGCGAACTCGTAGCCGGCCGCCAGGGTGGTCATGCCCATTTCCCCGAACAGGTCCTGGTAATGGTGGGCCCGGGAACCGCCGACAAAGAGCATGGCCGTCTTGCCGGTGGTGCGGGGCTTCACGTCGTTCAGCACGGTTTCCACGGCGGCCATTTCTTCGGCAATAACCTTTTCCACCCGGTCCTTGAGCTCCTGGTCGCCAAAGTATTCAGCGATCTTGCGCAGGCTCTTGCTGGAGCTTTCCGCACCGATGAAGTTCACCTTGATCCAGGGGATGCCGTACTTGATCTCCATCATTTCAGCCACGTAGTTGATGGAACGGTGGCACATGATGCAGTTCAGGTCCGCGGTGTGGGCCCGGGCGAAGTCATCATAGGTGGAGTTGCCGGAGAAGGTGGCGTTGAGGGTGATGCCGCAGCGTTCCAGCAGATCTTCGATGACGAAGGCGTCACCGCCGATGTTGTACTCGCCCAGCATGTTGATGCGGTACTTGCCTTCCACCTCCGTATTGGAGGTCCCCACCACGTGGGTGAAGATCTGGTTGTTGGCAATGTGGTGGCCGGCGGACTGGGACACACCCTTGTACCCTTCGCAGGAGAAGGCGAAGACGTTGATATCGATGCCCTGCTCGTTGAACTCGGCCTTCATGTCCCGGGCCACGGCGTTCACGTCGTCGCCGATCAGGCCCACGGGACAGGTGGCGAACACGGCCATGGCCTTGGGCTTGAAGAGGGCATAGGCCTCGCGGATGGCCGCCTTGAGCTTCTTTTCCCCGCCGAACACGATGTCGTTTTCGTTCATGTCCGTGGAAAAGGCGTACGGCATGTAGTTTTCGCTGGTCTCGGTCTCGGGGCGGGTCTGGTTGCGCCGGGTGAGCCAGGAGTAGAACCCGCAGCCGATGGGCCCGTGGGTGATGTTCACGATGTCGCGCGTGGGGCCCAGAATAACGCCCTTGCACCCGGCGTACGTGCAGCCGCGCATGGTGATGATGCCGGGAATGGTACGGACGTTGGCCTCGATGATCGGGGCGTCTTCACCCTTGAATTCGTTGAGCAGAAACTGCTTGCTCCGCTTGCGGGCCACCTTGGGCGGGTACTTCTTGAGCACCTCTTCCTTGAAGGAGGCCAGGCTCTCGGTGGTGATTTCGACTGGCTTTTTGGACTTGGTCGCCATGATGGTCGTGCTCCCTAATAAAATCTGTTGCGATCCTGGACGGTGCCGGCGGCGTTACATCTCATCGATGGCGTCGTCGCCCTTTTCACCGGTGCGCACGCGGACCGCGTCGCCCATGGGCATGACGAAGATCTTGCCATCGCCAGGCTTGCCGGTGAGGTTCACCTGCATGATGGTCTTGACCACGGTCTCCACCATGTCTTCCGGCACCACCACGGTGAGCACCCGCTTGGGATACAGGCGGCCTTTTTCGCCCAGGAGCGCAGCGGCTTCCTCGCTGCCTTCCTTCACACCATCCAGGAGGTCCTTGGGGACCAGGCCCTTGCCGCGACCCAGAGCCTCCACCGCGAAGAAGGCGCTTACACCGGCCTCCGTCAGGGCGCTCTTGGTCTGGTTCATCATGTTCATGCGGATAACCGCCATGATCTCTTTCATGTTACTTGACCTCCTCCACCACCCCAGGCTTCACTTCCTTGATGCCGGAGGAGACCGTGTACACAGAATCCACAGGGGAGACGAAGATCTTGCCGTCGCCGAAGGCGCCCTTGTCCCCGGTCCGGGCGGCGGCCATGATGGTCTTGATCACGAATTCCACGTCGGACGCGGGCACCACGCACATCAGCAGCGTTTTGGGGATTTCGTCATAGGTGATCTCGCCGATCTTGATGCCGCGCTGCTTGCCGCGGCCAGCGACGTTGAACTTGGTGACGGCGGGAAAGCCGTTGTCGAGCAGCGCAGCGAGGACGTCGTTGACTTTCTCGGGACGAACAATGGCGCGGACCATGCTGAACATTGGAGGTGCTCCTTGGAGGTTGGGATACGGTGGATGAGGTGCGTGCCGGTTCGGCCTAGTTCATGATGCCGTGCGCCACGAGCAGGGCTTCCAGTTCTTCGATGGACAGCGGATCAGGAATGACGAACATCTGGTTCTGGTCGATCTTCTTGGCCAGGGCCCGGTATTCATCGGCCTGGGGATGCTCGGGGGAGAAGTCGATGACGGTTTTGCGCATCAGTTCGGCGCGCTGCACCTGATTGTCACGAGGGACAAAGTGGATCATCTGGGTGCCAAGGCGTTCGGCCAGGGCCAGGATCAGCTTGTCTTCGTTGTCAACCTTACGGCTGTTGCAGATCAGCCCGCCCAGGCGTACGCCACCGGCGTCGGCGTACTTCACAATGCCCTTGCAGATGTTGTTGGCAGCGTACATGGCCATCATTTCGCCGGAAACGACGATGTAGATTTCCTGGGCCTTGCCTTCGCGGATGGGCATGGCGAACCCGCCGCACACCACGTCGCCCAGCACGTCGTAGAACACGTAGTCGAGCTGCTTTTCTTCCTTGAAGGCGCCCAGCTGTTCCAGCAGGTTGATGGAGGTGATGATGCCGCGGCCGGCGCAGCCAACGCCCGGTTCAGGGCCGCCGGATTCGGTGCACAGGGTGCCGGCAAAGCCTTCCAGCACGATATCTTCCAGTTCCACGTCCTCGCCTTCTTCACGCAGGGTGTCGAGCACGGTGCGCTGGCTCAGACCGCCAAGCAGCAAGCGGGTGGAGTCGGCCTTGGGGTCGCAGCCCACCACCATGACCTTTTTGCCCATTTCCGCCAGGCCAGCCACAGTGTTCTGCGTGGTGGTGGATTTGCCGATGCCGCCCTTGCCGTAGATAGCGATCTTCCTCATGACTGTTCCTCCCGTTTTGGATGTCGTTGAGGGGTGATGTCGATGGAGCGAATATGGCATTAAGCGTGCCAAACGCTGATCGGCAAATCAAATTCCATATTTTCAGGATGTTATATTATTGACTACATTTTTGTAGCACCGCTCGCCCGGCGGCACGGCTACCATTTGGTAGAATTGCCACTACCTTTTTGTATTGATAGGTATTTTCAATTGACAGGCAGGCCTTCACCCTGCCGCCGCAAGGGGGCTTCGCCTACCATCAGGGCATGCGCACCACCCTGCCCTGCCCGCTTTTTGCTACGGATTCCGGAAGTATGCACAGCACGGACAGCCTGACTGCCATGCGGATGCTCCCGGATGGTTGTGTGGATCTCATCTGCACGTCGCCCCCCTTCGCCCTGGGCTGCCCCAAGCCCTATGGGAACCCTGCCGAGGACGAGTACCTGCCCTGGTTCCGCCCCTTTGCCGTGGAGATGGCCCGTCTGCTGGCCCCAACCGGTTCGCTGGTGCTGGATGTGGGCGCGGCCTGGCAGCAGGGCCGCCCCTGCCGCAGCCTGTACCCTTACGAGGTGCTGCTCATGTGCTGTCGGGAGTTGGGCCTGCATCTGGCCCAGGAACTGACCTGGTGGAACCCCGCGACCATGGCCGCAGGCTACTGGACGAATCGCAAGAAGGAGCGTCTCAAGGATGCGGCGCACCATGTGTGGTGGCTGGCCAAAAGCCCGCGCCCCAAGGCCGACACCTCACGGGTGCTCTGGCCGTATCGCCCGCACATGCGCCATCTCCTGCGCACTGGTCGGAAGGGGCGCAAGAGCCCCAGCGGGCACGACAACCGTTACTTCCGCCGCGACAATGGCGGCGCCATTCCTCACAATCTCATTGCGCTGGCGCACGAGGGCGGGAGCTCCGCCTACCTGCGGGCCTGCCGGGCGGCAGGCATCCCGCCGCACCCGGCCCGCTTTCCCGAGGCCCTGCCGCGCTTCTTCATCCGCCTGTTGACCGATCCGGGCGATCTGGTGCTGGATCCCTTCGCCGGCTCCTGCACCACGGGGCGGGCCGCGGAGCGCCTGGGCCGACGCTGGCTCTGCCTGGAGCGCGAAGCTGCCTATCTGCAGGGCGGCATCCTGCGCTTCACGGCAGAGCCCACGGCCCACGCCACCCCTCCCCCGCCCCGCAAGCCCTACACCATCTTCCACCCCGAGGCCTCGGCCCGCGGCCCTGGCGACGCGCCCGGCCTGGAGTGAGGCGCCCTCACTTGCCCGTCCCGTTCACGCTCAGCATCCCGGCAGCGCCTTCGTCGGCCAGGGCCTGCAGGGCAAAGGAGAGATCAAGCCGGGAGGTCCCAAGGAGAGCCTTGGTCTGATCCACGTCGCGGATGGATGTCCAGCTCTGGCCATCACCGCTCAGGTACAGGCCCTTGCTGGAGATGCGGACGTAGATATCGCGATGAAAGCGCAGCTGGCCGGTCACCGGGGCCATGGTCACGGCCGGGGTGTTCACTTCCAGCCTGAGCGGCAACTGCTGGCCCTGCTCCAGCAGCAGGACCACGGGGGTATCGCTGGCAAAGGCCCGCTCCACCTCGTGCAAACGCGCCGGATTTGCCTTGAGTTCCGCCAGGGTCAGTTGCCGCGGCCCCTCTGCCTGGGTCTGTCGGCCGACGGTGGCGCAGCCTGCGAGCAGGCCCAGTACGAGACATGACAACATCAGTCGAGACATGACCGCCTCCCGAGGTTATTCCAATGATGAATCATCCTCATCTTCCACATATTCCAACACATCTCCTGGCTGACAGCCCAGGTGCCTGCAGATGGCGTCCAGCGTGGAAAACCGGATGGCTTTTGCCTTGCCGGTTTTCAGAATGGACAGATTCTGCACGCTGATGCCCACGCGCTGGGCCAGTTCGTTGGAGCGCATTTTGCGCCTGGCCAGCATCACATCGAGATTGATACGAATACCCATAGGTTCCCGCGCCATCATTAGATGGTCAGACTGTGATCCGCATGCAGTTCGCGCCCTTCCTCCATCACCCACACCGCCACGCGCAGCACCAGCCCGAGCAGCAGCGCCGTGAGATCCGGCGTGGTCAGACCCAGCTCGATGGTGCGCTGGCCCGGCGGCAGGTGCAGGGTCAGGGCCATGCTGAGCAGGGGGGTCTGCAAAAAGCCAAGGCCGGCCCACCAGAGCAGGGCCGCCGCCAATCGCTTGAAGCATTCCACATTTTCCTGCGCAAAGATGCGCCCTTGCGCGTACAGACCGAACAGCCTGCGCAACACGATCAGCCCATACACCGCCGCCGCGGTGGGCGCCAGGCAGACAAGACACCCCAATGCCCTCGTGGCCAGGGGAAGCACCAGGGGCGCGCTGCGGGGCAACACTCTGTGCACGTAGTCCTGCGGCAAGGCGTCCAGCCCAATCCAGAACGCCAGCTGGGCCAGGGGCAATGCTGCCGCCAACACTACCAACACCACCCGCAACCTGCGACTCCAGCGCGCAATCTTCGCAATCCTATTCATCCTGCACCTCCAGGGCATCGCGAACCACGTGTGCTTTTCAGGAATTTATTATCGAAAGTCAATCATTTTTTCGCGTCATTCGGGATACCCCGGTCTTCTCAGCCTCCCCTTGCCAAATGCGGAGCCAGGAATTATTGTGAGGATTGACCCACCGGCATGACCGGCAGACTGGTCTTTCACAATCGCAGAGGGGGCGCACTGGTTTCGACGGGGATGGGAAGTCGATGTTGCAGGTCGAGGACGCCGTTGGCCTCGTAAAAAAACGGCACCATCATAGTTGCCAATAACGACTACGATTACGCTCTGGCCGCCTAATACAGGCAGCCACGTCCGACTCGTTCACGCCTGATAGGCGGGAAGGGCGAAAAAACATCAGGCTGGCCGCTGCCGGCGCACGCCGCGGCAGGGGTGAGACTAAGGTGTGCTGGCCTGTGGGAGAGTTTGGTCATGGACGACTCCACGGGCGACAATAAAACATGACCTGAACCTGGAGACGCATCGCGCGGAACATTCTCGGACGGGGGTTCGATTCCCCCCGCCTCCACCATTTAGAAAAGACAAACCCGTCTCTCTGGGGTCATTCTCCGGGGTGACGGGTTTTCTTTTTCCCCTTGTTTCTAAAGGGTTTGCGCCCGTTTCACATCTTTCCGAAGCACCTCTTTGCACCATCGATTCTCCCCATCCTCCAGCCTTTCTTTCTCTGTTTGGCCCCTGATTCTCTGTTTTCTCCGGACCAAGTCCGAAGCGCGTCCGGAAAGCTACATCCTTGATTGATATGGGGTTGCGGCTGGTTGCCGTTTTTGGCGGTTGTCTTAGGTCATCGCTCGATGCCGAAACCGGACGTTTTTTTCGAAATTGCCTGCATCGGCCGTGAAAAGAAGCGTGGTCAACTCCGGTTTCCTGCCCCCAAAGAAGAAAAGCCGACGCTGATGGTCGGCTCTCTGGGGCGGTCTCCGGTCCGGTCGTCAGTCGGTGGCGAAGCCGAACTGGCGGCGCTGCTCGGCCCAGTCCTCGGGAAAGGTCTGGGTCAGCTTGGCCAGCGATAACCCGTTTGGTTCCTCGCCGTTGATCAGGGCCTCGACGATGTCGGGGGCCAGGGTCGTTAGCTTGAGGATGCGGGCCACATACGAGCCATCGACGTCGAGGGTACGGGCAAGCTCGCTGATGGACTTGATCTGGCCGGATTCGAGGATGTCGGCCCAGGAAAAGGCCCTGCCCAGCGCCTGGAGGACGGCGGACTGCACCGGTTCCTGCGCTCCGGTGATTTCTCCATCCAGGGCCTGGGGAGCGATGACCGTCTTGCGGCCGCGCATGCGCCGGATCAGCATCGGGATATGGATCTGCAGGTTGCCGTTGTCGGCAACGGTAATGGTCGGCTTTATTTTCATCGGCTTGCCCTCCGTTCGGTGACTTCGCATGCCAGACCGGCCAGCTCGGCGATGAGTGTTGTCAGCCCGTTGGTGCGCAGCTCCATATCGATTCCGGTCTCCCGGATCTCCACCTTATCCACCAGGAGGCGGATGAGCCGGTTTCGCTCCACCGGGAAAAGGTCTTCCCAGAAGCCCTCGACATTCTGGAAGGCCTCCGAGACATCCTGTTCCGTGATGCTGTTCCCCCGGTAGGCTCTGCAGCGCTCGCTCACATGGGTCAGTTGTTTCGAGAGCTCAACCGCCTGGCGATTGACCGTCGTCAGCATCTCGGTCTTGCCCGGCTGATCGCTGCCGGGTTTCATTAATTCGAGAGCCTGCTCCCGCGCCTGCGACAGCTCCATCTCGAGTTGGGCTTTCTGCTTGAACAACCGCTCCCGCTCTGCCTGCTCGATGTCCCGAGCCGCGAAGTAGGTTTTGGCCACCAGCGTCGGTGTGCGGAACACCGCGCTCAACTGTTCGACCACGGCCTGCTCGATGTCCCCGGCGGGAATCCGTTTGAGCGGACACCGGCTCACGGTCCGCTTGCTGTCCTTCTGGCAGATGTAATAGGTGTAGTGGCGACCGTTCTTGCGGGCGTAGGTCGGTCCCATCGCGCATCCGCAGTGGCCGCAGCGGATGACGCCTTTCAGCGGGGCGACCATTTTGGTTCTGGCCATGGAAACCTTGACCGGTTTGTTGTCCTCCAGGATGGCCTGCACTTTGTCCCAGGTCGCCCGGTCGATGATTCCTTCGTGCTCGCCAGGGTAGCTGCGGTCCTTGTGGGCGATCTCGCCGATATAGATCCGGTTGTTCAGCAGTCGATAGATGTGGGCGGTGTTCCATTCGGAGCCCTCGCGCACTTTGCCTTTCTTGGTAGTCCAGGCCTTGGTGCGGTAACCCTGTTCGTTCAATTCCTGGCCCAGCTTCTTGGCCGAGCCGATCTGGATGAAGCGGCGGAAGATGTACTGCACCGTCCTGGCTTCATCGGGATTGACCAGCAGCTTCTTATTATCCCGGTCGACGTCGTAGCCGATGATGGGCACGCCGCCGCAGTATTTACCTCGGCGCTTGGCTGCCGCCACCTTGTCCCGGATGCGTTCGGCGATGACCTCCCGCTCGTACTGGGCGAAGGTGATCAGGATGCCGAGAAACATCCGGCCAGTGGGATCGGTGGTGCTGAAGTGCTGGGTGACCGAGACGAAGCTGACGCCCTTTTCATTGAAGAGATCGATCATCTTCATGAAATCCAGCAGCGAGCGGGATAGCCGGTCGACCTTGTAGACGACGATCACATCGATCTTCCCGGCGTCGATGTCCGCCAGCAGGCGGCGCAGCCCCGGACGCTCCATGTTCCCGCCCGAGAAACCACCATCGTCATAGCGATCCGGCAGAGCCGTCCAGCCCCGCATCCGCTGGGCTTCGATATAGTGTTCCGCCGACTCCCGTTGGGCATCCAACGAGTTGAACTCCTGTTCGAGCCCTTCCTCGTGGCTCTTGCGTGTGTAAATGGCGCAGCGCAGGGTCTTGTTCTTGCCCGGCGCGACATTGCTGTTATCAAGCATCCGAACCTCCCTCGGCTTTTCTGCCGTAAACCTTCTTCAGCCCGAAAAAGACCTTGCCGTTCCACCTGGTCCCGGTGATCTCCCTGGCCACCGCGCTGAGCGACCGGAAGGTGCGGCCTTCGAACTCATAGCCATCGGCAAGGACAGTCACTTCATAGCGCCGGTCGTTCCAGACCCGCACCAGTCTGGTCCCGGGCAGGATCGCCTCGTTTGATTTCCGCTCTTCTGGGATGCGTCGATTGACAGTGGCGACCGGGTCCTCCTTGGCGGCCTGCTGGAGATGGACCTTGGCCTGCTCCGACAACCCACCGTAGAAAAGCTCCTGGATGCGATAGACCAGCCGCTTGATGAGGAATTGCTTCTTGTACTGGGGCGGCTCTTCGCCGTAGAGGTCGAGCCATTTTTCCCGGAGCTGCTCCAGGGACATGGATTGCAGCAGGGCCATCTGCCGAAGGACCGAGTTTCGGGTTCGGTCCTGATTCTTGCCGCCGGTGGCGACGTTCTGTAACTCATTCATTTTCAACTCCTTATTTTGGTTTCCGGACGAGTTGTCATGAATGAATGCTCTGTTCCGGCAATGAATCAAGTCCTTCTCCGAGCACAGGGGAAGAATCTTCGAAAATCTCTAACTCACTGCCACCACATGCTTTTTTGGCCTTTCGGCGCAGGATCGCAGTGGCCAGAATGGAGGCGGCTGACTGGAGCCTCGCCTCACCCGACAGGCGGCCGGGTTTGCCGTTTTCGCCAAGGTCATCCGTCCCCGGTACATCATTCATTTCCTGTACATCCAACATCGAACACCTCCGGTGGGACCGGGGGGCTGGATGGTGTGGATGCCAGAAAACGGTGGCGGTCGGGATGCGCGTTCGATGGCACCCACAACCGCCTCAGCTCCGCCTCTGGTCGGTTATCTGGTTTCTAACTGCTCGTCCGGTTTCAAACCGGCTTTCTTCAGGCCTTACCTACCGAGGGGCTCATGGAAGTGTCGGAAATCAGGTGTGAGATTATTTCTTGACCTGATATGCATCAGGTTTATATTATTAGGGTTTGCTGGCGCATTGCGCCTTTTTGTCTTTCAACAGAAATGGAGACGCCATGGGCAAAGCGAAGACGGATGAGATAACGCCGTTGCAGCGGAAAACGCTCGAAGCGATATGTCGTTTTGTCGATGCCAAGGGCTTCCCTCCAACGATGAAGGAACTGAGCGAGATCTTTGAAATCAGCCCGGCGAGTGCCCACGACCGGATCAATCAACTGGTGCGCAAGGGATACCTGAAGCGAGAGGACGGTAAGTCTCGCGGCATTGCCGTCGCCCGCCGTCCCAGCGAGATGGCTGCCTCCCTGGTTTCAATCCCTGTTGTGGGTATGGTGGCGGCTGGCTGCCCCATCCTGGCGGAAGAGAACATCATCGGCCAAGTACTGGTCGAATCGGACGTCGTTCGTTCCGGTCAGCACTTTGCACTCCGTGCGGTGGGTGACAGCATGGTCGGTGCCGGTATCAACGATGGTGATTTGATCATCGTGCGGCAGCAGCCCATCGCCGAGGACGGAGACATCGTTGTCGCGCTGCTCAACAACGAGGCGACCGTCAAGCGGCTGAAAATCAAAGACGAGCTCATCGAATTGGTGCCCGAGAACCCGGAGGTAAGAAAGATCCGGATCAGGCCGGAGGATGACCTTCGAGTTTTAGGCAAGGTCGTTGGATGGAAACGGAATTAACCGAGACAGACATGGACGAATAACGACAAAACGACAGGAGTATTTGATGGCAACTTTTAACCTACGCCGCTTTTCGAAGCCGGAGATGCTCCGGCGAATCGACAGGAAGCATCTCATTGCCTTTCTGGAGCCTCATGCCGCCTATTTTTCAGCTCGCGGCGTAGAGTTGCCACCAGTCCAGCAGGAAGATGGCCTGGACTACAACGCCCTCAGCCACCTTTTGCTGACGCCGGACAGTACGACCCCGGATGATCTCGCCGAGGCGCTGTTTTATGTCAATGAAGTCTCGACCCCCGAGGGTTTTGATTCCATTCAGGATGAGATCGCCGGAACGGACATCGACGTGGAAATCGGGGAGAACGCCGCACCGGCAGACTTGGCGATCCAGGTCTGGATGGCTGACCGGGAAATCATCGAGAAGGTACACGCCGAACAGTTCTTCATGAACGTCAGGTCCTTCGAGTATTTCAAGACCAAGAAAAACCCGCTGCCGGATTTCGTGCTGCCATCGGAGGAAACCCTCGCGGCCCTCGAAGCCGATCTCGACGAATGGTTTTCCAAGAAACGTCGCGGTAAGTATTCCAAGGTGTTCGTCTATCCCAAAGAGGGCCACACATGGTTCCTCGTGCGCCATGGCAAGCCCTATGCCCGTGAGGCGGTCATTGAGGCCGGTGAGTCCACCAGCCAGTACTTCCGTCCTGAAAAATTCGACGTGCTTGCCTACAACCCCGTGATCGGGGAAATCCGCATGAACGCTGAAACCAAGGGTGAGAAGGAGCTCTACCGCAAGAAATTCGGATTCCACCTGTTCGGAGACGAAGAGTTTTTCAACGAGCGCAGCCGATTTGATCTGGAACCTTTGCGGCAAATTGGTGAGGACGCGCTTCTATGTGACGATGTCGATGGCATCGAGTATGTCAGGCTCAAGGAAGTTCAGGTCTTTTGGGGCGGCGCTCATAAGGACGTTGAGATTCGTCGGTCCGAGGATCTGTTTGCCTCCCTTCGTGATCGCGAAAAATCCCTTCCCGCAGGCGGAAAGATCGTGAAGGCAAGCTTCCAGATTAAATTCGACGGTTCGAAGACGCCCAGGTCGGTCACCTTGAGTTCAGGTAACCGAGCGCAATTCAAGCGGGATGGTGATGCCGAGGTTATCGAGCGCTGGCTCGGACTCAGGGGCTTTATTGTCGGAGCCGGAGGGACATCGGATGAGTGATCCCTTCTGGGCATATCTGGAGAGATTGCCTGGAAATTCGGCGGCGCTGTTCGATTGGGATAAGGCGCTCTCCGGTTGGGACCGATACCCGTTGTTTCGGGATCACTTCCTTCAACTGACCAAGAATCACGCGACCGCCGTGGATTGCCCAACGGAATGTGGCCTCGGATGCCCACGGAGTGTTGTCACCCATGTGAAGACCAACATCCGGGCCATCTGCAATGAAAAGGAATATCCAGCCGTCCAACTCACCACAAGGCAGACCTTGATCTACCGGCTCAAGCAGTCAGCCATCAATGGTGCTATCTGTGCGGCCTTGGGAATAGAACACCGAGAATCGAAATTCGATGGACTGCCCCATACATGGAGACTGGGCGATTTCATACCCACGGCGGGGATGGACTTCCCGGTTGTTCTGACGATGCAGGACAGCAAGGATGCGCTGGCAGAGGTCGTTCGATCATTATGTCTCTCGATCCCCAAACCCTTTGTCCTGATCGCGCCCACGCGCCTTCATCTGAGTCCTGCAGTTGAAACACTGCTGGCGCAGAGAAGCAGCACCTTCATTGCGCTGAACGAAGAGCTGCACCTGGGAGATGCACCACGGTTTCTGACACGTCGGGACAAGGCCGCGATATTCGCCCCCCTTATCGGCCAGGTGCCTGAGCCGGATTCTGGCGGCACGGTGTTTTTTTCAACACCGCCGGGCACCACATGGGCGCAAATCAAGATTCAATTCCGTGATGGCCATACCGTCACAATATGGGCGGGAGATCAGAGCGGTCGATACACCTATACGCAAATGGGAATGGCGAGCAGGAAGAATGGCAATCCTACCGAGCAATGGAAATTGCTCGAGGGGTTTGCCAACTCCCGTGGCGAGATCGACTGGCACAGCCGATACGCGTCGGACAAACTGAAAAAACAGAAGCAAGAGCTGTCGAGGCACCTGCGGGAATTCTTCCGGCTCGATGACGATCCCATCGAATGGGTCAAGGACACCAAGACCTACCGGTGTAAGTTCAGCATCCTCCCGGAAGGTGCCGAGGTTTACTGACCACCCTTTATAGCGCCCGACAAATCTATAGCCCCGATTCAGGATTCTGGATCGGGGCTTTTTGCGTCTTGGAGGCCCGCTCGGTGAAATTTCACTGGGGCCGGGCAAAAAAAGTTAAAAAAGTTTTCCTCTGTAAATCCAACACCAATCAGAGCCTTACGGGCTTTCCTCCTTCTTGAGCCAGGGCGTTTTTCGGGGTCGCAACGAAAATTCGCCAAAGCAGGGTGACAGGTCTGGTGAACACAAAAAGTTCACGACCGCCACCCGGGAAATTCATGCCGGACCTGTCTCCCGGTCGGTCCAGAAATGAAGGAGGTTCGGCATGAACCAGACAAGCAAAGCACACCTCACCCCACCGAAGCGGCGACTCATCGAGTTGATGCAGGACATCAACTTCGGCCGCATCACCAACATTCCGGTCCGCGACGGCGAGCCGGAACTCACCCCTGACACGGTCATCGAGCGCGAGATCAAGCTGGGAGGACAGAGCGGTCCCCGGCCCGAGCGCGACCAGGATGACTTCATTCTCAAACAAGAGGTCGTGGCGCTGCTGGAGCACCTCGCGCAGATGGGCAGCGGAAAAGTCTGCCTGCTCGAGATCAAGCACGGTCTCCCGTTCCTGATGCGCATCGAGGAACGGGCAGCCTGAACACGTAACGACCTGAACCCTTAGACACTGGACAACAAGCTGGACGCATGGCGGAGGCTGTTGTGGGTGTCGCCGAGCCGAATACGGCAATTGGCGGCGTACCTGCGACCCCTTCGCCCACGCGACAGCTTTGTCCTGTGATCTGGCCCGTGCCGACACCCACGCGGACCTCCTCCTCGCTCCGAGGAGGCCCCGATGGTTTCACAAAATTCTTACGACGGCATCGACAAGTATGCCGCCGACCTCATTCGGCACAAAGCACGTCAACTCGTAGGCAAGGCCGGATTCACCGAGGACGACAGACCCGACCTCGAACAGGAACTGATGATCGATCTGCTGCAGCGGATGCGGCATTTCAATCCCGCCAAGGCCAAGAAGACCACCTTCATGGCCCGGATCGTCGAACGTCACATCTCCACCATCCTGGAGGCCCGGTTCGCCCAATGCCGGGACTGGCGGCTCTGCCAAACCTCACTCAACGAACCCCTCGACAACGGCGAAGGCGACACCACCGAGCGGATCGAGTTCCTGGACAGCGAAGGTTCTCTGGGAGGCGGCACCCGCGAGACAAGGGAGCGCCTCGCCCATGAGATCCGCATGGATCTCGGCCAGGCCATCGCCTCGCTGCCGGAAGAGCTCCGGGATCTGTGCGTGCGCCTGCACGACAGCACCATGGCCGAAGTCGCCCGGGAGATGGGCATTCCCAGAACCACCCTCTACGACCGGCTGAGCAAGCTCCGGGACGCGTTCCGCGAGGCCGGGCTCGAGGACTACCTGTGATCTCCGACGCATCGGCTCCGCCTCCGGTAAGTAAGCACCGTGCCGCATGGTGCGGCTATCCGGGGCCTCGGAAATCAGAACCTGAACAAAAGAGGAGTTCAACCATGACTCACGACACCTACAAGTACCGTTTTGACGAGTCGGTCCCGGCCCAGGAACTGGAAGACACTTTCATGCTGGCGATGCTGGCCGTCGAAAGCCTGCACGGACGTTCCCGTGTGCGGATGGAGAGCCGGTTCAATCTGGACAAGGCCCGCCGTACCTGCGTGATCGACGCCTCCACCGATGTCGGCAGTGATCTCGCCCGCATCTTTACCGGCTTCGCCACCAAGGAGTACGGCGAACGCTCGGTCCTGATCGAACGAACCCAGCCGTCGGGCTGTGCCTGCGCCTCCAAGCATCGCGCAGCGCCCGCCGCTGCTACAGCGGGGGTGGCGGTATGAGCGAGCTAATGACCACCACCTATTCCATGTGGCGGCTGTTCCGCAACTGCCGCATGGCCTGCAAGTGGCGCTACATCAACGAGCTGGTGCCGCTCGAGCGCGACCCCAATCTGGCCTTCGGCTCGGTCATTCACGACTGCCTGGAGTGCTGGCACGGCGAGCGGGATCTGGCCAAGGTCCTCGACCACATCGACCGGACCTATCCGAACCGGGCTCAGGACGATCATCAACAGGCCGACTGGCATCTCGCCCGGGCCATGATGAGCGCTTATGCGGAACACTACCCGGCCGAAGAGTTCGAGGTCGTCGCGCTCGAAAAGACCTTCGAAGGTCCCATCGTCAACCCGGCGACCGGCGCGACCTCGCGCAGTTTCATTCTCGCCGGAAAGGTGGACGGCATCGTCCGTCAGGATGGCCAGTATTTCCTGCTGGAACACAAAACCGCCTCGCAGATCGACGCCAGCTACCTGGAACGGCTGTGGACCGATTTCCAGATCATCCTCTACGCCTGGTACCTGGAGCAGACCCTCGGCATCACGGTCAGCGGCATCATCTACAACGTCCTGGTCAAGGCCAAGCTGCGCCAGGGCAAGGGTGAGACCGAGGCCGAATTCGAGGCCCGCCGGGCGGAGCTGATCGCCAAGTCGAAAACCGGCAAGAGCAGCGCCAAGCGCAAGCTGCCGGAGGACGACGACACCTTTCAGCAGCGGCTCCAGGAGAAATACCTCGAGCCGGGCATGTTCCACCGCGAGGTGCTCTACATCTCCCGCGACCAGTTCGAGGAACTGCGGGCGGAGCTGTGGGAACTCTCCAAGGCCATGCTCGACGCCCGTCGGCGCGACACCTTCTACCGCAACACCAGCTACTGCTTCCAGTACGGAAGGCCCTGCGCCTACTTCCAGCTCTGCCGCTCGGGCGGCAACCCCAACGTCATCGAAAACCATTTCCAACGGATCGCCCCGCACGAAGAGCTGCGGGACGGAGCCGGTGAAGACGCCGCTCCGGTGTTTTGAAATCCCAACCATAAGGAGACGAAGCCATGCTTCCCAAGACCAAAAGCAAACCCAAACACACGCTCTCGGACCTCACCGCCCTGGTGTACGGCCCGAGCAAGATCGGCAAGAGCACCTGGTGCTCCAAGGCCGATGACGCACTGTTCCTGGCGACCGAGCCGGGTCTGAACGCCCTGGAGGTGTTCCAGACCCCGATCACCTGCTGGGACGACCTTCTGCAAGCCTGCGCCGAGATCGCCGAGGGCAAGCACGAGTTCAAGACCATCGTCGTCGACACGGTGGATAACGCATACAAGATGTGCTCGGACTACGTCTGCAAGAAATTCAAGATCGAGCACGAGTCCGACCTAGGCTACGGCAAGGGCTACGCGCTGATCAACAACGAGTTCCAGCGCGTCATCAACAAGCTCGCCTTCCTGCCCTACGGGCTGATCCTGATCTCCCACTCTCAGGAGCGGGAGATCGAGACCCGGACCGGCAAACACACACGCATCGTGCCGACGCTTCCGGAAAAGGCGCGGAAGCTGGTCACCGGTCTGGTGGACCTGATCCTGTTCTGCGACCTGGACATGAAAACCGGCGAGGACGGCAAGCCGGTCTGGCAGCGCGTGATGCGCACCAAGCCCAGTCCCAACTACGACGCCGGTGACCGCACCGGCCGACTCCCCGAAGTCATCCCCCTCGATTTTTCGAGCTTCGTGAAAGCCTTCAACAACGCGGCAGCCGGAGCTGCGGCGAGTGCCGCCCGGCCGAAGCCGGAGCCGACCGCGAGTGCGGCGGCGAAACCTCAACAGTAAGGAGATCCGACCATGGAACACTACGAAAACCAATCCAGCAGCAACCTCGACCTGGCGCAGTTCGACGACGCCTTTGAAACCGCCGAAGTCGAGGAACGTGAGTTCGAGGCCGTCCCCGACGGCAAGTACCAGGTCAACGTCGACCGGGTCGAACTGACCCGCGCCCAGACCTCGGGCAATCCCATGCTCAAGTGGACTCTGCGCATTCTCGCGCCGACCCACAAGGGTCGTCTGCTCTGGCGCAACAACGTCATGGCCAGCAACGAGAACATCAAGTGGCTCAAGCAGGACCTCTACACCTGCGGGCTGCAGCTTCAGAAGCTCTCCGACCTGCCGGGCCACCTCGAGCAGCTTCTCAACATCAAGCTGGAGGTGACCAAGCGCACTCGCGGTGAAAACGAGAACATCTACTTCAACCGTCGCATTGTCATGGCCGACGATGCCGGGGCTCCCGGCGCGGCGATGGACGACATGATCCCGTTCTGATGATGGACCGGATCACCGTTGTCGTCGACACCCGCGAACAGGAGCCCTACAGCTTCGATAGCGATAAGGTTTCGGCGGTTCGCAAGGCGCTGCCCGCCGGTGATTACTCGCTGGTTGGCCTCGAGGAACGGGTGGCGGTGGAGCGCAAATCTTTGACGGATTTCGTCTCCACCGTCATTCGGGGGCGAAAGCGGTTTCACCGCGAGTTGGAAAAGTTCTCAGCCTACGAATCCGCCTGCGTGGTTGTCGAGTGCAACTTTCGCGATCTGGTCGATGGCCGCTACCGCAGCGATGCCCACCCGCATGCGCTGATCGGAACGGTCGCCTCCATCGTCGTCGACTTCGGTGTCCCCGTCTACTTCTGCTCGGACCGGCAGGCCGCCTGCCGTTTTGTCGAGGAGTACCTGACACGTTTTCACCGGAGGATCGCGAGATGCCAAAAAGAAATGAGAGTAACCCGGCGCGACTCCGGGGAAGAATAGAGCGCGTTTACTATGCCGGACCCAAGTTCTCCGCAGGCCGACTGCTCACCCCGGCCGGTGAGGAAGTCCAGTTCGCGGGCAATTTGTTCGCCCGGGAAAATCAGCCTGTGGTCCTGCTCGGGTCGTGGTCCACCCATCCCAAATACGGCCGTCAGTTCAAGGTCGACGGGATGGAGCACGACCTCGAACTCGATCCGGAGGGGCTGATCCACTATCTGGCCAACCATCCGGAGATCAAGGGCATTGGACCGGCCAAGGCCAGATTGATCGTCGAGAGCTTCGGCGACGCCTTTGAAGAAACCCTTCTGAACGACCCCGAGCGCATTGCGCTCAAGGCTCGACTGCCCCTGGACGCGGCCCGGCGGTTGCGTGACGAATGGTTGAAGAACCGTAGCGTCAACACCGTCATGGCCTGGCTGTCGGCATTCGGCCTGACCCATCATCAGGTCACCACCCTGGTCGAAAGACTCGGCGGCAACTGCCTCGATATCCTGAAGGAAGACCCGTACATCCTCATTTGGGAGATCCGGGGATTCGGCTTCAAGAAGGTCGACAAGATCGCCCGCAAGCTGGGAACCCCCAAGGACCATACCCCTCGTATCCGGGCCGGATTGAATTTCTGCGTCCGTGAAGCCCTGGACAATGGCCACTGTTGGATAGAATACGAGGATCTGGTGGACCAGGCCAATTTGCTGCTGGTCATGGATGCCCTGGACAGCCGGGTCCGTATCGAGAGCGCCCTCGACGCGCTCATCGAAGAACAGGCGCTTTCCTGCGATTCCCACGGCGGACGTTTCGTGGTCGCTCTGCCGGAGATCGTCCGCATGGAGCGGGAGCTGGCCTCGTTGTTCGGCCAGGCCGAAACACCCAACCCGCATTTCCAGTCCGTCAAGAAACTCGATGCCCTGATTCGGCGCTGCGCATCAACGCTGAACGAGAAGCAGCTCGAAGCGGTGCGCTCGGCCCTCCAGCACAGCATCAGCCTGATTTCGGGTGGAGCCGGTTCGGGCAAGAGCTACACCATTTCGGTCATCAACACTATCTGCGAGGAGAGCGACCTGGAGGTCGTGCTCGCCGCGCCGACCGGCAAGGCCGCCAAGCGCCTGGAGGAAGTCAGCGGCCGTAGCGGCACCACCATCCACCGTCTGCTCGGCTATGACGGCAAGGGTTTCTCGCGTAGCAAGGAGAACCCCATCGATGCCGACGTCTTGGTGGTCGACGAGTTTTCGATGGTGGACGTGCCCCTGGCCTGGCACTTGTTCGAGGCGGTCGACCTGTCGCGGACCACGGTGCTGCTGGTCGGTGACCACAACCAGCTTCCGCCGGTGGGACCCGGAAACATCCTGCGCGATCTGATCCAGACACGCGCCATCCCCACGGTCATCCTCGATAAGGTCGTGCGCCAGGCTGGTGTCCTCAAGGAGAACTGCACCGCCGTTCTCAAGGGCGAGGTGCGCAAGACCAGCGAGGCATCGGTGGCTGGATGCCGGGATTGGTATCTGGTGGATCAGTTCACCGACCCGATGGCGGCACGCTCGTTCCTGCTGGAGCTGTTTCAGGAGCGGCTCGACGCCCTGGGGTTCGACATCATCAAGGACGTGCAGGTGCTGACGCCGACCCACAAGGGGCCGCTCGGCACCAAGGAATTGAACGAGGAACTGCAGCGGCTCATCCAGCGCAAGCTCTGGAACGCCGAGGTACCGACGGTCGCTATGGGCCGCCGCGCTCCGTTTCTCAAGCACGACAAGGTCATCCAGACCCGGAACAATTACGACCTGAATGTGATGAATGGTGCCATCGGCTATGTGGTTGATGTCCTCGCGAACGGCACCCTGGTCATCGACTTCGACGGCATGCCGGTGGAGATGGAAAAGGGTTCGCCCGACCTTCAGGACCTGCAGCTCGCCTATGCGCTCACCATCCACAAAACCCAGGGTTCCGAATTCCCCTGCGCCGTGGTGGTGGTCCACAAGGCGCATTCCTTCATGCACCACCGCAATCTGCTCTACACCGGGGTGACTCGTGCCCGGCGCACCGCCATTGTCCTGGGTGACCATTGGGGCATCCAGAACTGCGCCAAGCGTTGCCAGGTGGATGACCGCCGGACCTTTCTGCCCCTGTTCCTGGACGCCGCCCAACACGCGGAAGCCGATTTCGCCCGTGTCGCGGAGGCCGAATGAGTATGGGCGGAACGGATAACGTCAGGGAATATTACCGGCTCGTCACCGAGATGGACATCGGTGAGGTGGCCCGGGAACTCCTGCCTGGACGGATCACCCAGGAGACCGGCCAGCGCTTGATGTGCGACTGCCCCAACCATCAGAGCCAGTCGCGTCTGTCGCTGCACGTGATGCTCGACAAGCAGGGCTGGTACTGCTTCGGCTGCGGAGTCGGCGGTGATGTGCTGCAGCTCGTTGAGTTCATTCAGACGGGCTCGGTCACCGCCGGGCAATCTGGTCCGATGCCGGACAGCCACCGTCAGGCCCGGGACTATCTCGCCAAGAAGGCGGGCTTGCCTCCGCTGTCGCGCTATGGCCTCAGCCAGGAGCGTCTGGCCCAGACGGAGGCCGACCGCGCCTTCGAACTGCGGGTCAAGGACGCGTTGACCTCGCTGGCCAGGCTTTACCACGCCAGGCTGAAGGAGTCGCCGGAGGTCCTCGACTGGCTGAAATCCAAATACGCCCTGAGCGAGGAGACCATCGACGATCTCCTGATCGGCTACGCGGACAACGCGTCCGGCGCGGTCGCCCAACTGACCGGGGGTGAGGACGGTTTTTCCAAGCGGGAGCTCGCCGCCACCGGCGCTTTCCGTCCCACCAGCCAGGACGGCCTGACGCCATTTTTCGAGCGCCGCATCGTCTTTCCCTACTGGAGCCGTGGCCGGGTAGTGTTCATGATCGGCCGCAAGACGCCGTGGACTCCGGACGTGGGCTGGGAGCAAGGGAAATACAAGAAACTGCCGGTTCATGACGAGCACCAGCGGCCCTACGTCGCCGACTTCATCAACAACGCGCTGCTGTTCAACGAGGACTGTCTGCTGGCCCGGCCCGGCAAGGTGATCATCACCGAGGGGGTGACCGATTGCCTGGCGCTGATGCAACTGGGCCTGCCCACCGTATCTCCGGTCACCGTCCGCATCCGGGCCGCCGATTGGGAGCGCCTGATCCCCAAGCTGCGCGGCGTCGAAACCGTCTACATCTGTCAAGACAACGAGCTCTCCCAGGCCGGTCTCAAAGGGGCGCTGCAAACCGCCCGCACCCTGGCCGAACACAAGATCGACACCCGCCTGGTGACGCTGCCCTTGTCGGAGACACAGATCTCGGCCCGGCAGGAGCTGACCGAACGCTTCAGCCTGACGGCGAGCGTGGGGCCGAAGGAGCTGGCCAAGCTGCTGGCGGGGCGTTCCGCCCAGGAAATTCAGGCGGCCGAAGCGCTTCTCGCCACCGCCAAGATCGACGTCAACGATTACATTGCCGCCGGGCATACCCGGGAGGATTTCGAACGTCTGCTCGCCGAGGCCAGCACGCCCATCGAGTTCGGCGTGCGCTCGCTGCCCGAGGGCGCTGAAGAGGAGGAACGCAACCGCCTGCTCGAACCGATCCTGGGGGAGATTTCCGAGCAGTCGCCGCTGGAACAGGCCCGTCTGCTGAAGCTGGTGCAGGAGCGCATCGGCGGTGGTGTTTCGATGGCCACCCTCAAAGAGCAGATCCGCGCCATCCAGAAGGACCGTAAAGTCGAGTTCCGCAACGAAAAGAAGAAGGCCAAGCGGATGTCCGGCGCGATGCCCGGATCGTGCCGCGCCCGGGTCGACGAGGTGCTGATCGACACGGAGCTGGAGAACGGAGCTCCCGACTACACCCTGGCCGCCGAGGCCGCCTACGATTGGTTCACCGCCAACGGTGCCCAGTTCTTTCACACCCTGCAGGGCGAGCCGTTCATGTATTTCGACAACGCCATCTACTGGATGGATTCGCCGGACCGGGGCCGCAAGCGCCACTACGCGGCCATGCTCTACAAGCACACGGGTATGGTGCCGACCACGGGCGGCGGACGGACATTTTTCGAGGTGCTGCCCAGCCTGGCCATGATCCGTGGCCAGGTGCGCGACCATTTCTCCTGGCTGCACACCGATGTGGCCTCCTACACCGTCTATTTCAATCTGAACAATCCGGAGCACGAGATCGCCAAGATCACCCCGGACGAGATCCGGATCATGAAGAACGGCGGCAACGAGGACGGCATCATCCTGGACGGCTCGCGGAAGATGAAGCCGCTGAAATTCCTGCCCGACGCCGACCTCGAAGAGGCGGACCGGCTCCTGGTCGATCTGCTGGTGGGCAACATGACCTGCCCGCAGGGGGATCGCTTTCTCATCCTTTCCTGGCTCTCCTGCTTCCTGCTGATCGACTTCGCCGGGACGCGGCCCATGACCCGCTTCGAGGGCTCGGCCGGATCGGGCAAGACCACCGCCAGCAAGATCACGTCGACACTGCTTTACGGCGAGCCCCAGCACAAGAAGGCCACCGACGCGGCGAACTACACCGATGGTTCCCAGAACCCGCTCATCGTCCTCGACAACATCGAGGTCAAGCAGATGACCGAGGATCTGACCACCTTCATGTTGACCAGCATCACCGGCATCGCCAAGGAGAAACGCAAGAGCGGCACCGACAGCGAGACCATCACCGAGCGGACCAAATGCCTGCTGAACACCACCGGCATCGAGCCGCTGTGCGGAGAGCTTTCGGAGATCCTGTCGAGGTCCTTCGTCATCAACTTCGACCTCGCCAACCAGGCCAGCGACTGCTTTCTGGAATCGGAGGTCATCTCCGCCATCCAGCAGAACCGGGATCTGATCATCTCGGCCATCATGAAGCGGACCAGCCATGTGCTGGCGATGATCCGGGACGGAGCCCAGAAACAGGTCATGCGTCTGCTGCACCGAACCATGCCGACCCATGGCAAGCGCCGGTGCAACGACTATTTGAGCCTGATGTACCTGATGATGCTGGCCGGGTCCGAGGAGCACGAGGTGACTACCGGACTCGAGGAGCTGAGCCCGCTGTTCATCGAGCAGATCCATTCCATCAACGACACCAGCCAGGAGATGGCCCGGGAGTCGAACCCCATCGCAACGGCGCTGGCGTCGCTCTTCCACGCTTATCGGAACGCGGTGGAGCTGGACGAGAAGGCCCGCTACGGCGAGGACGACCGGGCAAACCATGTGGTGGGGTTCATCGAACGCTACCAGGTGAGGTTCGAGAACGAGAACACCATGGAACCGGTGTCTGCGGGACGGCTGCTCGCGGCGCTGCGCAGGGTCGGCCGGGAATTCAACATCGAGTTCGAATACAAGAAGCCCGCCCAGCTCGGTCGGCGCATCAGCAACGACCTGGACGTCATCCGGGATGCCGGGTTCGATATCGTCCGGCAGCGCAACGCCCACACCAAGAACTTCGAGTACCGGATCAGCAGCAAAGGTGTTTAACGAGATATTTTCTCTTTTAGATTGACTTTCCGGTCGCCCATGCCTATATTAAAGGCATGATAAAGCGAATATTTCACTTTAGGAGGCGGTAAGATGATAGTCAGTTTCTCACTCGAAAACTGGATGTCCTTCCGCAACCAGGTCACATTTTCGATGGTCGCCAGCAGGGAGCGCCAGCATGGAGACAGGGTTCCCAAGCTCGGCAAGTACCAGACGAGAGTTCTTCCGGTTGCGGCAATTTATGGCGGCAACGCGTCGGGCAAGACCAACTTTTTCAAGGCACTGAGTTTCGCCAAGGCGCTGGTCGTCAAGGGGACCCAGCCCGACAGCCTGATTCCTGTCGAGCCGTTTCGGCTGGACGCCAAGGTGGCCGATCAGCCGTCACGGTTTGGCTTCGAGCTGCTGATCGACGAGATCATTTACGAGTTCAGCTTCGCGGTGACCCGCAAGGCGGTTCTGGAAGAGAAGCTGGTGGTCATCACCAGCACCAGTGAAAAGGTGCTCTACCACCGTCGAGACGGAAAGCCCAACTTCGATGATTCCCTGGCCAAGGACCAGTTCCTCCAGTTCGCCTTCAAAGGGACCCGGGACAATCAACTCTTTCTGACCAACTCGGTCTCCCAGAAGGTCGACAATTTCCGGCCGGTCTACGACTGGTTCAAGGACACGCTCGAGCTGGTCGCGCCCGATTCCCGCTTCGAACCGTTCGAGCAGTTCCTCGACGAGGGGCATCCGCTCTACTCGACCATGAACGAGATGCTGCCGCAGCTCGACACCGGCATCGCGCACCTGGGTGGCGAGGAGATCCCCTTCGAAAACATTCCGCTGCCCGAGCCGCTGAAAACCAAGCTGCAGGAAGACGTGAAGGAAGGCATGACCGTTCGTCTGCTGACCGAGCCGATCAACGAACGGTTCGTGGTGACCCGCAAAAGTGGCGAGCTGATCGCCAAGAAGCTGGTGACCTATCATCCGAAGGCGGACGGCACGGAAGCCAAGTTCGAGATCCGTCAGGAGTCCGACGGCTCGCAGCGGGTGATCGATCTGCTGCCCGCGTTTCTTGAGCTGTCGGCCCAGGTCTCGAAGAAGGTCTACGTGATAGACGAGGTCGACCGCAGCCTGCACACGCTGCTGACACGCAGATTGCTCGAAGCGTACCTGGCCAACTGCTCCACGGAAACCAGAACGCAATTGCTGCTGACCACCCATGACGTTCTGCTCATGGATCAGCAACTCCTGCGCCGCGACGAGATGTGGGTCGCCGAAAGAGACGCCACCGGAGCTTCGAACCTGCTCTCCTTCAGCGAGTACAAGGATGTCCGATACGACAAGGATATCCGCAAGAGCTACCTGCAGGGGCGACTGGGTGGGATTCCCCGGATTCTGTTGGGAGGCGCTTTGACCAATCCCTGCCTCACCGAGGAAAGTGAGGGGGATGACTGATGCCGCCGAAGAGACGCAAATTCCAGAGACCCCTTGGCGAGCGTCGCTACCGCAAACTGTTCGTGATCGCGGTGGAAGGCGTGAAGACCGAGCCGCAGTATTTCGCCATCTTCAATGACCAGCAATCGGTGATCCGGGTGAACTGTCTCAAAGGCAGCCACGATAGCTCCCCGCCGCAGGTCCTGAAGCGGATGGAGGACCATCTCCGCCAGGAGGAGCTGAGATCCTCCGACGAAGCCTGGCTCGTGGTGGACAAGGATCAGTGGACCGACGAACAGTTGGACCAGCTTCATGCCTGGGCTCAGGCACGCGACAATTACGGCTTCGCCCTGAGCAACCCCAAGTTCGAATACTGGCTGCTGCTCCATTTCGAGGACGGCACCGGCATCGCATCGTCACGGGATTGCAGCGACCGGCTGAAGCGGCATCTTCCCGGTTACGACAAGGGGATCGACGCACGCAAGATCACCCGCGACCGAATCGATGAGGCCATCCGCCGCGCCAGGCTGCGCGACAATCCTCCTTGTGCCGACTGGCCACGAGCCCTTGGCGGCACCACGGTTTACAAGCTGGTCGAAAACATTCTCCAGGTCTGAACCTCAACCAATTCGATCCCCAATCATCCAGGACGCTCTCGGGCGTCCTTTTCTTTTGCGGTGGTGCGGTGATCACCGTTGTCCCTTGCGGTGGATGACCACCGCACGCCAAACCCTTGCCAGACAAGGCTTTCATGGCCTTTGCGGTGGTTGCGGTGGTAAACCCAGAGGTCTCACCCCCTATGGGCTGAAATATTTTTCCTTCCTACCAACCTGGCGTTTCCCGCTAGAGAAATTCCGGCCCAGCGTGAGAGACATTCCCCAAATACCACCGCAACCACCGCACTCTATCTTCTCTTTCTTCATAACTATCTAAAAACAAATAACAAACAAAGCGCCATCCCCTGCGGTGGGACGAGAAAACCTTCCACCGCACGACCACCGCAACCACCGCACATATCCACCGCAGCGGGTGGTCACCGACGGTTTCAGGGCAGCTCCGGTAAGTAACGGGAAAAGCGATTAACCCGTATTTCTGGAGCCTGAAACCATGAGCCTTCTGAAAACCATGATCAAGCACACCGCCGGAGGGCAGGAAGCCTCGGCCGGATGTGAAACCCCATTATTACCACCGCAACCACCGCAGCCCGCCATCTATGTCTCCACCGGGCTCGACATCCACGAGATCGAAGACGCCCGCGACTGGCCTGAAGACATGGAGATCGACGGCACGCTGTGTCGCCGTCTGTCGCCTGAATACTTTGCCTGGCTACGTTCCCGCATGGTCACCGCCCAAGCCGCGCACAAGGCCGGAAAACTCCCCGACGATGCCTGGAACACGCTACGGCAGCGATTCAACGCCCTGCAGGAGCTGGCCATCCGAGAATTCGGCAAGGAAAGCCTACAAGAGGTCCTGCAGTCCTTTTCCCCAAAGAACTACCGGCCACCCGCGCTTCGTTCCGAGCCCCAGGAGAAACCCGTCGAAGCTCCCAGAAAGGACTGGCTTTATCCCGGGAACCAAGCTTGGAAATGTAAGCAGCCGGTGACTTCCCAGGCCGTCGCCAAGGTCGACACCATCCGTGAGGAGGCCATGGCCAAGGGCTGGTCCGAGGCACGGCTCTATCAGAACCAGGGCCGCTTCCGGTTTCCCTGCGGCGAGGACTACGGTCTGGTCTGTTTCGTCGATGGCGATCAGGAGATTGGCGAGGTCACCGAGCGTTTTATCGAAATTGTCCACGGGCCGAAGTCCGGGCGTCCCAGCACGCTGCGGTTCTACAACCCGGACGTGCCGCAGCCATGGATGAAGAAAGTGGAGGATTGAGCCGTGAAGAAAAAGAAACGCTACGCCAACGCCAAGGATGTTCTGCCCGAGGAACTGTTCGCGCAGATCCAGAAGCACTACACCGGGATTCTCTGGGTTCCGGCACCGAGCCGGTTTTACCAAGAGCGCCGCGACCTGGTGCTTGCCCTTCATCTGCAGGGGATCAGCAGCCAGGAGATCTCCAACCTCGCCGGAGTGACCACCCGCCGGGTCAATCAGATCATCGCCGCCGAACGAAAACAGGATCGGGACCGACAGTTGGCCGCCGCTTCCGGTAAGTAACCCCTGAACCGGCGGGAGCGCGTTTGGAGGCTAAATCGGCCTCCCGCCCCGCATCCCGGCTTGGGAAAACAATATTCCGCAGGATTTCCACGTGGCACTGAACAAACCGGACAAAGAGACGCTGGACCGCTGGCACCGCAACGAGGGCAAGACCGAACCGCCCCGGCGCGGGCCTGGTGCGCCCGAGGGCAATCAGAACCGGCTGCGTCACGGCATCTTTGCCGACCGCTGCCTGACGCCGGAAGAGAAGGTCATGTTCGACGCGATCATCGACCGCCTCAACCAGGACTTCGAGTTCAACAAGTCCAGCGACTTCCTGCAGGTGGAGCTGGTGGGCGTCTACTCGGTGAAGCTGGTCCGCGCCCAGATCGAGGGGAACACGGACGCCGCCGAAAAGCTCGACCGGATGATCCGCTGCCACATGAAGGATCTCAAGACCACCAAGATTGCCCGCGAGGGTGAGGAGCCGAAAGGCCCGCAGACCTCTCCGGCAGAATGGGCGGCGGCGCTGCTCGAAAAGGTAGCCGAGGCCGCCAACGCCCCGGGCGCGAAACCCTCCGGCCGCAAGAAACGCGGAAAGAATTGCGGATAACACCATGGAGGGCTTTTCCGATGACCCCGGCACACGGCGACTTGCGGCAGACAGCTTCACCAGGGATTGCGGATAAGACGTGTTCCTTGCACTTTCGGAATCGGCATTCTCCGGCGGCCGATCATCATTCCCACTCCTCGATTTCTTCCTGCAGCTCTCGATATCCGCTTGGCATGTGTACGCATAAGCCGAGCCGCATAACCCAAGTAGATATTGGCATGTTCACGCCGGGGCTCTCTCACACAACCCAAGTAAATATGGGCATGTCGAGCCCCAGTCAGAACCGGCCAAGCCCCGCAAACAGCCATTCCTTCGACAGCGGCCCTCGCATATGCCAAGCAGATATTGCCATGTGTGTTCCGCGCCCGGAGCGCACAAGCCAAGCAGTTATAGCCATGTGCGGCCGACAAACAGAAAAGGAGAAATTCCGGTCAATCGATATTTCCCGCTCTGCCAGGGAGGCTGAGAACCATCGTCATGATCATTCATCATCGGCAGATGTGTTCTTCTGCGGGCACTGTCATTCACTGTCTTCGGCACTGTCTCGGCCAACGAAAACAGGAGCAGCCGAGGCCGCTCCCATCGTCGGGTCCGGAAGGATCAGAGGCGTTCGAGGGCTTCCTCGAGCTGACCGTCCACGAGGTGGGTATAGATCTGGGTGGTGGACACGTCCCGGTGCCCCAAGGCCCGCTGCACCACGAGCAGGTCGTTGGTCGCGCCGTAGAGGTGGGTGGCGAAGGTGTGCCGCAGCCCGTGCGGCGTCAATTCCTTTTCGATCCCGGCCTTCCGCAGCCAGTGGGCGAGCCGGTTTGCAATCTGCCGCTGGCAGAGTCTGCCGTCCCGGTTCGACAGGAACAGGGCTTCCATTTCCGGGCGGCCGTGTCGACGGCGCTCGGCCAGGTAACGGCGAAGCAATGCACGGAGGTCGGTCTTGATGAACTTGACCTGCGGCACATTCCCCTTGGCCCGCACCCGCAGATGCTTGGCGTCGAGGTCGATGTCATCCATGTCGAGCGCGGCCAGCTCGCCAAGCCTGATCCCGGTGCCCAGCAGCACCTCGATCATGGCGCGGTCGCGCAGCGCGGAGAAGTCGGTCCGTCCTTTGAGCTCCTTGAGCAGGCGTTTCTTTTCGGCGGTGGTCAGGAACACCGGCAGCTTTCTCGGCAGCCGATGCATGCGGATGGACCGGGCCGGATTGTCATCGACCACGTCCGCCTCGGCGGCCCAGGCGAAAAACGCCCGCACCGCCGCCTTCATCCGATGGAGCGAGGCCGCCGAGCGTGGGCCTCGCTCACTCTCGGTGACCGCCCCGGCGGAGAACACCTGGTCGAGGAATCCTGCCGTGACCGCCCGACAGACGATACCCGGGGCCAGCTCATCGGCAACGCGGGCCACCAGGGCAAGGTCCCGGCGGTATGCGGCTATGGTCGCAGGGGAGCGACCTTCGGCCGACAGGCGGGCACAGAACGCCTCCGTCGCGCCCGTCAGGTCGAGGTCAGCCGTTCGGTTGCTCATCGCTGGTCTCCTTCACCCGGCTGTGGCCCATGGGTGTGCTCTTGGGCAGAGGCAACTCCTCGATGCGCCCCGACTCCCTGGCCCAGACCATCATCATGCGGAACACCCGAATGGTCTTGGCAATGGTGCGCTCAGCCCGCTCCTTGCCGTCGGGGAGTTTGAGCAGCAGGTCGGACTTGTAGAACTTGCCGACCTGGGGAAGCCGGATCTCGGCGAGCTGGCGATCCGCGCCGAAGAAGGCCTCAACCGCATCGAGGTCCTTCCGGTAGGTGTAAAGGGTCCGCTCTTTCTTTCCGGATTCCCGCAGGTGGCCGATGAAAGCCTCGGCGGCTTGATGCACGGTGCATTCGGTCATGTCGATGTCTCCTTTGTCGGTGGCCCGGTGTGTTCAGGACAGGAACTCGTCCAGCTCCCGCAGCAGTTCCTCGACGTGGCCGAGGGAGCCGACGCTCGCCCAGGTGATGTCCGGCTGTTTCGCGTCCGCTTCGAGCTTGCCGCGAATGCCCTCGATCAGCCGGGCGATGTTCTCCTGCTTTTCTCGGTACGCCTTGAGTGCCTGCTGGCGGTTTCTGTCGTAGGTCATGGCCTGCCTCCGGTTCCGGTTTTCGTGGATGCGGGACCATCCCGCGTCACATCCAATGACGCTTCTATTTCGTTGGAAATCAAGTGTTTGCAGAGATCTTTCTGTATGTACCCCAAACCCCTAACCCAAAGGAGATCAACATGTTGAAGAAGACCCTCGAATGGACCATCCCGCTGGTCCTGGCCGGGATCATGACCGGCTGCGCCACCTACCGGCCTCCGGCCCAGATCCAGTCGGCGGTGGCCACCGTCAACCGCCACACGCCCGAGTATGTGACCGAGGCCAACAAGGCGCTGCGCGAGGTCGGCCACCCGGACGCCGAGCGCCTGACCGGTGTCGGCCTGCGCCTGCAGACCGCCGTGGAAGCCCTTGACCAGTGGGCCAACGGATCGAACCAGGAGGCAGGCCAATGAAAGAGATCCTTCAGGAAAACAGCGATGCCGTCCGCCAGGCCGGTGAGGCCCTGGTTGAAATCGGGACCGAACTGGCGGCGGGACGGATCGAGAACGCCCTCGGCCGTCTGGAAGCGGCCCAGCAGCAATACCGGGCCTGGGCGGAGTTGGACCAGGCCATCATCGACATTCAGGAGGCTGTCCACGACCGGAAGAACACCCTGGCCGTGCAGCAGATCCTGACGGAACTGGTGGGCACCATCCTCGGCAACGCCTTGAGGACAGGAATGCACTGATGGCGGTAACCGACAAGGAGCGCAAACTCGCGGCGACCCTGAGCGATCCCGTGTTGTGGGGGCAAGCCTACCTCTACAACCGGGATGGCTCAGGCCGCGACTACTGGCCGCACCAGGTGGAGGACCTGCGTTGCCCGGCCAAGAACATCATCCACCTCGACGGCCGGGACGTGGGCAAGTCCATCGTGCTCTCGACCGACGCGCTCCATTACGCCTTCACCACCCGAGGCGGCCAGGGCCTCATCGCGGCTCCACACCAGGGGCACCTCGATACCATCATCGAGGAGATCGAGTTCCAGCTCGACACCAACCCGGATCTGATGAACAGCATCGCCCTGACCAAATATGGCAAACCCAAAATCCACCGCAAACCCTATTTCCGGCTGGAGTTCACCAACGGTTCGGTGCTCTATTTCCGCCCGGCCGGGGCCTATGGCGACGCCTTCCGGTCCCTGCACGTGGGCCGCGTCTGGGTCGATGAAGGAGCCTGGCTGACCGAACGGGCCTGGAAGGCGCTGCGCCAGTGCCTCAAGGCCGGGGGAACCCTGCGCATCTACTCCACGCCCAACGGCCTGCGCGACACCACCTATTACCGGCTCACCTCGTCGGAGCAGTTCCATGTGTTCCGCTGGCCGTCCTGGCTCAATCCCCTGTGGACCGAAGATCGCGAGGCCGAACTGCTGGAGTTCTACGGCGGCCGCGACAGCTCCGGCTGGCAGCACGAGGTGGCCGGTGAACACGGCAAGCCTTCCTATGGGGCCTTCAATGTCGAGCAGTTCAACCTCTGTCGGCAGGATCTGCTGGAGTACCAGAAGATCGTCATCACCGATTCCGAGCTGCGCGATTGCGATACCGAGGAAGCGGCCCACGACCGGCTGGAGATGCTGCTCAACCTCACTCCCCGCAGCGGGCAGTTCTGGGTCGGCGGCGACCTGGGCTACACCAACGACCCCACCGAGATCGTCGTATTTCAGGAGATGGAGGTCGGCGAGCGGACGCTGCTGAAGATGATCCTGCGCGTGCATCTTGAACACGTTTCCTATCCGCACATCGCCCAGATCATCGCGCTGCTGGAGCGTTACTACACCCCGGCTGGCATCGGCGTGGACAACGGCGGGAACGGTCTGGCGGTGGTTCAGGAATTGCTCACCCTGGACAAGTACAAAGGGCTGGAGCTGGAAGGCAGGCTCAAGGGATACGACTTCGGCGGCATGACCCGGCTGGCGGTCCGCGACGGCAAGGAAATCAAGAAGCGGACCAAGGAGCTGATGACCAGCCTCATCAACGGAGCCCTGCAGCGTAAGCAGGTCATTTTCCCCTCGGACGACCTGGAGGTGGAGGACCAGTTCACCACCCACACCTACACCCTGCGGGACGGCAAGATCATCTATTCCAAGGGCAACGACCACATCATTGACGCGGTGCGCTGCGCCATGCTGATCCGGGAGGAAGGCAACCTCGACCCGGTCGGCGAAGAGGTGGTCTCGCTTAAGCCGGTGCTCACCAACCCGATTTTTATCTGAACCAGACAAATCGTTACCAGTTTTGTGGAAGTGGCAACAATAGGTCTGATGCCCGAGGGCCAGGGAATGGCCGTGGCTTGGATGTCAGGCGCTTTCCGGCATGTTCAGCAGAAACCGCCAGGCGGGCACCACGTCAATTTTTCCGGAATCTACCTGTATCTGCTCTTCCTCGTTACGCGTCACGATAATGCCATGCGACAGTTTCAGTTCGGTCATGGCTTCGGCAAGCGCGGTGGTTTCCCGCTTGCGGGTTTGCTGGTCGGCCATCGATTCACAAACCTGAACAAGCCTGCGGGACGGGCCTTGTCGTCCGGCGATGAAATCAACCTCCCGGCCCGCCTTGGTCTTGTAGTAAAAGATATCCGGCGTGACCCGACGCAGCGCGGTGAACACCAGGTTCTCCAGAAGATGGCCCGAGTTGACCAGAATGCCGGAGCTGATCGACGTCACCAGCGCGTGATCGACGCAGTAAATCTTCTTGGGGTTGGTGTTGGCCCGGGCCAGCGAGGCGTCAAAGATGCGCACCGTGAACAGAACGTAGGCATCCTCGAACCATTCGAGATAATCGGAGACGGCGGGTTTCGGCGCTTTGTGCCCCAGGGATTTCAGGTAGCCGGTCAGGTTGTTGATGGAATAGAGGGAACCCGTATTGTCCACCAGCCAATGCGCCAGATCCGTGACCGCCTTGGGGTGAGAGATATCATGGCGTTCAACAAGGTCCCGGAACAGCATTGCGTTGAAATACTCTTGGTGGGTCTTGATTCGCAGCATACGGTTAAGGCCTGCAACCTCGGGGAAGCCACCGGTTTCCCAGTACTCCTCGAATGCCTTCTGGACAGTCAGACGTTTTTTGGTCGAGAGTGGACCGTCGCTCTCGATCCCCTTGTAGTCGAGAAACTCCCGGAATGAAAACGGGAACATTTCCCAGGAGAGTGCCCGGCCGCGCATCTGGGTCGCTATCTCTCGTGAGAGCATCTGAGCCGACGACCCGGTAATGTACACCTCGCACTTTTCCATGCGCATCAAGCGGTCAACGAAGGGCTCCCAGCCAGGTACGACCTGGATCTCATCGAAAAAGCAATAAACCTTCTCGGCATTCTTTTTTTCCGGATAGAGCGAAAAGTAGGCTTCCAGAATCACACCCAGATTGTCGTGTTGCAGACTATGCAGACGATCATCGAAGAAGTTCAGATAGAGGATGTTCTGACGGGCAACGCCAGTGTCCTGCAGCTTCTTCATAAGCTGGAACATGAAAGTCGATTTACCGCTGCGGCGCACACCGATGCAAACCGTGGCTTTTCCCGGCACTGGCGAAACAGCAACCCGCCTGGGCACACCCGTCGGAAGGTCAATCTCCTGAAAATCGAGGATTATTTCTTTAAGCATGTCAATCATCGCGAAAACCTCCGGCTATCAATTTTTCCGGTCAATATAACAACCGGAAATAATTATTGCCAGTTTAGGCTTGAAATGGCAAGGTAAATTTCTGGTTTCGGCCTCGGCCGCCTCAATGCAGTCTGATGCAAAACCTCTTTACTTCTTCTCAAATGAAGAGGTTTTGCATATTGACCACCCGCCAAACTCATCCTCCGACGCTTTCCACCCATCTCCGGTAAGTAACCGGCATCGAGCCGGGTTCGGCCCACACGGGCCGGATGTGCGGCTGTCATGGCCGAAACTACCGAGAGGATCACGTGGAAAGCACCGCCCATCAGGACGAACAACCCGAAAGCCTGGACACCACCGGCTTTGTCATCGCGCCGCTGGCCGCAGCGGCAGCGCTCGACTCGGCCGCCTTCAGCAAGGTCAACGCCGCCGAAGCGATTCCGGCCACCTGGGAAGAACGCGCCCGCAAGGCCTGGGAATACTACGTCGAGGAGCCGCTGGTGAAGAACTGCGTCAACTCTTGGCGCACTTTCGCCGTGGGCGACGAGATCAAGATCACCAGCGATGACGAGAACCTCAAGGAACAGGCTCTGGAGGCCGCCTGGCGGCTGAACGTCTCGCAGTTCATCAAGGACATGGTTCTTCAGCTCCTGGTGAAAGGCGACGCCATCGGCTTCAAGCGCTTCACCAAGTCCGGCCAGGACATCGAGGAGCTGGTCTGTGTCAACCCGGTTTCGGTCAAGGTCAAATACGCCCAGGGCGAACTGATCGAGGCCCGGCAATTTCCCGAGGACACCCCCGGCGGTGGCGAATCCATCCCGCTGCCCGTCGAGCAGGTGGTCCATCTCAAATGGGACGCACCCGCCTTTTCGCCCAGGGGCAACTCCCTCGTGCTTCCCGCCTTTCAAGCCATCGAACTGCTGCGCGATTACCGCCGGGCCGAACAGGCCATCGCCAAGCGCTGGGCCACGCCGTTCCGTCTGCTCAAGGTGGGCGGCGCGTTCGGCCAGAAGATGGTGATGCCGGACCAGCGGATGCTCGAACAGGTTCGCGACATGGTCAACAAGATGGACATGAAAAGTGGCCTGGTGGTCCCGTTCTACGTCAATGTCGAAACCCACGGCACCGACGGTCAGGTCCTCAACGTCGAGGACAAGGTAAAGGAGGTGAAGGAAGACATCGTGGTAGCCCTGGGTCTGTCTCGCTCGCTGGTGACCGGCGACGGTCCGAATTTCGCCACTGCCTCGGTGAGCATGCAGAAGATGATGGTCATGATCCGCGAGATCAAACAGGCCGCACGCAAGCTCCTCGACTGGGTGTTCGACGACTGGATGGAGCTGAACGGCCACGGCGACAAGAGCATCCAGTTCATCTTCAACGACCTCGACCCCAGCGACGCGGTCGATTTCAAGAAGCTCCTCATCGAACTCTACGACCGCAAACTCATCAGCCGCTCCAGCCTTCAGCTCAAGATGGACCTGGACCCGGACATCGAGGCCGCCAACCGCGAGACCGAACGTAAGCAGATCGACCTGATGGACGAGAAACAGGTGAAGCCGGTGGTGGATATGGTCGTCTCCGGCATCCTCAGCGTGCCTCGCGCCCGGAAGATGCTCGGGATTCCGGCCGAGGACGATGAACCCACGGCGGAGGCGGCATTGGTCTGGTCGGGCGACCTGGAGTCCACCGGCATTGCTGCCGTGTGCGACGAGTGCAGCCACTTCATTGCTGACACCAACCACTGCCGGGTTCACAACAGCGAGCGCACCTTCGACGCCCCGGCCTGTCGTTTCATCGACCGCCGGGAGCCCCGCTGATGCCGTCGGACCTCAAGCAGCGCATCCAGGCGGCCACCCTGAAAAGCCTGACGGCCCGCAACCGCTACAACGACCAGGTCACGGCCCAACTCACCCAGGCACTGAAACAGGCCGAAGACGAGGTCGCCCGCGCCATTCTCCAGTACCGCTCCCTCGGCTCCCTGCCGGACAACAAGCTCGCCGCCCTCAAAGGGCTGGAAAAGCTCCAGCTCGAACTCGACGACACCATGAAGCGGCTCAAGCGGGAGCAGACCCTGGTCTTTCGCAAGACAACCAAGGACTCCTTCAAGCTCGGCATCCAGCAGGGAATCGGCGAACTCGCCGACGCGGCGCTGCCGTTCTACGCCGACCTCAAACCCGAAGGCATCGACAAGCTGGCCACCAAGGTGTTCACCATCGTCGACACCAATGCTCTCGACTTCATGGCGCAGTACAACCTCACACTCGCCGGTGACGTTCACCGCGAACTCGCAGACGGCATCAAGCGCACCATCCTGAACGGCGTCGCCACGGGCAAGGGAGCCGACGACATCGTCCGGGATATGGGCAAGGTGATCATCGACAAGGACTCCTTTCGCCAGGCCGGAAGCCGGGTGTTCAACAAGGCTCAGTACCGCATGGAGATGATCGCCCGCACCGAGGTCCTCCGCGCCCACAACATGGGCAGGCTCAAATTCCACGAGCGGGTCGGCATCCAGAAACTGGAATGGCTGGCCATGGAGGATGAGCGCATGTGCCCGGTCTGCGGCGGCCTGGACGGCAAGACCTTTCCCATCGACAAGTTCCCCCAGCAACCCGCGCATCCGCACTGCCGCTGTACCAACATCGTGGCCTGGCCGATGACCGTCTGCGGTAGCGAGATGGCAACCAAGGCCGCCGCCCAGGCATCGCAGGGGGACGCCTGCATTCTACCGCCCCATGTGCTGGAAGGCATGGCCGATGCCCAGGCCAAGGAGAACGCCAAGCTCAAGAGCGCCTTTGAAACCGGCGACATCGCCGACCTCGGTTCGCTGACGGTCAAACAGCTCCAGACCCTGGCGAAACAGAACGGCGTGGCCATTGCCCGGACCAAGGCCGATTTCATCAAGCTGCTCGATCTGGCCGAACCGGGGATCGATCACGGTGACCTGGCCGGAGCGGCGCTCAGCGCCAAGCTCAAGGAACACAAGATCGGTCTGCTGCGGACCAAGGAAGAACTGGTCGAGCTGCTGGGACTGAAGCAGGCGGAACTCAGACAGGCCAAGCTGCTCGCCGCCCAGATGGCGAAGATCCCTCCCGCCGAGGGGCTGGAGGGCATGACCGCCCAGCAGCTCAAGGAGATGGCGAAGGAAAACGGCATCTCCCTCAACATGACCAAGCAGGAGACCATCGAGCTGCTGGACAAGCTGGAGCCCGGCGTGGACCACAGCGGCCTGATGGGCAAGGAACTCGCGGCGGCCAAACAGAAGCACGGTATCGGCATCCTCAAGAACAAGCAGCAGCTCGTCGAGGCGTTGATCCGGCTGGCGACCGAGGAAACGTTGAGGAAGTGGATTCTCCGGCAGGTGAAGGCAGGTTCCTGATAACTACTCAAGTCTTGCCGCTTCGCCTGCGATGTGCCCGGCAAGAGAGGAGACGAAGGTCTTGAGACTGGTCATTGATGACAACGAGGAAAAATCACCGCTGTCAGCGGCTGTTCGCGGAGAGGCGATTACCGAAGCGGTTGTGTAGAGCTGTTCCTGAGTCAACTTCTGGCACAGCAAATCGTACCGCTGGAGATAGGATGCGCCCTTGAATTCCTCGAACACGGGAAAATGAGGCGAGTTGTCCTTGACCGGAGACCGGGATTCGGGCGCGTCCTCAACCAGCATCAGCCAGCCTACAAATGGGCGGGGCTGTTTGCCGAATGCCCCTTCTCGGTATGCTGTCCATAAATCATGGGCTGTGCCGATGGACTCTTCCGTCCGGTTGTTGAAGTTGTTGCCGAAGGAAGGTCCGACCTGGCTTTTCAGTTCGATAGCCGCGATCAGTTCACCCTTGTGGATGACCAGCAGATCCCAGAGTTTGGTTGGCCGAAAGAAACCGGGCAGCGTCAGGACGGCGCGTTTCTGATGGATGTCGGCATGGGCGAGTCCATTGGCTCGAATGATATCGAGTATCAAAGCAATGAACCCATCCATATTTTTGCCAGCGGTCACGCCTGCGCGTTCGCCCTGGTCGGCCTTGCCCGATTCAATTTGCTTCTGCCTGGCGGCTTCCCGGTTTCCCCAAAACGCCTGCACAGCTTCATGAGCCTTGCGCTCGTAATCCACAAGATCAATTGCCATTGTTATTCTCCATTGCCGCCAAGAGCGGATCGTTCTTCTTGGTTCAGTTTGTAAAGTTTGAAAACCGCTCTGTTACAGGCGTCAAGATCGCGGAAGGTCGCGGCATGGATCAATTCCCTCCGGAGATTCTCGGATACGTCCTGCCAGAATGGGATACGGATGCGCCGCAGGTACTGAGCCTGAAAGCGAAAGTAGCCTCCGCGCATTTTCGTCGAGTAGGTTGCCACAAAGAGCTTGGCGATGCTGGAGAGCAACACCGCCTGCAATGCCCGCAAATCCCAGGTATCCGAGATTACATAGTAAAGATTGTGGTGCGGATAGAGTTTGCCGGGCTCAAAAACGATATGAGCCTCGCCTTTGATATCCGGTATCAGCAACTTTGGTTTACTGGTGAGCTCCGGCCATATCCGGTCAATCGTCCGATACCAATTTGACGGTGCTTTCTGGGCACAGTGGCGCTTTGCAATGACCGCCTTGCGCTCTTCAAGGTAGCTGCCCAATTTGGGATAATCCCGCAAATCGACAAGGCCGCCGTCATCTGCGAACGGATTGATAACTCCTTGACCTTGCCAGACGACTTCACCGGATTGAATGTCACGGGTCGCCACAAGAGGAAGTTTTCGGTCGGGCTCGACGTCAAGAGATTCGAAATCCCCGATGAACGCCTTATCAGCGCCAGTGGCCACACCAATTCCGACCTTACAGCCAGCATGTTCTAGTGCGGGAAAGTGGCTTTCGATACGTCGAATCAGCGACATTTGATCCGATGATTCCAAAAGCCAAGGTTCCGAACCACTTGCCACTCCAACCATTTCCCGGACAGATGAGTCTTTGGACAGGGCTTCAGACCTGATTTCTGCGGCAACAGCAGATAACGCCTTTTTCTCAATCTTGGGCCTGTGGGCAATCCGGGTTGCGCCTGCTTTCGTCTTCTCAATGACGGTGATCGCGGGATAGGCACTGACTTCGGAATGAAAGGCGTTGGTATCCACCATATCGACATAGGCTTTGAGATGGAAACCTCTTGCTATGAACTCCCGCAATGGACCGCCATAGCGGTTTTTCATCCAGCGGTCGGCGCAGATAAAACCAAGAGTTCCGCCTTTGTCGAGAAGTGACAGCGAATGTTCGATGAAGGGAATGTAGAGGTCGGCGCGGTCATACATCGTCTGATAGCGGCGACGGTATTCAGACAACAACGGCGCTGGAATCAGCTCTTGCCGGACATATGGCGGATTACCGACAACGAAATCAAAGCGGGCGCTTTGCCGCTCAAGAAGGAAGTCCCCCTGAATCAGCCATTGGTCGGCGAGCTCTGAAGCCACGGATGCCGAAATCCCCTCCTTGATAAGGCGGTTGACGACAATCTTGCGTGTTGAGACAAAGGTTTCCCTGTGCAGCTCCACGCCACGAATGGCTTCTCCCAATTCAACGCCAGCGGAAGAAACATTCCCGCCATTTTCCCGCCACGCAGAAAGGAGTCGTTCAATAATCGGAAGAAGGAAATCGCCTTCGCCAAAAGAGGGCTCCAGAATGCGAAGGTGGTGCAATGGCTCATCGGCGACGTAGCCAACCAGGTCGAGAATAAAATCAACGACCTCGATGCGCGTAAAGATTGCCCCTCGCGCCTCGATGCCACTGTTTGAAGCCAGTGTTTCAATCGCGTTCGTGACCGCCGCAGGTCTCGGAAAGGCCGGAACATCAAGTAGGTCGAATAATGTTGGCTGTATCAGGCTCGGCATGGGAATCCCTCTTTATTGTGGCTATCCATTGTTGGCCGATGCCTTTTGCGGTGCCGTCTGTCGAAGGCTTTTCATCCAGTCGTCAACCTCGTCCCGATCAAACCGCCACTGGGTTCCGATCTTGGAACCGGGCAGCTCGCCTTTCTGCGCCATCTGATAGAGCTTGCTGCGGCTCATCTTCAGATAGCCGGAAAGCTCTTCGATAGTCAGCCATTTGTCTTGTGGTTCCATGTCAGTCACCGCTTCTTTGGATTCCGTAATAAAACATGATAACACAAGATAACGAATAGCAGACCGACTTTCAAGCCAAATCTCGGCGACTTCCAGGAAATTCCCGGCCGGACTCCGCCCGCTGAAATTCACCGTCACCCTCCGACACATCGCCGACGCTTCCGGTAAGTAACCGCTGAACGCTCCCCGCAGGTCGCGGAGAGCACAGCAAACTGACCGGAGACGTTGATGGAACTGTTCGCCACAGACCTGGAAAGGCTGGCGTTTCTACTGGAGGCCGATGCGGCGCTGACTCTCGATCCCGATGCGCTCGGGACCGAGGCCGCCGAACAGCCCGCTCCTGAAGAGCTCCCTCCCGAGAAGCGCCCCAAGTACATCACCAACTACATCGGCAGTAAGCAGAAGCTCGTCGACTGGATCTGGAAGCATACCCCGGAAGGCACTGGCACGGTGCTGGACGCCTTTTCGGGATCTGCGGTCGTGGCCTACATGTACAAGACCAAGGGCCTGCAGGTCATCGCCAACGACCGGCTCCGCTACTGCCACCATGCCGCCAAGGCGATCATCGAGAACAACTCGGTTCGCCTGAGCGAGGACGAGATCGAAGCGCTTCTGGCCGACAACGCCAAGGCGGGCAGCTTCGTCCAGGACAACTTCAAGGGCATTTTCTTCGCCAAGGGCGTCCATGCGCTGATCGACACCATCCGCGCCAACTGCGACAAGCTCTCCGGCTTCAAGAAAGACATCGCCCTGTTCGGCCTCGGCAAAACCTGCATGAGCGGCAAGGGCGGCTTCGGCCACTTCTCGTCGTCCACCGATTATGGCCGCCGCCAGGACACCCCCGACGAGTTCAAGGATCGTCTGCGCAAGAACCTGCAGCGCATCAACGCCCTGGTCTTCGACAACGACAAGGAGAACAAGGCGCACCGGCAGGACATCAACGACCTGCTGCCGAAAGCCAAGGCGGATCTGGCCTACTTCGACCCGCCTTACGCCACCGAGTTTTCGACCACCAACTACGAGCGGGCCTACCACTTCGTGGAGGGGCTCATGACCTATTGGGAAGGGCTCGAAATCAAGGCCGACACCAAGGTCAAGTACTACGAGACCGACCACAAGACCGTCACCAAGGCCAACGCCAGCGAGTTCTTCCAGACCTTTCTCGGCAACGCCAAACACATCCCGAACTGGCTGATCTCCTACCGCGATCACGCCTATCCCAACGAGCAGGAGATGAAGCGGATCATCGGCTCCTTCGGCAAACAGAGCCGGATGAAGTCCAAGGATCACCACTACGCCATCACCTCCAAGCACGGCGAGGCTTCCAATGCCAAGGAGCGTCTGTTCGTCTGCGCTCCCGGGGCCAAGGCCAGCGCCGAGCGGGAGGAGAAACCCGTTCCGATGGCCGCCGCAGCGAACTTTCACACCAGCATTCCCGTGGACATCCGGCTGGGTGAAGGCGAACGCCTCGCGACCGAGGCCATGGATGTCGGCTCGGCGGGCGACCCTCAGTTCAGCTTCGTGCTCTGCCGCACCGGGACCAACAAGAACGGCGACCACTTCACCGCTGAGGAGTTGTCCGGTCGGCACATGACGGCCGTGAACAAGAAGGTCGATCTGCAGCATTCGCAGGAGTTCAACGACATCGTCGGTGGCATCGTCGCCGCCGACTACCTGGAGGACGACAACGGCGGCCGCGTGGAATGCGTCGGCGAGCTGTACGTCCACGACACCCCGGCCGCCCGGCTGGCCTACAAGCTGATGAAGCGCGGGATCATCTCCCAAGTCTCCATGGAGTGCGACTACCAGGAAGGCGAATGTTCGGTCTGCCACAAGCGCTTCCAGAACAAGGCCGACTACTGCACACACCTGCGCAAATTCAAGGGCCGTGATTTCAACGGCCAACCCGTTTTCGAGATTCTGCACGGCGTCACTTTCACCGGACTGGGACTGCTCGACCGCAAAGGCGCGGACGAGAACGCCAGGATTCTGCAGGTGGCGTCCCTTCAGAGCCAGCCCGACCAATCCCAACCCGAAGGAGATTTCACGATGGAAGACAAAACCAAACCTACCGATGAACCGGCCGCCAAGACTGAATCTGACGCGGCCAAGAAGAAACCGGCCCAGCAGGAAGGCGATCCTGCCCGCGTTTCCGACCTGGAAAAGGAAAACCGGCAGCTCAAAGCCCAGGTGGCCGAGCTGCAGAAACGAGTCCAGGAACTGGAAGCCGAACAAAAGGCGGTCGCCTGCCGCTCCCGGGCCAAGAAGCTGCTCACCCGGCTGGAAAAGCAGGGACTCTCTTTCGCTTCCGAGGAGGACCGGGAAGCCGAACTGAAACGCCTGGCCGAACTGTCCGACGAAGCCTTCGCCGCCACCGAGGCCGCTTACGAACGCCTGCCCAAATCGGCCAAAGCTGACAAGGACAAGGAAGAGAAACCCACCGACAGCGACCAGGGCGGCAAGCCCGCCGCCAAGGCATCGACGGAAACCCCGCTGCGCAGCGACGCCGGTGTCCGGCCCCACGATGTGGACGACCGCAAGGTATCGCTCGAGGACCGCCTGCGCGACGGGTTCATGGCCGCTTACCGCAACCGTGTCGGCGAGGACTCTCCCGAACACTCGGAAATCAACGCATAAGGAGGAAACACCATGTCATTCATCAATCCGTGTCACCGCAGCCTCGCCTATGGCGACGGCCACATCCAGGGCGACGGCCAACTCGGCCAGGTGGTCCGCGTGGTCGGCGACGACCTGTTCGCCGTCAACACCGATCCCACCAAGCGCTCCTTCGGCATCCTGATCAAGGACTACGCCGGTGGCGAAATGCCCGGCATCTACTGTGACGGCGGTGTCTACGAGACCGACGCCTTCGAAGGGACCGTCGTCGCCGGAGACGACCTGAAAGTTTCAGCGGGCGGTCGCCTGACCAACGGTGTCGCGGCCGGAGAGCACGTCGTCGCCCACGCCATTTCCGTACAGAGCGGCGTCCTCAAATTCCGCCTGCTCGTCTAACCCAAGGAGCCAACGCACATGAAAACCAATCAGTTGAAGATCCATTCCCAGGAATACATGGAAACCATGGCGCGGCTCATGAGCGAGGCTCTCGAGTCGCCCGAAGGCATGCGGGCGCTTGCCGCCGCCATCGCCGCGCCCATCGAACAGGAGATCAAGCGCAAGGAGATCTCCTCGCTGCTGCTCACCAAGCACACGCTGCCCAAGGGCGAACGTCCGGTCTATCAGAAGAAACCGACCGTCAAGGCCCACTGGATCAGCAAGGACGGCGACGCCCAGGAGCAGGAGGTGGGCAAGGACGAGGTCGAGTTCCCCACCAACCGCATCCACTCCAACCCGATGGTGGACGTTTCCGTTCTCAAGAACGGCAACATCGGCACGCTGATGGACATCCAGACCAGCGCCGCCGACGCCATCCGCAAGGAGATGGATCGCCGCACCATCTCGGTGCTCTCCTCGGCCATCCCGGCGACCAACATCATCGAGGTTACCGGCGACCTGCTCACCGAGGAGGCACTGAACGAGGCCATCTCGATCATCGAGGACCTGGAGCTGTCGGTGAAGTACGTCGTCATGCGTGGCCGTCGGTTCAACGACATGCGCGGCTGGAACCTCGATCCCCAGACCAAGCTCGAGCTGCGCCAGAAGGGTGTCATCAAGAACTACGGCACCGGCGGCATTCTGCTGACCGCCTCCATGCCGCTGGACGAGATCATCATCGTCCCGGATGAAGAGGTCGGGAAGATGCCGGTGCGCGAAAACCTGAAGACGGAGTCCATCGACCAGAAGACCCGCTTCAAGACCGGCTGGCTGGTGTGGTCCGAGATCGGCCAGGGCATTACCCGCCCCGACATCATGGCCAAAGTCAAACTGGTTCCGTAATCTTAGGAGGTGACGTGAGATGAATCGAATCAAGAACATCCGTCCCGGCGTTCTGGTGATCCCCGACGCCGGGCTGAAACTCAAGCCCGGTCAGGTGGTCGAGGTGGAACGCCTCACCAAGCAGATCCAGGCGGCGCTCAAGAATGGCCGCCTGGCCATGGCCGACAAACCGAAGCAGGAACCGCTCGCCCCTCCAGAACCCGACCAGGACGCGGAACCGGTGGACCTGAGCAAACTCTCCGCCACCGACGCCATCTCCAGGGTCAACGAGGAGGCCAATCCGGAGACCCTCAAAGGCTACATGGACACCGAAAAACGCCGCACGGTGATCGACGCGCTCAAGAGCCGTCTGGAGGGCCTGCAAGGTGCTGCTGAGTGACCTGATCGCCGACCTGCGGCTCGACCTGTCCGATCCGGGCGCATCTCTCTTCGAGGACCAGACTCTGGAGAGATGCGTCCGGAAGGCCGTTTTCCGTGTCAGCCGTGACCTCGACCAATCGCTGACGATTACGGCCGGAGAGATTACCCCCGATCCCACCGGCGAGGTCCGCGAGCTTTTGGTGATCATGGCGCAGATCCACGCCTGCCAGGTCATGCGTTCGGCCACCGCCAACGCCTTCTCCTTTTCCAGCGGCGACAAGCGGGTGGACAAAACCGGCCAGCCCGGCCACTGGGCCAAGCTCGAGGCCGATCTGCTCGCCGACTACCGCCAGCGGCTCACCGAGCTGCGTCCGGACACCCAGCTCGATCAGGAAGCCTACATCCTGACCCCGAGCGGCCTTACGCCGGTCATCTACGAACAAGGGATCGATCTCGATGTTGTTGAATGACCGGGAACGCGCCGAAGCCGTGGCCGACGTCGCCCGGCTGATCCTCTCCTCGGGCCAGACAGCACGCGTCCTGCGCGTGGTTCCCGGCGAGCGGCTCTACGGCACCGACGATGCCGAATACACGGAAATCTCCGTCATCCCCCTCGAACTGAACGAAACCCCGCCGGAGGAGCTGAGCGGCAAGATCGACGCGCTTGCCTGTGTCCTTCCGGATGCCGATGTCCGGGGTGAAGACCGCCTGGCCTCAGACAGGGAAACCTATCGCATACAGAGTGTGGAAGAAGAACACTTCTTCGGCACCGTCACCCATAAGAACCTGCAACTGGTGAAGCTCAATGGGCGTTAGGCGAACCGGTGACTGGGACAAGGCCCGCGCCAAGCTGACCACCGGCATGGGGCCGCGCCTGGCCACGGCCCTGCGTCAGGCCACGATCCGCAACGCCCTTTTTCTGGTGCGCGAGATCCAGCGGGGGATTCGCTCGCAGGCCCCGGGCGGACAGGCCTTCGTGAAACTCGCCGCAAGCACCATCGAGCGCAAAGGCTCCAGCAAGGCGCTCATCGACACCGGCTTTCTCGTCAACGCCATCACCCAGAAGATCATGGCCGACAAGGCGTTCGTCGGCCTGCTGCGCGGCACCGTCAACAAGGACGGGGAAGACATGGTGAACATCGGTGCCGTCATGGAGTACGGGGCCACCATCAACCATCCGAACGGCGCGACCATCATCATCCCCGCAAGACCCTTTCTGCATCCGGTGATGGAGAAGTACCGCGAACAGATCCTCCAGAACTATCGCGAGGCGATCCGCTCCGCGCTTTGATCCTCCGACACATCGCCAGCGCTTCCGGTAAGTAACCAGGCAGAAAACGGAGGCGTCCCTTGAGCACGATACAGACCGTCACAGAAACACTGATCCGCCTGGCCAAGCAGGCCATCCACCCGGACACCGTGCTGGTGTTCCCGGATGACCTGTTCGAGGTCCAGCGTACCCCCAGCGTCATCCTCCAGGGGCCGAAGCTGGCGGAAGACCGTTTCCGCCGCAGCCAGAGCCGCCTGTTCGAGAAGAATGTCGCGGAGCTGAGTTTCGAGGAGTGCCGGTTTCCCCGGCTCTATCACCTCGATTTCGACCTGGTGGTGACCGTGGACCGGGAGGCCGAACTGCTCGGGTTTCACGAGTCGGTATCGCGGTTCCTCCAGCTTCACCCGGAGATCGCCATCGCCGACCAGGGCAGCCTGAACCTCACCGAACTGGTTCCTCTGGGCGGTCTGACCCGGGTGAACCTCTCCAATCTCCGGCAGAGCTCCGGACGCATCCGCATCGAATCCTGCCCGGTGTACGACGGCGACCTGCGCGACGGTCGGCTGATCCGGGACCGGACCTTCCAGTTTCACGGCGACGTGACAGAGCAACGAACCATTCAACCGTAAAGGAGAACAACCGTGATCGAGATCAGAAACCTGCAGTTCCAACCCCTGACGTTCAACCTCTCCGGCCAGGGAACCCTCCACCTCGGACCGCGAGAGCGCAAGAGCATCGCCCGCAAGGACCTCTCCGCCGAGATCCAGACCGCCGGAAAACGCGGACTGGTGCGCATCACCGACCTGACCGGCGGCGCGGAACCGGAGCCGGAAAGGCCCACGGCGACCGAGGACGCCGGAACCGATGAGGCCAAGACCACCAGCAAGCGGAGGAAATAACCATGCCGACCTATCTATCGCCCGGGATTTACACCCGGGAAACGGATTTCAGTTTCTATGTGAAGCAGATCTCGACTTCGTCGGCCGCCATGGTCGGGGTGGCCGAAAAAGGCCCGATCAACAAGCCCGTGCTGGTGACGAGCTGGGAGCAGTTCATCAACCGTTTCGGCTCCTATATCAACGAGAGCTATCTGGCCTACGCCGCACGGGCGTTTTTCGACAACGGCGGATCGGTCCTCTACGTCACCCGCATCTCCCATCTCACCGACTCCACCGACCGGGACACCCTGACGGCGCTCAAATCTTCCATCGTGCTGCAGAACCGGGAGGCGACGCCCGCCGACGCCCTGCGGATCGAGGCCGTGAACGAAGGCGTCTGGGGGGACCGGCTCTCCGTTTCCATCGAGGATGGCTCCCTTGACCCAGCCAACCATTTCAACCTGGTGGTTCGGCATAAAGGCGATGTGGTCGAGGTATTCAAGGATCTGAGCATGGACGAGACGCTGCCGAATCATGTGGAGCTGGCAATCAACGACCGTTCGGATTTCATCCTGGTCCAGGATATGGCAGCAGCGTCGGGAACGCCCAGCGACCGTCCGGCATTGGGCGTGTTCACGCTCACCGGCGGCGACAACGGGCTGACCGACCTGGCCGATGCCGATTTCATCGGCGATCCCTCGCAGCATACCGGCCTCTATGGCTTTGACGAGATCGACGCCCTGAACCTGCTGCTGGTTCCCGGCGTCACCACAGTGCCGGTAATCAACGCCGGAATCGCCTATGCCGAAGGGCGCAAGGATCTGCTGTTCATCGCCGACACGCCCATGCATCTGGAGCCGCTCGAAGCGGTCGACTTCCGCAAGGGACAAGGGATGTACAGCCACGCGGCCTTCAACTCCTCCTACGCGGCGCTCTACTACCCCTGGCTGGAGATCAGCGATCCGGTCAACTCGCGCAAGAAGCTGGTGCCGCCCTGCGGCGCGGTGGCGGGCTGCATCGCCCGCAGCGACCAGAAGACCAACGTCTGGAACGCGCCCGCCGGTATCGACCGGGGCCGCATCTTCAACACGCTCTCCCTGGCCTACAAGACCAGCCGTGGCGAGCGCGATGTGCTCTATCCGGAAGGGGTCAACGTCATCGCCGTGTTCCCCGACACCGGCATCAACATCTGGGGCCAGAAGACACTGCAAAGCCAGCCCTCGGCCGTGGACCGCATCAACGTGCGCCGCCTGATGATGTACATGGAGGAAGCCATCTCGGAATCCTCCCGCTTCGTGGTGTTCGAGCCGAACCATCCCCAGACCTGGCGTGCCCTCGGTCGCCTGATCAACCCCTTCCTGCAGGACATCAAGGACAAGGGTGGCCTCTACGACTTCGCTTTCCAGTGCGACGAGGAGACCAACACCCCGGCGGTCATCGACCGCAACGAAATGGTGGCCCGCGTGTTCGTCAAGCCGACCAAGACGGCGGAGTTCATCGAGCTGAACTTCATCCTGACCAGCACCGGCGCGGACTTCAAAGAAATCATCTAACGGGAGAACACGGCTATGAGAAGCGGAAACATGCCCAAGAGCCTTTACCAGAACTGGCAGTTCGCCATCGAGGTAAACGGCTTCGACGTGGCCCTGTTCCACAAGGGACAGGAGCCCAAAACCGAATTCGAGGAAGTGGCCTTTGCCCCGGCTGGTTCGATGTTCGACCAGAAGGTGGCGGGCCGGGTCAAGTTCGAGGACATCACCCTCGAGAAAGGCAACCTGCAGGACGGCTCCGACGAGGCGGCCCGCGAATGGATCAAGAAACAGGTGGACGTGAACGCCGTCACCGGCGGCCTTCCGGCCGACTACATGCGCGACATCGACGTTGTCCGTTACGACCGCACCGGCAACGAGACCCGCCGTTGGACCCTGCACGGGGCCTGGGTGAAGGCGCTCGAATACGACGAGCTCGAGGGCGGGAACACCGAGAACACCATCGAGAAGCTCACTATCTGCTTCCAATACTGGACCTAAACCGGAGGATCGACCATGTACAGCTTTGAACTGCCAAGCGGCACTGAACTCGAGCTCCGGGAAATGACCGGGGCTGAGGAAGAACTGCTCACCAACCAGCGTCTGATCCGCTCCGGAGAGGCGATCAACCAGGTGCTCCGCAACTGTTTCGTCCGGCTGGGCGAGAAGACCGCCCCCGATCTTTCCGAGGTGATGAACCTGCTCTCGGGTGACCGGCTGTTCGCCCTGGTCCGCCTGCGCCAGATTTCCCTGGGGGACGAGGTGGAGCTGGAGCTGAGCTGCCCGAACAGCGCCTGCCGCATGACCAACTTCGTGACCATCAATCTCGAGGATCTCAAGGTCACCCCCTACGGCGAGGAGCGCGAGTTCGCCTTCAAGCTTCCCGGCTCGAAGAAAACCGTGCGCTTCGGATATCTCGACGGCCACAAGGAAAAACGTTTGGCCAGCCTGCGCGAGCCCAACATCAGCTCGGCCATGCTCATCCGTATCCTCGACATCGACGGCAAGGCTCCCTCCAAGAAGAGCCTGGCGGAAATGTCGATGCGTGACCGCAACGCGCTGCGACAGGAGATGTCGCGGGTCGACGCGGGAATCGACACCTCGGTCGAAACCGAATGCGATGGCTGCGGCACCAAGATCCGCACCCGTCTGGAGGCAGAACCGGCTTTTTTGTTCCCCGGAGTTCGCTTGTAAGCGACGCATTCTTTCTCGCTTACGGCGGACTGCACTGGGGCTGGTCGGAAACCCGCTCGCTGCCGCTCAGAGTCCGGCGTCAGTTCGTCGAGGCCCTCGAGCGGCAGCTTGATTTTGAACGTGAGCAAACGGAACGGCGATAGATGAACGGCGATCTCGGACTGGGCATAGTGGTATCGATGAAGGATGCGTTCTCGCAGAACGCGCAGCGCATCCGTGGCTCCATGATGGACCTCGATTCCACCGTGGCGGATGCCAGCGAGCGGATGACCCGCAACCTGGACCGCATCCAGCAAGGCACCATGATGCTCGGGGCGGGACTGGCCCTGATGGCAGTGCCCGCCGCCCTGGTCGCCTCCACCGCCGCGACCCAGAAGGCTCTGGGCGAGCTGGCGTCCCTCGGCGTGCAGGACCTCCGGGCCATCGAGGACGCCGCAGAATCCTTCACCAACCAGTGGTCCGGTGCTGACAAGGCGGCGTTCATCACTGCCACCTACGATGTGAAATCGGCCCTGTCCAACCTCAGCGACGAGGCGGTGGGCGTCTTCACCTCCATGGCCGCCATGACCGCCAAGGCGACCAAGGCCACCACCCAGGAGATGGTCGGCACCTTCACCACGGCCTACGGGATCTTCAAGCCCATCATGGCCGACATGAACGACATGGAATGGGCGACCGCCTTTTCCGGAGCCATGGCGCAGACCGTGGCCTCGTTCAAGACCAACGGCACCCAGATGGCCGACGCCATCAAGAACATCGGCGCGGTGGCGGCGGCGAGCAATATTCCCCTGAACGAGCAGCTCGCCGTGCTCGGTCAGCTCCAGACCACCATGCCCGGCTCAGAGGCTGGCACGCTGTACAAGGCGTTCATCATGAAGGCGGCCGAGGCCGGTGACGAGCTGGGGCTGTCCTTCACCGACACTAGCGGCCGTCTCAAGGGCGTGGTTCCCATTCTGCAGGAGATCAAGCGCCAGTTCCCCGATCTCTCCAACGCCGCCGCCCAGGTGAAGCTGAAGAAGGCCTTCGGCTCCGACGAGGCGGTCAAGTTCCTGCTGCAGATGTCGGCGGGCATGGAGAGCCTCGAAGGCAATATCCAGTCGGTGGGCCGAGCCATGAAAACCGGCACGGCGGTCACCGAACAGATGGCCGACGCCATGAACCAGGACATCGGAGCCCGGTTCCTGCTCCTGCGCCAGCAGGTGGCCAACCTCAGCGAAATCCTGGGACGCACTCTGCTACCGGTGGTCACGCCGGTGATCAACGGCGTCTCCCGCTTCATTCTGTTCCTGCAACGCATGGCCAAATCGATGCCGGGCGTGACCCGGGTGGTCCTGGGACTGTCCATGGCCCTCGGCACCATTCTGGTCGTGGCCGGAGCCGTCACCGCCGCCGTAGGCATGGTGGGACTCATGCTTCCCGCCATCAAGGCCGGGTTCGTGGCCATCAGCGCCGCGCTCGCCGGGGTGGGTTCGGCGGTCGCGACCTATTTTCTGCCCGTCACCGCGACCATCGCGGGCGTGATCCTCTCGGTGTATCTGCTTAAACGCGCCTGGGAAACCAACTTCGGCGGCATCCAGGAAATCATCACCGGTGCCTGGAACAAGGTCTCGCTGGTGTTCCGGGGGATCAGAGAGCTGGTGGGTTCGCTCAGCGGCGGCGTCGGGCAGATGTCGGCCGAACTGGCCCAGAAGCTCGAATCCGCCGGACTGATGGACTTCGTGGTCACCGTCTTCAAAGCCTATTACCGCGTTCGTGAGGCCCTGGCCGGATTGTGGGCCGCGTTCTCCCATGCCTTTGGCCGCATCCGCGCCATCCTCGAACCCACCGTCCGCACCCTGATGAGTGCCTATGCGGCGCTGGCCAGCGCGGTCTTTTCGGTGGTGGAGATCTTCGGCGTTGCCGCCAGCGCCACCGACGGGTCGTCCTGGCGCACCTTCGGCACGGTTATCGGCACCGTCGCCGGTGTGCTTCTGCAGGGGCTGGCATTCGCGCTGAAGATCGTGGCCTGGAACCTGTCGCTCATCGTCCGAGCCCTGGCGGTGGTGGTGCGCAGCGTGGTCTGGGTCGGCAAGGTCATCGTCGGGTCCCTGGTCGGAGCAACCAAGTTCATCTACAAGTTCCTGTTGCCCTTGCGCATGATCGGCGAGGCATTTATGGCCGCCGGGAAGATCGTCTATGCGGTCTGGCAGGTGCTGACCGGCGACATCTCCCTGCTGGACGGTCTCAAGGCCATTGGCGGCGCGGTCTACGACTTTCTTGCCACCCCGTTCCGCTGGGCGCGGGATGTGGTGGTCGGGGTCTGGAATTTCATTTCCGGCATCTTCACCTCCATCGGACGCCTGGTGGCCGACGCCGCCGGACAGATCGGCCAGGCGATTCTGAATCTGCCGATCATCAGCACTCTGCGGGAGATGTTTGCCACCGTGCGCTCCTTCTTCGCCGGGGACACCACCTTCTTCGAGGCGGGCAAAAAGCTGCTGATCACCCTTGGCGAAGGGATCTGGTCGGCGGTGACCTATCCCTTCACCATGCTCAAGAACGCCCTGGGCAAGCTGCGCAATCTGCTGCCGTTCTCCGATGCCCGCGAGGGACCACTCTCCAGCCTGACCGCCTCCGGTTCCGCGCTGCTCAAGACCCTCGCCGACGGCATGAGCCTTACCCAGACGCTGCCCGCGAAAGTGTTCGGCTTCGCCGCTCGCGGAATTCTCTCGGCCGCTGCGGGAGCGTGGCAGCAGATCAAAACGGCGGGCGGCAACCTCATGGACGCCGCCTCGGCTCCCTTCCGCATGGCCGGAAAACTCTGGGACGGGTTGACCTCCGGCGCTCAAACCGTCGCGGCCAAGGCTGGTACCATTTTCGGAGGTCTCAAACAATCCCTGTTTGGCGACACGCCCGAGCTGGCGATCAAACCGCCCCAAGCCAATACCTGGGACGCGCTGGCCACGGGAGCCGTCAATCTCCGCGACCGGATCGTTGCCACGCTGTCGGCCGTCCCCGGGGCTGTGGGCCGAATCTTTGCCAGTGCCGGTACCGAGGGGCAATCCCTCTGGCAGAGGCTTTCCAGCGTCGCGAGCGCGGGCATTCAGGCGATCAAAGATCGCAGCGCCGGGATCGCCAACGGTTTGCTCTCCTCCGCTCGCGCCATGCTGGGAGTCCAGACCCCGATTCCGCAGGTGGCCGAGCAGAAGCAACCATTCAAAACCGCGCCACCCGACGAATCGATTGGGCAACGCATCATCGAAAGCGTGCTCAGTCTTGTGCCGCGTCTGGACGAGCGCCTGGTGCCCAAGGCCCTGAGCGCCATGCTGATGCTCCAGCCGGTCATGGCCACGGCCGCGCCACCCCCGCAACCGATGAACGGTACCGTGCAGATCGTCGCAGCGGCCGTCGAGCCGGTAAGTAAGAGCTATATCCAGCCGTTCGCCGTGGAACCGGCACCGGAAATTGGAAGTGTTTCGCCAGTTCCAGCCGGGATTGAACGGCCCAAGACGGCCGCGCCGACTCCGATTGCGAAGCCACTGCAATCGGGACTCACCGAGACGGTGCCTTCCGAACGGTTGATTACTCCGGCTCGCACCGCTCCATCGACACCCATGCGGGGAGAGGAAGTTGGTCCGGGTCTGCGCGAGCTTCTGGAATCGCTGCTCTCGCGCCTCGATGGTCTGGCCGACCGCCCGGTGGAACTGAGCGTGACCACCAACATCGATGGCCGGAAGGTGGCCGAGGCGGTCTACAAGGATCTTCGCGAACGGAAGATCAGAAACTACGAAACCCTGTGAGAGGACCGATGAAACGCATCTTTGTCTGCAGCCCGTTCGCGGGCGACATAGCCCAAAACGTCAAGGTAGCCGAGGCGCTTTGCCGTCGGGTCATGAGAAACGGTCACGCGCCGTTCGCGCCGCACCTGCTGTATCCAACCTTTACCGATGACAGCATTTCCGAGCAGCGGGAGACGGGCATCGCCTGCGGCCTGGCTTACATGGAATGTTGCGACGAGGTGTGGGCGTTCACCGGCAACGGCATTTCCAGCGGCATGCGGCAGGAACTCGACCATGCAGAGCAACTGGGCAAGCCGATCATCGAGATCGCCGAGGTGTAAACAATGGCCTGGGATCAACAGCCCATCAAGGGATATCTGGTGGACGCCGACACGGGGGAGCGGCTCGAATTCCAGTACAACCCCAACTCCATCAGCGACGAAAAGTCGACCGACTACGCGACGATCAAAATCCCCGGCATGAGCCACCCGCGCTACCAGTACGTCGCCGGGGAGCCGCGCCGGATCGCCTTTAAGGTCGAGCTGTTCAAGGGGCCGGTGAAGCAGAAGGTCGACTGGCTCCGCTCGCTGCAATATCCGGAACACGCCGGAACCATGCTCAAGAACGCGCCGCACCGTGTGCTGCTGATTTTCGGCGATCTCTACCCTGGCGTGACCTGCATCGTCCGGCAGGTAAAGGCACGTTTCTTCGGCCTGTTCGACCGGGACAACCTGCTGCCGCAACTCGCCGAGGTGGACATCGTCCTCGAGGAATATGTGGATCGTTCCATCAACTGGTCGGAGGTGCGCTCATGATCGGCCGCGATTCCCGCTACGCCCGCTGCGTTCTCTACCGGGACAGCGACGGCACCTCCCTCGGCATGCGCCAGCGCATCGACACCACCCCCAGACACGACGACCGCCTGCACACCGTGGTCGAGGGCGACCGTCTGGATCTGCTCGCGCACCGCTATCTGGGCGACGCCCGGCTCTGGTGGATCATCTGCGACTACAACGACCTCTTTTTCCCGTTGGCGCTCGAGCCGGGTCTGGCGCTGCGCATTCCCTCCCGCGAAAACGTCCAGATGCGCCTGCTCGACTGAAGCGTCCGACACCTCGCCATGCCTTCCGGTAAGTAAGCAGGGAACTGCGAACCGCCGGAGATACGCATGGATCTGGATACCTTCAAGCCGACATTTCTGATTCAGATCGAGGGGCAAGACCTCTCGAAGGACATCACCCAGGAGATCACCTCGTTCGTTTTCACCGACAACGAGGAGGAGTTGGATGTCCTCGAACTGTCGGTGACCGACCGCAACCTGCAGTTCGTCGACGATCCGCTGTTCCAGGAAGGCAACGAGATCGTGGCCCGCTTCGGCTACGTGGGGAACCTCTCCCCGCGCAAGAAGGCGGTCATCAAGGACATCGATTACGACTTCCCGGAAAACGGCGATCCGACCATCCGCATCAAGGCCTACGACAAGGGCTTCAAACTCGCGGGCAAGGAGAACCAGAAGGTCTGGCAAAAACCCGCTCCCGGCATCCTCTATTCGGAAATCGCCGAACAGATCGCCGCCGCCAACGGCCTCACCCCGGTGGTCACGGCAACCAAGGGAACACATCTCCGCGTCACCCAGAGCAACATCTCGGACGCCCAGTTCCTCAAGGAGCTGGCGGAAAAGGCCCGTGACCGCGATGGCGACGGCGTGAGCGGCTATGTCTTCTACATCCAGGACGACGAACTCCATTTCCATCCCCGCGAGCTCGACCAGACGCCGCTTCTGACCCTCGAATATTTCACCGACACCAAGGGCCTGCTGCGCTCGTTCCGCCCCAGCACCCAATCCCAGGGAGCCAAGGGCGCGGGTGTCGAGACCAAGACGGTCGGTATCGACCCGCGCAAGAAGGACGTGGTCGAGCACAAGGCCAACAACGCCACCACGCCCGAGCGGACGGCCCTGGGCAAGCAGACCTATCTGGTCGACGGCAACACCGGCGAAGGCAGCTTCAAGGAACAGGAGACGGGGCAGATCGTGCCCAGCTTCGACCGTTCCGAAGGCTTTCACGAAGAGCCACGCCAGGAGCCCGCCCAGGACAGCGCCGAAGGCAAATTCCGCGAGGCCGAGCTGCGCCAGGTCGAGGCGGACGCGGCCACCATCGGCATTCCCCAGCTACGCGCCAAGAAAAACGTCGAGATCAAGGGCGTGGGACGGAAGTTTTCCGGCATCTATTACTGCCACTCGGTGCGCCACAGCATCAGCGGCGCTGGCTATCTCTGCGAACTCAAACTCAAGAAGAACGCCCTCGGCAAGGGCGCGGGCGACAAGTCCGCCGAGTCCCAGGGCAAACCCAATGACAAGGAGGCCCCGCCCACGCCGCAAAACGAGCCGCCAGCCATGGTGACCATCGACGCGGATTCCGGCGCGGTCACACAAGGAGGCGGCAATGGGTGATCTCAGTAAGAATTTCAACCGTTCGGAATTCGCCTGCAAGGGCAAGAACTGCTGCGGCCATTCGGCTGCGGTCCATCCCGACCTGGTCGAGGCCCTGCAGGCGTTGCGTGACCGCATCGGCAAACCGCTGTCCATCACCAGCGGCTTCCGGTGCAACCGGCACAACAAAACCGTGGGCGGCGCGGAGCAGAGTTTCCACACGCTGGGCATGGCGGCCGACGTGAGCTGTCCCGCAGGCGTTTCGCCCGAGGAACTGGCGGTCATCGCCGAGGAAATTCCGCTCTTCCGCGAGGGCGGCATCGGTGTCTATGCCTCCTGGGTCCATCTCGATGTGCGCCAGTCGGGCAAGGCGAGGTGGCGGTCATGAGCGCCGAAACCAAGACCCTGTTTTCCGGCACCGCGCAGGGTATCTCCGGGCCGCTTCGGGTGGAGATCCTGCCCAATGGAATGACCGCCAGGCTGACTCAGCCGTTTCGTGTCCGTACCGGCGCTGGCCGCATCATCGAAGTGCCCGCCGGGTTCGAGACCGACTTCGCCTCGGTGCCGCGCCTGTTCTGGCGCGTGGTGCCGCCCTGGGGGAGATATTCCCCGGCGGCCGTCGTTCACGACTACCTCTACCACACCGGCAAGGTCTCGCGGCTTGCGGCCGACCGCCTCTTTCTCGAACTGATGGCGGCCCTGGGAGTGCCTCTGTGGAAACGCCAGATCATGTATTGGGCGGTTCGCCTGGGCGGCTGGCTGGCCTGGAACGCCAGTCGAAAGCGGGAGGCGGAGCATGCTTGAAACCCGCGACCGCCAATCCGAAGAGCGCTACCGCAACCGCTGGTACGGCAAGTACCGGGCCTTCGTGCGCGACAACAACGACCCCGAACGCCTCGGCCGGGTCCGCCTGGAAATCCCCGCCGTGCTCGGCAGCGGGCGGGAGAACTGGTCCGAATGGGCCACGCCCTGTTTTCCCTACGGCGGCAACGACGACACCGGCATGTTCCTGGTCCCCGAGGAAGGAGCCTCGGTCTGGGCCGAGTTCGAGGGCGGGGTCGTCCAGCATCCGATCTGGACTGGGGTCTGGCTGGCCAAGAGCAATCCCGGTGAGCAGCCCGAGGAATCGAAGCGCACCTGCGCGAACGCCTTCTGTCATGACTGCGAGGACAAGATCGAGCATCAGGCCAACCGGCACGACGATCTCGAACACAAGAAGTACCACGGCCATCCGCCGTATTACTGCCCGCGACTGAAGGTCCTGCTCAAGACCGAAACCGGCCACACCATCCTGGCCGATGACCGCGACGGCGACGAGCTGCTGCGGATCATCGACCGCGCCGGACAGATCCTCACCATGGAAGGGAAGGTGAAGCCGGAGATGCAGAGCGGCAACGCTCTGCGCCGAGGCACGAAGGACGCCGAGAAAGGCGACCAGCTCGACATCGCCTCGCAGATCGTCGGCTCCCGCGCCCGCATCCAGCTCACCGACCTCTGCCGCCAGCAGGTGATCCTCGAAGCCTGGCAGGACAAGGAGAAGGTCCACATCCTCTCGTGCGACAAGGGCCGCTCCCGCTGGCAGAAGATCCTCATCGATACCACCAAGGGTCGGGAGAAGGTTCACATCTGGGGACTCAACGGCACCCAGGAAATCCTCGTCGATTCCACCGCCGCCGCCGAACAGATCCGGCTGACCGACAAGGCCGGTCAGGTGGTGCGCATGAACGCCGCGCCCGGCCAGGAGAGCATCAGCGCCACCGACAAGTCCGGCAGCCTCGTGTTCATGGATGGGGTGGCCGGAAACATCATCATTCGCTCGACGAACACCGTCTTGATCAACACCTGAAGGAAGCATCGCATGGGAGAAAGAACAACAACGCCCTCCGGACTTTCGGCCAGCGAGGAATTGCTGGCCCGGACCTTCGATCATTGGCGGGAGGAATTCCGCAGCATCCTCGAAAGTCACCGCCGGGAAATCCAGGACCGCCTCGAGAAGATCGAGCGTGAAATCGAGAAGAAATCGGACAAGGAAAACGTCGAGGTGCTGGTCCGCTCGATCTATTCCGATCTGCACCGGCACGCCGAGGAGATCGACCGGTTGCACGCCCGGGTCGGCTCCAAGATGGGGACCGAGACCATGTGGAAGATCGTCGGCCTGGTGTTGACCATCGGCAGCACCATCGGCGGACTCGTCGGCTTTCTGATCCATCTGCTGCTGAAGGTGAACCCATGAGCTCCCAGGCGCGGCTCGGCGACATCAGCAGTCACGGCGGCGTCATCATCACCGGGGCCAGTCGGACGCTGGACAACGGCATGCCGGTGGCCCGCATGGGGGATCTGCACGTCTGTCCCATTCCGGGGCATGGCGTGACGCCCATCGTGACCGGCAGCTTCGACACCATCACCGAAGGATTGCCCAACGCCCGCATCGGCGACATCACCGCCTGCGGAGCCATCATCGTCACCGGCAGTCCCGACACCATCGACAACTGAGGGGGCCGCCATGAACAATCTCGAACAGCCGCAGGAACCGCACTACTGGGATGTCTTCCCGAAACTGATCCGGGTCTCGCGATCCCCATTCGTCCAGCGTATTCCGCTCTCGATCCGGGGTCTGCCCGAAGCGCCTGTGTTCGAATCGTCCAATCCCGACGTGGCCAGTGTCGATGAGGACGGCAATGTCGAGTGCGGCTTCGTTCCCGGAGCGGCCATGATCCTGGTCTGGGATTCGCCCGAGCGGCTCAGCCTGCGGCACGTCCAGGTCGAGGTCTATGGCGGCGGCGTCTCCGCACCGGTGGAGGTCCCTTCATGACGGATACCCCGCCAGACTATAGCCACTGGGAGGTTCAGCCTCGCTCCATCCGGCTCTCCGCTGGCGAGTCCGAGCAACGGATTCCGCTCTCCCTGCGCGGCGACGTGGACGCCCCGGTTTTTGCCTCCAGCAATCCGGAGGTCGCGGAGATCGGGCAGGATGGCGTCATTCGCTGCGGCTGGACCATCGGCAACGCCGTGCTCATGGTTTGGCGGTCTTCGGCCCGGGACAGCCTCCGCCATGTTCTGGTGGAGGTCCGCGATCCGTCCTGGTTCGCCGACCACCCGGACTTTGCCAGCGGAGCATCGGTTTTCCTCAGCGGCATGGTGGTCAACGCCCTCAACACCAGCGGCGTCGGCAACGCGCTGATCGAATTCCGCCGCTCGGAAACCGGCCCGGCGGCGTTCCAGACCTTCGCCAACGCCTATGGCGGGTTCGAACTATCCGTGCCCGAAGGGTTCTATTATGTGGAGGTCACCGCGCCGGGATACATCGCCTGGCACGGCTGGGTGAACGCCGACCCCAACACCTCCGGCGACATCCAGATCGTTCTCTCGCCCGAGCTCGACGGCCAGGTCGCCCGCATCGTGTTGCAGTGGGGGCTCAACCCCCGCGATCTCGATTCCCATCTCACCGGACCGACGCCATCGGGCGGTCGCTTCCATGTGTTCTATTCCCACACCATCGAAAACGAGGCGGCGGAATTGGACGTGGACGACACCAGTTCCTACGGGCCGGAGACCATCACCATCCATCGGCTCATCCCCGGCGTCTACCGCTACGCGGTCCACGACTACACCAACCGCAACGCCAATCCGAGCACCGGCCTGGCGCAGTCGGGAGCATCGGTGAAGGTGTTCCTGAGCGATGGCCGTGAGCAGACCTTCACCGTTCCCAACGCCCCGGGCACGGTCTGGACCGTGTTCGAAATAGACGGTGCGACCGGGACAGTGACGCCGGTCAACGCCATGAGCTATCAATCCCAACCCGCCAACGTCGGCATGTAGTGGAGGTTGTCCATGATTTCCGAAGAACCCGCCGACTTGCAGGCCACCATAGAACAAACCGATTCCGGCCAACAACAGTATGTGCTGCGGGCGCTCTGCGATCACCTGTCCGGCATCCGTGAAGAACTTTCCGGCATCCGCACGCTGCTGGATGCCAGTCACGCCGCCTCGGAGGCGATGCGTGGCCAGGCCCAGGCCTATCTTGAGGCCCAGCAGGCCAGGACCCAGGAGTACCTGGAGCAGGTACAGATCGAGCCGGAGCCCGATTTCTATCCCTTCGTCGAACTGCCTGTGGGCACCGAACCCCGGGATCTGCCGGACGGCAACCGGCTCTTCACCTTGCCCGACGGCATGATCCTGCGGACCACGGACGACCAGCGAATCTGCGTTATCGACGGAGGGGAACAGCAGGTCATCACCCCCGGACCCGGCACGGCCATCGAGGTCGCCCCGGGACGCCTTTACACCCTGGTCGAGTCCTATCTGCGTTCGACCCAGGAGGCAGCCGGTATCAGCGGACTGCCCGCCGGGATCGAGCCGACCACCATGGGCGCGGAACGCTTCGCGGTGGTTCTGCCCGAGGGCATCCGCCTCGACGTCGATCACCGGGAGCGGTTCATCACCCTGATCAACTCGGCCGGACCTATCGACATCATCGGCATCGGCCGCATCGAGGGCATCGGCGAAACCATCGCTGTCCGTCTGCTCTCCGGCGGAGCCAAGGGATTCCAGTGTGGCCAGTCCGGCCACGGCGGGCTGATCGAGGCGGACGGAACCATCCACCTGGGACTGAAAAGCGGTCTGGATCTGGTGGTCCGGTTCCAGGGAGAAGCCATCGACGACGGCGCACCGGAAACTGGCTGCTCTGGACAGTGCGGCCTCGACTGCGAGGAGCGTGCCTGATGAGCTACGATTTCCTCGGCAAGGGGTTGCGTTACCCGTTCCGGTTTCAGTCGGTATCCGGCGGCACCCAGGTCTCGACCGCCACATCGCGGGAGCACGAGCACATCCGCGAAAGCATCCTGCAGATCCTCGGCACCCGGATCGGTGAACGGTTCATGAATCCTGAGTTCGGCTCCCGGCTGAAGGATCTGGTGTTCGAACAGAACGACGAGGTGCTCAAGGGCCTGCTGCGCCATTACGTGATCGACGCCATCAAGCGCTGGGAAAAGCGGGTGATCATCACGGAGGTGCGCTTCGACGACCGGCCGCTGAACATCGACGGCAACCTGCTGCTGGTGCATATCGCCTACCGGGTGATCCAGAGCCAGGTGGACGGTAACCTGGTCTATCCCTTCTACAGAGAAGACCCGAACAATCCCGCGCCCAGCTACCCCCAGCCTGAAATACCCCCAGAGCCCGAACCCGATCCGGAACCACCGCCGGTGCGCAGCGTGCGCCTGTCGCCGGACGTGCGCTCGCTGTTCAATCTGCTCTGGTTCGACGCGGCCGAGATGAGCCCCGATCCGGACGATTCCTTCATCTGGCCAGCCGGGGAATACGAAGTCGCCTACATCGAGGGAGCCTTTCAGGACCGCAACGGCAAGTGGATCGTCAGCGATCCGGGTGACAACCACGGCCATTACCTGGTCTTCGAGGGAGCGCCAGAAACGGAAACGCCCCAGGCCGAGCACGCCCTCTATCTGGCCGCGAACGGTCTGGGCTTCGACACCCAGAGCCAGGCGGAAGACAACGCCGCTGGCACCGTTCACCGGATCAGCACCCTGGAGCCGGGCCGCATCGGTCTGTTCTATTTCGAGGGCAAGAAGGAATCCCACTACCTCAACAACACCTCTGGGCAGCCCAATCCCGTCTGGCAACTGCGCGGCCCGCTCTGAGGCATCCCGCCTCCGACACATCCCGCCTCCGACACATCCAGGCCCCTTCCGGTAAGTAACCGGCGTGGCGAGAGCATCAGGCGCTCTTGCGTAACCCCGAAAACCGGAGAGACCATGGGCCGCGCAAGCATCGGATACATCAACAAGGATTACGAATCGATCCGCCAGGAGCTGCTGGCGAAGATCCCGCAGCTCACCGACCGCTGGACCGATTTCAATCACTCCGATCTCGGCGTCGTCCTGCTCGATCTGTTCTGCGGCGTGGGCGACATGCTGGCCTACTACCTGGACGCCCAGGCGGCCGAGGCCTTTCTGCCCACGGCCCGCCAGCGCCAGAACGTCATCAACCTCTGCAAGCTCATCGGCTACCGGCTGGATTCGCCGGTGGCCTCCACCACCACGCTGCGTTTCCGGCTCTCCGCCCCGCTCGGCAAGGATCTGACCATTCCGGCGGGAACGGCCTGCCGCGCCTTGCTGAGTGACGGCGAGGCGGATTTCGAGACGGTCGAGGACGGCCTGCTCCCGCGAGGCGTACTCTCGGTGGATATTCCGGCCCGGCAAGGCGTGCGCCGCACCGAGGCCTTCACGTCGACGGGGCTGCCATTCCAGCGCATCCGCCTGACCGGCGACGTCATCGCCCAGGGCACCATCACCGTTACGGTGGGGGACGACGCCTGGAGCGAGGTCGATCACTTCCAGGACAGCCTGGCCGACAGCCGCCATTTCATGGCAGATCTCGACGCCCTCGACATCTCCACCCTGATTTTCGGCGACGGGCAAAGCGGCGCTGTACCCGCTCAGGGAAGCGCCATCACCGTCAGCTATCTGCAGACCATCGGAGACCAGGGCAATCTCGGTCCGAACCGGATTAACCAACTGCTGAGCCCGGTCTACCTCGACGGCGGCCAGGTCTCACTGACCGTCACCAACCCGGTGCCCGCCACCGGAGGAGCGTCGCGGGAAGCCCTCGAACACGCCCGCCGACAGGCACCGGCGGAGCTGCGCAGTCTCTGGAAGGCCGTCACCCTGGAGGATTACCAGGCCCTCGCCGAAGGTTACCCAGGCGTCGCCAAGGCCAAGGTGCTCGACACCAATGCCTGCCAGAACATCCGCTATTACAACGTCCAACTGGCCATCGCCCCCAACGGCGGCGGCATGCCCTCGGCGCTGCTCAAGCGGGACCTCGCGGAGTTTCTCGAACGCCGCAAGGTCATCACGGTCGAGATCAACTTGTTCGACCCGATCTACCGCCCCGTTTCCATCGACGCCGAGGTCTACATCTGGCCCGGTGAACCGCTGGAAAACGTACGCAGCCGCATCGAAGCCGCGCTCACCGATTTCTTTTCTTTCGACCGGGTCTCCTTCGGCCAGACCGTTCACTTCTCCGACCTGGTGGCGCTGATCGATGGCGTGCGCGGCGTCAGCCACATGCATCTCTACGCGCCGCAGCAGGACATCGAGCTGCGCCACGGCGAAATCCCGGTTCTCGGCAGCGTCAACCTCGATCTGCGGAGGGCCGGTTGATGTCTGATTGGTTCAAGGACAATCTGCTCGGCCTGCTGCCGCCGCTTTACGAGCACAACGACGAATCCGGTGACCTGCGCACCTTTCTGAGCCTTCCCGCCGGGACGCTGGACGAGCTCAAGCAGGCCATCGACGACTTCCCGACCATTTTTGATGTCGATCACTGCGACGAGCGCTTCCTGCCGCTGCTGGCGAGACTGGTCGGCCTCGAAGTGGACGGCACCTGTTCGCCGGACTGCCAGCGCCGCCGCGTGCGGGAGGCGGTCGAAATCTATCGCCGCAAGGGCACCATTCCGGCCATCGAACGCGACTTTGACGCGCTCGGTTGGCATGGGGAACTGCAGGAGACCTTCCGCTCGGCGCTGCGTCTCAATGCCCGCTCAAAACTCAGCAGCGCCAAGCTGCCCGGGCTGGTGTTCAGCCTCGGCGTGTTTCGCGTGCTGTGTCTCAACCAGACCGAGGGGCTGCGCGACGCCCTGGTGTTTCACCACCCGGCGGGCACGCGCTGTTTCTGGCTCCAGTTCCTCCTGGAATGGATCGAAGGCGGCGCGATGCTCGACTTCTGGCATGCCAACGCCGTGCGCCGGATCGTATTGGCGTTTCTCGACGAAACCTTCGTCCTCGGACGTTCCTCGCTCGGTTCCTGCCGTCACCTGACCAACAAGCAGAGGGCCTGGGAGCTGCTGCAGCTCACCAGCACCACGGAGATGATCCCGGAGATCGACCGGGCCGCCGTGAAGGTCTCCCGTTTTCACGGCCGCCAGAACCGGATGCGCCTGAACCACAAGGCCCTCAACGACTGGCGGCTGCCGTACACCCGTGTCGGCGAGGACCGGGTTTCCTTCTGCACGCCCATCTACACCGGCCGCGATTTCGAAGGGGATGTGCTGGAAAGCGGTTTCGGGCTGGGCGAGAGCCATCTCAACCGCAAGCCGCTGACCCATGGCGAGACCGCGCTGCGCTACTGCTTCCGGCAGAAGGATTTCTTTTTCGACACGCAGGCGGAACCGGTCGAACGGGCGGAGGCCAAGTACGACCTGCGCCTGCCGCTGGAATCCCGGCACCGCCTCTGTTTCCAGCTTGGCCGCGCCAGGCTCAACGAAGGTCTCGATCTCACCGCCAACCAGGGCGGCATCAGCAATCTGCTGCTCGCCTCCACCGCTGGCTGCGACGCGGACGTCACCCTGGCCGTCGACCGGATCGACCGATGGCGGCGGAGAGGGCCTGTGTTCCGGCTCAACGCGAACACCCTGAACACCCGGTATCTGAGCAATGCGAATCTGACCGGCGAACGGGCTTCGCTTGAAGTCTACGTGGACACGGGCTCTCTCCAGCGCCATCGGGTCGAGACCATGAAGCTGGGCGCGAGCCCGCTCAACACCACCGGCCTGCGCCTCTCCGTGGATCGGACCCGACCCCTGCGCGTCAGCCGCATGCGCCTCAACCAGGCTGGATTCCGCTGGTCGCGGCCTTCCTATCGCTGGCTGTTCCGTCAGCAGGATCTGCACGCACCGACGCAGGCCGGGTTCGAGGCCGCCACCAATAACTATCGTGCCACCCAGTGGCCCACCTGAAGGAGAACCCATGGCGATTCACCTCTATCTTGACGAAGCGCTGACTCAGCAGATTTCCGAGGGGGATTTCAGCAGCCCCGAGGCCGAGAGCTACAACGGCACCGATGGCGACATCAAGGATCGGCAACTCTACGTCGCCAACGAGCAGACGAGCCTCCCCTCGGCCATCGACGCGGCGCAGACCTCCATCGTCCTGGCCGAACCGCGCTTTGCCGACGGCGAACTCATCATCATCGACGGCGAGCAGATGCTCATCGAAAGCGGCGGCGGCACCGCCAATCTCACCGTGCAGCGGGGCGTGGCCAACACCGCTCCGGCCGCGCACGACGCCGGAACGACCGTCTATTCCGGCTACGACTACACCGGACTGGTGCTCGATCCCATTGATGAGACCGGCACCGACGAATCGGTCTGGTACCGCCTGGCCCTGACCCAGGCCGGACTCGACACCGCCACTCAGGGCGCACCGCTCAATCTCGGTGACAAGGCCTTCCAGCAGACGCTGTCTTTCTGGCGGCGTTGCACAGTGCTCCCGGGCACCCGAGTGCAAAACAAACTCGACATCAAGCTGCGCCTGACCGGCACGGAAAACCCGATTCTCTAAGGAGGCCGCCATGGCATACCACAGCATTCAAGGACTCGCCCACGGTCGGCTCGACCTGCTCAATCAACTGCGGACCTTCCTGGTGACCACCACCGGCTGGACCCTGCATGACGACCAGTCGGCCGACTCGCAGCCGTATTTCGTCTTCAAGTCGCAAGGGGAATCCGGGGCCGAGGACGTCTATCTACAGTTCCGTATCAGCACCACCTCCGGGCGGATTCACGTCGCTGCATTCCAGTATTGGGACGCGGCCACCCACACCGGCGTCAACGAGGCTTCGCACACCAGTTACACCTACCTGCGGGTGGAGGACAGCGCCGACTTCATCTTCTGGCTGTTCGCCGATCTGGATCACGTCTTCGTGGTCACCAAGCTCGTCTCCACCTACTACGGCCATTACAGCGGATTGCTGAAACGGTTCTGGTCTGGGGCCGTCGCGCTCACGCAGGCGGCGGTCACCGCCGGAAGCGGCGTGGTGATTCAGGTCAACGACGCCACCGTGGTCACGCCCGGACAGGACTATGTGATCAAAGACGACGCGGGCATCGAACGCGTGCGGGTGAGCGCCATCGACACCGCTGCCACGCCGAACACCATCACCGTCGAGACTCTCGTTCGGGATTACGCCTCGGGAGCCAAGATCGGCGAGGACCCGCAGCCGGTCATCAACAGCTACTACAACGCGCCGGGCACATTTTACGCCGTGAACAAGTTCGACGGCTGGACCTCCGCGTCCGGCCAGCAGGGCCGCTGCGGCGCGGCCCACGGCGGTCTCCAGGGCGAAACCGATCCGGAAATGCGCTACGGCACCACCATCCTTTTTCCCTGGATCGCCTCGATGTCCGGCTCCGCCGTCTACCAGGAACTGCGCGGCGAACTCATCGAGATCTTCTCCGTGGGCGGCGGCAACGTCGCCTCGGAAGACACCATTCAAATCGGAACGGACAGCTACCGCGTGTTCAACCTGACCACCGGCGGCTGGTGCGCGGTGAAGGAGTAACGCCATGGCAACTCAAAACGGAAAGCTCAAAACCGTCACCACGATCACCGGCCAGCGTCGCCCGGAAACGCTCTTGTCCATGAACCGTGGCCAGGCGCTCAAGCTCAGCGGGAGGATTCGCCGTGGCCGTGCATAAGGGACAACTGGCATCCATTACCACCCTCCGAGGCATCCGACGGCCGGAACTGCTCGCCATCGGCGCGGCGCAACCAGGAACGCTCTTCGAGCTGTTTTCCGGGGCACCGGCCAGGCGCACGGTGATGGTCCGAGCCGACAGCGCAATGCGGGTCGTCCATCGGCTCGAACGTCGATCCGATCTCGCATTTCGCGTGAACAACCGCCTGAACCGGAGGGCCGACCTGTGGCTCGTCATTCATGGCCGCCTGGGCGTCGATACCGACGCGGCGGTGCGGGTGACGCGCCCCTGGCTGCGGAGCATCGATACCAGCATCCGGACATCCGGCGCACACACCAGCCGATCCGACACCGTTCAGCGCATCGCGATCCCGGCCGGGCTGCTGGCCGACACGCGCCAGATCCTGTTCGCGGTGCTCATCGATCAAGACCACGAAATTCAGACCTAAAGGAGAACAGCAATGGCACTGGGACTCATCGTCAAAACCGGCCGGATACTGACGGCCAAACTCCTCCTCGGCCAGGCCGTGGACGGCATCACCCACTGCGCAATCGGCGACGGGGACGCCAGCTTCACCGACCCGCAGAATCCGCCCGCGCCGGACATCGGCCAGACCGGGCTCAGAAACGAACGCGCCCGCAAGCGCTACTACAAGCGGACCTTCCTCAAGGAGGACGCCGAAGGGGCGCTCCTGGTCAACGGCGTGCGCTACCTGGAAACCGGCGAGGAGACCAACACCATCGGTGTCTTCTTCCGCTTCGACGAGGCGGAGGCCAACGGCATCACCATCCGCGAATACGGCTTCTTCGGCGGCGACGTGCAGTACACGGCCAGCGTCACCGGGGATCTCGCCATGGGCGGCGTGTTCCATCAGGACACCAACCCGACCGGCGAGGTGCTGCGCCCGGGCTACCTGTACGAGGTGAAGAACATTCCCGACTTCAACAAGATTTCCGACACCCGCGTGGAGCTGGTCGGGATCATCAAGATCTAACTGGAGGATTCAAACATGAGCATCTCACGCGAGACATTCGACCCGACCAAGAATTACAAGCGCATCCGTTACCATCAGGATCGCGACCTGCTGGATTCCGAACTCAACGAGCAGCAGGACATCATCAACCTGGAGCGGCGCAAGATCGCCGACATCCTGTTCAAGGAAGGCTCCATCATCATGGGCCTCGAGGTCAGCGCGGCCGCCAACGTCCTGACCCTGGCCCCGGGCGTGGTCTACATCGACGGCCATCTGGAACAGGTGAGCGGCGCGACCCTGACCTATGATCCGGCCACCACCAGCGGGGCCGATTACGTTTACGTGGAGCTGCTGAAGTACAACTACGGCTACACCCAGGACCCGGCCCTGATCAATCCGGCCACCGGCGAGCCCACCGCCGAGCGGGAAAAATGGGCGCTCTCCCTCAAGGCGACGGACACCAGCGGTCAGACGCTGCCCAACAACGTGACCGAGCGTCGGGTGATCCCGATCTACAAGTTCGACCGCGAGAGCGGAGACGTCACGCCCACGGTGCAGGAGAAGTCCAACCTCTACCTGCGGGATCTGCTGGGCACGCTGCCGGGCAGCCGGATTACCGTCTCCTCGATCACCGAGGACCAGCTCTCCTTCGCCGCCGCCGAGGGGCTCAATTCCCTGATTCAGAACCTGGCCGAGCGCACCTTCGACCAGGCCGGAAGCTATCTGGTGCGGGGCTTCGACACCTTCATCGGCGGCGTCGACGACGACAGCGTGGAGGCGATCACCAACGCCGGACGCGCCTATATCCAGGGCTTCCGGCATCAGCGCGATCTGCCCACCTCGACCCTGGTGCCTAAATCCATCGCCACCAAGTCGGTGCGCGGCGAGCAGAAGACCTTCGATATCAACAAGCGCCGCTATCCGGTCAACTCCACGCCACTCAAGGAGACGACCCAGGTGGAGGCCATCGTCGAGATCACCCGTAACGTCACTCGCGGCTCCGTGGGTGGCGGCGAAGACCTGCTCGATCCCAATCCCGTGGTGGACATCCTCGAGGTCAGTCAGGGGGCGACCATCTTCCAGGAGGGCGTGGACTGGCAGCAGTCCGGCAACCATGTCGACTGGCTCGGCTCCGGCAACGAACCGGCCATCGGCACCACCTACACGGTGCGCTGGACCTACACCAAGCAGATGGTCAAGGGCACCGACTACGTGGACAGCGGCTGGTTCGGACAGGCCAACCATCCGGCGGCCGGAAACTATTTCTATCTGGTGACCGCCTACAACGCCACCGGCGAGACGGCCTTCAACGCCGCTGCGGTCATTGCCCGGGCCACCGCCGCCGGGGAGATGAACAAGCTCTCGTGGCTGCCGGTCAGCGGCGCGACCGGCTATCGCGTCTACCGGGCCGCCACCAACGGCGCACGCACCGACTACAAGCGCCTGATGGAACTGGGCAGCGAGGCACTCTCCTACGTCGACGACGGTGTCGAGGAGATCGGCACCGCTTCGCCTCCGGCCACCAACACGGCCGGACTCACCATGTCGCCGGTCCAGCTCGAGCTGGGCAACCTCAATGTGATCAACTTCGGGCGCGGCAGCCTCGGCGACCAGCCGGTGAACGGCTCCAACTGCAGCCTGGACTACGACTATTACCTCGGCCGCCGCGACATCGTTTACGCCACCACCACCGAGATTAAGCGGTTGGAAGGGGCTCCGGCGGATTTCCCGAAGCTGCCCATCGTGCCGGAAAACGCCCTGGGGCTGTGCAGCATCGACTGCCCGCCCAACTCCACCGACATGGAGATCCGCAACTTCGGTCTGACCCGCATCACCATGGACCAGATCCACGACATCATCCAGGACGTCGAGGACCTGAAGTACAACGATGCCCAGTACCAGATGAACAACGAGCTGCAGAACCGGGACGCCCAGACCAAGAAAGGCATCTACTCGGACGACTTCTCGAACACCGCCCAGTCGGACATCTACCACGCCGAATGGGACGCCCGGGTCAACGAGATCGCCCGTTTCGTCGCGCCGGACCGCATTCCGCACTCCACCGTGCTCTCGGTCGATCAGGCGGGCAGCAACGCAAGCTTCTTCGGCAGCCTGGCGCTGCTGCCGGGCAACGAGACCGTGCTGGTGGAGCAGAACGACTGGTCCGAGGAGCGCAACATCAACCCCTATGCCGTGTTCGACAAGCCCCCGGCCATGCTGCAGATCACGCCCAACCTCGGGCGGCGCGGCCAGACCGGGATCGCCGTCACCGGCATCAACTTCACCCCGAGCAAGTCCGGCATCGTGCTGCGCTGCGACGGCCAGGTGATGGCCAGCAACCTGATCAGCGACGAGGCCGGTCGGGTCAGCGCCTCCTTCACCATTCCGACCAACGCCCGCAACGGCAACCGGATCGTGGAGATGGCCGATGGCGTCTACTCGGCCCGGGCCAGCCTGCAGATCAACGATCCGCTGGTCATCACCCGCATCGAGCGGATCATCGAGAACCGCATCATCCGCGTGCCCGTGGTGCAGGTGGTCTGGCGCACCCAGACCATCTTCGTACCCCGCGATCCGCTGGCCCAGACTTTCAGCTTCACCCAAAACCAGGTGATCTCCAGCATCGGACTGCAGTTCACCGCCAGGGACCCGAGCATTCCGGTCACGGTGCAGATTCGCGGCGTCACCACCGGTCTGCCCAACGGCGTGGTGTTCGCCGAGAAGGTGCTGGCCCCGAACGAGATCAGCCTGAGCGGCGAGACCCGCATTCGCTTCGACGACCCGTTCTACGCCGAGGCCAATACCAGCTATGCCGTGGTGCTGCTGACCAACAGCACCAATTACAAGGTCCGCACCGCCACCCTCGGCAAGATGGGCCGCTGGGGCATCATCACCCGGCAGACCTACATGGAAGGCGTGCTGCTGGAGAGCTCCAACGCCGAAACCTGGACTCCGCTCAACGGCTCCGACCTGGCGATGAAGATCTACGGCTACAACTTTCAATCCGAGGGGATGATCCGCTTCCAGCCGATCACCGGCGTGCAGTTCTCCGACATCAACCTCGACGAGTACTCGGCCATCCCGCAGGGCACCGGCCTCGACTGGGAATACTCCACCGACGGCGGCGTGACCTGGGACGCCATGGTTCCCGCCGAGGAGGAACGGCTGCCCAACCTCGCCACCCGGGTCCAGATCCGCGTGCGTCTGAGCAGCTCGCTTGCCAACGACACCCCGGCCATCAACTTCCGCGACGTCAACCTGGTGGGCTACCTCAACAAGACCACCGGGGCCTACCTGACCCGCGAGAACGAGCTGACCCAGGGAGTGGAATCGACCAAGGCCTATGTGCAGATGCAAATCCCCAGCGGCACCACCCTGCAATGGTTCGCCAGCAACGACGGCGGCCAGACCTGGGAGGCGATGACCATCCAAGACACCCGGCCCATCGACGAGAACTGGACCGAGTACACCCTGGTGCGCACCTTCACCGACAACACCGGCAACAAGGTCCGCTACAAGGCCGAGATGACCGGAACACCGCTGATCTACCCGCGCATCCATTCGCTGGGCGCGACCCTGAGCTAAGGAGGCACGTCCATGATCGTTCGACGCAAAGGCGGACTGACCGAGTTCATCCCCACGCCGCAGGAGAAGCGCGACGGGCTGATCCGTGACCACGCCCTGGGCCTGCTGGAGAATCTTCACCAGCGCCTGGCGCGGCTGGAACGGGCATCAAAGCTCCCGGCCGACGAAGCGGAGGCCTTCACGGCGCTGCTGGCGCGGATGCGGGCCGACGAGTCGCGCAACCTCGAGCTGCACGCCAGCCTGATCACCTCTGATACCGCCTCCGGCTGACCGGCTCACTGCCACCGCCAACCCAGAAACCCCGGATACGGCCAGCCCGTTCCGGGGTTTCTGCTTCTTGAAACCGTCAGGGTCCAACGAAGAGGTTGGAACCGCCCATAATCTTGTCCACCAACTGGCGGACATTACCGACACATCAGCGGCCCTTGGGATTTTTCACGGAACACTGGCAAGCGCCAGCTTTCTTTTCGGACAGAATTTTCTCCAGGATCGTGGATTTGCCGTTGAGACGGACATCCTCTTCAATGTCGGACGCCGTGTACCCGAAGCAGTAACAGACCAAATCTTCCATAAAATCGTTCTCCTTTGTAGTTGTTTATGCCGAGCAGCATGACAGCTTGGCTACATCCTTGCCGAAGGTCTGGGCGCAGAGCTTGATCCCTTCCGCCTGGGTCAGATAGGGGTGGAAGGCCGAAGCGAGATCCGACACGCCGATGCCGTGGCGGATCGCCAGTGCGGCCTCCATGATCTGTTCGCCGCCTTCAGGTGCCAGGATGCGTGCCCCGATCAGTTCATCGGAACCCTTGCGGCGGATAAGCTTGATGAAGCCCCGGGTGTCCCTCGCCGCCAGCGCCCGGGGCACGTTCCTGAGATCGAGTCTGGCCACCTCCACCTCGATTCCGGCGCTTGCCGCTTCCAGCTCGTTCAGACCGACACCGGCCACTTGCGGATCGGAAAAGATGACCCAGGGCAACGCCCGGTAATCGCGCCTTTGTGGCTCCCCTGACAAGGCGTTGGCGGCGGCCAGGCGTCCCTCGTAGGCCGCCGTGTAAACGAAAGCGGGTTCGCCGATGACGTCTCCGGCGGCAAAGATTCCGGGCTGGGATGTTTGCAGATGTTCGTCCACCAGGATTTCGCCCTGCCCGGAAAGGCGCACTCCGATTTGCTCCAGACCAAGAGTTTCGGTGTTGGCCCGTCTGCCGGTGGCGCACAGAATCCGTTCGGCGGAAAACTCCCGCTCCGCATCACCGACATGAGCGCGGACAACCACGCCGGAACCCTCACGCCTCACCTCGTGGACCCGAACCGAAGTTTCGATGCGCAGACTTTCATCCCGCAGATAGCCGGTCAACGCCTCGGTCAGATCCGCGTCTTCGGTGGGGAGAATCCGCCCGCTGCGCTGGAGCACGGTGATCCTGGTTCCGAGTCTCGCGAACATCTGAGCGATCTCCAGGGCGATATAGCGCCCACCCAGCACGATCATTGATTCCGGCAGACGCGTCAGCTCGAAGGCCGAGGTACTGTCGAGCGGGTCACTCTCGGCCAGGCCGGGAATATCCGGCAGCCAGGGACGCGAGCCGGTGGCGACGAGGATTCTCGATGCTTCGTACACCACGCCGTTGACCCGCACCGTCCGGGGAGATTCCAGTCTGGCGTCGCCTTCGATCAGTTCCACCCGGTCGTAGGCCTCCAACACATCCATGTATTTGGCCTGCCTGAGCTGCGAGACCAGTTCGTCCTTCTGCCGGATAACGGCCTCGAAATCGACCAGCGCGGCTTCACTCTTGATTCCGGCGAAGGCGTGATGGCCTCCCTTGTGCAGGGCCTCGGCGGCCCGGATCAGGGTCTTGGAGGGCACGCAGCCGACATTGACGCAGGTGCCGCCAAGGGTCTCGGCGTTCACCATCAGCACCGTCCTGCCCAACTCATGCGCCTGAATGGCGGCGGCGAATCCCGCTGAACCACCGCCAAGAATGATCAGGTCGTATTTCCGCACATCATCCGAAGACGATGCGCAGCAGCTTTCCCGATGCGATTGCCCGCTCATTACCTATCCTCCTTGTCTTTCACTTTGTATCCTGTCGCGTCAATTGCCCGCCGGATCGCTTCATCGTTGGTCCGTCCACGGTCGAACCGCACCACCGCCTTCCCGGTCCGGTAATCTGCCGTGACGTCAATGACACCGTCTACGCCGCTGGCCCCATGCCGGACATGTTCCTCGCAACTGGGGCAGGTCATGCCTTCGATCTGGTAGGCAACGGTATGGACCTGGTCGGCGGGGACGATCACAGTGTTGGTCTGGTTTTCCGGGTAGACCAGACTGCCATACCAGGGAAAGGCCATCATCAGTGCGGCCAATACGGTGACGATCCCAAGAAATGCCTTGCTCTGCAGGAAGGGTGGTTTCCGTTCATCTTCGCACGCGCACTGAATCTCGGCGGCGGTGCGTGGTTTGAGCTTCTGATACCAGGCAAATCCCAGCAGGCCGACGCTCAGCGCGATCAGCCAGGGACGGGCCGGTTCCATCCAGGAAAACGCGGATGCCAGCCCACTGGCACCGGAGAGAAACGCCAGCACCGGCGTGATGCAGCACAGTGATGCCGCGAAGGCGGATAGGACGCCCACGCCCATCAGTTTCTTGTCGGCCTTGGGGTTCATGGTCGGTCCTCCTTTTCGATTGCCCGCAAAATCGGGCATGGTTCGGTTTTCTTGTTGCTTTTGCAGGCGACGACCAGCTCTCCCAGGGTAGTCCGCATCCTCTGCAGCAAGGCGATCTTTTCCTCGATGTCGGCAATCTTGGCCTCCGCAAGAGAACGCACCTCGTCGCAGGCCTGTTCGCCATCCAATCTGAGATCCAGAAGTTCCCTGATCTCCTTCAGCGAAAAGCCGAGATCCTTCGCCTGCCGAATGAAATGGACCTGATCTTTCGCCTCCTCGGGATAGAGGCGATAGCCGGAAGGTTTTCTCTCGGGCTGCAGAATCAATCCCTCTCGTTCGTAGAAGCGGATGGTTTCCACCCCCACACCGCACTGTTTCGCCAGCTTGCCGATGGTCATGTTGTTCATATCTCGATCTCCTGAATTAAATATAAGGTCCGTACCATACTACGGAGTCAAGGGTTTTTTGAGGAAAAACTGAGCTTCGGTCAAGAGCGTTCACAAGTCATTGAAAATAAACGTGTTAAATGTCTGCTTCGGCTGTTCTTCTACTTGATTTGTGTCCGGAAAGAAGCATTCATTCATGGTGTAAGCGGGGGCTAAAAAGGCTTGCTAGACAACGACTTAGAAGCGCCATGAACGACGGAGGCACGCATGAACCTGAAAGAGATCCACTACGGGATCGAGATCGAGACCGTAAAACGCACCCGGGAACAGATCGCCTGGGCCATCCACTCGGTGGTGGGCGGCACGGTCCGCCATGTCGGCATTCCCAGCAGCTATGACCCCTGGGAGGTCGAGGACCTGCGCGGCCGCGTCTGGAAGGTGGTGGGGGACGCCTCCCTGACCAGCGTCCCGGCCCATCTGCGGGCCGAGGTGGTCAGCCCGGTGCTCGGCTATGACGACATCCCGCAACTGCAGGAGGTGGTCCGGGCCATCCGCCGCGCCGGAGGCAAGATCAACAGCCAGTGCGGCATCCACATCCATATCGATGCCGCTCCCTTCGACGGCAGGCACCTGTGCAACCTGGCCAAGATCATTTACAAGCAGGAGCCGCTGATCCTCCACGCCCTCGGCATCAGCCGCGACCGGCTCAACCGCTACACCCGGCCAGTCAGCGACGAGCTGATCCAGCGCATCGAACAGCATCGTCCCCGCACCAAGGACCAGCTCAACCGCATCTGGTACGGCTACCACAACCGCCAGCCCCAGCACTACGACAACAGCCGCTACCACGGGGTCAACCTGCACAACGTCTGGTACCGGGGCACGGTGGAGTTCCGCTGGTTCGAGGCGACCCTCCACGCGGGACGGATCAAGGCCTACCTGCAGTTCTGCCTCGCGGTTGCCGCCAAGGCGCTCAATGGGCGGGCCGCCTCCAGCCGCAAGCGGGATTTCGATCCTCAGAGCGCCAAGTACGACTTCCGGGTCTTCCTGCTCCACCTCGGCCTGATCGGCGACGAGTTCAAGACCGCCCGCAAGCATCTGATGGCCAACATGCCCGGCGACGCCGCCTTCAAGAACGGACGGCCCAAACCGGAGGACGTCCTCCCGGACGAAACAACCACCACTCTCACCAACGAGGCCGGGCAAGTTCCCGGCCTCACTGTTTAAGGAGGTGCCCCATGAAGATTCTGATCCGCTCCACCACGCTGGACGGCGAACCGATCCCCGGCAGCGGAGAAACCATCCAGGCCGCCGACTGCCTTGAGGTGGTCGAGCTGATGCGCGGCCAGACGCCGTTTACCGCCAGCCGAGCGCCCCGGGACTACATGACCGAGGTGCTCTCCGGCATCGAAGGCGGGCCGACCCAGCCGTTGCCGGAGGACGCCGCCGCTGCGGCCGCCGAGTTTCTCACCCGTCTGGCCCGGCACGGCCTGATCGAGTTTCTTCCCGACGACAAGGCCAGCGATCCCTGGCCGGAGCGATTCCTCGAAGCCCTGGAGACGGTGCGGCTCTCCGGGCGCACCAACATGCTCGATCACCCGGAGGTGACCCGGCTGACCGCCGAGATGGGTTACCCGGAGGTGGCCGAGTGGCTGGCGGACCACCGGCGCGAATACGCGGCCTTCGTCCTCGAAGGGACGAGACCGCTCGGCAAGAACTTCAGCGGCAAGGAGGACCCGGCTCCATGTGCGGACAAGTAGGCATCATCTTCGGCCGCAAGCGCAGACGGCCCGACGAGCGGGATTACCTGCGCGAGGTCTTCATACGCATGCTGCTGCACAGCGAGGAGCGCGGCCCGCACGCCTCCGGTCTGGCCTGGCTCAAGACCGACGGCAGCCACCGCATCTTCAAGCGGCCGATGCGGGCGCACGAGCTGGTCTACGAGAAGCCGTTTCAGGAGCTGCTCGGGCAGGTCGACAACGAGACCACCATCCTCATGGGCCACACCCGTTGGCGCACCCGGGGCAACGAGTTCAACAACCGCAACAACCATCCCATCCGGGCCGGGATCGTCATCGGCACCCACAACGGCACCATCTACAACGCCGATTATCTGTTCCGCCGACTCGGGCTGCCGCGCTACGCCGAAGTGGACAGCGAGCTGATTTTCCGCCTGGCCGACCGCTTCGCGCCCGAAGGCCCCATCGACCAGGAGGGCTTGAAGAAGGCGCTCGCCCTCTGTCGTGGCCAGATGAGCGCCGTGCTGGCCTCTCGGCTCGACCCGGGCACCATCACCGTGCTCAAGGGCAACAAGCCGCTCTGCCTGCGCATCCACCGCCAGCACCGGGTGGTGCTCTACGCCTCGGACGACGCCTTTATTGACTTTGCCGTGGACAACGAGAAGGGCTGGCGCGAGCTGGAGGTGCCGCCCATGACCATGCTCACCATCCGCCACGCGAATGTGCGGGCCATCGAAAACAGCGAATTCCGCTTCATACCCCAGGAGCGCAAAGGGACACTGCCCGAAGGAGTGAATGCATGAACATTGGAGAATCCTCGAAGCTGACAAATCCGCAGGACAGCGGATTTGGACGCACTGAAAGTGCGCCCGCAGGGCGAGGGCCAGGGACGGCCCGAGTCAGCACAAACCCGGAAGACACTCCCGAGACCATCCTCCGGCTCTTCGTCTACGGCACCCTGAAACGGGGCTACTGGAACCATCAACGCTTCTGCGCCCAGGCCCGCAACATCGAACCGGCCGTGGTCTGGGGCAGGCTCTACCATCTCCACACCGGATTCCCGGCGCTCGAGGTGCCGGAAGGGCTGATCCTGGCCCGGGGCAGCGCCGATCCACTGGCCGACGCCCGCAGGCAGCAGGAGATTGGCACGCCTCGCTTCGGTCGCCCGACCGGCGACTGGGATCTGATCCATGGGGAACTGGTGACCTTCACCGACCCGCTGCGCGACCTGCCGCCCATCGACCGGCTGGAAGGATTCCGGCCCGGCGGACATAGCATGTACCAGCGGGTGATGGTGGCGGTGCTGTGCGGGCGCACCCCGATTCCAGCCTGGACCTACTGGATGTCATGCCCTCCATACGCGGAAAGAGTCGCCAGCGGCCAGTGGTTACGTCCGTGAGCCGACGTTTGCGGCCTTATCCGGACGAAAGCGTTTGACAATCGGCCCCTGCCTAAATATATTAGAGGATGTTTTAAGTTGGGGAAGCTGCGCCCAGCATCCCCGTTACCGCCTCTGGCGTGGCAAGAAAACCAATCGCCCACGAGGAGCTTGAGAAATGGCCGAGATGGAAGACCGCTGGTTATCAGTAGACGAGATAGGCAAGTACCTCGGTGTCAGCAGTGACACCGTTTACCGCTGGATCGACAAACATGTGATGCCCGCCCATCGCATGGGCCGTCTTTGGAAGTTCAAGAAAGATGAAGTCGACGAGTGGGTGAAGGCTGGCGGCGCGGCTGATCGTAATAAGAAGGATTCGGAAGCATGATTACGGACTACCATGCAAGCTACTACGCGCATGAATTGAGCCGGGTCGGCGGCACCGGTGTCGACCGCCTTGGCCGTGCGTTGTTTGATGCATGCGTAGACCTGAATCCACACCAGATTGAAGCAGCTCTTTTCGCATTACGCTCACCCCTTTCAAAGGGGGTGCTGCTCGCCGACGAGGTCGGCCTTGGCAAGACCATCGAGGCAGGTCTTGTACTGTGTCAATACTGGGCAGAACGCAGACGGAACATTCTGGTCATCAGTCCTGCCTCGCTCCGGAAGCAGTGGGCGCTGGAGCTCTCCGAAAAGTTCAATCTGCCATCCATCGTTCTGGATGCAAAAACCTATAAAGACCAGCAAAAGCTTGGTGTTCCTAACCCGTTCAGGGACAAGCAAATCATCATTTGCTCCATGCACTTTGCCGCCAGCCGGGCGGAAGAACTCAAAGAGATTGCCTGGGATCTCGTGGTTATTGATGAAGCCCACAAGCTTCGTAATGCCTACCGGGAAAGCAACCGGCTGGGCCAGCGTATCCGTTGGGCAACAGAAGATCGCAAAAAGCTGCTTCTGACGGCGACGCCGCTGCAAAACTCCCTGCTCGAACTCTATGGCCTTTCGACCCTGATCGATGACCGGCTGTTTGGTGACTTGGCATCTTTCAGAACGCAGTACATCAACTATGGCGGTGATATTTCCGGCCTGCGGGAACGCCTGGGCGCATTCTGCTGGCGTTCGCTCCGTAGCCAGGTTATCGAATTCGTGCGCTACACCGAGCGCAAACTCATTACCCGACCGTTCAAGCCCACGGAGCAAGAGCACAAACTGTATGAGGCGGTTTCCAGCTATCTCATGCGTGACGAAACCTATGCGCTCCCATCAGGGCAGAAACACCTGCTCATACTTCTTGTCCGAAAAGTTCTGGCATCCTCGCCCCACGCCGTTGCCGGAACGCTTGAGATCATGCGTGACCGTCTGCTGAAATTGAGGGACGAAGCCAGGCAGAACGCAAGCGCCTTGGATCTCCTGATTTCTGGTGAGGACATTGATGACGATCTGCTCGATGAAATCCTCGAGGACGAAGAAGATGGTCTCATCGATGACGAATCCCCGACACCTGAGATAGAACCGGAACCGCAGGCTAAAAAGATTGATCTGGAAAAGCTGGGTGCTGAAATTGAAGAGCTGACCGACTATATCCGCTGGGCCAGAAGCCTTGGCATCGACACGAAAACCAGGGCGCTTCTGACAGCCCTGGACATCGGTTTCAGCGCCATGGAGGAAATGGGCGCAGCCAAAAAGGTAGTCATCTTTACTGAATCCCGTCGAACCCAGAACTGGCTGAAAGATTTCCTCGAAGGGAATGGCTATGCCGGTCAGGTGCTGACCTTCAATGGCACCAACAAGGATGATGCTTCCGGCCAGATTTATCAGGAATGGCTTGCCGTTAACAAAGTATCAGGTCGGGCAACCGGCTCTCGTCAGGTGGACCTCAGAGCGGCAATCATTGATCGTTTCCGTGACCAGGCAAGTGTCTTGATCGCGACAGAGGCCGGTGCCGAAGGCCTTAACCTTCAGTTCTGTTCGGCCATCGTCAACTTTGATCTGCCCTGGAACCCTCAGCGAATCGAACAACGAATCGGTCGATGCCACCGTTACGGCCAGAAACACGACGTGGTCGTTATCAACTTTCTCAACGAGCGCAACGAGGCCGACCGGCGCGTCCATGAGCTGCTGGAACAGAAATTCAATCTGTTTACGGGTGTATTCGGTGCCAGTGATGATGTTCTGGGCTCCATCGAAGCCGGGGTGGATTTTGAACGCCGCATCCTGGAAATCTACCAAGGGTGTCGGAGCGAAGAAGAAATTCAGTCCGCGTTCGAGAAGTTGCAGGCGGAGCTGGACGAACAGATCCAGACCAAGATGCGCGACACGCGGAAAATGCTGCTGGAGCATTTCGACGAGGACGTACACGACCGCCTGAAAGTGAATCTGGCCGGAACTCAGGAGCGTCTAGATCGTATTGGCCGTTTGTTCTGGGCCGTCACCCGGCACACATTGCAAAATCATGCTGAGTTTGACGACCAGAGCTTCTCCTTCACCCTTCAAAACAGCCCGGTCGCGCATGTTTCACACGGTCGTTATCACCTGATTTCCAAAACTCAGGAAAACGTGCCTGGCGAATACCTGTATCGCCTGAGCCACCCCCTTGGGGAACACGTCATCCATGAGGCTTCAAAGCGTCCATGTCCGCCCGCTGAAGTTGTTTTTGATATTTCCGGGCACTCTACCCGCATCGCGGTGGTGGAGCGCCTCAAGGATAGATCCGGCTGGCTGAGCCTCCAGCATATGCACATCGAGTCATTTGATTCCGAGGAGTATCTGCTTTTCTCGGGAATGGACAATGCGGGCAACAACATCGACCAGGAAACCTGTGAAAAGCTGTTCAACTGCAGCGGTCAGGCCCGTGCCATTGCCGAGATTCCAGATTCCGCCAAAGAACGCCTCATGCGGGACCAGGAGCGCCATGCCAAGGCGACCCTGGCTAAAAACCTGGAGGAGAACAACCGCCACTTCTCCGAAGCCCGTGACCAGCTCGACAAATGGGCCGAGGACATGGAAATGGCGGCTCAAAAAGAATTGGATGATACCAAACGTCAGATCCGCGACCTGCAACGGCGCAGCCGCCAGGCTCCCACCATCGAGGAGCAGCACAGCCTGCAGGAAGAAATCGCCAAGCTCGAGCGTAAAAAACGCGCCTTACGCGAGCGGATTTTCGACATAGAGGACGAGATTGCTGAAAAGCGTGACCGCCTCGTGGAATCGCTCGAAAAACGTATGCAACAGAAAACAACTGTCACGCCGGTGTTCACCATAAAATGGACGGTTATATGAACCAGGAAGATTTAACCGCAAAAGACGCGAAAAGCGCTAAAGAAGGACTTCTTTTCAAAAATGAATCTTACGCCATTCAGGGAGCGATCTTTGATGTATATCGTGAGATGGGTTGCGGGTTTCTTGAGGCAGTCTATCAGGAGTGCCTTGAAAAGGAATTTCGCTCACGGCAGTTGCCGTTCGAACCACAGAAGGAGCTTATGCTTTTTTACAAGGGCGATCAGCTTGCCCAAACCTACAAGCCTGACTTCATCTGCTACGGCAAAATCATTGTGGAACTGAAGGCGGTCAAGGAAATCGTGCCAGAACATAAAGCCCAGCTTTTGAATTACCTGAAAGCAACCGGCCTAGGACTCGGTTTGCTTGTGAACTTCGGCTCCCATCCAAAGGCCGAGATTATCCGGTTAGCCAATACAAACTTTCGCGATTTTAGCGCTTTTCGCGGTTACAAAGGAGAATAACATGCCGTCAGTAGATCAACTTCGCAGCCGCCTTTTGAAGAAGCTTTCCGAGCTGTTTCAGCTCGACCAGCCGGACCTCGATTTCGGCTTTTACCGCATCATGCACGCCAAGGCGCAGGAAGTTCATGACTTCATCGGCACCGACCTGCTGAAAATCGTGGCGGATGCCTTCGGTGATGCCGACGAGGCCCGCAAGGCCGAGCTGCAGGCCGCCTATGAGAAGGCCATTCAGACCGCCAAGGATTTCGGCGCACCCAATCCGGAAGAGACCGAGCCGGTCAAAAAGGCCAAAGCCGCGCTGGATGCAGTCAAGGATACGGCCAGCGCCGAGGCCGATGTGTATGACCACCTGTATCGCTTCTTTGAGCGCTACTACGACGACGGCGACTTTATCTCCCGCCGCTATTACACCCGGGAAACATCCGGCAAGGCCGCGCCTTTTGCCGTGCCGTACAACGGCGAGGAAGTGAAACTGCACTGGGCCAACGCCGACCAGTATTACATCAAGAGCGCCGAGTATTTTTCCAACTTCACCTTCGATTTGCGGCAGGCGCAAGAGATCCGCGCTCTGCGGCAGCAGAATCAGATCGGTATCCTGCTCGGTGCCGAGGATGAATCTCCGCTCAAGGTCCATTTTCGCGTCGTCGAGGCCACCGAGGGTGAGCACGGCAACGTCAAGGCCTCCGAGGCCAACAAGCGTTTCTTCATTCTGCATGCCGAAAATCCCGTCGCCCTGCTTGAGACCGGCGAGCTGGTCGTCAATTTTGAATACCGGCCCGACCCGGAAAAAACCGGCCAGGAAAACACCTGGCGGGACAAGCGCAACACCGAGGCGGTGGAGACCATTCTGGAGCGTCTCCAGGCCATGGCTGCCGCCGGTGGCGAACACGAAAAACAGATCGCGGAATATCTGCGTCTATTCAAGGTGCCCGCTCCGACCGACAGCGACAAGAAGCGCCCCGTGCTGGCCAAGTACGTGAACCAGTACACGGCCCGCAACACCATGGACTATTTCATCCATAAGGACCTGGGCGGCTTCCTGCGCCGGGAACTGGATTTCTACATCAAGAACGAGGTTATGCGCCTCGATGACATCGAAAACGCCGAAGCCCCGGCGGTCGAAAGCTATCTGGCCAAGATCAAGGTGCTGCGCAAGATCGCGGGCAAGCTGATCGACTTTCTGGCCCAGCTTGAGGATTTTCAGAAAAAGCTCTGGCTCAAGAAGAAGTTCATTATTGAAACCAACTACTGCATCACCCTCGACCGGGTTCCCGAGGAACTCTTCGCGGAAGTGGCCGCCTGTGATGCGCAGTGTGAAGAATGGACCAAGCTGTTCGCCATCGACGAAATCCAGGCCGATCTGCACAGCCCGGGGTTCTCGCGGCCTTTGTCGGTCGAGTTCCTCAAGGCCAACAACAAGCTGGTGCTGGATACCCGCTTTTTCGATGACAGCTTCAAGGCCCGGCTGGTGGCGTCGATTGAGAACTTCGATGAGCAGTGCGATGGTCTGCTGATTCATTCGGAGAACTTTCAGGCGTTGAACCTGTTACAGGAGCGATATCGTGAGCAGGTGAAATGTGTGTATATTGATCCACCATATAATACTGGCGCAGATGGTTTTTCCTACAAGGATAGCTATCAGCATTCAAGCTGGATTAGCTTTATCTTTGATAGATCAATACTGTCTAAGTTGCTACTTATGGACTCTGGATTGAACTTTGTATCCATAAGCGATGATGAGCAAGCGGCATTAAAATTCTTGCTTGATGCTGTTTACACTGACAATTATATCGGTACAGTTGAATGGAACTCCACAAAGTCAGTCACCAATACTGCCTTAATCTCAGTTGGCCATACCCATAATTATATTCACGCGAAAAACCTGTCATATTTCACGAGAAATCGTGTTCATTTCCGTTTGCCAGACTCTGAAGATGGTTTTTCTAATCCAGATAATGATCCACGAGGACCTTGGAAGGCCGACCCATTTCAAGTTGGGGGAGAGAGGCCGAATCAGTTATATGAAATTGAGAATCCAAAGACAGGAGTTAAATATCGACCTAATCCTGGATGTAGCTGGAAAAATGACTATGAAACATTTAATCGTCTGTTAGCAGATAATCGCATTGTTTTTGGAACGACTGGAGAAGCTGGACCTCAACGGAAAAGGTTTTGGAGCGAGGCCGAAGAGCGTGGAAAAGTTGCAAAAACATGGTGGGAAGACGTTGAAACTACTACCAATGGGACACAACTAGTTAAGAGTATGTTTGGTACTTCGATGTTTACAAATCCAAAGCCGATTGGATTGCTTACACGCTTCTTGCAGCTGGGACTTTACGAAAACGATCAAATATCGCTCGACTACTTCGGCGGTTCTGGTACCACCGGCCACGCGGTGATCAATCTCAACCGTGAAGACGGCGGCAAGCGCAAATACATTCTTGTCGAAATGGGTGACTACTTTGATACCGTCCTCAAGCCCCGCATCGCCAAGGTGATTTATTCTGAAGGCTGGAAAGACGGCAAACCCACTGCCCGCACTACAGGCGTTTCACACTGCTTCAAATACATCCGCTTGGAATCCTACGAGGACACGCTCAACAACTTGCGCCTCGACCACAACCCCCAGCGCAAAAAGGCGGTAGCTGCCAATCCGGCGCTCAAGGAAGATTACATGCTCCGCTACCTGCTGGATGTGGAGACACGGGGCAGCCAGTCGTTGCTCAACATCGACGCCTTTGCCGATCCGACCGCTTACACCCTGGAGGTCAAAAAGCCGGGGACGGACGAGTACGCCACCCGTGCGGTCGACCTGATCGAGACCTTCAACTATCTGATCGGCCTGCGCGTGCTGCATTCGTCCGTGCCGCAAACCTTCCAGGCGACCTTTAAGCGCATCACTGACCCGGAGCTGCCCGAAGACCAGCACACCAAGCTGGTGGTGGATGGCCGCATCCGCCAGGACGAAGGCGGCCCGTGGTGGTTCCGCAAAGTCGAAGGCTGGGTGCCCAAGGACCCGGCCAATCCCAACAATGGCCAGCAGGAAAAGGTTTTGGTTGTCTGGCGCAAGCTCACCGACGACATCGAGCAGGACAACCTGATGCTGGATGAATGGTTCCAATCGATGCGCATCAACACCCGCGATTTCGAGTTCGACACCATCTACGTCAACGGCAGCAACAATCTGCCCAATCTGAAGCTGGATGACGAGAACTGGAAGGTCCGCCTCATCGAAGAAGAGTTCATGAAGCGCATGTGGAATGGCGAAAACGCGTAAGGAGGCGGTGTGATGGCAAAGAAACGTTCACGCGGCCCCAAACCGCATAAGTTCCGCAACAAACTGCTCCTCAATCAGTGGCTGGTGAGCCTGTTCGGCATCGATCCGCTCGCCGAACACAAAGTAAATGGCAAAGTGGTTCGCCCCTTTCACAAGCTGGCTGAACCCATCCGCGATCCGCGACTGGAAGGGTTGGACAAGGATAATCTGCATTTCTTCTACCACCATCTCGGCGATAGCCCGCTCTTCAGCTATGCCGATGGGGCGGCTGATTTCCCGGGCTTTCGCATCAGTCGGGACATGCTCTTGACCTATGAGCAGAACATTGTCCGACATACCCAGGCGATCAACGAAAAACGCCACCGGCCAGTGGTGTGGAAATATTACCAGTGGCTGACCCTGGTCTTTGTTGAAATCTACCTGGACCGATTTTTTGGCAATCGTGAAGGGATGCTTGCCGATCTCAATGCATTCGTTGAGCGTTTCAACCGCCACTGGGACGATTACGCCGATGTGCCGCCTTACAACGAGGATGACCTGAACAAGCTCTGCATGCAGAACGCCACCGGCAGCGGCAAGACGCTGCTGATGCACGTCAACCTGCTGCAATACCGGCACTACGCCGCAAAGCATGGGAAGGATAAAGAACTCTCCCGGGTTATCCTGCTGACGCCCAACGAGCGTCTCTCGGAGCAACACATCACCGAGTTTCGGGAGAGCGATATTTCTGCAGGCAGCTACCTGCAATCACGTGGCGGCCTGTTCGGCCTGGCCCAGGGCCTTGAGCGCGTGGATGTTCTGGAAATCACCAAACTGGCTGATCAGGAGGGACCGAACACCATCGCCACGCGAAGCCTTGGAGATCAGAACCTGCTTCTGGTTGACGAGGGGCATCGCGGCATGAGCGGCAAAGAGGAAGGCGTCTGGTTCACCCGGCGGTCCGATCTCTGCGCTAAGGGGTTCACCTTCGAGTATTCGGCCACCTTCGAGCAGGCTGTTCAGGCATCAGGCAATGCCGATTTTGAGAACAGCTACGCCAAGACGGTCGTTTTTGATTACTCCTACCGGTGGTTCTATGAGGACGGTTTCGGCAAGGATTATCAGATCCTGAACCTGCCAGGGTCATTCGAAGAGACGCAGTCGATCTATATGACAGCCTGTCTGCTGAAGTTCTATCAGCAACTCCGGATCTACGAGGAAAAGGCGAAAGATTTCGAGCCGTTCAATCTGGAAAAGCCGCTGTGGGTCTTTGTCGGCAGCACGGTTTCATCGGGCAAGATGAGCAAGGATGAACAGATCGTGGCCACGGACGTGGCGCTCATCATCCAGTTTATCGCCGACTTCCTCGACAACAGCCAAGTGGCTACGCGGCGCATGCACGAGATCCTCACCGGCAAAGGCCAGGATACCGGCCTGCTGGACAAGGATGGGAACGACATCTTTGCCGGGGCCTTTACCTATCTGGCCCGGGCCATGAATGGCGGCGAAACTGTTGAAGCCCTCTACCGGGATATTCTCGCCAGGCTGTTCAACCATGCCGCAGGCGGGCATTTGTCACTGGATCGCATCAAAGGCGAATCCGGCGAAGTGGCCTTGCGTGTGGGCACGAGCGAGACGGCCTTCGGTCTGATCAACGTCGGTGATGCCAAGAGCCTGTGCGACCACGTGGCCGAAGTGGCAGCACAGAATGGCACACGACTGACCGTGGAAGACAGTGACTTTACCGAGGCGATGTTCGCCTCCGTGAAGGATTCCACGTCACCGGTCAATCTGCTTATCGGCTCGAAGAAATTCGTTGAAGGCTGGGACTGCTGGCGCGTCAGCACCATGGGCCTGATGCATGTCGGGCGCTCGGAAGGCTCGCAGATTATTCAGCTCTTTGGGCGTGGTGTCCGCTTGAAGGGTTACGAGTGGAGCCTCAAGCGCAGCGGCCATTCCCATGCTCCGCTCCGGCCGACCTTCATCGAGGAATTGGAAACCCTCAACGTGTTCGGCATCGAAGCCGACTTCATGGAGAAGTTCCGCGAGTTCCTCAAAGAGGAAGGCCTACCCGGCAACGAGCGCCGCAAGACCATTACCATACCGCTGAATGTCACCTATGACTTCGGCAAGAAGCTTAAAATCCTTCGCCCTAAGCGGAAGGCCTCTGACGGCAAGGAATACGACTTCAAGAAAGATGCAGCGGTGCCCACTGTCGGGGATATCCCGGACTACATGACGCACAACACGGTAGTCGCCGACTGGTACCCGCGCATTCAGGCCATGCAGTCACGCGGTACATCCCTGGCGACACAGAAGGACAAGGTGTCATTGCGTGAACAGCATTTGGCTCTGCTGGACTATGATACGCTCTTTTTCGAGCTGGAGCGGTTCAAGCGCGAACGGAGCTGGTACAACTTCAACATCACCAAGGATGGCATTCAACGTCTGCTGGGGGACCCGAACTGGTACACCCTCTACCTGCCCGAAACCCGCCTGAACCCGGCAACCTTTGATGGCGTGCTCTTGCTGCAGCAGGTGGCGTCAGAGCTTCTGAAGCGGTACTGCGATCACTACTACAACTATCGCAAACGGGAATACATTGAACCGCGTCTGGAGCTTCGCGACCTTACGCCGGATGATGACAACATCCCGCAGGAGGAATTCTATCAGCTCATCGTGGATGGCGATGAAGAACAGGTCATCCAGGGGATTCAGCAGATCAAGAAGGATCTGGAGCAGAAGAAGGATGATCTGCTGAAGATTGGTGATCTGAACGCCTGCAATTTCGGCAAGCACCTGTTCCAGCCGCTCTTTCACGTCCGGCGCGGTGGGAAAATCACCATCCTGCCTGTCGCCCTCAACGAGAGCGAATATCAGTTTGTCACCGATCTGAAGAGCTGGTGCGACGGCCACAAAGCCGCTCTGGAAAAGGAAGGAATGGAACTCTTCCTGCTCAGGAACATGAGCCGGGGTAAAGGCGTGGGATTCTTCGAGGCGGGCAACTTCCACCCTGATTTCATTCTTTGGATGCTGATTGGCGGGAAACAGTACGTCACCTTCATCGAGCCGCACGGTCTTTTGCACGAAGGCCCCGCCAGCGAGAAGGTTCTGTTCCACAAGCGGATCAAGGATGTCGAGCAACGTTTGAAGGACCCAACCGTGATCCTCAACAGCTTCATCCTTTCCTGGACGCGATACCCGCAACTGAAATGGGATAACACACAGGACGAGCTCGAGGATATGCACGTGCTGTTCATGACCAATGATCGTGACAGGTATATCGACAAGCTGTTTGCCCGGCTGAGGGGGATGGTGAAATGAGCAAAAACACATGGGGAACTCACGTTTATCGCATCGGGAACGAGGAAAACCTCGATGTCCAGAACCCGGATGACAGCAAAAGCATCGAGCTCCAGAAAAAGCACATTGAGCCCTGGCTGGCGGCTGTTTTTCAGAGCGAGCATCTTGCTCTCTTGCTTGGCAGCGGTTTCACAAAGGCAGTTTCATATCAGGCTGGAACTAGCGCAGCCGACATGGCTTGTGACTATGGTGGCTTCCCACTGGACGACAAGCTAAAGGATGCCGCCCAGCAGGCCGCTGTGGCTATGGGACGCGGCGAGGCAAATATTGAGGATCAGATCCGGGCCGCCAACTCGTTGGCCCAAGGTTTGAAAATTCTGGGCGATGACCGTCATACCGAGGTCATCTCCGCCCTTGATGCTTTGTTCAAAAAGTTTCTGAACGGTATCTCCAAAACCGAGCGGGATCTGAAATCAGCGGTCGAAAAATGCGCGGCACCAGAACCAGCAGATGCAGAACCTGCAGCCGGGGAAGAAGCTTCGGAGAAGCTCGATCCGCTTGTCATGCTCGTCTCTTTCCTGCTCAGCTTCTCTAGCCGGACAGCAACAAGGGAGCGCCTCCATATCTTTACGACCAATTACGACCGGTTGATCGAATATGGTGCAGATCTGGCGGGTCTTCACTTGCTTGATCGCTTCGTCGGATGCCTTGAACCGATTTTCAGGTCTTCTCGCTTGGACATCGATATGCACTACAACCCACCTGGCATACGTGGTGAGCCACGTTACCTGGAGGGCGTAGTTCGTCTTACCAAGCTGCACGGGTCATTGGACTGGGTTTACCGAAATAGCTTTGTAAGAAAGGTTGGTCTGCCATTCGGCCCGCAGGATGACCATCCAGCGATCAACGACCAGCCAAGCGATTCCGTGATGATCTACCCGAACTCGGCCAAGGACCGGGAGACATCCGAATACCCATACGTCGAGTTGTTCCGCGATTATGCGGCTGCGGTCTGCCGCCCGAACTCGGTGCTTGTCACCTATGGGTATGGCTTTGGTGACGAGCACATCAACCGCACCATCGCCGACATGCTGACGATTCCATCGACGCATTTGGTCATTATTTCCTTCGGTGATGAAGGGGGGCGGATTAGCTCCTTCTGCAAGCACGTCGGCAGAAAAGCGCAGATATCGTTATTGATCGGACCGCACTTTGGGAACATGCCGACCTTGGTCGAAAACTACCTTCCGAAGCCAGCGATAGACCGCATCACCATCCGGCAGACCGAATTGCTTCGAAACCGGGGTTGGGAACCTTCCTCCCATAAAGACGAGGAGGACGAGGCATGACCTCACCGATCTCCAAGATTTCATCCCTGACAATCGGGACGGTGGAGAGCGTTGCCCCAGATGAAATCAAGGTGTTGCTGGATATCGATTCTCCCAGAAATACCGCCCTCAACACCGGCGTCCCGACACCCTTTCCGAGAATAAACAGTTTCGTTCTGCTGCCCAACGAATCCGGGGCGGTCGTCGGGATCGTCGTGTGGCTGGGCGTGGAAAGATCGGCCTATCCCAAACGACAAGGGCTCAAGGATTTCGGCCTGATCGACCTGCCATTCCCGCTGCGAAAAATGGCGGTGTGTCCGATTGGAACCCTGCTTTCGGAAAAGAATAAATGGCGGCTCGAGAGAGGTGTCCAGAGTTTCCCCTCAGTTGGTGATCCAGTAATTCTGCCAACAAGGGAGCAAACCATTGCCATAGTTACCGGCCAAGGAAAGGATAGCCGAGTTCCTCTGGGAACCTGTCCTATCGCACATGATGCTCCAATCGCGGTTGACCCTGACAAGCTGTTTGGCCGCCATCTTGCCGTTTTGGGTAACACCGGTAGCGGTAAGTCTTGCACCTTGGCAGCCTTGGTGCGGTCTGCCGTTGAATCGGCTCAGAAATCTTTAAAGAAACCCGAGATTCCTGAGGGAGCCGAGGAAGCTCAAAACGGACAAGCCAATCCAAACGCTCGGTTCATAATCCTTGATCCTAATGGTGAGTATTCGAAATGTTTTCAGGATTTGGGAGCGGGCTGTAGGGTATTTCAGGTTCCACCGCTTACCAACTCCGATGCCGCAGAATTCACTCTACCTGCCTGGATGTGGAATAGCTCGGAGTGGGCAGCAGTTGCCCAGGCGGCACCACGCGCTCAAAGGCCGTTGTTGCAAGAAGCATTGCGAAATCTAAGATCGAATAAGCAAATAACGCTCACCATAGAAAACCGGTTATTTGCAAGATGCAAATCGCTGGATTCTTTTCTTCTTCAATACGCCGGAACCGGCGCTATTGGTTTTCAGAGCAGCAATAATTGCGGCCAGCAGCTTACTCGTTTTTGGGAAGATGTTTCAACCTATGCCCAGGAACTTTCGGGAGATATTAAAACTCGTACTGAAAGAGCTGCCGCCGCAATCAAGCAAATCATCGACAACAGAATGTGGACAGGTCGGGATGGAAGGACCGGTTTCAATGACTTTGGTGATACCGATTTATCTTCGGTCGGCCAATGGCTTCAGAATATATTCCAGGGATTTCCTCAAGGCGAAAATGCTGGATCGGTAAACGAAGACAGCCCATTGCCTTTTGATCCTCAGATTTTGGCTGAACATCTTGAATCCTTGGCAATGCAAGAAGGTGGCTCGGCGTCCCAATTCATCTCTACTCTGACGATGCGGATCAAAGGGATCATGTCAGATCCGAGAATGAATGGCGTCATTAACCCCGATTCCTCTGTATCTTTGAAAGATTGGCTTGATCTTCATGTCGGCTCCGACGGTGGTGGAAACGGTCCTGTTGCCGTAATAGACCTGTCCCTTGTTCCTTATGAAATTCTCCATCTTGTGATCGCCGTTTCATCACGGCTGATACTGGAATCACTGCAGCGTTACCGGAAACTCAATAACCAGAACCTACCCACCGTACTTGTTCTGGAAGAGGCACACACGTTCGTAGCGAAGCGGCTCCCTCGCGGAGATGAAATCCCAAGCCCTGCTGATATGTGTCGAGGGATTTTTGAACGAGTCGCGAGAGAGGGGCGCAAGTTCGGATTGGGGCTTGTACTGTCGTCACAGAGGCCTTCCGAGCTATCCGAAACCGTGCTGTCTCAATGTAATTCCTTCCTTCTTCACCGGATTACGAATGATCGGGATCAAGAGCTGATCTCCCGTTTGGTTCCTGATAATGCACGCGGACTGCTTCGGGAACTGCCCAGCCTGCCCACACGCCATTGCATTCTCCTGGGCATTGCCTCAAAGGTACCCGCGCTCGTTGAGGTGAAACATCTTGAGGACGGTCAAAGACCGGAATCTGACGACCCGGATTTCTGGAAGGTCTGGACCAACGAAGAACCTCGCCCAATCGATTGGGATAAAATCACCAGCGATTGGGCAGGATCGGAAGCGGAAGCTGATGACGATTCTCCGCAGGAAGGCGGGGATTCCCAATGAATCAGAAATTGCCGCCGCTCAAATTGCTCCACACATCCGATTGGCATATCGGCCGCACCCTTTACGGCAGAAAGCGCTACGAGGAGTTCGAGGCCTTTATGAGCTGGCTGGCGGAGACGATTCAGCAAAATGAGATTGATGCCCTGCTGGTGGCAGGTGATGTCTTTGACACCAGCGCTCCGAGCAATCGTGCCCAGGAGCTCTATTACCGCTTTTTATGCCGGGTGGCCGCCTCATCCTGTCGGCATGTTGTTGTCGTCGCGGGCAACCACGATTCGCCGTCCTTTCTCAATGCTCCCAAGGAGCTGCTCAAGGCCCTTGATGTCCACGTGGTCGGTAGTAGCACCTCATCCCCGGAAGACGAAGTGCTGGTGCTATGTAATGAGCAGGACGCTCCGGAATTGATTGTCTGCGCCGTGCCCTACCTTCGCGACAGGGATATCCGCGTGGCGGAAGCGGGTGAGAGCGTCGAGGACAAGGAGCGGAAACTGATCGAAGGCATTCGCACCCATTACGCCGCCGTCGCCGCCTTGGCCGAGCAGAAGCGCGAGGAACTCGGGGTCGATATTCCCATCGTTGGCACGGGACATCTGTTCACCGCAGGTGGACAAACCGTCGATGGTGATGGCGTGCGCGAACTCTATGTCGGCTCCTTGGCTCACGTGACTGCCGGGATTTTTCCTGCCTGCTTCAACTATCTGGCGCTGGGGCACCTCCACGTCCCGCAAAAGGTGAACGGCTCCGAAACCATTCGGTACAGCGGCTCTCCTCTGCCCATGGGGTTCGGAGAGGCAAAACAGCAGAAGAGCGTTTGCCAGGTTGAGTTCCACAGCACGGCTGCATCCGTACAGCTGATCGATGTGCCAATTTTTCAGAAACTTGAGCGCGTCAAGGGAGACTGGGAAGGCATCTCAAACCGCATCATTGAATTGTCGGCGACGGACTCCCAAGGCTGGCTCGAAGTCATTTACGACGGCACTGAAGTCATTGGCGACCTGCGTGAGCGCCTGGAGGCAGCGATTTCCGGCACTCAAATGGAAATTCTCCGGATAAAGAACAACCGCATCATCGAGCGCGTGCTGGGACAAATCCATGAAGAGGAAACACTCGACGATTTGAACGTGAACGACGTGTTCGAACGATGCCTCGCTGTCCATGACGTGCCCGAAGAGCAGCGGCCTGAGCTGCTTCGGGCCTATCAGGAAACGGTCTCGTCTCTCTATGAAGACGATGTGCAGGCGGAATAGCGGGGCTGTCGATGAGAATACTGCAGGTACGCTTCAAGAATCTGAACTCACTGGTCGGCGAATGGCAAATCGATCTGATGCATCCGGCCTTCGCGTCTGACGGCATCTTCGCCATCACCGGTCCCACCGGCGCGGGGAAGACCACCATCCTCGATGCCATTTGCCTCGCTCTTTACGGGCGGACGCCTCGCCTGAACAAGGTCACCAAGAGTGGAAACGAAATCATGTCCCGCCAGACCGGCGAGTGCTTTGCCGAGGTGACCTTCGAAACCCAGACCGGGCGTTACCGCTGTCACTGGAGCCAACACCGGGCACGCAAGAAGCCGGATGGTGAACTCCAGGCCCCGAAGCACGAAATTGCCAATGCCGATTCCGGTGAAATTTTCGAATCCAAGATCAGAGGTGTAGCCGACCAGATCGAGTCCGCTACCGGCATGGACTTTGACCGTTTTACCCGCTCCATGTTGCTGGCCCAGGGCGGCTTTGCCGCGTTCCTCCAAGCGGCACCGGATGATCGGGCTCCTATCCTGGAGCAGATAACGGGTACAGAGATCTACAGTCAGATATCCATCCGTGTCCATGAACGCCAGCGCGAAGAGAGGGAAAAACTGAACCTGCTCCAGGCTGAAACGGCAGGCATCGTGATTCTTGAGCCGGAGCAGGAACAAGAGATTGGGCAGGCACTCGATGCAAAGCAGAAGGATGAGACAGACCTTGCCGCCAGGACGGCTGATACCGGGAAGGCCATAGCCTGGCTCACCACCATCGATGGGCTGAAGAAGGAAATCGTCAACCTGGCCGATGAAGCGAGCAAGCTGCAGGGCGATATCGAGGCGTTCAAACCGGATCGTGAAAAGCTGGGCCGGGCTTTGAGTGCCGCCTCGCTGGACGGCGCATACGCAACGCTCACCGCCACCCGCAAACAGCAGGCGGATGACAGTGCAGGCTTGAAAGCCGAGGAAGAGGCGCTTCCTGGACTGGAATCCTCCGCCAAGGAACAGGCCGAGGCACTGAAATCAGCTGAGCAACAAACTGCTCAGGCCAAAGAAGAGCTGAAAGCGGCCACGCCTACATTGCAGAAGGTCCGCTCCCTTGATCAGAAACATGCCGATCAGAAAAAAGCTGTATCGGAAGAGGATGAGGGCTGCAAGAAGGCTACGGCAAAAATTGATGCAGACAAAAAGACACGGCTCGAAGAGCAGGACAAACGATCCAAGGCTCATGAGACGCTGGATCTTGTGGACGGCTATCTCAAGGAGCATGCACAGGATGAATGGCTGATAAGTGGTCTGGCTGGCGTTGAAGAACAGATCGGCGGCCTGCTCTCCAAACAAAAAGAAATCGTTCAAAAAGAGGCTGCTCAAGAAGCGGCCAATACGACTCTGGAACTGGCGACAAAGTCACTCGACGACTGTCAAAAGCAATCCGGCATTCGGAAGCAGGAACTGGAGGACGCCTTAAAACAGCTTCAGCAGGGCAAAGATGCATTGAGCCAGTTGCTGGGAGACCGCTTGTTGCGGGAATACCGCACCGAGAAGGAAACCCTGCTGCGTGAAATGGCCTTCCTGACCAAAATTGCGGAACTTGAAGATCACCGGGCAAAACTGGAAGACGGCAAGCCCTGTCCGCTCTGCGGCGCGACCGAACACCCCTTCGCGGAAGGGAATGTCCCTGTCCCCGATGAAACCGAACGGAAGATCGATTCCCTGGCCAGCCTGATCAGCAAAGCCGAGGATCAGGAAGCCGCCATCAAGAAACTCGAAGACGCTGAACGACTGGCCCGCACAAACCTTACGGATGGTGAAAAGCTGGAGTCAGCAGCGGCTAATGACAAGAAGGCTGCCGAGAAAGCCCTCGCCGAGGTGAAGGACGGCCTGGTGAAACTCCGTGCCGATTTTGCCGAACACAGGCAGGCTGTTGCTACCAAGCTCCAGCCGCTTGGTATTGCGGACATCTCCGAAACGGACATTTCATCACTGATCGAAACCCTCACGGCGCGGCTGAAGGCGTGGCAGGCCCAGGTCAAGAAAAAGGCGGACATCGAGAAACAGATTGCCGACATCGACAGCGAGGTGAAGCGGCTGGATGCGGTTATCGAAACTCAAAGCACCGCCCTGAATGAAAAGCTGGAACGCCTGGAGACCTTGAAAAAGGATCTCGCCATCGGAAGTGATGAGCGCAATGCACTGTACGGCGACAAGAATCCCGACGATGAGGAGCGCCGTTTAAACAAGGCGATTTCGGATGCCGAAGGTGCCGAAAAGCAGGTCAGAGACCGGCACAATGAGCTCCAACAAAAATGGAATACCGCGAAGGCCCATGTCGAATCTCTGAAGAAACGCATCGACCTACGAGAACCGGAACTGAGAAGGCTTGAAACAGAATTCTCCGCAGCGCTCGCGCCTGTTGGCTTTTCAAATGAAGAACAGTTCCTGGCGGCCATACTGCCCTCTGAAGCTCGGGCGGAGCTGACAGCCACGGCCAAGGATCTTGATGAGCGTCAAACAGATCTGAAAGCCAGACAGAAGGATCGGGAAACGCGCTTGGCTAAGGAAGTGGCCAGCAAGATCACCGACAAATCATTGGAAGAGCTCGAGCCCCAATTCAAAAAGCAAGAGGAGGCCCTGAAAGAGCTACGGGACATCATTGCCGGTCTCAAGCACAAGTTGAGTGAAAATGCGGCCGCTAAAGAGCGGATAAAGGAAAAGCAGGCAGCTATCGAGGCCCAGAAAAAAGAGTGCCGCAGGTGGGAAAACCTGCACGAATTGATCGGCTCCGCAGACGGAAAGAAGTACCGCAATTTTGCCCAGGGGCTGACCTTCGAAATGATGATTGGTCACGCCAACCGGCAATTGCAGAAAATGACCGACCGTTACTTGCTGGCCCGAGACGATGCTCAGCCCCTTGAGCTCAACGTGGTCGACAACTATCAGGCTGGAGAGATTCGGTCCACGAAGAATCTTTCCGGCGGCGAGAGCTTCATCGTCAGCCTGTCCCTGGCGCTTGGGTTGTCCCATATGGCCAGCAAGAATGTCCGGGTGGATTCGCTGTTTCTGGATGAAGGCTTCGGCACCCTGGACGAGGAAGCCCTCGACACCGCCCTGGAAACCCTCGCGGGCCTGCAGCAGGACGGCAAGCTGATCGGCGTCATTTCGCACGTGCCCGCCTTGAAGGAGCGGATCAGCACGCAGATCCAGGTATCGCCTCAAACCGGTGGCAGAAGCCAGATATCCGGGCCTGGATGCGGCAGCGTCGTCCCAGTTTAGCGGAGCTGGAATTTCGAGAAGATGGTTAATAACAAGGAGACAAGATGAGCAAAAAAATCAGTGGTGCCGAATATCCTCTCTCGAAAATATTCAGCTCCGACTTTGATTATGTCATACCGTCGTATCAGAGGCCGTATGCGTGGACAGTGGACCAGGCGTCCGAGCTGTTTGACGACCTATATGATTTTTACGTCCGCGAGAAGGAAGACACTTATTTCCTCGGCAGCATTGTTCTGATCAAAGAAGAAGGAAAGCCATACTCTGAGGTCATTGATGGTCAGCAGAGATTAACGACGCTGACGATTCTCCTCTCATCGATAACGTCAAATCTTTCGGGCGATCTGAGGAGTGACTTCGAGAACTACATAAGGGAGCCAGGACGTGCCTCCCAGGGACTGAAGCCTAAACCGAGGCTTTCTCTCCGAGAAAGAGACCGTGAGTTTTTTACGAAACACGTTCAGTCTCTTGATTTTGATACCCTGCTCGGCCTTGATCCTGCTGGTCTCGACAACGAATCTCAGAAGAATATTCAGTCGAACAGTCGCCTGTTGCTGGACAGACTTAAAAATACCTTCGGCAGTGACGCCGACAAGCTATGTGCTTTTGGCGCGTTTCTGGTTCAACGGTGCTTTTTGGTGGCGGTGTCAACGCCAAGCCAGCAATCCGCCTTCAGGGTGTTCTCAGTGCTGAACAACCGAGGCCTAGATTTGCTCCCTTCCGATATTGTTAAGGCTGATGTTATTGGGCGAATTGCCCCGGCGCGTCAGGATGAGTTCACTGAAAAATGGGAGGAACTCGAAGTTCAAACCGGCAGGAATGGTTTCAATGACCTGTTTGGACACATCCGGATGATTTATGCTCGGGAAAAGGCCAAGCGTGCGCTACTTGAGGAGTTCAAGGAGCATGTGCTGAGCGTGGTAGCCACCCCGGAAGACCTGATTGAAAAAGTCCTGGAGCCCTACGCCGATTCATACCTCATCGCAAAATCACAGCAATATGTGTCCACGAAAAATGCTGAGGACGTGAATCGTCTTCTGAAATGGCTGAATCGCATCGATAACTCCGATTGGCTGCCGCCAGCGATCCTCTTCCTTTCACAGAAGAAAGATCACCCGGAATACGTTCTGTGGTTCTTTACAAAGTTGGAGCGCCTGGCGGCCTATCTGCATATTTGCGCAAAAAACGTGAATCAACGCATCGAACGTTATGCAGAGGTTATTGCTTCCCTGCAAGCGCCGCATTCAAAGGATGCACCTGCCGTCAGCGTCGAACTGACCAAGGCTGAAATCGATGAGATGAAAGAAGCCCTTGATGGCAAGATCTATGAGTTGACGGCTCGCCGCCGAAATTACCTTATCCTGCGCTTGGATTCATTCCTGTCAGATGGGGCCGCAACCTATGATCCAACCCTACTGACTATCGAGCACGTTCTTCCGCAAACCGTCAGCGACGGGAGCGAATGGGAGAGGTTATGGCCCGATCCAGACGGACGGAAGAGCTGGGTTCATCGCATAGCGAATCTTGTGCCCCTTACACAGAAGCGGAACTCGAAAGCACAAAACTTCGATTTCGACACCAAGAAGACAGCGTACTTTGGCGGGAAGCGAGGAGTGTCGTCATACGTTCTGACGACGCAGGTTCTTAAAACCGCTGAATGGACACCATCTGTTGTCGATCAACGGCAAAAGGACCTGCTTGAAGTTCTGATTGATCGCTGGGAACTCGCTTGAGGGGC
>NZ_BAAIGQ010000006.1:0-267500 GCF_054653055.1 Megalodesulfovibrio paquesii | reverse complement strand
CTGGCGAACCCGCGCATAGTGCCATGTCTTTCTAGCTGTTATCGCGTTTCAGCATATTCCCCTCCATGCGTGCATCCTGCGGCATGGTTGGTGCTACGCCGGAGCCGTGTCCCGTGCTCTTTCGTTGCCGAATCATGGCGCCTTCAACAAAGTGAGTTCCCATGAGTGAGACTTCGCAACAAGCCACCATGCGCGCCGCCGTATGGCATGGCAGAAAGGATGTGCGCGTCGAGACGGTTCCGGTCCCACCCTTCCCGCCTGCGGGGTGGGTCAAAATCAAAGTCGCCTGGTGCGGCATCTGTGGCTCGGACCTGCACGAATACGCTGCCGGGCCGATCTTCATTCCCGTGAATGCCCCCCACCCTCTGACCGGCAAGCAGGGCAGCCTGATCCTGGGCCATGAGTTCACCGGCACTGTGGTGGAGGTTGGCGAGGGCGTGACCAACGTCCGCGTTGGCGATGTGGTGGCGCCGGATGCCTGCCAGCATTGCGGCCAATGCGTCACCTGCCGGGCCGGAAGGTACAACGTATGCGAAAAGCTGGCCTTTACCGGCCTGCACAACGACGGCGCCTTTGCGCCCTACGTCAACGTGCCGGCCGAGCTGTGTTACGTGCTGCCCGAGGGCGTTTCCACAGAGGCCGGGGCGGTCATCGAACCCCTGGCCACAGGCTTCAAGGCCGTGCGCGAGGCCGGGACCATCCTGGGCGAGACGGTGGTGGTCATTGGCGCAGGCACCATCGGCCTGGGCACGCTCATGGCAGCCAAGGCCGCGGGGGCGGGCAAACTCATCGTACTGGAGATGTCTGCGGCCCGCACGGCCAAGGCCTGGGAATGCGGGGCGGACGTGGTCCTGAACCCCAGAGAGTGCGACGCTGTGGCTGAAATCAAGGCCATGACCGGCGGCTCCGGCGCGGACGTCTCCTTCGAGTGCGTGGGGCACAAGGACACGGGTCCGCTGGCTGTGGAGGTCCTCCGCAACGCCGGCAGGGCTGTCATCGTCGGCATCTTCGAGGAGCCCAGCAGCTTCAACTTCTTCAGCCTCAGCGGCACGGACAAGAAGCTCATCGGCACCCTGGCCTATACGCTGTCGGATTTTCAGGGCGTTTCGGCCCTGCTGGCCAATGGCAAGCTCCAGGCTGCCCCGCTGATCACCGGCCGCATCGGGTTGGAAGAGATTGTGGACAAAGGCTTTCTGGAGCTTCTGAACCACAAGGACAAGCATATCAAAATCCTCGTCCGGCCGGAATAGCCTCCACGCCGATTCTCCGGTGAGGACACACCCGCCCGGAGCTGCCGTACAGGTCGCGGCGGCGGCTCCGGGCGGGCATCCCTGTTTAATTTATCCGCCACTCTTATTGATCATTTTACGTTATCCCCCACCTTCGAGAGGCCGCTCTGGCGTGGCAGGCTCCACAGCCGGACTGCCGGGAACCCAGCCGGTCCAGGCTTCCCGGGCGACTCCCTCCTGCCCGGCCTGTTCCGCGCCGAGGGCACGGGTCCGCCGCAGGGAAAAGGCCACCGAGCCGGCAATGAGCAAGCCCGTGAGCAGCAGCGTCCATTCCGTGGGAATGATCTTGGCGGCGAAGAAATGGTTGATGACCATCTTTGTTCCCACCAGGACCAGTACCAGGGAGAGGCCGTATTTGAGATAATGGAACCGGTGGATGACGCCCACCAGCGCAAAATACAGCGCCCGAAGCCCCAGGATGGCAAAGACGTTGGACGTGTAGACGATGAAGGGATCCGTGGTGATGGCAAAGATGGCCGGGATGGAGTCCAGGGCGAAGACCACGTCCGTGAACTCAATCAGCACCAGGGTGATGAGCAGGGGCGTGATGTAGCGCACCCCGTTGCGCCGGACGAGGAATCGATCGCCTTCAAAGCCTTCCGTGACCCGGAAATGCCGGCGCATGAAGCGGTTGACCCGGTTCTTTTCCAGGTCCGGCTCCTCGCCCACGGCCACGAGCATCTTCACGCCGGTGACGATGAGGAACGCGCCGAACACGTAAATCAGCCAGCTGAAGGCCGCAATCACTGCCGCGCCAGTCACGATGAGCGTGGCCCGCATCACCAGCGCACCCAGAATGCCCCAGAAGAGCACCTTGTGCTGCGAGCAGCGCGGCACGGCAAAATGCATGAAAATGAGCACGAACACAAAGATATTGTCGATGCTCAGGCTCTTTTCGATGAGATAGCCGGTAAAATACTCGGTCGCCGCCTGCGGACCAAGGGTGAAGTACAGGCCCAGACCAAAGGCCCCGGCCAGGACCACATAGCCCAGGGTCAGCAGCAGTGCTTCCCGGACACTGATCTCCCGCCCCTTGCGGTGCAGCAGGCCGAGATCCAGGGCCAGCAACAGCAAGACCAACAGATTGAAGCCAATCCACATCCATGCAGTGCCCACGGCAATGCTCCTGAAACAACTTGGCGCATGAGTTTGGGAAAGGACCGGGGCGGGCCATCCGCCCCGGTCAAGATCAACAGCACAAAGGCCGCGCGTTACACGGCCAGTTGCTGGATGCCTTCGAGAATCCACTCGGGCCGGGCCGCGGCCTCGTCCCGGCGGATGTGCCAGACTTCCCGAACCTGCTCCGGCCGTTCGGCTGTGGCGTCTTCCCGCAGCAGCACGTCAAAGAACACCGAGATGATGGTGTGTGCGCCCTCACGCTGGGATTCGATCACCCGCGCATCCACCAGCAGCAGTTCCGTCTGGCCTGGAGTGGGATCTTCCTTGGCCTGACGGGTGATTTCGGCCAGGACTTCCGGGCTGGTAAAGGTGGCGATATCCGCCAGATCCCGGCGGTCCCAGGAGCCTTGCAGCCGGACGAAGAGGGCCTTGGCGCCTTCGAGGAACTCGGCCTCATCCATGCCGGCGGGCAACAGGGACGCTGCCGGCGCAAGCGCGGCCGCCGGCTCGGAACGCAGCGCACCCCAGCCATTGTCACTGCTGTTGTCCCGGGTAGGGGCCTGCGGCTGACTGCGCACTGAGTCGGCACCGGCGCCAGCGTAGGCCAGACGATCCCCACCCTGGGAACCTGCTCGCCCGGGAGAAGCCGCGCGGCGCGAGCGCAGGAACTTGAAGATCATGAAGCCCACGCCCACCAGCAGCAGGAGTTCCAGGATCCCGAATCCGCCACCCATGCCGCCGCCAAAGAACAGCGAGCCCAAAAGCCCGCCCATCAGCATGCCGCCCAGCATGCCTCCCAGCCCGCCAAATCGCGAGCCCAGGCCACCAGGCTGCGCCGCGCCTTGCTGGGCCGAGTTTTGCCGCTGGACAGTGGAGGGATTGGACGGCGAAGACGCGTCCTTGGGCGGGACGGGCTTGGAATACGAGCCAGACTGCGAGCTGCGGCTGCCAAAGGACTTGCCCCCGCCCATGCGCTTGGCTTCTGCCGGCTCAAAGGCCAGCAGCGCCACCAGCAGGGCCAGCACCGGCCCGCACAGCGTGCGAAGCAACCGATGTTGCGGGGCGCGCTCCACAACGGGAACGGCAGGGGGGATCTGGTCAGGAGTCAGGGGAACAGACGACACGTCGTGCACGGGAACCTCCATGCATCCCGGCCACGATGGTCGCGCCGGGGTTGGGCTGGAGGTCCCATAAAAAAGACCTCCAGCATGATTACTCATGCTGAAGGTCTTGCTCATCGGCGATATTCCGACGACAAGGCCAAGCGCCCCGCACCTCCGCAAGAGATGCCTGAAACGCCAGTACTGTTGACCTTGTCCGAAAGAGCTACTCCCCTTCAGGTGGAGAAAATATAGCGGTATCTCTGCAATTGTCAAGGGTGGTCTCCTGGAGATGGCCGAGACAGTCGCATCTTCCGTGCTGGCTGGGCTGGTCCGCCAGGCCGCAGCCTCCGGGCACTTACTTCGGGCGCCACACCCCGCCTTGCATGCCGCCTCTGCAGCCTCCACCCATGCCACTGGCCACAAGGCCGAGACTGGCGAGACTGGCCACCAGCGCGGCCTGATCGGCAACCATACCCGAAGCGCAGGCAGCGATTCTGTCACATTGTTCTGCAACGCCTCGCCTCTGGGCGACGGACCGCATCTGTACTGAGCCCCCGTCCTTACCGTTGTAAATGTTCTGACCCCCTGCCCTCGCCGGCCCAGATATTGACATTGATTCTCAACTTCACTATCAGGACTCAAACCGTTTGCGGAGGAGACCGTCCATGAAACCGACCGAAATCGTCACTGCCCTGCACACCCTGCTGGCCATCCGGCAGCCCGCCTTTCTCTGGGGCGCGCCCGGTGTTGGCAAAAGCCAGGTGGTGGCCCAGGTGGCGGCAGCCCGCGGGCTGGCCCTGCTGGACATCCGCGCCGTGCTGCTGGATCCAGTGGATCTGCGTGGCCTGCCGCGTATCGATACCCAGGGCGCGGCAGTCTGGTGCCCGCCGGCCTTTCTGCCGCGCGAAGGCGCGGGCATTCTTTTTCTGGACGAGCTGAACGCTGCGCCGCCTCTGGTGCAGGCCGCCTGCTATCAGCTGATCCTCGACCGCCGGCTTGGCGAGTACGAACTGCCGGACGGCTGGACCGTCTTCGCTGCCGGCAACCGCGAGTCCGACCGCGCCGTGACCCACCGCATGCCCTCGGCCCTGGCCAACCGCATGGTCCATCTCGATTTCGAGCCTGATCTTGACGACTGGCTCGCCTGGGCCGCCGGGCAGGGAGTCGATCCCCGGCTCCGGGCCTTCCTTCGCTTCCGTCCCGCCCTCCTCCACGCCTTCGACCCTTCGCGGCAGGAGAAGGCTTTTCCCTCGCCGCGCTCCTGGGAGTTCGTCTCCCGCATCCTCGCCGCCCGGCCGGATCGCTCCACCCTCCTCGCCTTGTTGCGCGGAGCCGTGGGCGAGGCGGCCGCGGCGGAGTGCCTGGGCTTCCTTGCCGCCTACGACGTGCTGCCCCGGCCCGAAGCAGTGTTGGCCGATCCCGGCGGCATCCCCATCCCCGAGGACCCTGCGGTGGTCTACGCCATGTGCGAGAGCGTGACCCGCCACGCCTCCACCGAATGCATGCCCAGTCTGGCCGCCCTGGCTGCCCGGCTGCCCCTGGAATTCGGCGTGCTGCTCATGCGCAATGCCGCCAGGCAGGAGCCTGCCATCGTCGAGACCGAAGCCTTTTCCGGCTGGGCCTGCGCCAACAGCGACGTGTTGATGTAAGCCCCTGCTCACCTCACCAGCTGCCCGCACCCTCCTCAGCAGGAACCCATGCCCCACTCTGCCTCCCTCAAAATGCGCAAGGCCCGCAGCGAGCTGGTGCTGGAGCATCCCTTCTTCGCCACCCTGGCCCTGCGCCTGGAACTGCGGGAAGACGCCACCTGCCGCACCGCCTGGAGCGACGGCCGGGTGCTCGCGTACAATCCGCACTATATCGAAGCGCTGCCCCTCGAAAAGGTCAAGGGCCTGCAGTGCCACGAAGTATTGCATCTGGCCTGCTGCCATCACACCCGGCGCGGCGGGCGGGACAAGACGCTCTGGAACAAGGCCTGCGATCTGGCCATCAACCACATTCTTCTGGATGCCGGTATCGAACTGCCCACGGGATTTCTGGATGATCCCGCCCACCACGGCAAAACCGCCGAGGCCATTTATGCCGCCCTGACCGATCACGACGAGGAGCGCAAGGGCGGAGCCACAGGCGGGCCGCAGCAGGAGGTGCAGGCCGAGGAGGACATGGCCGGCAACGGTGCGGGCGAACTCAGCCAGGACGACGCCGGCCGCAGCGAGCCCGACGGCAACGAAGCTGAGGACGACGATATTGCCCGCGCCGAGGAAGGCGCCGGCAGCCAGGGCGACGAAGACAACGAGCACGGCGAGGACCGCGAAAGCGACGATCCCGGCCTCTCCGGCGAGGTTCGCGACGCACCTTCCACCGCCAATGGCATGGACGGCGCCCAGGCCCTGCGCCTGGAAGAGGATTCCTGGCGCGTGGCCGCTGCGCAGGCCCTGCACAAGGCCCAGGAAGCCGGTGACCTGCCTGGCAGCCTGGAACGCCTGATCCTGGGTTCCCTGGCCCCGTCCGTCAGCTGGCGCGAGATCCTGCGGCGCTTTCTGGCGGAAGCCGCTCGCAATGATTTCACTTGGATCCGCCCAAACCGCCGCCACCTGCACGAGGGGCTGTACCTGCCCGGCCTGGAAAGTCAGGAACTGGCGGAAGTGGCCGTGGCCGTGGATGTCTCGGGCAGCATCACCCAGCCGGAACTGGACGCCTTTGCCGCGGAACTCTCGGCCATTCTGGAGGAATTCGACACGGCCATCACCGTGTTCACCTGCGATGCTTGGCTGACGACAGAAGCCCGTCTGGCCCGCTGGGATCTCCCCTTGGCCTTTGAGGCCAAGGGCGGGGGTGGGACGGACTTCCGCCCTCCCTTCGCCCGCCTCGATGAATCTGGCATCAGCCCGGCATGCTTCATCTATTTTACGGACCTGGCCTGCAACTGCTACCCTGCGGAACCGGACTACCCGGTCCTGTGGGTCACCCCTGCCAGCAACCCCGCGCCGCCCCCCTTTGGCGAGGTGGCAATGATGCGGGCCGCCTAGGAATGCCCCCCATGCGCATTGAGTGGACCATCATCAAAGGTCGCGGCAACTTGCGTCCCGTACTGCAGTACACGGTCACGCTGTCGGAATTCGAAATCAGCTTGGCCGTGCCCATGCTTCAGGTGGAGAGCGGCATTCCAAAGCCGCCGGATGCAGGCTGGAATTTCTGCTGGCCGGGGCAGAACGAGCGGAGCGACTGGACGCCTTCGGAGTTCCATGTTCTGGTCACGCCCAATCACCGTAGCGGCAAGAACACGGAATCGCTGAAACTTCCCTGGCGGGCCAGCAACGAATACCCCGAGGTGGAGGCCGGATTCATGGCCCTGCGTCAGGCCTTTGAGGAGATGCTCACTGAGACGTCCCGCAGCCAGCCCATGCAGGTGCAGGGCCGTCTGGAGACGTCCGGCGAAGCGAAGAAGCAACTGGCCCCGGCCGTGGTGGCAGCCAGGATCCTCCACGCCGTGAAGGCGTAAGCGATTTTTATTCGAAATAATTACAGATTCTGTATCCCTCGCGCGTGAGGATCTCGTCGCGCATGGCCTCCATGAGATCATGGCGGGCCATTTCCTGAACCAGTTCCGGGAAGCTGATCCGCGGTTCCCAGCCCAGGGTCGCGTTGGCCTTGCTCGGGTCGCCCAGCAGGGTTTCCACTTCCGTGGGGCGGAAGTAGCGCGGGTCCACGGCCACGATGGTGTCGCCCACCTTGAGCCCCTTGAAATCCAAGCGGATTTTCTGGCCGCCCACCTCGATATGCCCCGGGGTGAACCCGGCCAGCAGCCCGCGCTCGGCCACGCCCTCGCCTTCCCAGGCGATTTCCATGCCCAGCTCGCGGCCGGCCAGGGTCACGAACTCGCGCACGCTGTGCTGCTCGCCCGTGGCCACCACGTAGTCGTCGGGGGTGTCGCGCTGCAGGATCATCCACATCATCTCCACGTAATCCTTGGCATGTCCCCAGTCGCGCAGGGCATTCAGGTTGCCCAGGTAGAGCTTTTCCTGCAGGCCGAGGGCGATGCGGGCCAGGGCGCGGGTGATCTTGCGGGTGACGAAGGTTTCGCCGCGCAGGGGGGATTCGTGGTTGAAGAGGATGCCGTTGCAGGCAAACATATCGTAAGCTTCGCGGTAGTTTACCGTGATCCAGTAGGCGTAGAGCTTGGCGCAGGCATAGGGGCTGCGGGGGTAGAAGGGGGTCTTTTCGGTCTGGGGCACTTCCTGGACCAGGCCGTAGAGCTCGGAGGTGGAGGCCTGATAGAAACGCGATTTCTGCTCAAGTCCCAGAATTCGCACGGCTTCCAGGATGCGCAGGGTGCCCAGGGCGTCGGCGTTGGCCGTGTATTCGGCCGAATCGAAGGACACCTGGACGTGGCTCTGGGCGGCGAGGTTGTAAATCTCGTCCGGCTGGGACTCTTGAATGATGCGGATCAGATTGGTGGAATCCGTCAGGTCGCCGTAATGCAGGAACAGACGGCGCTCTTGTTCATGTGGATCCTGATAGAGATGATCGATACGATCAGTGTTGAACAGGGAGGCCCGGCGCTTGATGCCGTGCACAAGATAGCCTTTTTGCAGCAGGAGCTCGGCGAGATACGCCCCGTCCTGGCCGGTGATGCCGGTAATGAGTGCGGTTTTGCGGGACATGAAGTGTTTTATTCCACTGTATGAATAAGATGTTGTGCGCGAAGGTGCGACTGTCGCGAAATCTATTGCCTGCTTCATACGCTGCCGGATGCTGCCCAGTCAACACTGGAACCAAATCGCAACTCATCCCATGAACCGCAATACGTATTGCGTTTTTAATATGCTTATTTGATAGAATAATTTTATGTATTGATTGCGATTATTATACAAAACACATTATTTTGCTTTACGATTAATCGCAATATCGCATTGCGGTTTGTCCTTTCCACCATGAAACCGCCACTTCCTCCCTCCCCGCGATCGTCGGCTGGCGCATGCTCCCGCCAACTGCGACTTGATTCCTCCTCGGCTGCGCGGTAGATGAGGGCATCCCTCATCCAACAAGGACATTCTCGTGGATCAACACGCTCGCATTTTTGTTGCCGGCAAGCGCGGCATGGTCGGCAGCGCCTGTTGGCGGGCCCTGGAACGGGCCGGCTGCACCGATCTCGTGGGCCCTTCCTCCAAGGAACTGGACCTCACCCGCCAGACCGAGGTGGAGCAGTTCATGCGGGAGACCCGGCCCGAGTATGTCATTCTGGCTGCTGCACGCGTGGGCGGCATTCTGGCCAATAGCACCTATCCTGCCGATTTTATTTATATCAATCTGGCCATTCAAAACAACGTCATCCACAGTGCCTGGGAAAGCGGCGTCCGCAAACTGATTTTCCTCGGCTCCTCCTGCATTTATCCCAAGCTTGCGCCACAGCCCATCCGCGAGGAGCACCTGCTCACCAGCCCGCTTGAGCCCACCAACGAGGCCTATGCCATCGCCAAAATCGCCGGTGTGCGCATGTGCCAGTTTTACCACCAGCAGTATGGCGCCAATTTCTGGCAGCTCATGCCCACCAACCTCTACGGCGACAACGACACCTTTGACCTGCTCAAGAGCCATGTGCTGCCTGCCATGCTCCGCAAGTTCCATCTGGCCAAGCTTGCCAAGGCCGGCGATCTGGCCGGCATCCTGCGGGACGAGGCGCTCTTTGGCCCCATCCCCGCCGATATCGCCGCCTCGCTGGGCCTTTCCGCAGATCGCCGGACCCTCAATCCAGAGGAAACCCGGGTGGTGCTCTGGGGCACAGGCACGCCGCGGCGGGAGTTCCTGCATGTGGACGACCTGGCCGGCGCCGTGGTGCATGTGCTCCAACTGGGCGAGAACGAGCCGCCACGACTGCTGAATGTGGGCTGTGGCGAAGACCAGACCATTGCCGAAATTGCCGCGCTGGTGCGAGATATCGTCGGCTTTGACGGTGAGATTGTCTGGGACGCCGGCAAACCCGACGGCACGCCCCGCAAGCTGCTGGACATCAGCCGGCTGCAGGCCCTGGGATGGAAGCCCTCCATCACCCTTCAGGACGGCATCCGCCGGGCCTATGCCTGGTATGTCTCCGCCCTGAACGCCAGCTGATTCCCTGGCGGGGCGCAGCGGCGTCAGCCCTTGAGACAGACCACCTTGTACGCGCCGTCTTCCACTTCCACGCCGTGGGTTTCGTGCGTAAAGCCTGGGAACTGCCGGTCGAAGGCCTCCAGCGCTCTGAGGTAGGCCAGTACGGGCCCATCCGCCGGGCCGGCCAGCTCGCCGGGCATGAGGAGGGGAATACCCGGAGGGTACGGCACCACACCCGTAGCCACCACCCGGCCGGCCAACCCATCCAGGCGGACCGTCTCCACCTGATTGCGCACCAGCCGTTCATACGCCTGCACCGGCGAGTATTTCGGCCTGGGCAGGATGGAAAAGGCCTTGGCCATGGCTTCGGTGGTGCCCAGAGTGCGCATGGCCGTGAAGATGGCCGCGCCCAGGTCCTTGAGCCCCATGCCGGCATACCGTGCGCCGTGGGCTTCCATCAGCGCTGGCAACGCCCGCTTGAGCGGGGTGTTGGCGTCGTAGTGGCGCTTGAATTCATAAAGTGCATTGATGAGCGTGCCCCATTTGCCCCTGGTCACGCCCATGGAGAAGAGGAACAACAGGGTGAAATCCGCCGTCTTCTCCACCACCACCCCGCGGGAATCCAGGAAGGCCGCCACAATGCAGGCCGGGATGCCAGCCTGCTCCACGCCCTTGGCCGCACTGGCCCCGGGGGTGCACAGGGTGACCTTGATGGGATCGAGCATGCAGTAGTCTTCCTGCAGATCGGCAAAGCCGTGCCAGGCCGCGCCGGGCCGCAGCACCCAGCAGGACGGGTCTTCGGCCAATCGCTCCGGGGGGACGTCCTGAAACGGGACGGCCCTGCCCGTGGCGGGATCGGTCACGGCCTCCGGCTGCCAGGGTGCGAAGAACCAGTCGCCACTGCCAGCGTGCTCGGCGTGCAGCCGGGCCATGGTCTGTCGGAAGTCCACGGCTTCGCGGATGGATTCCGAGGTCAGCGCCAGACCACCGGGGCCGTCCATCATGGCCGCGGAAACATCCAGCGAGGCGATGAGCGGATACAGCGGCGAAGTGGAGGCATGCATCATGAAAGATTCATTGAATCTGGAATGATCGACAGCCGAGCGGCCGTCGCGCACATGAATCATGGACGCCTGGGACAGGGCCGCCAGCAACTTGTGCGTGGACTGGGTGGCAAAGGTGGTGGGCCGGTCCGCGGTGTGGTCGGCCGGGTCGCCGTGCATGGCGAAGCGCTGGCGGTACATGGGGTGGAACCGGGCGTAGCCGTACCAGGCTTCGTCAAAGTGCAGGCGGTCCACCGTCTGGCCCAGGAGCGTTTCCACGTGGGCCACGTTGTAGCACAGGCCGTCGTAGGTGGAATTGGTGATCACTGCGTGCACCGGCGCGGGGTCCACGCCTTTGGTCACCATGGGGTTCTCAGCCACGGCGGCGCGCAGGGCCTCCTTGGTCAGCCGCTTGGGGGGGATGGGGCCGATGATGCCCAGGCCGTTGCGGCTGGGGATCAGATAAGTGGGAATCGCCCCGGACATGGTCATGGCGTGTTCCACGGACTTGTGGCAGTTGCGGTCGCACAAGGCCACCTGATCCCGGGTGACGCTGGCCATGAGAATGACCCGGTTTGAGGTGGAGGAACCGTTCGTGACAAAATAGGTCTGATGTGCGCCAAACACGCGGGCGGCATTGCGCTCGCCCTCGCCGATGGGGCCGGAGTGGTCCAGCAGGGATCCCAGCTCTTCCACGGAGATGGAAAGATCCGACCGCAACAGGCTCTCCCCAAAGAACTCGAAATAGGCCCGGCCAGCCGGAGACTTGAGAAACGCCGTGCCCCCGGTGTGTCCCGGTGTATGCCAGGAGTACTCAAAGGCCTGGGAATATTCCACCAATGCCTTGAACATGGGAGGCAGAACCCCGGCGCGGTAGCGCATGATGGCTGCCACCACCCGACCACTGATGAAGCCCGTGGTGTCCTCCAGCATGACGATGAAACCGTCGGTCCGGGCCAGGGCCGAGCCGGGAATGGCGGCGGCGGAAATCTGGTCGGTCAGCAGAAAGACGGGCCGGTCCAGGCTCCGGGCGCGCACGGCTTCCAGCACGGCCCAGCTGCCCGGGCCCTCGGCCAGGGCCCAATCCAGGAGCACGCAGTCGATGGCCGGGTTGGCCGCCAGTTCGTCCAGGGCGTCCTTGGCGCGCAGGGCCTGGAGCACGCGCACGTCACGGCGGATCAAGTCCTGGACCAGCTCGCGAGTGGCACGGCCCCAGGGGGTATCGGCCTGCAGTTCGTCATCCACCAGCAAGGCCCGCATGGGCAGGCGGTCGATGGCGGCAGCGCCTGCGGAGTCTGCCACGGCCTCGGGGCAACACCCCGCTCCGGCGGCCTCAGCCCTGGCCCCGACCGCCCCGCCGAGGGTGGACAGGGCAGGCTCCGTGGCCAGCGTCAGGGCTGCCGTACCGGCGACACCAAAAAACTTCCGACGGTCCATGCGCTCCTCCTTGCAAGGTTCCTGGCAGTTGCAGCTGGTGCGGCAATGGACGTCTCTTCCCGAAGGCAGGGCATCATCCTTGCTGCGACGTCACCGCATAGAATATCCGCATGCGTCAAACAAATCATGGCAAGTTCCGGGTGGCGGTGTCAAGCAACACCGCTTTTGGGTTCGCCATGTGTTCCCCATCGCCTTTCGATGGCTGCCGTGGTGTGTTTGAGCAGCAAGGCACACGCAACCGTGGCCGCAAAAGCCAGCACGCCGCTGGAAATGAAGCCGAGCCTCAGGATCTTGATGCAGAACAACAGCACGCCGCCGTGGAGGAGGAAAAATTCATAGCTCAAATTCTGCATCCACATCACAACAGGATAGCTTCGCTGCAGCATGCGGGAGAGAGACCCTTGCGGCAACATCTCCACTTGCAACAACACCATGCGGCGCAAGGTGGCATGCACTGCATAGCCTATCAGAAATGCGCCTGTAAAATACAGTGGCAAGCCGGCAAGAGTGAGAATCCCCAGCGTTCCTCCGGCTGCGAGGCATTTCCCTGGCACAGTCTTAGCCGCATGCCATGCATACATCCCGACGTAATATGCCAGCACCACCGAGACGAACCACGTCACCACATAGAGCGGGTCGCGAATAAAGAAATTGAAGCCCGCCAGCATACTAATAATCTGCCACAGGCCAACTTGCTTGTATTCAAAAAATGCATTCGCAACAATGACAAGCAGACAAACCTGCACATACGGCAGATAGATTCTCCTTAACCGACGCAGCAGCCATCCTTTTATGTCTGTTGACGTGGTCAGGCAATAATACCCTGTCAGATACATGAACGCGCTAAAGGCCAGCTCTATCCAATCTCCGGGATCTTTTTGGTGCAGACCACACCAGTGAAAATAGAAAACATACATTGTCGCCAGTATTCTGATCATGGCGTTTATGTATGACATGACGATTCCCAGGGACACCGCCGCACCGCACCTTCAGTTGACAGGTTTTTCGAAAGCACACACTGCATGCGTGTATTCTCTAACCGCTTCTTTACAAAATGCTCTTTCCATGCCCACGGGCGGCGACATGCTTGCAAGCTGAGCGCAGGTCGCAATCTGGTGCAGTCTTTGTCGCAACGTACAAAGTTTACCGCCTGCCGTCAAAAAGAAACCCTGCCTGCAGCGCTTACGAAACCGGGTGCGAACGCGAGGCCTGATGCAGGATTGCTTCAAGATGTATCGACCCACTGACCAGAATTGGTCGCAGCGGATCAAGTCATTCGATTTGTCCTGACCAACAATCGCGGGTACGCAACATCCTACCTCCACAAGGATGTTGTATGGACCACCGCATCGCTGCAGGCATCGATATCGGCTCGACCGCCACCAAATGCGCCCTGCTTGCCCTTCCCGCAACAGGCAGTCTCACCATGCTGGCCACGGCCACCGTACCCACGGGGTGGAACCCTCGCGAGGCCGGCGAGGCGGCCCTGGCCCAGTGCCTGACCCAGGCCGGATTGCAGATGGCGCATGTGGCCCACATGGCCGTCACGGGATACGGCCGCAAGGCCATGTCCGCCCTGAATGGACAGCACAAGGCTGTCACGGAAATATCCTGCCATGCCCGCGGGGCGCATCACCTGATGCACGATGGCACCGCGGCGCCAGGCATGCGTCTGGTGCTCGACATCGGCGGGCAGGACTCCAAGTGTATTCAACTCGGCCCGGCAGGGCAGGTCCTTGATTTTGTGATGAATGACAAATGCGCCGCCGGCACCGGCCGGTTTGTGGCCAACATGGCTGCAGCCCTGGGCCTGAGCCTGGAGGAGCTTGCAGCCGCCGCCCTGGCCGGCACGCCGGTGCAGCTTTCCAGCATGTGCGCCGTGTTTGCGGAGAGTGAGATCATCGGCAGCATTGCCCGCGGCGCCGCGCCAGCGGATCTGGCGGCCGGCATTTTCCTGTCCATAGCCCGACGGCTCAAGGCGCTCATGGGCCGCTTTCCTGCCGTGGAATCATGCATTTTCACCGGCGGTCTGGCCTGCAATGCCGACATCGCCGCCCTGCTTTCCAGACATCTCGACCACCCCGTCATCCCTGCCCCCCTGCCCCAGCACGCCGGGGCCGTGGGCGCGGCGCTGTATGCCGCCGCATCGGACTAACGACCATCTGACACCCCGGGAGGAGCCATGCAGTACGCCACGGTGGAGGCCTTCAAGGCCGCAGCAGACAAAAATCCCCTGCGCATCAAGGAAGCCAGGGAGGCCGGCCGGCGCGTCGCGGGCATGTACTGCCTGTATTCGCCCATGGAAGTCATCATGGCTGCGGATGCCATCCCGGTCATGCTATGCGGCACCCGCCAGGATCCCATTCCCACGGCGGAAAAGACCCTGCCCCGCAATCTCTGTGCATTGATCAAAAGCAGCTTCGGCTTTGGCGTGGAAGAGACCTGCCCGTACTTCAACGCCTCGGACATCATCATTGCAGACACCACCTGCGATGGCAAAAAAAAGATGTTCGAGCAGATGGCCGCCTTCAAGCCCCTGCATCTGCTGCACCTTCCGCACAACCCCACCCTGCCCGAGGCGCAACAGTTCTGGCGTTCCGAAGTAATGCGACTCAAGACGCGGCTGGAAGCTTTCTATGGCATCACCATCACCGATGCCGACCTGCAACGCGGCATCGACCTGGCCAATCGCGAACGAACCGCCCTGGACCGTCTGCAAGGGCTGATGGCCCTGCGTCCTGCGCCCATCTCCGGCATGCTGCTGCTGGAGCTGCTCTTCAAGTCCGGCTTCTTCCCGGACAAGGAGGAATCCACGGCCCTGATGCTGGCCATTGCCGACGAAATCGAGGCTGCAGCGGCAACCAGGACCGAGCCCCCGGCGGAAGGCCCCCGGGTGCTGCTTTCCGGCGTGCCCATGGGCATGGGCTCGCACAAGGTGGCCAAGCTGCTGGAAGATGCCGGCGCCCGCGTGGTGGGTTTCGAAAACTGCACCGCCTACAAGCGGATCCAACGGGTGGACGCCGCCATGGCCGCCACGGACCCCCTGGGCGCCATTGCCGCCCGCTACCTGGCCACCCCCTGCTCCATCATGACCCCCAACCCCGCCCGCCTGGAACTCCTGGCCGAGATGATCGACCGCTTCCAGGCCGACGCCGTGGTGGATCTGGCCTGGCACGGGTGCCACACCTACGCCATCGAGCAACACACCGTCCGCCGCTTTGTCCAGGAAACACGCGGGCTGCCCTACCTGGCCATTGAGACCGACTACTCCGAAGCCGACGCCGAACAACTTCGCGTGCGTATTGAGGCCTTCCTGGAGATGCAGACCGCGACGGCGTAAGGAACTGCACCCGCCCGGGGGGAGCCCTCTCCAAAAAGACTCCCCCCGTACCCCGCCGCATCTGGCAGGAGACACATTGCGGCAGGGGGCACTTCCTTGTATGAGGAGGGCTCTTTCTGTTTCCGCCTTCCGCCGGATTGCCCATGCCGCCAGTCTCCCCCCGCCAGCAACTGCCCTGGAAACATCGGGCCAAAGCACTTTTTTCCACGCAGGTCCTCGTGCGCGGGGATGCCTATTTCCGTCAGGGCCGGGTCAGGCTGGATCGGGCCACGCCGCGCGAAATCACCGCCGTGGTGGCCGGGACCGAGACATGGCGCTGCAGCATCCTTGACCTGAACAACCGCCTGCACCTGGACTGCAACTGCCCCCATTTCCGCGGCGGGCACGCCTGCAAGCACCTGTGGGCGGCCATTCTGGCGGCGGACGACGCCCTGGCCGATGCCCCACCCCGTGCCACGCCCCTTGCTCCGCATATCGCGCCGAGGCCGGCCGCAGTCCCGCCGCCTGACTGGCGCACCCTGCTCATGCCCGCGCCGGCCACAGCGCCCAGCCCCTCTGCCCCCTCCACGGCACCCGGCCGTTGGGACGGCGCTCCGGGGCATTTTCTGCTGCGCTACGAGCTGCTGGTCCGGCCGGAGGGCGCCTCGCTCACGGTCATCCGGCAGGCCGTTCTCAAGTCCGGTGAGCCAGGCAAACACCCGGCACCCGCGCCGTTGGGCGTCGTCCACGAGCCGGATCTGCCGGACCACCACCGCGCCGTGCTGGAGCTCCTGCTCCTGGGCCGGCTGGCCGAGCGGCCCGGCGCGTACGTGGCCCTGGGCGGATCGACCTTTCAAGACTGTCCTCTTTCCGCCAGCCGGCCGCCCTGCCTGCTCTCGCGCATGCTGCCCCTGCTGGCGGCCACGGGCCAGTGCCGGGTGCTGCAGGTGGAAGGCGTCAAGCGCATCGTGGCTGACCCCTTGCGCCGCGGCGAACCCTTCGAGGCAGGCATCGACTATGCCGTGGACCCGGAATCCGTGGAAAAACAGCGCAAGGAGCTGGTCTATTTGCCCCAGATCCGGCTGGGCGAGGGCCAGCACGCGCGGCTGGTGCCCCTGGCCGAGGTCCGGGTGCTTTTTGCCGGCACACCCATGCACTGCATTGTGGACGGCGCGTTGCACGCCCTGCCCGGCGTGTCCCTGGACTGGATCCGCAGCCTCCGCACCGCCGGGCACCGCATTCAGGTCCCCAAGCACGAGTTGAAAGCCCTGGTGCAGACGCCAGAGGGCGCGCGCCTGCCCCTGCCCGCGGCCCTGGGCCCCCGCCTCGTGCCTTCCTCCCTGCCCAGCCCCTGCCTGGAGATCGACTGCAAGGACGGCCAGCCCGTCACCGCCCGGCTCTGGATGGCCTATGGGGAACTGGAAATCGCCGCCGACGACAGCCGGCAGGCCATCCTCGACGCCGAAGCCTGGACCCGCATGGACCGCCAGCCCTCGGCCGAGCAACAGTTTCTGGAACGGCTGAGGCAGCTGGATCTGCCGGCCAAAGCCGAGCCTTTCTACTTGCCGGCCTGTTCTCTCTGGGAACTCGTACACCGGTTGGAGCCGTTGCGGGCCGAAGGCTGGACCCTGCGCACGCGGGACCGTCAGGCCCTGGCCACGGGCGCGGCTGCGTCCCTGCGGCTGGGCGCGAGGCAGGACTGGTTCGAGCTGGATGGGGCCATGGACTTTGGCGGCGTCATCGTCCCGCTGCCCACGGTGGTGCGGGCCTATCTGCGCGGGGAGCGCACGATGACGCTTGAGCACGAAGGCCTGACCGTGCTGGGGGTTCTGCCCGAGGCCTGGCTGCGGCGCCACGCCAGGGCGCTTGGTCTTGGATTGCAGGACCCAGACAAGGCGGCCAAGGCCGGCTCACTACGCTTTCACCCCGCCCTGTTGCCTCTGGTGGATGGCCTGCTGGAGGAAGACGGCCTCCGCCCCTTTGGCGTGTCCGTGGCCATGGATCGGACCATCGCCGAACGCCGCAAGGCCCTGCGCGGTTTTCGGGAGATCGTCCCGCCGGCGGTCCCGGCCTCCTTCACCGGCACCCTGCGGCCCTACCAGCACGAGACCCTGGGCTGGCTGGATGCCCTGGCCGCCCTGGGCTGCGGCGGCATTCTGGCCGATGACATGGGCCTGGGCAAGACCATCCAGATCCTGGCCTGGCTGGCCCTTGCACAGGAGCGGGAAGCGCAGACCGCAGAGGCAGGCACGCCCGGGGCCACGTTGATCCTCGTCCCCACCTCCCTGCTGGGCACCTGGCAGGCCGAGGCCGCACGCTTCTGCCCGGGGTTGCGGGTCTTCGTCCACAGCGGCCCGGAGCGCGAGGCCCGCCTCATGGCTGCCCTGGGGCAGACCGACATTGTCCTGGCAACATACGGTATCCTGCGGCGCGATCTGGACCTGCTGCGCCGCGTGCCCTGGCGGCGGCTGGTGCTGGATGAGAGCCAGGCCGTCAAGAATCCCGACTCCCAGACCGCCAAGGCCGTCCGCGCCCTGCGCGCCGGGCACCGGCTGTGCCTCACGGGCACGCCCCTGGAAAACCGGCTGGAGGAACTGTGGTCCCAGCTGCAGATCTGCACGCCAGGACTGCTGGGCGCGCGGGGGGAGTTCGAGGCCCGCTTTGTCCGTCCCATGTCCAAACCCGAGAGCGAAGAGGCGGCCCAGGCCCGCGGCCTGCTCCAGCGGCTGCTCAAGCCTTTCATCCTGCGCCGGACCAAGGCCGCCGTGGCCCCGGATCTGCCGGAAAAGCAGGAGGCCGTGCTGCGCTGCGAAATGCCTGCGGCCCAGGCCAGACTGTATGCCCGGCTGCGCGACCACTACCGCGGGGAGATCCTGGCCGCCGTGGAGGCCGAGGGCATGGACAGAAGCCGCTTCACCGTGCTGGAAGGGCTGCTGCGCCTGCGGCAGGCCGCCTGTCATCCGGCCCTCGTCGGTGACCCCAAAGCCGCCTCGGGCAAACTGGATACACTCATGCGGGCCCTGCGCGAGGTGCTGGACGAAGGTCACAAAGCCTTGATTTTCTCGCAGTTCACCAGCTTCCTGGACCTCATCCGCACCAGGCTGACGGCCGAGGGCATCGCTCATGAGCATCTGGACGGCAGTACCACGGCCAAGGCCCGTGCGGCCAAGGTGACCGCCTTTCAGGACCCGGCCGGGCCGCCGGTGTTCTGCATCAGTCTGAAGGCCGGCGGCGTGGGCCTGACCCTGACCGCGGCGGACTATGTCTTTTTGATGGACCCCTGGTGGAATCCGGCCGTGGAGGCCCAGGCCATGGACCGCACCCACCGCATCGGGCAGACGCGCAAGGTCTTTGCCTATCGTCTGGTCAGCGAGGGCACGGTGGATGAAAAGGTCCTGGCCTTGCAGGCACAAAAAAAGGATTTGGCCGCCCTGCTGGATGAGGCGGCGGCCACGGATTTGCAATCGCTCTCCTCCCTGAGCCGGGAGGACCTGGAGCTGCTGCTGGGCTGAAACGCGAGGGCCGGGCTCAGCGCACGCGCCGGGCCAGCCGCCGCAGGAGGCCGCGGCCCCCCTCGGCGCACAGGACTTCCCGCGCATGTTGCAACGGGTACTCCACCCGCCGGCCGTAGAGTCGTTCCAGGGCGTTTGGCGTGCGGCCCGCCAGAATCCGCCGCTCTTCCAGGGTGGCCGGCAAACGCTGCCAGGGACAGGTGGCGCAGGCCGGATGCGCATGCATGCGCCGGGTGATCTCCGGCAGGTCCAGTTCCAGATAATGCCCCAGCCGGAAGGGCTCCATGCACGGCTTGACACAGCACAGATGCACCATACCCCAGGCATCCACCACGGCCACATGACGGACCACGGCGCAGACCTGATCCGGCGCAGGCCGCCAGCCCTCGGGCGGCGCGGGCACCATTGGCGCAGGCGCGGCGGGCGTGCCGGTATCGGGGAAATCGGGGGAATCGAGATCCCCCGCATCCGGCAGCACGGCCAGGGGATTGCCCGAGGCCTGGAGCACTTCAAAATCAAACCCCCAGTCCCGGGCCATGCGCCGCGCCGGCTCCACCTCTGCGGCGTTGTAGCCGAACTGCAGAAACCGCATGAGCACCTGCCCCGGCACACGGCCGGCGCGTTTGGCCTGGGCAATCTGCTCCAGCCGGGCGAACATGTCTTCCAACCTGCTGCCGCGGTGGTTGATGGCGTGCGTGTCCTGGTTCACCCCGGACATGGACACGATGAGCCCGTCGAGCCCGGCTTCCAGAGTGGGAAGCAGGCTCTCCATGCGTTTGAGCGAGAGATTGCTGGAAATCTCGCTGCGCATCCCGGCCTCTTTCACCGCTTGGACGATGCGGATGATGTCCGGATGGATGAAGGGCTCGGTCCAGTTGTAGAGCTTGAATTCCCGGATGCCCTCGCCTTTGGCCTTGGCCAGGATGGCCTGGAACTCCTCCAGGGGAATGTTCCGGCGGGTATTCTTCATGACCCGCCGCCCGCGCGGGCAGGCGGCGCAGGTGAGGTTGCAGGCGTCCACCACGTCCATGGCCAGAATCTGAATCATGCACCGCTCCACAGGGTACGGCAAAAGCTGCAACCACCCGGTTTGGCAATCAATATATGCGCATTTACGGCTTGATCCCAGCAGTAATAAACCCTCCTGCCCCATCCGTCCAGCCGGGCTTGCGCCTGCAATGGAGTTCATCCCGCGCGCGTTCCAGGATCAGACGTCCCGGCTTGCGCCGTCTGGTGGCCTTGCGCCCGGCTTGCGCCGTCTGGCGGCCTTGCGTATGCTCAGCCTGTTTCTCCCCCACACTGAGGCCCGCATGTCCCAGCCCCTGCACTGCATCATCGTCCACTACGGCCAGCCTGCCCTGACGCTGGAATGCGTCCGCTCCCTGGCCGGCGCACTTGATCTCGTGCGGCCGGTGGTGGTCTGCAACAGCACGCAGGACGAGGCCCGCAGTCTGGCGACGGCACTGACCGCACAGATGACAGCCACCATGCCTCACGCGCAAGTGGCCTGCTGGGATGATGCCCGTCGCGATACTGCCGACGTGCTCGTGCTCTGCACCGGCGGCAACCCCGGCTTTGCCACCGCCTGCAACCTTGGTCTGGCCGAGGTCGCCCGGTGGCATGCGCAACATGGGCAGGCCACCGCGTACTGCTGGCTGCTGAACAATGACGCCCAGGCCGACCCCGAAGCCCCGGCGCGGCTGTTGGCCTTTCTGCAGGCCCACCCCCGCTGCGTGGCCGGCACAGCGGTGGTCCGGCACGATGATCCCTCCCGGCTGGAAGTGGCCCTGGGCAGCCGGTACAACATGTGGACCACCAAACTCTACCCCCAGCTGCCCGGCGCACCCCTGGCCGGGATCCCGGCGGAGTTTACCCCGCAGGTGGACTACATCTACGGCGCCAGTCTGGCCTTTCCCCTGCAGCTGTACCAGGAAATCGGCGGGTTGGACGAGCAGTTCTTCCTGTATTACGAAGAGCACGACTTCTGCCGCCGCGCCCGCCAGCACGGCTGGCAGCTCTGCTGGGCCCGCGAGGCTGTGGTCCGGCACCGTGGCGGGGCCAGTGCAGGACTCCGGCAACCGCGCTCCGCTGCGCGGGCCTGGTCCCACTATCACGAAAACCGCTCCACCCTGCTCTTCACCCGCAAGCACGCCCCCTGGGCCTTGCCCGTGGCGTTGGTGATCCGGCTGGGCGCCAAGCATGTGTTTCTGCCCCTGCGCGGGGAGGCCTGGATGCTGCCTTCGTTGTGGGCTGCGGTGCGGGACCTGCTGTGGCCATGGAGCGCCCGCGCCCCGCAGCGCGGCAAAGGAAAATGAGGTCCTGATGAGCGCCTGGCGTCACTTCCACAAACTCGGGCACGGCGTCCGGGAATTCGGCCTGCCGGCCGTGGCCCGCAGTCTGGCCGGCTACGCCCGCGGCACCCGGCTACGGCCGCAACCTGCCGTGCAGGTGCCGCCGGAACCGCAGGGACCTGCACTGGCGACACCGCCTGCCGTGAAGCTCCTGGCCTTCCACCTCCCGCAGTTTCACCCCATCCCGGAAAACGATGTCTGGTGGGGCGAAGGGTTCACGGAGTGGACCAACGTCCGTCGCGCCCGACCGCTCTTCCCCGGCCATGTGCAACCCGACCTGCCCGATCCCGCCTGCCCGCTCGGGGAGTACGACCTGCGTGACCCCGACGCCCTGCGCCGGCAGATCGCCCTGGCCAGACACCACGGCGTGCACGGCTTCTGCTTTCATTACTACTGGTTTGGCGGCAAGCGTCTGCTGGAGCGCCCCCTGGAACTGCTCCTGGCCGACCCCTCCCTGGACCTGCCGTACTGTCTGAACTGGGCCAACGAGAGCTGGTCGCGCCGCTGGGACGGCAGCAGCGAGGTGCTGCTCCGTCAGGAGCATTCTCCCGAGGATGATCTGGCGGTGATCCAGGATCTGCTGCGCCATTTTCGCGACCCGCGCTACATCCGCGTGGATGGCCGGCCCCTGTTCCTGGTCTACCGGCCGGCCCTGTTTCCGGACATGCGCGCCACCCTGGGCCGCTGGCGGGCGGCCTGTACCGCCGCAGGCGAGGCGGCCCCGTTCTTTGTGATGGTCCAGAGCTTCCGCATGCACGATCCACGGCCCGATGGCTTTGACGCCGCGGTGCAGTTCCCGCCGCACCTGGGGTACACGCCTTTTGGCTTCGGACGGGTCAGGGCCGCGGGCCTAGCGCCCGAATTTGCGGGCCGGATGTTCTCTTTTACCGAACTGGCCCGCGTGACCCTGGCCGGGCTGGCCGCGCCGTACCCCACGTTCCCCTGCGTCTGCCCCGGCTGGGATAACACGCCCAGGCGGGGCGCGGCAGCCACAGTATTTCTGAACGCCACGCCTGAACGCTACGCGGCCTGGCTGGCCCAGGCCTGCCGGCACGCCCGGACCGCGTTTCCCGAAAGCCGACGGCTGGTTTTCGTCAACGCCTGGAACGAGTGGGCCGAAGGCGCGCACCTGGAGCCGAATCTGGCCCACGGGCACGCCTTTCTGAACGCCACCACCCGGGTGCTGGCCTCTTGACCCCCGCTGTTGTTAATTGATGCAGTCTTCTCAATTCATTAGCAAAAGCCCCACATTGACTTCATGGATTGAATCCATTACTTGTGACACCTTGCGTAATGCCCGCCCCAGGCTGGTTGCGTCCGCCTGCAGGTGCGCTGCGTCCCTTTCGGCCAGCCATCCCCGGCCTCCATTCGCCCTTTTTCGGAGCTATCCAAGTGCGCTATATTGATGAAGATGGAACCCCGGTCACCGTCTACACGCCCAATGAGCGGCAGGGCGGGTTGCTCTGGGGGATTCAAAACGCCCGACAGGAGCTGCACCAATCCCGCCATGTCATCCACCGGCTGTTCTGGCGGGACTTCCTGGCACAATTCCGGCAGAAAATTCTCGGCTATCTGTGGGCCTTGCTGGGGCCGCTGATTGGTGTGCTGAGCTTTTTGTTCCTTTACGCCATGGGCGTGCTCCGGCCCGGTGACAATGAGATGCCGTACACGCTGTATGTGATGATTGGCAGCAACATCTGGGGCTGCCTGCCAGGAGCCATGGCCCTGGTCAGCAGCGGGTTGCAGTCGCAGGCGGATCTGATCATGCGCACGCGCGTCCCCAAAATCGCCCTGGCTGTCAGCTCGCTTTCCTCCTTTCTGTACGGCACGTTCATCAGCATGATCACCACGCTCATTGTTTTTCTGGCCCACGGTATCTGGCCGTCGCCGTGGTTTTTCGCCTATCCACTGCTGATTCTGCCCATGCTCCTGCTGGGAACGGCGCTAGGGCTTGTCCTTTCGGTGCTGGGCTCCATTGCCCGGGACCTGACCCCCATGGCCACGCAGTTCCTGAGTCTGGTCATGTACATCACGCCGGTGGTGTATGTGCAGTCCACCATCACCAATCCTGTGGTCAAGGCCTGCGTGGCCTGGAACCCGTTGACCTATCTGGTGGATGTGCCGCGGTCCCTGGTGGTCACCGGCGAGGCGTCGTCCGTGGGCGTGTACCTGCTTGTCTCGCTCGTGGCGCTGGCCTTGCTGGTGGTGGGGCTGCGTGTGTTTTACCTGCTTGAAGATCTCGTGGCGGAGCGTCTGTAATGGCCAAACATCCCGTACAGGTGGAGCGACTGGGCAAAAAGTTTGGCCTTTCCTTGCGCAGCGCCCTGAAATATGGCCTGACCGACTCCCTGCGCCGTCTCTCGGGCCGGGGCAAGGATGAAACCCTGCGCCCCGGGGAATTCTGGGCCCTGAAGGATGTGGACTTCACCCTGGAACCCGGAGACGCCCTGGGCATCATGGGGCTGAACGGCTCCGGCAAAACCACCCTGCTGCGCATTCTCAACGGCACCTACACGCCCGACGAAGGCAAGGCCACCCTGCGCGGCCGCGTCGGCGCGCTCATTGCCGCAGGCGCGGGCTTCTCCCCCATGCTTTCCGGCCGGGAAAACGTGTATATCAGCGGCGCGCTGCTGGGCATGACGCCTGCGGAGATCCGCAAACGCTTTGATGAAATCGTCGCGTTTGCCGAGCTGGACGAGTTCATCGACATGCCCGTGCGCAACTACTCCAGCGGCATGGGCGTGCGGCTGGGCTTTGCCGTGGCTGTGCTGGGCTCGCCGGACGTGCTGCTGGTGGACGAAGTGCTGGCCGTGGGCGACCTGAACTTTCAGAAAAAGTGCTTTGAACGCATCGATACCCTCAAACGCGAAGGCACCACCATCCTGCTGGTGTCGCACTCGCCGGGAGCCATCTGGGCCGTGTGCAACAAGGGCCTGACCCTGCACCATGGCATCACGCAAGGGATTGTGCCCGTTGAAGACGCCTGCCGGGAATACGATCATCGCAACTTCCAGGATCGCCTGCGCAACTCACCGGGACAATCCGAGGAATCCCTCGCACTGCCCAAGGAATACGGCGGGCTCTCCGGAGGCACGGGGGATATTTTCATCACCAAGGTGCAGCTGTTCGACACGCACGGCCATGAGGTGACCGCGCTTGGATATGGCCAGTCCTTTACGCTGCGCTTGCACTTGCGCGTGATGAACCCGCTGAGCAAGGTCATTTTCCGAGTCCAGGTGGATTCTGAAATCGTCAAGGCCATCGCCATTATCGACAGCTATGAGGCGCACGGTGTCTTTTACGACCTCGCGGCGGGCGAGTCCTTTGTCGATATCGCGATCAACGCCCCCAATCTCCGACCCGGGGTGTACTCATTCTGTCCGTCCATTTCCCAGCATGGCGTTGGCGTGCACCTGTTTTATCGATACAATTTCTGTTCACTGCAAGTCTCTCATCCTCAAGAACAATTTTTGTACGCCGATTTTCGTTCCTTCATGCATCTGACGAGCACTTTTTCGATGCATTCAGCAGGGGGCAGCACCATCGCCAATACGTCTGATGACCGCTCCTTTTAGCCTGGAGTTCATATCATGTCCCGCTTTGTGCCCTTTCGCAGCGTGCTCGGCGCCGTAAAGCGTGCTGCGCTGCACGCCCTGCTTCGGAGAGCGCCGCAAGCGCTGCTCATCCAGCATACCTCCTCCGAGTCGCTCATCGATAAAATTCGTACCTCTCCGGAAAGCATCCACGCGCTGCTCGCCATTCTGTCAGAACCGGAGCAGGCAAGCGCTCACCAGGAACTCGATACTTTTTTGACTTCCGAACGTGGGCGGGGGATGATCCGGCGCCTGTTACCCGCGCTTGCAGAGGAGCTGATCGAAACGCTCACAAACACGCACACGGCAGAAGTCATCGAAGTCTTGCTGCGAAACCACAAGGCCGAGACGATGATGGCGCTCCGCAACCAGCTCTCAGGGACGCCGGCTGCATTGTCTGACATGCGTCTCCGGGTGATTCTGGGCGCCGGCACGCATAGACACCCGGGCTGGATTGCCACCGATGCCGACTCCCTGGACATCGTTTCGCAAGCCTCCTGGGAGCGGCTGTTCCTGCCAGACAGCATTGATAATCTGCTGGCTGAGCATGTCTTTGAGCATCTCAACTATGGTGAATGCCTGACCGCATTCCAGCTGGCCCATCGCTTTCTCAAGCTTGGCGGGGTATTGCGAATTGCCGTACCGGATGCCTACCACCCAAGCCGTTACTACTACAATCAAGTGAAGCCGGGCGGAAAAGAAACCCCGGACGAGCACAAACTCTTTTTTGACTATGAGCTTGTGACCGAACTGGCGGCCACCAGCGGCTTCCGTATCGACTTGATTGAATATTTTGATGAGAATGGCCAGTTTCACAAAAAGCCCTTCTCCGAGGAGGCCGGCATGATCCTGCGGAGGGCGGACGCGAATGTGGGGTTTGACCTTTCTGATCCCGACGTACGCGCCCAGTTTTACAACTCCATCCCGGCGCACCTGCGCGACGAGCTTCTGCAGCGCAATATCGGGTACACCTCACTCCTTTTTGACCTGATCAAATAATCCCCGCGGCCGCCCCTTGGCCCGCTGACCTACATTGAACACCCCTCCCACCATCCTGCTCTACAATCCCGTCTCCGGGCACGGGCATGCCGATTCCTGGCTGGCGCTCTTTGCCCGGGCGCTGCTGGAGGCCGGGTTTCGCGTGCAGGTGCTGACGCCGGGGCGCGAGGCCTTTGTCCGGCGCATGGGGGCGCAGGCTGGCCATGCCGGCCTGGAGGTGCTGCCCTGGGAGGAATCGTTGTTGGCCACCCCGCCCGCCAAAGGGCTCACCGGGCGACTCACTAGGCGACTCACTAGGCGACTCACCGGGCGGCGCACCGGACAACTCTCCAACCGACTGGCCGAACAACTGGCCGAACAGCTGGCCCGGTATTGGGACCGCATCGCCTTTGCCGTGGATCGCTACGTGCGACGCACGGAAGACAGCCGGATCACCCCCGGCATGCCCTGGCGGCGGCGCGTCAAAAAGCGCCTGCTCCAATCCCTGCTGCCACCGTTGCGCCCGGTCCTGGCCCGGCTGCCCCTGTCCGGCTGGCCTGGCCTGCGCTGGGCCGATGTCGCCACCCTGCCGGAGGACGACACCAATCACTGGTTCCAGGACCCCGAGGCCCTGGCCCGGCACCTGGAAGCCGCCCTGCACACGGCGCCCTCGCCCCCTGATCTCGTCTTCCACATGTTTCTGGACAAGCTCCGCCACGCCCCGCGCCGCTGGCAGGCCTTTGCGCGCCGGATATCCCGGATATCCCAAACGCCCCGGGCCTCCCTGCCCTGGGCGGGCATCCGCTTTCTCCCTCCGCCGCCCAGTCCACCGGAGGCCTTTTACGCCCTGGACTCCATGCGCGGCACCTGCCTGCTGGATGCGGCCCTGACCCGCGACTATGCCGCGGCCATGCCGCACAAATGCTTCGCCGCCTTGCCGGACATCACCTTTGCGGAACTTCCTGACCACGAGCCCGAGCTGGCCGCCACCATTCGTGCGCGCGCCCGGGGACGGCGGATTGTCTTTTTAGGTGGCGCCATCCGCAGCCAGAAGAACATCCTGCGCTGGGAAGAGCTGATTCACCGCGCTGATCCCGCGCGGTGGTTCTTCGTCATGGTCGGGGAAATCTGTCGAGACGCCCTGGATGGCGACGAGCTGCAGGCCGCGGACCGTCTCCTGCTCCAACCACCCGAGCATCTTTTTGTCCGCCCCGGCTACCTGGAAGACGAACGGGAGTTCAACGCCCTCATCGCCTTGACGGACGTGATTTTCGCTGCGTATAACCAGTTCCCGTACAGTAGCAATATGCTAGGAAAGGCGGCCCAGTTCGGCAAGCCCCTGCTGGCAGCCAAAGGCTATCTGTTGGGCAACAGAGTGGAACGTTTTGGTATTGGCCGCACCGTGGCGGAGGACGACTCTGCAGCCATGTTGTCCGCCCTTGAACACATGGCGGTGTCGCCAGTGCCGGAAGAACAGTTTTCCGCCTGCCGCGATGCGCTCTCAGCCAGCCGTCTGTCCGATGTGCTGCAATCATTCATCCATCAATGCCTGCGTTGCGAGGGCTGAAGGCGATGTCATCCGCACCATGCTGCTCGTGCCGTGATCATCCCTCAACCGGGCGGTTGCGGAGTGTTGACCCATGTGTGGAATCCTAGGCATTCTGCAGCGATCTGCGGACGCGCCGCCCGAGCTGTCCCCATCTGCCCTGGCCAACCTGCGTCACCGCGGCCCGGACGGCAACGGCCTGTTCCAGGCGCCCCACATCGCCCTGGGGCACACTCGCCTGTCCATCATTGACCTTTCCGACGCCGCCGGGCAGCCCATGCACTATGGCCGTGGGCGCTATTCCATTGTCTTCAATGGAGAAATTTACAACTACCTGGAATTGCGCCAGGAGTTGCAGGCTTCGGGGGAGCGGTTCGCCACGGCGTCGGACACGGAAGTCATCCTGGCGGCCTATCACGTCTGGGGGGAACGCTGCGTGCTGCGTTTCCGGGGCATGTTCGCCTTTGCCCTGTGGGACGCCCAGGCCAAAACGCTGTTCCTGGCCCGCGACCGCTGCGGCGAGCGGCCCCTGTTCTACAGTCAGAGCGGGGATCGCGTCTTTTTCGCCTCGGAACTCAAGGCCCTGCTGCCGCTGCTGCCCACCCGACCGGAACTCGACCCGGCTGTGGTGGATATGTATCTGCATTATCAGTATGTGCCCGAACCGTGGACCCTGTTGCAGGGGGTGCACAAGCTGCCAGCAGCCCATACGCTGACCCTGGGGCCGGAACGTCTGCATGCCGAGCCAGTCCGCTACTGGGATGTGGAAACCTCCCTGCCGCCAGCCGACGTCTTTGCCGGCATGCCCACGGACACCGCCGGCATTCTCGAACGCATTCGCGCTTCCCTGGAAGATGCCGTCACCCTGACCTTGCGTTCTGACGTGCCCGTGGGTGTGGCGCTCTCCGGCGGCATCGATTCCGGCGCCGTGGCCGCCCTGGCCCAGAAGCACTACCCCGAGCCCATGCACGCCTTTTGCGTGGGCTACCCGGGCCGGCCTCCCTATGACGAACGCGTGCAGGCCAAGGCCCTGGCCGATCAGCTGGGCATGATCTTCCATGAAGTGGAACTGCCTGTGGACAGCTTCCTGGATTTTTTCCCGGAACTGGTTCGCATCATGGACGAACCCATCGCCGACCCGGCGGCCTTCGGGCATTATTCCGTCCCCCGCGCGGCGCGGGATCTGGGCATCAAGGTGCTGCTCACCGGCATCGGCGGGGACGAACTGTTCTGGGGATACAGCTGGGTGGCGGAATCCGTCCTTCGCAATGAGCAGCTGCAGGCCAATGCAAGGCACCCCCTGGGCCAGGCCATGCGATTCCCGCCAGTGGCCAGCCTTGTGGCGCGCCTGGCCCGTTCCGCCCGGGTGCCTGCCCTGGTGCGGGCGCGAGCCGCGGCCCTGCTGCAGGTCCACCACACGCGAACGCCCGAGGGACAACTCAGCTTTTATGAGGTCATCGACGACTTTTCCGCTGCCTTTTCCCTGAAAACCGATGCCTATGGCCCCGCCATGGCTGCGCTTTCGCCGCAGAACCCGTTTCGCCCCACGGCCATCGGCCCGCGCGCCGGCACGGATCTGCCCGCGGCCTGCATCCGCCTGCTCTTCGACACCTGGCTGGCCTCCAACTGCCTGAGCCTGGGCGACCGCGTGAGCATGGGCGCCAGTGTGGAATCCCGGCTGCCATTCCTGGATGTGCAGCTCATCGAAACGGTCATGGCCCTGCGCGCCCGGGTGCCGGATCATACCCTGGGCCAGAAAGCCTGGCTGCGCGCCGCGCTCAAGGGCGTGCTGCCGGACGAAGTGCTTGGCCGGCCCAAGGCGGGATTTCAGCCGCCGGTCTGGGAGTGGCTCTCCCAGGTGGTGGCCCACTACGGCCACATGCTGCGCGACGGCTATCTCGTGCAACACGGCTTCATCCGCAGCGATGCAGTGGACGATCTGCTCCAGCACCACGCAAGCCGTGGATGGCCCACGTTGTTTTACGCCTACAAACTGCTGTTGATCGAAATGTGGCGGCAGCAAATTATCCTTGGATAGACTGCATTTGGTGCCATGATGCAAAAGATATTTCTTGTTACTCCCGTGCGCAATGCCGTCGCAACCATTGATGAAGTCATCTGGAGCATCGTTTCGCAAACCGGAACGCATGAACTTCATTATCATATTCAGGATGGCGGCTCCACCGACGGCACACTGGAGAAAATTCAGGCCTGGAAGACCCGGCTTGCCAGCTTGCGCGGGCTGCTCCCCACCACCATCCGCTTCAGCTACCAAAGCGCGCCTGACAAGGGCATGTACGACGCTCTGGTCAACGGTTTTGCGCAACTCCCCATCGGGCCGGACGATTTCATGGGCTGGTGCAATGCGGATGACGGACTGTTTCCCGGCGCACTGGACGCCATGGCTCGTTTTGCTGAAGCGCAGCCCGGTGTGGACTGGATCATTGGCTGGTGGGCAGCCTTTGACAACCTTGGCCGCCTGAGCTGGCTGGATCGCCTGCCGAAATACCCGCGGGCCATCCTTGCATCCGGGCTGGCCGATGGCATCCACTGGCCCTTTGTGCAGCAGGAAAGCACCTTCTGGCGCAAACGCCTCTGGGACAAGGCAGGCGGCCTGGACACCTCCCTGCGCCTTGCCGGGGATTGGGACTTGTGGCGACGTTTTGCGGCCCATGCGCCGTTGACGCACATCTACCATCAACTCGGCGGCTTTCATGTCCGCCCTGGCCAGCAAAGCCAGGACATGAATGCCTACCGCGCGGAAATGGATCGGATTAGCCCCCGTCCGGAGCGGCTCAAGGCCTTCCGAAACTGCCTCAATACGGGCATCCCGCTGACCTCGTACCCTTGGTGCATGGAGTCGGATGACCGCAGCTGGATGGATTCCGTACGTCATTGCTCCCGCAAGGCGCAGTGGCTGGCCCGGCTGATCAATAAAATGCCTCCTCATGTGACGCTCCTCAAACATTTTCACAAGGCCTGGTGAACCGCATGCTCCGAAAAATTATCAACCGCCTGACCACGGTTCGGAAACCGGCCGAAGAAACCGAGACGCCGCGCACTCCCGAGTGGGCCACATTCTATGCCGCCTCCACCTCCAGAGCCCTTGAGCGGGTATCCAATCGCGGCCTCCGCCTTGAAACCGTCATTGATGTGGGCGCATCCAATGGCACCTGGAGCCAGGAATGCATGCGCTACTATCCGAACACGAACTACATGCTCATCGAGGCGCAACCCTTCCATACCGCCAGCCTGGACGCCTTTTGCCAGACGCACCCGAATGCCAGCTATGTGCTGGCCGCCGCAGGCAATAAGGACGGCACCTGCTGGTTTGATGAAAGCGACCATTTTGGCGGCTTGGCCTCCAATGAACAGGTTGCCGGCTGCACCCAGGAACGGCCCATGCTCAGGCTGGATACGCTGATGGCGGAGCGCAAGCTGAGTGGCCCGTTCCTGCTCAAGCTTGATACCCACGGGTTTGAGAAGCAGATTCTGGAAGGCGCGGAACAGATGCTGGCCCACACGGAGCTGGCCATCATCGAGGCGTACCTGTTCCGCCTGCATGAGGGGGCGTTACTGTCCCATGAGCTGTGCATGCAAATGGACCATTACGGCTTCCAGCTCTGCGATTTTTCGGAGCCCCTATGGCGCGAACGTGACCTGGCCCTGTGGCAGTGGGATTTGTTCTTCCTGAAAAAAACCAATCCGGTTTTTGCTTCAAACACCTACGTGTGAGCATCTGCGGTGACAGCCCAACAACGCAAGCCTGTCCAACAGCGCAAGACCATTTTGTTGTATAATCATGCAACAAACACCGGACACCACGAATCATGGACTGCGCTTTTTGCTTCGCTCTTGCTGCAGCAGCAGTATCACGTCGTCTGCATGACACCTTGTCCACAGACGTTGCGCAAGATTTTGTCTGAAAGTGGTGTGGAGACGGATCCTCGGTTGCAGATTTTGGAGCTGCCACCCCCTACCTGGGCCATGCGGCTGCGGACGCGCGTCAAGTCTGTCCTTGAAGCCGGCAAGAGGTGGCGGGCTCAATTGCGTGGCACTCGCAGCAAGCGTGCAGCGGAAAAGCCCTTCAAAGTCACACTGCGGTACAAGTGGGAGGTCAATGCCCCGTTGTATGCCGCCAACGCTCCGGAAGTGCAGGTCGACCCCGAGGCGCCGCTCCTGCAGCAGCTCAAGCGTCGGGCGCTTCACGTCATCGTCCCATGCGTGTATGCCATCATCAGGTTGTTTCCTGCGCGGCAGGCCTGCGAAAAGCCTTGCCCTCCGCCATGCATGGGGCTGCTGTCTCCCGACGTGCTCTTCCGGGCCGCCGATTACGCGCAGACCAGGGCGGCCTGGAAACCAGATTTCTTCTTCTGCATGTATACCGACATCTGGCTTACCTTCAGCCCGGCCTGGATGCACTCTCCCGCCAGAATGCCACCTTGGGGTGGCCTGCGTTTTTGCCCATTCAAAGGTTCGGCGGTTGGGGCGGAGCAGTACCTCGCCACTTCTGTATTCCGGGGACTGTGTTTTTTGGACGAACATGCCGTGGAGACTTATGGCAGGGCGTTTCCGGGAAAAACATTCGCCTTTGTGCCGGACATCACCTACGCAGAGCTGCCGGATTGTCAGGGAGAAGTCGTGCGGCAGCTGCTGCAAAAGGCTGCCGGCAGGCCTATTGTGCTGCTGTGCGGATCCATTGAATCGAGAAAAAATGTGCACCATTTTTGTAACGCAGCCTTGAAGCACGTTGATTCCGGTTTCTTCTTCGCCATCGTCGGCCAGTTGCAGTATTCGGCCCTCTCAAACGATGAATTGGATCTGCTCGACTCTTTTGCCGCGATGGAACACACCTTCCTGCATGACGTCTTCTTCGCCCAGGAACGCGACATGAACAGCGTCATTCATAGCGCCCAGTTCCTGTTCGCTGCGTACAAAGGGTTTGACCAAAGCAGCAACATGCCCAGCAAAGCCGCCCTGTTCGAAAAACCCATCCTCGTTTCGCAAGGCAGCCTGATGCATCGACGCGTCGAAAAATATGGCATCGGCCTCGCCATTCCTGAGGACGATGAGGACGCGCTGCTCACCGCCCTGGAAACCTTGCGCGCACGCCCGGTGCCGCCGGAATGTTATGCTGCATACCAGGCTGATTTTTCAGAACAACAGATGGCCGTGGCCCTGAACGCATTCTTCGAACAAACCCTTGCCTGACCTGACGTATTCAGAGCATGCATGCCATGACACCCGCCCACACCCTGGCCCCGGTCGCACTCTTCGCCTATGCACGGCCGGACCATTTGCAAGCCACCCTGGACGCCCTGGCCGCCAATACCCTGGCCAGCCAGACCGAGGTGACCATTTTTTCCGATGGCCCTCGCCACGAACAAGACGCCCAGGCCGTCCGGGACGTGCGCGAGCTGGCCCGCGCCACACAACTTGGCAGCGCCTTTGCCGCCGTGCATGTGGTGGAACGGGACCGCAACTGGGGACTGGCCGACTCCATCGTGGACGGCGTCACCACCCTGTGCGCCAGCCACGGCCGCGTCATCGTGCTGGAGGACGATATCGTCACCTCCTGCCATTTCCTGCAGTACATGAACGACGCCCTGGACCGCTACGCCGACGCGCCACAAGTGATGCATATTGCCGGCCACAACTTCGACATCGACCCCACCGGCCTGCCGGAATCCTTTTTCCTGGGCCACTCCTCCTGCTGGGGCTGGGCCACCTGGCAACGGGCCTGGGCGCACTTTTCCCGCGATGCCGAAATGTTTGTCCGCTCGTTTTCTGCAGACGACATTCACCGCTTCAATCTGGATGGCGCGTACGACTACTGGGGACAGATTCTGGCCAACAGGGCAGGAACTTTGAAAACCTGGGCAGTCTTTTGGTATGCTAGTGTTTTTCAAAAAAATGGGCTCTGTCTGCATCCCAGGGCTAGTCTCGTGGATAACATCGGGCACGATGGTACTGGAACAAACTGCGGTTGTGATACCTTCATGCGCCAATGCGCCAGCCAAGACCAAGTGACTGCTTTCCCGAGATCACTTGAAATAAGTATCTTGGGTTTATCAAAGTACAAACAGTATTTGTCTGCGTTGCACGCATCTGTGCGCAATGCACCTAGTGCTTCTTGTTATTCCTCCACGCATCGCGCCCCTGTACGCGCGCTTCAAAGTTTGGCGTCATATCTTCGTTCAATCTTTTACATAAAGCGCAGATAATCTGTTGCAAAGCTAGGCAGGAGGAGTTAATGAACCCTTTTATTTTGCGCATTTGTTCTTTGTTAGGCATCCGTTGCCACAATCCTCCTCCTGATCCTGAACTCTCTTTGCGCAAACACTGCACAGCAGCCCCAACCGCAAAGTTGTTTCCCACTGCACAAATAATTAACTGTACGATGAAGCCCGAGGACATTGTTTTAGGCGAATATACATATGTCCGCGGGGAATTGATGACTTTCGGCCATGGCGGACGTGTAAAATTGGGAGATTATTGTTATGTTGGTGAGGGCACGCACATCTGGTCCGCCCTGTCTATTGATATTGGCGATCGCGTGCTCATCTCGCACCATGTCAATATTTTTGATTGTGACACGCATCCGATAGACGATTTGCATGCAAGACATGCGCAATACAAGCATATCATAACTGCCGGCCACCCCAGCGACATTACGTTGCGAGAACGCCCTGTTCGCATCGAAAACGACGCCCTCATCTGCTGTCAGAGTATCATCCTGTCCGGCGTGACCATCGGCGAAGGCGCCGTGGTGGGTGCCGGCTCCGTCGTTACCAAGGATGTCCCGCCAATGACCCTTGTGGCGGGCAATCCCGCCCGCGTCATCCGCACCCTGACGCCCCCAGAGCACCGCGCATGAGTGACACTCCTCCCGCCAACAGCATGACCTGGGAAGAAGCCGTGGCCTGGCTGCGTGCCCAGCCCGGCAGCGAGGCCCTGGTACGTGCCTGTTTCTTTGATGATCCCCTGTTCGACGCCGCCAAGCGGTTTCACGAGTGCACCGAATGGCGCGCCGTGCGGGACCTGCTCCCCCGGCCGACCCCAGGTGCGCGCGCGCTGGATGTGGGTGCGGGGCGCGGCATCGCCTCCTACGCCCTCGCCGCCGACGGCTGGCAGGTCACGGCCCTGGAGCCCGACCCCAGCGGACTCGTGGGCGCGGGGGCCATCGCCGCTCTGGCTCACGAAAGCGGCCTGCCCATCGTCATCGAGCAGCAGATGGGCGAGCGCATGCCCTTTGACGATGCCAGCTTCGATGTGGTCCACGCCCGCCAGGTGCTGCACCACGCCCGGGATCTGGAACAGTTCTGCGCCGAGCTGTTCCGCGTGCTCAAGCCCGGCGGGACCTTCATCGCCACCCGTGAACACGTGGTGGACAACGAGGCCGATCTGGCCATCTTTCTGGAAGCGCACAGCCTGCACCGCCTGTACGGCGGCGAGCACGCCTTCACCCTGCCGCGGTACCTGCAGGCGCTGCGCACGGCCGGCTTTGCGCTGACCCATGTGCTCTCGCCCTGGGAGTCGGACATCAATATCTACCCTTCCACAGTGGAGGATATTCGCCGGCAGTGGGCCCGGCGCTGGCATCTGCCGAGCCATCGCCTGGTGCCCATGGCCCTGGTGCGCCGGCGCAGCAGGGCCTTGACCGAGCCCGGCAGGCTGTACACCTTTGTGGGGAGGCGGCCATGAGTGCATTGGCATACGTGACGGGGGCCTCCGGATTCCTGGGCCGGCATGTGGCCCGCCAACTCGAACGGGCCGGCTGGACGGTGCTGGGCCTGGGGTTCGACTGCTGGCAGCAGGAAGCGCCCAGCGCCTGGGGCATCCGCCACTGGCGCACAGGCGCCGTGACCCTGGAGATGCTGGAGGCAGCAGCCAGGGAGCTTGGTGATCCTGCCGCCGTGGTGCATTGCGCCGGCGGCAGCAGTGTGGGCTACAGCATCGACCACCCGCGGGAAGACTTTCTCGCCACCGTTGGCACCATGGTGGATGTTCTGGAATTCGCCCGCCTCCGCTCGCCAGCGGTAAAAGTGATTTATCCTTCCAGCGCCGCCGTGTACGGCGCCCGCGCCGAGCTCCCCCTGCGGGAAGAATTCGCCGGAGCGCCCATCTCGCCCTACGGCCTGCACAAATGCATGGTCGAGGATCTGTGCCGCGCCCACGGCGCGCGCTACGGCGTGCCCTCGGCCCTGGTCCGCTTTTTCTCATTATATGGCAACGGCTTGTACAAACAGCTGCTTTGGGACGCCTGCACCAAGGCCAAAGCCGGAGACTTCACCTTCTTTGGCACCGGGGAAGAACAACGGGACTGGCTTCATGTGGATGACGCCGCACGACTTTTGGCCTTGGCCGTGGACCATGCCACGGCAGACAGCCCTGTGGTCAATGGCGCCACCGGCGTGGGGCTGACCATCCGCGAATTGCTGACCCGTCTTGGCGCGCTGCTTTCCCCTCCGCGCATTCCGGTGTTCTCGCAAGCCGTCAAACCCGGCGATCCCTGCCACCTGGTGGCCGATGTCCGGCGGGCGCAAGCCTGGGGATTCACGCCGCAGGTTCCTCTGGAAGCAGGACTGGCCGCCTACATCCGCTGGTTTGACGCGCAAGGCGGTGATTCCGCATGATCCGCGTTGCCTGGATGGTCCCCAACAATCCCGGCTGGATCGGCGGGCTCAATTATTTCGTCAACCTCGGCGAAGCGTTGCTGCAACTGCCCGAGCGGCGCATCCAGCCTGTGATCCTTGGCCACACCCAGGGCTTGCCTGAACCACTGGCGCACTTTCCGACGGCCATTTTCCCTGCGCCCCGGCGGCGTCTGCTGGGCCGGCTGTGGCGCGAGGTGGATGAGCGTTTCCTGCATCGTGGTTATTATTATACAACCCAGCTGCTGCGCCAGGACATCCAGCTTTTCTCTCACGGGGCCGTGCTCGGCCGGCACTCGGCCTTGCCCGCGTTGTACTGGCTGCCGGACTTTCAGCACCATCATTTGCCGCATCTGTTCACTGCCGAGGATCTCCAGCACCGCCGGAAAATTGAGCGCAACGTGGCCGCGCACGCCCAGGGCGTGCTCCTTAGCAGCGAGGACGCCCGGCAGGACTTCCTCAAACTGCACCCCGAAGCCGAAGCCAAGACGCATGTGTTGCGCTTTGTGGCCCACTCCCCCCCGGCGCACACCCTGCCGGACGCCGCCCAGGTGCTGGCTGCCCACGGCATAGACGAACCGTTCTTCCACGTCCCCAACCAGCTGTGGGCGCACAAGAACCACGCCGTGGTGGTGGAAGCCTTGCAGTTGCTGGCCCGGGAAACGCCCGGCGGCAAGCCGCCCCTGGTGCTCAGTACCGGCTCGGCCCAGGATTATCGCAATCCGGAATTCTTCCCTGCCCTGCAGGCACGCGTGGCCGAGGCGGGCCTGGCGGATCGTTTTCGCTTTCTCGGCCTGCTGCCCTACCCGGAAGTGGCCGTGCTCATGCGTCAGGCCGTGGCTCTCATCAACCCCTCCCTTTTTGAGGGGTGGAGCACCACGGTGGAGGAGGGCAAAAGCCTGGGCAAACGGCTGCTGCTCTCCAACCTGCCCGTGCACCGGGAGCAGGCTCCGGCGCGGGGTTCGTACTTTGATCCGCACACTCCGGCCGAACTGGCCGCGCTGATGCGCCAGACCCTGGCCACCTATGACCCGGCCATCGAACAGCGCGCCCTGGCCGAGGCCGAAGCCGCCCTGCCGGACCGCATGCGGCAGTATGGGCAGGCCTACGAGGAAATCGTCCTGCGGGTGGTCGGCGCACACAGGCGCTGAACGTCGGCAAGCGCGGTCCCATTCAGACAAATGGGGGCGCCCTGTTAAAGGCGCCCCCGAAGTATTCCTGACTCCCTCCAACCGCCGCTACACAAAGCACCCCGCCAGCACCGGGTCCGCATCCAGCAGTTCCTGCACTTCGGGCAGGCAGTCCCGCAGGGACAGGATGGTGAAGAACTCTTCCTTGATGGACGGCGCCAGCCGCACCGCCTCCAGCCATTCGGCGCGGGAGAAGGGGTCGGCACGCACGGCGTCCCAGAAGCCGGTCTCGCGGAAGAGGCGGTCCACCGTGGCGGCTGTTTCCGCTGGCTGGCCCGACGTCTGGCCCGACATCTGGCCCGACATCTGGCCCGACATCTGGCCCGGCGTCTGTTCACGCAGCTTCTCTTTGACCCGATCCTGTAGCCGGCCCATGAGGTAGGTGGCCACACCCACCTGCAGGCCATGCAGCCGGGGGCGGGTGGAGATGGCATCCAGGGCGTGGGAGATCAGGTGCTCGCCGCCGCTGGCCGGGCGGGAGGAACCGCAAATCTCCATGGCGATGCCGTTGAGCATCAACGCCGTGCCGAGCAGGCTCATGCCCTGCACGTCAAACCGCGGCGAGGCCAGGAACTGGTGCACCGTGGCGTCGGAAAGCAGGGCCGCCAGATCGTCCACAGCCTCGCCGCGGTGGTGGAAGGCCAGTTTCCAGTCATAGACCGCCGTGAGCTTGGAGACCAGATCCCCCACGCCGGAAAGCCAGAGGATCCGCGGGGCTGCCAGGCAGACCTCCACATCCACCACCACCCCTTGCGGCAAAGCTGCGGCCAGGGAACGGCGCTTACCAGCCAGGGTCAGACTGGCCTGGGGGCTGCAGAACCCGTCGTTCGAAAGCGACGTGGGGACGGCGAAATAGGGCAGCCGGGCCAGAAAGGCCAGGTACTTGGCCATGTCCAGGGCCTTGCCGCCTCCCAGCCCGACCACGGCGGTGGTCTTTTTGGGCAGGGCGGCAAAGGCGCTGGCGGCATCTTCGAAGGAATTATCCAGCACTTCCGACCAGCTGGCGACTTCCACATCCTCCTGGGCCAGACTCTCACGCACGGTGACCAGCACAGGCGCAGGCAGGCCCTGGGTGGCCAGCACCAGCACCCGCTGATGCCCGCCACGATGCAGGTACACCCCCAGCCGGGCCAATGCGCCGGGCTTGATACGCACCAGCCCGGGAACGGATATGAGCGTGGCGCGGGTCATGGCCGGCCCCCTTCCGCCAGCAGGGCGTCGGCCACTTGCGGCCAGGTTTCGAACGGACGGTATGGCTCCCCGCGCTCGGCCAGGGCGGTGGCCAGATCGGCACGGGCAAAGCGGCGCGCTGCCGGTGTGGCCAGGGCGGCGGGCAGATCGGCGAAACCATCGCCGGCAAAGGCCACCGTTGCCCCGCGCTCCAGGTGGAACCGGACAATGGCCGCCTTGTCCACCCCGGTTTCCAGACAAAAGAAGGGCGATTTATCCGGTGCTTCCATGCGCAGGGGGCCCACAGGGCCTTCGTGCGTGCCGGGGTTGGCGTGGACCTCCATCTCCAGACCCAGGGCAGTCAGGATGCGGCGGATGTACCAGTCGCAGCCGGCCGAAGCCACAATCACCTCCCAGCCCGCCGTGCGCAGCCGGCCTACGGCGTCGGCCAGGCCCTGCACGGGCTCCATCAGGCGGACGATCTCCTCAAGCTGGGCGTCTGTGGCGTCCAGCCGGGCGAAGATGCGCTGCAGGGCCGTGAAGTGGGTGATGTGCCCGGCGCGGTAGTCCTCCCAGGGCGTCAGGGCGTCGGGAGGCAGCAGGCGCGCGGCCACGAGCTTGTAAAAATCATTCACGGTCATGGTGCCATCAAAATCGGTGACCAGTACGGCATGCGTCATGAGAAGGAAACCATCCTCTGGCTGGCTGTAACGACAACACGTCAGGCTCACGCAGTAGACCACATAGCGCGCCCCCGTGGCAATGCGATGACCGCAGGAGGCGGGAGGCCGGTCAGTCTGCCAGCAGAATGGCCGCAAAGGCGTCGAACATCACCCACAGCCGCGCCCCCAGGGCGAGTTCCAGAGCCGCGGCGCTGTCGTTGGTGATGATGGCGCATACCTGCAGGCCGTCCGCCAGCTCGGCCACCACTTCCGTGCACATGTCCCCGGCCTGCACCTGGCGGACCACGCCGGCAAACCGGTTGGCCGCGCTGGACTGCGGGGAGGCGTCCCCCCGGGCCAGGGCCACCCAGGGCGCCTTGACGATGGCCGTGGCATAGCGCCCCGGACGCAACTGCATGCTGCGCACGCTGCCATTGGTGATGACGGCATAGACCGGGTACCCGCCCAGGGTGGTCAGCTCCACTTCGGATTGGATGTCCCCGGACCGAATGCGGGCCACCTGGCCGAAGAAGGTATTGCGCGCGCTCATGCGTCGGGCATTCTCGCGCCGGAGATGCTCGCCCAGGATGCGGCGGGTGGCTTCATCGGAAAACTCCAGCAGGCTGGCGGCCAGATTTGCCGTGCCCTGCCCCAGAACCTGCTGCACAATGGGCAGGGGCATGCCGCCCTGCAGCAGCTCAATGGCCCGTGAACGCCGCAGGGCCGTGGGATTGGCCAGCTCGCGCGGCAGGCCGGCACGCTCGCCGACCTCCTGGAACTTGCGGCGGACGTGGCCCTGGTCCATGCGAAACACCGCCCCCCGCCCCTCGGCCTGGGCCGGATCTTCCAGATACGCGGCCAGTTCCTGCGCGGCCTCGCGGGGCAGCTCCACCTCGCGGGCGTTCTGGCCGGCATCGCCGGGCGCGTCGCCGTCGCCATGTTCCGCCCCCCGAAAGCGGACCACGGCCCTGGCCAGATCCACGTCGGTCCGATCATCCAGATCCAACGTTTCCTGCAGCCGGGCTCCGGTGTAGCGCAGGATCAGAAACAGGCACCAGACCCGGCCGCGCGCCCGCCGGGTGGCTTCGCCTCTGGTGGATTTGTACCAGTCCTCAAAGGCAGCGGTCAGGGCGGCCAGCTGGGTCTGGTCCAGGTATTTCACGCCCTCGGGCACCTGCGCGCCATCCAGCAGCGAGGCGGCCTGCGACGAGGCAGCCTGTGGCGGGGCGGGCATCGTAGACTTTGATAATGATTTCATATGGCTCCCAATGAACAGCCGGACACGGAACATGCATACCATAGGCATACTGTATCCTGGCCAGCAAGAAAATATTCACACGAATAATAAAAAACTCGTGACATTTCAGGAAAGACCTCGTATTCTTTGCCTGCAGAGTAAGGAGGCCACCGCCTCGCCGGAACAGATCAGAACAGGTCAGCCCTGGAGGCGCCTATGTTGTTCCAGACCGCCAACATTGAAGTGTCACCCTTTGTGCCGCCGCTGGTGGCCTGCGTCATCTCGTTTTTCACCTCCATGGGCGGGGTGTCCGGCGCGTTTCTGCTCCTGCCCTTCCAGATGAGCGTGCTGGGATACACCAGCCCGTCCGTGAGTTCGACCAACCAGCTATTCAACATTGTGGCCATCCCCAGCGGCGTGTTGCGGTACATCCGCGAAGGCCGGATGGTCTGGCCCCTGACCTGGATTGTGGTGGCCGGGACCCTGCCCGGCGTGCTGCTGGGCGCGGTGATTCGCGTGGCCTACCTGCCCGACCCCTCGCAGTTCAAGGCCTTTGCCGCCCTGGTGCTGCTGTACATTGGCTGGCGGCTGATGCGGGATCTGCTGCGCAAGGGGCAGGCCGGGCAAGAGAAGAAAAGCAGCGAGCAACGCTTCCAGGAACTGGCCAGGGCCCACCGCGAGCGTCAGGCCGGCGCACAAGGGCAGCCCCTGCCCGCAGCCTGCGTGAAGCAGTTCACCTGGCGGGTCGTCTGCTACGAATTCTACGGCGAGATGCACACTGCGCCCACCCTGGGGCTGCTGGCGCTGGCGGCCATTGTTGGCGTGGTGGGTGGGGTGTACGGCATCGGCGGCGGCGCCATCATCGCGCCCTTCCTGGTCTCGTTTTATCGCCTGCCCGTGTACACGGTGGCCGGGGCCGCGCTCATGGGGACTTTCGTCACCTCCGTGGCCGGCGTGGTGTTTTACCAGCTCATCGCGCCGCTGTATCCCCAGCTCTCCGTGGCTCCGGACTGGAAACTTGGCATCCTCTTCGGTCTGGGCGGGATGGTCGGGATGTACCTGGGCGCGCTGTGCCAGAAGCACGTGCCGGCGCGGCGCATCAAGTGGATGCTCAGCGGCCTGATTCTCTTTCTGGCCCTGAAGTATCTGGGAGAATTTTTGATGTAACCCCGGTGGTTATACCACCAGGAGCCCACAGGGCTTGCCAGCCGCCTGCATCAGGGGCATTGTCCTTGCCACTGCACGGCACCATGTGTTCGGCGTCTTCCTTCTGGAAGACGCCGTTCCGCGTTTCCGACAACAGGCGGCCCCCGCCAGCCAGCCGGCAGAACAGCCTCTCGCAAGAGGAGAGCACCATGCCTCACGCCAATAACCAGGCCGGAGCCTTCCCGCTCAAGGAAGTACTGACCTCCTGCACCCTGTTCCTGACGGCCATCATCTGGGGCGGCACGTTCATCGCCGGGCGGCTGCTCAGCCAGGAGGTGGCGCCATTTACCGGCGCGCTCCTGCGCTTTCTGGCGGCCTCCGTCGTCTTGCTGGCCGTGCTGCTCTGGCAGGAACGCCGCCTGCCGCGGATCAGCCGTTCCCTGCTCCTGCCGCTGCTGGGGCTGGGGGCCACAGGTGTATTCGCTTACAATATTTTATTTTTGACCGGATTGAAGACCGTGCCAGCCGGCCGCGCGGCGCTGATCGTGGCCATCAACCCTGTGGCCATCACCCTGCTTTCGCGCCTGTTTTTCAAGGAACCCCTCACCCCAGCGAAAATCACCGGTGTGGTGTTGTGTCTGACGGGAGCAGCCACGGTCATCGGGCACGGCAACCCGGCCGCGCTGCTGGTGGGGGATGTCGGCTTCGGCGAGCTGGCCATCCTCGGCTGCGTGCTTTCCTGGACCTCTTACACGCTCCTGGGCAAAACCGTGCTGGGACGACTCTCCGCCTTACAGACGGTGACCATCTCCTGCGTGCTCGGCATGCTCATGCTGCTGCCCTTCTCCCTGGCGGAAGATTTGCCGGCGCAGCTGGCGCGGCTCAGCATCACCGGCTGGTCCAGCGTGCTTTTCTTGGGGGCGCTGGGCACCGGCCTGGGATTTGTCTGGTTTTACAAGGGGGTGCAGGCCATCGGCCCATCAAGGGCTGCGGTGTTCATCAACTTTGTGCCCGTCTCTGCGGCTGTGATGGGCGTATTGCTGCTGCACGAGCACCTGGAGCTCTCAGTCATCGCCGGCGGTTTGCTGGTGCTGGCCGGCGTGGCCTTGACAAACATGCGCAGAATGAAGCCTGCGGAGGCGAAGGGGTAGGCAGGAAGCGCAGGGCATTGGGGCGATTGCATGCTGGCCATCGCAGGCCGCCCCCTTACGAAATGCCCCATTTGCTCCGGCGAAAAATCCGGGATCACAATGGGGTCATACCACACCATAATTCTGCCGATTGATCGTGTTAATTCTTGGTACCCGAGGCGGGACTTGAACCCGCACAGCCTTGCGGCCCAGGGATTTTAAGTCCCTTGCGTCTGCCATTTCGCCACTCGGGCACGGTGGTACGAGTCTCGATAATATTGCGATGCTGTTGCGATTCTGACTCTTTCTGTATTACGATTCAATTGCGATCAAGGCTGCGGTTCTGCTGCGATATTAGGGCGGTATGGTTGCGATGTTATCGCGATCCAGCTGCGGTTTCGACTTGATGGCGATGGCGCGGCCAGGGCAGCCTTGCGTGATTATCCTCCCACCAGGGCGCGCAGGTCGAGGGTCTCCTGGCGGATGTTCCCGGGCCAGAGCCCGAATGCCGCCGCGTGTTTCATGTTTTTGTCGATGCCCAGCATGCGGCCGGAAACGCCATCCGGCAGCAGAGCCGCCAGATCGCGGCAGCAGTCTCCCAGTGTCTCAGCGTCAAAATCTTCCAGCGCAAACTCCAACCGCAGCAGATCCCCGTAGCCCCAGAAATCCAGGTGCGCGGCACCGTAGCCGTTGAGCACGTCCTGGATTTGCACCATGAGGTCCTGCTCCACCTCCTGCAATTCATGGTAGGAGATGGACTGACTGTACATCAATGTTCCAAACACGTGGCAATTGAGTGCGGACATGGGCCAGTCCTTTCCGGGCGTTGCGCCCGATGCGCGGCCGGGCTTGCAGCCGTTGCGCGATGGGTTGCCCGAGACGACGGGCTGGTTGTACACAGGCCGGCGCGCGGCGTCAATTTGACGGCCTCGCGTTGGCCGTTTTTCCCTGGCAGAGGATTCGGCCAACGCACCATTTGTCAGCAGCGGGGCGACGTGCTATGTCGCGCAGATGCAGAACTCCGTCACCCCCACCCCCCGCGATCGCGTCATCCTTCTCGGCCTGGACGGTCTGGCCCTGGACATTGCCCAGGCCATTGCCGCCACTGGCCGGGCTCCGAACATGGCCGCCCTGTGCCAGGATTCCCGCACCGGCACGGTGGACGCCGAACTGCCCGAACTCTCCCCGGTCAACTGGACCTCCGTGGCCACAGGCGAGGGGCCGGAAGGGCACGGTGTGTACGGCTTCACCACCTTCAACCCCGCCGCGTACGCCATCGGCATCGGCGATTCCCGTCAGGTGCGCGTGCCCACGGTATTTGACCGCCTGGGCGAGCGTGGCCTGACCTGCCGCGTGCTCAACCTGCCGGGATTGTGGCCCGTGCGGCCAGGGCCGAAGTTTCAGGGCACCCTCCTGGCCGGCTTTGTTTCACCCTCCCTGGACACCGCCGTCTATCCAAAAGAGCTGGCCGCGGAGTTGCGGCAGGTGGGGTATCGCATCGAAGCCGACACCCTGCGCGGTGCGGGCGATCCGGCCTATCTGCTGGGTCAGCTGCACGAGACCCTGCGCGGCCGGCGGTACCTGATGCAACGCTTCCTGGCCCCAGGTGATTTCGACTGCATGTGCTGCGTCTTTACAGAAACCGACCGCCTCTTCCACTTCCTGCTGCCGGCGGTGCTGGACGCCGGGCATCCCTGGCACGCGGCCTGCGTACGGTTTTTGGAAGACTGGGACGCCGCCGTTGGTGAATTCTTCCAGCTGGCCAACGGCCTGCCGGGCCTGACCAGACCGGCGCGGGTGCTGACCGTGGCCGACCATGGATTTGCGCCGCTGGAAACGGAATTCGACGTCAACGCCTGGCTGCGGACTCACGGCTTTTTGCGCCTGGAAGACCGGGCGCCAGCCTCGCCATTGGACGCCACCGTCATCCGGCCCGAGAGCACGGCTTTTGCTCTGGATCCCGGCCGCATCTACCTGCACCGGCGTGGCGTGTATGCTCGCGGCAGCGTGGCTCCCGAGGAAGAGGCCGGCCTGCTGGAACGCCTGCGCGCCGGGCTCAAGGCCCAGTGCTGGAATGGCCAGCCAGTGATGGAAGAGGTCTTTCTCGGACGCGAACTGTACCCCGGCGACTCCAGCCCGGCCCGGCCGGATCTGGTCTGCCTGAGTCGGGTGGGTGTGGATTTGAAGGCCAAGTTCGACCGTTCCGAACTCTTCGGGCACTACGGCCGCCAGGGTATGCACACTGCACGCGGGGCGATCTTTTTTGACTCCCTGGCTGGAGAAGGCGACGCCACCCGGCCGCGCCGCATGCGGGACGTGGGGCGGTTGTTGCTGGAGTCCTTTGCCTGACCTCTCATTGCTCGCGAGCGCCGGCCGGCAGTCCCATTATTCAACGCCGGCCGGCGCGTCCCCGTCCTACCGGGCCGCCTCTGTTCCCAGCCGGCAGTCCTCAGTCTGCTGTTTGCGCAGGCATTCGATGAGTCGGCCCAGCTCCTGCATCTGATTGCCCAGCTCCTGCACCTGACCGCTGGCCTTCTGCATGGCCTGGAGCGTGCGCTGTGAAACGCTTTGCACCGTATCCAACGACTGGGAGACCTGTGCGCTGGCATGCACCTGCTCCTGGGCCAAGGAGGAAATGGTGGATGCTTGTTCCGTATTGCGTCGCACTGCAGCCACAATGGCCTGAATCGCCTGCCGGGAAGACTCGGAAAGGGCCGTGCAGCCCTGGATACGCGCCGCGGCCTGTTGCGTGGCTGTCTGGTTGGCGCTGACCCCTTGCTGGATGGCCAGAATGGCTCCGGCCACGTTTTTGGTGGCGGCCATGGTTTTTTCCGCCAGCTTGCGCACCTCGTCGGCCACCACGGCAAAACCGCGGCCGGCTTCGCCTGCGCGGGCCGCCTCGATGGCGGCGTTCAGGGCCAGCAGATTGGTTTGATCGGCAATATCCTCAATCACAGTGATGATGGCCCCAATCTCCCCAGCCTGTGCGCCCAGGGATTCCATGCCCGCGCGCAGCCCTTCGGCAAGGTTATTGATGTTGTCGATGGCTGCCACCACATCCCGGGTATGTTGTTCGCCCATGGCAGCATTCCGCAAGGCCACATCGCCCTCTTTTGCCGAGGCAACGGCATTGCTGGCGACCTCCCTGGCATGATGATCCAGGGACTGCATGGCCTCGGCCGTATCGGCAGCCAGCTCACTCTGCCGTCGGGCATCGCCGCTGGCCTGGGCAACCAACTCCCCCAACTGCACCGAGGCCAGGCCCACAGCCTTGGCAATCTGATCCGTCTGGCCGGCCAGTTCCAGCAGACGAACCGTCTGCTCCTTGAGCTGCAACTCCTGCTCATGGCTTTTTGTCAGGTCGTAATAGATGGAGAACACCCCCAGCGGCTCGCCCTGCAACCCCAGGATGGGGTTGGAGCTGACGAGCACATGCACCCCTTTGCCATCGTTTCGATGGTAGTCAATTTCCATCTGCACCTGACGGCCTTCCTGCACTGCCTGCATGGAAGTCGTTTTGTGCCCCGGAGCGCCATAAAAGAACTCGCTGGCAGTCTTGCCTTCGTGCGAGGCCGGGGTGCCGGTTTTTCCGAACAATTCCAGGGCGTGCGCATTGCAGTGGGTCACTTTGCCCTGCATGTCGAACACAATGAAGGGGAAAGCGTCCGACAGCCCGCGCAGCACCCCTTGGGAAAAGCCAAACTTGTTGCGCAGGTCATCGCGCATTTTCATCATGGCGGTGCCCAGTTCACCAAGTTCCCCTGGTGCGTTTGCCCGGCAGTCGGAATACAACTCCCCCGCTCCCACCTGCTGGGCAAACCGCACCAGCTGCCGCAGGGGCAGAATCACCGAAGTGTGGGTGGTGAGGCACAGCCCTCCGGCAATCATGATGCCCAGGAACAACAGCCCCAGTTGGATGAACAACAGATCCTGAACGTTGTCTTCGGACTCGGCCTGCATCATGGATACAGCTTTGTCCATTTCCTGATTGATCCTGTCACTGGCGTCCAGGAAGCTCTCTGGAGAAACCGTCTGGTTGTGTTGGACTATGGCCTGGACCAGAGGAACATAACGTTCCCACTGCGTCGCCACCCGCTGCAGCTGTTCTGCAACCACAGCGGAGGGTGGCGGGATATGGCGCGCCGGCCCGGCAGGGTCAAGTGTGATGGGCGCAAGGCCGGATTGGCGAAGCGCCTGTAACGTCTGGGAAAACACCCTGATGGAGCGTTCCAGCTTTTCGCCTGCCATCTGGGTCAGGGATGCGGCATTGGCAGCAAAAAGTGCCTCTTTGGCTATTTTTTGCGAGAGCATCCGCTGGCGCCCTGCCAGGTTGATGACCACGCCATCATCGTGCTGCCTGGACGCCTTCCAGGCCGTCGCCCCCATCATGGCCCCCGAAACTGCCAGCAGGGCCGCCATGGTGAACAGCAATCGCAATCGCAGTGTCATGCCTCCTCCCCCTCCCGGTTATACTTTGGTGATGCAGTCTCCGGTGCTGCGGAGCCTCTGCAGCATCAGTGGGGTCTTCTTCCCAGAACACGGTGCATGGTGGCCACCAGGGCGTTCACTTCCACCGGCTTTGCGATATACTCGTCCATGCCGGCAGCGAGAAAGCGGTCCCGGTCTCCGGTCATGGCGTAGGCGGTCATGGCGATGATGGGCACGGCGGCCTTCATCCCGAAGACGTCAGGATCGCGAATGGCTTTTGTGGCGGCAATCCCGTCCATGACGGGCATTTGCACATCCATGAGGATGAGATCGAACTCCCTGGCAGCCAGGAGCGCCAGAGCCTCCTGGCCGTTCATGGCCGGTGTGGCCTCGTACCCCAGTTTTTCCAGAAGCTTGACTCCGGCCAGGGAATTCACTTCATCATCTTCCACAAACAGAATGCGCACCCCGTGTGCGTCGTCGTCCTGCTCCCGGATCAGGGAGGCTTGCTGCCTTGCGGACTCCTCGGGCGCCAGCGCCCGCGAACGGACCTGTTTGAACGGCAACAGCACGTACACCATGGTGCCGCCCTGCTCGGAGGAATCAATGCACAACTCCCCGCCCAGCAGGGCGACCAGCTTGCGCACGATGGCCAGCCCCAGGCCGGCGCCCTGAAACCGCCTGGAGTAGGCGGCTTCGGCCTGGGAAAATGGCTCGAAGATGGTTTTGAGCAATGAGTCTGAAATGCCGATCCCCGTATCCTCCACGGTAAACAGCACCCGCGTGGTGCCTGCCCACCGGCCGGGGGTGGGTTGCATGGTGACGCGCACGCTGCCCTTGTCCGTGAACTTGATGGCATTGCCCACCAGATTGAACAGAATCTGCCGCAGCCGGGCTTCGTCACCCATGAGGATATCCGGCATGGCGGGGTCGCAGTCAAAGCGCAGGTCCAGCCCCTTTTCCTGGGCGGTCAGGGAGAGCAGCCCCAGGACCGATTCCCGCACCCCGGCCACATCGAATTCTGCTTCCTGCAGGCTCAGCTTACCGGATTCGATGCGGGACAGATCCAGCAGATCCGACAGCAGGTTGGTCAGCCGTCTTGAGGCCTGGATGGCTGTGCGCACGTACTCCTGCTGTTCCTGCGAAAGCGGTGTGGTGCCCAGCAACTGCAGCATGCCCAGCACGCCATTCAGGGGGGTGCGGATTTCATGGCTCATGTTGGCCAGAAACTCGGATTTGGCCAGGTTGGCGGATTCGGCAACCTCTTTGGCCTTGCGCATCTCTTCGGCCGCACGTTTAAGGCTGCCGATTTCGTGAAAGAACACCAATGCCCCTTTCCCGCCCTGTTCTCCGGGCAAGGCAAAGGGCACTGCGGTCACCTCCACCTCCAGCGTGGTGCCGTCGCACCGCTGCAGCAACTCTTCCGCAGGTGGGGCCAGTCGGCTTTCCTCGTTCAACATTCTGATCCGCTCCTGCACCAGTGGACGACAGGAAGGATGAAACGAGTCCACCACGCTTGTGCCCAGCAGCTCCTCAGGGGCAGCCGCCCCCAGCATGCGGGTGGCAGCATGATTGAGATAGGCGAACCGTCCGGCGAGCTGAATGAAGATGCCCTCTGGCGCGCTGTCGGCCAGGGTCCTGAACCGGGCTTCGCTTTCCCGCAGGTCCACTTCCGCCTGCTTGCGTTCGGAGATGTCCAGACAGTGGCCTATGTATCCCAAGAACTCGCCGTGCACGCTGTACCGGGGGGCGCCGGTGTCCACAATCCAGCGATATTCACCGCTTGCATGCATGAGGCGGTATTCCATGGAAAAAGAGTCGCGCCGATCAAAAGCCTGGGTGTAAATATCCACGCAGCGTTGCAAGTCATCAGGATGCACGCCCTCGGCCCAGCCGTACCCCAGTTCCTCCCGCAGGGTGCGGCCGGTAAAGCGGAGCCATGGCTCGTTGAAATAATTGCAGAGCTTGTCCGTGTCCGAGGTCCAGATGAGCGCACTGCCACTGTTGGCCAGGGTGCGGTAGTGTTGCTCGCTCTCTGCCAGCGCCTGCTGGAAGCGACGCTCCTCGGTCCGGTCCCGGAACACCAGCACCGAGCCGGTCACCCGGCCGGCGTCATTGCGGATGGCCGCCACCGTCTGCTCCACGGGCCAGCGGGAGCCGTCTTTCGAAAGCAACATGGCCTGCACGGCCAGACGCTCCCGCACCACTGCAGCCTCGCTCTGGCCATTCCCGCCAACCCAGCGCGCCTGGACCTCCGGCACCAGATGAAACACCTCTGCCAGCGGCCTGCCCCTGGCTTCGGAGTCGGCCCAGCCGGTGAGTTGCTCGGCCTGATGGTTCAGCAGCTCCACACGGCCGGAGGCATCGGCCACAATGACGCCATCCCCAATGCTGCGCAGTGTGGTTTCATGACGTCTGGCCAAATCCCGGCGGGCAGCCTCTGCCTGCCTTCTGGCCCGGCCGGCCAGCATGGCCAGCCCCACGACGCCGGCCATGAGCATCGCGGAAACAGCCAATGCGCCCCAAAACTCCCTGGTTGTCCGACTGCGCAGGGCGGCAATCCCCTGGCTGGCCTGGGCATCTGTATATTCCGCCTCCCGGTCGAGGGCGTGGTAGGCGATGCGCAGGCCGGTCTCGCTGGCTTCCCGAGGGAGCGTTGCGTTTGTCAGCTGTCGGAGCTTGTCCTCGAAGTCCGCAACTGCCCGTTGCAGGACAGGATCATCTTCCCGTCGCAGCCCCTGCATTGCCTGGTTGAGCAGGGCCACGCCAAGCTCCCCCTGATAGGAGGTGGCATTTCGATTGGCCAGATGCACGGCCAGCATGCCGCGGGCGAGTTCCACCCGGGCGATCCGGAGGGTCTTCAACTCCAGGGAGGCCCGGGACAAGCTGTCCAGCTGTTGCTTGTGCAGGTAAAAGATCGCCACGCAGATGAGCGCACACAGCAGCACGGTGCCCCACACTTCCGGCTGCCGATGCTGCAGACCGCGAAGCCAGCGGAATGATTGGTGGGAGGAAGAGACGGTCATGGCGCCACAATATCCTCAAACTGGAGGTCCCCGGGATGTTCCTCGCTGGTAAAGCCGAATTCCTGCATCAGCACCCAGAAGTCGCGTGAATCCAACAGATGCTTCTGTTCCGTATTCCAGGCATCCACAAGGGCGCGGTCATTGGTGCGAAAGGCAAAGCCACCGTAGCCGAGCAGGCGGAATTCCGCCGGGAGGGGTTGCACAAAAGGCTGTGCACGGTCGAGGCGGCCAGTCTGATCGTGCCGGATCATCCAGTCGATGGCTGGCGAGGAGAGGGCGAGGCCGTCCACAAGCCCGGCGTCCAGGGCGGCCAGCCCGGTTGCGGCGTCGGGGACCAGCACCAGCTGGGACTCCTGTACGCCCAACCGACTCAGAAGCGCGGCTTCTACAGAGCCTGTCAGGGCGGCCAGCATGATTTCCGGGCGTTGAACGACTTCCTCATACGAATGCAGGCCGTGCGGGTTGCCCTTGGTCACAAGCAGGGCCTGTCGCACCCGGAACGAAGGATTGGAAAAACGCACGCGCCTGGCGCGAGCCTGAGTGATAAACATCCCCGCGGCGATGACATCGATATGTCCATCTTCCAGCTCGAAAAGCAGCGACCCGAATTCCGAAACCCGCCACTCAATCTGTTCGATGCCGAGGCGTTGGACAATTCGCTTGGCCAGCTCCGGGGCCTGGCCGCTGACGTCGCCATCGGGGCGCAAGAATGCGTACGGAGGTTCAATGGCGTACCCGATACGGATGACACCCGAATCCACCAGACGGGCCAGGGATCTGTCCCAGGGGCGGGCGCTCAGCAGCCAGACGCTGCCCGCGGCAACCGCCGCGCATAGCAGGATGCACACGCCAAAGACCAGCAGTCGGCGCATGCTGGACCAGGAGAGCCCCTCGGCTACCGGTGGCCGGAAGGTGTCCAACCGAAACAGAGACCCCCGCGGCCCTCGTGCCCGCGGCCTGCCCGAACGTTCCGCAACCCCCAAGGCTCCCTCCTGCCAGATGACCGCTGTCGCTCGTTCATGAATCCCCCCCATGACGTGCTCCTTGCCGGGTATCTGTTACGTGCGGCCCCTCACACCATTCATTAATATACTCAATCGATCAAGGCCTTTGCCTCTATCAACCAAGCGCGGGCCACACATGAGGGATATACTGATACTCTTTTCTGCAGCGTTTTGGACCAAAGATCAAGCAACTATTTATCCCACGATATTATTGCCGGTTGAGGGGGGAAACTTGACCCCTGCGTCTGCAGCTGGCATCCAGGGGCTGCCTCATTTCCGCCTGTTGCGGGCATCCAGCCTCCATCCGACTTGCCACAAGGTTGCAACCCCTTGATAGACTACGAATCCCATCTCAATCCCGCCCAGTGGGAGGCCGTGCGCACCGTGGACGGCCCGGTGCTGGTCCTGGCCGGGGCCGGCAGCGGCAAGACCCGGACCATCGTTTACCGCCTGGCGTACATGACCCAGCAGGGCGTGCCGCCGCAGCGCATCCTGCTGCTGACCTTCACCCGCAAGGCCGCTCAGGAAATGCTCCACCGTGCCGGCCAGCTCCTGGGCCACGGCGCCGGGGCCTTGCACGGCGTGCAGGGCGGCACCTTCCACGCTTTCGCTTACAGCGTCCTCCGGCGCACGCCACCCCCGGGGTTCCCGGACCGTTGCACCCTCATGGACCGCTCCGACGCCGAAGCCGTGCTGCGCGAGCTCAAGGCCGACGCCGGCCTGGGCAAGGGCGACCGCTCCTTCCCCAAGGTCGGCACCATTCTGGACCACTATTCCAAGGCCCGGAACAAGGAACTCTCCCTGGAAGAAGTCATCAAGCAGGAGAGCTTCCATCTGATCAGCTATACCGGGGCCATGCAGGAGATCTGCACGGCCTACGCGGCCTTCCGCCGCGAAAAGGGCCTGCTGGATTACGATGACCTGCTCTTCGGCCTGGAAGCACTCTTTCGCGAGACGCCAGAGGCCCTGGCCCGCTGCCGGGAGCGCTTCAGCCATGTGATGGTGGATGAATATCAGGACACAAACCTGGTGCAGGACCGGCTGGTGATGCTGCTGGCCGGCCAGGGCGGCAACGTCATGGCCGTGGGCGACGACGCACAGTCCATCTACGCCTTCCGCGGGGCCAACGTCTCCAACATCCTGACCTTTCCCGACCGCCACCCCGGCGCGCGGCTGGTCAAGCTGGAGCAGAACTACCGCTCCACCCAGCCCATCCTGGACCTGACCAACGCCATCCTCTCGCAAGCCGCGGCCCAGTTCCGCAAGCACCTCTTCAGCGACCGGCACGAAGGCCCCACGCCCCGGCTGGTCCGCCCCCTGTCCGACCGCACCCAGGCCCAGCTTGTGTGCGAGGAGATCCTCCGCCAGAGCCGGGAGTACGGGCCGGGCGAGGTGGCTGTGCTCTTCCGCGCCGGCTACCATTCCTATCACCTGGAAGTGGCCCTGAACCGCGCCGGCGTGCGCTTCAAGAAGTACGGCGGTCTCAAGTACACCGAGGCCGCGCACATCAAGGACGCCCTGGCCTACCTGCGCGTGGTGGTCAACCCTGCGGACATGCCGGCCATGCAGCGCATCCTGGCCCAGGCCGAAGGCGTGGGCCCCAAGACGGCCACCAATCTCTTCAACGCCCTGATGGCCGGGGACGCCAAAGCCAGCGCCAAAATCGCCGGCAAGCATCCGCTGGTCAAGGAAATGCTGGAACTGCTGGATCGCCTGCGGACCGCGCCGCCTGCGCCCGCGCCTCTGTTGGAGCAGATCCTGGAATTCTATCAGCCCATCCTGGAACGCCTGCACCCCGACGACCACCCCCGTCGCCGCACCGGCCTGGAGGAGCTGGCCCAGATTGCCGCCGGCTACGAGGACGCCGGGCAGTTCCTGGCCGACCTGCACCTGGAAAACCCGGATCAGGCCGAAGCCGAGGGCGAGCCGGCAGTCTGCCTCTCCACCATCCATTCCGCCAAGGGGTTGGAGTGGAAGGCCGTGCACATTATCGATCTGGTGGAAGACCGCTTCCCCTCCCGTCAGGCCATGGTCAAGGCCGAGGATTTTGAAGAGGAACGCCGCCTGCTCTACGTGGCCTGCACCCGGGCCCGGGACGAGCTGTGCCTCTATGTGCCCACGTCCATTTACAAACGCGGGCAAAGCATTTCCGAACCGGCCGTGGCCAGCCCGTTCTTGCGGGAGATGGGCGTGGAGGTGTTCGAGGAATGGCGCGAGGGCTACAACGGCGCGCTTTCCAAATGGGGTGGCATCGCCCGCGAGCAGTCGTCGTCGTATGCGGGATCATCCCCGGCCCCGCGCCAGGGGTCGGCCGCCATCCCCAGCGCCGCGCCGCCGGTGCTCAAGTCCGCCCAACCCAAACCCGCGGATCTAGGCTGGTGCACGCACAAGGTGTTCGGCCGCGGCAAGCTCGTTCAGCACCTGCCGCCGGACAAATACCGCGTCAATTTCCCGAATTTCGGGCTGAAGGTGATTCTGGCGGAATATCTTGAGCGCGAGGAGTGAGGGGCTCCTCGCGTTTTCTTTCCACATCCCCCTTCCCCCCACCTTTCCCCTCCCACGCCTTCCCTCCCCGCGAGCCCGCAGCGCGCCCGCCGCATCCGGCGGTGCTGCGTTACAGTCGTGCGCCCTTCGCCACGCCCCTTCGCCACGCCCCTCCGCCGGAAGGGCTTCCCCCTTGGATTTGCCTGCCGCATCTGGGACCGTTTGTCGATCCAGAGCCTCCCCGGAAAGATAGCCCCAAAAGCACAGGCCCAAGGAGCGCGCCATGGCAGCGCAGGGGTTTGGTCCCCCGTTATTGACAGAAGCCGAACTGGCGTTCTATAAAAATAATCCGTTACAACAATGGCAATGGAAGTCGGGCCCAGGCGTTTGCGTGGTCTGCACGGCGCGGGACGGCCGCAAATATACCCTCGGAGACATCCCCGGCCGGCCGCACCCGAACTGCAACTGCCGGCTGCAGCGTGTCGCCGGCACCAGTGGGAGCGCGACGCAGGCTGCCGAGGCGACGCCGTTGGAGGACTTGTGGTATCCGGAAGTGGACACCACGATCTTTGCGGATTGCACCATGGCGTCGGTGGGAAAACTGGCCAATATGGTGCAACTGCGCTGCAATGTCTCAACAGGCTGTATCCCCACAGAAAGAATCGATGCACACTCTTTCAGGGGATATGTGTATCGAGGTGTATATCAGGCCTTTCTTGCTGGTCTAGGTTTTTCAAAGTTTCCCGTAAGCGCATCTAAATTCACGGCTTCTTTTTAAATTTCAGGAGATTATAAAAAACTAAAGACCCCGTTTCATGCTATGGAAGGATGGGCCAATGTCGAAGTTCTCAGCGCGGTTTTCGGTGCCGGCCCCAGCATCAGTCGATTTGAATTGGGCAACACATTAACACTGTCAATCGATTGGGAATTAGGGGTTGATATTGGCGGAGGATGGTATGGTGGGCGTGGACAGCTGCTTTCTTTCTCCTCTTCCCAATGCGGAGTGTCGCGTGACTAGAAAAAAACTGTATCATCTGGTTGCATGGGAGGCTGCACTGTTTTGGATTGGATCTTTACCGTTCCTTTCAACCCCATGGTTCATTGTCATTTTTAGCACATTTTTCATGCAGTTTGGTTTGGTTAATGTATTCTCCGAGAAATACGCCGATGTTTCATCCCTGGCGAGAGGGCTCGTGTGGCTTGCAGGCTTCTCCAATATGGGCAGGTTCCCGTTTCAAGAAATCTCACCGGGCTGGTTCATGGTATGCGTGGCCGCAATCATCATGACAGGAAAACTCAGCGAGCACTTCTTCCAACGGTTCGGGTTCGATTTGCCTCTGGCCCTTGCCGCGGTGGCGGCTGTGGCCTGGGTGGGGGTGGTGTACCGGCTGCTGGAATGGGGGCTGACGCTGGAGGACTGAGCCGCGGCGTCACCACAGGGCCGGTCGCGGCTTCACAGCTCCAGGCATTTTCAGCCAACCCCATCCAGCGCGAAGCGCATCCTCCGCGCTGGATGAGATCGATTCCAACAATTGCAATATGTTCAGTGATTACGCCGCCGCGGCCTCGCCCTGTGGCGCCAGATCACCCTGGGTCGTCTGCTCCATTGCCAGCCGGTAGGCGGCCACGTCCTCCACGGTGAGGACGAGCATGCCGTGCCGTTCGGCAAAGGCCACGATTTCCGGGGTGCGGGCCATGGTGCCGTCGGGGTTGGTCAGTTCGCAGAGTACGCCGCAGGGAGCCAGGCCGGCCAGGCGCATCAGATCCACGGTGGCTTCGGTGTGACCGCGGCGTTCCAGCACGCCGCCGGGTCTGGCCCGCAGGGGGAAGACATGGCCGGGCCGGCGCAGGCTGGCCGGGGTGGCGTCTTCGGCGATGGCGGCCTGGATGGTCCGCACGCGGTCCGCCGCGGACACGCCGGTGGTCACTCCCTCGGCGGCCTCCACACTCACGGTAAAGGCCGTCTGATAGCGGCTGGAATTGTCCTGCACCATCATGGGCAGCTCCAGGGCGCGGACCTTCTCATCCGTCAGGCACAGGCAGACAATGCCGCTGCACTCGCGGATGAGCATGGCCATCTGGGCGTTGGTGAGCGTCTGGGCCGGGAAGATGAGATCCCCTTCATTCTCGCGGTATTCGTCATCCACCACAAGCACGCCACCCCCCTGGGCCAGCACGGCCAGGGCGCGTTCCATTCTTTGCCGGGAATTTCCGAAACGATCCAACAGCGTCTGATTCATGGGCGCTTTCCTCACGGTCAAAAGGCCAGAATCAGGGCACGAAGCAAGACAGCCCCTGCCGTGCACCGGACACGTCGCGCACCACGCGCCCACCAGAACGCGCACCACAAGACGTCCCCTGCAGATCGTGCAAATCTTGCAGGCAGGCGGCCGCCTTATCCTCTTTCATCCGGACTGTTACCGTCGGCTCTGGCGTTGCACCAGATCTGCTTGACCCTTGGCCCCTCCCACGGGGAGACGGTCCAAGGCGCTCGCGGGCTCTCCGGGGCAGCGCCAGTCGCCGCGCCCGGAATACCGCCGGTGGGGAATTGCACCCCGCCCTGAGAATAAGTGGGGAATGCATGCGTCAGGAGGGGTGGCGTTGTCAAGGCTAAGTGCGCGGCAACGATCCCCCGCCTTCCCACACGCCCCCTGCCGAACCAACGGCCAAACACAATCCACCCCGCAAATAGATCCAAATGATGCTTCCATCCTGAACCCAAGGCGTGGTATGCTCGCGACAAACACATTTCCCGGGGGGAGCACCATGCCTTGCGTGAACATCGAAAAGTGCATTTTCTTCAACGACAAGATGGCCAACAAGCCCGGCACCGCCGCCCTGCTCAAAAAATCGTATTGTCTTGGGGACTTCGAAGCCTGCGCCCGCTTCATGGTCTGCAAGTCCCTCGGCCGGGAGAAGACTCCATCGGATCTTTTTCCCAATCAGACCGACCGCGCCGCAGCGCTGATCAAACAGGGGGCGTAGGTGCTGGCGGCTGGTGGCCCACTCCATTCGCCCTGACTTTTTTGAGCGATTCCTCTGTTGTTTCAGGGTGCAAGGGCGATTCGCATGAGCTGTGGCGGCTTCCTTTGTTTGTGGAGGCCGCCTGCTCATTGTTAATCCAGTCAATACATTTCTTTTTTTAATTATCCTAATTCATCGTATCCATTATCCATACGGACTATTCAGACATTTTTGAGCCAACCCTATCAAAGTGACGGTACTGTCATGCAAATCGACATGCATTATTATGGAATGTACGCCTTGGCATTCGCTGCCGGCCTGCGAGAAGACGTCGCCAGCATTATCGCAACATCATCACAACTTGTGGACGACTTCGCATATAGCATGCCCGTCTCTTTCAGAGATGCCGGACAATTTACCGGCATTGCAACTGCACACCATACCGCCTCTATCCGCAATATCGACAGGGACGACCAGCGCGAGGTGTGGGTTCCGTTTCATTTTATTCCCGGCAACAATGGCAGCGATTTTACTGAACGGCTTGTCTGCCAACGCAACAGTCCCATTGCGAGAGAAATGTTTGAACGAGCCATCAGCGAAAAAAATGCACCGTATTGGCTCCATCGAATTGGAATCGCCACACACGTATTCGCCGATACGTTTGCCCATTACGGCTTCTCCGGCGTCAGCTCGCGCCGCAACCAAGTTGACAACACCTCCATCCGATTACACAACCTTGACGGGCAAATCAGGCAGTATATCCTCAATAAAGCCATGGCTTTTTTCAAGAACGAGGGCACCACTCTCATCGACAACATCAAGTCCACCGCGGCAGAATGTATATCCGGCGCCTTGGGGCATGGCGGCGTGGCAACCTACCCAGATCGTCCTTACCTCGTCTGGGAATTTGACTACGAGGATGGCCGGGCAAGTGGAAGACGCGACAACCCCCAGACATATATGGAAGCCTGCGAACACATCTTTGAATTCTTCAAGAAGGTGCTCGCTGCCGACGCCTCATTCGCCCGGACTGCGCACGCCTCTCCAGAATTTCGGGATATTGAGGCCAGCATCAATTCCATCATCCGTTACCAGGGCAATAAAGAATCACGAATCTCGCAATGGACGGACAAGGCTCGCAAGGGCGAGATTACGGGTTCATCCTTCAACATTCCGGAATATCCAGGGGAAAAGTGGTTGGAGCAACTGGAATCACTGCAGGAAGGCAAAGACTCTTCGGCTCTTTTTGATGTTCCAGGCTACCTGTTCGCCCTCGCAGCGCACGATCACCTCAATTTTGTTGTCCGCCGTCTGTTGCCAACGTACCGCATCTCCATCGCTTGAAGCAGCTACGGGAACCGAAAGTATTCCGCTTCTCACACCCCATACGCCTGCCGCATCCAGGCCGCCGTCCGCCTAAGGCCTTCGCGCATGTCCACGGTTTCGGTCAGGCCCAGCTCGGCGCGGGCTCGGGCGGCGTCCACCAGTTTGCGGGTGGTGGTCAGGTGCTCGCTTTCCTTGAACTGCACCAGCGCGGCCGGGGCGCCAGTCACTTCCAGCACCGCCTCGGCCAGTTCCTCGATGGTGTGCAGCGTGGTCCCGGCCACGTTGTACACCGCGCCGGGGATAAAATTCTCCGCCACCCGCGCCAGGGCCCGGACCGTGTCTTCCAGATACGTGGACGTCCGGCTGTGCCCGCGAAACACCGTGAACGGCAGCCCGTGCAGGGCGCAGTACAGAAAGCGGCAGTTCACGGACCGGTATGGACTGTACCACTCGCCGGGGCCATAGGTGTTGAACAGCCGGATGATCACATGCTCGGTCCCGAACAGCTCCGCCGAGTTCCTGAGCTGCATCTCATTGACCCACTTGGTCATGGCGTAGTCGTTCATCTGCCGGATGGGGTGCTCGTCCAGGACGGGCTCGAGCATCAGATCCGGATAATCGCCGTACACTTCCGAGGACGAGAAATGTACCAGTCGAAAGCCCCGCTCCTCCTGCAGGCGGATCAGGTGCTTGGTGCCGATGACATTGGTCCGCCACAGCGTCTCGTAATAATCCTCGCCGTTCCAGCGGCCGAATTCCGCAGCACAGTTGTAGACCAGATCAAACGGGCCAAGCGTGGAAAACACGCGCTCCAGCTGGCGGAATTCGCCGAGGTCCGCGCGAACATAGCCAGGCTCCTCCCGGTCCGGCCGCAGGCTGAAGGCGTGCTGGTCCGGCTGCAGGTACTGGTCCAGGCTGAGCACCCGGTGCCCGGCCTCGCGCAGCATGCGCACCAGGCACGCCCCCACGGTCCCCAGTCCGCCCGTTACAAGAATGTGCATACGTCTGTGCTCCAGGTGTTAAGAACGTCGGTGGAGAAGCTGGGGGGATACCTTTCTTTAAGAAAGGTATCCCCCCAGGCCCCCTGCCAAAAATAGTTTTGAAGGTGTGTACGCCAGCCAATTGGCACCACTAGAAATCCTTGCCCCAGCCCGAGCCTTCTGCTGTGCCGAGCACCGTGCATCCCCGCCCACGAAGCGCGGTGGCGTCGGCCTCGTGCAGGGCCAGGACGACCTCGCCCGGTGCAATGGCCTCCAGCGGTCGCGCCTCGGCTGGCAGCCCGCCAGCCTGCAACAGGGCGGCCAGGAGCGCGCCCGTCTCTCCGGCATCAGCCACCAGAAGCAGCGTGCCGGCGTCCGACGCCATACCGGGCAGGGCCAGCTGCACCGCACGCAGGCACTGCCGGGCCGCTCGGCGCAGCGTGTGGACGCGCTCCAGGAGGCGAGGCAGGGGAAGGGTGTGTGGCGCATGCGCCCGGTCCTCCTGCAGCAGCGTGGCCACCTCTTCGGCCAGCCGATCGCGACGCACCACGGTCTGCATGCCGGCGTGCTTGCGATTTTCTCCCAGCACTTCGGGCACATACATAAAGCGATACCCCCGTGCGGCGCGCAGCCAGAAGTCCAGGTCATTGGCCACCATGTCCCGATACGCCCCCACGCCCTCCATAAGCCGGCGGGTATACAAAAAGGCCATGCCCACGGCGCCGGGGTTGACCTGCAACAGCCCCGGCCACCAGGATTCCAGAAATTCATGGTCCAGAAACCGGCCGTCCTCGTCCACATTGGCAAAAGCGGCGTAGGCCAGATCGCAGTCCGGATGCGCCTCCAGTGCGGCGAGAAGTCGGGCCAGGCAATCGGGCCTGTAGCAATTATCCGACGCCAGCCAACTGAGATAGCGTCCCCGGGCGCGGGCAAAGCCGGTATTCAACGCGGCCGAAGCCCCACGATTCTCCGGGTGATGGATGATGACCAGCCGCGGGTCGCGTCTCTCTTGGGCCAGCTGGTCCAGCAGCGCCGCGGTGTCGTCCCCGGAGCCGTCGTTGACCACCACCAGCTCCAGATCGCGAACCGTCTGCACCAGCACCGAATCCACGGCCTGCCGCAGGAACCGGGCCTGATTGTAGGTGGGCATCACCACGGAAATGGCTGGCATGCATGCTCCTGCAATGGATGCGCGAATACGGGTTGGGACAGGTTGGGAACAGCCCTTGCAATTCCAACGCCGGGAAGTGCAACCCGGCGCATGTTTCCGGCCCGGAGCCTACGCAAGCCCCTGCCAAAGCGCAATGCAGCCCTGGCGCATTGGACCGGCTTTGCGTATGACACCGGGTGTCCACCCGTTTCACCCCGCCGTTTCACCCCGCCGGCCCACACCGGCGGCTTGCACCGGCGCAACGCATGAGGAGCGCATCGCGCATGAAGGCAGTGGTCACCGGCGGTGCCGGCTTTATCGGCAGCCACCTTGCGGACCGGCTTCTGGCAGAAGGGCTGGATGTCGTCATCGTGGACAATTTCGAGACCGGCCGGCGTGAGAACTGCGCCCAGGCCCTGGCCCATCCCCGCTGCACGCTGCACGAGCAGGATCTTTCCCGACCAGATCCACAGACCCTGGCGGTAATTTTTGCCGGGGCGGACTGGGTCTTTCACCTGGCCGGCCTGGCGGACATCGTCCCTTCCATCGAAGCGCCCCTGCGCTACCATCAGGTGAATGTGGACGCCACGGTGCATGTGCTGGAAGCCGCCCGGCAGGCCGGAGTCCGGCGGCTGGTCTACGCCGCCTCCTCCTCCTGCTACGGCATTCCAGACCATTACCCCACGCCCGAGACCGCCCCCATCCGCCCCATGTACCCCTATGCCCTGGCCAAACAGCTGGGCGAGGCCTGCGTGCTGCACTGGGCCCAGGTCTATGGCCTGCCCTGCCTCTCCCTGCGGCTTTTCAATGTGTACGGCCCACGCTCCCGGACCACCGGGGCCTATGGCGCGGTCTTTGGCGTTTTTCTGGCTCAAAAACTGGCCGGCGCGCCCTATACCGTGGTGGGCGACGGCCAGCAGCGGCGGGATTTCGTGTTCGTGACCGACGTGGCCGAGGCCTTTCTCCTGGCCGCGCAGTCCGGGGCCTCGGGGCTGGCCCTCAATATCGGCAGCGGCGCGCCACAGTCGGTCAACCGGCTGGTGGAACTGCTGGGCGGGGAGAAGATCCACATCCCCAAGCGTCCCGGCGAGCCAGACGCCACCCATGCGGACATCACCCAGGCCCGCGCCCTGCTGGGCTGGTCACCGCGCGTCAGTTTCGAAGACGGCGTGGCCGACATGCTGCGACACATCGAACTCTGGAAGGACGCCCCGGTCTGGGACGAGGCAGGCATTGCCCAGGCCACGGCCAGCTGGTTCAAGCACCTGCGCTAACTGTTTTTAGAGGATCAAACCCACCCCATGCCCGACACGTCCGGCAAGATTCTGCCCCTTACCGCCCTGGCCGAACGGCTGCAGACGCTTCGTGCCCAGGGGCACCCCCAGGAAAGCCCCACCGTGGTGCATTGCCACGGCGTCTTCGATCTCCTGCACATCGGCCACATCCGGCACTTTCAGGCCGCCAAACGCCTGGGCGACCTGCTGGTGGTCACGGTGACGCCGGATGAATTCGTGAACAAGGGGCCGCACCGCCCGGTGTTCACCGCGGCCCTGCGTACCGAAAGCATTGCCGCCCTGGACTGTGTGGACTACGTGGCCGTGAACGCCTGGCCCACAGCCGTGGAAGCCCTGGCCCTGCTCAAACCGGATATTTATGTCAAGGGCTCGGAATACAAGGATATTGACAACGATCCCACGGGCAGGATTGTGGACGAGGCCCAGGCCGTGGCCCGGCATGGCGGCCGCATCGAGTTCACGGAAGATGTGGTGTTCAGTTCCTCCACCCTGCTGAACGACTTTTTCTCCCCCTTCCCCGAGCCGGTGCAGCAGTATGTGCGGGACATCTCCCGCCGGCTGGGGGCGCCGGCGCTCCTGGGCTGGCTGGAACGCGCCGCCGGGCTGCGGGCCATGGTGGTGGGGGAAACCATCCTCGACGAATACGTGCTGTGCGATACCCTGGGCAAGTCCGGCAAGGAGCCCATCCTGGCCGCCCGGCATGTGGAGGCCGAATGCCACGCCGGCGGCGTGCTGGCCATTGCCAATCATCTGGCCGCCTTTGCCAGACGGGTGGACCTGGTCAGCAGCCTGGGGGAGCAGGAGCCGCAGGAGGAATTTGTCCTGCGCGGCCTGCGCCCCGGAGTGGTCCCGCACCTGGCGCGTCACGCCGGCCCGACCATCGTCAAACGGCGCTTTGTGGAACGCTATCCCTTCCAGAAGCTCTTTGAAATCTACCACATGCACGATGGCGAGCAGCCCGCCGCCGCCCGCGAGGATTTCCTGGCCCGCCTGGGCATGCAGCTGCGCGAGGACGGCGGACCGGACGTGGCCATCGTCGCCGATTACGGGCATAATCTCCTGGATGCCGAGGCCGTGGCCCTGCTTTGCGAGCAGGCCCGCTTTCTGGCCGTGAACGCCCAGCTCAATGCCGGCAACTTCGGCTACAACACCATTGCCAAATACCCGCGTGCGGATTTCCTCTGCATATCGGAAAATGAACTGCGTCTGGAAATGCGCCGCCGCGACGGGGACCTGCGCGCCCTCGTCGAACTGGCTTCCCGCCAGCGACAATGCCCGCGGCTCTTGATTACCCGAGGCAAACAGGGCTGCCTGTGCTACGGGGCAGAGGAAGGGTTCTTCGAGATCCCGGCCTTCACCGGCAAGGTGGTGGACCGCGTCGGCTCCGGGGATACGGTCCTGGCCGTGGCCTCCCTGTGCGTGGCCCAGGGCGCGCCCATGGAAGTGGCCGGATTTCTGGGCAATGTAGCCGGAGCCATGGCCGTGGGCGTGGTGGGCAACCGCGAACCCCTGGACAAGGTCGCCCTGGTCAAGCATGTCATTGCCCTGTTGAAATAGTCTTCAACGAAGCGAACGAGCCGTTCATGCCCGATCTCATGCCTGATTTCATGTCCACCTCGGCCTACTTCGACCAGCTCCGGAATCTGCTGGCCGCCGCCGAGGTCACCGACGCCTCCGGGGCAGCGATCTCCCTGGATGCCGGCATGGCCCGGCTGTGCGATGCCCTCCTGGCCCTGCGCCGACGCGGCGGCCTGGCCGTGCTGGTGGGCAATGGCGGCAGCGCGGCCATTGCCGATCATCTGCACTGCGACCTCTCCCTGTCTTGCGGCCTCAAGGCCGTGGTTCTGACCAACACCCCTTCCCTGACCGCCGCGGCCAATGACTTCGGCTACCAGCAGGCCTACGCCCGCCAGCTGGCCTGCTGGGGCGATCTGGCGGAGCGCGGCGGTCTGCTCCTGGCCATCAGCAGCTCGGGCGCGTCGGAGAACATCCTGCGCACCGTGGCCGCGGCCCGGGAGCTGGGCATGCAGGTGGCCACCTGCACCGGCTTTGCTCCGGACAATCCCCTGCGCCGCCTGGGGGATGTGAATTTCTACGTCCCTGCCGCCGCCTATGGCCCCGTGGAGCTGGCCCACGCCTGCCTGGCCCACTACCTGGCCGACCGTCTCAAGGCCACTGGGACTGCCGGAGCCGCCGGGACTGGCGGGACTGGCGGGACTGGCGGGACTGCCGGCGAGCGCTGCTGACCATGTCCGCTGACAACCATCGCATTGACGGCCACAAGCTGCTCTTCCACCCCGAGCGCGTGGCCGCCTGGCGTCAGGCCGGGGACGACTGGGAACAACTGAAACGCATCTATCCGATCTACATGGAAATGTCCCCCATCGGCGCCTGCAACCACCGCTGCACCTTCTGCGCCCTGGACTACCTGGACTACACACCGCACCGCCTGCCTGTCGAAATCATGCAGGACCGTCTGGCCGAGATGGGCGCGGCCGGGGTGAAGAGTGTCATGTTCGCCGGCGAAGGGGAGCCGCTCCTGCACAAGGGCATCCACGATCTGGCCGGAGCCGCCTGCGCGGCCGGCATGGACATTGCCTTCACCACCAATGGCGTCTTTCTGGACGAGGCCTTCTGCGAGCGGACCCTGCCCCGGACGTCCTGGATCAAGGTCAGCTGCAACGCCGGCACAGCCGAGACTTATGCAGCCATCCACCGCACTTCGCCCGGGGATTTCGATCGGGTCATGACCAACTGCACCCGCGCCGTGGCGGCCCGGCGCGCGTCCGGCAGCCAGTGCACCCTGGGCCTGCAGCTGCTGCTTCTGCCGGAAAACATGGCCGAAGCCGCCACCCTGGCCCGCCGCTGCCGGGACGAGATCGGCGCGGATTATCTGGTCATCAAACCGTATTCCCAGCACCTGCACAGCCGCACGCGGCAGTATGCCGGCCTGGAGTATGAAACTGGCAAAACTGGCGGAGCCCTCCGCCGCCTGGAAGAGACATTGCGCGGCTTGCAAACCGCGCAGTTCCGGGTCATCTTCCGGGCCGAGGCCATGGCCCGTCACGCCCAACCCAAACCTTATGACACCTGTCTGGCCACGCCTTTTTTCTGGGCCTATGTCAGCGCCGCCGGCGAACTGTGCACCTGCAGCGCCCACCTGGGCGACCCGCGGTTCCACATCGGCAACCTGCTCGAGGCAGGCTTCCGGGAGCTGTGGGAAGGCCCGGCCCGGCGGGCGAACTGGGAGCTGCTCGCCACCATGCCCAGCAGCGAATGCCGCATCAACTGCCGCATGGACAGCATCAACCACTACCTCTGGGAACTGCGCCACCCTGCGCCCCACGTGAATTTCATCTGACGGAGCCGCAACCCATCACCATGTCTGACTCTTCCCGATTCTCCTGGCTGCCCGAAGCCCAGCGCCGACAGGTGGAAGACGCCCTGGCCCGTCCCATGCCCCGCGGTCGCGGCGCGCTGCGCTATCGCCACAGGCCGCCGCATCTGGACCGGGCCGAGGTTGACGGCAGGCGGCATCTGGTCTTCGTCTGCTATTACGCCTATCCCAGCACGGTCAAAAAAAGCATCGTCCTGCGCGCAACCGGCCGCTACCACACCACCTTGCTGGCCTGCTGCGTGCGCGAGGATCTGGAGGCCGAACGCTGGTTTGACGCCGTGTACGAACTGGAGCACTACACCGAGCTCTTCGAGCTGCTGGCCGACGCCCGGCCGGCCTCGGTCACGGCCTGCATCCAGCCGGCCCTGCTGGGCGCCGTGGTCCTGGAAGCCTGCACACTTGTGCGGGATACGGTACGGGTCATCCTGGACGTCACGGACTCCAACTACTACATGCGCCGCGACCCCAATCACCCGGACTCCCTGCTGGAGCGCCCGGTGCTGGCCCGGGCCGACGCCTTTGTGCACAAGATGCCCCCCGCGGCCATCCACGCCCTGCGCCAGGCCTGGGATCTGGATCCGCAGCAGACGCCGGACTACCTGGCCCACTGCCTGCCCATGCCCGCGCTGTTTCAAGACGCCCCGCCACCGCCTTCACCGACTTCGTCCCCTGCCGGTCCCTGGAAAATCGTCTACGCCGGCGGCATCATGCCCTGGCGCGCCGCCCTGCGCGACGGGCACGAGCACATGCTCATGGACCCCATCGTCGAGGCCACGGCCAAGGCCGGCATCGGCCTGACCTTTTACGCCAACCTGAACGCCCGGGACATGTTCTGGGAGGAGCAGGACCGCTACTTCGACCTCGAAGCCCGCTGCCCCCTCTTCTCCCTGCGCCAGGGCGTCCCGTTCCATCGCCTGCCGGCCGAGATTGCAGACTTTCACTACGGCCTGCTCTACGATCAGAAGGCCCTCTCCTCCTGGCCGCACGAAGGCTACGTCCACAACATGTCCACCAAGATCTTCAGCTACTTCGAAGCCGGGCTGCCGCTCCTGGTCTACGAGGACATGGAATACGTCTGCCAGCTTGTCCGCGAGCACGGCCTGGGGCTCGTCTATTCCCTGGACCGTCTGGACGAGCTGCCGGCGCTCCTGGCCCGGGCCGACTATCCGACCCTGCGCGAAAACGTCCGCCGCTACCGCGAGTCCCACGCCCTGGAAACCCTCCTGCCCACCCTGGAGGCGATCTACGGATGATGGCAGACCACGCGCAATTGCACGCGCTGCTCAGGACCATGCTGCGCATCCGCCTCTTTGAGGAGCGCGTGGCCGCCCGCTATGCCGAGCAGGAAATGAAAACGCCCGTGCACCTGTACATAGGCCAGGAAGCCGTGGCCGCCGGCGTCTGCCTGGCGCTGCAGCCGGAGGACATGGTCTTCAGCACGCATCGCAGCCACGGCCACTACCTGGCCAAGGGCGGGGACATGCCCCGCCTGACCGCCGAGCTGTACGGCCGGGCCACGGGCTGCGCCTCGGGCCGCGGCGGGTCCATGCATGTGATTGACGTGGACGCCGGCGTGGCCGGCAGCACGGCTATCGTCGGCGGTGGCCTCCCCCTGGCCACGGGCGCGGCCCTGGCCTTTGCCATCCGGCACGAACCCCGCGTCAGCGTGGTCTTTTTCGGCGACGGCGCGGCGGATGAAGGCTCCTTTTACGAAAGCATGGCCCTGGCGGCCCTGCGCCGGCTGCCGGTGCTTTTTGTCCTGGAAAACAACGGCCTGGCCACGGCCTCGCCCCTGGCCAACCGCCGCGTGCAGCCGGACCTCTTCCGCCTGGCCGAGCCCCATGGCATCCCCGCGCTGCAGGTGGACGGCACCGACGCCCCGGCCGTCTTCGCCGCGGCCTCCGACGCCGTGACCCGCGCCCGCAATGGCGAAGGCCCGACCCTCCTTGAAGCCCTGACCTGCCGCTGGATGGCCCATGTGGGCCCGCTGCCCAATACTTCCTTGCCGTCCGAAGTGCTGGAGGCTTGGCAGGCCCGCTGCCCCATCTACCGGCTGAGGAACCAGTTGCCTGCGGAGGATGCCGGGGCCATTCGCCAGATGGAAGCCGAGATTGCCGCGGAAATCGACACCGCCTTTGCCTTTGCCCTGGCCAGCCCGTTCCCCGATCCCGCCACCCTGCTCGACGAGGTCTGGTGACATGCCCTGGACCGTGCTCCCTGAAGCGACTGCCGCCGCCCCGGCCTCTCCTGCTGCTGCGGGCGCGACGCGCTCCCTGAGCTACCGGCAGGCCCTCCTGGAGGCGCAGCGCCAGGCCCTGGCCGCGGACCCGGCCGTCTTCGTCATGGGCGAGGGCGTGGACGATCCGGCCGGATCCTTTGGCACGACCCTTGGCCTGCAGGAACAGTTTGGCGCAGAACGGGTCTTCGACCTCCCCCTGGCCGAGAATGGCTGCCTGGGCGCGGCCGTGGGAGCGGCCCTGGCCGGCATGCGACCTATTGTCGTGCATCTGCGGGCGGATTTTCTGCTCCTGGCCCTGGATCAACTGGCCAACCACGCCGCCAAGTGGCGGTACATGTTCGCTGGCCGCCAGCCCGTGCCCCTGGTGGTCCGGGCGGTCATCGGCCGGGGCTGGGGCTCGGCGGCCCAGCATTCCCAGCCGCTGCACGGCATCCTCATGCAGTTTCCGGGGCTCAAGGTCGCCCTGCCGTCCACAGCGCAGGACGCCAAGGGCCTGCTCCTGGCGGCCATCGCCGATCCCGGCCCGGTGGTGGTGCTGGAGCACCGCTGGCTCTATGACGACGTCGGCCACGTCCCGGAAGCCATGTACCGCACCCCTCTGGGCGCCGCCGTGGTCCGCCGTGCAGGCGCCGACGTCACCATCGCCGCCATCTCCCTGATGGTGCGCGAAGCCCTCAAGGCCGCCGAATTGCTGGCCGAAGCCGGCATCCAGGCGGAAGTGCTGGACCTGCGCTGCGCGGCCCCTCTGGATCATGCCGCCATCGCCGCCTCCGTGGCCCGGACCGGCCGGATCGTGGTGGCGGACACCGGCCACACCATTGCCGGCCTGGCCGCCGAGATTGCGGCCATCGCCGCGGAATCCCGCTTCAATTTCCTCAAGGCCCCGGTGACCCGCGTGGGCCTGCCGCCCGCGCCCACGCCGGCCGGGCACGTCCTGGAACAGGCCTATTATCCCGGCGCCGAGGCCCTGGCCCAGGCCGCGCGGCGACTTGTGGAGCACAGGCCATGAGCGCAGGCAGCCTCGTCCTCGACGGGCACAAGCTCGCCTGGCACCGCGAACGCGTGCAGGCCCTGCTGGCTGGCGAACGCGTGGCGCCCATCACCATCGACTGCGCCCTGACCCGCGCCTGCTCCTATGGCTGCGTTTACTGCTACGGCCAGTTGCAGCACAATCCCGGCCCGCCCCTCAGCCGCGAGGCCATCCTGCGGTTTCTGGACGATGCGGCCGGGATCGGCGTCAAGGCCGTCAGTTTTGTCAGCGATGGCGAGAGCACCTGCAGCCCGCACCTCTATGAGGCCATCCTCCATGGCCGGGCCAACGGCCTGGACATGGCCCTGGGCACCAACGGCTTTCTGCTCCAGGACGAGCGGCTGCCGGAGATCCTCCCGGCCCTGACCTACCTGCGCTTCAATATCTCCGCCGCCGACCCCGCGCGCTACGCCGCCATTCACGGCTGCCAGGAAGCCTGCTTCCACAAGGTTATCGAAACCATCCGCCAGGCCGTGGCCCTGGCCCATGCTGCCCGTGCGGGCGGACTCACCACCACCATCGGCCTGCAGATGGTGCTCATGCCGGCCTTTGCCGATCAGATTCTGCCGCTTTCCCGGCTGGCTGTGGCCCTGGAGGTCGACTATCTGGTCATCAAGCATTGCAGCGATGACGAAGCCGGCCGCCTGGGCGTGGACTATACCGCCTACGCCGGACTGGAACCGCTGCTGCGTGAGGCAGAAGCCCTGTCCACCCCGGCCACGGCGGTGCGGGTCAAATGGTCCAAGGTGCTGAGCGGCGGGCTGCGAGACTATGCCCAATGCTACGGGCCGCCGCTGATGCTGCAGCTTTCCGGCTCCGGCCTCGTGGCCCCCTGCGGCATGCTTTTCCACGAGCGGTATTCGGCGTATCATATCGGGAACATCAACCAGACGTCCTTCAAGACCCTCTGGCAGGGCGAGCGCTACTGGGAGGTGCTGCGACGCATCGCCTCGCCTGCCTTCGACGCCCGCCGCATGTGCGGTTCGCTCTGCCTGCAGCACAAGGTGAATGAATGCTTGTGGAATCTGCAGCTGGCGCAAGGCGCCGCCACCTTTCCCGAGGCTGACGGCCCGCCCCCCCAGCACGTCAACTTCATCTGATGCACTGGCCCTGCCTGCATGTGGGAGAACGCACGTTGTCAGTCCATGCCACCATCATCGCCCGCGGCGGCGGGTCGACATTTCACCGCAAGAACACCTGCCGCATCCTGGGCAAGCCCATCATCGCCTACGCCATTGAAACCTGCCAGTCTGCCGGATTCATTGACCATGTGTTCGTCTGGAGCGAGGATGCGGAAATATTGGACATCGCCCGCAGCCTGGGAGCGCACGCCCTGCCCCGGCCAAGGTCCATGGTCCATTATTACAGCGGGTTCGCCACACAGCAGGAGTGGTCGGTCAATCGTTCCGCCCAGATTGACGCCATCGCCGGCGGCCCCGGCGAGGTGAACGTGGCCTTCAACTGCAACAATTTTCTACTGCGCCCCGAGACCTTGGCCGCCATGCACGACCATGCCCGGCGCGACGAAGCCATCGGCGGCGTTATCGCCGTGTCGGCCGTGCCGGCCGGGCTGTGCCTCAAGACACGGGACGGCGCGCTCTTTCCCTTTTGGAATGATCCCTCCGTGCCCCAGGCCGAGCACCCGCCGCTCTACCGCCGTACGGGCGTGGCTGTGACGATCCGGGAACGCTTTCTGAACGGCCGCATGACCCTGGCCCCGCATGTGGTCAGCCGCGAGGAAGCCTTTGACCTGCAGCACGCCGAGGAAGTGCCCCTGGCGGAATATTACATGCAGAACCGGCTTGGATTGCTGGATTCTTCTGGCATGCCCGCAGGGCAGGAGGGCTGAGATGCGCGTGACTGCGTCCTTTATCGTGCTTGAACGCGAGGCCAGCGATGGCGTTTCCTGGGATGCCGACATGGCCGGCGCCACGCAGCTGGCCCGCGCCGTGTTTCAGCTGGAGCAGCTGGGCCTGGTGGACGACATGGCCGTTCTCACGGATTGCGAGACGTTGCTCGCGCGCGCTGGCGTGGCTGGTCTGCCAGTGCGCCGACTCTGCCCGGCCAGCGCCACGGAACGCTTCAACCATCTGACCTGCGAGGAAAGCCGCATCCGCCACCAGCTGCAGGCCCTGGACCAGGCCGGGCTTGAGGGCGATGTGCATTTTTTCGGGGCCTGGCGCATGCCGCTGCTTTCATCTCGCAGTTGGGAACGCATGTACCACGCCTTGCTGGAGGATCGCATTGCGGCGCGGGTGGTGCCGCTCACGGCCGAGGACCCGAACCTGTACACACCGCTGGGAGGGAATATTGCCGGGGGCCGACTCTTCGGGGTCTGGGCGCACCCGGGGCGCGACCGCCAGGAAGCGCCGCAGCTGTACCGGCCCGGGCTGGCCTGCGTGGCGCATTTGCAGCGGATCCGCTACCCTCAGCCGTTGACCAAGGGAGTGGAGATTTCCCTGATAGAGGCCATCACGACCCTGACGCCGGAGGATGTGCCCCTGGCGCGCGCGTTGTGCGCCCGCAACGCTACCGCCGTCTCCTGAGGTGGCAGCACGCGCTATGTCCCTTATTTTACAGACAAGGAGACTTCTTATGACCGTGAGAGAACTGGTCCTCAAAAACCGCAGCTGCCGGCGCTTCCGCCAGAACGCCGCAGTGCCCATGGGCGTGCTGGAAGCGCTGGCCGACCTCGGCCGGCTGGGTCCCTCTGCCGGGAACAAGCAGCCGCTCAAGTACATTTTGTGCAATGATCCTGGGATGAACGCTACCATCTTCCACCGCGTGGCCTGGGCTGGCTATCTCAAGGACTGGCCCGGTCCGGATGAAGGTGAGCGTCCGGCAGCCTACATCATCGTCCTGCTGGATACCGCCATTGACGAAAAAACCGACTGCGACCACGGCCTGGCCACCCAAAGCATCCTGCTCGGTGCGGTGGAACGCGGGCTGGCCGGCTGCATCATCGCCTCCGTGGATCGGGAAAAGCTCCGGGAAGAATTGCAGATCCCGAGCCACCTGAAGATCCTGCTGGTGCTGGCCCTGGGCGAACCGGTGGAGGAATGCGTCCTCGACCCCATTGGCCCTGACGGCGACATCAAATATTGGCGCGATGCACAGGCCGTGCACCACGTGCCCAAGCGCTCCCTGGCCGAGGTGCTAGTTAACAAAATCGGCGAGTAGCTTCGAGCTGAGCCCGCACTGTTTCACGCCATCTCTGCCACGTCGGGGATGGCGTTTTCCGTGACATTTGGCTTGACATTTTTTGCGACTATTTTACTCATGATTCATTGAAATTAAAGATTTTGCAACTGACAATATTATGACATAATTATGAACATCCAGCATCCCGTTCCCACACACTGGTCAGGGGTGTTCGCCTTCTTCCGGCCGACCGAAACTTCCGCCCTGGACAGGGCGCTGCAGGCCCTGCATGGTCGGACCGTGGTGTTATCTGCATTGCCGCTTGTGCCTGATTGGGTGGAGCAGTTACACGGTTCACTTCTGCCCTTGGCATATGCGGCTGGCATAGCGCTTGGGGGAATCCCTGTAGAGCAAGCCAACGTTGCGGCTCTGGCCGCCCGCCCCCTGGGCGCCGAAACGTCAGGCCATCAGCAGTTGCTGACCGAAGTCGCCATAAGAGACCTGCATCGCAGCCTGTTTGCCGGCTCCACAGCCTGGCAGAGCCGGAACGACGTCCCCGGGGTGTATCGCAAGCAACCTCTTGAAGACGCGGAGAGTTCTCCGGCACCAAAAACGCTGGTGGACATCCGGTTGATCATGGATGCCTTTGCGATCTGGGGCAATAGTGCGGATTTGCTTGCGCTCGACCCCTTCCTCCGGGCAGGCCTTGCGCATTGCCATCTGCTGCGGATCCAGCCGTTCCAAAGAGGAAACAACCTCGTTTCACTCTTATTGGAGGCACAGCTGCTGCGTGGCACAGGTCTTCCCTGGCCGCCGTGCCTCTTGTGGATCTGGTTGCACCAGCACCAGCGAGCATATCATGATTGTATCAACGCTGTGCGCGCGGCAAAGGAAGATGGGGAACTCTCATTCTTGGCCTTGCTGCTGCAAGGACACCTGCATGCCGCAACTGTTTGGCAGGAATCAGCCATCAATCTGCTGCGCCACCTGCTTTTGCGGCAACACATACAGATGTTGCAAGACAAGAAACACATTTCTCAACGACAGCATGAATTGATAACACTGTTGCTGGACATTCCTGGACCATACCACGCCGGACAACTCAAAAGGACTGCTCCCTTCAAGCAACTGTATGTCAACCGTGTGGAGCGGACCATCGAACGCGATTTGCAAGCACTCTGTGCAGTCCATTTGCTTGCCAGACGCGAAGACGGGTATTGGGTTAACTGGGAATTGTTTCCCGGCGGAGGCTCAGGGCCTTGAGGGGAACATGGCAGGGGGCTGCGTCACGCGCCGTGGCGAGCAGTGCTTTTGCCACGGCGCGTGCGACCATCGAAGGGAAGTCTGTTATGGCAGCCGGTTGCCGCTGACTACTGCCGCTGCCAATGCCCGGGCACCCAGGAGCCGTCTGGCTTTTTGTGCGCAGGTTGCCAGGTCCATCCAGGACGGGGGGGGCCCACGTACGTCCAGTATCCTTGTGGATTATCCGGCCCGGCAGGGGTCCAGACATAATGCTCCGGCGGTCCGTCCGGACGCGGCGGCATGAAGCCGGCGCCCACGTACCCGGGGCCGGATTCCCAGTAGCAGGAGGCGAGGGACAGCGTCATTGCGGCCAGCATAAGGCAGCACAGCAACGCAAGCAGCCGTCCGTGAACAGATGCACGCATGAGGGACCTCCGGATCGATCAGTGCATGGTGTCTGTGGAGCAGGAGATGGTGGGGATGGGGGACTGCTTGAGTTTGCTCAGCAATTCCTGCACCTGCGGCAGGCTCTTCCATTCCTCGTACAGTTCCAGCCACTTGGCAAAGTCAAAAAATCCCTGATCCAACTGTTCTTCGTGATGTTGCGCCCAGACGTGAAACAACTGCATCTCCGCCTGAAACGCATTTGTGTCCATCACATCCATCACGGTTCCCATGGGAAAAACCTGGCCGTCAAAATGCGAAATCATGTGCTGGCAGACCATGTGCACTGATTTTTCGTAGGTGATGGCCTCGTTATTCAGCAGGTTCACCAACTCCATGTATTCCGGATACTGTGTCTCCATCTTGGCAATGGCTTCGGCAGGGATGCGAACAAAGAGTGCATCCCCTTCTTCCCGGACAAAGTAAAACCGGATCCAGTTTTCGAACTTCATGACGCCGGAGAGCTGGCGCACGGCGTCGGCTTGATCATATTGCATCGGATGGCTCCTTGGGCAGGGTCGACCTGCATGGCGATTCGCCAATGATGGCTGCTGTCGCGCCAAAGGTCAACTGATGACACCAAGTTAATCCCCTTACTCCCGATCCGCAAGGGTCTGCAACCGGGCCAGGACATGATCCGGACCAATGACTTCTTCCGGGGCAGGCAAATCCATATTCAGGGTTTTCAGCAAGGCGGAGTGCGGCTTCAACAGGGCATAGGTTCTTGATTTATTGAATGAACTCTGCTTGTTGGTCCGATACAGCACATTTAGATCCTTCAGCTCATCCACATCGTTCCACTCCGGCAGCAGCAGGGTTTCGCGTGCGGCGGCGGCAAGGTCGGCCAAGGTGGCCTTGCCTACGGAATTCTCTCCCCAGGCCTTGCCCGTGAACACAACGGGAGTGTAAGCCTGCCGGGTGAACCCGATGGCGTAATACCCGCCATCCAGCGCAGGGCCGACAATGGCGTCCACCCGGTGCAGCACCTCGAAGGCCCCGCCGATGACCTTGGCCGGATAGTCCGGCACATCGCTGCCCAACAGCACGGCCCGCGCCGCCCCTTCGGCAAAGGCGGTTTCGAAGGCATGGGCCATGCGTTCTCCCAGACTCCCGGGGGGTTGCAGCCGGATGTCGCGGTCTGCTCCCAGCCAGGCCCGGGCCTGTTGCAGGGCCTCGCCTTCGGCCAGGGTCAACGGGTCCACCCACAGCTGCAAATGGGCCGGCACGGCGGCCATGGCTTCCACCAAATCTTCCACAAACGCCGTGTACAACGCGCAGGCCAGCGCCGCCGCCTCGTTTGCCGCCATATGGGCCGCAAGCCCTGTGGCGAGGCGCGTTTTCACGTGGCCAGGGAGCGGCAGCCGTACAAACAACAGCAAGGTATTTTCCTGATGATTCATGGTGTGTCTCGATGTGCTCGGTACCAGTGGTTCAAGGCCTGGGGTGAAACACCGCAGGCATACAGCAACCGCAGACAATTGTTGCGCAATCCTGTGCGGAGCAGGCCTCCGGCACGGTAGCGGCGGGCCGAGGTGGCGACCCGCTCGGGCAGAATGACCAGCCGCAGGCCCAGCTTTCGCACCGCCTGCATGATGGCCACATCCTCCATAATAGGGATGACCGGATAGCCACCCAGGTCATGAAACGCAACGGCCCGGAAAAAATGGGCCTGATCGCCATAGGGCGTGCCAAGGAGCCGATTGCGCCAGCAGGCAAGGCGTGCCATGCACTGCAACGCGCCACTCCCCCCGGCATACCCCAGGGAAAAAGCGCCTGCGGCGGCGGGCGTGGACCCATCTTCGGGGAACAACGCGTGCCAGACAAGCCCGAGCCCCTGTTGCGGCAAACGCGTGTCCGCATGCAAAAACAACAGCGCCTGACCGCGAGCCCGGGCGGCGCCGGCGTTCATTTGCAGGGCGCGGCCGCGTGGCGAGGCCAATGCCGTCACTGGCGCGGAACGGCCCGCCTCTTCGGTGGGGAGACTTGGCTCAATGGCGGCCAGGGTATCGCCGGCGTCATCGGCGTCCACCACCAGCAGCTCCAGAGACAATGGACGGCCCGAAACCTCCGGACGCGCCAGTCGCTTGACATGCTGCAAGCAGTCGTTAATCCTGGCTGCTTCATGCAGTGCGGGAATGATGACCGACAGCAATGGCCGGGATGTTCCGGTCGGGATGCCGGAGCCTGCGTGCTCGTCGCCCGGGGCGCTCATGGCGTGACGTCCTGCATGGTCCCCGTTGTGACTCATTTTACGGCTGATGAAAAGAGGCGCCTCATTGCCACTGCACCATGACTCTGAAACGCTGCCCCTCCGGAGACCGCCCCATGCAAGACGTTTGGCCGCACAATTCCCTGACCATCATGCGCCGCAAGGAAAAACAGATGAACGAGCCCGAGGCCATCCAGGCCCTGCTGCAGCAGGCGCAGGTGCTGCAGTTAGGCATGTGCGAGGATGGCTGGCCCTACGTCACCCCCGTCAACTTTGCGCTCCTGGATGGGGCCATCTGCATCCATTCCGCACGCAAGGGACGCAAGTTTGAGATATTGCAGCGCAATCCGCGCGTGTGCATCACCGTGACCACGGACGCCACCCTGACTGAACCGGCACACCCGGAGAACGCCTGTCAGTATTCCATGCGGTTTCGCAGCGTCATCGGCTTTGGCACGGCCGTCATCCATACGGATTTGCCCATGATCCGGCGTGGCCTGGAAGCGCTCATGGCGCGGTATTCCACCCGAAAATTCACCTTTCCCGAGACCGTTCTGGAAAAAACAGCCCTGATCCGCATTACCCCCGAGGTGCTGACCGGCAAGCAGGACGGTTGGGCCTGAGGTCAGGCGCGTCAGACGAGAACACTGAGGCGGGAGCCATTCCTCAGCGGGGAAGCACTCCCACAAACCATCAGATCTCCAGAAGCACCACCCCAAGCACATCATTGGTATAACAAGCATCGCGCTTGTATTCCCGGTAGCCCCCGGACATGGCACACCCCATGATGAAACGACGGCCATTGAGGGTGATACATTCCGAACGTCGCTCTCCATTTTCCAGCTGCATGTATTGTTCGTCCAGGGGCAGCATGGTCCCCACCCGCCAACCATCGTCAGAGGCGCTGAGGATACGGCGGGAGCGGTCCAAGAACATGGCCGTGCTGCCAGGCAACGGATGTCCGAGGCTGTCCCTGGGCAGACAATCCTCCAGCATGGCTCTGAACTGGGGTTCACTGTCGAAGACAATGGCCACGCCACCCACCACCGTCCCTGCCTGCTCGGGGTGAAAGACGGCGGCATTGTAAATATAGGTATGTCGAGGCTGACCGTCCGGGCCTGGATATTCGGCCGATGGGGTGAACTCAGAGACACAGTGCCGGCGCGGGTCTCGCAGTTGCAGGCAGTGCCGCACGTGCTGCCCGGTCAGGGTCTTGCCCACAAGCCGCTGCCCTTCCGGGGTTGAGGCGGCAGCAACCCTGCCGTCAGCATCAAAGAGAAACAGTGTGGTGTACACTGTGTACAGGCTATTGATGTATGCCAGTACGCTGTTGAGTTTTGCGCGGGCAGCATCATCAATGCGTTTCTGGGCAAGCACGTCACGAAAAGTCGAGGTCAGGGCCCACCACCGGCAGTCGTTGGCGCGCTCGTAAAGATTGCGGTCCATGATGTCTATGGCCAGGGCTGCCTGAAACTGGGCATCTTCCAACCGGGCAGTGATGACAGTTTGCAGCAGGCTGGAAATGGATTGGCTGAACACGCCGCGAATGCTCTCCCCCACCTGCTGGATGGCCCCAAGCACCGGGGGCAGGGCCTTGGCTTCCTGCTGAATCTGCCCGTCGTCGCTCTGGCCCTGCTTGGCGGCCATGACCTCTCCATTCAGGACCACCAGTTCCAAGTCGCTGAGAATCTCGTCTGCTTCGTCGTCAATTTCCCGCAACTCGCCTGAATACAGGCCTGTCTCGCGCAGCAATGCGTTTTCGGTGTGCAGGGCATCCTTGCCATTGCGCATGGAGAAGGCTTGCCCTGCTGGAATCATGGCCTGGCCAAGCCATGGCAATCCATAAAACCCTTGATAGCCGTTGGTTCGAGTGGTTTTGACGAGATATTGCACTCCGCCGTGGCTCATGAGCCTGCACTCTGCGTCAAGGGCCAGCGGTACCCGGCTCCCCTTTGGCGCCACGGCGGGGTGGCTGGACGAAAGCACCACTCCCTGCTCATCCAGGATGCACAATACCGTGGTATCATCCGTGAGCAGATTTTTATAGATGCCTTGCATCTCCCCAGGCAAGTCGAAACACAGGCACAACACTCCCAGGGGAATGTTGCGTTCGGGATCCATAATTCGGTGCGCGTATATCAATACCTCTCCGCGGCCGGGGCGCAAATCCGAGGCGCGATAGGTTTCGTGATAGCCATCCTGGCGAAGGGCCTGCTGCAGCAGCGAGTCAGCGGAGCGGGTGATGGTTGAAGTGGCATCCAGATGCGCCCGAACGCGGCCGTGGATATCCACAATGATGATTTCATCATACACTGTGTAATTATCGCGATATGCGGCCAGCCGGGCCTCCATGTGCCGAACCGAGGCTTCGTCGTTTTCCTGCAGTAAAAACAACCGGATATCGTCATCTGTGGCCAGGAAGCCTACATCCGCTGTCCGCTCAAACAGATTCCGCTTGAGAATATCGATGACGACTTGCGAAAGGCCCGCCATCTCAAGCACTATTTTCTTACAATTTTCGCAATGTAATGTTGTAATCAGCTTGTCCTGCAACAAGAGGAATTTGTTTTGTGTTCCTTCCATAAAATCAACCAGTGTCGCTGCAACACGACACGAATTGATCTTTCCGGCCAAGGTGGTGCGAACCCACCGCTTGTTCAATGCCTTCAGCTCAATATCGTGCTCCATCACTTCCGGCATGCAGTGCAGCAGGCTAAGATCTTGCTCAGCCATGGTTTCCCCTCAACCTTGTTATCCATGAATAGTCAGTGCTTTCCCCTCAGTCACAATTCTCACCTTCCTCCGATTATGACATTTTTGCAAGATACTCAAGACGGCTGGCACGGCTGTCACACGCTTTCCACAAACGCACCTGACAACTGGGCGCACTGACTCATTTCCTATTATTTTAGTATGAAATAAGCCGCGCTGTACCGAATACGCACAAGTGGGCCGCATGTTGAGGCCCGGCGGGGTCAGGCCACGAGAGCGGAAATGTCCAGATTGTAATGGCGGGGATCGAGGCAGTCTTCGATTTTGCGGGCGCTGATGCCTTTGCTGGATTTTTCCTCCGCAAGGTTCACCAGTTCCTGGCTCCGGGGCCGCATGCGTTCATCGAAAGCCACGCGAACCATGGGCAGCAAGGGGGAAAACGGATTGGCGGACACCACTACGCCATGGGAAAAATCCGAAAGCCGGACCAGACTGCCCACCGGGTAAATTCCCACGGACTTGATGAACCGTTCCACCATGCCAGGGAAAAAATCCTCTCCCCGCATGTTGTACATGATGGAGAGGGCCTTGTTGGGCAGCATGCCGTTTTTGTATACCCGGCGACTGGTCAAGGCGTCATACACATCTGCCACGGTGATGATGCGGCCGAACAGGTGCACACCGCTGCCCTGGAGTCTGGCAGGGTATCCGGAACCATTGTATTTTTCGTGATGCTCCAGGATGCCGCGCAGCACGGCAGGCTCCTTGAGTCCAGCCGCCAGGCACAGGGCATGGCCTCGCTCGGGGTGAGACTTGATGACCTCGAACTCCTCGCTGGTGAGCTTTCCTGGCTTATTGAGCACTTCCGGGGGAATGCGCTGCTTGCCCAGATCGTGAAACAGACCGGCCAGACCGAGCAGCTGCAGCTGGTGCTTGGGCAGGCGCAAGGCCTTGCCGAAAGAGACGCTTAAGACAGAAACATTGAGGCTGTGCGTGTAGGTATACTCATCAAATGATTTCAGCTTGGTGAGGGAAACAAGGGCGTCATCGCTGCGCAGCAGGGATTCGATGACCTGCTCCACCAGCGCCTCGGAAGCGCCCAATTCCGGCAGGGTGCCCTCACGGGCCGCGTCCAGGTAGCTGCGTACGTTTTTGATGGCATCCACGTACAGTTTTTTGGCAGTGGCCATCTCGGCCTGCATGGCTTCGTGCCGGGCCTGCACTTCTGCGGCGCCCTCATCCTTGCTTTCCGGAAGGGTCCGCACGTCGTCCGCCATGCTTTTTTCATCAGACAAATCATCTATTTCAAAAACATACGTACTGCGAGCAGGATCTACGAAAACATCGACATACCCTTCCTTCACCAGGGCATCCACTTGCTCGGCACTGACGATGAGGCCTTCCTTATCGTACAAATGGGGGTGCTCCAGCCAGGAAAGCCCCGTGTCGGCCACGAACATCCCAGCCTTCAGCTCCCAGACACACATTTTCAGCACCGCGTTCCCCCTCTCTGTGACGTGTCAATTATCCTAGCAAAAATCCCTGGCAAGACAATGGTGTTTTCGGGAGCCCCCCCCGCGCGGCCCATGCCTTTCGTTTCTCCTCTTGATGCAGCGTCCTGTTTCAGGCAAGTAACGCAACAGAGGGGACCCTGCATGGCTGATGTGGAAATCATGATCGTGGACGATGAACGCATCGTCGCCCTGGACATCAAGAATACGTTGGAACGGCTCGGCTACAAGGTTCCTGCCATCTGCTCCACGGGCGAGGAAGCCGTGGCCGCGGCGCAGGAGCTATCGCCCGATCTGATTCTCATGGATATCAAGCTCAAGGGGGAGATGGACGGCGTGCGTGCGGCAGAGCTTATCCACACCCGCCAGGGCACCCCCATCATTTTCCTGACCGCCTACTCCGATGAAAAAACCCTGGAGCGCGCCAAGCTCTCCGAGCCGTTCGGCTACCTCATCAAACCCTTTGAAGAGCGCGAACTCCATTCAAACATCGAAATCGCCCTCTACAAAATCCGCTCGGAACGCGAACTGCGCTCCGCCAAGCAGACCGCGGAACGCGCCAGCCAGCACAAAAGCGCCTTTCTGGCCAACATGAGCCATGAAATCCGTTCCCCCATGAACGGCATCATCGGCATGACCGAGCTGGCCCTGGATACGGACCTGACCGATGAACAGCGCGATTTTCTGGAAACCGTGCGCGACTCTGCCGAAACCCTGCTGCGCATCATCAACGATATCCTTGATTTTTCCAAAATCGAGGCCCGCAAGATGGAGCTGGCCAGGGTGGACTTTGACCTCAAGGCCGTGCTGGAAAAAGCCCTCAAGCCGCATCGCCACGCCTGCGAGCGCAAGGGCATCTTCTGCTCCCTGCATTTGAGCCCCGAAGTGCCCCCCCGCCTCAATGGCGACCCCGGCCGGCTGGGGCAGATCATCGGCAACCTCGTCTCCAATGCCGTCAAGTTTACAGATACCGGCGGGGTGGAGGTTGAGGTGAACATGGTCACCGTGCCTGTTGGACGGGAAGAGCCTGAAGCCCGCACCCTGGCCCTGCAGCCCAGCCCGGTCAAACTGCTCTTTTCCGTGCGCGATTCCGGCCTGGGCATCCCTCAGGAAAAACATCGCGAAATATTTGAAAGTTATCTCCAGGCGCCCACTGCCCGCCAGTACGGTGGCACCGGCCTTGGCCTGGCCATTGCCAAGGAACTGGCCGAGATGATGGGTGGCGCCATCTGGCTGCGGAGCCGGGCCGGCATGGGTTCCACGTTCTATTTTACCGCCACCTTCCAGCCTCCCTCTGTGCTCTCGCTGCGCCATACCGCCCCTGACCCCCTGCCCGCGCAGGATGCCCGGCCGCTGCAAATCCTGGTGGCGGACGACAACATCGTCAGTCAACGGCTGGTGCTGCGACTGCTGGACAAACTTGGCCATCAGGCCGCCTGCGTGTCCAATGGGGTGCAGGCCCTGGATGCCCTGCGCACACGACAGTTCGACATTGTCCTTACCAATATTCAGATGCCGGAAATGGACGGCCTGGAGTTGTTGCGGCGTATCCGGAGTGGCGAGGCCCTCGGCACCACCGCAACCATGCCTGTGGTGGCTGTGACGGCCCACGCCCTCAAGGGCGACAAGGAGCGATTTCTGGCCGCCGGCATGGATGGGTACATTGCCAAACCCGTCAACGCCGCAGAATTCCACCGTGTCCTGATCCAGACTGCGGCCAAGCTGTCCCGCGGGTGAGGGAAGCGTGGCGCCCACATCCCTGCCCCCATCCTCCAATGACGCCGGCACGGTGCGCTCTGCTGAAGAGACCGCGCTTTCCGTCTATCGTCACATCGCAGGCCTGCTGCCGGTGGCCGTGATCATCGCTGATGAGCTCGGGCGCCTGCTGGAAGTGAACCCCACGGCCGAGGCCCTGCTTGGCCCGGCCGCCAGAACCTTGTGCACCGGCCAGCCCCTGCCCACGCCCTGGCGGCTGGATTTGCAGGACGGCTCGCCCTTGTTGCCGCAGGACGCTCCCGGCGTGGTTGCCCTGGCCCGGGGGGTACGCTGTGGCCCCCAGGAACTGACCCTGCACCGTCCGGACGGTTCCCTGATCCGGCTGCATGTCCTGGCCATGCCCCTGGCGCAGTTGCAATCTTCCGCACCATTGCCACAACACCGTATGGTGATGCTGGTGGCCCAGGATGAAACCGCCCACCTGCAGGCCCTTGACTCCTTGCAGGCGAAAAACCGGCGGTATCAGCTGGCTGTGGTTTCGGGCCGGCTCGGCGTGTGGGAATGGGACGTGATCAGCAACTCCCTGCATGTCGATCCCATTCTCAAGCAAATCCTCGGTTTTTCCGAAGACGAACTCCCCTCAACACCCGAGGCCTGGCTGGCCAGGGTGCATCCGGAAGACAAAGACAGGCTGCTACAGCTCGTGCAGGACTGTCTCCTGGGCGCAAAAGACACCTTTGCCGACGAGCATCGCATGCGGCACAAGGACGGCTCAGTGCTCTGGTTCCTCACCCGCGGCGCAGCCGTTCGGGATGAGGCCGGCACGCCCCTGACCCTCTTCGGCACCCATGTGGACGTCACCAGGGCTCGCCATGTCAGGGAAATTGCCGCCCAGCACGAGCAACGCGCCAGATCCATCACCGATAATCTCCCCCTTGGTCTGGCGGTCATCAATGAACGCCGCCGGATCGTGTTGGCCAATCCACGGTTGCGTGCATGGTACCCGCATGTGGATTTCGACGATCACCCCTCCTGCCGGGTGCTCCTGCCGGAAGGGACGCCCCCTTGCAGCCCGGAGGATTGCAGCTGTTTTCCGGCCGACAACGCCTGCGCTCCCAATGAGTTGCAGCTGGAGTTCCCCGAGGCCACGGGGGTTCGCGTCAGGCGCTTTTCCTTCTGCCCCCTGCAACTGGCAGGCGGAAACAGGCGGGAGGTGATCCTGCTGGTGGAGGATGTGACGGAAAAAAACGCCGTGGAGGTCCGCCTGCAGCGTGCGCAAAAACTGGAGGCCATGGGCACCCTGGCCGCAGGCATTGCCCACGAGATCAATCAGCCCCTCAACGCCCTGCAGCTCTATGGCAGCGGGCTGGAGATGCTGCTGGAAAAAAACCCCGCCCTGCCCGTGGCCACCATCCGCGAACGCGTGGGCCTGATGCTCCGGGAGGCGAACAAGGTCCGGGAAATCATCACCCACATGCGGGCGCTCTCCCGCATGGATACCCCCGCCGCCACCCAGCCTGTGGATGTGGCCGCATCCGTGCGCAGTGCGCTGCAGTTGCTCAGGGCACAGCTGACCGCCCACGGCATCGAGCTGCAGCTGGATCTTGCGCCGGATCTGCCGCTGACGCTGTGCAGCCCGGTGCAACTGGAGCAGGCCATCATCAATCTGGTGGTCAACGCCATGCAGGCCCAGGACACCCTTCCCGCAGATCCCAATCATCCCAAAACCATCCAGGTGCGCACCGCCATGCTGGATGGCAACGTCCTCATCAGTGTCACCGACAACGGTCCCGGCCTTGGCAGCTGCCGCGACCGGCTGTTCGACCCCTTCTTCACGACCAAGGAATCTGGCGTGTGCATGGGGCTTGGCCTGTCCATCGTGCACAGCCTGGCCCGGTCCTGGGGGGCGGAGATCACCGCCGAGGCACTGCCCGAGCAGGGGGCCCGGTTCACCCTGGCCCTGCAGCCGGCCGGCGACGGGCAGTGAGGCAGCCATGCGTGTTCTGGTGGTGGACGACAATCCCAACAGCCTCAAAAGTATGGAAGTGGTCATCAGCGATCTGGGGCACGCCCCTGTGGCCGTGGCCAGCGGGGAAGAAGCCCTGCGGCTCGCCCAGGCCGATCCCTTTCCCCTGGTGGTCACGGACATCCGCATGCCGGGCATGGACGGCCTGGAGCTGCTGGCGGCCCTCAAGGCCGAACCGCAGACCCGCCGCAGCGATGTGGTCCTCATTACCGGCCACGGGGACATGGAAACCGCCGTCGAGGCCCTGCGCAAAGGGGCCTACGACTATCTGAACAAGCCCATCAACGCCCGCGAACTGGCCGCCGTGATCGACCGCGCCGCCGAACATCAGGCGTTGCTGCACGAAAACCTGATCCTCAAAGCTCCTGTCGAGCAGCATGTGGCCGCCGCAACCAGCCAGCTGCAGCAGGATTTGGAGCAGGCCCGCCAGCTCCTGCGCGAACACGCCGGGCTGGGAGGCGTGGTGGCAGCCTCTGCGGCCATGCGCAGATTGTTTGAGGAAAGCCGGATATTCCATGCCAACCCGGACGTGGCCGTGCTGCTGGAGGGCGAAACCGGCTCGGGCAAGGAAGTCCTGGCGCGGGCCATTCATTTTGGGGAAACAGGTTCCGAGGAACCGTTTATTGCCATCAACTGCGCCGCCATTCCTGCGGAACTTTTTGAGTCCGAACTGTTTGGGCACGAGCCCGGCGCGTTCACGGGCAGCGCGCCCCGCGGCACCCAGGGCAAGCTGGAACTTGCCGCGCGCGGCACGCTGTTTCTGGATGAAATTGCCGAGCTGCCCTTGCAGCTGCAGCCCAAGCTGCTGCGGGTGCTGGAAGAACGCCAGTTCTATCGTGTCGGCGGGGTCAAACGCCGCCAGTTCCGGGCCCGCGTCATCTGTGCCGCCAACCGCGACCTGGAGCGCTTGGTCCAGGAGGGCCGCTTCCGGCGCGACCTGTATCACCGGCTCAAGGTCGGCTACCTGCGCATCCCTCCCTTGCGGGAGCGCCCAGAAGACCTCCTGGCCCTGGCCCTGCATTTCCTGCAGCGGGAATCTGCCAAAAAACGCAAGCGGTTTAAGGAGCTGCATCCCGATACCGTCACCCTGCTGCGGAGCTGCCCCTGGCTGGGCAATGTGCGCGAGCTGGAACACGCCATCGAACGCGCCGTGCTCACCTGCGAAGGCGAGGTCCTGTTGCCGGAGCACCTGGCCTTCCTGACTGCCGAAGCGTCGGCCCAGTGCTCCCCGGCCCTGGCCGTTCCCCCCACAGACCTCCCTGAAGGGGGGCTGGATCTTGAGAGGCTGATCACCGCCATCATTGAACAGGCCCTGGCCAAGTTTGATGGCAACAAAAGCCGCGCCGCAGCATATCTGGGCATCTCTCGCTTTGCGTTGCACCGCCGTCTGCAGAAGCCAGGCGTGTGAATGCGCACAGCGCACAGTCGTCGTGCGCATTCGCACACCTTCCAGGCAGCCACCTCGCCCGCACTCAATAAATACTAACATTAATTTCAGTATATTATAGTATTTCTCAAAAAAAACGCTTCTTTGGCACGAGCTGTGCATTCTGCATAGCAAGCAAGGCAGACACGCTATGCACGTGATGGTCATTCACAGTTGCCGGCAAACGCTCGAACGGCTCCGCTCCCTGCTGCAGCAAACAGGGCTGCAATGTGAATGTCATACTTCGCCGGTAGCAGCAGCGTATACCTTCGCCTTCAGCAATGTGCAGTATGTGGCCGTGCTGGCAGGCCGTGAGGTGGGCACACTCCGGGAAGGCAATGTGTTGCAGGTCATCCGTTCCCTGCAGCCAAGTGTAAACGTGCAGTATGTCGATACGCCAGAAGAGGCCTTGCTGGCAGCGCGGGAGATTCTGGGGAGTTCCACTGAATCCCCGCCCCTGCAACGCTTCCCGGAGCCGCACCATGCACCGGGATGCATGACACACGTTGACAATACGGCGCCGCGTCACGATTCCTGACCCAGCGCGCCGGTACGCTCTCTGAATTTGTTTCGGCCTCCTGGCTGAACCCGTTTTCAGTCACTCCTCCCCCCCTGAGTGACTGAACTGCCGACCGCTATTCAGGATCCCCCCCCTCCTTCGGCGGTCGGTCCGACGCAAACGGGAGTGATATTGCACCAGCGCCGTATGTTCTGGCCTGTGTCGCGACACTTCCTGCCCATAGTGGGACCACCCCCCCGGTCCCCAGCCAAGTGCCCTGCCTGCACGGACACCCCCCCCACTGTGCAGGCAGGGCCTTCACTTTTTGTAACGCCTCTTGGCCTCCTCTGCAGAAGCAGGTATGCTGGTACCCGCTCTATCTGAACTGCCCTGGCTGGCCCTGGCAGGGCGTTTGCCATTGGAGGAAGCAATGCTCGCTGATGGATGCCGCGCCGCCGTGCTGGGCGGTTTTTTGGGTGATGCCGTGGCGTTGGGACTGCATTGGAACTACAATACGGCGGATGTGGCCGGGCTGGCCGCTCCGCATCTGGTGGATGGCCGGCTGGACACACTGCTGCCGCCTGCCGCCGGCAGCTATCATGCCGGCAAGCCCGCTGGCGCGTTCACGCATTACGGCGATCAGGCGCTGGTCCTGCTGGAAAGTCTGGTTGCGGATGCGTCCGGGGCGCCGCGCTGCGCGTTTGCCCTGCCGCGTTTTTTCCAGGCCTGGCAGGACCTGTTTGCCCACTACGCAGGCTACGTGGACAATGCCACCCGCGGCACCCTGGAGCGCATTGCCGCCGGAGCCGGTGTGGAGGATGGCGGCTCACCATCCGCGGATCTGGCCGGCGCGGCGCGTCTCTTTCCCCTGCTGGCCGCCCACGGGACCAACCTCCCCGCCCTGCTGGAGGCCGCACGGTTGCAAACCCGGATGACGCACAACAATTCCCAGGTACTGGACGCGGCCGCCTTTCTGGCCAGGGCCGCCTTCCACCTCCTCCACGGCGTCCCCATGCTGGAGGCCTTGCAGGCCGCCGGCGCGGCCGACTACGCCACTTCGCATGTCCAGGACTGGCTGCGGGCCGGCCTGGCCTCGGCGGGGAACGACACAGTGGCGGTCATTGGAGAGTTCGGCCAGAGCTGCACTGTGAGCGGGGCGTTTCCGGCGGTCATCCACCTGGCGGCAACCTATGCCGGGGATGCGGCCCTGGGCCTGACCCGCAACGTGTTGGCTGGCGGTGACAGCGCGGCGCGCGGCATGGCGGCGGGCATGCTGCTGGGAGCCGCCGGCGGCATGCAGGCCCTGCCTGACGCCTGGCTGGAAGGGCTGCTGGTCCGGACGAGCATCCTTGCCTGCCTGGACCATTGCTGACACATGCGCCTCGTGCAGTGACCCGCAATCTATGACCGGCCCCAGGCCCGTCAGCCCAGCATCCTCAGGAGGATTCAACTTCCGACGCCGGACAAGCCGCCTCGGCCGGCAAGATTGCTTCAGGAAGATAGGCGCGAAGCACCTCAGCGGCCCTGGTCCGCGCCCGGACGGCTCCGAAATTGTCCAGGCAAAAACGGGCCCAGGCAATCAGGAGCATGTTGCGTTGCGCCGCGCCAAAAGAAACATCTTCTTCCGGATGACGCTCCCGAAGCTGGGCGTCCACTGCGTTGGTGAACGCCTCCAGCCGGCTTTCGGCCTGAAACAGCTGCAGCAAATGCAGCAAATACGCCACCAGATACACAAGCACATGCTGTTCCTCAAAGTACTCGGACAGGCAGGCCTTGTGGAATCCTGATTCCGCAGTGCAGTATTTGTAGATACTTTGCAGGAATTTTCTGTTGGTGGCGTCGTATTTGTCCGCGCCGATGGCGTAGTCCCGCAAGGATTGCAACACGGGTCCGCAGAGCTGACGGGCAAACCTGTCGACTCGGGTAATGGCGCAATCCTCTATGCCGTAGTACTTGTCCACAGGGTGCAGCAATCCACGGCCAAACGCATCAATGAGCTGGGGCACCGCCTCGCTCTCATCCGCCAGGCATTCCGCATCCGCAGCCAGTGCCGCATCCTGGTCCTGCCCATCGCGCCGGCACAGCTCTTTTCTGAGAGCGCGCTGCATCAGGCAGTACAACTCCACCATCTCCATATTCAGCCGCCGGACGCGCGGCGTCATGTCGCCACGAAAGCGCATCACCAGACGGGCCAACCCGCCCGGCTCCAGCGCGTCTGCTGCGCCGGGGCACCCACCAGGGCCAGACCCGATGCGCAACGCCCGCAACGATTGCTGAAGATGTTCGGAGAACGCGGCCGTCAGGTCGTCCAGAAACAACGAGGCCACGGCCTCGGCCTGCGGACCGGGCAGAAAGCCCAGTTCCGGATCGCGCGAGGCTTCGGCGATGACGGCCTTCATCACGCCCAGCAGCCGGCCGATATAATGGCTGTCAGTACGCCGGGCCACGGCATGGCGAAAGGCATCCGCCGCCTGACGGATCGGCTCGGCCCGCCGCGTGTCCAGCGGCGTACCCGAGTCGATGAGCAACCGGCCAAGGGACACCTGGTACCGCCTGGCCGCGGTTTCGGCAAAGGAGCGTTTCCGCTGCAGAATGCGGGAAAGCAATTCCTCGCGGTGTAACGATTGCAGTTCCGGCCCGGACCACTCGTCCTGCCTCCACGCACGCTGTCGCATGACCACGCCCCTCGAAACAGTCAGCCAGCATCAGGGATATCCGTGATGCGACTAGGGATGTATCCCTATATGGTGACAATTTCGCGGCGCGATTTCGTCCGTTGCGACGCTATCCCCAGCGGGACTTGATCAGGGCCCTGGCGCGCTGGGCCAGTTCCGTGATCTGCGGTTTGGAGATCTGATCGTCCGCCCCCACGGTTTCGCCCTTGTGGCGGAGCTTGTCGGTAATGAGGGAGGAAAAGAGCATGACCGGCAGCTCGCGCAGCATGGAATCTTCCTTGATGCGCTTGGTCAGATGGTGGCCATCCATCTGGGGCATTTCGATATCCGAAACCAGCACATGCACAAAATCGCGTACGGGCCGGTTCTGTTCGGTGCACAGCTGGGCGATCCGCTGCAGTGTTTCCCAGGCATCGCGCCCGTTGGTGAAGGCGGTCACGTCAAAGCCGGCTTTTTCCAGCAAATCGCGCATCATCTCGCGGATCACCCCGGAGTCGTCCGCCACGATGGCCCGGTAGCGGGTGTCGGTGGTCCAGTCGATGGCTTCATCGAGCTTGAGCCCCAGAGCAGGGTTCAGGTCGGTGACGATTTTTTCCAGATCCAGCAAAAAGACGATGCGGTCTTCCAGCCGGACCACGCCGGTGATGGAGTTGTCGCTCATGGCGGCCATGTACTGGCTGGGCGGCTCCACGGATTCCCAGCTGATGCGGTGGATGCGCGTCACCCCGGAGACCATGAAGGCCGTGACGGAATTGTTGAACTCCGTGACAATGACCTTGGGCGCCTCGTTTTCGGCGCGCTCCTTGCCCAGCCAGATGGACAAATCCACCAGGGGAATGATGTTGTTGCGTTGGTTGAAGGCTCCGAGGATGGCCGAGTTGGAGGCCTCCGGCAGCTCCGTCACGTTGGGCATGCGAATGATTTCCAGTACTTTGGCCACGTTCACGCCATAGTACCCCCGGTAGCTGCCCTGCCCTTCGCCGCCGGTGCCGGCTTCCTCCAGATAAAACTCCACCACTTCCAGTTCATTGGTACCGGCTTCAAGCAAGATATTGGTCTGGGACATGGGGGAGCTCCTTTGTGGGTCACTCAAACGCGCGCAGGCGCGCTTCCACTGCATCAATGATGTGTTTGGGGGTCGATGCGCCGGCCGTGAGACCGGCCAGCCGGCACCCGGCAAAGGCTGCGGGTTCCAGGGCATCGGCGGTTTCCACATGGTGACACGGCGCACCGGCAGCCCGGGCCACATCCACCAGACGGCGCGTGTTGCCAGAATCAAAGCCGCCCACCACCACCATCACCTCCACGGCCTCGGCCAGGGCCTTGGCTTCGTCCTGGCGTTCGCGGGTGGCATCGCAGATGGTTTCCAGCACGGGCAGGTCTTCCCCCAGCCGCTGCTGCAGCCAGGTCCGGACCTCCTCAAACCGCCGGCGGTCCTGGGTGGTCTGGGAAGCCAGCACATAGGCCTGGCCCGGCTCCACAGGGAGCGTTTTCAGGGTTTCCAGATCCTGAAACACGAGACACCCCGGCCCGGCATAGCTCACCAGCCCCACCACCTCGGGATGGTCCGGCTCGCCAAACAGCAACAGTTTGCGCCCCTGGGAGGCCTGCTTCTGGATGAGCAGCTGGGCCCGCTTGACCTTGGGGCAGGTGGCGTCGAGGATCTCCACCCCGCGTTCGTGCAACCGGTTCTCCACAGCCTGGGGCACGCCGTGCGCCCGGATGACCACCTGGGCAGAGGTGGGCACGGCTTCGGGATCATCCTGGCGGGTCACGCCCAGGGAGGCGTAATGCTCCAGTACCTGCGGATTGTGGATGATGGGCCCCAGGGTCTGGATCGTCTGGCCGGTGCCTATGGCCTGGCCGGCATTGGCCTGCAACAGCCTGTCCAGCTTGTGCAGGGCCAGACTCACCCCCATGCAGAACCCCGCCGTGCGGGCGCGCTTCACGTCCATGCTCCGCTCATTCCTTTTCACAATATTCAACATCCAGCCGGGCCTCGTCGCCCGCCCCCGGCCCATCATAAGGTCCATCGCCCGGACCATCATAAGGCCCCTCGCCCGGCTCCATGGCCGGCAGCGTGGCGATGAACGCGGCGATGGTTTCCAGCTCTTCCCAATTCCTACACAATGTCAGGCGTCTTCGCAATGTCCCGCTTTCAGGAAGGCGCTTTACATACCGCGGAATAAAGCCACGCATGCGAAAAAACTGGCTCGGGCTGCCATTGTGTGTCTGGGCCAGGGCCGCATGGCGGCGGATGCATCCGGCCAGAGCCGCGGGGGAATCGTGCGGCAGCTCGCCGCCGGGATTGCCCCCCTGGCCGGAAAGTCTTCGAAACGCTTCGAAAATACCGGGATTCTTCAGCGCACCGCGGGCAAACATCACGCCCGCTGCGCCAGTCTGGGTCATGCAGCGCTGGCCGTCTTCCGGCTGGAACAAATCGCCGCTGGCCATGACCGGGATGGACACTGCCTGCACCACCCTGCGGATGGCCTCCCACCGGGCCTGCCCGCCGTAGCCCTGGGTGGCATGGCGGGGGTGCAGGGTCAGCCAGCCTGCGCCAGCCTCCTCCAGTCTGAGGGCCAGCTCCACGGCAATGTCGTCCCCAGTGGTCCAGCCCAGGCGGTACTTCACCCCCAGCCGGCCGGGGCCGAGCACGGCGGCCATGTCCCGCACCATGCGCACCAGCCGGTCACGGCTGTCCCCGGTGCGCACCAGGGCCGCGCCGCAGCCGGTTTTGACCACCTTGGGCACCGGGCAGCCGGCGTTGATGTCGAACCAGTGAAAGCCCCGGGCCAGGCACATGTCCAGGGCCGGAAGCATGTATTTGGATTCCGGACCAAAAAGCTGCAGCACCACCGGTGCGTCGGCCTCCAGCGTGGCCAGGTAGCTGTGGGTGCCAGGCGAGCCAAAGACCAGCCCCTTGGCGCTGACCATTTCAGTACAGCAGACCGCGGCGCCGTATTCCTTGCACAGCAGACGAAAGGCGAGATCGGTATACCCGGCCAGCGGCGCCAGCCAGGGCGCCCCGGCCCCCATGGGCGGAGTGAGGGAAGTACTCATGAATGAATAAACAGAAACATGGGGTTGGAGGGAATCCGCATCCATACACGCTACAATGACGGCGGCCTCCCGGAACATCTGTTACCGCAGACACCACCGGCGGGCAGCCGGCGACACAGTGGCATTCTCCTGGTGGGAAGGCAAGGCCTCCATCTGGTGTGATATCCACAGAAATAAGGTGATAAGAAGGTCATCAGATTTCGTGGAAGATCGTCAGCCGAAATGCGGGAATTTCGGCTGACTCGCGGAGCATGCTGCTCCAGAGCCGTTGCTCAGCGGCCCAGTGTTGCGTCTATTCTGTATGGATCATCTTAGCGGACGCAACACTAGACGGTGATGTGCAGGCGCGGGCGCAGGGCGGGGTCGTCGGCTTCTCCCGAATGCCCCTCGGCAGCAACGTCCGGGGCGCTTTCGACCGGGGAAAGGAGAATGTCCGGCGTCAGGGCGTCCACCTGGAGCAAAAAGCGGTCGCCCTGTTCAAAGGCGCCCTTGAGCGGGGCGCGCAAGGGGTGGCCGTCCACCAGCACCCAGGCCAGGCCGGGGGATTCCGCATCGGCGGGGGCGAGTTCCCATTCCAGGAATCGCGCCCGGACCCGGTCGCCTGGCCGGTGGGACCGCCTGAAAGCCTCGCGCCGCTCCTGCTGACCCTGCTGCGAAGACCGCCAGGGGTCTTCGTGTCCGAAGGAGTTCGGGCCAAAGGGATGCAGGCCGGCGCGCATGACTTACCCGAGGCCGGGGCTGGCCTGGGCCTGTTTGAGGATGAGGGCCACCTCGTCCAGGGAAAGGCCCGTGGCATGGGCCAGCGCCTTGGGACTCTGCCCGTGGCGGTGCCCCTGGATGACCATCTGGCGCAAGGTTTGCGAGGAGCGGGTGATACGCTCTGCCTTTTCCAGCAGGAGTTTGAGCTCTTCCGTGCGGCGCTCCATGTTCTCGGAAAGCATCACCAGCTCCTGTTGGCGCTGGGTGAAGCTGGAAACGAGTTCATGTTCCAACTGCGCGTTGAACTGGAGCCTCTGCAACAGGCGCTCCTGGTTTTCCTGCAGCTCCAGCACAATCTGCTCGGAGCGCTTCAACCGCATGAAGAAAAACGCCACCAGCACAAGCAGCAGCACTTCTGCGGCCGTAAGAACGAGAATAATCCATTGAGGCATGACAGGCGTAATCCGTGACTGCTATCAGACGTTGACGTTGACAATGGAGCCTTGCCATGGCCCCTCTGAGTGGGCATGGGTGGCTGCGGGCGCACTTTCCTTGGCCTTGCGGCGCTTGCGCCGGGGCTCCGGCAGATCCTGGCCCTGCCCTGCGCCGTCCTTGGAAAGGGATTCCATCCCTTCCTGCGGGTCCACGGCGGGGGTTTTCTGGCGGTCGTGCACCAGTTCATCAAACGCGGCTTCACGCGCCGCCTGGGCCTGGGCCTGAGGCAACGACTGCTCAGCGCCGGCAAGCTCCCCGGCCATGGGAATGGGGGCCACGAGGACATTCATCTGCACTGGCATAGGCGGCTCCCGGCGAGGCGCGCTGGCCCGTACGGGACGGACCTGATGGACAGCGTGGGCAGCATGGCAGGCGCGCGTTATTTGATGAGATATTCCTCGATAAGAATCACCTCAAGCTGGTCGCTGGCCAGGTATTGGTTGACGACAGAGAGCAGATCCTTCTTGAGCTGGTCCACATTCTTCGTATCGGACAGAAACACCATATCCTTATTGCGGAGATAGTAAAAAATTGCATCCCTGAGCACAACAATTTTGTTCCGAACCTCAAAGGACATCCGTTCGCTGTCCGTGGCCAGGGAAAAGCGCACCGTGAGGAAGCGATACGCCCCATTCGGCATGGCGTATTCCACCAGGAACGGGTCCAGGGACACGATGAAATCGTACCCGGCGGTGCTTTCCGGCTCCATGATCACTTCCGGCTCGGTTTCCTGCGCCACCACCGGTGCAGGAGGGGGCGGCGGAGGGGGTGGCGGAGGGGGCGAACCCGGCAGCAGCAAAAGCACGATGAGCCCGGCCAGCAGCAGCCCGGCACCGCCAAGGGAGAGTTTTCCCTTTTTGGTTTTCAGGAAGGCCTTGAGCGTTGCCAGGAACTTGGCCACGCCCGAAGGCTCCTTGGGCGCGGTCATGTCCAGGGCGGCAGGGGCCGCGGGTGCGGCTTCGGCTTCCGGAGCGGCCTCTTCCTCCTCGTCGAGGAAGGGGGCATCGTCCAGGTCCAGCTCCACCTTGTCGGCGTCGGAGCCGGCAGCCTCCTCGCCCGTGGCGAGTTCCTCGGTATCGAGCAGGGCTTTTTCTTTTTGTATCTCGTCGGCCATGGCGCTTTGCTCGGGTTACATCGTGAAATCCTGGCCGTAGCGTGCGCGGAACAAGGACCGCAGCCTGTTCATGGCCTGGGTGTGCAGTTGCGAGACGCGGCCTTCGGTCACGTCCATAACTTCAGCCACCTCGCGCATGGTCAGCTCATCACCATAGTACAGCGACATGACCATCCGTTCCCTCGGCGTCAGTTCCTCAATGAGCCCGGCCACCTTGTCGATCACCTCCTGCAAGGCGGTGGAGTGGTAGGGCTCGTTTTCCGTATGGGCCTTGTTTTCCGAGGAGAACGTATCCTGAATGGCGTCGAGATCCATGCAGAACTGGTTCTGCAGGGCCTCCAGGCCATTGCGGACGTCCTTTTCGGTCAGGCCCGTGTCCGTGGCCAGCTCCGCCTCGGTGGGTTTGCGGCCGTGGGTGGTTTCATAGCGTTTGCAATGATCTTCCAACAGCTTGACCCGCTGGCGCAGCCCTCTGGAAAACCAGTCCATGCGCCTGAGCTCATCAAGCATGGCTCCCTTGATGCGGTTTTCGGCATAGGTATCGAACTTGATGCCGAGTTCAGGGTTGAACTTGCCCAGGGCCTCCATGAGGCCGAGGGTGCCGGAGCTGATGATGTCTCCCAGCTCCACGTGCCTGGGCAGCTTGGCTTTGAGCCGGAGCGCCAGGTACTTGATTTTGGACGCATAGTGGCGAACCACCCGCTGTTTTGCGGGCGCGTCCATATCCTGCCAGGCAAGCTCGCCAGACTCGAGCTGCTCCCAGGCCTCAGGCGTGGAAAAGGAGCTTTTTCCAGAAGAACTTGATGTTTCCATCCAGGTTCGCCGCCGGGTTCCAGGTTGCGATATGCTTGGCCAGTTGCTCCAGCCCCTGCGAGGCAGGAGAGTCAGGGTAGGCCACACTCACGGGCTCCTGCCGCATGACCGCCTTTTTCACCAATGGGTCATGAGGGATACTCCCCACAAGGTCAAGGGAAACCCCGGAAAGGAAATGATCACAGGCCTTGGCCAGCCGGGCGTACACTTCCTTGGCTGCCTTTTCCGAGGGGGCCATGTTCACCAGGACGCGGAACCGGTCCACGTCGTGCTGCATCATGAGCACCTTGATCAGGGAATAGGCGTCCGTCAGGGAGGTGGGCTCCGGGGTCATCACCACCAGGCGCTCCTGCACGGCCAGGTTGAAGTAGAGCACATTATCGTTGATGCCGGCACCGGTGTCCACAATCAGGTAATCGATGGACTCTTCCAGGGCATCCATGGCTTCCAGCAGTTCCAGCTTCTGCCCTGTGGTCAGGGAAATCATGTCCGCCACGCCGGAGGAGGCAGGCAGGATGGAGAAGCCATAGGGCGTGGGGAAGAGGATGTCTTCCAGGGACGCGCCTTCATGGAACAGGTGAAAGAGGTTTTTTTGCGGGGATACGCCTAGCACGATATCCACATTGGCCAGACCAAGGTCGGCGTCCAGGAGGATGACGCGCTTGCCCTGACGGGCCAGGGCGCAGGCCAGATTGGCGGAAATGTTCGTCTTGCCCACACCCCCCTTGCCGGAGGTGACGGAAAAGACCAGGGGGAGCCGCTCGTCCATAATGAAAGGTTCCTCCAAAGGCGACATGCTGTTGTCCTTATGAACGCCGGCCCACGCCGGGGAGACGGTGCTTGAAGAGCAGTTCCCACATCACGCGGTGGCTGGCCGGTGTCAGGTCGTCCTGCAGTCCTGCTCCGGCGGAGAACGCCACCGTCGGCAGGCCCAGAGCATGCGCTGTGTTGACCAGATTCCCGAAGGTATAGGCTTCGTCCAGCTTCGTCCAGAGCAGACCGCCCATGTTCTCCGTCATATATTGCCTGCCGAACTGACGGAGCTGCGATGGCGCGTAATGTGGCGAGAGTGCCAGTAAAATTTGCAAGGTGCCGAGTTCCTCAAAGGCCAGCAGCCCCATCCGCAGGAGCAGGTGGTCCATGGTCTGCCCGCGGCCCAGGGCCGGGAGATCCACCAGGACCAGATCCATGCCCGCGCAGTCCCGGAGCAGCTGGGCGGCTTCCTGGCCAGGAGCCAGCTCCAGGTACACCAGATCCGCCAGATCGGCGCACTGGCGCAGGAGCATGCGGCCCTGGGAGCGCTGCACATCGGCATTGACCACGCAGATGCGGCCTGCGGGGTTCGCCTGCCGGGCCTGCAGGGCCAGACGGATCACGGCCGTGGTTTTGCCCACCCCGTGCGGGCCGGCCACGGCGAGCACCCGCCGCTGCCCGGGGCCGAACTCCAGGGGGGCCACCGGCACCATCTGCCCCAGGGGCGTGAGCACGGAACAGTTGGGCCGGGTGTGGAGCGCGGTCACCAGATCGGCCAGGGCGGCGTCGTCCACGCCCTCGCGCTCCAGGTACTCCAGGGCCAGCCGCTGCCGCGGGGCCAGGGCTTGCAGTGGCAGCTGCGGTTTGAGGGCCGTGAGCAGATGTTCGCGAATCTTCAGCCATTCCTGCTGCCAGCTGCCCACCACGGGCGTCACGGCCACCACTTCCTCCACCACGCTGGTCACCGCTTCAGCCGCGGGAACCGCGTCAGCGCGCTGGCCGCAGCTGACGGTTGCTGTCGGTTTCTTGACGGGCGCAGCATTCGACTTGGGTTCCAGCGCCGCCGTGATTTCGCACACAGAGGCGCCATCTTCCTTGAAGCTGCGGGTGGAGAGGATGACGGCATCCGCTCCCAGCTCAGCCTTGATGCGTTTGAGCACACTGGCCGAGGAGTCGCCCCGAAAGGTTTTCACTCGCATGTTACAACCCCACCGAAGACACTGCGTTCAGTTTGATGTCCGAGGGAATCTCCGCCTGGGAGATGACCGGCAACGTTGGCAAAAACCTTTGCAGTAACTGGGCCAGATGCGGCCGGACCACCGGCGTGGTCAGCAGCACCGGCTGGCCCTCGGCCGTGGCCGCGGCATCCACGGCATGGTTCAGCTTGCTGATGAGCTTGTGCGCCGTGCCGGGCTCCATGGCCAGGAAGGCGCCGTTGTCGGTTCGGCGCAGGCTTTCCTGGAGCATTTTTTCCACCCCATTGTCCAGCGTGATGATGGACAAAACGCCCGACGCGCTCAAATGCGGCTTGACGATGGTCCGGGACATGCGCTCGCGGACGTATTCCGTGAGCTGATCGGGATCCTTGGTGGCGTGCCCGTAGTCGGCCAGGGCTTCCACGATGGAGAGCAGATCGCGGATGGAGACCCCCTCGCGCACCAGATTCTGCAGCACCTTCTGCACCGTGCCCAGGTTCAGCACGCCGGGCACCAGATCCTCCACAGCCTTGGGGTAGGACTTGGCCAGGTTGTCCAGAAGTCCCTGCACTTCCTGACGACCCAGGAACTCGTGCAGCTGACGCTTGAACACTTCCGTCAAATGGGTGGCAATGACGGTGGAGGGGTCCACCACGGTATAGCCGGCCAGCATGGCTTCCTCCTTCTGGCGATCCGGAATCCAGAGGGCCGGGAGGTTGAAGGCCGGTTCGCGGGTCTCCACGCCAGGCACGCGGTGTTTGACATCGCCCGGGTCCATGGCCAGCAGGTGGTCGATGAGGATTTCCGCAGAGGCGACCTCGTTGCCCTTGATGAGCACGGAGTACTGGCCGGGCTTGAGCTGGAGGTTGTCCCGCAGGTGCAGGGAGGGGATGACCACCCCCATATCCAGGGCGAACTGCCGACGGATGGAGCGGATGCGGGTGAGCAGGTTGCCGCTTTGCTCTTCGTCCACCAGGGGGATGAGCCCGTAGCCGACTTCCAGCTCCAGGATGTCCAGGGGCAGGAGGGCCTGCACCTCTTCCGGCGTGTCCAGGGAGGGGCCGGACTTGCCGGCTTTCTTGGCGGCGTCCTTGGCGTCCTTGCCGCTGACGGCCTCGCCCTTGCCCTTGCCCCCTTCGACCATGCGGGCGCCCAGGAACATCATGACCGAGAAGACCATGAAGGGGATGGTGGGCATGCCCGGCACCAGCGAGAAGACAAAAAGCACCACCGAAACCAGCTTGAGGGAGCGGGCGTTGTACGCCAGCTGGCCGATGAATTCCTCACCCATTTTGGCCTTGGATGCCGAACGGGAGACGATAATGCCCGCCGCCGTGGAGACGATGAGGGAGGGGATGGTGGCCACCAGGCCGTCGCCGATGGTCAGCAGGGTGTAGGTTTCGGCGGCTTCGCGCCAGCTCATGTCCCGTTGCAGGATGCCAATGGCAATGCCGCCGACAATGTTGATCAGGGTGATGATCATGCCGGCTTTCACGTCCCCCTGGACGAACTTGCCCGCACCGTCCATGGCGCCGTAGAAGTCAGCCTCCTTGCGGATGTTCTCGCGCATTTCGCGGGCGTCTTCCTCGGTGATGAGGCCGGCGTTCAGGTCGGCTTCAATGGCCATCTGCTTGCCGGGCATGGCGTCCAGGGTAAACCGGGCAGCCACCTCGCCAATACGCGTGGTGCCGGCCACGATGACTGTCTTGTTCAGCGTGAACAGGATGAAGAAAATGACGATGCCGATGACGAAGCTGCCGCCCACCACGAACTCGCCAAAACTCTTGATGACCTGTCCGGCCGCGTCCACGCCCTCGTGCCCGTACAGCAGGATAAGCCGGGTGGAGGCGACGTTGAGCGCCAGGCGAAGCAGGGTCAGCACCAGCAGCAGGGAGGGGAACACCGAGAATTCCATGGGGCTGGTCATGAACATGGAGGTAATGAGCACCACCATGGACAGCGAGATGGACAGACAGAGCATCATGTCCAGCACGATGGTGGGCATGGGCACCAGCATGACGAACAGAATGACCACCACGCCGCCGGCAAGGAGGATGTCCCCCTGCCGCGCAAAGCGCTGGTAATCTATCTGTGGTCCTTTGAACTGGGAAAGCGTGCTAGCCATGGTTTTGACACCTCACTGCATCAGTGGCTCTGTTCATTGTCAGGTTCCTGCCGGCTCCGGTGGAGCACCTGCTCCACCCTGGGGCCGCGATGGGCCTTGGTTTTGTACACCTGGGCCAGAATGGCGGCCACAGCCTGGTACATTTCCTCCGGAATGGCATCTCCAATTTCCACGGACTTATACAAGGCTTGTGCCAAGGGCTTGTTTTCGCGGATGGGAATGCCGTGCTCGCGGCCGATTTCCTTGATCCGCTGGGCAATGCGGTTCACGCCCTTGGCCAGCACAATGGGCGCGGGCGCCACCAGCGCGTCGTACTTCAGGGCCACGGCATAGTGGGTGGGGTTGGTGATGATCACGTCGGCCTTGGGCACCTGCTGGAACATGCGGCGCTGCATGAACTCCATCATGTTTCTGCGCTGCTTGCTTTTGATGATGGGATCACCCTCGGCCTGCTTGCGCTCGTCCTTGACCTCGTCCTTGGTCATCTTCAGGTTTTCCGCATACTCGTAGCGGGTATACCAGAGGTCGAACGCGGCGATGGCGGCCATGGGCAACAGGGCGTTCAAGAGCACCTGAGCCCCTGTTTCCAGCATGAATCCGGCCAGATACTCAGGCCCCTGGTAATACAGGGGCAGCAGGTGGTGCATGGAATCCTCCAGCACCCAAATAGATGGAAAAGCCGATGACCACAGACTGCAGCAGGCTTTTGCCCAGGCGGATAAGCGTCTGGGTATCCACAAAAATCCGCTTGAGCCCGGCCACCACATTCAGCATGCGGTCAAACTTCATCTCAAACACTTTGGGCGCCCAGAGCGGGCCCACCTGCACCCGCATGGTGATCCAGGCAACCAAGCCGATGAAGATGATCACCGGCAGAATCATGATGGCCAGTTCCCAGCCCACTTTAATCACCATCGAATGCACGTTCTGCGCGGAAAGCTCAAACGTGGCGAACCCGCTGAAGAACCACTGGAACACCACCTGCAGCTCGTCCCAGATGTATGAGGCATACACCCGCAATGCAATATACCCGGCAAGAATGGTGGTCAGCTTGCTGATTTCCTGCGACTTGGCAACACTGCCCTTTTCGCGGGCTTTGTTTACCCGTTTTGGCGTCGCTTGTTCTGTTCTTGATGGATCTTGTTGCGGCATGGCGGCCTCACCAGCGGAGCTATTGCATCAATTGGAGCATGCCTTCATACATGCGGCTCATCTGCCCGATGAAGTCCTGCATGTAATCAGACATGATGGTGAACAACATCCCCATAAAGAAAAACCCGACCCCCAGCTTCAGGGGAAAGCCCACAAACAACACGTTCATCTGGGGAGCGGCCCGGGCCACCAGGGCCAGGCCCAGGTCCACCAGGAACAGCGCCACCAGCACCGGCGCGGCAATGCGGATGCCCAGGGAGAACATTTGCCCCGAGGCCTGCAACACCTGCTCCACCAGCGCCGGCCGCAGGACCAGCCCCCCCGGAGGGATGATATCGAAGGTGAGGGCCACGGCCTTGAGCAGGTACAGGTGCCCGTTGAATGACAGGAAAATCAGCATGGTGACCATCCACAACACGTGCGCGGTCACGCCTTCCGACTGTCCGCTCATGGGGTCGATCACATTGGACATGGTCAGGCCCATCTGAAAGCCGATGAGCTGCCCGCCTGTCTGGATGGCGGCAAAGATGAAGTTCACCACCAGTCCCATGGTCAGCCCCAGAACCATTTCCCCAAGCATCATGAGCAGAATGGAGATGGGATGGCCGGGAAAGGCCGAAGCCGGGAACTTCAGGTACGGCCAGATGGCCATGGTCAGGACGATGACCAGCGCCGCCTTGATGGGGTTGGGGATCTTGTCCCCCCCGAAAAAGGGGAGCAGAAACAGCACCACGCTGAGTCGAAACAGCGTGAGCATGAACGAGAGGACGTTTTCCGGCGTCAAACCCATGAATTCCATGGGCCGACTCCAGCAAAAAACGATCCAGCGGCAAGACCAGGGAAGCGCCTGCGAAGAATGTCCTGCCGGATCAGGCCCCGGCCGCCTCGGGACGGTATTCCGGCACGGCCTGGCGCAGCAGGTGGCGGATGGCCTCGCCGTCGCGGCGGGCGGCGGCGGCGGCCAGCTCGTCCACCAGCGTGTCCAGCGAGCCGGTCGGACAGGCCTCGCCCTTGAGCACCATGAGCTGCTCATGCGCCGAGGGCACGATGCCTTCGCCCTCGGTCACCAGCTCCTCATAGAGCTTTTCGCCGGGCCTGAGGCCGATGAATTCGATGGCCACATCCCGGCCCGGCTCGCGGCCGGAAAGGCGGATCAGATCCTCGGCCATGTGCGCGATGTTTACCGGCCGGCCCATCTTCAGAAGGTAGATCTCCCCTGCCCCGCCGCCGGGAGCCCGGGCCAGGGCGCCGGCCTGGAGGATCAGCAGGCAGGCTTCCTCCACGGTCATGAAATAGCGGACCACGTCGGGATGCGTTACCGTGACCGGACCGCCGCGCTCGATCTGGGCGCGGAAGAGCGGAATGACCGACCCGGAGGAGCCCAGCACATTGCCGAAACGAACCGCCATCAGCCGCATGTCCGTTGAGGCTGGGGCCAAGCATTCGGCCTGCAGCAGCCGTTCGGCCAGACGCTTGCTCGCGCCCATGACATTGGTGGGCCGCACGGCCTTGTCCGTGGAGACCAGCAACAGACTCTCCACCCCGCAGCCCCTGGCCGCATCCAGCAGGTGGACCATGCCCAGCACGTTGTTGGTCACGGCCTGCCAGGGGTGCAGCTCCAGCATGGGCACATGCTTGTAGGCTGCGGCATGAAAAATCACCTGCGGCGCATGCGTTTCCAGGGCCCAGCGGGACCAGTCCGCATCGGCCAGGGAGCCCAGCAGAGGACGGCTGCGACGAAACTGGCGGTCGTAGGCCAGTTCCATCTGAATGGCGTAGAGGGCGCTCTCGCTCATGTCCAGAAGCTGCAGCTCGGCCGGGGCAAAGGCTGTCAGCTGGCGGCACAGTTCCGAGCCGATGGACCCGCCGGCGCCAGTAACCAGCACACGCCTGCCGGCCACGGCCTCGCGGATGCTGGCCGGGTCCGGGCGGGCTTCCTCCCGGGGCAGGAGATCGCGATAATCCACATCGCGCAGGGCCTTGACGCTCACCCGGCCCTGGGCCAGCTCCCGCAGGCTGGGAATGGTCCGGCAGGGCAGCCGGGCCTCCTCGCACACGGTCACGATGCGCCGCATGGCCGGCCCCGAGGCCGACGGCATGGCGATGAGCGCCTCCTGCGCGCCGATGCGCCCGCTGGCCACCCAGGTCGGCAAGGTTTCGATGGCGTCCAGCACGGGCACCCCATGCAGGGTCTTGCCGCGCTTGCCGGGGTCGTCGTCAAACATGCCCGTGAGCCGCACGCCGCTTTCGGGGTTGGAGAGGATGTCCCGCACCAGCTTCTCGCCAGCCTCGCCCGCGCCCAGGATGACGCAGTCCCGCACCGGCCCGGCAGGCCCGGCGGCGGCCCGCAGGGAACTCATGCGGAAGGCCGGCCCCTTGTGCAGGCGAATGGCCAGCCGCACCCCGCAAAAGGCCAGCAGCGTGTACAGCCAGTCCAGCAGAAAGACCGAGCGGGAATAGCCCTCGAACCGGTGCGCCACCAGCAGGATGGACATCATGAGCAATGAGGACAAGGTCACCGCGCCGGCAATGCGTCCGACGTCCGGCAGGCTGGTGTAGCGCCACATGCCGCGGTAGCAGTCAAAGGCTGCCATGCAGAGCAGCTTCACGGCCACGGCCCAGGCCACCCAGGCAAAAAAGTTGGCCCACTGCGCCCCGGGCAGCGCGCCTTCAAAGCGGGTCAGATAGGCCAGCAGATGCGCGCCCAGGGCCAGCAGCCCGTCCATGGCCAGCAGCAGCCAGGCGGTGCGGTGGCGGGGAAAACGCGGCAGGCGGAGACGGGCCATCGCTACGCACCCTGCCGGCTAGCCGCGTTCCGGCGTCATGGACGCCAGGGCCAGCTGAAGACACGCGCAGATGCGGTCCTGATCCGTCGGGGTCAGGGCCGTGCCTGAGGGCAGGGCCAGCCCGCGGGCGAAGAGATCATCCCCCACGGCGCCGCCTTCCACCCACTCCGGCCCCAGCAGGCCGGCCAGGGCCGGCTGGCGGTGCAGGGGAGTCCAGAGGGCCCGGGCCTCGATGGCTTCCCGCTCCAGAGCCAGCCGCACCGCCTCGCGCTGGGCGTGCGTGGCAAAGAGCACGCAGGTCAGCCAATGGTTGGACACGCCCCAGGCCGGGTCCGGCTCGGGCAGGAACTCCAGCCCCTCAACCCCCGCCAATCGCTCCCGATACCCCTCCACTACCTGCTTTTTCCGGGCAAGCCGCTCGGGGAGCACCGCCAGCTGGGCCCGGCCCAGGGCGGCCAGGAGGTTGCTCATGCGGTAGCTGTAGCCCAGGAAGGAGTGGGTGTAGAACGGGCCGGGGTCACGGGCCATGGTGGCCAGGGCCAGGGCCTTCTCGGCCTGCGCCGGATCCCTGCACACGAGCATGCCGCCGCCGGAGGTGGTGATGAGTTTGTTGCCGTTGAAGGAAAGAATGCCGTAGTCGCCCATAGTCCCGGTGTGGCGGCCCAGCGCCGTGGCTGCCAGGGACTCGGCGGCGTCCTCGATGAGTGTCAGGCCGAAGCGGTCCCGCAGCGTCAGAAACCGGTCCATGCGCGCCGGGCGGCCGTAGCCGTGCACCACCAGCAGGGCTTTGGCCGGGCGGCCGGCCTTTTCCAGGCGGACCAGCGCGGCCTCGGCCAGGTCGGGATCCATGTTCCAGGTGCTGCGTTCGGCATCCACCACACAGGGTTGCGCGCCCAGCTGGACCACGGGCGCGGCCGAGGCGATGAAGGCAAAATCCGGACAGAGCACCACATCCCCGGCCCCCACCCCCGCCAGCAACAAGGCCAGGTGAATGCCGGCCGCACCGGAATTCAGGGCCAGGAGCCGCCGCCGGCCGTCATCAGGCAATTCCAGCAGTCGAGCCACGGCGGCCTCAAAGGCGTCCAAATCCGGCCCCACGGGGGCAAGGTAGTTGCTCTCCAGGGCCCGTTGCAAAAACTCCAGCTCGTTGCCGGCAAGGTGCGGCGGGGAAAGAAAAATCCGTCCAGCCATAAAAGGCTCCTGTTGCAGAGGGATCCAGGGTGTTGCCGTCAGACCACTTCCCGCGGCGGCAGTTTGCGCACCACCACGGCCGGCACGCCCAGGGCCAGGCTGTCGTCGGCGATGTCCTTGACCACCGCCGCGCCTGCGCCCACCACACAGTGCCCGCCCACGCGCATTTCCTGGATGACGCAGCTGCCAATGCCCAGGTGCGTGCAATCCCCCACATGCACCCCGCCGGCCAGATGGACGCCGGGGGAACAGTGGACGCCATCACCCAGGACACAGTCATGATCAATGCTGGCGGAAGTGTTGACGATGCAGGCCCGGCCCAGGGTCGCGCCGGGCTGGATCGCCGCCATGGCAAAGACCACCGTACCCGCGCCAAGCGCGGCATGGGGCGACACCCAGGCCCGCGGGTGCACCACCGTGGGGACCAGATAGCCTTGGGCGGCCAGGTCAAGCGTCAGGGCCAGCCGGCGATGATTGTCTCCAATGGCCGGCAGCACGGCCACCGCCGGACCGGGTGCGGGCAGGGCCTCATCCCCGCCCAGGACGGGAACGCCCATGATCCGCGTGCCGTGCAGGGTGGCGTTGCCATCCAGAAACACACAGGCGGCGAACTGCCCGCTGGCCTGAGCCGATTCCAGCACCACGCGGCCATGGCCGCCCGCGCCGAGGATGTAACAGGTGGGAAATGTCATTGGGTTCGATCGCTTCCTTGAAACGGCATGCGCGTGGCCTGCCCCGGCTGGCTGACGCCGCGACGCTGCAGCACCAGCCCCACCGTGCGCCACAAGATGCGGATATCCAACAGAAAGGAGCAATTGTCCACATATTCCACATCCAGACGGAACTGCTCCTCCCAGCTGCAGGCATTGCGGCCGCAGATCTGGGCCAGACCGGTCAGTCCTGGTCGGACCAAGTGCCGTCGCCGCTGCGTTGCATCGTACTTGTCCAGATAGTCCATGAGCAAGGGGCGCGGGCCGACCAGACTCATCTCTCCCCGCAGCACCAGCAGCAGCTCGGGCAGTTCATCGAGGCTGGTGGCCCGAAGCCAGCGGCCCAGGGGAGTGAGTCGCGCCGCGTCCGCACCGGGCCCTTCCCGCATGGTCCGGAACTTGCGCAGCAGGAACGGCCGTTCCAGCAACCCCGGCCGCAACTGTCGGAAAAACACCGGGCTGCCCAGCCCCACGCGCACCACCACCCCGACCACCACCAGCAACGGCAGCCACAGCGGCGCGGCCAGCAGGGTCAGCGTCAGGTCCAGCGGGCGTTTCCACCAGAAATATCGCGGTGTTTTCCCAATCATTTCCCTTCAGATAGCCGCTTTCCCGGGTTGCGGCAACACGTCCCCGGGAGTCCTGCCCATTGCCTCGAAACATGACCCGGCGTGGCTTGTCTTTTTGCGCCGGCGTGTTAAGTAGTAGCCAACCCTCTTCGACGTTTTTCTATCACGTCGATAGTATATCTGGAGATAAGGAGATCTGCATGGACCCCAAAACCATATTGTGGCCCACGGACCTGAGCAGCGAATCCATCGCCTCCGCCCCCAAAGTGCTTGCGCTTTCCCAAAAGTATAACGCAGCCATTGTCATGCTCTACGTTGCCGTGGACCTCTGTTCCTACTTCCCGGCCTACGGCAACTTTCCCTCCAACGAGGTGGTGGATCACTTCCGCCTCTGGGAAATCAAGCACGCCAAGGCGCTGATGGAAGACATCTGCGAAAAGGACCTCAAGGCCTGCCCGCACCTGGAAATTGAACTGGCCAACGGCGATCCCGTGGAGGAAATCTTCAAGATGGCCACCAAAAAGAACGCCGACCTCATCGTCATGCACGTCGCCCACGGTCGACACGCCCTGGAAGGCCCCGGCCTGGGCCACGTGGCCGAAGCCGTGGCCGCCCGCGGCGAGCTGCCGGTGCTGTTTTTGAGCGAATAAAAAACGGCGATAAAGAAAACCGGGGGAACTGAGTTCCCCCGGGCCCCTCCGGTGGGTAGTTTTCTGGTGCGGGTGTCGCCACCCGCACCAGAAAACTACCCATCAGGGGGTCCAGGGGGGATTATCCCCCCCCTGGCTCTTCTTTTTTCTTCTCTTTTCCTCTCTCCCTACCCGTCCGCCCAGCGCGGGGCGTGGGGGTCGGGGAGGCCGAGGTGATCCAGCAGCCGGGTGGCCAGATGCCGGGTGAGGTCGTCGATGGTCTTGGGCCGGTGGTAGAAGCCCGGCGCCGCGGCGATGATGGTGGCCCCGGCGTCGTGGGCGGCCAGCATGTTCTGCAGGTGGACACGGTTGAAGGGCGTTTCCCGGACCACGAGCAGCAGCGGCCGGCGCTCCTTGAGCGTCACGTCCGCGGCGCGATGCAGGAGGTTGGAGCCCAGGCCCTGGGCGATGGCGGCCAGGGAAGCCATGGAACAGGGGCAGACGACCATGCCCGCATGTCGCCAGGAGCCCGAGGCCGGGCCGGCGCCGATCTCCTGCTGGCTGTAGCGGCGCTCGCAGCGGGCGTCCAGGTGCGCTTCCACGTCGGCGCGGGCAAGGCCCATCTCCACCTGCAGCACTTCCCAGGCCCCGTCGGAGACGATGCAATGCACGGCCACGTCCGGCCGCGCGGCCAGCAGATCCAGCAGCATCAGCGCATAAGGCATGCCACTGGCCCCGGAGAGGCCGAGGACGATGCGTGTCTTCATGCCGAGGTCACCCCCGTATAATGATTTAGGGGAGGGGGAGCGCGAGGGGGAGCCCCCTTTGTACTGGGTTTCCCCCTCGCATCCTCTTGCTTCTTGTTATTTCTTCGTCAGCGGAATGCCCAGCTTGGGCCAGAGGCCGGCGATTTTGCGTTTGACCGCCGGGTCCATGGTCAGGGAGTCGGGCCATTCGCGGAAGTGGCCGTCGTCCGGGCCTTTCTTGGTGGCGTCTATGCCCATCTTGGCGCCGTAAAAGGCCGTGGGGGAGGAGTGGTCCAGGGCATCCAGGGGGCCTTCCAGGATGACGATGTCCCGCCGCGGATCCACGTTGTTGCCCAGCCGCCAGAGGACTTCCGACGTGTTCTGGACATTCACATCCTTGTCCACAATGACGATGATCTTGGTGAACATCATCTGCCCCAGGCCCCACAGGGCATACATGACCTTGCGGGTCTGGCCGGGGTAGCGCTTGTCGATGGAGACGAAGCAGAGGTTGTGGAACACGCCTTCCAGGGGCAGATTCATGTCCACCACTTCGGGCAGCTGCTTCTTGATCAGCGGCAGGAAGATGCGCTCCGTGGCCTTGCCCATGAAGCAGTCTTCCATGGGCGGCGGGCCCACAAGGGTGGCTGGGTAAATGGCGTCGGTGCGATGGGTCAGGGCCGTGACGTGGAAGACGGGATAGTCGTCGGCCAGGGAGTAATAGCCCGTGTGGTCGCCAAAAGGGCCTTCGCGCCGGCGCTCGCCGGGCTCCACATAGCCTTCCAGCACGAACATGGAATTGGCCGGGACCTCCAGATCCACGGTCTTGCACTTGACGTACTCCACCGGGGACTGCCGCAGGAAGCCGGCAAAGAGGAACTCGTCCATCTCGTCGGGGATGGGCGCGGTGGCGGCATACGTCACGGCCGGATCCGGCCCGATGGCCACGGCCACTTCCAGCCGCTGGCCCTTCTTTTCGGCCAGATGGTAGTGATAAGCCCCGCCCTTGTGGCGGTGCCAGTGCATGCCTGTGGTATTCTTGTCAAACACCTGCATGCGATACATGCCCATATTGCGCATGCCGGTTTCGGGATTCTTGGTGATGACCAGCGGCAGGGTGATGAACGGGCCGGCATCGCCGGGCCAGGTGGTCAGCACGGGAAGGATGCCCAGGTCCACGTCGTCGCCGGTGTACACCACGTCCTGGCAGGCTGCCCTGGTCACTTCCTTGGGGAAGATGTTGGCCATTTTGGCCAGCTTGGGCAGGAGCTTGAGCTTTTTGATGATGGAGTCGGGCTTTTCGATCTCCATGTACTCCTGAATCTGCTCGGCCACGGCGTCCAGGCTCTCCACCTCCAGCGCCATATGCATGCGCTGGTAGGAGCCAAAGGCATTGGTCAGCACGGGGAACTTGGAGCCCTTGACGTTTTCGAAGAGCAGCGCCGGGCCAAAGCCCTTGGAAGTCCGGTCCGTGACCTCGGCGATTTCCAGATACGGGTCCAGCGGCTCCTTGATGCGCACCAGCTCCTTGTGTTCGTCCAGGCGCTTCAGAAAGGCGTGCAGGTCTTTGTAGGCCATGATTCTTCCTGGTGATTCCAGAATGGTTCGGGAGGGAAACATGAATGAAAATGAACAAAGACTCTACCCCGAAGCCCGGCGGGATGCAATCCAGGCTCCTGGGGCCGGACTCAGCCATCCTGCTCCAGCCGGCACCACTGGGCGTAATAGGCAGCCTGGCCGCCGAGATCGGCCTCATGGGGTTCGATTAGGGCGTTCACGCCCCAGCCACGGGAAAGCCAGCCGCCGCGGGGCACGAGCACAGTTTCGGGATGCAGGCCGGGCTTGAGCGCCAGCCGCACGGGCATCGCCCCCAGGGGGGTCGCCAGCCTGGCCGGCCTGGAACAATCCAGCCGGGCGGCCCAGGGCGAATCCGGGGCCATGCGCGCCACGGGCAGGTCGGCCATCTGCTCGGGCGTGCGCCGGGAAAGCAGCACGCCGCGCTCCACAAAGGTCAGCAACCGCAGGGGATAGCCCGGCGCAGGCGAGGGCTCCGGTGTGAGGGTCTGGACCAGATGGAAGCGGCCGTTCCGGGTGGCGAAGGGACCCTCGGCCCAGGGCTCGGGCTGCGGCTGGGCCTGCAGCCAGCCCCGGGCGCGCAGCTGGTCCAGGGAGCCGGCCGGTGTGGCTGTGTGCAGCGCCTCCGTCATGACCTGCTCCGCGTCCGGAAAGTCGATCCCCAGCCGCGCGGCCAACTGCGCCTGAATCTGGAAATTGCTGCGCACCCCGGCCGGCGGCCTGTGCCAATCCGCAGGCAAGGGGCGGCCGTGCATGACAAAATCGTGTCCGGCAGCCCGGGCGAGGTCCTCGCTTTCAAAGAGCAGGGTCGGCGGCAGAATCACCGTGGCGCAGGCGGCGGTGTCGGTCATGAAGGGCTCCACAGCCACGTGGAAACGCGCCTGCAAGGCCTGGCCGATGCGCGCGGCGTCCGGCGCGGTGGCCAAGGGGTTCCAGCCCTCGGTCCATACAAAATCCACTGGCGGCTCAGCCGCTTGCAGCGCCTGCCCCAGGGAGGCAAAGGGCAGCATCCGACGACGAGGCGCACCTGCTGGCGCCTGCGGGGGTTTGGTCCAGCTGTATGAGAGGTGCCCTTTGTCCCCTCCCACAAAGGAAATGCCCCCGCCCACCCGGCCAACCTGCCCGCTGAGCAGGGCCAGGGCATTGATCCAGCGGACATTCTCCCCGCCCAGGGCATAGCGCTGCAGCCCGCGGCCGAGCATGACGTGCGTTGCCCCCGCGGTGCCGGAAGCCATCCAGTCCGCCAGCAGATGGATGCTCTCGGAGGGCACATCGCAGGCTGCCGCCAATGACTCCAGGCTCTGCCCGTCAAGGAGCGCCAGCAGGCCCTCCGCCCCGGTGCTCCGGGCCAGGGCATCCTGATTTATCCTTCCGTCATCCTTCAATATTTTCAGCACCGCGGCAGCCAGGAAGCGATCCGAGCCAGGGCGGACCCGGATGGCCTGGTCGGCAAAGGCGGCGTAGCCGCCATCCCCGGGATGGATGGCCAGGACGGGCGTTCCCTGCTTGCGGGCCTGCTGGACGATCCGCCCGGCGTGCGGGGTTTGCGCGGCCAGATTGCGTCCCCAGAGCACGATCCGCCCGGCCTTGAGAGGGGCGGACCAGTGCGGCTCGCGATGCGTGCCAAAATCCTTGCCAATGGCTGCGCCCATGGCCCGGACACAGGAACCGCCGGCGAGCCCTGCCGCGCCCAGGCGGCCGAAGACATACTCGCTGGCCCGGTGCAGCACACCGAAGGTGGCGTAATCGATATGATGCAGGATGCGCTCCGGCGTCTGCCGCAGGGTCTGGAGCTTCCCGGCAATCAGATCCAGGGCTTCGTCCCAGTCAGCGGGTCTAAACCGGCCGCCTTCCTTGAGTAATGGCGTGGTGATGCGGTCCGGGCGATGCAGGGTGTGCTGGACGTAGTCCTTCATCTTGGCGCAGCAAAAGCCGGCGGTGAAGGGATGGTCCGGATCACCCCGCAGGGTCACGCGGCCATCGTCGGCGCGTTCGGCAAGCAAGGCGCATCCATCGTGGCAATGGGAGAGACAGGCGGTGCGGAAGGCAGTCATCAAGATATCCTCAATGCGGTGATTGCGGGTGGACCAGCCGCGCCGGTGTGCTCAGCGCCTCCAGGCTGCAGGCGGCGGTTTCGTGTCCCGTCACCCGGTCCGGACCGGACAGCACCCTCGCCCCGCTGCGGCGGCCGATTTCCCGGAGCATGCCCTTGAAGATGCGCAGGTGCAATGGAAACGTGGCCCACCAGTACGCCAACCCGGCCAGGCCACGGGGCAGAAACCGCGAGCGCTGCACCAGCTCCGTCCGCTCCCCGCCCGCACCGGCGCCGCCCTGGAGTCGGGACAGCCGAAACTCCAGCAGGGCTTCCCCGGGCAGGCGCATCTCGGCCAGGAGCATCAGCCGGGCCTGCTGCGAGGTGCCGGGCGCCTGGACATCCAGCACGCGCCAGAAATCCAGGGCATCGCCAATGAAGAGCTGCTCAGGATCCCGCCGGCCGCGGCGCAGGCCAGGCCCGCCGGCCAGTGTATCCAGCCATCCTCGCAATCTCCAAAGATAATTATCAAACAACCAGCCATTCTCCCCGCCAATGCGCACCACCTGTTGCCATACCTGCTCCACCGGGGCCTCCAGCACCAGGCGGAAGGTCTCCCCCAGCACCGTGCCGCCGGCATAGGGCGCATCGCCACAGGCCAGCCACTCGGGCACGCGTGCTTCACCGGCATCGCTCCAGCAGGTCTCCACCGTGTGTTGGCGGACCTTGTCCAGGGCCAGCGTCATGGCCTCGCGCACGGGCGTGGGCCTGTGCCCCAGCAGCTCCATCAGCCGGTTGTCCCGGGCCACCACCCGGGTTTTGAGCCCCTGCACCAGCGGTCGGGCCAGGCTGGCCGGGATGGGCGTGACCAGCCCCACCCACAGTGACGACAGGAAGGGCGTCAGCACCGGCACGGGAATGAGCCGCGGCCGCGGCAGGCCGGCCACCTCGCAATACAGCCGGAACAACTGCTTGTAGGTCAGGACGTCCGGCCCGGCGATATCATACTCTTCCCCTGCTGTTTCAGGATGTTCCAGACATCCGGCCAGGCAGTGCAGCACATCCCGCACGGCCACGGGCTGCGCCTGGGTGTACACCCAGCGAGGACAAATCATCAGCGGCAGGCGGTCGGCAAGATACCGGATAATCTCAAAGCTGGCGCTGCCTGAGCCAAGGATCTGGGCTGCCCGCAACACCGTGGCCCTGGGCTCGCCTCCGGCCAGGATGCTCGCGACCTCATTCCGGGATTGCAAATGATGGGACAATCCTCCGTCATCATTTACTATCCCTCCAAGGTACAATACCCGCTCCACCCCCTCGCGCTCACAGGCCCGCATCATGATGTGCGCCGCCAGCCGGTCGGCGGCAGCGTAGTCGCGTTCCTGAGGGTTCATGGAATGGATCAGATAGACCACCGCCCGGCAGCCGGACACGGCGCGACGCACCGCGGGATACGAAAAGACATCCGCCTCGGCTACCTCCAGCTCCGGATGCCCGGCCCAGGGCCGGCAGCCCAGCTTGGCTGCGGAACGGACCATCACCCGCACCCGGTGCCCTCGCTCCAGCAGCAATGGCGCCAGCCGTCCCCCGATATACCCCGTGGCCCCTGTCACCAACACCGGCCGAGTATCGCGCATGGGAACTCCAGGAAAAAGATGAACCAGGAGGAAAATCCCCCCTCCCCCTGTTCGTGCATGCGGAGGGAACGCAGTTCCCCCCGCATGCCTTGCCTCTTATTTCTTCACCCAATACGGGTGCGCCAGATCCTCAAACGCGCTCAGGGCGGCCACGGAGCCTTCCCCGATGGCCGTGACGATCTGTTGCACCCCACCGGTGACGTCACCGGCGGCGTACACGCGGGGGATATTGGTCCGCATGGCCCGATCCACCTTGATGAAGCCCTGTTCGTCCAGCTGCACGCCCAGATCCTGGGCCAGGGAGGTGTTGGGAATGACGCCCACAGCCACGAAGACGGCGTCCACGGCCAGTTCGTTTTCCTCAGCAGTGACGGTATCGCGCAGGCGCAGGCCGGTCACATGGCCGTCCTTGCCCAGAATCTCCAGCACTTCCTTGTTCCAGAGCACGGGGATTCCCTGGCTGGCGACGCTATCCTGCAGGTGCTGCTGGGCGCGGAAGCTGTCCCGCCGGTGGAGGATGGTCACCTTGGCGCCGAGATTCTTCAGATGCAGCGCATCGGTAAGAGCCGAATTCCCCCCGCCGACCACAGCCACGGTGCGGTCGCGGTACAGGTAGCCATCGCAGGAGGAACAATAGCTGACGCCAAAGCCGGCATACAGATCCTCGCCTATGGCCCCGATTTTCTTCCAGGAAGCCCCGGTGCACAAAAGGACGGCCCTGGCCAGGAAAATGCCGCGCTGGGTGTGCACTTCCACCTGTTTGCCGAGCTTGATTTCGGAGACGTCTTCATCCTCGCGGATATCGCAGTAGCTGCGGGCCTGTTCTGCCATGATTTCCATGAGTTTCTTGCCGGGAATATTGGCAAAGCCCGGATAATTCTCCACCACTGGCGTGATGGCCACCGCGCCGCCGAGCACATGCTTTTCCAGAATGACCGCCTTCAGGCCGCTGCGGGCCACGTAAATCCCCGCCGTCAGCCCGGCAGGCCCGGAGCCGATAATCACCACGTCCACAGTTTCCACGGGCACGTGCTCGTGCTGGTGCTCATGGTCGTGCTCGCCCAGAATGTCCTGCGCGCTTTGCAGACTGACCAGCTCGACGATAAATCGCTCCTCCGGCTCCAGGCCCAGCAGGTGCACGGCATCGTTAATAATAGTGTGCGGCACGGAGCCGATGCCGTACTCGTCGGCCAGGACGGTGTGCTGGGCGCTGTCCACGCACTCAGCCTGCACCAGATCCGGCCGCTCCACGGCAGCCTTGAAGGCATTGAAGACCTGGCCCGGGCAATACGGGCAGCTGGGACTGACGAACACCCGCACCTGCCGCGGCTCCTCCAGCTGCTTGAGGAGCTGCCTGGAGGTGGGGGAGAGGTGACTTTCTGCCGTGGAAGCCAGCAGGATGGCCTGGATGAAGCTGCGGCCTTCCTCGCCCAGGGGCGCGCCAAGATAGCGCAGGTGATATTTTTCCGGGGCAATGCACAAGGTGGGCGAAAAATCCACCCCCAGCTCCCGGGCACGTTCGCTGTCCAATGCATGATATACCGGCTTGAGCCTGGCATCCAACCTGGCTACATCCCGAACGAATTTTCGCAAAAAATCGTTGTACTGTTCGTTGACGTCCTTGTTGGTGAAAACTTCCAGCGTCACCTCGTCCTTGAGGGCCTTGAAGGTCTCCTTGAGGGCGATGCGGGCGTCCTCGGGCAAAAACCAGGCGTCTTCTTCAGCCTCGGCAGGCTTCTTGGCAAAAAAGGGGCTCATGGCAGTTCCAGGGTTGAGGGTCGATGCTGCCTGTCCCATATCACACGGCGCGTGACGCATACAAGCACGCGTGGATGACAAGCCAGCCCCCTGCGCGTATAACCCGACGCATGCGTACCTATACTCTGTTTTGTCTGGATTTCGACGGCACCATCATGGACAGCATGCCCGCCTTCATCCACAGCATGCGCGGCGCGGCCGGACGTCTGGGGTATGAACCACCGCCCAATGCCCGCATCGCCCTGGCCATGGGGGTGGGATCATTGGCCAAATGCGTCACCTTTCTCTTTCCGGATATCCCGGAGGACCAGACTGCCCCCTGGGTGGAGGCCTACCGGGACATCTACCGCACCGAAGGCGCAGCCCTGGCCACGCCCTACCCCGGCGTGCCCGATGTCCTGGATACCCTGCTCGCCGCTGGCAAGCGTCTGGCCGTGACCAGCAACAAAGGCGAGACCCTGCTGCGCTCCGGTCTGGCTGACCATGATCTGCTGGACCGTTTTGAGCTGGTCATCGGCGAAAAGCCCGGCGAACCCAAAAAGCCGAATCCAGACACTTGGCAACGCCGCGTGGCGCCACACTTCCCCGGCCTGTCCCTGGAAGAGGTGCTGGTGGTGGGCGACGGCGAGCCGGACATGGCCTTTGCCCAAGCCTTGGGAACCGCAGCCTGCCTTGCGAAGTACGGCTACGGCCCCATGGATCGTCTAGTTGAATATAATCCAAAATTTCAGATAGATGCATTCACCGACATCCTGAATCACCTGTAATAATAATTGCGATTCATGACGAATCGCAATTTAACCTCCGCCTCATCGCAAGGAGCGCGCATGCAATTCCTGCACACGGACAAGGCCCCCAAGGCCATCGGCCCTTACTCTCAGTCGGTCGTTGCTGGTGGCTTTTTGTTCATGTCCGGCCAGATTCCCCTGATCCCCGGCACTACCGAACTGGCCGGCACGGACATTGAAAGCCAGACCCGGCAGGTCCTGGCCAATATCGCCGCCGTGCTGGAATCCGCCGGCTGCACCCCGGCCGATGTGATCCAGTCCCGCGTGTTCCTGGCCGATCTGAAGGATTTCCAGGCCATGAACGCCCTGTATGCCACCTTCTTTGGCGAGCACAAGCCCGTGCGCACCACGGTGCAGGTTGCGGGCCTGCCCATGGGCGCACTGGTGGAAATCGAATGCCTTGCGGAAAAGAAGTAAGAAAACCAGTGGACTGAATGGGGCATCTGCAACTATGGCGCTCCATGCCTTGATGCGATGTTGCGATTCTTATCGCAACATCGCAGTTTACCCCAGCTCAAACGTGGTCACGCCATAAATCCGCTCCAGAGGCAACTGCTGTGGCGGACCCATGTGGATGCGCGCGGTTTCGAAGACAGGCTTGAGGCCATGTCGCGCGGCCAGGGCCAAAGCGGCGGCGTTTGGCGCCGGGGTGTCCAGATACAGCGGGCCGGAACGGGCCTGGGCGGCCAATCCCTGAAAGAGCAGGGCCGCGGCCTCGGGATGCGGGGCAAAGAGCGGACCGATCTTCCAGCCGCGCACACAGGGGCGGACCACACCGTAGCCTGTGAGCCGCCCATCTTCCACCCAGGCCAGCCCTTCGCCATGGCTTGCATCGACCCAGCATCGCAAAAAGGCTTCCCGCCGTGCGCCGAAATGTTCGGCATCCAGATCTGCAAGCGCCTCGAACGGTGCCTCTGTCAGCGGCTGCACCCGGGCATCCCCGGGCATGGAGCCTCCGGCTTCGCCTTCGTGGCGGATATTACCGTAGGCCTTGGTAAAGCCGGCCTGCAGATACTTGGGCACCATGGCCAGCACGCCATCGGCAGCCATGGTGGTCACGCCCAGGTCGGCGAGGCGGGCCCTGATGGCATGGAACAGCTGCAGGCCGTACCCCGCGCCGCGATATTCCGGGCGCACGACATAACATCCCAGAAATGCAAAATTATTTGTGTATTGCACCCCTGAGATGCAGGCCACAGGCACACCGTTCAGAAGGCCCAGCAAAAACCCTTGCGGATCCGCAGCAAGGAAGCACTGCCCATCGTACAGGCCAGGATTCCAGCCTTCCCCGGTGATCATTTCCAGCAGGAAGGGCAGCTCTTCTCTGGCCAGGGTGCGGATTACCAAGTTCGACATGAAGAACCCTCCGGACTTGCGGGAGATTTTGGAGTGCAAGGCGGCCTGGGCCAGGGGTCACGGCCCGGACCAAGCCGGGCGAGGCGGGGCCGGCGCTGTTCCGCACCATACCCGGCTTTGCCGCATCGAACCAGCCTTGCCGGCACAGCAACTGCCCACGGCAACAGGCTCACGCAAAAAAAATGAGCCCTTCGCAAAAAAACACTTGCCAGCCAAAACGAATGAAGCTAGATACGACTTTCTTCAACGCGCCGAGGTAGCTCAGTTGGTAGAGCAGGGGACTGAAAATCCCCGTGTGGGGGGTTCAATTCCCTCCCTCGGCACCAGAAAGTTCAAGGGCTTATGGAGCAATTCCATAGGCCCTTTTTCTGTTTCAACCGGGTGCTCCGCCCTTCAGCAGGGTGAGCCTCGCCGGTGATTTGAGTTTCAGACAACCGCCCGCTTACCCAATCCCCCCCGCCAAGGTCAGTTCTGACGATGCGTGGCACCGCGTCCTGCGAGCGGCCCGTTCAAGGGGAGGATTCTTCCCTCCGCTTGAAAAGCGAGAGACAACATCTCGCCGTTCCCCCTGCCGCACCTCCACGCTGATTTCTCATTGTTATTCGGTTCTCTTCTTGCCTCAACCCTGTTTTACCCGTATAATTCTTTCCACTTTTTCACTCCGTGTCCGGGGCATGTGGCGCCGGACACTGGAAAAACGATGGCCTGCTGGCGCACGGAGCCAATTGGCCGTCTTTTCGGTTGGATTCAGACAAGTTACGGGAGGGGATTTTACCATGCGGCTGCGTTCCATCAAACAGACCATCGCACTCATGGGCGGGGTGTGTCTGTTCATTAGTTCTGCATCCTTGGTGCTCTACGGCGTCATTGCCACGGAGAATACCCAGGAGCATATCACCGGGCAGGTCAACACGATGCTTGAAGACAGCGCCAGGCAAATCCTGGGAGCGCTGGCTTCAAGTCAGGCGGCTGTTGTTCAAAGCGCCTTGCAAGACAACCTGGATACCGCCCGGACCCTGGCCAAAACATTTGAGGTGCTCCGCGAACGCCATCAGGCCGATCCCTCTGGCCTGCGTGATACCTTCAACGCCATCCTGCTGGCCGTGCTGGAGAACAACCCCGAATACCTGGGCACGTATTCCGCCTGGGAGCCCAACGCCCTGGATGGCCTGGATGCGCAGTTTGCCGGCTCCGCCTCTGCCTCGGGCTATGACCCCACGGGCCGTTTTGTCCCCTACTGGAACCGGGACAGCGCAGGCAAAATCGCCAGACAGGCCCTGGTGGAGTTCGAAAGTCAGGACCGCCACCCCAACGGCGTCCGCAAAGGGGGCTGGTACCTGAACCCCAAGGAAACCGGCCGCGAAAATGTCCTCGACCCGTTCCCCTACATTGTGCAGGGCAAACAGGACTGGCTGACCACCTTGTCCGTACCTATTAAAAAAGATGGGAAATTCCTGGGCCTTGCCGGGACGGACCTGCGGCTGGGCTTCCTGCAGGAACTTGCCGTGTCCGTGAATGGCAAACTCTACGGCGGCGAGGGCGAAGTGCTCATCGTCAGCTATGACGGCCTGATTGTCGCCAACAGCCGGGACGCGAACACCATCGGCCAGCCTGGCAAGGCGGTGTTCAAGAATGTTCAGGAAGTGCTGGCCAACGTCCAGGGCGGAAAATCCTCTTCCGGACTCAACAAGGAAACCGGCCTGATGGAAGCCTATGCCCCCATCAAGCTCGGGCGGACGGAAAAACCCTGGTCCGTCCTTATTCGCGTGCCGGCGGACATCGTGCTGGCCGATGTGCACGCGCTCAATGCCGAGCTGACCAACCGCGCCCGCGACAGCGTGTACTGGCAAATCGGCGTGGGCCTGGGCATTACAGCCCTGGCCATCGGGGTGATCTGGTTCTTCACCGGCGGCATTGCCCGCCCCATCCGCAAAGCGGCGGACTTTGCCCAGGCCGTGGCCAGTGGCGACTTCACCCACCAGCTTGATGTGCACCAGCATGATGAAGTGGGCGTCCTGGCCGACTCGTTGCGCACCATGGTGGACAATCTCAAAGCCAAAATCGCTGAGGCAGAAGCCAAGGGATTGGATGCCCAGCGGGAAACGGAAAACGCCCGCACCGCCACTGCCGAGGCTGAGGCCGCCCGCGCCCGCGCAGATCAGGCCAAGACCGAAGGCATGCTCCACGCGGCCGCCCAGCTGGAGGGCGTGGTGGCGGTGGCCTCCGAAGCGGCAGACCGCCTGGGCGCCCAGGTGGAGGTTGCCAGCCGCGGCGCCGAAGAACAGTCCCACCGCGTGAGCGAAACCGCCACCGCCATGGAAGAAATGAACGCCACGGTGCTGGAAGTGGCCCGCAACGCCTCCCATGCCGCGGAAATTTCCGATACGGCCAGCAAAAAGGCCCAGGAAGGCGCCAGCATCGTCGGCCAGGTGGTCAGAGGCATCGGCGATGTGGACCGGCAGTCCCGGGAACTCAAGCAAGACATGGCAGCCCTTGGCCTGCAGGCCGAGAGCATCGGCCAGGTGATGAACGTCATTTCTGACATCGCCGACCAGACCAATCTCCTGGCGCTGAATGCCGCCATCGAGGCCGCCCGCGCCGGCGATGCGGGGCGCGGCTTTGCCGTGGTGGCCGACGAGGTCCGCAAGCTGGCCGAGAAAACCATGCAGGCCACCAAGGAAGTGGGCGCGGCCATCCGCGGCATCCAGGACGGCACCCGCAAAAACATGACCAATGTGGACACCTCGGCCAGGAACATCGAGGAAGCCACCCAGCTGGCCAATCGTTCCGGGGACACCCTCAAGGAAATCGTCTCCCTGGTGAATCAGACCTCCGACCAGGTCCGCTCCATCGCCGCGGCCTCGGAACAGCAGTCCGCGGCCAGCGAGGAGATCAATCACTCCATCGAACAGGTCGCCAGCATTTCAAGCGAAACCGCCCAGGCCATGGGCCTGGCCTCCCGGGCCGTCGCCGAACTGGCCACCCAGAACCAGGTGCTCCAGCGGCTCATCGTGGAGATGAAATCTTCAGGCAAGACCAGCTGATAGCCGGTCCGCCCGTCGGCACCCGACCAACACGCAGGGCGATCCACCACTTGGGGAGGATCGCCCGGCCAGATACGTCATCCGGCCAGATACGTTGCCACATCCCGGAAAGCGCCCTTGCCGCCGAGCAGGGCCCCGGCAAAGCCGCCCCCGGGGTTGCCCCAGGCGCTGGCCAGGAACAGGCCGGGCAGAGCCTGGGCATTGGGCAGGCGGGTCATGAAGGCGTTGTCCACGGTGGGGGCGTAGCCATAGATGCTGCCGTAGGTGTTGCCGGTAAAGCGCAGGTTGGTCAGGGGCGTGGATTCCTCGCGCATGACGATCATCTGCGAGAGCCCCGGCAGGGCCAGCTGTTCCACGCGTTGGATAAGCAGATCGGCCACCCGGCGTTTCTCCTGCAGATACGCCTCCTTGCGATCAGCCAGGTAATCCAGTTCAAAGCGTTGCCACGGATCGTAGCCGGAAAGACACATGATGCAGAGTGTGGAGCAGCCGGGCGGGGAGAAGCCGGGAACGAGGTTGTCATAGACCATCATGGAACAGGAGACGCGCTCGTACTCGCCCTTGAGGCTGGCGGCAAAGCTCTGCTCCGGGTCAAGGCCGGCGTAAAAGGACTGCTCCGGGGTGGGGCAGGTTTTGGTGATGTCCTGATTGAGGCCCAGCCAGACGATGCAGCAGCCCGGGCTGGGCGTGCCGGCTTCCAGGCGGGTCCGGGCCTGGGCCGGCAGACTGCCCTCGGGCAGGAGCGATTCCAGCAGCTGGGGCGCGCTGGCATTGCAGACCACGGCGCGGGCACGATGCTGCTGGCCGTCGCTGGTGGTCACGCCCACGGCCCGGCCCTGTTCCACAAGAATGGAGTCCACCGCCACATGGGTGCGCACCGTGCCGCCCGCAGCCTTGATGGCCGCGCCCAGGGCATTGGACAGGGATTGGGACGTGCCTTTCAGATAGGCCCCACCGAATTCCAGGTACTCGCCGGTGGGCACCAGATAGAAAAAGGCCGAGAGCGTGGAGGGAGGCAGGCCGTAGTAGCCGCAGCTCTGGGTCAGCACGGCCTGGACCCTGGGGTTGGTGATGTGGGCATCCACCAGCTGGCCCACGCTTTTGTCCCGGATGGCCCAGAGTGCAGGATAGGTGGTGGGGAACGCCGCCTGCGAGGCGCCAGACGCCTCCGTCGGACCATGGGCAGCCTGCGCATCCAGCGCGGCCACTTCGCGCATGACCTTTCGCCAGAGGTCAAAATAGGCGGCAATGCCCTGGGCGTCATTGGGGAAGACAGCCGTAAGCTGGTGCTCGAAGCCGTCCAGCCCGGCCTTGTGCGGGATCTCAAAACTGAAGTCCGGAAAGTGGGAACACCAGGCATGCTTGTGGGGGACGAGTTCCAGGGAATCCCACACCCCGAGTTCCTGGAGCATGCTTTTGGTCCCGGGCGCGGCCAGGGCCGAGGCATGCAGGGAAACCTCGCAGGTGAATGCGCCAGCTCCCCCTGCTCCCCCGGCTTCTGCGGCTTTTGCGGCCAGCCCCTCCCCGTGGCGGGGGAAGGACGTCGCATACCCGCCCAGGCGATAGTGCTGCTCCAGGAGCAGCACCTTGAAGCCATTGCGGGCCAGATGCGCCGCGCAGCTCAGGCCACCCAGGCCGGCGCCGATGATGATCACGTCGTGCAGGCCCGGTGCGGCCTGGGCCGGGGCGGGGCCGGCAAAGCGCCAGCGCACCAGCGCCGACGCCGCGGTCATGGCCGCGCACTGCAGGAAAAATCGACGTTCCATGCGCCCCCCCTGGGTTTTGCACAAAATACCCGCGCAACAGGGCCGTTGACAAGGGGATGCCCAGCCCCTGCGACACAATTTCCCTCGCCCGGCAACTTCGAACAACCAGATCCTCTGCACGGCCGGCGCACATTCCCATTGCCCGTGCCGGGTCCTGGATCTATGCTGTGTGGATGCTCACCCGCACCTTCAGCCATGCCCCCGGCCTGGGGCCAGCCCTGGAAGCCAAGCTTTGGGCTGCCGGCATCACCGACTGGGACACCCTGCTCGACGCCCCCCAAAGCGACTGGCTCGTGCCACCGGCCCGGCGTGGCCTGCTGCGCGATACCGTGGAGGAGTCCCGCATCCGCCTGAGGAGCGCCACGCCGGCCGACGCTGCCTGGTTTGCCGACCGTCTGCCCTCCCGCGAACACTGGCGGCTCTGGACCGCCTTTCGCGACCATGCCGCCTATGTGGACATCGAAACCACCGGCCTGGGCATTGAGGAAGACCACATCACCACCATCGCCTGCCGCGATGCCCACGGCCTGCGTACCTACGTGCACGGCCACACCCTGCCCGACTTTCGCGATGCCCTGGACGACTGCCGCCTGCTGGTGACCTTCAACGGCAAGTGCTTCGACGCGCCCTGCATCGAACGCCAGCTGGACATGGCCCTGGACATGGCCCACCTGGATCTGCGGTATCCCCTCAAAAAGGCCGGCCTGCGCGGCGGACTCAAAGCCATCGAAAAGACGCTGGGCCTGGATCGCGGCGAGCTGGACGGCGTGGATGGCTACGCCGCCGTGCTCTTCTGGCAAGGGTACCGGGCCACGCAGGACACGCGCTGGCTGGAAACCCTGCTTTCCTATAATGCCGCCGACGTCCTCTCCCTGGAGCGCCTCTGCGCCCGCACCCACAACCTGCTGGTGGAAGGCACGCCCTTCGACCTCCTGGAGCAGGTGCCCGAACCCGTTCCACCCGAAAACCCCATCCCGGCCCATGCCGAGATCGTCCGCAGTGTGCTGGCGCGCATGGGCAAATGATTGCCTTGCGGCCGGGCTTGCGGTACCCGGAAGGAAGTTGCGCGGAGCCCGAAAGATGACCTGTCGTCACCGGCCTTCTGGCCTTTCTGGAAAAGGGAAAAGGGAGAAACCGTCATGATAGAGTTCGACCGCAATCCCGTGCTTGCCGCGCTCAAGCAGCGGCGCAGCATCCGCGCCTTCACTCCCGAGCCGGTCACCCGCGAGGGAGTGCGGATCATCCTGGAAGCCGGCCGCTGGGCCCCCAGCGGGCGCAACAACCAGCCCTGGCGCTTCCTGGTGGTCATGGCCGAGGATCCCCGGAAAAGAGCCCTGGAATCCTGCACCCAGTATGAGCACCTGATCCGCGACTGCCAGGTCTGCATCTGCGTCTTTCTGGAAAAGTCAAAAAAATACAGCGATCTGAAAGACTACCAGGGCGCAGGCGCCTGCATCCAGAACATGCTGCTGGCTGCGCACGCCCTGGGGCTTGGCGCTGTCTGGATCGGGCAGATTGTCAATGAACCCGAGCCGGTCTTCAAGGCCCTGGGCCTGGATGGCTCCACCTACGAGCTCATGGCCGTGGTGGCTGTGGGCCGGCCGGACGAAACGCCCTCCTCGCGCCGGCTGCCCCTGGAAGCCTTGTGCCTTGAGGAATTGTAAGAGGATCTTCATGGAAGTGCATATGTTCCCCATGGGCCCGCTGGAGGTGAACTGCTACCTCCTCCTGGGCCAGACGGAAAACGGGCTGGAAGCCGTGGCCATCGACCCCGGAGGTAATCCCCACAAGGCCCTGGACTTGCTTGATAAAACAGGCGCAAAGCTGACGCATGTGCTGATCACCCACCTGCATTTTGACCACACCGGCGGCGTCCGCGCCCTGGCCGAGGCCACCGGAGCCACGGTGTATGCCAGCTCCAGGGATGCCTCCCTGCTGGATTCCGAACTGGGCCGCGGTGGCTTTATGGGCCTGCCGGAAATCGAGCTCTTCGAGTTCATGGCCCTGGCTCCGGGTGAGCATCGCTTTGTGGGCGAACGGTGCCTTGTCCTGGCCACGCCTGGACATTCCGCAGGCAGCCTCTCGTTTTACTTTCCCGCGCAACACCGTGTGTTTGTGGGCGATCTGCTCTTCAACCGCTCCGTGGGCCGCACGGATTTTCCCGGCGGGGACTACAACACGCTCATCCGTTCCATCAAGGAGCAGATCTTCACCCTGCCCGGGGACACCATTGTGCACAGCGGCCATGGCGACCCGACCACCGTGCAGGACGAACGCATGCACAATCCATATTTGACTGAATTTTAAGGATATTACCATGATTCCTGACTGCGTGCGCGTGAATCTGCTGGATAAATGTTGACGCCTGACGCTGGAGATCGGGTGGCATCTCCGTCAAGCCGACGCTTCGTGCGTGGAAGTGCTGGTGCACCGCCGGCACCGGGAGGAATGTTATGAGGTTCTGCACCTGGAACCCTACTGGCGGGTGGAGGAGGTTCGTGATGCGAACCTCCCGGACGGAATCCCGGACGACGCAGCCTGCTTCGTGTATCGCCGGCAGACCCGCAGCTGAGCCGCCGGCATGACCCCCCCCTCTTCTCCGCCCGCACCGGCCGAACCGGCCAAACTGGCCAAACTGGCCGAACTGGCCACACCGGCCGCGGCTCTTGCCGGGTATGCCTGCAGCCCGCGCCCCAAGGGCAATAGTGACACCGCCCTCTCCCTGTTCCTGGAGGCTCTGCAGGCTGCCGGGCAGCCCACGGAACGGTTGGCCCTGCGCAATTGCTGCGTGCTGCCCTGCCTGGGCTGTCAGCGTTGCGCCCTGCCGCCGGGCGGGGTGTGCGTGCAATCGCCCAAGGATCAAAGCGCCCTGCTCTTTGCCCCGCTGCTGCAGGCGCGGGCCGTGTGTTTTGCCGCGCCCATCTATTTCTACCACCTGCCCTCAGGCTTCAAGGCCCTCATCGACCGGGCGCAGAGCTTCTACGCCCGCAAGGAACACCAGGACCCGGCCATGCTGGCCCTGCCGCCGCGCAAGGCTTACGTGATCCTCGTGGCCGGACGGGCCAAGGGAGAGCGGCTTTTTGAGGGATCACTGCTGACCCTCAAGTATTTCCTGAAGCCTTTCAACATCACCCTGGCCGAGCCCTGCCTGTTGCGCGGCGTGGATCAGCCGGGCGATGTGTCGCACAAGGCTGCAACCGAGATTGCCGCGTATGCCCAGATGGCCGCGCGAGAACTGCTGACCATCTCGGCCTAGCGAGACCGGGCGGGCTGTATGGACATTTTTCCCGCCTCACTCCACACGGAAGACCCCGGTGCGGCGCTATCCTGGCGGGCGCGCGTGACGCAGGAAGCACTGCGCATGGCCCGGCTGCTGGGCATTGCCCCGGGGCGCTGCCGGCTCTGTGGCCGTGCCCAGGGCGCTGTCCTTTCAGGACACGATGCCGGCCTGGGCCTTTGCCAGGACTGCGCTGCGGCCCTGCCCTTTCGCAGCGCCGGCCATTGCAGCTGTTGCGGCGAGTTGTTCGAGCGGGAAGAGGATCCCCCGCGGCGCTGCGGCGCCTGCCTTGCGCATCCTCCGCCTTATTCCAGCGTGCTGTTTCACGGGGTCTACGATGGCGCATTGCAAGACGCCATCATTCAGTATAAATACCATGGCAGGCACGCCGTGGAGCGGCTCCTGCAAGAGTTGCTGTTGCAGCGCTATACACTGGAACTGGCTGCGTCAGGGACGGCGCTGCATGACTGCATCGTCCCCATGCCCCTGCACCCGGCCAGACTCAGGGAACGCGGATTCAACCAGAGCCTGGAGCTGGCCCGCCCCCTGGCCCGGCGCTGGCGCATTGCCCTGCTGCCTGCGGCGTTGGTCCGCGCCCGGCGCACCACGCCCCAGGCCGGCCTTTCCCGCAACGAGCGGCAGGAAAATGTGCGCCACGCCTTCCTTGCCCCGCGGCCTGAACTGCTGGTCGGGCGCAGGGTGCTCCTGGTGGATGATGTCATGACCACCGGGGCCACGGCCGCCGAAGCCGCGCGCAGCTGTCTCGCGGCCGGCGCACTTAAGGTAGATTGTTGCATGCTGGCCAGGGCTTAGAACCTCCAGCCGGAAGTGGAGATGTTGTCGATGCAAGACGTTGTGCGAGCCCCTGCCCCCTTTCCATTGCGCGCCCTCCTTCCGCGTGGCCGCCGCGCCGCAGGATTTGCCCTGGCCCTGCTGCTCGCCCTGTGCTGCTGCGCCATGGGCTCGCCTGCAGCCGCCGTGACGGTCAAGGGCGCAAACTGGATCGATCCCGTCTGGTTCCCCCTCATGAACCAGCTCACCAAGGACGGCTTCGACCCTCGAGAGGTCCGCGGCTATTTCTCTTCCCATGGCCTGACCTACGGTCCTGAATACATGGGTAAAAAGATGCGGGCCCTGTACATCTCCAAATATTCCCCCAGCCTGCCGGCCAAGCTCACCGCCCTTGACCCCAACCGCCGCAAACGCAGCATCTACGATGTCCATGTCCCGCCGGACCGCCTGGCCAAAATCCGATTCATGTATTGGAAATACCAGGATGTGCTGGCCCGGGCGGAGCGTGAATTCGGCGTCCCGCGGGAAGTTGTCCTGGCCTTCATGGTCATTGAAACCCGCGTGGGTGACTACCTGGGCGAGCAAAATGCCTTCCGGGCCCTGGCCAGCATGGCCGCCACCCGCAGCTACGCGCCCGTGGCCGCGCACTTCAAGCAACTCACCGTCACCCCGACGCAACTGCAATGGGTCGAAGAACGCATGGGTGAAAAGGCCGACTGGGCCTATACCCAGCTCAAAGCCCTGCTGACGTATGCCAAGGCCAATCACATGGACCCACTGCGAATCCCCGGCTCCATCTACGGCGCCTTTGGCCTGTGCCAGTTCATCCCCACCAGCGCCCTGGAACGCGGCGTGGACGGCGACGGTGACGGCCGCTGCAATCTCTTCGTCCCTGCGGACGCCATCATGAGCATCGGTAACTTTTTGAAGATGGTCGGCTGGAAACCCGGCTTAAACCGCGCCGGCAAGCTCGCAGTCATCAAACGGTACAACCAGGACGACGCTTACGCCAGCATGGTCCTCGAAATTGCCGCACGGTTGTAAGCCGCTGTTTCCTCACCGCATGAAATTTCTTCGCTCGCTGTTTCTCATCGGCCTGTTGATTGCTGGCGCGGCCGAGCTGGCGGCCTGGCTCTTCTGCACCCTGTATCAGGACCGCTTCCGCAATGCCGACCTGGCCGCCCTGGTGCCCACCCAGGAGCGCCTGGACATCGAGCGCGATGTGTTCCACCCCGAACTCGGCTGGAAGCGCCGCTTTCCCACCGCCTATGGCCAGCGACCCCAGGCCCGGCTCCATGACCGTGCCCTCCTGGCCACCTATGGCGATTCCTTTACCTACGGCGACGAGGTCCTGGGCTTCGAGACCTGGCAAACGCATCTGGCCGCCCTCCTCGACGCCGACGTGCTCAACTTCGGCAATGGCGGCTATGGACCGGATCAGGCCTATCTGCGTTTTTTACAGGATCAGCCCGCCGCGGGCACCCCGTACGTTGTCCTGAGCCTCATTGGCGAGAACATCGCCCGCGTGGTCAACGTCTACCGCCGTTTCTACCTGCCGGAAGAAGGGAATGCCCTGACCAAGCCGCGGTTTCACCTGGAATCCGGCCGGCTGGTCCTGGAGCCCAACCCCACCCCCACGCGCGAGTCCCGCCAGCGGCTCCTGGATCCGGCGTTCCTGGAGGCCGTGGGCCAGCGCGACTACTGGCACCAGCGCCACAACCAGCGCATGACCTCGTTCCCGTATTCAACGGTGTTTCTACGCGTCAACGCCCTGCAGGAACTCATCAACAATATCCAATGGATGAGCCTGTGGGACGAGCCCGAACCCCGGGAATTGATGCTGGCCATCCTGGACGCCTTCATCCGGGACGCCCGGGCCATGGGCGCCAGACCCATCGTGGCTGTTCTGCCCATGCAGTTCGACCTGCTGCGCATGGCCAAGGGTGGCGGCCTGCCAGATTATGTGCGCCTTGTGGGTGAGCATTGCCGGAGCCAGGGCGTGCCCTGTTTCGACGCCGTGAGCGCCATGGCCTTTCAGGACGGGATTCCCCAAGCCGGAACTGGCACAGCCGGCCTGAGAGACGCCCAGGCCGTGCGCGAGTTGTTTCGCATCACGCATTATTCGCCCCTGGGGAACGAGCGCCTGGCCCTGGCCTGGTTCCACTTTCTCCGCACGGCCATGCCCGGGGACTTTGCCCAACTGCCGCCCATTTCCACCCGGCTGCGCAGCCTGGACACGGCCAAGGCATCCCCGGCATTCCTGCCTCGCACCCGCGGGGTGACACCGCTGTGGGATGCAGTTCCCGCGCCCCCACCCTCCGTGGAGAACGCCACGGCCTTTGCCGCCCGGCTCCTGGCCCTGGGCGGGGAGGATGCGTCCGTCATCACGCCGCAGGCCCTGGAATTTGCCGTGCACTACCTGACGGTGCTGCAGCGCCCGGCCTCGGAACTGGCCGAGAAGATCTTTCTGGACAAGACGTACCTGCAGCGGCCGGGCCAGCGGCCAAAACCGGAGACGGCACAGGGGCAGGAAGGCGTGACGGACGAGTCTTTCGTCGCCCTGACGGACGAACACTTCGTTACCCTGGCGGTCAGGGCGCTCTGGGGCGCCCCGCCCTCACCCGAGGAGGCCGCGCGGCTCGTTGCCCTGCTGCAGCCAGACGAAACCGGGCAGGGAGCTGCTGGCGCGTCCTCCCCCGGAACGCGGGCCACGCGCGCGGATATCTTCTATGAAATCCTCTGGGATGCCCGCTTCCGGGACCGTTGCGCCAGTTCCGGCGTGCCGGCCTATTGATTCTTCGCCAAAGGTGTCACCGTTCCTGCTTGAGGGGCTCCCGCTCGTCGCCCACCACCAGTTCGTAATAGGCCGGGGGCTCCGCGTGCAGGGTGCCGTTTGTGGCCGCCTCCCGCAGGCGTCGTGCGTCCAGAGACAGGGGATACACGCCCGCCACCGCCCAGCTTTGGCCTTGCAAATCCAGCAGGGTGGTGCGCCAGGCGCTGCCGGGGCGGATGAGCAGCCATTCCGTCTCCGGATCGGTATCGGCCTGCAAGGCCGTCAGCATCACCGGCCGCTCCCTGGAATACCGTTCGCCCCGGACCTCGGCAACCGCAAGCTCCAATACGGCTGCCGGCGCGGCGGCGCCTTCGGGCAGCACGGCAATGTCCTCAGCGGTAAGATCCGGCTGCGACCGTGCCGGCTGGGTGCTGTCCAGGGCCGTTTCATACGCTATGCCCAGCTGTGCGACCTGCTCGGCGGTATACACACCCGCGGCTTCCAGTTCGGGCAGTCTGGCCTTGAACGCCATCGCCGCCTCCCGTCCCTCCGGTCCCAATCCGGACAGCAACTCCTGGAACCGATAGCGCGCCACATCCACCCGGCCGGTTTCCAGTAGGGCGATCTGGTTGCGCACCGTCAGTCCGAGGGGGTCAGCCAGGGGCGTATGCAGCAGCACCGAGACGAGCACCGTGGCCAGGGCCACGCCCCAGGCGGCCAAGGACGCTGAAGGGATTGAGGAAGCCGAGAAGGCAAAGGAGGTCCCGGGCGCAGGGGCCGCGCCTCCCAGCCACCTTTCGTCACGCCGCAACACATCCGCCAATGCGGCCAGCCACAGGCCCAAGGTAGCCACCGCCGCCAGGCCGCACAGGGCCGCGGCATGCACGCGCGAGGGGGTCAGCCCATACTGATCGATGCGCAGCCAGAGGGCGTACACAGCCAGCGCCGTGAGGATCGGCAGCACCAGCAGCAGGGCGTCCGCGCTGTAACGGACGAGGGGGGGCACCGCCGGGGCCTGCGTCTCGCCGGCAGATCTGAGGGGCACGGCCAGCATGGTCGCGATCACCACCAGACTCTGCATCCCGAGCAGGATGGAGGTGGCCGCCTGTGTCTTCCACAGTGGCTCCACCCCCTGCACCGCCAGACCGACCAGGAAGATCCCCACCAGCACCGCCATGACCGGCAGCAGCGCCCGGGCCAGCCCGGCTTCCAGTCTGCCGGCAACCCCGGCCACCTGCGACAGGGAGGGCAGCTCCTTGGCCTGTCTCACATTCTGCCGGCGCACTCCGCGCACGCCCAGCCCCCAGGCCAGGGGCAGCAGCACCGCCGTGCCTTCCTTGCTGAACACCAAATCCTGGATATCCACCCCCACCAGATCCAGCAAGGCCACGCCGGCCAGCAGCACCAGATAGACCACCCCGGTCACAGCCAGGGCGGCCAGATTCTGGTGCAGCGTGACGCGCAGCCAGTGCAGCCGCAGGGGGGCCGCGTTCCCTTGCCGGCTCTCCCCCGCCGCCGCAGCCAGGGACACACCGCACCACACCAGCCCCACGCCCCAAAGGGTCAGGCTGAGCAGGCGGTCATCCCGACCCAGGTCTGGCGCATCGCCAAAGCCCTGGTCCGCGACCACCCAGGCGGCGCAGCCAGCCAGGGCCGCCGTGAGGAGGCCCAGCCACAGGAGAAAGCGGGCCGGCCGGGCCGAGGGCCAGGCCTGCTGGAGTCCAATCCCCATGGCCAACACCGCTGCCGCAACCCCGCTAACCAGCGCGGCGCTCAGAGGGGTATCTCTCGGCGCTTCCAGCAGCATCCGGAACACGAAGCCCTGGGCCAGGGCCGTCCACAGCCAGAGCAGGGAAGCTCCCTGCCAGGAGAATTGTCCCGTTTGCTGTGTTGCCATGACGGGTTACCGCCAGCCCACGTCCAGTTGCATATCCCCGGGCGCGGTGAGGGTGACACCGTGGGTGATGACGAACTTCTCGCCCGCCTTGAGCTCCTTGCCCCACACCAGGGTCTGTTCCTCGGACCTGGCTGCCGGAGGGGCGGAGGTGATCTGCACGTCCATGCGCTCGTCGCGCCGCTGGGGAGCTGGCTCTTCCACCCGGACGGTGGCGGGCGTCTTGCCGAGATTCTCCACGGTGAATTTCCAGTTCCAACGATGCGTCTGCTTGCTGCTGAGGAAGCCCTTTTCCCCGGACTCGCGGGCCAGGAGTTCCGTGGAGATCTTGATGAAGGGCGCCTCGCCGAAGAACAAATCCGTCTGATTGCCGGCCAGGGCAAAGTGCTGACGCCCGGCCAGGGCGCCGTCCACCAGGAAGAGCGCCTCGCCCCCGGGAAGATCCTGGGGAGTGGGCAGGGTGGCGTTGGCCGTCAGCCAGGCTTCGGGCCCCTGGGAGGGGCGGATGGTGTACCGGAAGGCGGCCGGCCAGCTCTCGGCGGCCACTTCCAGCCGCGGGGCCTCGCCGGCGGCGATGCTGCGCAGGCCCATATCCCAGGCGGTGTAGGTGGCGCGCTCCTCCTGTACCGGGGAGGCCGCCGCACCGGCGCCGCCAACCATCTCAGGAACCGCCGCATCCAGGGCCTGCATGGCCGGCGCAGGCGCCATGCGCATGGCCTTGGCCATGGGCCGGGGTTCGGGGCGCTGCTGGATGATCCAATCCGGCAGCGGCGAGGGTGCCAATCCGGCTTCGGGCAGCGCCGTGGCCAGGGTCAGGCGAACATCCTTCCAGTCCGTGCCGGTGCGTTGCCAGACCTGCGCCTCGTAGGAGAACTCCACGTCTTTTCTGGCCGGCCGGGCGTTCAACCGATAGGAAGGCTCCCACCCGCAGTCGGCCAGGGGGTAGGTGGCGTTGGCCTGGAAGGCCCGCGTCCCCTTGGGTGCGTCAAAATGGACCGTCACTTCCCAGGCCTGGCGTGTGGGGCCGGTCTGCTGGTTCAGCTGCTCCTGCAAGCGGACCACCTCGCGATCCAGCTGGGCTTTTTCCTCCACCAGCGGCAACTTCTGGGCACCCAGCTCGGCCAGACGGCGGCCCATGTACTCGGCAGCGTCCAGGGCCTCCTTGGCCAGATCCGGCGCAAAGCCCGGCATGGTCTTGAGGAATTCGCTCTGGGCATCGATGGCCATGAGCTGGGCGGCCAGACCGTCGCGGCGCAGGCGGGCGGCGTTCAGTTCCGCACGCAGAGCCGCCACCTGGGCGGCGTCCACCAGGGGCACGCGCTTCCAGGAAAGCGCACCCAGGGACGCCCCAGCCAGCTCGGCCGCCAGGGCCAGGGATTCCGGCGAGGCCGAGGCAGGCAGCAAAAACCGCGCGGTGCCACCTTCCGGAATGGCCACAGCCTCCGTGACCAGACACCGCTGCGGCGATACCGTGACCGCCACCGGCCGGCTCGACGCCAGTGGCGCGTCTGCAAGTGGCGCGGCATGCACGGGATGGGCGATGAGACACACTGTCAGACTCAGCACAGACAGAGAAAGCACTGTCCAGACACGCATGGCAACTCCAGTAAGATCAGGTTGCAGGAACAAACCTTCCAGTACCGTACACCACCTGCTGCCACCGCGTCGAGTCGCGTTGCGCAAAAGTTACGTATCCTGAAGCAGGGTGTCTTCATGGGAATAGGCCGGGCTGCAGCAACAGAGCACGACCAGCGGGACGGCGCCGGTGTTTTCCAGCGCGTGGATGGTGCCCGGCGGTATATGCACCGTCTCGCCAGGAGCAATGGGGAAGGTTTCGTCACCCAGGCGCATCATCCCCTGGCCGGAAACCACGTGATACAGTTCCTCGGATACTGCATGCACATGCGCAAACGTGTTCGTACCAGGAGGCACGGTGGCCTCGGCCAGACTCTGGTTGCGGTTGCCATGCACAGCAGGGTGCATAAGCTCTCGAATCTCAGAGCCATCCTTGGTGACATATGCCGGGACGGCGTCTCGTTTGGTGTGTTGCATGGAGCGCCCCTGCAGGATCACGCCGGGTTCTCAAGCCAGTTCTGCCAGGCCGGGAGGCGCAGTCCGGGCAACGCCCTGGACTCCAGCACCTCGCCTGGGGCGGCGCTTTGGTAGAGCTTGAGCTTGTGTTCATGGTTCAGCCGGAAGGCATGCACCAGAAGGCCTGCGGCGTCCACAATCCAGTACTCCTGAACCCGCAACACCTCGTAGAGATGCAGGTGGCGGGTCGTATCCCGCAACAGGGTTTCCGGCTCCAGGATCTCCACCACCAGCGTCGGCACACGCGGATCCCTGCCGCAGACCACGGCGATGTCCGGCGCAATGCCGTCGTGCTCCTCTGCGTCCAGCATGGTGCAGAAAGCGTCCCCATGCAGCATGGGGCATGGCGCGGGCAGGATGCGACAATCCGTGTCGGCCAGGGCCTCGCCCAGTGCGCCATGCAGGACATGGCGAAGGTGGTCGTGCGTCTCTTTGGACCGGGAGCCGGCCAGCCGGACCTGCTCATTGCCAAAACGGTGCATGTGCGTCCCCTGTTTCGGTTTTCCACGGGTGTACCATGGTCTGCCGGTCGGGGGAACAGATTCCTGCACAATTTCTGTTCCGCATCACCACTGAATGCCGCCGCGCCGGAATCGCTCCCGATAAATACGACGCGTCTCTTCCAAAACCATTTTTAAGTAATTGATATTTTTGAAAATAGCTTCCTCATATGGGTCTGTATCCAGACCCCAGCGGGCCCGAAAGTGGCTGCGCATGTACCGGCTCACGCCATCAAGATCGCGGGCCAGGCGCACCTTGACGGTGCGTTCATAAAAGCCCTCGGTCTTTTCCAGCAACATGAATTCCGAATCGCACCCGCCCACACCGGCTTCCTCGAATTCGCGGTACAGCAAAAAGAGCTTTTCCAGATAGGCGCGGTCGGCCATCTGGGCATAAATGTTGGCCACGCCCAGCATGCGGCCCAGGGTGGCGAGCTCCGGGGTGCGGAAGGGGATATCCGCCACAGGCTTGTCCATGATGGTGCAGGCAATCAGGTCGGCGCTGTCTCGCCAGTCTTCTTCCGGCGCCCCGCGCTCGGCAAAATAGTCCTCCAGCAGGCGGATGGAGCGGGCCTCGTGTCCCACGGTGTATTTGGCCCCGGTGCCCACGGTATCGTCCACGGTCTGGATCAGTCCGGCGTCGTGAAACAGGGCGCAGGTAAGCAGCAGCCGCACCCCCCGGGAGCTCAGCACCACGGCCTCGACTGTTGCGCCATGAGCCAGACGGGCTGCCGCCAGAAACACGGCATTGACATGCTCCAGATTGTGGTACCCCGTGTTGCTGGCCCGGTAGCCTGGATACTGACCATTATACAGACGAATGACATCCTGCTGCACCACCACAAGGTGCTCCTTGATATCATCCATGTGCATGGCATTCATCAGGGTTAGCACTTCCATGCGCACGGCCGCAGAATCGGCCGCATCCACAGTGGGGCACTGCGCATGGGGGTCATGCACTGCATGCGTTGTGTGTGTTTGGGGATGATGTGTCGCCACCGGCTGCCACCTCGCTGGGCGTTCAAGAGTCATTGAATCCCATTTTTATATTGCTGTAAAAGGAATGGCCGTGGAAGACAAGGGCTGTGACCAGCACCGCAGGAGAATGCCGGAAAAAATCCACACGCTTCTTGCCCCTTGCCCCTGGCCGCCAAAGGACGTACATATCTCATGGAAGCCCAGCCACATCCCCGTACAGCATGAGGGCCTGTTTGCATGAACCGGCATTTTCTCGTCACCGTCAGCGATGATCCCCAGGCGATGTTTGCCATCCGCTTCCTGGGGCATTTCTTCGCGCACAAGGAAGGCCTGGAGTGCACGCTGTTTTATGTGGCCCCGCGCGATCAGGACAGCCCCACCGCCATGATCAAGCCTGACGCCCGCGAGCTGGCCAAGGGCACCGCCTCCCTGCAGGAGGCCCGGGACAAGCTGCAGCACCTGGGCTGGCCTGCGGCACACATCCACCTGAAAACACACACGCAACGGCACTCCACGGCCATGGAGATCGTGGACGAGGCCAATCGCGGCCGTTACGACGCCGTGGTGCTCGGCCGCCGGGGCATCACTAGCTTTGAGGCCTTCATGGGCTCTTCCATCAGCCATGAGCTCCTGGAAGAACGCATCGGCTTCCCCGTCTGGCTGTGTCGCATGCCCGAAGCCTCCCGCAAGGGGGTGCTCTGCTGCGTGGACGGCTCTGAGCAGGCGTTTCGCATTGTGGACCATGCCGGCTTTATCCTTGCGGGCCGGCGCGAGCACCACATCACGCTCTGCTGTGTGGAAAACGGCCAGCGGCCCGAAGTGGACGGCATTTTTGCCCGCTGCCGGGAAATTCTGGCGGGAAACGGGGTATTGCCAGAAATGATCCGCACCAAACGGCTTTCCGGCGAATCCCCGGCCAAGGCCCTGCGTACCGAGTTGCACGCCGGCGGGTACGCCGTCATTGCCATGGGACGTACAGGGGCAGGTGGCGGCGCGCTGCGAAAACTGTTCTTCGGCTCCGTGTCCAGCGACCTCATCCAGACCGCCCCACCGGCCACAGTCTGGATCTCCCGTTAACCTCCGTTGCGCTTTCGCATCACGAGTATGTCCAGCGAACCTGCCTCCCCCTGCTCCCTCTCTCGCCTCCCGTCTGCCGCCCTGCTGCGCGCGGGCTGCCTTGCCGCCTGCCTGGCTGTGCTGATGCTGCTGCCCGGCTGCGCCAGGTTCCAGAAAGTGGATGTGGAGCGCGAGTTCAAGAACTTCATTGCCTTGTACAAAGAGCTGACCACCTTTACCGAAGCCATCTTTCTGATGGAGCACAGCCAGGTGATCAGCAAGGATGTCTCCGATTTCCTGCAGCAGCGTACCTTTGAGACCAAGCTGCAGCTGGAGACGGTCATCGACATCATCTTTTTCTACAAGTACTCGGATTTTCGAAACTACGAGAATTACATGGTGGTCTACCGCTATGTGAACCAGCGGCTGGACACGGTGCTCCAGGGCTTTACCGCCCAGGAGAAATTCATCGCCGTGGTGGCGGAAAGCCACAGCCATTCCCCAACCATGACCCGGTTTGCCAGGGAGTACCGGCAGTACCTGACGCGCATCATCGCCCAGATCCACGAGCTCAAGGAGAAGACCAAATGATCCCCGCCCCTCAGGTCAACACCATCATCGCCGCCGTGGACATGAGCCCGGTGACCGCCCGGGTGGTGGGTTGGGCGCTGGCCCAGGCCAAGGCCTTCAATGCCCGGCTGGAACTCCTCTATGTCACCGCGCCCGAACCCGACTTCATTGGCTACACTCCCGGCCCCCAGCATGAGCGTCAGGCCGTGGCCTGCCGCATTCAGGAAGAACAGCGCGCCCTGGCCGCCCTCAAGGCCCAGGTGGCCGAGGCGGATCTTGCGGTGACCGAGCACGTCTTCCCGGGCGTACCCGAGGAGAAAATCCTCCAGGAAGCCGAACGCCTGCAGGCTGATCTGATCATCTGCGGCCGCCACAGCCACGACTTTTTCTACCGGCTCTTCGTGGGCAGCGTGGGTGAGGAACTGCTCAAGCGTTCCCCCTGCCCCATTCTGTTTGTGCCCGCCGATGAAGGCGCGGAGCAACAGGCCGCCACGGCATGACCCGCCGCCTGATTCAGGCGATCCTCCTGCTCTGCATCGTGCTCGCCGCCGCCACCCAGGCGGCGGCCGAGTCCTGGCTGGTGTATGAACCAGCGCGGCAGGCGATGCTCCTCGAATCCCGGGCCGACGAGCGTCGCGCTCCGGCGTCCCTGGTCAAATGCATGACCGCCCTGCTGGTCTGCGAGGCCGTGGCCAATGGCACCTTCGCCATGACCGACCTCGTGGCCGCGCCGCCGGAGGTGGCCCATGCCACCGGTGCGCGCCTTGGCCTTGTCCCCGGCCAGACGCTCTCCGTCAGCGAGCTCCTGACAGCCATGCTTCTTGGCTCGGCCAACGACGCCGCCCTGGCCCTGGCTGCCCACCTTGCCCCGCACGCAGGCGGCGTTCCGGCCTTTGTGGAAGTCATGAACGCCAAGGCCGCAGCCCTGGGGCTGGCCAACACCCGCTTTGCCACGCCTCATGGCCTGCCCGCGCCCAATCAATACAGCACAGCCCGCGATCTTGCGATCCTGACTGCGAATATTCTTGCGACTCATCCACAACTTCTTGCAATCACGTCTGAACGGACTGCGATTGTCCTTGGCAGAACTCTGCATAATCGCAACGAGCTGCTCGGCCTTCCCGGGGTGGACGGGCTCAAGACCGGCTCCACCGCCGCGGCCGGGGCCTGCATCATCGTCACAGCCCGGCGCGAGGGCCGACGGCTCATCGTCGTGCTCCTGGGTGCTGCGGACCCCGCCACCCGTGCCCAGCGCGCCGCCGCGCTGCTGGAGCAGGGCTTTGCGGTGGCACCGTAACCGGCGCCCGCCCGCCAGGTTTCGCATTATCCTTCCGCAGCCTGGGCGGCTTGTTGCTGCGCCTTTTGCCGCGCCGCCGAAGAAGCGGCTGCGGCTTCCGCCTCGCCTTCCCCGCCCTTGGCCGTGGTGTACACCGTGACGCCGGGCGCGGCGAAGGTCAGGCCGTGTTTCTTGAATTCCTTGTACAACCGGGAGAAGACCTCCCGCCGGATGGCGAACTGCTTGCCGGGTTTGGTCATGTATTTGATGCCAAAGATGAGCGTGGAATCCTCGATACGCTTGACGCCCTGGCTCTTGATCGGCTCCACCAGATCGTCCTTGAATTCCTCGTCGGCCATGATGCTTTCATTGACCTTCTTGCAGATTTTCTTGAAGATTTTGGGATCTGTCTCCAGAGGCATGGGGATTTTGATCTTCATGACGATGGGATTGCGCGAATAGTTCACCACATCCTTGATCTGGCCAAAGGGCAGAATCTGCACGTATCCCAGGGTGTGCTGCAGGGTGATGTTGCGCACGCTCATCTTGATGACATAGCCCTCGGTCTTGCCCATCTGGATGTAATCGCCCACGCGGAAGGCATCATCCAGCAGGAAAAACACGCCGGCCACCACGTCCTTGACCAGGGTCTGGGATCCCATGCCAATGGCCAGGCCAAACACCCCGGCGCTGGCCAGCAACGGGCCGATCTGCACGCCAAGCTGCGAGAGGATCATGAGCACGGTGCTCAGGAGCAGGAACACACCCAGCACTTTTTGCAGCAACGGCAGCAGGGTGTTCAGCCGCGGATTGTCCAGTTCCGAAGCGGTCTTTGGCAGGAGCGACCGTTGGATGCCGGTTTTGGCGGCCTCCCAGATTCCCAGGCCCGCCGCCAGAATGAGCAATATGCCAAAGCCGTGCACCGTGATGGCCTGCGTCCAGGCCGTGCCCATGCCCCAGACCTCGCACATGGCCGCGAGCACAAACAGCAGCAGCCCGGCCCGCATCCAGGCGCGCGCCGGACCGAACAGGCGCATGGTTTCCACATCCGGCGGCGGCGCGGCCTTGATTACCGTGGCCGCGCCCATGGGTTGGCCATCCTCGTCCAGCTTGGGCGGCGTGGCCGTATCCACGGGCCGGCGCTGGAACATGGAAAAAATGCGCTTGAGCAACAGCCGGCCGCCGCGGTCCAGCAGCACGAAAGTCGGAATGGCCAGAAGCGCCCCGCCCAGGACCCCGCGAGGCCCCTCGTAGCCCTCCAGCAGCAGGAGCGCATACCAGACCACGGCCACGCATCCCAGGTACAGCAGCGCCAGCAGGTGCCAGATTGCCGCGAATTGCCTGCGCAGGGGCCCCGGAGTCTCCCCACCAAACGAAAGGATCCAGCCCGCCACCCGGCTGCGCTGGGTCAGGATCACCCCTGTCATGAAGACCAGGCCGGCCAGACCCACCAGCCCCCGCAGCAGGATCAGACTCGCGGCGTCCAGGCCTGCCGCAGCCAGGGCGTGCAACACATGCAGCCGCATCACCGTCAGCCCGAGAATCACGGCCAGAATGCGATACCAGGTCCTGGCGGCGGCGTCCCCCATAGGCACAGGGCGGAGCCGGCCCTGACCAGGGGCAAACAGCCAGTCCAGCAGCGCCAGGGCCACGCGCAGGCTTCCGCCCGCGGCCAGAAGGCCCGTGGTGAGCGGCCGGGAGGGCCAGGCAGGGTCAAAGCACAAGGCATACCCGGCAAGGGCCACGAGGGCAAAAATCGTCAGGCCGGTCAACCTGCCGGCCAAGGCAACGAGGTGTTGCCGGAACCGCGACAGGCCGGACGCCAGCTCCTCGGCCGTGGCAGCGCGGTGGCGGAGCAGCTGCAGCCGCCGCGCCGCCAGCCGCTCCACACGCCAGGCCAGCACCAGCAGCAGCAGCACTCCCAGGGCGTCCGGCACCAGCCAGGAGGTTCCTTGCGTGCCACCCAGCGCGGCCAGCGCCTGGCCCAGCGCGGCGGGCAGGCCAGGAAAGGCGCGAGCCATGGCGTGCAGCCGTTCCTTGCTGGTGGCCGCCACCGCCACCAGCCGTTCTTCCAAAGAGGGTGGCGTCGTGGCGGACGAAGCCACCTTGGCCTGGGCCTGACGCCGCAGATCCTCCCGCAGCACGGCGCGCACCTGGGCGTCGGTAAGCTTGGCCAGCAGATCGTCCACCGTGTCCGGCGCCATGGGCGCTTCCAGTATGGCTGCCGGAGTGGCGGCCGCATCGTGCGCGCCTTTGTCCTTGGCCTGCGACTTTGACAGTTCCTTGGCCAGCAAGGATGAGGAAGCCGCCGCCGCGCTGGGGATGGCCAGCGCGAGCAGGAGGCAACACACCAGCAACCCGCCAAACACCCCTCTCCCGTGCATGCTTCCCCCCATGAATTCCCAGGGTTCCCGGATTTCTCGTCATCTGCCCCTGCTGTTGAGTCTAGCCTAATTCCCCACCGCAGGACAGAGAAAGCACCAACGCGGCGTGGACAATATCCAAAAAACGCGCTTGATCTTCCCTTGGGATTGGGTAGAACTGTGAGAATCCTGCCATGGGGGGCACGAACCTGAGCGAGTGTATGGCCAATTTATCCAAACAATACCGGCTGCTGCTGGTAGAAGATGACGTTGTTTCCGCAAAGACCATTGCCTTTATGCTTAAACGGTTAGGGCATGATCTTGTGGAGGTGGCTTCCTCCGGACAACAGGCGCTGGCTGCCGCTGACACGCATACCCCGGACATGGTCCTTCTGGATATCCGCCTGGATGGCGACATGGACGGTCTGGAAGTGGCGAACCTCTTGCGGGCCAATCCGGCCACCCGGCACATAGGCATCATGTTCCTCACGGGGATGGAACCTTATGAGCAGATGGAGAACGCCCTCACCATTGCGGACTGCTTTATTCAAAAACCTGTGAAGTTTGCCGACCTTTCGGCAAACCTGCACATCTGCATCCAGCGCCGGCGTCTGGAAAGCCGTCTGGCCGCCAGCGAACGCCGGTATCAGGAACTGGTACAGGATGCGCCCGTAGGGATTTACCAGAGCCGCCTGGATGGCTCGCTGGTTACCGTCAATCCGGCCTTTGCCAACATGCTTGGCTTCGCTTCGCCCGAGGAGGCGCTGGCCTCCAATATCCTGCACGCGGGCATGCCCTATGTGGATGAAACCCGGCGGGAAGCCTTTATGACCCTGCTGGCACGCGAAGGTGCTGTGCGGGATTTCGAGTCCGAGGTCTACGGCCGGGATGGGGATATCTTCTGGATTCAGGAACAGGCCGCCCGCACGGTGCATGCCGCCGGGGAAACGCTGGTGGAAGGCTTTGTCACGGACATCACCGCCCGCAAGGACGCCGAGCTGGAACGCGACATCACCATGCACCTGCTGCGGCAAACCCTGGATGCCCTGCCCGACCCCCTGGCCCTGCTGGACGAGCAACAGCACCTCATTCTGGGCAACAGCGCCCTGCGCAAGGCCATTGGCCCGGCCCGGGCGCGGGAACTGGCCAGCCTGCGCTTTGCCGACCTCCTGGCCCCGCGCAGCCGCAAGGCCTGGGCCACCGTGTTCTCCCGCTTTGCCGAGGATGGCCACATGCGGCAGGTGCGTCTCTTGCTGGCGGACAGCGCCGGCTGGTATGTTTTCACCATCTCGCCCTATGGCAACCCCTCGGGCGAACGCATCGGGGCCGTCTGCCAGGGCCGGTTCGTGGCCCCGGAAGTCATGCCGGCATCGGTGGAACACGCCTGCTGAGCCATCCAACGCAGGCCACAGCCCACTCCATGCGCAAACATCAGTTTATCAAAGAAAAATGCGAGTGCTCCCGCCGGGCCACCCGCTTTATCTGCCGTTATTGCAAGGCGCTGGAATATCTGAGCAGTCGGGAAATCCGCCAGCTCACTCTGCAACAGGCCCGGTGCGACCACCCCGAGGCGCCGGAGATACCGTCCACGGAACTCTTCCGGGCCCGGCTGGGTGGCCCGGTCAACTGCCTGGCCCCGGACTGGGAGACGCACAACGAAAGCCACGATACCGGGGAATGCCCGCAGTGTTGAACGTCTCCAAGTCTGGTCCGCCCAAGCAGGCGGCGGGGCCGGACACCACCGCTACTGGGTGCCGCCACGGCGCGAGCGGCGCAGCTCCTTCACTTGTTCCATGCGGGCGACCAGTTCTTCCTGGGTCAGGACACCGTCCTTGTTGGCATCGGTCTGTTCGAACCGCTGCTGCATGGCGGCATGGTACTCCTGCTGGTCCACCTTGCCATCGCCGTTGGCGTCCATTCTCTGGAACAGAAAGTCCCGGACCGCGCCACCGCCGGGCTGGGCCGCGACCGGGGCGGCGATGATCATGGCGGCCAGTACAATCAGAATTATCAGTGTGTTGCTCATGGGACATTCTCCTTTGGAGCAGTCGATGCACTATGCGGCAGGTTAGCAAGTGGCGTTCCAAATTGTCATCCACCTGATATCCTGGAATAATCTTCCACATCTCCCGCCTCGCGGGCATGTTCCGGTGCAAGCAGCTGCACATCCGCGCGCTTGTGCAACCCCCAGTGCAGGAGCCGTGGAGCCGACAGGTCCGGCGGCAGGAAAACGGCTTTTCCATCGCGCGGGGCTGGGGTAGGGTCTGGCCATGGCTCAATTCGATCTGATGCGGCACCTTGCGGAGTCCACCCTGGTGGTCCAGCTGGAATACCTGTTACTGCTGGGCATGAGCGCGGGCTCCTGGGCAACGATATTTTGGAAAATCCTGCAATACCGGTGGGCTGGCCGGATGATCCGCCGGGATCTCCACAGTTTTCGCCGCGCAGGCCGGCTGCCCGAGGCCGTGCAGGCCGTGGGGCGGGAGAAGGATTCGCCTTCCCTGGCCGTGGTCCGCGAAGGCGTTCATGAGTACAAGCAGCTGGAGAAACTGGAGGCCACCCCCGGCGAGGTGGCCCGCATTGTGCTGGAAAACGTCCGCTGGGGCCTGCGGGACGAGCAGGCCGCCCAGACCAGCCGGCTGGCCGTGGCCCTGAGCTTTCTGGCCATGTGCACCAGTGCCGCGCCCCTGCTGGGGCTTTTTGGCACAGTTTGGGGTATTTTTAATTCCTTTCAGGGATTTGCCGAACTCACTCCCGGCACGCTGCAGATTGTGGGCAAGGGACTGGCCGAGGCCCTGGGCACCACCATTGCGGGCATGCTCGTGGCCATTCCCGCGGCCATCGGGCACAACATGCTGGCCAGCTGGCTCGCTGATCTGGACGCCGACCTGGGAGATCTGGGCACTCGGTTTCTTTTCCTGTTACGCCAGGAGCTTGGCGGGTCCAAAGAAACTGGCGAGGCAGAAGCGCACCCGGTGCCATCGCCGGGCAAGTCCCGGCATCCCCTGTTCCGCCTGCCGGGCATGGCTCGCGCCGCCCGGGGCAGTCAGGATGATTTTCCCGAATAAGTCATTCATCTTAGAGGAAACGCATGCACGTCAGCCCCACCCTGCATACCGGCCAGCGCCAGACCTTCAACGCCCAGGGCGAGCCATTGGCAGAACTCGACCCTGTCCAGGACGGCCCGCATGCGCCGGGCAGGCAGCTGGAGACGGGCCGTTTCGTCGTGCAGGGCGATGTGGTGGAGGATCGCCTGACCGGCCTGCACTGGCCGCAGCAGGCCCAGCCGTTCGGGACCTCCCTGCGCTGGGCCGAGGCTGCCGCACGCATTACCGACTGGAATGCCGAGGCCCGCTTCGGCCATGCGGACTGGCGACTGCCAACCCGCCGCGAGCTGCGCACCCTCATTGATCACAGTCGCGCCCGGCCAGCCCTCCCGGCGCAACACCCCTTTCTCCATGTCTTTCCCGGCTGGCACTGGACCGCCACCACCTGGGCCGATGACCCGCGCTATGCCTGGCGGCTGCAGCTGGAAGGCGGGCGGCTTTTCTTCGGCCAGAAAGAGGAGGAGGCCATCGCCCTGCCCGTGCGTGGCCGCTGCGAGTTTCTGCCGGCCACGGGCGATCCGGCCGATGTGCCCTTCGGCACGCCCTGGCCGGAGCCACGCTTTACTCTGGAAGACGGCCTCGTGCGCGACCATCTGACCAACCTGCTCTGGGACCGCGACGCCGGCGGCATGCGCATGACCACCTGGAACATGGCCCTTTCCCTGGCCCATGCCCGGCGGCAGGCCACGGGCCAGCCCTGGCGGCTGCCAACCATCAATGAGCTGGAAACCCTGGTGGACGCCTCCCGGGCCTACCCGGCCCTGCCCACCGGCCACCCCTTCGGCCGCGTGGCCGATGCCTGCTGGTCCGGCACCAGCAGCGGCCTGGATCCGGCCTGGGCCTACTGCCTGTACACGGGCAAGGGCGCTGTGGGCGTGGGCTACAAGCCGCATCCGGAATTCACCGTCTGGCTGGTGTGCTGAGCCGCTGTGCGCTGGCGGCCAGGGGCCGGCCTCCGGTGCGTTGCCACCCCTGCGGCCGGCGTGATACGGGGCGGAATGTGGCTGACATGAACCACCAGGAGTGCCCATGCCTTCCGCCCCTGCCAGCCTGGCCCAGGACAGCGCGCTGTCCTTGTTGATGCTGACTCTGGAGAGCGAGTCCGCCGAATTGCTGCTGCTGGACGACGCCGGCGTTGTCCTGGCTGCCTGGCCCGAGACATCCCTGGCGGCGTCCTTCGTGCCATCAGGAAGCCTGTCCCTGCCCCAGCGCCTGCCCCAGGCCGAGGCCGCCATCCTTGCCAATGCCCTGGCCAGCCGGCAGCCCTTCACCGCCACCTGCATGGTGGAGCAGGTGCCGGTCCTGATTCATGGCCGTCCGCTGCCGGCCGGACTGGCGCCGCCGGCCTGTTACGCCTGCTGGCTGCGTCCTAATCCCCTGGCCGACGCCCGGGCCGAGCTCCAGGCGCGCGAGGCCCTGCTGGAGGCCGAACGCCAGACCTTGCGGCAGGAGCAGGCCCACTGCAAGAGCGCCAAGGAAGTGCTGACCCTGGCCAAGGTCATTGTGGAAAAGAGCCCGGTGGTGCTTTTCCGCCGGCTCAATGATGCGCAGTCCACCCTGGTCTATGTCTCGGAAAACATCCAGCGCTTCGGCTATGCCGCCCGCGAGTTTCTGGAAGGCCGGCGCGAGTTTGCCGACATCGTCCACCCCGACGACCGCGAGCGTCTGCATGCCGAGATTCAAGCCTATGCCGACGCGGGCCAGCTCGAATACACCCAGGAATACCGGCTGCTCAGCCCGGACGGCACCGTGTTCTGGGTCCATGACGAAACCCTGGCCGAACGCGACGGGGCTGGCCACATCACCCATTATCAGGGTATCCTTATGGACGTCACGGCCCGCCGGCAGGCCGAGGAAGCCCTGCGGCAGGCCAATTTCATCGTGGAGCGCAGTCCGGTCATCCTCTTCAAGCGCCGCGCCGGCGCGGCAGGCCTGACCTACGTCTCCCAGAACGTTTCCCGGTATGGCTACGATCCCGAGGCCTTGCGCACTGGCGCGCTGGCCTTCATGGATATCGTCCACCCCGACGACCGCGAAGACCTGCAGCGCCAGGTCCGGGAAGCCGCCGCCGAACACAAGGACGAGTATCGCATGCGCTACCGCGTCCGCACGGCTGCCGGCGAGGAGCGCTGGATTGACGACGTGACCACCGTGGACCGCGACGAGCACGGCGCCCCGCGGCATTACCAGGGCGTGCTGGCCGACGTCACCGAACAGGTCCGCGCCGAGGAGGCCCTGCGGCAGGCCAACGTCATTGTGGAACAGAGCCCTATCATCCTGTTCAAATTCACCTTCGGCTCACCAGGGCTGGACTACGTTTCCCAGAACGTCTCCCGCTACGGCTACGATCCCGAAGATCTGCGCACCGGCCGGCTCACCTTTGCCGATCTCGTCCATCCCGACGACCGCGCCGAGCTGGACCGCCAGGTGCAAACCGCCCTTGCCGCACGGCAGACTGTCTATTCCAAACGATACCGGATTCTTACCTCCAGAGGGGAAGAGCGCTGGATTGAAGGCGCCACCACCGTGGATTACGATGATGAAGGCGCTCCCAGGCACTATCAGGGCGTGCTGGCCGACATCACCGAACGCGTCCGGGCCAAGGAGGCCCTGCACAAGAGCGAGGAAAAATACCGCCGCATCCTGGAAACCGCTGCCGAAGGCTTCATCATGATGGATGAAGACCTGCACCTGACGTATTGCAACGATGCCTACGCCTCCATGATCGGCTACGCGCCCGAAGATCTCATCGGTCGCCGGCCGCATGAGTGGTCCACCCCGGAATTTCGCTCGTTTCTCACTGCCAACCGCGAGCGCCTGCTGGCCCAGGAACGCCGGTCTTTCGAGGGCGCGCTGGTGGCCAGGGACGGCACCGTGGTGCCTGTGCTGGTCCATGGTAACTCGCTGCGCGACGCGCACGGCGCGTTCCTGCACAATATCGCCTTTGTCGCCGACATCACGGAGCAGAAAAAGGCCCTGGCCCTGGCCGAGGAGGTGCAGCGCAGCCTGCTCCCCGCCGCACCTCCCGTGCGCCGCGGCCTGGAGGTGGCCGGCCGCATGACCCCCAGCGAGAGCATCGGCGGGGATTATTACGACTACTTCGACCTCCCCAGCAGCTATCCCGGCTGGCTGGGTGTGGTGGTGGGGGATATTGCCGGCCATGGCGTGGATGCGGCCCTGCTTATGACCACGGCCCGGGCCTTTTTGCGCCAGCGCGTCCAACGTCCCGGTGAACTGGCCGAGATGATGATGGATCTGAATCGCGCCCTGGTGGAAGACATGGCCGACAGCGGCCGGTTCATGACCTGCTTCCAACTGCTCATCGACTGCTGCGAACACGAGCCGGACACCATGGGCCGGCTGCACTGGGTCCGCGCCGGGCATGACCCCGCCCTGCTCTACGATCCGCAAGCCGACTGCTTCGCCGAACTGGACGGCCCCGGCCTGCCCCTGGGTATCCTGGACGATTTTCCCTTTGAATCGCGGGCCCTCGACGTCGTGAAGCCCGGCATGCTCATTGCCGTGGGCACGGACGGCATCTGGGAAGCCATGGACACCCAGGGCCGGCTGTATGGCAAGGAACGCTTCAAGGACGTGCTGCGCAGGCACCACAACCAGCCCGCCACCGACATTGTGGAAGCGGTCTTCCAGGATCTCGGCGCGTTCTGCCAGGGAGTGCGCTTTCAGGACGATGTGACCCTGGTGATCATCAAACTGGTGGGAGAACCAGACCATGACTGACCCGGCATCACCCGCTTCCTCCTTTCCAATTCATCTGACCGATTCAGCCAAAGCCATGCTGACCCGGTATTTCCAGGAACACCCTGCCACGCCCATTCGCCTGGAATATGCCGAAGGCGGTTGTGCCGGCCCCCGGCTGCAGCTCCGGCTGGCCAGCACCGCCGCCCAGCTCAACGACCTGCGCCTGGAGTGCGACGGGTTTGCATTTATCGTGGATGCCGCGCTGCTGCAGGCGGCCGCGCCCGTCACCATCGATGCCGGCCGGCTGACCTTTGCCATCACCTCCCGCCTGCAACTGGAAGGCGCGGCCTGCGGCTCCTGCAAGGGGTGCTCCTAGGTGCGGCTCACGCGGCTGGCCCTGCTGCTTCTCCTACTCGCACCGCTCGCTGGCGGTGTGCCCGGCACAGTCAGCACAGTCGCAGCTGAGGAGATCCCCGGCATCCTCAGGCCCGTACTCATTGGTGGCGACCGCGACTATCCGCCCTATGAATTCCTGGACAAGGACGGGCATCCGGCCGGCTTCAACGTGGACATCAGCCGCGCCGTGGCCGAGGCCATGGGACTCAAGGTGGAGTTCCACCTCGGCACCTGGTCGGACATGCGCTCCGGCCTCATGCATGGCACAATCGACATTCTGCAGGGCATGTCCTACTCCGAAGAACGCAGCCAGGAAGTGGACTTCGCCCCGCACACCATCGTCAACCACGCCATTTTCGCCCGCCGGGGCTTTGCACCCGTTTCCAACCTGGATGAACTGGCCGGCAAAAAGGTCATCGTCCACCGCAGCGGCATCATGCACGACACCCTGCGCGGCAAGGGGTTCGAGCAGGATCTCATCCTCACGGATACCCCGGCCGACGGCTTGCGGCTCCTGGCCTCGGGCCAGGGGGACTTTGCGGTGGTGGCCATGCTGCCGGGGATCTACATCATCCGGGAACACAAGCTGGACAACGTGCAGATTGTCGCCAGAACGGTCTTCACCGTGCGCTACGGCTATGCCGTCAAAAAGGGCAACGAGGCGCTGCTGGCCCGCTTTAGCGAGGGGCTGGCCATTCTGCGGGAAACAGGCCGGTACCAGGCCATCCACGACAAATGGCTGGGCGTGCTGGAGAGCCGGCGCTTTCCCTGGGGAACGGTGGGCGGGGCTGTGGGCGTGGTGGTGGCGCCGCTGCTCCTGCTGCTGGTGGGGTCCATGATCTGGACGCGCAGCCTGCGCCGCCAGGTGGCCCAGCGCACGGAATCCCTGACCCAGGCCATGGAGGAACTCTCGCGCAACCAGCGTCAGCTGGTCCAGGCAGACAAGATGGCCGCCCTGGGGATTCTCGTTTCCGGGGTGGCGCATGAAATCAACAATCCCAATGGGCTGATTCTTTTGAATATCCCCATTCTGCGCAAAGCCCAGGCCGATGCCGGCCGGCTCTTGGACGAACGCTATGCACAGGATGGCGACTTCACCCTGGGCGGCATCCCGTACAGCCGCATGCGCCACGAGCTGCCCCGCATGCTGGAGGAGATGCAGGAAGGCGCCCAGCGCATCAAGCGTATTGTCAATGATTTAAAGGATTTTGCCCGTCTGGAAGAAGGCGCGGGCCGCTCGCTCATCGACGTCAACGACGCCTCGGCCAAGGCTGTGCGGCTGGTGGAACCGACGATCCGCAAGTGCACGGAACACTTCACCACCCACTATCTGGCCGATCTGCCCCTGGTCTGGGGCAATTCCCAGCGCATTGAGCAGGTTATTGTCAATCTGGTGCTCAATGCCTGCCAGGCCCTGCCGGACCGCAGCAAGAGCATTGCACTCTATACCAAACACCACGCTGCGGCGGGCAAGGTCGTCCTGTGTGTGCGGGACCAGGGCGTGGGCATTGCCCCGGAGCACCTGCCGCACCTGACCGACCCGTTTTTCACCACCAAACGCGACACCGGCGGCACCGGGCTGGGGCTTTCTGTCTCTGCCGGAATCCTCAAGGAATACGGCGGGCAACTGACGTTTGAATCTGTCCCTGGCCATGGGACCACGGCCTGCATCGAACTTCCCGCTGCCCGTGAAGACGCCGGCGAGCCCCTGCCGAGTAAGGACGGGGCAACGGATCCCGACCTGGAGCGCTCGTCATGACCTCCACCCCCTTTCCCAGCTTCGGCATCCTGCTGGTGGACGATGAGCCGGCCTGGCTCCGCTCCCTTTCCCTGACCCTGGAGTCTTCCGCCGGCATCACCAACACCTTCCTCTGCCAGAACAGCGCCGACGTGCCGGCCCTGCTGGACAAGGGCGGCATCGGCCTGGTGCTGCTGGACCTGACCATGCCCGGCCCTTCTGGCGAAGAGCTGCTGGAACACATCGCCGAGCGCCATCCCGAGATTGCCTGTATCATCATCAGCGGCGTCAGCCAGTTGGACACCGCCGTGCGCTGCATGAAGCTCGGGGCCTTTGATTACTTCGTCAAAACCGACGAGGAAGACCGCATCGTCAGCGGCGTCCTGCGGGCCGTACGCATGCTGGAGCTGCGCGAGGAAAACCGGGCCGTTTCCAGCCGGCTGGCCGCCGGCGGGCCGGCGCATCCCGAAGCCTTTGCCTCCATTGTCACCTGCTCCCGGACCATGCTGGCCGCCTTTGCCTACATCGAAGCCGTGGCCAAAAGCAGCCAGCCCCTGCTGGTGACGGGCGAGTCCGGCGTGGGTAAGGAGAACATCGTCCGCGCGGCGCACACCCTGAGCGGCCGGCAAGGTCGTTTTGTGGCCGTGAACGTGGCCGGGCTGGACGACACCATGTTCGCCGACACCCTCTTTGGCCATGTGCGCGGGGCCTACACCGGCGCGGACACGGCCCGGAAGGGCATGGTGGAGGAAGCCGCCGGGGGCACGCTCTTTCTGGATGAAATCGGGGATCTGAGTCCGGCCTCGCAGGTCAAGCTGCTGCGGTTGTTGCAGGAGGGCGAGTTCTATCCCCTGGGCAGCGACCAGCCCAAGCGGCTCAGGGCGCGGGTCATCGTGGCCACGCACCGCAATCTGCCCGCCGCCGAAGCCGCAGGGACGTTGCGACGGGATCTGTATTACCGCTTACGCACCCATCACGTGCACATCCCGGCCCTGCGCGAGCGCAAGGAAGATATCGAGCCGCTGCTGCATCATTTCCTGCGCGAGGCCGCGGCCGAGATGGGCAAGCCCAAGCCCACCCCGCCGCGGGAGCTGGCCGCCTGTCTGGCAGCCTACGGGTTTCCTGGCAATATCCGCGAGTTGCGGGCCATGGTCTACGACGCGGTGAGCCTGCACAAGGGCCGCGTGCTGTCCATGGCCAGCTTCCTGGACGCCATGGGACTGAACGGCCAGACCCAGCTCTGTGCGCACCAGCCGCCGCCCAACCCCTTCCAGCACTGCGACCGCCTGCCCACCTTTGGCGAGGCCGCGGAACTGCTGGTGGCCGAAGCCATGACCCGCGCCGGCGGCAACCAGACCATGGCCGCGCGCCTGTTGGGCATCTCCCAGCCGGCCCTGAGCAAGCGGCTCAAGCAGATGCAAGGCGGCGCCTGAAGCCGCCAAGCCCCAACCCCCATAACCCGTTGAAGGGCCATAACCGGGGCTGGATTTTATATTCCCCTGAAATAATGCCACCTTTCACGTCGCAGCAGGCCCTTCCATAAGAATAGTTATGCCTGTTTGCACAGATTCAGCTCGGCTTTGATTTGTCAATCCATGCAATCAAGCTCTGTTAGGTATTTGGTTCTTCTTGGCACCATTGCTGCTTTTGTCAGGACGTCGGCGGCTCGCGCGGCCTGTTTGCGTCCCCAAGCACCACGTCCCAAAGGAGAACACCATGCAACGCGCCATGAAACTGCTGGCCCCGGTCCTGCTGGGCCTGGCCCTCTGGCTCATCCCGGCCCCTGAGGGCCTCACCCCCGATGCCTGGGCCTACTTCGCCCTCTTTGCCGGCGTGGTGCTGGCCCTGGTGCTGGAACCCATTCCTCCGGCCCTGGCCGGGTTGATCGGCGTCACCCTGGCCACCATCTTCCGCCTGGTGCCCGCCGCGCCGGACAAGGCCGCTTCCGCCGGCGACGCCATCAAATGGGGCCTCTCCGGCTTTTCCAACGGCACGGTCTGGCTCATCTTTGCGGCCTTCATGTTCGCCCTGGGCTACGAAAAGACCGGCCTGGGCAAGCGGCTGGGCCTGACGCTCATCAAGCGCATGGGCAAGAAGACCCTGGGCCTGGGCTATGCCGTGGCCCTGGCCGACCTCATCCTCGCGCCCTTCATGCCCTCCAACACCGCGCGCAGCGGCGGAACCATCTTCCCCATCATCAAGAACATTCCGCCCCTCTACGGCTCCACCCCCGAAAACAACCCCCGCGGCATGGGCGCCTACCTGATGTGGACCGCCCTGGCCACCACCTGCGTCACCTCCTCCATGTTCCTCACCAGCCTGGCCCCCAACGTGCTGGCGCAATCCCTGGTGGAGAAGACGGCCAAGATCACCCTGAACTGGAACCAGTGGTTCGTGAGCGTGCTGCCCGTGGGCGTGATTCTCTTTCTGGCCACCCCGCTGCTCACCTACATCCTCTATCCGCCCAAGCAGAAGACCTCCGAAAACGCCCCCATCTGGGCCGGTGAAGAGCTGGACAAGCTGGGACCGATCAGCGGCCGCGAGATCATCATGGCCCTTCTGGCCGTGGGCGCTCTGTTGGGGTGGATCTTTTTGAAAGGCTACGTGGATGCCACCGCCGTGGCCCTGGTGGCCATCTGCATCATGGTGGTGGTCAAGGTCGTTTCCTGGGACGACGTGCTCGGCTACAAGCAGGCCTGGAACGTGCTGGTCTGGTTCGCCACCCTGGTGACCCTGGCCGACGGGCTGGGCAAGACCGGCTTCCTCAAGTGGTTTGCGGCGATGGCCTCGGCGCACATGCAAGGCTTTTCGCCCACGGCCACGCTCCTGGGCCTGACCGTGCTCTTCTTCGTCAGCCATTACATGTTTGCCAGCGTCACGGCGCATGTGGCCGCGCTGCTGCCGGTGATGCTGGCCACGGCCATGGCCGTGCCCGGCCTGGACATGAATGTGGCGGCCATGGTCCTGTGCGCCACCCTGGGCATCATGGGCATCCTCACGCCGTACGGCACCGGCCCCTCGCCCATCTACTTCGGCTCCGGCTACATCAAGAGCAAGGATTTCTGGGTGCTGGGCTTCATCTTCGGCACCATTTATCTGGCGGTCTTCCTGCTCGTGGGCTTCCCCTGGATTCTCATGCGCGGGTAAACAATCATGGCGGCGGGGTGCGCTTCAGCAGGAAACGCGCCCCGCGCCCTTTGCCGCAAGATGGCAGGAGAGCGCCCTTCAGGCGCTCTCTTGCTTTTTTGGAGGACCAACTTTACGATTGGCCATGCTTGGCATACACGATCTTCCGCTCTTCATCGCCTCGGGCCTGCTCCTGAACATCACCCCCGGGCCGGACATGCTGTACATCATCGGTCGCAGCTCGACCCAGGGTGCGCGGGCCGGCATGGTGGCCGCCCTGGGCGTGGGCGCAGGCTGCCTGGTGCACATCACTGCGGCCGCCCTGGGCCTTTCCGCCCTGCTGGCGGCCTCGGCCACAGCCTTCACCGGGCTCAAACTCGTTGGCGCGGCCTATCTGGTGTATGTGGGAATGGGGATGTTGCTGGCCAGATCCCAGGCCAAAACCACGCACCCTTCGGCCGACAGCTCGCCGGCCCGACCGGCCATGCCCCTGGGCCGGGTCTTTGCGCAGGGCTTTTGCACCAACGCCCTCAACCCCAAGGTGGCCTTGTTCTTTTTGGCTTTTCTGCCACAGTTCATCGACCCTGGCAGTCCGCGTACCGCCCTGGCCTTTCTGGTTCTGGGGCTCCTGTTCACCCTCAACGGCACGGGCGTAAATCTTGTTGTGGGCTGGAGCGCGGCGCGAGTGGCCACGCGGCTTGCGCGCACCGGGCAGGGTTCGTCTTCTGGCGGACTGGTCCGGTGGTGCAACCGCGCCGTGGGAGGTGTCTTCCTGTATTTTGGAATCAGGCTGGCCCTGGACAAAGCCTAGGCAAAGCCTCCAAGGGCTAGGGACACTGCCCGTTAGCGCGAAGAGAATACTTCCTTCACCACTTCCAGATATTGGGTGCCGTGCCGTTCGTCCGGCTCCAAATGGCAGCCCTCGCCCCATTCGTTCCAGGCATTGATGAAGACATACTGGAGCGATTGCGGCAGGTGCACCTCGGTGAACTTTCTGGCAAACTCGCAGTGCAGCTTGAAGGCCCCGATGGAGGTGTTGGTAAAAACCACACTGGCCTTTTTGTACCGCGGCGTATTGTCCCAGGAAGGAAAGACGCAGCGCATGCGAGGGTATGGCGACCGAGGCTTCAGGATCATCTGCTTCACGGTGTGCTGGTAGTCGAACTGGCGGGGGCCTGCCTGTTTTTTTAACATCCCGCCCGTACAAAGCCAGTCTGGCGCAAACTCCACTGCAGCCTGAAACCCGTACACTGCAGGGTCCTGCCCCTGTTCCAGCGCTTCCACGGCAACAAGATACACTCCGTCAAAGCCATTCCCCCTGGCCACCATATTCCAGATACGGCTGTATTCCTTGATGATGGGGATGCGCTCTGGCTCATACACCAGTAACAGCGGCCGGTTTTCTATCTTGATATATCGCGGATCCTGCAAATAGTGCAGCACGTGCTCCATAAAGCGCTGGGCATGTGCCGCGGAATACTCCTGTTCAATGAGCACTTCCTTGTTCTGCCCATACCAGGCCCGGGTCCAGGGCGCATTGGCCCAGCACAAACAGTACTCATTGGGGATATCCGGAGTGGACCGAATGATCCTCAGCGGCTTTTCGAGGAGGGTTGTATCCTTGAAGTGGTAGAAATAATAACAAAACGCCGAAACCTGGTGGCGCAGGGCCATGTGATGCTGCCGGACAAGCACCCTGGGGTCGGACAAATCGTAATACCCCAGCCCCGGCAGGGGGACATGGGGCTGGTAATGCCCGGGAAACAAGGGCGTTGCCGATTGCACGTTCCTCCATTCCGTAAATCCCTCGCCCCACCAGCGGTCATTCTCCGGAATACGATGGAACTGGGGCAGATAGAAGGCGATTGCTTTAGGCGGCATGGCGTGCGCTCGGCCATCCGAAGGCCGCTAGAAATCTTCCGGCAACATGTCCGGGTCCACGGGCACATGTTCGTGCGTGGGAGATTCCAGCGGGTCGGTGTGGCCGTAGACCGTGAGGCTCAGGGCATCCAGGAGGCGGATGCGGGTCATGGCATCCTGTTCGGTCATCACCGGCGGGGTCACGCCGCGGGAGAGCAGGGCTTCCATGGGCAGGCCGCGGGCGGTTTCCTTGAACTGCCGGGCCTTTTCCAGGGCGGCGTGGTAGAAACGCTTGCGGTCCATGAGCGCGGTATAGGAGGCGCAGCCCATCGGGGCTTCATCCATGAAGGCCAGGGCAGCCTGGAACAGCTCTGTGTAGCGGGCCTCCTGGCCGGGTGCCAGGCTGGCGCGCCGCAGGAAGGTTTGGAAAAACAGGATGTTCTCCTCGCTCCAGGCGCAGCGGGAGTTCCGCAAAAGCGTCCGGTACGGCAGGGCCCGCTGCTCGCCAAGGGCGTCATTCAGCTGCTCCAGAATGACCTCCGGCACCTGCCGGGTGAGCCGCAGCCGGGAGAGCAGGCGTTCCAGCACCCAGGTTGGCGGAATAAGCTCCAGCACCCCGCCATCGGGAAAACGCAGGGGCACGGCCTGCTGGTCCGCGTCCAGCAAGGCGAGCAGGGCCTCGTTTTCCAGAGCACTCAACCCCGCTCCCAAAAGCGGCTCCAGCCGGTTGCGTAGGGGGCGCTCGGGAAAAAACACCAGATCCAGCACGCTTTCGCCGGTGGCATCGCCCGAATCCAGCAGTTCGCGCAGGGCCTGGGCCGAGATTTCCCCGGCCATGCCCTCCACAAAGGCCAGCACGTCTCCCGGCAGGTCGATGCCCGCGGACAGGGATTCATTGATGGTGGCGGACAGGGCCTGTATGCGTGCGGCGGGTGCGTCCATTGTCTTCTCGTGCGGCCTCAATGCAAAAGGCGGTGGGGATTATCCCCACCGCCTTTTTTAGTACGACAATCCTACGAGTTAGGCAACAGCCTTAGGCCACGTCGCAGGGGGTGCCTTCTTCAGGCCGGGCGTGTTCCGCAGTCTCGGAGAGGGTGCAGAACTCGGGAGCCGGCAGGGCAGGCATGCTGACCTTGGCCAGATCGCAGGCTTCTTCCAGCACCGGGGCTTCGGCCATGGCCTTGAGGCGGGCGAAGCGGGCCTTGACCTGGGCTTCGATTTCGCAGCGCAGGCGCTTGGACTCTTCGGGGTGGCTGCGCTCCAGCATGCTGAAGCGGCTTTCCCCGCCCAGGAATTCCTGGATGGTGCCGTCCGGGGCCTTGGAATCCAGCTGGAAGGGATTCTTGCCTTCGGCCAGCAGCAAGGGGTTGTAGCGGAAGAGGGGCCAGTAGCCGGAAAGCGTGGCCTGCTTGCCTTCTTCCTGGGTCTTGCCCATGCCCCTGCGCAGGCCCTGGTTGATGCAGGGGGCGTAGCACAGGATGAGGGAGGGGCCGGGGTAGGCTTCGGCTTCCAGGAAGGCCTTCAGGGTCTGCTGCTTGTTGGCGCCCATGGAGACGGAGGCCACGTAGACGTAGCCGTAGGTCATGGCCATCAGGGCCATGTCCTTCTTGGCGGTCTTTTTGCCGGAGGCGGTGAACTTGGCCACGGCGCCGGTGGGGGTCGCCTTGGAGCTCTGGCCGCCGGTGTTGGAGTACACTTCGGTATCCACCACGAGGATGTTCACATCGCGGCCGGCAGCGATGACGTGATCCAGGCCGCCGTAACCGATGTCATAGGCAAAGCCGTCGCCGCCGAAGACCCAGAAGCTCTTCTTGGTCAGCAGGTCGCGACGGTCCCAGATGGGCTGCAGGGTGGGGCAGAGCTTGCCCATCTTGCCGAGCAGGAACTTGATGCGGTCGCCCCAGCTCTTGGAGGCTTCGGCATGGTTCATGTTGCGCAGCCAGCCGTCAAAGGCGTCCTTGAGGCCCTGGGGAATGTCCATGGCCATGGCGGCGCGCATCTGCAGAGCCAGGGTTTCGCGGCCCTGGGAGACGGCCATTTCCATGCCGTAGCCGTATTCGGCGGCGTCCTCGAACAGGGAGTTGCCCCAGGTCGGGCCAAAGCCTTCGGTGTTCGTCGTGTAGGGGAAGGACGGTGCCGAGGCGCCCCAGATGGAGGTGCAACCCGTGGCGTTGGCCACGAACATGCGCTCGCCGAACAGCTGGGTGAGCAGCTTGACGTACGGGGTTTCGCCGCAACCCGAGCAAGCGCCGGAGAATTCCATCATGGACTTGATGAACTGGGAGCCCTTGAGGGATTCGCGCTTGAGGAGGTTTTCCTTGTAGCTGATGGAGGCTTCGGCGTAGTTGTAGTTGGGCACCTGGGCAGCGGTCTGGGTGTCGATGGGCTTCATCACCAGGGCCTTTTCCTTGGCCGGGCAGATGTCTGCGCAGTTGCCGCAGCCCATGCAGTCCAGGGTGTTCACCTGCATGCGGTACTTCAGGCCCTTGAGCTCCTTGCCGGTGGCGTCCAGGGTGCCGAAGCCTTCGGGAGCGCCTTCCAGTTCGGCTTCCGTGGCCAGCACGGGGCGCAGGGCGCTGTGCGGGCAGACAAAGGAGCACTGGTTGCACTGGATGCAGTTCTCGGACAGCCATTCGGGCACCAGGATGGCCACGCCGCGCTTTTCGTACTGGGACGTGCCCACGGGGAAGCGGCCGTCGGGCTCGAAGGCGGAGACGGGCAGGGTATCGCCCTTCTGGGCCAGGATGGGCTTCATCACCTTGGCGATGAACTCGGGCTCGTCGCTGGCAGCGGCAGGATGATCCACGGCGTCAGCCCAGGTCGCGGGGTAAGCCACTTCCTGCAGGGCGTCCACGGACTTGTCCACGGCGTCCCAGTTCATCTGGACGATCTTGTCGCCCTTCTTGCCGTAGGTCTTCTTGATGGAGGTCTTCAGCAGATCGATGGCCTGCTCGAAAGGCAGCACGCCGGCGAGCTTGAAGAAGGCCGTCTGCATGATCATGTTGATGCGGCCGCCCAGGCCCACTTCACCGGCGATCTTCACGGCGTCGATGTTGAAGAACTTGAGCTTCTTGCGGGCAATGGCGCGCTTGATGGACGCGGGCAGTTCGCGTTCCATGTCTTCCAGGCTCCAGGCAGAGTTCAGCACAAAGGTGCCACCGGCCTTGATGTCGCCCAGAATGTCATAGATCTTGACGTAGGTGTCCTTGTGGCAGGCCACGTAGTCCGCGCTTTCCACCAGATAGGTGGACTTGATGGGCGAGGAGCCGAAGCGCAGGTGGGAGACGGTGATGCCGCCGGACTTCTTGGAGTCGTACGCAAAGTAGCCCTGGGCGTACATGTCGGTGTTGTCACCGATGATCTTGATGGCAGTCTTGTTCGCGCCCACGGTGCCGTCGGCGCCCAGGCCCCAGAACTTGCACTGCACGGTGCCCTTGGGGGTGGTGTCGAAAGCCGGACCCAGGGGCAGGGAGTTGAAGGACACGTCGTCCACGATGCCCACGGTGAAGTGCGTCTTGGGCTGGGCGGCGCGCATGTTCTCGTACACGGAAAGCACCATGGAGGGGGTGAACTCCTTGGAGCCCAGGCCATAGCGGCCAGCCACCACGCGGGGCTGGATGTCCTTTTCCAGGAAGGTGGCGCAGACGTCCAGGTACAGCGGGTCGCCGGTGGCCTGCACTTCGCGGGTGCGGTCCAGCACGGTGACGCAGGCGGCGGTGGCGGGCAGGGCCTTCAGGAACTCGTCCTGCAGGAAGGGCCGGTACAGCCGGACCTTGATCAGGCCCACGGCCTGGCCTTCGTCATTGAGGCGGTTGACCACTTCTTCAATGGTTTCGCAGGCGGAACCCATGGCCACGATGACGCGGTCGGCTTCCGGATGACCCACGTAATCGAAGGGCTTGTAAGAGCGGCCGGTGATGGAGGCGACCTTTTCCATGCACATGGGCACGATGTGCGCCAGGGCCTTGTGGTAGGGATTGGACGCTTCGGCAGCCTGGAAGTAAATGTCCGGGTTCTGGGCGGTGCCGCGGATGTGCGGATGCTCGGGGTTCATGGCCCGGTCCTTGAAGGCCTTGACCTTGTCCCAGTTCACCAGCTTCTTCATGTCGTCATATTCAATGACGTTGATCTTCTGGATTTCGTGGGAGGTCCGGAAGCCGTCAAAGAAGTGCAGGAACGGCACGCTGGACTCGATGGCGGCCAGGTGGGCCACCAGGGCCAGGTCCATGACTTCCTGCACGGAAGAGGAGCACAGCTGGGCAAACCCGGTCTGCCGGCAGGCCATGACGTCCTGATGGTCCCCAAAGATCGACAGCGCGTGGGAGGCCAGCGCGCGGGCAGACACATGGAAGACACCGGGCAGCAGTTCGCCGGCGATCTTGTACATGTTGGGGATCATCAGCAGCAGGCCCTGGGAGGCGGTGAACGTGGTGGTCAGCGCCCCGGCAACCAGGGAGCCATGAACCGCGCCGGCCGCGCCAGCCTCGGACTGCATGGTCCGCACGTCCAGCACCTGGCCGAAAATGTTCTTGCGGCCGGTGACGGCGATTTCATCCGCCAGTTCGGCCATCGTGGAAGAAGGGGTGATGGGGTAGATGGCGGCCGCCTCGCTCATCGCATAAGCGACGTGCGTTGCGGCAGTGTTGCCGTCCATGGTCTGGGTGCGCTGGGCCATCGAACGCTCCTGTGTGAGGTTGAGTGGTGCGGGGTGAAATTCGTTGGTACTTACACGACACTGTTTGATTCATCAATCAGAATCTTGTTTGATGAATCAATTTTTTTGAACATGCCCCTTGACCATCTCCAGGCCGTGAAGCATACCCCAAGGGCGTCCCTTTTGTGAAGACGCGTCCCGCTCCGTTTCAAATGAGGCTCCTCATGTCTTCAAAAATCTTGCCCTGTTGCGTTCAAGCCATTTTCATAGTTCTTTTTTGCACATGCGCTGTACTGCAGGCAGGCCCGGGCCAGGCCTTCTCCGCGGCCAGCCGGCCGCGCACTGTGGCCATTCTGGCCTTTGAATTTCTGGGTGAAGGGGCGCGCGTTTCGGCCAACGCCACCACCCACCGCGGCCGGATGGTCACGGAAATTTTCACCACCGAGGCTGTGCGCAGCGGGGTGTTTCAGGTGGTGGAACGCAGCGTGCTGGAAGGCGTGCTGGCGGAAATGGAATTCGGGGATACCGGCCTTTCTGGCTCGGCAGCCCAGAAGATCGGCCGCATGGTCAATGCCGATGCCGTGCTTTCCGGCGCTGTGTCCGAATATCGTGGAGACCTCCGCCTCGACGCCCGGCTGATCAACGTGGCCGATGGTCGGGTTATCCTGGCGGACAAGGCCTTTGCCAAGGACACCCTGCCCTCCATTTCCGAGGCGGTGGAAGAGGTGCTGGAAAAAATGGCCGAAGCCCTGGCCGTGACCGCCACTCCCGACGCCCGCTCCCTGCTCAACGCCACCGTCAGCAACCCGGCCAGACCCGCCCCGGCACAGGAGACCGCGCCAGAGCCCACACCTGAGCCCGGGCATACCGCGCCCCAGCCCGGTCCGCCCGCGGAACCGCAGGCGGCCGCGCCGCTTGCGGCCGCTGCCGTGGCGTCCGCCCAGGAGGCCCGGCCCCTGCCCGCAGCGGGCTTGGCGGTGTCGGCCTCGTCGTTCGAGGCGCCCACCCAGGAGGCCAGCTTCGAGCCCGGCAATGTCATTGACGGCGACCCCACCACAGCCTGGATGGAAGGTGGCAGCGAGGGCGGACCCGGCGAATGGCTGCAGCTCTCCTTCGGCAAGCCTACCTTTGTGACCGAGGTGCAGTGCGTCAATGGCCTGGCCGCGCCGCTGCTTTTTCAACAGTATAGCCGCATCAAGGAGCTGGATGTGGAGCTCTCCACAGGCCGCACCCTCCGCACCAGCCTGACCGATTCCTTCCTCTGGCAGCCCGTGGTGCGGGTGGATGCACAGGTGGAGTGGATCAAGCTGCACATCGTGTCCGTGCACCCCGGCCGGCGCTGGAAGCGGGCGGCGCTGTCCGAACTGGAAGTCACCGCCCGTCAGTAAGGAGGCGGCTAGGCCACTTCCGCCACCACCCGGCAGGGCAGGCCGGTGCCATGGACGTGCGCCTTCCCGACACATTTCGGACTACAGCGGTGCAGAATTTTGACCAAGACGCTGTACAGATTCTGCCTGCTCTGCTAGGTAGATGGGAAGTGAGGCAATGCGCCGTCCACGCGGCCGGCCGTTGCTGGCTATATTACCGTCACGTCATCCTCATTGCGCGCTGCCTGAGCATGCTCCGGCAAGGAGGCCCCATGCGCCCCATACCCCTGATGCCCCTGTTCCGCACCGCACCTGCCCTGAAGACGCTGACGGCCGCGCTGCTGTTGCTGGCGGTCCTGACTGGTTGTACTGCCGTGGTGGTGGATGAACCGTATGTGTATCGGCCAGCCCCGCCCCCACCGGCGGTCATTGTCCTGCCTGGCGAGACGTATGGCGCCCCCCCGCCCCCGAGCCGCAGGCAATACAACAATCGCATCAATGTCTGCAATGCCAACTACAATACCTGCATGGCCTCTTGCAACAACTTCATCAACCCCTCGCAAAAGGCCCTGTGCATCAACCAGTGCAATGCAGCGCTGCAGCAATGCCAGAGACAATCCCGCTATTAGCATCGCTCAATATCCGTTGCCGGAGTCGGACATGACGTCAAAGCCTTCCTCGCCTGTCGCCCAGCCCAGCTCCCAGGGCTCACCCGCCGGCCCGTCCACTGGCGCTTTGCCGCGCCGGCGGCTGGGGGAACTGCTGGTCACCGCCAGACTTATCAGTCCGGAAGTGCGCAATCAGGCCCTGGACGAGGCCCGCCGCCAGAACATGCGGCTGGGGCAATACCTGGTGCTGCAGAAGGTCATCAAGGAAATCCACCTGGTCAAAGCCATCAGCTACCAGCTCAAGGTGGAGATGTTCAATCCGCAGCGGCACATTCCGGATACCCGGCTGCGCGAGCTGCTGCCCCGCGAGCTGCTGGTGCAGCGCCAGCTGTGCCCGGTCACCCGTCAGGGAGAGATCCTGTACGTGGCCATGCTGGACCCCACGGACATGCAGGCGGTGGATGACATCGTCTTTGCCACCGGCCTGGATGTGGAGCCACTCATCTGCACCAAATCCCAGCTTGCCGCGGTGCAGGAGCAACTTTTAGGGCAGGCCCTGATCCATCTTGACCAGCCGGCCGAATCCGCCACGCCCGCTCCTGGGCCTGACGTTCAAACAACGCCGGCCATGCCCTCTGGCGAGCTGACCCTGAGCCTGCCCATCGACATGGACGCCATCCAGGCCCCCGGCGCCTATGCCTCACCCCAGGGCTTGGCGGCAGGACAAAATGGCAGTCTGATGGACAAAGCCGGCCGCACCCCGGCCGCGCCCCACCATGCCGCAGGCTCCACGGCCCTGCCGCTGGATCTGGATGCCTATTCCGTCTCCATGTCCGGCCTGCTGCAGGAAATGGCCGTCAACACCGGCGCGGCCCTGGCTCCTGGCGAGTCTGGCCAGCCGGAACTGACCCTCATCGACACGCTGGACGCCATCCCCGAAGTGGAAGCCCTGCCCGTGGAGGTGGTGGACGCTGCCGCCACGGCGCCATCCGCCACCGCTGCGGAGCAGACGCCGGACATCCGTCTGCAGGATGCGGCCATTGCCCGGCGCATCCAGGCCGTGGCCGGCGTGAGCTACGAGCGGGAAGAGGTCATCCGCGCGGCCCTGATGCTCGGGCTGGCCGTGCTGGAGGAAGAACCCCGGCTGGTGACGGCCCTGAACATCCAAACGCGGGACCCCTGGCGCTAGCCGGCGCGCGTGGCGATTTTCATGGACCAGAAACACCCCTCCGGCACCAGTCCCGGCTCCGGGCGTTCCGGCCCGGCTGGTTCTTCCGGCCCGGCGAAATCCACGGCCAGGGCCGAGAGGCGGCTGCAGGAGATGCTTACCCGTCTCAAATCCATCGGCCACCGCCTCACCCCGCAGCGCATGGCCATTCTGCGCGAGCTGGCGGCGCGCCACGACCACCCCTCCGTGGAGCAGCTGCATCAGCGTGTCCTGGAACAGTATCCCAACACCAGCCTGGCCACGGTCTACAAAACCGTCACCCTGCTCAAACAGGCCGGCGAGGTCCTGGAGCTTGGGTTCAGCGAGCAGGACAACCGCTATGACGGCGTGCATCCCCTGCCGCATCCGCATCTCATCTGCACCCGCTGCGGGACCATCCTGGATCCAGAGTCCCCAGACACCCAGCGCGCCGCCCTGGAACGCATGGCCAGCCAGCTGGCAGCGGAAACCGGCTTTGCCGTGGCCACCTTCCGGCTGGATTTTTACGGCCTGTGCCCGGCCTGCCAGGCGCAAGCCCCCCAGCTTTCCAAGCATTCCAAAGAATAACGCCCGCCCTCGACAGGGTCTTGCATCTGGCGTACTGGAGGGGCAACAAGGAGCCTTTTTTCATTATGACCATGCCTCGCCCTTTGCCCGCCGAACGCCTGCGCGCCTGGCTTGATCCGGCCAAGCTCCCCTGTGACGACTCCACCGTGATTGCCCTCAACGGCAAGCCGTCCGACACCCAGCCCAAGGCCCAGCCGCGAGCGTTGGACGCCATGCAGCTCGGCCTGGCCATCAACGACCGCGGGTACAACATTTACCTCTGCGGCGAGGCCAACCTCGGCCGTACTTATCTGGTCCGGGATTTCCTCACCCCGCACGCCAAAAAGCGGCCCACCCCGCCGGATCTCATCTACGTCACCAATTTTGACGACGTGGACAAGCCCAGGCTCATCAGCCTGCCCCCCGGCGGCGGCAAACTGCTCAAGCAGGAGCTGGCCCAGGCCTTCACGCGCATCAAGCGTGATATTCCGGCCAAGTTCGAGCACGAGACCTACTTCAACCGCCGCAAGGCCATCACCGACGGCCTGCAGATCGCCCGCGACGAACTCCTGGAGCAAATGGCCCAGGACGCCTCGTCCCAGGGCTTCAACCTGGATATCGACGATGAAGGCGGCTACACCATCTACCCCCTGATGGAAGGCAAAGTCCTTTCCCAGGACGAATACCAGCGCCTGGACCCCACCACCCGCAAGGCCATCAAGCAGCGCAGTGACACCCTCATGCACGCCATGAACGGCCACATGCGCAAAATGTTCCTGGAAGAACGCGATGTGCGCGAACAGGAACGCACCCTGGACGAGGACACCCTGCGCGAGGTGCTGGCCGAGCACCTCCACCCCCTGCGCGACCGCCTGAAAAAAGAGTGGAAAAACAAAGAGCTGGACGATTTTTTTGAGGGCATTGAGCGTGATGTGATCGAGAACCTGGATCTGGTGGCCCCGCGGGACAGCGCAGCCCAGGAGCGCCCCCCGCAGGCCGGGGGCGTGGCCGGCAGCCTGGGGTTCGATGGCCTGCCGCCTTCCCTGGAAGACTTCTTCCTGCGCTATGAAATCAACGTCTTCGTGGACAATGCCGACACCCAGGGCGCGCCCGTGATCATCGAGGATCACCCCACCCTCTCCAACCTCCTGGGGTGCGTGGAGCGCGAGGCCGAGATGGGCGCGCTGGTGGCCGACTTCTCCCTGATCAAATCCGGCGCCATTCACAAGGCCCAGGGCGGCTTTCTTGTCCTGCATGTGGAAGATATCCTCCAGCATGCCGGCGCCTGGGAAGGCCTCTTGCGCGCCCTGCGTTCCGGCCTGGCCAAAATCGAGGACCCCGCGGAGCAGCACGAAACCACCCGCACCAAGACCATCGAGCCCGAGCCTCTGGTCCTGGACGTCAAGGTCGTGCTCATTGGCGGCGACGAAGCCTACGAGGCCCTGCTGCATCACGACGACCGCTTCCACAAATTCTTCAAGGTCAAGGCCCACCTGCAGGAACGCATCCCCCGCGACGGCAAGTCCATCAAGCAGTATCTGGCCAGTCTGGCCCGCATCATTCACGAGGCGAACCTGCTGCCCTTCGACCGGCATGCCCTGGCCCAGCTGGTGGATTACGGCTCGGTGCTGGCCGAAGATCAGCGAAAACTCTCCCTCAAGCTGCCGCTCCTGCGCGAGCGCATGCTCGAAGCCTCGGCCCTGGCCCGCATGGACGGCGCACGCATGGTGGATGGCGCCATCCTGGCCCGGGCCATCCAGGCCAAGGAATACCGCTCCAACCTCTACGAAGAAGAATTCATGGAGGAATACGACCGGGAGCTGATCAAGGTCTCCACCTCTGGCTCCCGTGTGGGCACTGTGAACGGGCTCTCCGTCACCTGGTACGGCGACTATGAGATCGGCCTGCCGCATCAGATCAGCGCCACCGTGGGCGTGGGGCATGGCGGCATTGTGGACCTGGAGCGCGAGGCCGAACTGGGCGGGCCCATCCACACCAAGGCCATGATGATCCTCAAGAGCTACCTTGTCTCCCTCTTTGCCCAGGACAAGCCCCTGGTGCTCACGGGCAGCCTCTGTTTCGAACAGAGCTACGCCCATGTGGAGGGGGATTCGGCCTCGGGCGCGGAGCTGGCCGCCCTGCTCTCGGCCCTTTCCGGCGCGCCGCTGAATCTCTCTTTGGCGTTCACCGGCGCAGTCAGCCAGTCCGGCGGCATCCTGGCTGTGGGCGGCGTCACCCGCAAGGTGGAGGGATTCTTCAAGGTCTGCAAACGCCGGGGGCTGACCGGCGAGCAGGGCGTGCTCCTGCCGGCGGACAACATCGTCCACCTGATGCTGTCGGAAGAGGTCCTGGAGGCCGTGCGCGCCGGGGCCTTCCATGTCTACCCCGTTTCCAGCATCGAGGACGCCCTGGAGCTGCTCACCGGCATCCCCGCCGGCAAGCCCCGCAAGGACGGCGGCTTCACCAGGGACAGCCTCTACGACCGCGTGGACAAACGCCTCGCCGCCCTGGCCAAGATGGCCAGGGAATACGAAAGCCGCCGGTAAGCACCGCGCGTCTCACACAAACGCCGAGGGCGCCTTTCTTACGGAAAGGCGCCCTCGTTTTTTGCTAAAACAGCTGCTTGAACAGTTCCTCGCCCGAGGCTTTGGGGCGGGGGGTGGGAGGCGGGGCTTCCTCGTCATCCGCGCTGTCCGAGACATTGCCCCCGGCAGTGTTGGCCACAGGCTGGCCGGAAAAGTCGGCGTAGTTCGTGTCGTAGTCCGTGTCGTCTGGTGCTACCTGCGGTTCGGTACCGGCGATGAAGGGCAGGATGAGGCTGTCCGGCGCGGTGCTGGGCACGGGCATGCCCGTGCTTTCCGACACGCTGGCCATGACCACCCCCTCGGGCATGGGAAAATCTGCCGCAGGGTACTGATTCTCCACAGCCAGGCGGTAGGAGACGAAGATGGGCAGGGCGGCCCGGCCGCCGGTTTCCAGCCGGCCCATGGCCGCAACCTGATCAAACCCCACCCAGACCCCGGTCAGCAGCGAGGGCGAGAACCCCATGAACCAGGCATCTTTTTCGTCATTGGCCGTGCCGGTCTTGCCCGCGATGGGCCGCCCCAGGGCCGTGGCCTTGCGGCCGGTGCCATACTGGACCACGTCCTTGAGCATGGAGGCCATGACATAGGCATTTTGTGGGGAAATGGCCGGAGTGATGCGGGGTTGCGGCACCATGAGGTTGCGCCCCCAGGCGTCGCGCACCACCAGCACCAGCCGGGGGGCGATGGTGGCTCCGTCCGGACGGGCAAAGGCCGTGTAGGCCTGGCAGAGGTTGATGGGCCGCACCGCCGTGGCCCCCAGGGAGACGGCCAGATTATTCGGAAAATCTCCCTCCAGCCCCAGGGCCTTGGCGCGTTTGATGACCGTATCGATGCCGATGCGCTCGGCCACGCGGATGGTCACCAGATTGCGGGACTTGACCAGCGCCGTGCGCAACAGGGTGGGGCCGAAGAATTTGCCCTCGAAGTTCCCTGGCCGCCAGACCTGATTGCCAAAGCGGTATTCCGCCGGCGAGTCCAGCACGATGGAAGCCGGGGTGAAGCCGTTGTCCAACGCGGCGGAATAGACGATGGGCTTGAAGGACGAACCTGGCTGCCGGATGGCCTGGGTGGCGCGGTTGAAGTGGCTTTCCTCAAAGGAATAGCCGCCCACCAGCGCCCGGACCTCGCCGTTTTTCGGCTCCAGGGAAACGAGGGCCCCCTGTACCTTGGGCCGTTGTTCCAGGGCCAGGGTCAGGCCCTGTCTGGCGTCCACGGGCGGCGTGGCGGCACGGGGTGCGGCCGAACCTTCCACGTGCATTTCCACAGCCTTGGCCGGCTGTTTGGGATCCACCACCGAGGCCCAGACCACGTCGCCCACGGCCAGCACGCGCGTGGCGTCCTTGATCTGGCCGGCGGCCTCGAAATTCACTTCCGGATTGGGCTTGCGACACCAGGCCATGGTCTTCACGCTGATGCGTCCCTGAAACGGCCCCACGCGGACGGTGGCCCCATCCGGCGCGACCTTGGTCACCAGGGCCAGGACCCATGCGCCATGCACCAGGGATTCCGGCCTGATGTGTTGGTCCTGCAGGAATCCTTCATACTCCTGCGGCGCCAGCTGCCTGACCGGCCCCTGCCAGCCGCGGCGCTTGGAAGACGCCTCCAGCCCGCGGCGCATGGCCTCCTCGGCGGCGCGCTGGTGGGTCATATCCAGGCCCACCACCACCTGCAGGCCGGATTCGTACACCGCGTCCTCGCCGTACTTGGGCTGGGTCACACCCTGGCGGGAAAGGTTCTTTTCCGAAAGCGCATCCACCAGCCAGCGGCGGACTTCTTCCAGATAATACGGCCCGACCTTCCAGGAGGGGTCTTCCATGCGGTGGTAGTTCAGGGGCTGGGCCATGGCCTCGTCGTATTCGGCCTGGGTCACCCAGCCCAGCTCCAGGAGCCGGCCGAGGACGTATTCCTGCCGCGTGCGCGCCTTGTCCGGATTGCGGTAAGGATCGTACTCTGACGGCGCCTTGGGCAGGCCGGCGAGGATGGCGGATTCCGCCAGGGTCAGCTCGCCCACATGCTTGCCGAAGTAGGCCCGCGCCGCGGCCTCCACCCCATAGGCTCCCGCGCCGAGATAAATATGATTCATGTAAATGGAAAGCAGATCGTCCTTGCTCAGGTATTTCTCCAGGCGATAGGCGATGATGGCTTCCTTGATCTTGCGCTCAAAGCTCTTCTCCGGCGACAGGACCAGCTGTTTGATGACCTGCTGGGTGATGGTGGAACCGCCCTGGCGGATCTCGCCGGCCATGAGGTTGCGGATCATGGCCCGGAGGATGGCCGACAGATCCACGCCGGGGTGCTGGTAAAAACTCTGGTCCTCCGCAGCCAGAAAGGCCCGGGGCAGATGCACAGGGCAGTCCGAAAGCTGCACCAGAAAGCGTTTTTCCCGATAGAAATATCCCAGCACCTCACCCTGGCGGGTGTACACGGTGGTGGCCTGGGGCGGGCTGTAGTCCGTGAGCGTCGTGAAAGGCGGCAGGTCGTGCGAGGCCCACAGATACAGCCCCGCAATACCGGTCAGCCCGAACAGCATGGCCACCACGACCAGAACGAGCAGGAACTTGAGAACGCGATTCATGGCAGGAAACTTCCTCCTGAAGGAACACGGGCTATGCCGCGCTCCATGGGGACAAAATGCGGGCTTGGGTCGCCTATGGCGTCATGATTGCGGCCGGGTCCGGGCAAAGGACGGCGGCGGCACGGGCTGGCCGGGTTTGGGAGGCAGCCCCCAGGCCAGCCGCAGCCGGCCGTGCAGGGTGCGCACCTCGCTTTCACGCATGTGCAGCAGGGCCATCACCTCCTCCCGCGTCCCTCCTTCCCGGAGAGCCTGGCAGCCGGTGGCCTGAAGCATGGTGATGCGTTCGCCCTGCATCCAGAACGGGAACAGCCGACAATAATACGGCCGCGCCTCCGTGGGCAGGGCACACCCCCTGCTGCCCAGGAACACGCAATCCCCGGACGCCGTGGTGGCCAGCCGCAGATGAAACTTGTGCGGTGGAAAAAGCCCCTCCACCACGCGGCCCTCGCCCGGAAACAGACGGCGCAGGGCATCCACAAATGGCGCGGTGTTCGGCTCCTGCACAAAGGCCCCACGCATGCCGCCCACCACATCCAGAATGCGCTCCCACTCCATCACCGACACGGGAAAGCACAGCCCGGAGCCGCCGGGATCCAGGCGGCAGCAGGTGGCCCCATGGCCGGCGCAACGGGTGCAGACGGTATCGCGGGTGAAACGGGCAGGAGAAATGGCGGAGTCGGATGCGTTGGGCAAGACTGGTCCTGTCGCGGCTGCGGGACGGGCCTGAGACGGCCTGACGCGAATGTGCTTCGGGGAAGAGGCCATCCCGTCCCTGTTCATCCCCCCATGATATGTGCTTGGCCCGCGCCTGTCCAGAACGGCAACCCGCCGGGCAGGATAAGGTTAGGTAAATTTCATTCCCAGCAGCAGGGAATCCCTGTACAGAAACACCCCATGAACACGGCTTCCCTCCCGCAGCGCTCTTGTGCAGAGGCACCGCAGGTCCGCCGTCGCCTGATCGTCGGCGGTCAGGTGCAGGGCGTGGGCTTTCGCCCGTATCTGTACCGGCTGGCCCGGGCGCATGGGCTGGTCGGTTGCACCCTGAACGCGCCCGAAGGCGTGGTGGTGGAAGTCCAGGGACCACCGGATGCCGTGCGGGCCTTCTGCCGGGCGCTCGTCCCCCAGGCCCCGCCCCTGGCCCGGATCACAGCCTGCTGCGGGGAGGATATCGACCCGCTGCCCGGCGAGGACACCTTCCTCATCCGCAAAAGCACGGCCGGCAAGGGGCATGCGGTGCTGGTCAGCCCGGACGTGGCCACCTGCGACGACTGCCTGGCCGAGCTCTTCGACCCTGCCGACCGCCGCCACCTGCACCCCTTCATCAACTGCACCAACTGCGGGCCGCGCTACACCATCACCCGCGACATCCCTTACGATCGGCCGGCTACCACCATGGCCTGCTTCCCCTTCTGCCCCACCTGCCGCCGCGAATACGATGACCCCGCGGACCGCCGCTTTCACGCCCAGCCCGTGGCCTGCTCCGACTGCGGCCCCACGGTCTGGCTGCAGGAAACTTCGGATGCCCCTCGACTGGCCGAAGGGGATGCGGCCATCCGCACTGCCGCCGAAGCCCTGGCCGCGGGCAGGATCGTGGCCATGAAGGGCCTGGGCGGCTTCCACCTGGCCTGCGATGCCCGCAATGAAACGGTGGTGGCCCTCCTGCGCACCCGCAAGCATCGGCCACACAAACCCCTGGCCGTGATGGTCGCGGATCTGGCCGCAGCCCGGCAGCTGGTGACCGTGTCCGACGCCGAGGCCGCCCTGCTGACGGCCCTTGAACGGCCCATCGTGCTCTGCCGCCTGCGACCAGACGCGCGAATCGCCCCGTCCCTCGCCCCGGGGCTGGACACCCTGGGGCTCATGCTGCCCTGCGCGCCGCTGCAATATGTTCTGTTCCATCATCTTGAAAAAATGACCGATTCTACCCCGGCCCTGGTCATGACCTCCGGCAACCCCGGCGGCGAGCCCATCTGCCTGGGGAACCGGGAAGCCCTGGAGCGGCTCTCGGACATGGCCGACCTGTTTTTGCTCCACGACCGGGATATCCTCGTCCGCGTGGACGATTCCGTCGTGCGCGTGCCCCCGGAGGATGCCTGGCCGGTGCCGCAGGTCATGCCCGAGACATCCTGCGATCCGGACACGCCCCCGCCGCCCGAGCCGCCGCGGCGGCTGCTCTTCCTGCGCCGGGCCCGCGGCTTCACGCCCTCGCCCATCCAGCTGGATGCACACGGCCCCGCCGCGCCCTGCGTGCTGGGCGTCGGCCCGGAGCTCAAGGCCACCCTCTGCCTGACCAAGGGCGATCAGGCCTTTGTCTCCCAGCACCTGGGCGACCTGGAGAATCTGGAAACCTTCCATTTTTTCGAGGAGATGGCCGCGCACCTGCAGCGGCTGCTGCGCGTCTCCCCTGTGGCCATCGTCCATGACCTGCACCCGGACTTCCTGACCTCCCGCTGGGCTCGCGACACCGGCGCACGCCTTGCGCTGCCTGTGCTGGCCCTGCAACACCACGCGGCCCACGCCTTCAGCGTCCTGGCCGAGCACGCCTTCCACGGCCGGGCGTTGGTACTGGCCCTGGACGGTACCGGCCTTGGCGCAGCCGGGACCGGCCTTGGCGCAGCCGGGACCGGCCTGGGCGAAGCCGGGACCGGCCTGGGCGAAGCCGGGACCGGCCTGGGCGAAGCCGGCGCGGTCTGGGGCGGCGAAGCCATCCTGGCCGACACCACCAACGGCGACTGGACCCGTCTGGCCCACCTGCGGCCCGTGCGCCTGCCCGGCGGCGAGGCCGCGGCCCGCGAGCCCTGGCGCATGGCCATGAGCTACGCCTGGGAACTCGGCCTGCAGCGCCCCGACGACCTGCCCGTGCCCCTGCCGCCAGACCTCCAGCCCGCCGCAGCCTTCCTGCCCCAGCTCCTGCGCACCGGCCTGAACTCCCCTTCCAGCTCCAGCTGCGGCCGGCTCTTCGATGCCCTGGCCGGGCTCCTGGGCCTCTGCCATCGCGCCACTTACGAGGGCCAGGCCGCCGTACTCCTGGAACAATGCCAGGACCACGCCGCCGCCGGGGCCTACCCCTGCCCCGTCCTCGACGGCATCACACCCTGGCAGCTCGACACCCACGCCCTCTTCGCCGCGGCCCTGGAGGATCTGCGCCGCCACACACACGTCAGTATCATCGCCCGGCGCTTCCACCGTGGCCTGATTGCCGGACTGGCCGACCTTGCGGCCCGTCTGTCCGCCCTGCACGGTGTGACCCACGTGGGCCTCTCCGGCGGCTGCCTGTTGAACCTGACCCTGCACCGCGAATTGCCCGCCGCCCTGGCCACCGCCCTGGCCGGCCGGGGGCTCACCCCCCTGCTGCACCGTCAGCTCCCCCCCGGCGACGCCTGCATCGCCCTGGGGCAGGCGGCGTGGGGCAGAAGGCAGGTGGGAAGAATGGCCTGAAAAAAACCAAGGGGATAATCCCCCCTGGACCCCCTGATAATATTCGAGCGGCTGGTCCCTTCGTCTGCGAAGGGACCAGCCGCTCAAACTAATTGGAGGGGGCCCGGGGGAACTCAGTTCCCCCGCTTCCTTCCTGCCGTTCTCTTCTCTTACTCGCCCAGATACGCCTTTCGGATATCCGCGTTGTGCAGCAGGGCCTGGGCGTCGTCTTCCAGCACCACGCGGCCGGTTTCCAGCACGTAGCCGCGGTGGGCCATTTGCAGGGCGATGTTGGCGTTTTGCTCCACCAGCAGGATGGCCATGCCGCGCTCGGCGTTCACGGTGCGGATGATCTGGAAGATGTGCTTGGCGAAGAGGGGTGAGAGGCCCAGGGAGGGTTCGTCCAGCAGCAACAGGGTCGGCCGGCCCATGAGCGCCCGGGCGATGGCCAGCATCTGCTGCTCCCCGCCGGAGAGGGTGCCGCCGTGCTGATGGGCGCGCTCCTTGAGCTTGGGGAAGAGCTCGAAGACCATTTCCTGATCGGCACGGATCTGGTCGGTATCACTGCGCAGGTAGGCCCCCATGTCCAGATTTTCCAGGACGGTGAGGCGCGGGAAAATCCGCCGGCCCTCGGGCACCTGAATCAGCCCCCGTTTGGGCAGCCTGTGCGGGGGCACGCCGCGGATGGCCTGGCCATCGTAGACAATGGTTCCGGCCGTGGCCTTGACCACGCCGCAAATGGTCATCAACGTGGTGGATTTGCCGGCCCCGTTGGCTCCGATGATGGTCACGATCTCGCCGGGAAAAATCTTCAGGGAAACGCCCTTCAGGGCCTGGATACGGCCGTAGCTGGCATCCACCCCGGAGAGTTCCAGCAGGGGCGCGCGCGCGGCGGGGCTGGCAGACGCAGGACTTGCTGACACGGGGCTGGTCATCATCACGCCTCATCCTCCCCGCGTTTGCCCATGCGCGAGGCCGGGATGAGCCCCTGCGGCCGGACGAGCATCATCACCGCCATGGCCCCCCCAAAAACAAGCATTCGGTATTGTTCAAACTCGCGGAACACTTCCGGCAGGGCCACCAGGGCCAGGGCCCCGAGGACGATGCCGGGGATGGAGCCCAGCCCGCCCAGCACCACCATGGCCAGTACCAGGGCGGATTCGATGAAGGAGAAGCTGTTCGGGGCCACGGACTTCATCCGCGCGGCAAAGAAGGCCCCGGCCAGCCCGCCAAAGAGCGCGCCCATGGCATAGGCCAGGAGTTTGAAGCGGAAGGTGTCCACCCCCATGAGCTCGGCCGCGGTTTCGTCTTCGCGGATGGCTTCCCAGGCCCGGCCGATGCGCGAGAAATTCAGGCGTTTCACGGCCAGAATCGTCACCGTGGCCAGGACCAGGACCACATAGTACATGGCGTCCAGCTTGCGCAACAGGATGTGCTCAAAGGACAGGCCACCGTCAAAGACCGGGAGATAAAAGCCGGGCGGGGGGATGCTGATGATGCCGTTGGGACCGTTGGTCAGGCTCATCCAGTTGTTGATGACAATGCGGATGATCTCGCCAAACCCCAGGGTGACGATGGCCAGATAGTCCCCGCGCATGCGCAGGGTGGGGTAGCCGATGCAGGCCCCGGCCAGGGCGGCCAGCACGGCGGCGATGGGCAGGCAGATCCAGAACGAGACGCCAAACTGCGTGGCCAGGATGGCATACGTGTACGCGCCCACGCCGTAGAAGGCGATGTAGCCCAAATCCAGCAGGCCGCACAGGCCCACAACCACATTCAGCCCCAGGCCCAGGCAGACGTACACCAGCACGTTCACGGCCACGTCCACGCCATAGCGGCCCACGAACTGCGGGTACACGGCCAGACCGGCGGCCAGAAGGGCGATCCAGACCGCGGTGGGCACCCGGGACAGGCCGGCAAGCAGCGAGGCACGCGCCACGCCGGCGGTCTGGCGCACCCCGGCAGCCGCCTTGAGCCGGGCCAGGGCCACCAGCCCCACAATGCCCACCCCGGCGGCGGCAACAGGGCCGAGCACCTTCAGGGTGCTCTCGAACCGCAAGCCTTCGGGGGTGATGCCCAGCAGGGGGAAGAGCAGCAGCGCGAACCAGCCCAGGCCCACGGCCAGGCCCAGCCAGAGCCGCAGGTGCGGCGAGCGGGTGTTGCCAGACTGATCAGACCCGGGCGTCATTAACGTTCTCTCCCATGATGCCCGTGGGGCGGAAATAGAGCACGGCGATAAGGATGATGAAGGCGAAGACGTCCTTGTATTCCCCGCCGTGGGGGATGTAGGCCGCGGCCAGAATCTCCACCATGCCGATAAGGAAACCGCCGAGCATGGCGCCGTACAGGTTGCCGATGCCACCGAGCACGGCGGCGGAAAAGGCCTTGATGCCGGGGACAAAGCCCATGTCGTACCGCACGGAGCCATAGTACAGACCCACAAGAATGCCCGCCGCCGCAGCCAGGGCCGCGCCAATGGCGAAGGTGACGCTGATGATACGGTCGGCGTCAATGCCCGAAAGCGCGCTCATGGTCTTGTCCATGGAGGTGGCGCGCATGGCCTTGCCGAGCTTGGTCTTGAAGACGACGAAATTCAGGGTCAGCAGCAGGGCCACGGTCAGGCCGAGGATCAGCACCTGCATCAGGCTGACAGTCACCGGCCCCAGACTGATGGAACCATGGGTGAACTCTGTGGGGTAGGCCTTGTCGTACACGCCCTGGGTAAGCATGAGACCGTTCTGCAGAAAAATGCTCATGCCCAGGGCCGAGAGCAGCACGGAGAGGCGGGTGGAGCTGCGCAGGGGCTTGTAGGCCACCTTTTCCACGGCCATGGCCAGCATGGCGCAATAGCCCATGGAAAGGAAGAGGGCCACGCCCAGGCAGAGCCAGGGATGCGTCTCCATGTAGCCCTGGGAGGCCAGGAAGGAGAGCAGAATCACGCCCATGTACCCGCCGGCGGCAAAGAACTCGCCGTGGGCAAAGTTAATGAGCTGGATGATGCCGTAGACCATGGTATAGCCCAACGCCACCAGGGCGTAGACGCCGCCGAGGGTCAGGCCGTTGATGAATTGCTGGAGAAAGTAGTCCATGGATCCTGGCTGTTGCAAGGGTGGGCGGAGGTCGAAGGGGATGCCGCGGCCGGGCGGCATCCCCTTCGCGATGCAGCAGGCCTAGTAGTTCTTGCCGGTGGAGGGATCCCAGTAGTTGATGAACTGGCCGCCCTTGACCTGACGGATGACGTAGTTGGAGCCGGAGTCACCATTTTCGGTGAACTTGATCTTCTTGGTGGCGCCCTGGAAGTCGAGCTTCAGGATTTCGGCGCGCAGCTTGGCGGGGTCGGTGCCGCCGGCGGCCTTGATGGCCTTGAAGAGGGTGGTGGCAGAGTCATAGGCATAGCCGGAGTAGGCGCCGGGGGTGCCGAACTCTTCGTAGGCCGCCAGGAATTTCTTGTAGGACTCGGATTTGTCATCAATGAACCCGAAGGTCAGATACATGCCTTCGGCAGCGTCCTTGGCGATTTCCATGAGCTGCGGATGGTACACGGCGTCCTGGCCGATGATGGCCGCTTCGATGCCGGCGCGCTTGGCCTGGATGAGCATGAGGGCCCCGGAGGCGCTGTTCTGCAGGCTCATGTAAAAGACGTCTGGCTTGGCGGCCTTGATCTTGGTCAGCACGGCGCTGAAGTCCTTGTCGCCTTCATTCACGTGGTCGCGGGAGACCTTGAGGCCGGCGGCTTCGGCCAACTTGGCCACGTTGTCGGCCAGGCCCTGGGAGTAGGTGGTCTTGTCGTCCACGATAAACACGGTCTTGGCCTTCAGGTTGTCCTGAATGAACTTCATGGCGGCCTTGGATTGGTCATCGTCACGACCGCACACGCGCCACATGTGCTTGAGGCCGCGTTCGGTCACTTTTTCGCTGGTGGAGGCCGGGGTCAGCATGGGGATGTCCTCTTCGGCCAGCACCTCGGAGGCGGGGATGGTGGCAGAAGAGCAGTACGCACCAATGACACCCACCACCTTGGAGTTGATCAGCTTGTTGGCGGCGGCCACGGCCTGGCGGGGGTCGCAGGCGCTGTCTTCGGCCATCAGCTCGATCTTGTCGAAGCCGGGCAGGCCGCCATCGGCCATGACCACCTTGATGGCGGCGCGCACGCCATTGGCAATGTCATTGCCATCGGCGGCATAGGGGCCGGTCAGGGGCGAGAGGGAGCCGACCTTGAGGGTTTCGGCCCAGGCCAGCTGGGCCGTGCCCAGGCACAGGGCCATGGCCAGCACGACGAGACGGGAAATGCGCATGGAACACATCCTCCTGCAAAGAAATGTTAATGATGCCACACGCCTGATCCGGTCGCCGTGTCGTCAGACGGTCGCGCCCAGATAGGCTTCCACCACTCGTTGGTCGCGCTGGACTTCTTCAGGAAGGCCGGCGCAGATGATTTCGCCGTGGTCCAGCACCACCACGCGGTGCGAAAGGTTCATAACCACGCTCATGTCGTGCTCCACCAGCAGCACGTTCACGCCCGTGGCGGCGATACGGCGGATGGTTTCCATCAAATCCTTTGACTCTGATGGGTTAAGACCGGCCGCAGGCTCGTCAAGCAGGATGGTCCGCGGCTCGCTGCCCAGGGCCCGGGCAATTTCCAGCCGGCGCTGCAGGCCGTATGGGAGATTGCGGGCCACCTCGTCGGCGTACTGGTCCATGCCCACAAAAGCCAGGGCGGCCAAGGCCTTGTCCCGGATGCGGCGCTCTTCCCGGCGCTGGCCGGGCAGGCGCAGGATGGCCCCCAGCACCCCGGACGAGGCCCGGCAGTGCTGGGCCACCATGACGTTCTCCAGGGCCGTCATGGCCGTGAACAGGCGGATGTTCTGAAAGGTCCGCGCAATGCCCTTGGCCAGCCGCTGGTAGGGCCGCAGCCCCAGCAGGCTTTGCCCGGCGTAGCGCACGTCGCCGTCGGAAGGCTTGTAGACGCCGGTGACGACATTGAAAATGGTCGTTTTCCCCGCGCCGTTGGGGCCGATGAGCCCGAGAATCTCCCCTTCCTCCAACGAAAAAGATGCCCGGCTGAGGGCTTGCAGCCCGCCGAAGCGGACGCTCACATCGTGTAGTTGCAGGAGTGCCATGGAAGGCCGAACATACACAATCGTCACCCGAGAAGGCAAGTCGCAACAATGACAATATTGTGAAAACAGGCAAAATGTTCTGTGTTTATTTCCCAAGCCGTTGCAGGCCCAATCCCCCCAGCACCAGCCCCAACCCGAGGAAGGTGCTCTCATGGATCGTTTCCCCCAGGAAAACGTGAATCAACAGCAGGGAAACAGGTGGGGAAAGGAAGATCAACAACGAGACCTGCGCCGCACTGCTTGCCAGCCGCAGGGCCGTGACCCAGAGCGCGAAGGTCAGCCCCATTTCCAGGCAGCCGATGTAGGCCGCGCCGGCGATCCCCTGCCAACCCTCGGGACTTGGCGAGGAGAGGATGATACAGGCCAGCAGGCAGCCCGGCAGGCTCATGCAGAAGTTCGCCGCCAGGGCAGCCACGGGGTCGCGCTTGTCTGACGCCGCCAGAATCCAGTACCCGGCCCAGATCAGCGTGGAGCCCAGGGCCAGGGCCAGTCCCAACGGGTCCACGCGCCCCCAGCCGTCCCAGCCGCCCTGCATGGACAGCACCACCACGCCGGCGTAGGCCACGGCCGCGGCCAGCAGGTCCTGCCTGCGCAGCCGCTGTCCGAGAAATACCGCGGCGAGAATCGAAAGAGTGATAGCCCAGGTGTAATTCACGGGCTGGGCCACCTGGGCCGGCAAGCGCGCATACGCCTCAAACAACACCAGATAATAGAGAAGCGGGTTGATGCTTCCAAGCGCCAGCGAGCGCCAGGGGTGTCGGGCAAGCGCCTCCACGAACACGCGCCAGCGCCCCTGGACCGCCAACAGCGCCAGCAGGGAGACGGTGGAAAAAAACGCTGCGTACAAGAGCAGTTGCGGCGGGTCCAGCACTTTGAGCGTCAATTTGAAGGCCGTGGCCACCGTGGACCAGCACAGGACCGTGGCCAGCCCGAAGGCCATGGCCCGGCGTGGATTTTTCCCGTCGATTTCCTGCATGATCCATGCGGTCTATTCCCTCTGGTGCCGCCTTGGCAAGCGGCGGCGCGGGTGGTAGGGTCGCCTCCTCCCAGCCACCTCCCACCAAGGATGACATCGTGGAGCAGCCGTTCTTCGATTTCTCCAAGGCCTTCAGCGATCCGGCCCTGGCCCGCTCCCTGGTTCAGGCCATTGAACGCGAATGCGCCGAGCCCCTGACCTTCATGGAAGTCTGCGGCACGCACACCGTATCGATTTTCCGCAGCGGCATTCATTCCATCCTGCCCGAGACGGTCATTCACCTTTCCGGGCCGGGCTGCCCGGTTTGTGTGACCCACGAGCAGGAAGTGGAGTTGTTTCTGCAAATTGCCGCCCGGCCCGACGCCATTGTGGCCACGTTTGGGGATCTGATGCGCGTGCCCGGCCTGCAGGGCCGCAGCCTCAAGACCGCCCAGGCCGAGGGCGCGCGGGTGGAGGTGGTCTACGCCCCCTTTGATGCCCTGGATCTCGCCCGCGCCAATCCGGACAAGCAGGTCGTCTTCCTCGGCGTGGGGTTCGAGACCACAGCCCCGGCCATCGCCGCCACCATGCAGATGGCCAAGGCCCAGGGGCTCAGGAATTTTCTGGTTCTGTCCATGCACAAGCTCGTCCCGCCGGCCCTCAAAGCCCTGCTGGATGACAACAGCGCCCGCGTGGATGCCTTCATGCTCCCCGGCCATGTTTCCCTGGTGCTGGGCTTGGCGCCGTATCAGTTCATTGCGCGGGAGTACCACATCCCCGCCGTGGTGGCTGGCTTCGAGCCGCTGGACATCCTGGCGGCCCTGCTGACCCTGGCCCGCCAGCGCAACGCCATCCGCCAGGGCGGGGTTGCCGAAATTGTCAACGACTACCCCCGCGCAGTGAGCGAAGAGGGCAACCCCAAGGCCCGGGCGGTCATGGACGAGGTCTTTACCGTGGTGGACGCCCGCTGGCGGGGGCTGGGCGTCATCCCCCGGTCCGGCCTGGCCATTGCCGAGGCTTACGCCGACCAGGACGCCATGCGCGTCCTTGGCCTGACCATGCCCGAACCCCGCACCCTGCCCGGCTGCAAATGCGGTGATGTGCTCAAGGGCAAAATCCGTCCGGACCAGTGCCCGCTTTTCAAGAAGGCCTGCACCCCGGCCAACCCCGTGGGGCCCTGCATGGTCTCCACCGAGGGCAGCTGCGCGGCGTATTTCAAGTATCATGCGGACGTGTAAGCGCTGGGGGGAGCACCTTTCTGGAGAAAGGTGCTCCCCCCACAGGCCCCCCTTTCCAAAGACTTTTGTCAGGGGGTGTTACCAGAATGATTTGTGTAACGAAGAAGAGCAATAAAAAAGTTCAGAAAAGGGGAGCGCGAGGGGAGAACCCTTTCCCAAAGGGCTTCCTCCTCGCCCCTTCTTTCAAAAGGATTCCCTCATGACCGCTTCTTCCCGTCTGCTCCTCGATGCCGGCTCTGGCGGCCGGGCCTCGCAACGACTGGTGGCCGACCTGTTTCTGAAGCATTTTGACAATCCTGTCCTGGCCGTGATGGACGACGCCGCCCGGCTGCAGCTCTCCGGCCCGGTGGCCATGTCCACGGACGGGTTCATCGTCGATCCCATCATCTTCCCCGGAGGCAACATCGGCTCCCTGGCCGTGCACGGCACGGTGAATGACGTGGCCATGCTCGGCGCGCGCCCGCGGTACCTGACGGCCGGCTTCATCCTGGAGGAAGGGCTGGAGATGGACGTGCTGGAAACCATCGTCGCGGCCATGGGCCAGGCCGCGCGCGAGGCCGGCGTGCAAATTGTGGCCGGAGATACCAAGGTCGCCCCAAGGGCGCGTTGGACAAGATCTTCATCACCACCACGGGCATCGGCGAAATCCTGGTGGACCCCGCCCCCTCTGGCCATCGCGCCCGGCCCGGCGACGTGGTGCTGCTTTCCGGGACCATGGGCGACCATGGCCTGGCCATCCTCTCCACCCGCCAGGGGCTGGCCTTTGAGACGCCCATCGTCAGTGACTGCGCCTCCCTGAACGGCGTGATCGAATCCCTCGTCACCAGCCTGCCCGATGTGCATACCCTGCGCGACCCCACCCGCGGCGGCCTGGCTACCACGCTCAATGAAATCGCCAGCCAGTCCGGCGTGGTGGTGGAGGTGGAAGAGGCGGCCATCCCCGTGCACCCGGCCGTGGCCGCAGGCTGCAGCTTTCTGGGCCTGGATCCGCTGTATCTGGCCAATGAGGGCAAGCTGTTGTGCGTGGTGCCCGAGGCGGACGCCGAACAGGCCCTGGCCCTGCTCAAGGCCCATCCCCTGGGGGGCAATGCCGCGCGCATCGGGACCATCCAGGCCCCCACGCAGGACACTGGCGGCAAAACCCGCGCCGGGCAGGTCCTGCTGCGCACGCCCCTTGGCGGCCGTCGCCTGCTGGGCATGCTGGAAGGCGAGCAGCTGCCGCGTATTTGCTGATCCTGCACACAGCGCGGGGGAGAGGTGTTTCCGGAAACATCCCTCCCCCGCGATTGCAAGACTCATTTCACTGGTCAGACTTGCCTGATGGGCCAGACTCGCACGGCGCAGCAGGCATACAGCCTGCCCCGCGCCAGGGCAGGGTTACGACCTTTCCAGGGCGGCAAGGGCCTGATGAGCCAGAACGCCGACGGTGGTCTGCGTCATTACACCATCCAGGGCCAAGGCCACGGGTGCGGTGCTGGCGGCAAGCGCCTCCAGTGCCGGACGGGCTTCCTGCAGACCCAGGCAGCCCAGCCCCCAGGCGGCCAGGCCGGGAATTTCGGCGTCTTCCGTGTCCTGCAACGCGGCCAGCAGGGGCGCGCCGGCGCGGGCCATGAGTTCGGGCCGGGCGCAGCACAACCGGGCCACGCCCCAGACCGCACCACGGCGCAGCAGGGGCAATTCCAGCCACAGGCCGTGGTCGATGGTGTCATCAATGTAAGATATGAGGATGTTGTGGAATTCCTCGGCCAGCTTTTGGTGCTGCACGAGGCATTCGGCCATGGCCTCGGGCGCGCCCCAGGCCACGTTGCCGCTCTCCTCGTTCAGGTTCCACATCAGCCGGCGCAGGATGTCCCGCGCGGCCTCGATGCCGCCGGCAGACTTGTCCTCGCAGAGCCGGGCCACCGCCATGCCAACAGCCATGGCCGCCCGCCAGCGGATGACGCCATCCAGCAGCAGAAAAGAGAAAAGCGGCCCCAGGCAACTTTTGGCTGGCGATTCCGAACCTCCGGAGTCGCCGCGCAGCTGTGCCTGGAGCCGCTCGTGCCAGTCGTCCTGCTGGAGCAGCGCCTTGAGTTCGGCCTTCAGGCGACGGCCGGCCATGCCTAGGCCGCCGTGCGGTGCGGTTCCAGCTCCTTGAGCAGCTCGGGCCGGACATCAAAGCCGGTTTCCAGGGCCTTGTCCGCATATTCCACGGCCTTGGCCGGCTGGCCGGCTTCCAGCATGACCAGGGCCAGATTGTTCCAGGCCGGGCCAAAGAGAGGTTCCTTTTCCAGGGCCTGCCGCAGGACCTTTTCGGCGCGCTCCAGGTCGCCTTCCATCAGGTAGGCGTTGCCCAGGGTGGCCAGGGCCTGAATGAAGTTGGGGTCCAGCTTCACGGCGCGTTCCAGGGCCCGGGCGGCCTTGGAGGGCTGGCCCATCTGCATGTACACAAAGCCGATGTTCCCCTGGGGAGTGGCGAACATGGGCCGGCCTTCGGCCGCCATTTTGTTATAGTTGAGGCAGCCTTCCAGATCGCCGCTGCGCATGGCCAGCCCGCCGAGCTGGACATAGGCTTCCACCAGGGTGGGGGAATGGGTCACGGCTTCACGGAATTCGCGCTCGGCTTCCAGGTAATCCCCGCGGGAAAGCAGGGCCACGCCCAGGTTGTAGTGGGTCACGCCGCACTGGGGGTTGGCCTCCAGACGGGCTTTCTGCTCGGCGATGTAGCCTTCGAGGGTCTGCTGGGGGGCGTCAGTCGTCATAGGTTTTGCCTTCCTTGTCCAGGAGCGCCTGGTACCATTGGGAGTAATAGAACATGCCCAGGTAGCGCGGGTCGCGCCGCAACAGCCCCACGGCCATTTCCAGCGCGCCGGAGGCGTACTGCTCGCCGTAAGTTTCATGATCCTCGCGCGAACGCAGGAACATGGTCGCCAGCTCCTGGGGGGTGCGGTTGGTGATGTCCTTGCGGATATCGATGGGATCCTTGGGTGTCTGGAATGGATCCCACTTGTCAAAGCCGATTTTATCGATCCACTTGCGCCGGCGCGGGCTCATTTTGTCGTAAATGGCCCGTTTCTGCTCCAGTTCCTCTTCCGGGGAGAGGCGGACGACTTCAGCCTTGGCCATCATCTTCTCCCTTGCCCGGAGCAGGGGCCGCGCCAAAGGCGTCCGCCGCGGCCGCACCGCGCTGGCCGGCGCCCAGGGTCCAGTTGTAGGAGTCGCAGCCATCGCCGCAGCCCTGTTGCGCCTTGATGCCCAGGTACTCGTTATCATAGGTGTTCATCAACACCATGGAGACCGGGGCCAGGATTTCGGCCAGACGGGCGAACTTGGTATCCATGGCGTCCACCAACTCCTGGCTGAGCATGAGCAGGCGCTCCTGGAGGCGGTCCATATTCACGGTGGGGTAGCTGCCGCCCTTCTGAAAGCCGGATTTGCCGCAGCTGGAGGCCTGGCCGCCGATGGCCACGGGGGCGCCATAAACGCGGCAGGTGACGGGACGGAAGGCATAGAGATCGCAGCGGTCTTCCTCATTGAGGAGCGGACAGCGGATGCGCTGGCGGGCCACCTCGTTCAGGATGTCCATGGCCGAGGCGCCATCTTCGGAGGCCTTGAAAATCTTGCGCTTGAAGAGATGGTTTTCCCGGTCGGCCTTGTCCGCGCGTTCCAGAATCCTGGAGCGGGCCGCGCCCTGGAACAGGCGATTGAAGTGATGATTGAGATACATCGCCTCGATGAGCGTCAGGTCGAACAAGGCGTGGCAGCAGTCCGAGCAGCCCTCGCCGCACTGCACGGCCTCGGGCTCGCGCTGGGCCACAGCCCGGAAGGCCGCGTCCGCCTCGGCCACCAACGCCTCATACTTTGCAAAAAACGGAGTAAAATCCATCAATTGTCCCTGTTCGTTATAGTTCCTCGATGACGATGGCCCCGGACTCGCACAGCTCCACACACGATTCGCAGCCCAGGCATTCTTCCGGATGCTCGGCCACGGCGTGTTCGTCTTGCAACGAAAAAACACCCACCGGGCAGACCTCCACGCATTCGCCGCTGCCCTCGCAACGTTCCAGATCAACCAGCACGCGATAGCCCATGAATTGCAGTCCGCCCTTGTGGAATACGACTTTTAGCCAGGAATGTTGTACCTAGTCACTGGCAAAGAGCCTGTCAAGGTGACACATCTCCTCGACAATGCTGTACAAATTGAAACATGCCCCGGGAGCCCACCGGAACTGTTTGCCTTTGCCTAACTTCTGGACTAGGAATGTCCCCCAGCAGCAACGGGGCTCGTCGGCTCAATGCGCATGGTGCAGGGCCGGCATCGATACCCCCAGGAGGGAAGCCGTGCCGCAAGGCTCCGATTCCAGCATCCACCCACACGAGATGGCCCCCCGGGCCGGCACGCGATGTGCGCGCCAGGAACGCCCCGCCTCCTCGCCCCCCCTGCGCCCCGATTCCCAGGACGATGCCCGCGACTCCCAGCTGCACGAGCATCTGCGTGCTCTGGAACGCTTCCGCTGTCTGCTTGATCAGGTGCAGGACGCCATCTTCCTGCTGGATCCGGAAACCATGGCCGTCATCGACTGCAACCAGGCAGCCTGCGCCATGACCGGGCTGGACAAACACAACCTGTTGCAACGCGGGCTTTGCGAGCTCATGGCCCCGGAAGACGGCGCCCAGCTCCTGGGCATGCCCCAGAACCGCCAGACCTCCATGCTCTGCCGGGTGTCCTGCGACACCGTGCCGCCGCTGCCTGTGGACGTGCGGTTTCAGCTCCAGACCTTTGAAGGCCGCCCCTACGGCGTGGCCATCGCCCGGGACGCCTCCGAGCGCATGGCTGTGGAAACCAAGCTCAATGCCTCACTCAAAGAAAAAGAACTGCTGCTGCGCGAGGTGCATCACCGGGTCAAGAACAATCTGCAGGTCGTTTCCAGCTTCCTGTCTGTGCAATCACACTTTTTCAAAGATCCTGACGACGTAGCCCTGCTCAAGGAAAGCCAGAACCGCATCCGGACCATCGCCTCGGTGCACGAGCGGCTCTATGGTTCCGACGACCTGGCCACGGTGAACTTCTGCGAATACATGGAAGATCTGGCCACCCATCTGGCCCAGGTCTATCGCGTGCGCGGCCGGACACTGAACGTCAAGGTGACCCACTGCGCCATCGGCCTGACCATCGAAAAGGCCATTCCCTGCGGGCTGATCATCAACGAGCTGGTCACCAACGCCATGATCCACGCCTTTGCCGGTCGCGATCATGGCACGGTGCTGCTCTCCTTCCTGCCCAGCGATGTGGGCACCGCTCTGCTCACGGTCACCGACGACGGCGTGGGCCTGCCCACCAGCCTGGATATCACCCAGACCGATTCCCTGGGCTTCGTCATCGTCCGGCTGCTGACCTGCCAGCTCAAAGGCACCCTGCGGGTGACCACCCGTCCCATTGCCCCGGGCACGCGATTCGAAATCGAACTTCCTGCCGGGGTGGCCTCTGCCCTGCAATACAGTTAACCCGCCGGTTAATCCGCAAGCGTGCTCTCGTTGTCGGGCTGCCGGGGCATGGCTTCGGGGCAGTCGCGGCACGCGTGGCGCACCCGGGGGGTCCGGTCCAGCCAGTACATGACGACAAGCATGCCCACCGTGGCCACCAGCAGCATGGCCGAGCCCCACAGCCAGAACAAGAGGGGCATCATGAAGTAATAGGCCCGCAGCCCGTTGTGAAAGTGCCGGGCGGCCCGGTTCAGCTCCAGGGCGGCAAACTCCATGGCCGCGGGCAGGGTCCGGTCCTCATTGGGAATGTTCACCAGGAATCCCAAATGATTGTACAACCGGACAGACATGGAAAAGCTGAAGAAGGCTCCGAACAAATCCACAATCAGCAACAGCAGCTTGAAGCCGAAGAGGCTCTGGTCCGTGGTGTCTATGGTGGTGAGGAAGTGCCAGGTCTGGACCAGACGGCCGGACTGGCTGGCCATGGACAGCACGCCCACGGCCATGAGGATGGCTGTGGAGGCCAGAAACGTGGCGGCCATGGTGGAGTTACGCAGGGTCTGCACGGCCAGGATGTCCTTGCCGCCGCGCATGATGTTGGCCACCCAGACCTTGCGGGCCATTTCCGTGTAGGCCTGCATGGTGTAGAGCGGGTCACCCTTGAGCTTTCTGCGCAAAAAGCCGCGGTAGCCTGCGTACAGGGCCACCGCGACGACAAGGCACGCCAGATCCGGCAAGTGGGCGGCAAGGATGGGGTGCATCGGGGCCTCATGCGGCAGGCAGGTTGAGGGTGATGGTCAGCCCGTGGCCCTCCCGGCTGCGGATGCCCACGGAGCCGCCAAAATCCTCCACGGTTTTTTTGACCATGGCCAGCCCCAGGCCGGCGCCCCCCTCCTTGGTGGTGAAAAAGGGGCTGAAGGCCTTCTGGATGGCCTCATCGCTCATTCCCTGGCCCTGGTCCGACACTTCCAGCGCCACCATGCCGCTGTGTTCGGCGCTCATGCCCAGCCGCACCAGCACCTGCCCGCCGCCGGGCATGGCCTCCACGGCATTTTTGATGCAGTTGACCAGACACTGGGAAAGCCGGGAGGCCTCGCCCTTGACGCTCGGCAGGGCCGCGGCGCCGTTGCGCAGCTCAAAACGGATATCGAACCCCTGCGCGGCATAGCCCAGGTGCATGAAGGCCGCGGTATCCTTGGCAATGCGGGCGATATCCACCATGCCGGTTTCATCGGCCGAAGGCTTGGCGAAGTCCAGGATGCTCTTGAGCATGGATTCCAGGCGCTTGGACTCCTGCACGATGATTTCCAGCTTCTCGCGCTGGGGCTCATTGAGGTTCTCGGCCTGGCGCAGGCGGTTGGCAAATCCGGCGATGGCAAAGAGCGGATTACGGATTTCGTGGGCCAGATACATGCTCATCTCGCCGACCACAGCCAGCTTTTCCTGCTGCTGCTGGGCGCGCTCACGCCGGGTGCGCTCGGTGATATCCCGCCGGATCAGCAGAATGTTCGCCAGGTTGCCCTGGGGGCTCAGGATCGGGTAGCTGTAGAGCCGGTAGTAGCGCAGCTCGCCGCCTTCGGATTCTGTTCCCCGCTCGCTGCTATCGGTCACGCGGGTCATCAGCGCTTCGGCCGGCTCCCCTGTGCGCAGGGTCACGTGGAAGGGGCAGGCCTCATTGTGGGATTCGCAAAACAGCTGTCCCGGCTCCACATGCTCCACCAGCCAGCAGGGTTTGCCAATGAGCTCCTCGCGCGGCACTCCCGAGTGCGCGGCGGCGTGGCGATTCAGGTCCACCACCCGGGCCTCACGGTCCAGGAGCATGATGTCCTCGCGCATCTCGTCCATAATGGTCTGCATCAGGGCCTGCTGCCGGTCCAGGCGCTGGCGGCAGTGGCGGGAGGTCTGCAGCATGTTGTGCAGGCCGCAAAAGAAGATGGCCGCAGGCTGGTCCACCAGGGACACCGTGGCCGGCAGGCATTCGCGCAGGGCTTTGGTTTTGAGGGGATTGCAGGTCAGCTCGATGACCAGGGTGATGTCCGGCCGGGCGGCGTACAGCGCAGCCCAGCTGTCAAACACGGGGATGCCGTGCTGCTCCAGATACTGCCGCTTGGCCGCGGAATCCCCGATCTCCGCCGCGCCGGCCAGCACCATTTCCGGCACGAAATCGTGGTATTCCGTGTTGTGGACGAGTTCCATGATGGACATGAAGCCCGGCCCGGCTCCCACCAGGCCCACCACAATCCGGGACTCGTCCGACTCCAGCAGACACTGGCCGTCTGACGTTGGCAGGGAGCCGGTGTCCATGCAGGCCTCCACTGAGGCTGCAGCGTCGCCACCCCCCCCGCCCATTGGGTCATATACCGACTGAATGTCGTGTTCCGCCATCCGCGGCTCCCGGCATGGCTGCGCATTGCCTGTTGCGTGTGAGTTGGCCTGCTCTACTCTCGTTCCACTCTAGCCGTGGCAGCGGGTTCGTGCAACCGGCCTGAGCCAGGGATGTGTTTTTCCATGACGCCCAATGCGGTTGGTGCTATATGCAAGAGCATGAAGCGTGTTGCATTCCATCTCCTGCTCGCTGGCATGGCGGGGCTCTTGTGTCTGGCCGCCCGGCCCGGTCTGGCGCAGCAGGCGGCTGAGACCCGGCCCATGGTCCTTTGTTCCACCACCCAGGTTGCCGATTTTGCTCGTGAAATAGCCGGGGACGACCTGGAGATCCGCTGTATTCTGGCCCCCGGCGCGGACCCCCACACCTACTCCCCCACCCCGGCCGATGCGGCCCTGGCTGCCCGGGCCGCCCTGTGCCTCCAGAACGGCCTGCACCTGGAAGGGGCCAACTGGATGGCCACCCTGGCCAGGGATGCCGGCAAGCCCGTGGTCACCTGTGCCGCGCAGGTGGCCCCCCTGCAGCTGGAATACGGGGGCCAGGCCATGCCCGACCCTCACGCCTGGTTCTCCCCGGCCAATGCCGCGGCGTACGTGCGGGCCATCCGCGAGGCCTTCATCCAGCTGGACCCGCCCCGCGCCCGGACCTATGCCGCCCGGGCCGACCTCTATCTGGCCCAGTTGAGCGTGCTGGATGGCTGGATCCGCCAGCAGGTCGGCCGCATCCCGCCAGCGCGGCGCGTGCTCGTCACCAGTCACGATGCCTTCAATTACTTCTGCCGCGAATATCGCTTCAATCCCCAAAACCACTACCTTTCCCTGGCACCTATAGGCTGGTCCACGGGCGGGGAGGTCGGCGGTGGCATGACACCTTCGCGCCGGGCCGAGGTGGTCACGTCCCTGAAGGCCTCGGGCGCACGGGCCGTGTTCGTGGAAACCAGCGTCAACCCGAAGCTCTTGCGGGAAATCGCCAGCGAAGCCGGGGTGGTCATCGGCGGTTCGCTCTATTCAGACTCCATGGGCGTGGCCGGTTCGGCTGGCGAGCGGTACCTGGGCATGATGCGCGAGAATGTCCTGACCATCATCAACGCCCTCACGGAGCAATAGCGTGCGCGTATTGCTGGCCATGGCGCTGTGTGTTGCCATTCTTGGCGGTGTGGGTCTGTACATGCGCAGGACAGCCCCGCCCAGCCCCGCGACTCTGGCCCCGGGCGCTCCCGCTGCGGTATCGGGGCAGGTTCCTTCCACCTTCACCGCCATGCAGGGGGTGACGCTGGTTCTGCACGCCACTGCGCCCCTGGCGCCCAGCCCCTTTGCCGCCCAGGCGGACACGCCGGCCCTGGAAGTGTTGCTCCATGGCGAACGGGTGGCCTCGCTGCCAGCGCTGCCGGCATTCGAGATCCATTCCTTGCCGCTCCTGGTGCCAGCAGGAGCATCAGAGGCACCGGGTGAACTGGGTGAACTGGGCGAGCCGGGCGAGCCGGGCGAACTCGTCATCCGGGCCGCCATGGCCCCGGCCGATCCGCACCAGCCCCACGCCCTGCGGGCGGAACTCCAGTTCAACGGCTCCCCCCTGGGCGAGGCCACGGCCTGGAGCCTGCCGGACCGGCCCGGACTGCCCCTGACCCTGGTGCTGCCCTTCGACCTGCGCCACCTGCAGCGGATTCCCCATGTCCAATAATACCTACGCCATAGAGGTGGAACACCTCACCGTGAGTTACGGCCCCTCGCCGGCGCTGCTGGACGTCACCGTGCGCATTGAGCCTGGCCTCCTGGCCGGAGTCATCGGCCCCAACGGCGGCGGCAAATCCACCTTCATCAAGGCGGTGCTTGGCTTCGTCAAACCGGACCTCGGGCAGGTGCGCATCCTGGGCCAGCCCGTGGAAAAGACCAAGGGGCTGGTGGCGTACGTGCCCCAGCGAGGCGCCGTGGACTGGGACTTTCCCGTCACCGTGGCCCAGGTGGCCATGATGGGCCGCTACGGGCACGTCCCCTGGTGGAAGGACCCCGGCAAGGAAGACCAGGCCATTGTGGAGGAAGCCCTGGCCATGGTCCGCATGGAAAATTTCCGCCACCGCCAGATTGGCCAGCTTTCCGGGGGGCAGCAGCAGCGCGTGTTCATGGCCCGGGCCCTGGCCCAGGGCGCGGAGGTGCTCCTGCTGGACGAGCCCTTTGCCGGCGTGGACGCCGCCACCGAACGGGCCATCCTGGACGTGCTCTCACGCGCCAAGGCCGCCGGCAAGACGCTGGTGGTGGTCCATCACGATCTGGCCACCGCGGCCGAGTATTTCGACCGGCTGATCCTCATCAAGCAACGCTGCTTCGGCTACGGCCCGCCCGAAGCCGTGCTCCAGGAAGAGCTGCTTTCCGAGGTTTACGAAGGCAAACTCCGGCTCTTCGGCCTGCCATAAACAACAAAGGCTGGACCCGCCGTATGATGGACACGCTCCTGCACCATCTCATCGCCCCCTGGCACGAGGGCTACTTCGTCAAGGCCATGCTCGGCGGCTGCCTCATCGCCATGGTCAGCGGCGTGGTGGGATGTCTGGTGGTTCTGCGGCGGATGGCCTTCCTGGGTGACGCCCTCTCCCACGCCATGATCGCCGGCGTGGCCGGGGGCTACCTGTTCATGAAGCTGTTCTTCGGTGTGGAGGCCTATGCCCCGGCCATGCTCATCGGCTCGCTCCTCGCCGCGGTGCTCACGGTGATGTGCATCGGCTTCGTCTCCCGCGTGGCCCGGGTCAAGGAAGACACGGCCATCGGCGTCATGTACACCGGCGTCTTTGCCGGCGGTGTGGTGCTGGTGTCCGTCTTCAAACACGCCATCCACATCGACCTCATGCACTTCATCATGGGCGACGTGCTGGCCATCGCCAATGCCGACCTCTGGGCCGCCGCCGTGGCGGCCAGTGTGGTCATTGCGGCCATCATCCTGTTTTTCCGAGCCTTTCAGATCACCAGCTTCGATCCGGTCATGGCCGCGGCCATCGGCTTTCCCGTGGTGCTCATCGACTATGCCCTCACGGTCTGCGTCAGTCTGGTGGTGGTCAGCGCCGTGTCCATGGTCGGGGTCATTCTGGTGGTTGGCTTGCTGATCACCCCGGCGGCCACGGCCTATCTGCTCTCGGACCGGCTGGAACGGATGATGGTTCTGGCGGCCATCTTCGGCGTCTCCAGCGTGGTGCTGGGGCTGTATCTGTCCGTCTGGCTGGACACGGCCGGGGGCGGGGCGGTAATGCTCGTCTGCACCCTGCAGTTCATGCTGGTGCTCATCTTCGCACCCAAATACGGCATCCTGGCCAGACGGCTGCGGCTGGCGCGGATGGTCCCGCAGCAGCTGGCCGAAGACATCCTCATCGAAGTCCTGCGCAGCGAGGAAGCCCCGCTTTCCCAGGAACAGCTCCTCGCCACCATTGCCGCGCATCCGCGGGATTCGCATGTGCGCAAACTCCCCCCGCGCACCGCCATGCGGCGCATGGCCTCGCAGGGCTTGCTGCACTTGACCGACAGCACGGTCCGCCTGACCGATGCCGGGCGCACCGAGGCCACCCGCATCCGCCGCGCACACCGGCTCTGGGAAAGCTGGCTCAATCATCTGGGTGAACCCGCTGCATCCCTGCATGAAAAAGCCCAGAGCCTGGAACACCTGCATGCGCCGGAAACCCTGGAATATCTGGATGATATGCTTCTGCATCCAGATATCGACCCCCACGGCGAACCCATCCCCCGCGACCCGGCCCTCACGCAGCCCGACGCCCTGGTCCCCCTGAGCAAGCTGCGCCAGGGCGATTGCGGCGTGGTCCGCTGCGCGGGCAAGGCCTGCCCCGCGGGATTGGCCCCTGGCACCTGCCTGGAAATGCTGCCCCGCCTGGATGCGGGCCGCACCTGGCAGGTCCGGCTGCACGATGGCAGCGTCCGCCAGCTTGACCATACCCAGGCCGACGCGGTGATTCTGGAACGGGTGACCCTGGCAGAATGCGGCTGCGCCGCCTCACCCTAGCACGCGTGAGGGCGTGGCATGAAACCTGTTCCCCCTGTTTCGAAAAGAGTTCGCTCCTGGATCGCACGGCATCGCATCCTGTTCGCCGTGCTCATTTTGCTGGGGTATGTTGGATATAAGCCAATAGCTATTACTGGAGGCTTGCTGCGCATTGGGTTCTGGAATTTTTTTGGGGTGTTGCCACCGGACCGAGAGAGTATTGTCCGACGACGAGCAGATCGCCCGCGTGGTGACTGAAATTCTGCGCGACTATCCAAAAACAAAATAAGCATTTGATGCACTTCCTCCGGCGGGGGATGGAATATTTCTTTTTGAAAGCCCCGACCCCAAATTTGCCCCCCACCGAGTGCCCACAGAACGACTGGTGCCGTATCGCGATGTTGATGATTTTTTGAGAAACAATCCCGATTGTTGTAACTTTTCCTCCAAATGGCTTTATAATGATTCGATAATTGAGCGAACAACACTCGATAGATTTTTTGGGGATGGCGCTGGATATGTAAATATTAACTACAAAATTCGCTTTATCGATGAAAACGGTACAATAATAGAAAAGTGGTCGGGGCTTTCGGTAAAAATGTCTAATTGTGGCAAGCCACTTTGGCCGTAGGCTCCTTCATTTGGGCTCGCTCGTCTGCCGCGCCCACTGCCAACAAGTCATGGACAGTATAGCAGGCCGGGGGAGAGAAAGGCAGGCGCGGCGAAAGGTCGGAGCGAAGGCGCAGTGGGGGGGAGCACGACAGCGACTACAACGCCGCGCACTGCTGCAGCAAAGTTTCCAACGCCTTGAAGTCCAGGGGCTTGGAGAGATAGTCCGTCATCCCTGCTTCCAGAAAGCGTTCCCGGTCGCCCTGCATGGCAAAGGCGGTGATGGCCACAATGGGCGTGCGGATGCCCTGCTCGCGCAGCCGGCGGGCCACATCCAGGCCGCTCAGCACGGGCAGCTGAATATCCAGCAGGATCAGGTCGAAGGGCTCGCCGAGCGCGGCGTGCAAGGCCTTCTCGCCATCGGCAACCATGGAAACCCGGTGCCCCCGCCGGCTCAGGAACGTCTCCATGGTAAAGCGGTTCGTCGGCTCGTCCTCGGCCACCAGGATTCGCAATGTGTCAACACGCGGGTCCTGAGGTACTGGCTGCGATTTTGCTTGCGGTTTTGCTTGCGATTCTGATTGCGGTCCTGCGGCTGAATCCTCAGCGTTGTCTGCTTTCCCAGCAGGTTCCGGAGCCGTTGGCGGCACGATCGGATCAGCCTGCCCGCCCTGCTTGTTTTGGGTGTTCTGATCGCGCAGGAAGGTGTCCGTCTCTGGCACGGTGCAGGGAATGGTCACGGTGAATTCCGAGCCCTCGCCCGGCACGCTGGCCACCAGCACGGTGCCGCCCATGAGTTTGACCAGCCGCGCCACCACAGCCAGGCCCAGCCCGAGGCCCTTCTTGCGCCGGCGATGTGCGCCCGAGCCTATGGGTTGCTGCACAAACGCCTCGAATAGCCGCGGGATATCCTGCTGGGCAATGCCCGGCCCGGTATCGGTAATCTGGAAGACCAGCGCGCCGCTGCCGTGCTGCTCTGCCTGCAGGGGACCTGGCGTGCCTGGGGCCACGGCCACCACTTCCAGCATGATTTCACCGGCGTCCGTGAACTTTACCGCATTTCCCAGAAGATTGAACAGCACCTGACGCAACCGGCTGGCATCGGCCATAATGGTGTCCGGCGCGGCCGGATCCACCCAGACGCGGAAGGCCAGCCCCTTCTCCTGGGCCTCGGCACGGAACAGCCAGGCCACTTCATCCACCAACGCGCGCAGCTGCATGGGCCGCTCTTCCAACGACAGGCGCCCCGACTCCACCCGGGAAAGATCCAGGATATCGGTAAGAATGGTCACCAGACCGCGGCCGGAAGTCAGTCCCGTGTCCACATATTCCCGCTGTTCCTCTGTCAGCTCTGTCAGGGAAAGCAACTGGAGCATGCCTAGCAACCCATTGAGCGGCGTGCGGATTTCGTGGCTCATATGGTCCAGGAATTCACTTTTGACCTGGGAAGCGGCCTGGGCGGCGCGGGTGGCGGCCTTGAGCTCGGCCTCCATTTCCATGCGCCGGCTCAAGTCGCGGCAGATGGTGGAAAGATGCCGCACCGTCCCGTCGGGATCCTTGTGGGCGATGATGGCCTGGGAAACGGGCAATTCCTGGCCTTGCAGGTTGCGCAGCACGGTTTCGCCCATCCACATGCCCTCCCGGATGGCCGTGGGAATGGCATCATTCAGGATGCGCCGGTTGGCGTCCAGGGGATGAAACATGGGAATGAGCAGCCTGGAGCCCTCCGGCTCGCCCATCTCAAAGAACGCCCGGCCGGCGGTGTTGAGATACATGACCTTGCCGGCGGCATCGGCCATTGAAACGATGTCCGGTGTGCTTTCGATGAGCGCCAGCAGCCGCGCGCGCACCTGCTCGGCCTGCAGCATGGCCGTGGTGTCCAGGGCGAACGCCGTGCGGCAGCCGTCGTCATCCTGAAAGGCGTATGTTTCCAGCTGCCAGGGCGAGTCTTTGGTAACCCCCTGTACTTCAAAGGAAATTGGCTCGCCACCCCGGGCATCCTGCAACCGGCGGGCAATGTCCGGGAACACGAGATCCAGCCGGCGGCCCACCAGGGCGTCGTCCTCCACACCCAGCCGGCGCAGCCCCTGGCCGCGGCAAAACAGGATTTCCTGCGCGGCATTCACCCGGAACAACAGCACGGGTAGCTGGCGCAACATGCTCTCCAGCAGCCTGCCTGTTTCCCTGGCCGTGGCCTCGGCCGCTTTTCGCCGCCGGATCTCCCGTGACATGTGCCGGTTGATCACCAGCAAGGCCGCCACACAGGTCATGGCCAACAAGGCAATGCCCACCACCACCGCCAGAAACCGCCAACTCTCTTGCGTGCGCAACTCCCCGGGCGTATGAATGAACCCGTCAACCAGCGCGATATCCCCGGCATATCCCAGGGCCAGCAACTCCTCAGCCATGGCCCGCCAGCGCACAAGCTCGGATGCCCCGACAGGCGCCCGCTCCGGGGCGATGAGCCGCCGCACGGCCTCTGCCTCCCTGAGCAGGGCTGCGCGGTCCGCCTCTGGCGTGTAGTGTTCCAGAATCAAATCCACGGTCCGATCGGGATGCGCCAGGGCGTATTCCCAGCCCTTGAGGGTGGCACGGACGAAATGCTCCACCTCCTCTCGACGCGCCTGCAACACAGCCTTGGAAGTGAACAGGGAATCGCCATAAAATTCAATATCGTAGGTGGATGGACGCAGCACCACCGGGTCCATGCCGCGCTCCTGGAGCTGGGGGGCCTGGGTAGACAGGTAGCCGGAGATGGCATCCACGGTACCAGCCAGCAAATCGCGGACCCGGTTGGGTGGATCATCGGCAATGACCACATCCTGCTCCCGCACACCCGCCAGGCGCAGCATGGCCCACAGCTCCAGATCGCTGTGCCGGGTGATGCTCAGACGCCTGCCGGCCAGATCCTGCGGCGTGGCAATTCCCGACGGCTTGAGCGCCAGCAAGGCCAGGGGAGACCGCTGGAAGATGGACGCCAGCAGCACGACAGGCTGGCCCTGCAACCGGGCCTGCAGAATGTCCGCCGCACCCACGGCCACGTCCGCCCGGCCGGCCAGCACTTCTTCCACCGGGCTTTGAGGGCCGGTCCATTCCTTCAGTTCCACCTGCAGGCCGGCGTCACGGTAATACCCTTGCGCCAGTGCTGCATAATACCCCGCAAACTGGAACTGATGCCGCCATTTGAGCTGCACGGTTAACGGCGCGGCAGCGGCGGTCGAAACCATGCTCATTGCAACAACCAACGCGCTGGCCAACAGCGCCAGCCCCCCCAAGGCGATTCGTTGCAACTGTGCAGGTTTGTGCCTCATGGCCATGCCCTAGCATGAAACCAGGAGTTTGACAAAAAATCAGTCGTTCCCCCCTTTTTTTGGCGGAACGAAATACGCCCACCACAGAATGCCCACCCCCGCAAGAATCATGGGCACGGAAAGCAGCTGCCCCATGGTCAGCCACCCGAAGGCCAGGTAGCCCAGCTGGGCGTCCGGCTCGCGCACCAGTTCCACCAGGCCGCGGAACAGCCCGTAGCACAGCAAAAAGAGGCCCGTGACCGCCCCCCTGGGTCTGGGGGTTCGAGAAAAGAACCAGAGCGTTACGAACAGCACCACGCCTTCCAGCAGGGCTTCATACAACTGCGAAGGATGGCGCGGCACGCCGCCGGCAGCCGGGTCCGGAAAGAGCATGCCCCAGGGCAGATCCGTGGGCCGGCCCCAGAGTTCGCCATTGATGAAATTTCCCATGCGGCCGGCAAACAGACCAGGAGGGGCCAGAGGGCAAACGAAATCAGCAATGGTGAAGAATGGTTTCTTCCGCAGTCTGCTGAAGAGCATGGCGGCCAGGACAATGCCGAGGAGTCCGCCATGAAAACTCATGCCGCCTTGCCAGATGCGCACCACGTCCAGCGGGTTATGCGCAAAGTGGCTGAAATCGTAAAAGAGCGTGTAGCCAAGCCGCGCCCCGAGGATGAGCCCGGCCACGCACCAGGTAATCAGGTCATCCACGTCCGCGGGGGTCCACCCGGCGTCGGACCAGGGCTTGCGGGCCGCGCGCCAACGGCCCAGGCCCCAGGCCAGGCCAAACCCCAGCAAATACATGAGGCCATACCAGCGGATGGCCAATGGACCGAGTTGAATGGCTACGGGATCGAAGGCTGGATGCAGCAACATGTGGAATTCCTTGGCAGGAGCATGGAGACGAGGACCCGGATTCCGTGTGGGAGCCCGTCTGATGAGGGGGCAGACGTGCGTCTTTCCGCACGATTGATACAAGTGTATCTCCCAGGCAAATCAACTGCAACTCACTATACTTAACATTTACAAAAAAATTATTGCATTCCAATCACACTGTGATATTTCTGCAACTACCTGTTGACGCATGCATGTAAAAGAGGAGTTCGTCATGAACAAACTGTTGCTCGCCATTGTCGCCGTCCTGGGGCTCGTGATGACCACCAGCGCCATGGCCCAGGCGTTCAGCCTGCATGTCGGAGATAATGGCGTCTCCGTGAGCACGGGCCCGGTCGTCGTGGCCCCCGCGCCTGCGCCGGTGGTGGTGGCTCCTGCCCCTGTGGTGGTCGCTCCCGCCCCTGTGGTGGTGGCGCCGCCGGCTCCGGTGTATGTGGCTCCCCCGCCGCCCGCCGTGGTGGTTGCGCCAGCCCCTGTGGTGGTGCGCCCCGCCCCCGTGTATCGCCCTGGTCCTCGCGTGGTGGTGATGCCGTAGTTCAGGAAGCTCACGCGCCTTCTGTTCGTGTGCAAGGCCCCGGCCGCAAGCGCAACGCGCGTGCAACCGGGGCCTTTCTTCGGGAATACTTCAGGGGGGCAGGTTGTCCGCTCAGGGCGTATGCTGCTTGTCGGCGGCAGATTCCCTGCCCTTGCGCCAGCTCTTTTCCTCGCCCCGCAGCAGGCGGCCGATGTTTTCCCGGTGCCGCCAGAACACCAGTCCCGCCACTGCCAGCGAGAGCAGCAAATAATCCCCGGAGCCGCCGACTCCATCCACGCCGCCCGCCCCAGTGGTGGCCAGCAGGATCGGCAAGGCAACCACCAGCGCCAGCGAGCCCAGGGACACGTATCCCGACACCGCGATGGCTGCCAGACAGATTGCCGCCGCGCCCAGGCACTGCCAGGGCGCCAGAGCCGCGAAAATGCCCAGGGTGGTGGCCACGGCCTTGCCGCCCCTGAAGCGCAGAAACACCGAATACACATGCCCCAGCAGGGCGGCCAGGGCGATGCACGCCGTCAGGCCCGGACCTGCCCCGAGCTGGTCGGCCATGAGCGCGGGCAAAAAGCCCTTGGCCATGTCCAGCAACATGGCGGTCACGCCCCATTGCATGCCGCAAAGCCGGGCCACATTGGTGGCGCCGATGTTCCTGCTGCCTTCGGTGCGTGGGTCCACACCGCAAAAGGCCTTGGCGATAAGCAGGCCGAAAGGGATGGAACCAAGCACGTATGCCGCAAGAATCATAAGCATCCACATGGGGCAGAACCTCCCGGAGGGGCGGGTCAGAACGTGCGCCCGGCCTGGGCGGCCATGGCGTGTTCCAGGGTGGAATCCAGATCGCCGCCAGCATTGTCGTAATCCACGGCGGTTTCAATGATGTGCATTTCATTGTGCAGGGGATCAATGCGCCCGAGCGTCAGCTGCACGCGCTGGCCCACATGGCAATCATCTCCAAACAGCCGGCGCGGCCCGCGGATATACAACTGGGCCTCGGGCATGGCGCAGGTGACCAGGGTGGCATTCACCTCCACCACCACGCCGGGGAAGGTTGCCTGCGCGGCGGCCTGCCGCAGGGCCTCCATTTTCCAGTACCGCGTCCGGAAGCGCTGGACCCGGCCCGTGGTCTCGGCCCCGGTCTGGATGGCCGGCAGCAGGCCTTCCAGCTGCTCGCGCGAAAACGCCGGCGCACCTTGCAGCATGCCGACCAGCTGGGCCTGGTTGATCAGATCCACATAGCGTCTGAGCGGTGAGCTGACCGGCGCGTACATGGATTCGCCCAGGGTGGCGTGGCGGCGCGGCGCCAGCTCCAGGCCTGTGGCGCCAATGCCGCGCATGGCCCGGTATATATCCTGAGGCCTGGACCATATTCCTTGTGCTTCCGCAGTGATGGGCACATCCTGCGTCCGGTGCAGCAGGGGCAGCTCCTGCGCCGAAGCCCAACGGGCCGCCGCGGCGTTCACCAGAATCATCAACTCGCTGACCAAAAGCTGCGTCCCCGGGGTGGACGGCTTGTTGACCAACCGCGCCAGGATATCGCGGCCCAGGCGTTCCGGGGCGTCGCCTTCCAGCACCAGCTCCGGCTCGCTCCGCTCCACCTGCAAGGCGCCACGGTCCAGACGGCGCTGCCGGCGCAACACCGCCAGGGCATGGCCCGGCGCAAGGCCGCAGGGGTCCTCGCTGTGCTCGTTCCGGGCGGCCGAGAGCATCGCCTCGGCCCGCTGATAGGACAGGTTTTGCGTCACGCTCACCCGCGCCAGCTGCAAGGCCGTGTCCACAAGCATGCCCTGCGAATCCAGGCGCATGTCCAGGACCAAGGCCGGGCGAGAGGCGTCAGCGAACAGGGAAAACTCCGCAATGCCTATGCATTCCGGCAGCATGTGCAGCACGGCTTCGGGCAGATACAATGAGGAGGCCCGCCGGCGCACAGCCTCGTCCAATGGCCCGCCAAAGGGATAGCCCAAGGCCGGGCAAGCCAAGGCCACGATGCAGCGGAAGCCGTCGTCCAGACGCTGGATGTGAAAGGCATCATCAATGTCCCGCGTGGTCTCGCCATCCACGCTGAGCAAGGGCAGATCCAGCAGGGACAGCGTCGCCGACGCGGCCGTATCCCGCCAGATCTCCAGCTCGGACCGGTACGCATCGGCCCAGTCGGAGTCGGCTTCGTATCCGGCCTGGTCCAGCGGAATGTTGTGATGAAACGCCACCACCCCCCAGGCCCGGGCCAGCAGCAGGGGCAGCTGCGACTCCTCTGGCGGCAGACCCTTCTTGAGATGCTGCCAGAGGGGCGCGGTGTCCTGATCTTCCGGGTGGGTGATGCGCGTGCGCAGGAGGTCGGCCAGGGCCAGTTCCTCCGCACTAGCCGGGGGCGGGGGCGGAACAGCCTTGCCCAGGTGCACGCTCCAGAGCAGGGGAAAGAGCTTCTCGCCAGCAGTCTGCAGGGCCTCGCGGGCCGCGCGCTGCTCCTGCTCTGCCAGCCGGGCCTCCACCATGGCCTGGGGATGGATTTCAAAGTGCGGCGGCTGAAAGCGGAAGTGCGTCTTGCACGCCAGCAGCACCCGCCCCACTGCGGCGCGGCGGTCGGCGTCCCGGGCGTCCTCCTTGGGCCAGAGCAGTTCGGCGAACCAGTCCAGACTGGCCTTTTCCAGCTCGCCCTGGGCCAGCTCCCAGATTTCCATGGGGTCTATGGCCGCTTCCAGGGCCGCACGGGCCTGGTGTCGCTCTTCCAGAAGCGATTCCAGCTCATTGCGCGAAAGCGCCGCCCCGTGCTGCGGCCCGATCCAGGGCAGGACCCGGGCCGCAGGCAGCAGCGTCTCGCGCTTGTTCTGGGTGAACAGGCGCAAGCGACCGCCGCTCTCGCCCACGACAATGGCCAGCTGCGGTTTGTTGCTGTGGAGAAACTCCACCACGCATCCCGGGCCGGGATGCTGCACGGCAGGAAGAATCAAGAGGCCGCCTTGGTGGATTAGTGTTTGAAGGAACGCTGGCCGGTAAAGACCATGGCCGCCTGCGGCTTGGACTCGTTGACCGCCTGGATGACCTCGAAATCGCGCATGGAGCCGCCGGGTTGGGCAATGGCCGCGATGCCGTGTTCCAGGGCGGCGTCCACGCCGTCGCGGAAGGGGAAGAACCCGTCGGACACCATGGCCGTGCCGATGAGCCCGCCCTTGGCGGCCTGGGTCCGGGTCTGGATGTCGTCCAGAATCGCCTGGAACGCGCCATCCTCGCGGGCCTTGGCCTTGAGTTCGTAGAAGGAAAGCCCCTGCTCCTTGAAGGCCAGCACATCAGCATACTTGGTGTAGGCCTTGAACACGGCCAGCTGCACGCAGCCCACGCGGTCCTGTTCGCCAGCGCCGATGGCCACGGTAGCGCCGTCCTTGGCAAAGAGCACGGAATTGGAGGACACACCGGCTTCCACGGCCCAGGCAAAGAGCAGGTCTTCGGCTTCCTGCCGGGTGGGTTTGCGGGCCAGGATGGTCACGCCATCCTTTTCGGCCGTGGCAGGGATGAAATCCTCCACGCTGCGGATGCGATTGAGGAAACTGGTCTGCAGGATGATCCCGCCGTCAGTCAGGCACTTGATTTCCAGGACCGGCTGATCGGCCAGGGCGCCGAGCTCGGCCAGGCCGGGCAGTTCGAGAATGCGCAGGTTTTTGCGGGACTTGAGCACCTCCACCGCGCCGGGCTCAAAGGCCGGAGCAGCCACCACCTCGAAATACTGGGTGCTCAGGAAGGCGGCGGCGTCCTTGTCCAGGGGGCGATTGACCACCACTGCACCGCCAAAGGCGGCAATGCGGTCACCCCAGAAGGCCTTGGCAATGGCGTCGGCCAGGCCGGCGTCGCTCCAGGCGGCGCCGCAGGGATTGTTGTGCTTGAGGATCACCGCGGCGGGCTTGGCGGTCAGATATTGCAGAATGTTGACGCCGTTATCCACGTCCGTCAGGTTGGTCTTGCCGGGATGCTTGCCGGCCTGGAGCATCTGGGCTTCAGTCATGGTGGAAACAAGACCAGGGGCGGCGGAGCGCAGGTCCACGCCGCCGGGTTGCAGCTGGCCGGAAACGCAGGCGTACAGGGCGGCGGACTGGCCAGGGTTCTCGCCGTAGCGCAGGCCTTTTTCCTGGCTGTCGATAACCCAGCTGCGCTTGGCGAAGAGCAGCTCCTGCTCGCCCAGGCGCAGGGTCAGCTTTTGCGGAAAGATGTCCTTTTCCAGGTTCTTGTACATGCGCTTGAGGTCTTGCATGGATGGCGCTCGCTTGGATGTGTCGCAGTGAGTGATTGGTGATTGACCGCGCCCTGACCACAGCAGCGACGCGGACCTTGTCATCTACCACATGCCTTCCGCATGGGCAAATTCCCTGTCCGCCGGGAAAACGGGGGGGCGGCCCCTTGGATTTGCCAACAAGATGGCGTACGGTGCGGGAATACTGCCGTCGCGTTGCGTCGGCGCCCCAGGAGTCGATGCAGGTTATGGAAAAAGTGTTGCTCAGGCTGGCCCGGCAGCTGAACGCCTTCGACGAGGCCTCCCTCATGGCCTTGTGGGATTCGTACGCCCAAAAAGTTCAGGAATTCGAACCAACCAAACGCTGGGAAGAATCCGCGCTGGTCTTTTGTCTGCTCCAGTCCATGCGCTGGAAAAACCAGCTCTTCAATTACAATTGGGCCGCGGGCGTGAAGCCCACGGGCCGCAATATGGACCAGCTCTCCACCCTTGCGCCGGATGATCCGCTGGGCTCCTTTCTTTCCCCCGCGGGCGAGCAGGCCTCAGGCGGAGGCCAGGGAGCGGCGCAGGGCATGCACGGCCCCAGGCTGGCCGCCGTGGATGCGCAGGAGCGCAAACAAAAAGCCAAGGTGCTGCAGTTCAAGCCAAAACCCGTAGAGCTTGAACATGATTCCACCGAACCGCCCTTCCTTGACGAGGACGACTGAGCCCCTGCGGCGCGTTGCCGTCTTCAGCAGAAACTGGCCCTGGCGCGTTTTGGCGTGACCTGACACGGACTGGCGCGTCCTGGCGCGTCCTGGCGGGCCTTCCAGCGCTGCATGCTTCAAGTTTTTTTATTTGACTTTGCCGTGTGCGCCCAGTAATGGCTAAATCCTTTGGCTGTCAAAAAGCCAGGGGGATGCAGACCTTTTCTGACGCGTCGAAAGCGGCCCGCACCGGTCGCCCATGCCCTTGCCGGGCGCGACGCAGCAGCCAGTGCAAGGAGTGAAGCCATGGCGAATATCGTGGTCCTGGGTTTTCAGTGGGGCGATGAAGGCAAAGGCAAGATCGTCGATCTGCTGACCCGCGAGGTCCAGACTATCGTCCGGTTCCAGGGCGGGAACAACGCCGGCCACACCCTCGTGGTTTCCGGCCGCAAGTTCATCCTGCACCTCATTCCTTCCGGCATCCTGCACGAACAGACCCGCTGCTGCATTGGCAATGGCGTGGTGCTTGACCCGTTCGTCTTCCTCAAGGAAGTGGACGCCCTGGTGCAGCAAGGCGTGGATACCAGCCCGGCCCGCCTGACCATCAGCCCCAAAGCCCACTGCATCCTGCCGTATCACCAGGCCCTGGATGCTGCCCGCGAAGGGGCGCAGACCGGCACCAAAATCGGCACCACCAAGCGTGGCATCGGCCCCTGCTATGAGGACAAGGCCGCCCGCATCGGCGTACGCGCCGGTGATTTTGCCGACCTGGAACTCCTGCGCGACAAGATCTTCCGTTCCATGCTGGAAAAGAACGCCCTGCTCGTGCACTGCTATGACCAGGAACCCCTGGATCCCGAGCAGATCTATGAGCAGGCTGCGGCCATTGCCCCGCGCATCGTGCCCCACCTGGCCGACGTCTCCTCCATCATCCAGGCCACCCTGGCCGAAGAGGGTTCCGTGCTCTTCGAAGGCGCCCAGGGCACGCATCTGGATATCGACCATGGCACCTATCCTTTTGTGACCTCCTCCACCACCGTGGCCGGCAATGCCGCCTCGGGCAGCGGCTGCGCGCCGTCCACCCTGGATCGCGTGGTGGGTGTGGTCAAGGCCTACACCACCCGCGTGGGCGCCGGACCGTTCCCCACGGAACTGGACGACGCCGTGGGCGAACATCTGCAGCAGACCGGTGCCGAATTTGGCGCCACCACGGGCCGCAAGCGCCGCTGCGGCTGGCTGGATCTCTGCGTGCTCAAGGAAGCCGCCCGCCTGAACGGCCCCACGGAACTGGCCATCACCAAGCTGGATGTGCTCACCGGCCTCAAGGAACTCAAGGTCTGCGTGGCCTACGAGTACAATGGCGCGTGTGTGGCCTATCCGCCCCAGGTGGAAAATGGCCTGGCCTACGTGACCCCGGTGTACGAAACCCTCCCCGGCTGGGAGGAGGACATCTCCCATGCCACCTCCTGGGTCTCCCTGCCCAAGGAGGCCAAGGAGTACATCAAGTACATCGAGACGGCCATGAAGGCTCCGGCGTCCATCATTTCCGTGGGCCCGGACCGCGACCAGACCATCATCCGCAAGTAATCCGGCCCAAGGGTCAGGATCGCTTCGCTCATGGCCGCGCCCCGCGCCTCCTCCCGTCCCGCCACCAAGGGACAGGACTCGCCGTTTGATGACCTCCGCCTCCCCGAGGCGGAGGCGCTCATGGCGCGTGCCCGGAATCCGCAACAGGAGCGCCTGCGCGGCTACCTGCGCCGGCTTGCGGCCAATCCGCCCCAGGTGCTGCTGCTGGAAGGCGGAGACGCCATCTCCCGACTGGCCATGGGCCTGTGGTGGATGGCCCTCGTCCATTGCCGCGGTCCCGAACCGGTCCGGCCCACCCCGCAGCAGACCGCCAGCCTGCTGCCCGGCCTCCTCCCTGCCGCCCCCGCATCCGCACCGGTCCCAAGCCCGGAAGCACCACCCTCCGACACCGAACGTCCCTGCCTGGAGTGCGCCGGGTGCCGGCAGATCTTCACCGGCGTGCATTACGATCTGGCGCTGCTGGATGGGGCAAGCGGGCTCATCAAAATTGAACAGGTCCGCGAAATCCTGCTCAAACTTGCCGAAAAACCGCATCACGGCGTCCTGCGCTGCATCCTCCTGCACGAGGCCCACAACTGCCGCACCGAGACGGCCAATGCCCTGCTCAAATCCCTGGAAGACCCTCGTCCGGGAAACTGTTTTCTGCTGCTCACCCCCCAGCGCGAGCGCCTGCTGCCAACCTTGGTCTCGCGCAGTCTGGTGCTCAGCCTGGCCTGGCCCGATCCCAATCACCCTCCACAACATTTCAAGGAAGACACGACGTTGCAACAGACCGTTGAGGCGTGGATCGCCCGTCTCGATTCCCTTGTCGCCGACGGCCGTGGCTGGTTCGGCGCCACGCTCGCCAAGGATGCCCTCGACAAACCCACCGCCCAGGCCCTGGTGCTGGAGTTTCAGCGCCGTTTGGCGCGCACGCTGCTTGGCGAGCCGGAAGGTTGCTTTGGCATCTTGGACGCAGAAGCCCTGCACCGGCTCGATACCATCCTTGCCGAGGCGCACGCGTCCCTGGAATACAACGTCACCCCGGCGCTGGTGCTGGACTGGGTGGCCACGCGCATCTTCCTGGCCGCGCAACGGGCCCGCGCCCTGGCCACTTCCTGAAAAGGGAAGACCTGCCTATGGTCATGCCGCATGCCGTCGACCCTCGCCGGGTGCAGGCGCTCACGTCGCACCCGGCCACTGCGTCCGCTTCGCGGCCTGTGGTGTATTGGATGCACCGGGACCAGCGGGTTGAGGACAACTTCGGCCTGCTGCTGGCCCAGGAGCTGGCCTTGCGAGGCGGGGCGCCCCTGGTGGTGGTATTCGGCCTCTCCTCACGGTTTCTGCATGCCTCCTGGCGGCAATATGCCTTCATGCTCGAAGGGTTGCGCGAGGTTGCCAGCAGTCTGGAACAGTTGCGCATCCCCTTTATCCTGCTCCAGGGAGATCCGGGTGAGGAAGTGCCGGCCTGGTGCCGTGCCGTGCAGGCCGGCGCGGTGGTGACGGATTTCGACCCCCTGCGCCCCAAGCGCCACTGGCTGGCCCAGGCGGCCGGCTCCCTGCAGGAAGCCGGCATCGCCCTCCTGGAGGTGGATTCCCGCAATATTGTCCCGTGCCGCGCCACATCGGACAAGCGGGAATACGCGGCCCGGACTATCCGCCCGCGCATCCACCGGCTGCTGCCGGAGTTTTTGCACGCCCCGCCATCGCCAGTCGCGCATCCCCATGCCTTTGCCGGCCCGGCTCCGCTTGTCGATTGGGCTGCCGTGGCTGCGGGTGTGCAGGTCAATCGCAATATAAAACCAGTCTCCTGGTTGCGATCAGGCCCCGCCACCGCGCTGGAAATGCTCGATGTCTTTATTGCGAACCGGTTGCGATTCTATGCCGAAAAACGCAATGACCCCGTAGCGGGCGCGCAGTCGCGCCTGTCTCCATACTTGCATTTTGGCCAGCTGAGCGCCCTGCGTGTGGCCCTGACCGTGCAGGCAGCAGAGGCCCCACGCGAAAGCAAGGAAGCCTTTCTGGAAGAGCTGGTGGTCCGCCGCGAATTGTCCGACAATTTTTGCCTGCACACGCCCCACTATGACACCCTCGAAGGGTGCCCGGCCTGGGCGCGCCAGACCCTGGACGAGCATCGGGCGGATGTTCGCAGTCATTTGTATTCATTCGACGAATTTGAGAATGCCCGCACGCACGATGCCCTGTGGAACGCCGCGCAGCTGGAGCTGCGCAAAACGGGTTCCATGCACGGCTACCTGCGCATGTACTGGGCCAAGAAAATTCTGGAATGGAGCGAAACGCCCGAACTGGCCATGGACACCGCCATCCGGCTCAATGACACCTGGCAGCTGGATGGCCGGGACGCGAACGGCTACACCGGCGTCGCCTGGTCCATCGGCGGTCTGCACGACCGGCCCTGGCAAACCCGGCCGGTATTCGGGACCATCCGCACCATGACCGAGGGCGGGTGCCGCCGCAAGTTCGATGTGCCTGGCTACATTGCCCGGGCAACCGCACTGCCGGAGCAATGCTAGTGTTGCGTCCTCTAAAATGATCCATACAAAATAGACGCAACACCGGGCCGCTGGCACAGCGGCCCCGGAGCAGCATGCTCCGATCGTCAGCCGAATGCCGCGCATCTCGGCTGACGATCTTCCACGAAATCTGATGACATTCTTATCACCTTATTTCGTGGACATCACACTAGGATGATATGCGCATAAGAAGCGCGTTGTGAAACTAATCGCCCCGCAGGCAAACCCGGTTGATGATGCGTTCCAGTGCGGCAATCTCCACCGGCTTGGCCAGATGGTCGTCCATGCCCGCGGCCAGGGCCTGATCCCGATTCACTTCCAACGCAAATGCCGTGACAGCCACGATGGGGATATCCGGATTCTGCCGGGCAGGCGGCTTGAGGCGAATGAGTCTGGTGGCCTCAAGTCCATTCATATCAGGCAGTTGAATATCCATGAGAATGAGGTCGAAACGTTCTTCCTCAAGATGCCGAAACGCTTCGGCCGCATCGCCGGCCAGGCACGGCGAATGGCCCATCTTCTCCAGCAGTCTTCTGAGAAACAGCTGGTTAACGGGTTCGTCCTCCACGACGAGGATTCGTAGCATGGTACTCGCCTTGGAAATTTGGCGTTCTTTTACAGGCCCTTTTGTCTTTTCACATGCCTCTCCCTCCGCCCCCTGGGGGAGCAAGGAAGGCGCCACCGGCACCCAGGCAGGAGTGTGGCCGCAAGCGGCATGACACAAGGTCAGCATCGTGGTATTTTCATATCACCGGGGGGGGGACACTGCAAGAACTACCTCAGCATCACGTGTCCGCTGTCTTCCCGGAGGCCGGCACTCTTCCGGCCTTCACTTTGGTGCAAACGGTGGACATGTCTTGTCCATATTGTATATGACCAATTTGGCAATTGTACAGCCCATACATTAAACTGTGGAGATGCATTGTGGAAATTTTCACTTTGCCGGATGCAGTACATCAATTCTGCACCGCGCAACGCATGCAACAGCAAACCATCGCCCTGGTCCCCACCATGGGCTTTTTTCATGCCGGCCATGAATCCCTGATGCATTGGGCCAGAGCGCATGCGGATATTGTGGTTTGCAGTCTGTTCGTGAATCCGACCCAATTTGGTCCGAATGAGGATTTATCTGCGTATCCGCGGGATGTTGAACGCGACACCCGCATTGCCGCTGCCGCCGGGGTGGATGCGCTGTTCTGCCCCACACCAGAATCAGTCTATGCGCCAGATCACGGCACCTGGATCGAGGTTCCGGAACTTGCGGCCCCCCTTTGCGGGGCTACCCGGCCGGTACATTTTCGTGGGGTTTGCACCATTGTGGCCAAACTGTTCAACATGGTGCAGCCGCACGTGGCCGTCTTTGGCGAAAAGGACTGGCAGCAGCTGGCCATCATCCGGCGCATGGTGCGCGACCTGAATTTTGACGTGCACATTGAAGGCCGGCCCATTGTTCGGGAGTCAGACGGACTGGCCATGAGCTCCCGCAACAAATACCTCACCGAGGAGGAACGCCGCCGCGCGCCGCAGCTGCAGGCCGGGCTTCGCCAACTCCAGCACTGGCTGGACACTGGCGAGCGTGACGCCGCCTCTCTTGCAATGCTGTTACGAGCGTGGTATGCGGAAAATCTTGCGATTGGTTCAGAGGACTACATATCCCTTGTTCATCCTGAGACGCTTGCTCCAGTGGCCCGCCTTGAAGGCCCCACCCTTGCCGCGGTGGCGTGGCGGCTCGGCAAGGCTCGTCTTATCGACAACCTTGTCCTGCATCCTCACCCTTAACGCATTTTTGTGACATCACCCGCCGTGCAAAACTTCTTTCGCCGCCAAATCCTGGAGACCAAGAACGTCTTCCGCGCCAACATACTGGCCGGCCTGTTGTTCCTGCTCCCCATTGTGGCCACGTTGTTTCTGATCAATCTGCTGATCACCTGGGTGGACATGTCCCTGCTGTTGCTGCCCCCCCAGTACCGTCCTGAAAACTACCTCTCTGTGCGCATTCCCGGCCTTGGGTTGTTGCTGGTGGTGCTGATTCTCTTTGTCACCGGCATGTTCGTGCGCAATTTTCTGGGTCGCAAACTGGTGGAGATTGGCGAACGGCTGATGCGCTACATCCCGTTTGTCAGCAAGGTGTATGGCTGGATCAAGCAGATGGTGGACACCTTGTTCCTGTCAGCAGGCAAGGAGTTCAAGCGGGTGGTGCTCATTGAATACCCCCGCAAGGGCATCTGGGCCATGGCTTTTGTCACAGGTGTGGCCGAGGGCGAGGTGCAGGACAAGACCAACCATCGCGTCATCAACCTGTTTTTACCCACCACACCGAACCCGACGTCCGGATTCTATCTGCTGGTGCCGGAAACCGATGTGATCCCGCTTGAAATGAGCGTGGAAGATTCCATGAAACTGATTATGTCCGGGGGGATCCTCGTCCCGGAATCTTACGCCAAAGCAACTGCACGCCCGGCAGGCGCCCCTGCCGCCGGGCCGTCCATGGAGGAACAGGCATGATTCCCGTTAAAGGCAAATATTTCTTTACGTCCGAGTCCGTGACCGAAGGGCACCCTGACAAGGTTGCCGACCAGATTTCCGACGCCATCCTGGACACGCTGCTCGCCCAGGACAAGCACTCCCGCGTGGCTTGCGAAACCCTGGTGACCACTGGCCTGGCCTTCATCGCCGGCGAAATCACCACCTCCGGCTACTGCGACTTTGCCCAGACCGTGCGCAATACCATCAAGGAAATCGGCTATAATTCCTCGGACATGGGCTTTGACTGGGAAACCTGCGGCGTGATTTCCTCCGTGGGCAAGCAGTCTGTGGACATCGCCCAGGGCGTGGACCGTGACGACCCCGAAAACCAGGGCGCCGGCGACCAGGGCATGATGTTCGGCTTTGCCTGCGATGAAACCCCCACCCTCATGCCCGCCCCCATCTTCTGGGCTCACAAGCTGGCCCGCCGCCTGACTTTTGTGCGCAAGGAAGGCATCCTCGATTTCCTGCGCCCTGACGGCAAGACCGAAGTGTGCTTCGAATACGTGGACGGCAAGCCTGCCCGCATCGACACCGTGGTCATCGCCACGCAGCACAGCCCCAACGTGGGCTACCAGGATCTCTGCGACGCCGTGAAGGCCGAGGTTATCCTGAAGACGCTGCCTGCCGAATATATCGACAAGAACACCCGCATCTTCATCAACACCACCGGCCGCTTCGTCATCGGCGGCCCCATGGGCGACTGCGGGCTGACCGGCCGCAAGATCATCCAGGACACCTACGGCGGCATGGGCAACCATGGCGGCGGCGCCTTCTCCGGCAAGGATCCCTCCAAGGTGGACCGCTCCGGCGCGTACATGGCCCGCTACATTGCCAAGAACGTTGTGGCCGCCGGCCTGGCCCCGCGCTGCGAAGTGCAGATTGCCTACGTCATCGGCGTGGCTGACCCCATCTCCGTGCTGGTCACCTCCATGGGCTCCAGCGACCTGCCCGACGAGCTGCTGACCAAGGCCGTGCGCGAAGTCTTCGACATGCGGCCCTTCCACATCACCAAGCGCCTGGACCTGCTGCGCCCCGTGTACAAGGACAGCGCCTGCTACGGCCACTTTGGCCGTGAGGACGTGGCCTTCACCTGGGAAAAGACCGACGCCGTGGCCGACCTGAAGACTGCCGCCAAAGTCTAGTTTCGGCAACTTGCTGTATGCACAACGCCGGCCAGGGAGCAATCCCGGGCCGGCGTTTTTTTGTGACGCTATTAATGCTTCGCGCTACTGCTTTTGCAACAGGGAATTCAGCTCCTCTTGCAACTCGAGTTTTTTCTTCAGGTACTCCAGTTGCTCCACCTCTTCCTTGAGCTTGGCTGCCTCACTGGAACTGGCTTTGATGGTGGAAATGGCCTCCCCGATCGAACTCGCAGCCTCGCCCACGGCCTTGGTCTGTTCCAGCATGGTGGCCTTGGTTCCGACTTTCACCTTTTGAATGGCGCCGGTTTGCTCATAGAGTTCCATTAACAATGTGGTATCGGAGCTCTTGAAATCTTCTGGGAGCGACGCGACCATCCCAAATTGTGCAATCTGCATTTTGGTGTTGGCCAAGATATCCTTGTTGTACTTGACGTTGAGCTCAGCCCACCCCGGGATGCGATACCTATACCCTTTCATTAATGCGACATCTTCCACCTTCGCAAAGGGTACTTTCGAAGGCGTCACCTCAAGTGCGAGCGAGGCAATCGTTCCGGCTGGCGGCCCTGGATCTTTTACGAAGGAGATCATTTTTGACAAAGCCGGTGGCACTCTCTCCTGTTGTTTCAGCGCAACAGCCAAGGTTTGATTGCCCTGTTGTTCCACCACGTGCATCAATGGATAACTTTGCACCGAATCCTCAGGATCGACGTACAAGGTCACTACCATCTCGTTCTTGCCGTAGCCGGACAGGAGCTCTCTGATTTTACTGATTCGTGACTCAATGTTTTGCTGTTGGAATTTCAAGGTGTCTGCCGAGGCCCGGTTGAATTTTTCCGTGTTCAGTGCATCCAATTTATCGCTGTAGTCCTTCAATAGATTGAGGAGCACAGTTATGGCACTCGAGCTAACGGACTTATCTTCTCTCAATAATGAGCCAAAATCTTGACTCATCGGTTTGGGTTCCGTGGCGATGGCTTTATTACTCAACAGAGTGTTGGCACCGCCCATGAGCACGGTTCCTGCTATGCCCGCTGCAACCTTTATGACCTGCACGGCGGTTTCCAGTTTTTTGTCCGCCACAGCAGCATCGGCTTTGGTCAACACACCCATCGCATTCAGCGTAATGTCTACGGAGACGTCCTGGGTTCGACTTTTGGGGAGCTTAATGGCGTACCAGTGGTTGTTATCTGGCTGAGTCTCCAGGGAGAGTTTTGGGGTGCCGAACGAGACCCGCTGCCCCTTTTCCTTGAGCTCCTTGCAAGAGACAAGCTTAACCCCAAGGAGAACGAGCTCGCCCGCTATCTTGTATGTATCTGGATTTGTGACACAAAATCCATTGGCCGTGGAAACCACCACCGGCACTTCCACCTTGATCAGATTCTTCGGCAGCACATACGCCACCCCGTCCGCGGGCGGACCGTTGCCGGGTTCCAGTTTCACTACGGTATGTTTCGCCGAGCAGGCGCTCACCACCACCGCCACAGCCAGCAAAATCGACATCCTGATCGCTCGCATGACGCTCCCCCGAGAAAGTGGTTAGTTGCAGCCACCATGCACGATACGTACACACAGTCAAGCACTATTTATCTAAAGTTTGATAATACACTGCCATTGAACCAAATTTTTCCATCAACATAGTGCAGCTGGTATATTAGTCCCATTTGAAGGTTATTTCCTGCATAGTTCGATGCCACCGCCGGGATATTTTACATTTTTGCGGACAATGACTATATTCCGGCCATGACACTCGTCGCCGACCTTGAACTGAAAGTCCTGTACGACATCAGCCGCAGCATCGGGCAGACCCTGGACCTTGATCAGACTCTCAAGGCCATTCTGGCCGTGCTGGGAGAGACCTTGTCCATGCACCGGGCCACCGTCACCTTGCAGGATGACGACACCGGCGCCCTTGTCATCGCCGCGGCGTACGGCTTGTCCGAGGAGGAGGTCGCCCGCGGGGTCTACCGGCTGGATGAGGGCGTCACCGGCCGCATCTTCCGCACGGCCCAGCCCTTCGTGGTGCCCGATGTGCACAAGGAACCGCTTTTCCTGGATAAAACCCAGTCCCGCCGCCTCACCAAGGATGCGCTCAGCTTCATCGGCGTGCCCATCGTGCTGCAGAATGCCTGCGTGGGCGTGCTCTCCGTAGACCGGCTCTTCGAAGAACACGTCTCCTTTGAAGAGGACGTGCGCTTCCTGACCATCGTGGCCACCCTCATCGCCCAGCTGGTCAGCATCCATCGCCAGGTCCGCGCCAGAGAAGAAGACCTGCGCCGCGAGAACCTCAGCCTGCGAGCCAAGCTCTCCAAAAATTACCACCGCTTTTTCATCGTTGGCAAAAGTGCGCCCATGGGCCGCGTGCAACAGCTCATCGAGAAGGTCGCCCCCACCAAAGCCACGGTGTTGCTCCTTGGCGAATCCGGCACAGGCAAGAGCCTGACGGCCCGCATGATCCACGAACTCTCCGACCGCGCCCGGTTCACCTTCACCAAGGTCAACTGCGCCTCCCTGCCGGAAAATCTCCTGGAATCCGAGCTGTTCGGGCACGAGAGAGGCGCCTTCACCGGGGCCACGGAAACCAAGATCGGCCGGTTCGAAGAGGCGGACAAGGGGACGGTGTTTCTGGATGAAATCGGGGAGATTTCCTCAAACATCCAGCTGAAACTTTTACGATTTCTTCAGGAGCGCGAGTTTGAGCGCCTGGGGTCGACCAAAACCCGCAAGGTGGACGTGCGCATCGTGGCCGCCACCAATAAACACCTGGAACAGGCGGTGCAACAGGGCCATTTCCGGGAAGATTTGTATTACCGGCTCAATGTCTTCCCCATCACCGTGCCCCCCCTGCGCGAGCGCAAGGAAGATATCCCGGCCCTGATCAATCACTTCCTGGACAAGCTGGCCAAGGAGTACCACCGCCGGCTCTACCTCTCCCCCGACGCCCTGGACGCCATGATGGGCTACGACTGGCCGGGCAACGTGCGGGAGATGGAGAACCTGATGGAACGACTGGCTATTATGGTTGAGGGCGGGACCATCCACTGCAAGGATATCCCCCTGCCCGCTGCCGCCACGCCCATCGCCCGCCCCGCGCCCGTCGCCGGCCTGCCGGCCACAAGCGCCGAGCCGCCCCTGACGCCCAACATCTACGGCACCCAGCTCAAGTCCCTGGAAAGCATGGAGCGCGACCAGCTCCTGGCCGCCTTGGAGCGCACTCGCTGGAACCAGACCCGCGCCGCGCAAGAACTGGGCATCACCCCGCGGCAAATGGGCTATCGGATGAAAAAGTATGGGATCGGGCGGGAGTAGCGCAACACGCAACCCGGAGAGTAATTGCGTAACCGTTCCTCTTGGAGCGGTTTTTTTGTATTGCTGCGGGTGAAGGCGGCCCGAAGGCAACAAAAAAGCGCTCTCGTTCAGGGCGAGAGCGCTGGAGCGACCTGAGGTGGTGCCGAAGGGGAGAGTCGAACTCCCACGGCCTTGCGACCACTAGACCCTGAATCCGTTTCTTGCCTTCCTTTGAGCTACTCTTGGTAGTATTTGCAAGGTATTGCAGCGTTGGCTTTCCCCCACGGAAGCCCTTGACGCCCCCCATTCGTGGGGGCATGGTGGGGGTATGGGACAGCAGAAAATCAAAACCCCGTTCCCTGGCGTGCGCTACTATGAGCACCCTACCCGGAAGATGAAGAACGGCCAGCCGGACCGCTACTTTTCCATCCGTTACCGCAAGGACGGCGTGGGCGTGGAAGAAGCCCTGGGATGGGCCTCCGAGGGCTGGACGGCGGAGAAGGCGCACCATGTGCGCTCCCAGGTCCGCACGGGCCAGCGCGTGGGCAGCGGGCCGGCCTCGGTGGCGGAGATGCGCGCCGAAGCTGACGCCCGGCGCAAGGCCGCCCAGGAAGCCGCCCGGCAGGACGCCCTGGCCGGCCTCACCCTGGGCGCGTTCCTGGAGCAGCACTACCTCCCCCACGCCAGGAAGACCAAGCGCAGCTGGCGCACGGACGCCCAGCGCATCGCCAAGCACATCGTCCCGGCCCTGGGCCTCCTGCCCCTGACCGCCGTCACCAAAGACCACCTCCAGGCCCTTGTTGACGATCTGGTCGAAAGCGGCGCCGCTCCGGCCACGGTCAAGCAATACTACGGCATTGTCCGCAACGCCTTCAACGTCGCCCGCGAGCTGACCCTGGACGGCCGCCCCCTCTTTGACGGGCCCAACCCGGCCCAGGGCGTCAAGCTGCCCACCGTCCGCAACGACCGCGAGCGCTTTCTCACGGCCGAAGAAGCCGCCCGGCTCATCGAGGGCGCCCGGCACCGCCGCAGCCCGGACCTGCACGACGCCATTGTCCTTTCCCTGAACACCGGCCTGCGCCTGGGCGAGCTGCGCCGCCTGCTCTGGCCCGATGTGGACCTGGCCCACGGCATCCTCACCGTGCGCGAGGAGGACCGCCGCAAGCCCGGCGGCAAAATCCCCCTGAATCAGGCCGCCACGGCCATCTTCCAGGCGCGCCTGGACCGGCATCAGGCCGGTTCGCTCCTGGTCTTCCCGCCCAGCTACGGGGACGGGCTGCGGGAGAATCTGACCAACGATTTTCACGACCTTGCCGAGTCCCTTGGCCTGAACGCCGGGCTGGACCCCAAGGACCGCGCCCGCCGCATCGTCTTTCACAGCCTTCGCCACACCTTTGCCAGCTGGCTGGCCCTGGCCGGCACGGACATTTACCGCATCAAGACCCTGATGCGGCACAAGAACATTGCCATGACCATGCGCTACGCGCACCTGCTGCCGGACGCCACACGGGATGCCGTGCATAATCTCAAGCCTCCTTCCGCCGTTGCCTACAACAGTTGATCCAGGGACGCCCCGATGCGCTGCACCCCCAGCCGCACCACCAGCCACATGGCCAGCGCGTCCGTGCGATAGGCCACAGCCCGACCCACGCGGTACGCCACTGCCGGCCCGTTCCCGGCCGCGTCGGCATTGGCCAGGGTCTTGGCCGCCACCAGCCCGCCCAGGAATTTGGGCGCCTCATGGCGCGAAATCACCGGCGGCAGCTTGGCCGTCAACGTGTCCACAAACTCGCGTTCCTCTGCGGTCAGTTCCCGATGCATGCTCATTCCACCTCTGCTGTCTTGTTGGATTCCAGTACGGCACACCGCCGCTCCGCCTCTGCCAGCGCCACCTGCAGTCCGGCCTTTTCCGCCTCCAGCCGGGCGATCTTGCGTTTGAACCCCTGCTGCGGCCTGCGACGCGGGGGGAGAGGAGAAGAGGGCAAGGAAGGAGAAAAGGACTGGGGGAACACTGTCCCCCCAGACCCCCCGAATTGGGGAAGTTGGGATAGTTGAGGAAGTTTGGGAAGTTGGGATTCTGGGGCAGGTATGGCTTGCGCGGACATCGGCGCTGTTCCAGAGGCGCAGACCTGCTGCAACACCCAGGCCCTTGCCGGCGGGGTCAGGGTGGCCAGCAGCGCCTGCAGCGCCGTGGCGATCTCCTGACGCATCTGCCCGGCATTGCCCGTGACCACGCCGTCAAAGGCCCGGTCCAGGGACAGGCAGTCCGCGCAGACGCGCCAGACCCACGGCCCGGAGACCGCGTCCCGTGAGGTCATGAGCTGGTAGGCCTCCCCCACGGCGATGGACCGGCCACACTCGTTGCAGGCCCGCTGCCGCCGGGCGGTCACGGAGTGCACGCAAAAATGCGCCTCGCCACTGTATTCAGCACCCATTCTGCACCTCCTTTGCTTCGCTCTCGCCTGCCGCCCCCCCCACTGGAGGGGGCGCGGGGGAACTCAGTTCCCCCGTTCGTTGTTCCTGTGCTTCCTCCTCTCCCAAGGCCGGCCCTGGCACTCCGTCCAGGACGCAGTCGCCCAGCGGCGTCCAGGGGTAGCCCGCCGGCTTCACGCACAGGCGGCCGTCCACCACCAGCGCCGCTCGGGCCAGGGTGGTCCGGGCGTAGCGTCCTGGCTCCAGGCGCACGGCCACCACGTCCCCGGGCCGGGCCCGGTCCCACGGCGCCGGCACGGCCAGCGGCGCCTGCATAATGGGCGGCCCAAGCTGCCGCCTCACAACGCCTCCCCGCCAAAGGAAGAGGGAGAGGAAGAGGAGGAGGAAAACGAAGGGGAAGAGGGAGGGGAAGAACAAACCTGTGAGAACACCTTCCCGCCCGGCACGCTTGCCAACACAACTGGAGGGGGTTCGGGGGAACTCAGTTCCCCCGATTCCACTTCCTCCCTTTCCTCCACTTCCCCCACTCCTCCCACCGTTCCCGCCAGCGGGCGAATGGTGGCCAGGGTGTCTGCCAGGCGCAGGATGGTGCGGCCGTGGGCGCCCCAGGCGGCCACCTTGCGGTCGAAGTCTGCCTCGGGAAAGCCATGGGGCACGCGGCGGTCCCGGCACTGCTGCACCGGCGTATCCAGGTAGACCATGGCCACGCCGGCCTCGTGTTCACGGGCGATGTCCACCAGCGCGGCGGCCAGGGACGGGTCGGTGATGCTCTCGTCCAGCACCACGGTGTGCCCCATGGAGAGCCCCACGCGGGCCATGGTGCAGGCCAGGAACTCCACGGCCGGCTCCACGCTGCGGTGGTACTCGTGCCCCATGGCCCGGCGCAGCAGGTCAAAGCAGATCACGCTCACCCCGCCCCGGTTGGCAAAATGCTGCTCCACATACCGGCTCTTGCCCGCACCGGGCAGGCCAAGGACGAAAATCATCTGGCGTTTCATGCAGGACTCCTTTCCAAGGTCTGGCTTGTGTTGAGATGCTGTGTGGTGCTGTCCATGGTGCTGCCTATGGTGCTGCCCATGGTGCTGCCCATGGTGCTGCCCATGGTGCTGCCCATGGTGCTGGCGCTCCTGGTAATGGTCACGACGCAGCCGGGCAGCCGCTCCAGCACCTCGGCCAGCAGGGCGTCCATGGGCGCGTGCTGCAGATCCGCCCCCAGGGGCACGAGGTACGGCGCGCCGTCGGCAGGGTGCAGATGCTGGCAGCCCTGGCCTGTGAGCACCCAGAGGGGGTTCACGGCCTTGTGCGTCAGGGCGGCCAGCAGCCAGCCGTCGGGGATGCGCCCGCGCCGCAGGGCATCGGAAACGCTGGCCTGCCGGATGCCCAGGCAGGCCGCCAGCCGGGCCTGGGTGGTGACGCCAAAGACCTGCAGCAACCGCTGGTAGGCCGCGGCAAACCCGCACGGGGTCACTGCGGGCTTGGCGGCGGGGGCGAGGTCCGGACGGGCCGGACGGGCCGGGTGATCCGCGTGATCTGGGTGATCCGGGTGATCCGCGTGATCCGCTTGATCTGCGTGATCTGGGCGTCTCATGCCCCGCTCCCCAAGTGCCCGGAACGGCCAGAGGAGCCGTATTGGGCCTCATGGGTGGTCCGGGCCAGGCGCATCATGGCCATGATGGCCTCCACGGCCTCCTGACCCTCCTTGAGGATGCGGTCCAGCTGGGTGCGGGGCAGGTCGCCATCGGCAATGTCCGTGGCCGCTTCTGCCGCAAATTCGCCAAATTCCTTGATGCTGCGGGACAGGCTTTGCAGCAGCTCACCGCCTCCGCAGGCCGGTTCGGGCAGGGGCAGAAACACCCCGCCGCGCTGGCGGGCCAGGAACTCCAGGGGCGCGTTGGACTGCGCCGCGTCCATGAGCGGCAGGAGCATGTCCGCCCCGAGCTTGTGCCCCTGCTGCCGGGAGAGCTCGCTCATCATGGTGTTGTAATGCCGGTATCCGGCCACTTCGGCGATGATCCGGGCGTCCAGCCCCGACGGCGCGCGCAGCACCGCCTGATGCACCACCGCGGTTATGGACGGGTAGGAAATGGATGCGAAATTCCCGGACATGCGATTGCGCCTCCTGAAATTGCGTGGGCAATGCGGATAAACTGTGCTGTGCTGGATGGGTGGAACCCTAGGCCTCCGGAGGGGAGGACGGGGGAGACGAAGTCTTTGGAGAAGGCAAAGCTTTTGGAGAAGGCGGAGCCGTCGGAGAAGGCGAAGCCGTGGCGGCAGAGGGGGCAGCAGGAGGGGTGGCGCTTTTGGGGGGACGCCCCAGCGGCACATCCTCGGGAACGGGCAGCAGCTCCTTCGGCAGGGAGGGGTACGCCTCCCGCAGGGCCTGCCAGTTGGCAATGGGCATCCGGACGCGGGAAACGGCCTGATACACAGCCGATCCGCTCACGGGCCGGCCCGTGACGCCGGTCATCTGCCGGCCCATGTCCGCCCAGGTGACCCCGTGCTCCAGCTGCCAGACCCGCAGCCGCCGCAGCCGGGCGGAAATATCCTCCCCTGCTTGTGGTCCTGTCGGGAATCGGTTACGGCTATAAGCGGTTTCCATAGCTGCCCTCGGATACGAGTTGGGGTCATGGTGGACAGAGTTAAGTTTTCCATCACTTTTTAGGCTTGATATGCCGAAAAACTAAATCTTGCAACCGAAATTCTTAACATGAACTTGGCAGACTCAAAAATATTACATTTTCATGTTAGATTGCAGGCTATTATAGACAGCTTGCAGATTAACAAAAAGGATGCTGCGCGAATTGGCAACATCAGTCCTTCTTCTTTGTCCCAATACCTGAAGGGGATTAGCGCGCCATCACAGGAGACGCTGGCGCGATGGGCAGCAGAGTTAAATATCAATCTTAACTGGCTGTTGCTCGAAGAGGGGGAGATGTTTCGCAAGGGGGGGGCTGAGGAGCCGCAGGATGATCCCCAACGGGTGCGCGAACTGGAACAACGGGTCATGGAGCTGCAGCAGGAGCTGCTGGACGCGCGGGCAGAACTGCTCACGCTCTACAAGGAGAAAGCCCAGGCCGAGGGGCGCGCCACCAGGGGAGAACACTGCGTGACTGCCCGCACCGCCCCCACTGCTGCCCCCTTGCCGCCCCACGGCAGTGAGAGTTTGTGAGATGAAGACGGTGGCTGGGGCGGCTGGGGAGGATGGGGAGGATGGCCTGTGCGGCGGGACAGCCTGACACGGCGTCTCCCGGTAAAAAGCACGCGTACGTGCCCGCCGGACGCAGGCGCAGGGAGGCGAGGCAACAGGAGGCCTCGAACCCGCCCAGGGAATGGCGCAAGCGCCGCAAACCGCTGTACTGAGGGACCCATGCACCACACGCGATTTGCCCCGCGATTGGCCCCAAGCCTGGCCCCAAGCCTGCCCCCAAGCTTGGCTCCAGGTCTGGCCCTGCTGCCGGCCTTAATGCTGGCCTTGCTCGCCGTCGTGCTTCTTACCAGCCCCGCCATCGCGGCCAATTGGTATGAAGGCGGCACCCTGCATAGTGCCACCGTGAGCGGCTGGCTCAAGGCCACTGGGCAGAATCAGCTGGCCACCGCGGCCGATTTCGTTGCCGCCACCACAGATCCCGCACAGCTTCGAGCCCAGAGCCCCGACGCCCTCAGAACCGCCACCCAGGCCGCGGCCGACTGCGTCACCACATTTGCCGAGACCGGGGTGTTCGACTCTCGCATGACCGTCAAAGAAGCGGTCCTCTTCTGTCTCAAGGACAGCCAGAAAACCTACCCCTTTTTCCTGAGCAAGGCCGGCGCCGATCCGGAACGTGCTGCGCCTGCGGAAAAAGTGGCCAATGCGGCAACTGCGCCAATTGTGACAGAGACGCCGATGACCGCAGACCGCCTGCGCAGCGCCGTCAAAGCGCTGCTCCAGGAGCTGGACAGCTTCCGCAATACATCCACCTTCAGGGGGTGCATCTACGGCTGCGGCAGCCGCAACCCTGGCGCGGCCTGGGAAGCCAAGCGCAAGGCCCTTGACGCCCAGGTCACCCCACAGCTGGACGCCCCCTTGCTCCTGAAAACCACCCCAGCCGACCTCTGGTCCCTGGGCATGGCCTACGGCAGAAACAACCACGCTGAAGCCAAACGCCTCCGGGCGCACATTGAAGAAGGATTGGTGGTGAAGTGATACTTAAGTTGAAACACGGCGAAGGCTTTTTGCTGGTGGCTCCACAGGATATTCATGGAGAAGATGTCAGAAATGCGCATGTTTTTAAAGGCACCTATAATCCATTTACCAGGTCTTGGACGATTAAACCCAATCGCTCCCACTGTGGGAAAATGCGCTGCCACACACTTTCTCCAGAACCCGAAATTGCCGAGAGTGATGAACGAAAATTTTGCCATATGGTGGTCGATGCTCAGTTTAAGTATGGCATCGTTTGTGGTTCCTGCATGGCGACGTTTTTTGCGGATGATGATTAGAATAGCTAGCCATATACACTGGGCAGCCTACCATCCCAGCCAGCTGCAGGTTCTTGGTCACGGCTTATGGTAGTTACGATCCCGACGGAGCCAAACGGCTCCGGGCGTAAGCTGAAGAAGGAGATAGGAATATATAAAATGATTAATCCAAAGATTAAGGCTGTGTTCTTGGTGGCACCTGCGAATATCAAGGGCGAACATGTTCAAAATGAACATGTTTTTGATGGACACTATTATCCGAACGATAAACTTTGGAAGATAGGCAACATACCTCGCTGCAAAAAAAGCACACTACAGCTGCAAGCTGCAAAATCAATCACTAAAGATACTGATTTTCAGAAATTTTGCAATTCGTTAGTCGATCGCCAATTTGAGGGTAATCAAATCTGTGGAACATGCTTCGCAACATTCTTTGATGATGAGGACTAGAGCAATTGAATTTTCAGTGGTAGTTAACGTAACTTTGGCATAAATTTACTTAGGCAATTCGTAGACCCTATGACCTCCGTACTAAAAGATATTACGCCGCTAGTGGAAAATGTTACACTCACAGCGGCGCAAATTATGTGTGGAGTTCCATACCCTCCAGTGAGTTTGCTGCCCATCCTCTCCGCGGATGATTGGGAACAATTTATCCATGAGTGGCTCTGGTTCTATAAAAATGAGGGCACATATTATGCCGTGAACAAGTACAGTGGAGCGGGAGATCTCGGTCTAGATCTTGTGGCCTTCACAGCCGAAAACGGATTCGGCGCTCCTTGGGACAGCTTTCAGTGCAAGCAATATGACCACGCTCTCCATCCAGCTGATATCTATCCTGAAGTCGCAAAGATTATCTATCATTCCTTTAAGCGCACACCGCCATTTAACCAAAGTGAGCGAGTGCCACGACGTCATGTTTTTGTCTGCCCGCGAGGCGTGGGCATAACAGTTGGCCGATTACTCAAGGATCCGATTCGATTCAAGGAGGAGGTCCGAGAACACTGGGACACAAATTGTGTGCCCAAAATCCAAAGAGGCCTTGTCGCGCCACTTACAGATGAGCTTTTGACCTATTTTGATGCTTTTAATTTTTCGATTTTTGATGACGTCTCCGCGACTGATTTGATAGCCACACATCAGAAGACTCCTTTTCATGCGCCAAGATTTGGCGGAGGTCTTCCTCAGCAAGACCCAGCCGCCCCCCCTCCGCAAGAGCCCACTTCCGACGAAAGTGTCTATATCATGAAGCTGCTGGAGGCTTACAGCGATCACCTTGGTGTTGCAGTTTCAGCTATTGCGCAACTTGACGGACATCTTTGCCGCCATTATGACCGCCAGCGTGTTTTGTTTTACAGCGCTGAATCGTTACGGAACTTCGCACGGGACCGAACCCCCCCGAAGACCTTCGAATCGTTGCAGGAAGATATCTTTTTTGGCGTCATAGACACTTGTGATGACGACCATGCCGACGCGCTTGCCCGTTTGCGGGCAACCGTACACTCCGCTGGCCAGGTCGCAGCTGGAGGCAACGCGCTTTATGCTATTTCAAGGGTGGCTGACCGGCAAGGAATCTGTCATCAACTGGCGAATGTTGGCCGCCTGAATTGGATTAAGAAACCATGAACATCCCGCGCCCTTCACCATTCAATAGTGCGTTGGAAACGGGTGTGCGAACACTGTCGATTTTGGTGGAATCATATCCATCCGCGCACGATCTCAGCAGGTTGGTCCAGTATGACTACCTTGTCGTGCACTCAGCCGACGCCAACGGACCGCCAAGCCTCCATCCTCCCCTCCCATTGCGGGCAGGCGAACTATTAGTGCGGCGCGAGTTGATAGAATCTGGCCTCAGGCTCTTTATGAGCCGTTCTCTAGTAAAGCGAGTTTTGAGTAAAAGAGGTGTGCTTTATCAAGCAGAAGAGGCTGCTGGCGCCTTTCTCGGTAACATTACAGCCCCTTATTTACGTGAGCTGCGTTGTCGCGCAGAATGGGTGTCGGGGACATTCAATCCACTTGATGCAGATGAACTAAGTAACTTGGTGAATCAACTCTTCTCAACTTGGACGATTGAGTTTCAGCAGGTTGATTTAGGATTTCAAGGGGACCTTTTTTAATGAGTGGCATCCTGCTCAGATATCTAGCCTATTTTGGTCCGGGGCGAGAGCCTGCGGCTATCGAGTTTGGGCCAAGTCTGAATGTGATTTGTGGTGCTTCAGATACTGGCAAATCCCTCATTCTTGAAAGCATCGATTTCATGCTTGGGCGAACTGATCCTGTGCCTGACATCCCCGAACGTAGCGGTTATGATCGAATCCGCCTGATAGTTGAAAGCGCTGGGCATTCTACTTTAACATTGGACAGAAGTGTCGAGGGTGGTCATTTTAGTGCTTATGATGGAATGTTATTTTACGATATTGAGAATTCAGCACCAAGCACACTGCGTTGTAAGCATGCCGCCACTCGCACCGATACTCTTTCTTACCAGCTTCTGACCCGTATCGGCTTCACAGCCAATAAAATTCTAAGAAAAAATAAATCTGGCACAACACGGACTTTAAGCTTTCGTGATATTGCACGGTTATGCATCGTTTCGGACGAAGGAATAGAACGGCGTGGCTCTCCTGTTTTATCAGGGAACCCAACCTCATCGACCTCTGAATATTCGGCCTTTAAGCTCATGCTCACAGGCAACGACGACAGCGCCCTTGTTTCGATGAACAATGATTCTGCGCGCCACGAACACAACGGGGGGAAATTAGAACTCCTTGATCAATTGATAGATGAGTTACAGACGGAGCTAGAGGAGGCTGGAGAGGATGAAGATGATCTCAAGGAACAAATGCAGCGCCTAGAGGCTTCTCTGGAGAAAAGCAAATTATCTATCCTGGAAGCCCAACAGAAGTTTAATCTTGTAATGGAAGAACGCGCTAGTGCCGCCACGCAATTGCGTGAGACTAAGGCTAGATTGCTTGAACTCAAGGAATACATAGAGCGCTTCTCACTTCTTGAACGCCACTATATGAGTGATCTTGAACGGTTGCGTGCTATCTATGAGTCGGGCACTCTCTTCGTCTATCTTGAGGCTAAGCCTTGCCCCTTGTGTGGTGCACTTCCTGGAGATCAGCATCTTGATGGGGAATGCGAGGGTAACACCGAGGCCGTCATCCAAGCGGCGGCGGCTGAGATTAAAAAAATTGAAATATTGCGCTCAGAGCTGGCCGCGACGCTTGCCTCTTTGCGTGAAAAGTATTTTATTCTGGATAAATCATTCCCCCGCCTTCAGGCAAGTTATGACTCTGTAGAATCTCAACTTCACAGCATCGTTGCACCGGCAGTATTTGAAGAACGCGCTTCCTACGATGTGCTCATGAGTGAACAAGCTACTGTGCGTTCCTCTTTGGAGAAAATCAACAGACTGCACAAGCTGATTCAACGTCGTGTAGATCTTGAAAGTGATTGTGAAAAACAAAACTGCGCTACAAACGAATCAAAAACAATTATTCCTAAAAATATTCTTGATGATTTTGCAACAGAGATTCAGCAACTACTCGAGGAGTGGGACTACCCTGATGCGTCTCGAGTGTTCTTCGATGAATCACAAAAGGACATTCAGATATCTGGAAAACCACGAGGCAGCTCTGGGAGAGGCCTTCGTGCAATAACCCATGCGGCATTTACAATTGGGCTCATGCAATTTTGTCGAAAGCGCAGCTTGCCTCATCCCGGCTTCGTCGTGCTTGACTCTCCATTGCTTGCCTATTGGAAGCCAGAAGGAGAGGCCGATGATTTACGAGGGACAAATCTGAAGGACAAATTTTATCGCTATTTGTTAGGCATGTCAGGAGACTATCAGATTATTATCATCGAGAACGAGCACCCGCCCAGCTTTGTTGAGCATAGCGCATCTGTAACCGTTTTTACAAAAAATCCTAATGATGGCCGCTTCGGTTTTTTTCCTCCAAAAGTGGTCCCGGTCCTTCGGACCAGTGAGCGGTGAAAAAAGTTGGACTTGGTTTCTGGCCAAGGCAGTCATAGCGGGGTAGCGGAGGCACTACAACACCGTGCGCCCGCATTACACCGCTGGTCTACAGGGAGGCTGGGATGGGCCAAAACCGGAGCGCAACTCTCAAGTAACCAATGGTCCGAAGAAGGCCGGCAGGTCAGGAGTTACGCATAGATGTACAATAAAATACTCTTGGTTGACGATGAGAAACACATCAGAATGCTATATACTGAAGAGTTGGAGGCTGCTGGTTTTTTAGTCAACAGTGTCGACGGGCAGTCTGACATACTAGACGACATAAAAAAGTACTCACCAGATATTATTATATTAGATATCAAGCTTGGCGAACGACGTTCGGGGTTAGACTTATTACAGACAATCAGATCAACCAATTTACTCCTCCCTGTTATATTGAGCACCGCGTACGACTCGTTTCAGCACGATCTTAAGTCATTAGCTGCTGACTATTATGTTGTTAAATCTGTAGATTTAACCGAACTTATTCAAAAAGCAAAAGTCGCTCAAATTAGGCTCATGTTGCAAGGGGCATCTCTTCAGAAATGGAAAGGCGAGCTGACACAGCCATTTTCTGACACATTAACATATATTGACTATTCTCTTAGGGCTTACTTGGGGACAGCCCTTGAAGGGAAAGAAGCTTTTGCAATAAAGAGTCTACAATTAACAATCAAGGAATTTGCAACGGATGCGATATCGAAAAATGATATCCATGCGTTCATCCAAATTGTGCACGAGCAATGCCTTTTATTAAAAAAGCTTTTGTTCATTGCAAGTAAAGAGGCAAGTGTAATATTTATGCATAATCCTAAAACTTCGCTCAAGGAATTTCAAGATAAGGTAACGGCCGTATGCCCTGAATCTACAAAGCTATACCCGGAATTGATAAGGCAACTTTATGATCAGGCGAGTATTGCATTTGTCAAACGATGCAAGACAGTTGCAGAAAATCTCAAGGAAGCTGCTGAAGAAGTTTTACAAGGCAATATCTCTGGTCATCTACTCGATAGCATGCTGCTGCCTCTTCAATACGAACCCAAGGTTTATAATTCCATGGCACTTCAAGGCGAGAAGATCATGGATGCTTTGCTTGGATCAATCCGACATGACATCTTTTCATTACGTAGCAAAGTCACGCGAAACTACTATAAATCTAGATGGGATGCTTTTTGGGGGAATACGGAGGCGCAGCAAGAGAAAATAGCTTTAGACCGGGAAATAGATTCTATATACAAACGGCTTAAATCTATATCAGGTTTTCCTGTAAGGGTTGGGCTGGTTGAAGTAAACATATTCCGGCTTATCCAAAACACACTGAATAGTTCTTTTCGTGGCGCAAACATAAAACTTAATTGCCCCCCCAGCTCGCAGCAGATGACTGTATTTGGAGATCCAACTCTGGTAGATATTATTTTGAGGAATATATTAAATAACGCTCTGGAAGCAAGTGCTCAAAACACTGCGATTACTATTGAGCTTAGCTTTAAGCATGATCTATCTATAGTTAAAATACTTGACAATGGATGCGGCATTGCTGAGGATGACCTCCCATTTATTTTTGATTCTGGGGTTAGCATATCGAAAGCTAAGCACACCGGGGAAGGACTCCATATTGTTAAAGTTCTTTCCGATGCCATGGGATTCAAAATTCATGTAACTAGCGTACCCACACAAGGTACGACTGTTACAATTACAATGCCGTGCAAAAATGTAAAACTGCAGAATTAGAGAGGTGATTTATGGTTGACAACTATACAGTACTCATTGTCGATGACGACAAATTTTTCGCCGATAAGGCTCAGCGCGAACTGTCAACTACAGAGATTACTACGTTCGCTACTTATGACATTGATAGTGCGAAATCGTTTGCCAAATCCAATAAAATTGATTTGGCAATTTTAGATATAAAGCTCCCGCTTTCATCGACAAAAACGTATTTAACTGACAACGGCGGGTTCATTGTTTGTTCTTTTATTAGAGAACTCCACCCTCTGGCTACGGTGGTAATGCTTACTGCATTTGACTCGTCAGCAAACGCTGTAAAATCACTTAAGAATCTTAATGCAAGTAATTATATAGCAAAATCGGGCAGTGACGACGAAGACATTAAAAGACTCTATGCTCTCATTACTCAAGATTTCGAGACTTCATTTTACAAAGCCGCAAAGCCTAATCCATTCAGAGTACAGCTAGGCGAGTATCCAGATCGTGCTATTGAGTTCAGGGGAACTGGCCTCAAAAATTATATTAGAAGAATACTTAGCGGGAATGATGTTCCGACCCGTGCACTAATTTTTGGTCCGCGCGCAATGGGGAAAAGCTGTACTTTGCACTTCATAAAAAGTTTATTCACAAAAAAAGGTTTCAACGTTTCAGCCGTCTCTTTAAGTCCAGAGCTTTCAGAAAATTCATTTAACATATATGCTGCTGACTTCTGTAAGGAGTTGGCGACAGGTTTTCACGCTTCGACCTCAACTACCTGGACTAGCTTAGGCGAGTTCTTTAATAAAGTTGGGATTGAAATTGGGCTCCCTTTTGTTGGCAAAATAAGTATAGCTCGAGATGGTAATATGCTAAGAACACAATCGTATCAGGATCTTCTTCACGGCGGTCTCGCAGCAATCTCCAAGTCACTTCAAGGGTCTAGCAAACCTACAGTAACAATTATTGACAATCTTGATTCACTAATTAATTTTCCAGTTTTTTTTGACGCGTTTATGAATAATCTTACTGAACATTTGCTAACGAACGTAAATAGATCCTATTTCTTTGCGTCTTTAACCTCACTACACCCAGCACTTGAAAGGCAAAACTGTAGCAATTTTGTGAGGCATTTTAGTGGTAACCTATATCAAGTCGAACCTTTTACGTTCGAGGAATCGCACTTTTTTATATCTCAATCCCTTGCCGACACAGGAGTTTATTTTCAAGAGGACTTAATAGCTAAGATTCATCTCGTGACAGATGGCCACCCCTACCCACTAGGCGTTATATGTCATTATTTATATGAAGGCGCTTCGATTGGTGCAGTAACAATTGCAGGCTTTGATAATGCTTTTCAAAGGGCCGAACACGAGTTGGCACTTTACTTAAACCACCCATTTGATAATATTTCGCATGATGCTCTTTTGTTGTTAAGAATCATTGCCGTTCATGGCCCGCAAGCAAACAGTAGGGCTTTTCTTTTCCATATTCCCGATAACAGAAGTGATCTTTTGAACATTGAGCGCGTACAGATCATCCTTTATGATCTCCAAAAAAGTGGACATATTATCATAGCTAATGGGTATTATACAATTTCCAGCGAATTATTCAGAAACTTTATTTATACACATCTAGGCAAATTCTTTGAACCCTAACTTTCACAGTTTAATTTTAGATTTATTCAATTTTAGATCTACGCTGATAATAAATATCAATTTTTGCTAATCGACCTATCAGTCTATATATTGATCTGCCCAGGTATTTCCAGGCCAGTTGAAACTTGAGAGGGAGGCTCCAGAAAGAAACGAAGGAGCCATGAGGAACAGTCGATTCACGGACGAGCAGAGGGTAGGTATCCTGCGGGAGGCGGATCGGGAGCCGGTGGCGCAGGTGGCCAAGAGGCACGGCGTCAGCGAGCAGACGCTCTACACCTAGCGCAAGCGGTTCGGGGCCAGGCCAACGAGGTCTGGGCTTACGACTTCGTGTTCGACGCCTGCGCCAATGGTCAACAGCTGAAATGCTTGACGATTGTCGACGAGTTCACGCGTGAATGCCTAGCCCTCGACGTGGCCGGGAGCATTCGTTCCGGGAGGGTGATCGAGGTGCTGGCTCGGCTGGTCAGCGGCTTGTCTGGAACAGGGGCGCGCCACGGCATTTGCGGTCGGACAACGGGCCGGAGTTTGTCTCCACGGCGCTGCTGCGCTGGGCGGCAAAAGAATCCCTGGGTTCCGCATTGATTGATCCAGGCAAGCCGTGGCAAAATGGCACCGCCGAGAGCTTCAACGGCAAGTTTCGCGACGAATGCTTGTCAATGAAGTGGTTTCGCAGCCGGGCGGAAGCCAAGGCAATCATTGAGGGGTGGAGGCGGCACTACAACACCGTGCGCCCGCACTCCAGCCTGGGCAACATGACCCCAGGGGCTACAGGGAAACGGCAACGACGGGCCAAAACCGGAGCGCCACTCTCAAGTAATCTGTGGCGCAAGTTTTTTATACAATAATATTTAAAAATCGGCATTGTATCACAATGCACAGGAGGATTCCCATGTCTGTATATGCGATATTGAGCGATAATTACAAAAAAGCTTTCCCAAAAAAATCTTTTATTTCGCCAAATATCCCTGAAAAAAAACTTAATGGGGCCATTAAAGGCATGGACAAAGCCCTTGATCCTGATTCAGTCATTTTAATATTTGACTCTACAATGTTTGGTGGCGCAGAAGATGGCATTATGTTCACAAACGACACACTTTATTGGCATACAGCATTTTCCAATGTAATCTCTGTGAAGTATGACGCCATAGAAACAGCTGAGTACAGAGCAATTCCGGTAAAGGATAAAAAAGGCAGAGAAACACTTGAAGAAAGCGTGGTTATCAATGAGTCGTCCAACAATATTGTTATCAAGGAATCTTCAGTAAACCTTGAAGAGCTTGCTAAACTTATCAATCTTATCAAACACGAAGGAACTAGTCCATGCATTGAAGATACAAAGAATATTCCTCTTGAAGAAATGCCCGCTAAGGCCAAGCTGTCTTATGTCAAAATTATTGTTAATTTTACCTTCGCAGATGACGGTGTTATCGATCCAGAAGAAGTAAAAGAAATATATTCACTTATGCAACGCCTCAAGTTCGGACAAGAAGAGCGTTTTAGCATCATACAATATATAAATATCCATAATGAGTCAGATGATTTATTATTAAAAAATATAAATGAATGCTTGAACGACGTTACACTAAAAAGCTTTCCACCATCTATTTTGAAAGATTTAATCGCAATATATACGAGCACAAAAGTTAATGGCGATTATAACTGTTCGAAATTTATAATGGACATGGCAAAGAAACTCGATATTTCAACAGAAGCTCTAGAGCAAATCAAAAAAGCGATAGAGAACGACAAGAAGATTTTTGACCCGACTATTGACGACAAAGGCCTTTCCAACGGTTTTTCAGAAATAATTACCGGGGCCAGTGCAGTTGGAATCCCGATTGCCGCATTATATTTTTCTGGCACAGTGACAGGCTTAGGTGCTACGGGTATAACAAGCGGTTTAGCCGCATTAGGTTTTGGCGGAGTTTTGGGGTTTTCAAGTATGGCAACAGGTGTAGGCGTTCTTCTCCTCATAGGATATGGCGCACACAAAGGTTTAAAAGTCCTAAGTGGAAGCAATGAAATTGAATCTCGTCGGCGTAAGGAAATGATGCTTATGAATGTTGCTAAGCATCATCAACGCACAATGAATTCACTGATGCAAGATATTAACTTTTTAACATCAAAAATTACAGATGCTTTTCTCTCAATTTCTCATCTTGAATCTGAAATTGAAAATAAAACTGAATCTGTCAAAAAGATTCTTTCACAGCTAAAAGCTATGTCTGACGCCGGAAAGGCTGCAAGCAGAGACTATACGAGATCTGAAGGCTGTGCATTACAGACTAAAGTACCCTATGAGATTGATATTAAGCGGGTGGCAATTATCACTGAATCTCCAACAGCAAAAAAATACTATCAATATATAGTTGATTGTTATGATGAAAAAGCTATACCGTCACATGACGAAAGCAAAAAGGACGTCAGGAGTGCGTGGCAACTGAAAAACAATTTATCCAATGAAACGCTAGAAACCTTGAATTCGATACTGAGCCAACTTGGATACTTTGCCGCGACAAGTGTCGTCAAAGGTTTTTTTAAATGAAAGATCCACTTTCCGATTACAATAAAATTGCATTAGTTCAAAGCCATCAAGTAAACGCTGCACAATCTGTTATAACAAATGGGATAACCACGTTAAACGACCTTGAGCAACGACAAAAAATAATTTCTAAACAGGTTGATGAATTTGATGAGCTTGTCGCCTTAGCTCAAGAACAGGTTGAAACTCTTAAACAACATCCTGGCTTTAGTGACGTTTATTCCCTTGATCGTTGCTTAGATGTTAATGCTGATATTTTGGAACATAGTGCTTTCCTAGAACAAGAAGCCGGCCTGCCTTCATGTTTAATATTTGAAAAGCTTAAAACGATTGACCCCGGTTGTACTGATAATGATTTTCTAAAAAACGTATCATGCTATGCAGAACAGTTCGATATCAATTTGTCTCAATCTGCAATTTTCAATGTACTTTCTGAACAGGAGCGGCAAGAAGTTAATAGGCGTATATACGATGATCTTACCCATAAAAATGCTTGCTGTGATCACTATGACTACATGATTGCAGGAACGTGTGGAGTTGTTGGAGGGCTCATTGATATTTTTTTTGTAGGCATACCAGGAATAAGTTCTTCAACAAATTTTGGCGACAAAATAGTTGATATATCTGTTCAACGCTTTGCTACTTTTTTTGGATGGAAAGGGGACTCACTCAAAGGTCCTTTTGGCGCTATTGCGTTCCTTGAAAAACGGTTTAAGATCAACTACGATCAACAGTATGGAGCGGCAACAAATGATCTTCTTGGGATGAATACTAAAAACCATCACCTTAAGAGCATAGGCCATTGGCCAGATTTTGTCGGTTTATTTTTTTCCATCTTGGACCAATTTAATTCCACATCTCATTTTGTTGACAACGGTCGACTACTTACATTTAATACTGAAACATTTGAGTTATCTGGAGAGACATTTCTTGCTAAAATTTTTGCCGGATTCGTAAATTGGATAGGGCATTTATTTTCTGATGCTGCTGGTTCTTCTGCAGCCCAAGGGAGGGGCGCAGGGATACCGATCCCTTTTTTCGGATTTTCCCAGTTGCTATCATTTGGCTCAATAGGCAAAGCCAAAAAGACAATTGCGGATATCGCCGTAGAGCTTTTCGAAAAGGGCTACGACTTGCGTCATGGGATAGCCATGTCTATTCCTCTCATCACAACTGAAATTTTAGTGCGCTTCATGTGGTCAATAAAAGCTCATTTCTATCATCTAAAAAAATGGAGTGAGAGCATTCCTTCCGGGGATATCCCAGAACTTCGGAGAATGCTTCTGGTTGGACACGGAACACTGTGTTTACTGGATGGCCTAGATGCGACTCTTCGCTCTGGGGGTGAGATTGTCACCATGCTACTTCGCATGAATCTTATAGCGTGGGTACGTTTAGGATTCATTTCAATGAAAGAATTACAGGCCGTTTTTAAGTGTGGACACCTCGACCAAAGCAAAGTTAACATTTACCTTCAATCTGAATATGAACGACTTATCGCTTGAATAATCGAGAGAATAATTTTAACGAACAGCTTATTTTGACATAATGAGAGTGTCCTGAAAACTGTGTAAACGCTGCGGGCGATATATTGCCCCCCATGCAGCGCCGGTGTGTCAGCACCGGGCCGGTGGGGTGTGCTACCACCCCGCCTGCGCCTCCGGGTTTTATTGACAAATGTTATGCTACTTGCTATTTTTTGTCTCCTTCATTAGGAGAGTAGCTCAGTGGCAGAGCAACCGATTTTGGATCGGGAGGTCGTGGGTTCGATTCCCACCTCTGAAATCAACGGCCCGCTTTATGCGGGCTTTTTTTTTTGCTGATCCTTCATCTTGACAAGCCTGCCCATAGCTTTCGCCATTCCTACACCTATCGAGACCTCTGCACGGCCACCGCATATTTTCTCTTCAAATCCAGCATGATATCTGCTATTCTTCCTTCACCCCAAGGAGGATAACATGGCAGAGCGCAGCCCCAAGGCCCCGTTGCTTGGCGATTACTTCATGGCCCGGCGCAAGACCAAGCGCACCTTCCTGGACGACATTGACGCCCTCATCGACTGGCGGCCTATCCGTTCGTTTTTGAACAAGAAACTTACCCGCAAGGCCGACGCCGTGGGCAACCCCGCCTACCCGGCCCTGGCCATGTTCAAGATTCTGCTCCTGCAACGGTGGTACAATCTCAGCGACCCGGCCACCGAGCAGGCCCTCTACGACCGCCTCTCCTTCATCCGCTTCGTTGGTCTGTCCTTCGAGGGTGACGTCCCCGACGAAACCACCATCTGCCGATTTCGCAACGGCCTGATCAAGTTGAATATTCTCGATAAGCTTCTGGATCGCCTCAACGAGCAGCTCGAAGCCAAGGGCCTGCTCGTGCGTGAGGGGACCGTGGTCGACGCCTCGGTGGTCGAATCTGCCCGCCGCCCGCGCAAAATCATCGACATCCTGCCCGAGGATCGCGCGGAGGAGGCCGAACAGCAACCTGCATCCCCTGCGAAATCAGACTGTTCGGTCAAGGTCAGCTTTTCAGACGATGCCGACGCGGCCTGGCTCAAGAAGGGGCGTCGCTGTCATTACGGCTACAAAATCCACGCCGCCACCGATGCTCGCGACGGCTTCTTCCTCGGCGGCCACGCCACCTCGGCCAACCGGTCAGACATGCGCGAGTTCGAAACGCTGCTCGATGAAATCCATGTTATTCCAGGGACCTATGTCTATGGCGACAAGGGGTATTCCAGCGGCGCCAACCGCGACGCGCTGCTGGCCCGCGGCCTCAAGGACGCCACCATGGACAAGGCCACCCGCCACGCGCCGCTCACGGCCTATGAACGATTGCGCAACCGGCTCATCAGCAGCGTGCGCTGCGGCGTGGAGCGGGTGTTCGGGACCTGGAAACGCGGCTACGGCCTGGCCCGGGCGCGCTATCTGGGCCTGAAAAAGGTCTGCGCCGAGCTGTATCTGGTGGGAATGGCCTTCAATTTGAAGAAAGCCGTGCGGTTGATGGGCACTTGAGGGGCTGGTGCGTCCAAAATTTGGAAGGAATGATGAAAATGAGGGAAAAATGATGAAAACGATGACAGATTAGACCAAAATCAGAGGCCGAGAGGGCCATTTCCTCGGCGAAGAGTCGTTCGGGTGGTGTTGTGCAGAGGTCTCCTATCATCTTTCACGCCAGCACCTCTGCCGCCCGTGCTTCGGTCAGCACGCCGGTGGCCACGGCCACGCCGATGCCGGCCACGGTGCGCGGGTCGTCCAGGTCGATTTCCTGGGCGGTCAGGGTCAGGTCCACGAAGTAGCCCACCCCGGCGTGGTTGCTGGTTTTGGCCTGCTGCCATTCGTCTGCCGTGAGGCGGCTCAGGAACTGTACCCGCGTGAGGATGCGGGGATTGGGTTCCGGCGTTTCCGGGGCGCTGGGTTCGGGCGCTTCGGGCACCGCCTCCAGCGCCCAGGCCCGGTCCATCCAACGCGGGCGCGTGCCCGCCTCTGCCGCCGGGGGCGGCGTGGCGATGCAGCCGGCAGGGATGAGCCACACGCCCGGCTCGCGCGGGGATTCCTCCGCTGTCACCGACCCGAGGTAATAGCCGTCCTGGTCCAGTTGGTACACGATCATGCAAGGCTCCTTGGGAGGCGGGGGAGCGTTGGGGGAACTGAGTTCCCCCAAACCCCCTCCGACAGTTGGTTCTGGGCACCATTCGCGCCCGGCGTTTCAACCCCTCTCCGGGGGGCCAGTCATGAAAAGTCGGGACAGTGTTCCCCCGATGGCCGTTTTCTTTCCTCCTAATATTTCACACAAAACAGCAGCGCGACGTTGCGGGGGCGGGTTTCTGAGGTGGTGGTGGCCCGGGTGGCGTAGGCCACGGCAGACCCTGGGCCGGCGGGGACGTTCGCGGTCACGCCGGTTGTCGCCCCCAGGGTGTAGTCCAGGATGTGGCTGTGGGGGCCGACCATGCCCGCCTGCGCCGTCCCCAGCACCCGCCCGGCGTCCGCCCCGCGGCTGTCATCCCAGCCCCGGAGGAACTCCCCGCGCAGGTCCGGCAGGTGGAAGGTGGTCTCGCCATCCCCGGCGCCAAAGGTGGCGCCTATGACCGCGAACAGGGCCGCATACGCCGTGCGGCTGATGGCCGCGCCGTTGCACCTGAGCCAGCCTTCCGGCGCGGCGGCCATGGCAAAGGGCAGCACCGCCCCGACCGGCATGGCCTGGACCACGGCGGCTTCCAGGGCCGTGACCGTCCCGGCCAGGGCCGCGTGGGCCTGCTGCAGGTCGTCATCGGCCTGCCCGCGAGCGGCGGCTTCGGTGGCCAGCTCCCAGGCCATGGAGGCCTGGACCGCCTCCCTGGCCTGGGCTTCCAGGTCCATCCGCGCGCCCAGGACGGAATCCCCCTCCAGCCGAGCAACGGCTTCGGCGGCGCGTTCCGCATGCCCCTGCTTGAGCAGGCCGTCTAGGATGTCCGTGTTTTCGTTGAGTTTGGGCAGGTCCTCATCCAGATACGTCCCCACCTTGTGCAGCCCTGCGAAGGCCGTTCTTTGTGCCATGATGCACCTCCCAGTGTGCGGTCTTAGATGGTCAACACGCGGACGTTGGTCACCATGGGCCGGGCCACAGGGGTGCCGGTGAGCTCCAGCTTCACCCGGATGAGCAGGGCGCCCGTGGTGCCTTCGTAGGTCAGCTCCTGCCAGCCTTCGTCCAGGGGACTGGACTGGAGGAAGGGGACCGGGGTCCAGTGTTCGCCGTCGCCCAGGCTGGCCAGCACGGCCGCGCCGGCGGGCAGGAAGGCGTCCAGGATCACCCGCACCCTGCTGTCCTGCCCGGCGGGCACGGCGCGGGTGATGTAGTCCGCCGTCTGCGCCGTCACCCCGGCCACCAGCTGCGCGCCAGGATGCAGCACCGGGGAGGCCTGGGCGCTGCCACTGAGCCTGGCCGCCACGGCCAGGGCCCCGGTGAGGGGCTGGGCAAAGCGCGCTGGCTGCTGGTCCGTGAGGGTCACCACGGCTGCGTCGGGCAGGGTCACGGCATATTCCACCCGGCAGGCTGCGGCCGGCTGTTCCGCCACGCCCATGAGCATCAGGTCCGTGGCCCCGTCCACCTCCACCTGGCCCAGGGGCACAAGGCGTGACGCTTCGGAAAACACCGCCTTGAGCAGGCGGAAGGTCAGGTCCTTGTCCTGATGCGCCGTCCAGGTGCTGGCGTTGCTGGAGCTCAGCAGCACCCCCACCTGATACGGCTGGGAGGTCACCCAGGTGCTGTACCAGGGGTCGGACTTACCCAACTCCGCGATGGCCAGGGCGGTCACGCCGTCGTCGCACATGACCACCAGGGCGTATTCCATGCCCGGCTGCAGCATTACCGGCGCGGGGAATTCCACGCGGGTGGCATTGTTGCCCAGCACCAGGTCCGCGGGGTCAAGAATCTGCTCCGCCAGGACGGTCTGGTTGGGCATGCCCACGGTGGTTTCCCGAATCTGCACCACCACCCTGGACGTGCCGGCGGCCGTGAACCACACATCCACGGCGGCCAGCTGGCAGGCGGCGTCCAGTACAAAGGTCTGGGCCAAGGGATCGTGCCAGGTCAGCACGGTGGTGGTCACGTTGCGCAGGGTCTGCAGGGTCAGCTGGCCTTGCCCGGAAAAGATGGCCGAACCACGGGACCCACCGCGGCCGGCAAACAGCACCTGCTTGGAGCCGGCCGGCACATTGGCCGGAATGGTGAACGTGCCGGCCAGCGCGCCGGCGGCATCGGCCTGGGCCGTGGCCACGGGGAGGCCGTCAAAGGTCACGTCCACGGTCTCGCCCGCGGCAAAGCCAGCACCCTGAAAGCCCACCGCCAGCTGCCGCAGGTACTGCAGCCGGGTGGACTCGGCAGCCACCACCTGGGCCTGGGTGCTGCTGGTCTGGTCCACCAGCGTCAGGTTCGGGTTGCCCGGCACAAAGTGTCCGGTGTTGAACAGCTCGGTGACCGGGCTGGCCCACTGGGTCTGCACATCGGTCCAGCGGTCAATGGCCGGGCTCAGCTGCACCAGGGCCGGCAAGGGCTCAAAGGCGCTGTACGGATTGACCAGCATGGCGCCGGTGCGCAGCAGCTGTTCCAGCACCGGAACATACGTCGCCTGCAGGGCCAGCGGCCGGGCCACGTCCTGGGCCATCCTGGCCACCACGTCCACGCCCACGGGCAGGGTGATCACGCCGTTCACGATGGCTGCGGTCTGGGCCAGGCCCTGGTCGCGCATGTCGTCCCCCAGGCAGGGGTCCACCCACAGGCCGCGTTTGGCCCCGGCTTCGCGGGTGATGATGTCCGCCGTCAGGCGCTGGGCCGCCACTTCGGCCAGGATGCCGTCCATGCGGGTGTTCAGGGCCGCGATGTCATCCATGGGCACGGTCTTGACGCCGTCGTTGCGCACAGTGCGGGCGCTGTCCCAGGTCTGGTGCACCGTGGCCAGGGCCAGCATGTCATCGGGCACGCGCGGCGGCTGGGGATTCCACTCCGAGGCCACGCCGTCTATCCAGAGGAACTCGCCATCGCGCGTCAGGCACAGCCGGTCATACCGCGGCAGCATCTGGGTGTAGGTGACCAGGATCTGCGTGTTGGCCACGGCCCCTTCCACGGTGCAGCCCTGCAGGTCCGCGTCCTGGGCCACGGCCTGGGCAATGTGCCGGTAGGTGACCGTGTACGCGCTGTGCGGCGCGGGCTCCAGGCCGGCGGGGCTCCAGTCCACCTTGCCGGCGGTCAGCCTGTAGTCTGCGCCGGGGGTGTAGGTGATGCCGCCTTGCTTCACCTCCAGGATCTCCACCACCGAGGTGTGCGGCAGGGGGTCTGCCGCGCCGGTGTAGCCGCCGTGGGTGATGGTCTCGGTGCTTTCTTTGGTGATGCGAATCTGCTGGATGGCACCCACGGGATACCGGTCCAGCACAAGGCGTTGCGCCTGCGGCCCGGCGGACAGGTGCGGCTCCGAGTCCACGGCCAGCAGGTCCGGCGTGGCGGCTTTGGTCAGACGACGCGACACCGTCAGCTCCACGGGATAGCCGTACACCCGCGCCCGCCCTTCGGACACGGTGTAGACCTGTTGCCCGGCTTCGGAAGAGCCGGCCGCCATCAGGGTCCGCAGACCGGAGACGATGTAGGTCCCGCCGGCGGAATCACGGTCATACCGGGCCAGGGCCTGGGTGACGCTGTCCAGGTTGGGCGGCGGCTCCTTGGCCCGCAGCGCGCCATTGTCCACGGTGTAAATGGGATAAAAATCCCCGGTCTGCCCGTCGGTGGAATAGCCCCAGGCGGTTTCCTCCTGCAGGCGGGCCGCGCCGCCCTCGCCTTCCCCGCGCGTGCCCACGGCCGGGTTGTACAGGCCGGGGTCCTCAAACTCGGTAACCACCCGCCGCCGCAGGTACACGCCAATGGCCACCGTGCCTGTGGTAGGGATGAAGAAGGTGGCCGCAGGCACGCCGCGCACCGCGCCTTCCAGGTACAGGGCCCCGGATTCGCAGACCACTTCGCCCGTGGCTTCGTTGATGGACACCCGGCAGTCGCGGACAATGTCGCCATTGGAGAGGATGGCGTCCCCAATGCCCTTGACCCGGTCCAGGAGGCTGCGCTGCACCTCGTTAAGTTCGGCGCTCTGCAGGGTGCGATCGGCCCGGAACAGCACGCGGCTGTAGTGGTCCGCCGGGTCAAAGCGGTCATAATACTGCTCAAGCTGGATATCGGACATACACACTCCTTCACGCTCCTTAGATGGCCAGCACAAAATCAAAGGTTTGCCGGACGGCGGGAGACCGGACAATCACGGGGTCCATGCGCTGGATGGCCAGCAGCCGGCCGGCGTCGTCCAGCTGGTCCGGGGTGAAGTACCGCTGCCCTGGCGGCAGGTCCGCCCTGGTGGCGGTGTTCAGGAACACGCCCACCTCGCGCACCACCTGGTCGCTGGCGTCGGCAAAGTCGAAGTTGGCCCGCAGGTACAAAAAAGGCGTGGGCTCCAGCACGGCGCGGTACCGGGCCTCCACCACGGCCCCGTCGGGCTGCCGGCCCACGGGCACGGTGATCTCGCCTTCAGGATCCGGCGTCACGTAGCCGATGGCCGTCACGGCCCGGCGGCCCAGTTCGTTGTTCAGGGCCACGGCCTCCACCAGGGACTGCGCCAGGTGCTGGGCCGTGGGATCGTCATCCCAGGCCGCATTGCCGCTGCCCCAGGCAAAATGCAGGGGCATGGCGGCCAGGGCCTGGGCCATGCCGGCGCGGCCACTGTGGGTCAGGGTTGCAAGACTCATTCGCTACTCCTCTGCGGTTGTGCTGTGCGTGAAGACGCCTGCGGCGCGCATGGTCCGCCAGGGCCGATGGTCCCAGGGCCCGGCCCACTCGGTGCCGTCGGGCAGGGAGCAGGGCCGGCGCAGGGCCAGCAGGCCCAGGGTGTCTGTGCGCGAATCCGTCACGCCAATGCCTGCATGGGTTTCCGCCCGCTGCGCCAGCCCGCCGCGGATGTGTCGCAGGCCCAGGCCCGAGGGCGCTCGTGTGGCCTGGGCCACGCCGCCAGCACTGTGGTGGAAGCGCGCATCAATGAGGATCTGGCGCAGCCCCAGGGCCTGCTGGCCGCAGTCCAAGCGGCTGCCGTCCAGGCGGGGCGGATGATCAATGACCACGGCCCGCTGGCGGTCCAGGCGCTCCAGGGAGGCGTCCAGCCGGCCACAATCCAGGACCAGCTGCGACCTGGACACGCTGCGGTGGGTGTCGATGCGGCGGCGGGGCATGGGCCGGAAGGCAGGCGGGCCGTCACAGTCGTTCCATTGGCGATGGTCCCAGGGCCCGGTCCAGCGGTGTTTGTGGCCGCTGATGCCCCTGCTCGCCAGGGACACCAGCCACCCGCCCACCATGCCGTGGCTTTTGACGGTGGGGGTGTCCAGCCGCCACTGGTCCAGGATGGGCTTGTCCACATAAAACGCGCGGACCGCGCGCCCCTGGCCGCTCCACAGGTGCGCCACCCAGGCCGGCTGCGCCTGCAGGGCGCGGGTGTTGCCAAAGCTCTGCTTGACGCCGGTCACGGGGTCCCAGACGCCGGAATCATCATCCAGAAAGCCCAGGTCCAGGGGCGGCCCCACATCCAGGACAATGGGCCGCCGGTCGTACCCGCCGTACACGCGGCGAAGGCGGCAGCGCTGGGGCGCGGTTTCCGTGGCCACCTCCACCACCGTGGGCAGCAGCTCCCCCGGCGCCTTGGCCAGCTCCAGTTCATAGATGGCCCATTTTTCGCCCCGGCCGCTTTCATCCACCGTGGCCTGCACGTCAAAGAGGGCCAGGGCCAGACGCACCCCGGCCGGCGTGCCCTTCAGGCGGTGCCAGGCTGTGGCTTGCCGGACCAGATTTTCCCGGACGGGCCGCGGCCAGGCCGGGTTCCAGAAATCCACGTGCATCTGCCAGGCCAGCAGTTCCAACTCGCCATCTGAGAGCGGCGGCAGACCTGACGAACCTGATTCCAGGGCGCACCAGTCCACAATGCGCCGCAGGGCCGGCGAAAGCTGCCCTGCATCACCCCCCACCCCGCTCCATAACCGGGCCCACAACAGCATGCGCGGGATGGCCTGGACCAGGGGCAGCAGGGCGGCATCCACCGCCGCCGCTGCGGCCTGGATGGTGGGATCGTCCTTGATGGACGGCGCCAGCACGGCGGCCAGCGGCGTGGGGCCCAGCGTTTTGGACGCGTTATTCATCTTCCTGCCCGCCGTAGCTGGCCTGGCGCGTGGTGACGCGGGCGATCTGCCAGGGCTCCAGCCGGGTGAAGGCCGGAGCGGCCATTTCCACGCGCTTGGCCCCGGCCTGTTTGATGCGGGTCAGCAGTTCATCTGGGTTGATGTCCCGGCCGGGTTTGGCATGCTGCCACTGCACGTACGCTTCCACGGCATTGGCCACGGCCGCGCCGATGGAGCCCGCCAGCGCGGCGTCCTGCTTGTCCAGGTACCAGCGCAGGGCGATGGCGTAGGGCGCCACTTCCGGCGCGCGCACCAGGACGGTGTCCGTCAGCGGGCGCACGTCCTCGGCACGCAGGGCCTGCCGGATGGCCTCCAGCACCTCCGGCGCGGGCAGTTCGCCGTGGCGCATGATGGGGCAGATGGCCACCGTGCCAGGCACCGGGGTGTAGATGCCGGCGTCGGCAATGTCCTTGTGCACCCGCAGGACGTGGTATTCGTACTGCCCGCGCGGCCCGGCGCAGGTGTAGGCCTCCCGCGCGCCGGGGATGCGCTGGCGGTAGTGCTCGTCATCCTCCACATCCGCGCCGGCCACGGTCACGGTGGTGTTCACGGCGGAGGCCACATAGGGCCGGACGTCCACCAGACTGCCCACCTGCCCCGGCACCAGGCCGTTGGCCACCGCGCCGGCGGTCATGGCCGTGGCCGCCACGTCCACATGATTGGCCCCAGGCGGGATCGCGGCATGGGCGTCCGTGGCAAAGACCACCTTGCGGTCGGCAGTGGACACGCGCGTGCCGGCCGGGATCTCCACCGGCCAGTCTACTGCGTTGGCCAGGGAAAAGCGGATGACCGTGGTGGCCGGCAGCACGTCCAGGCGGGGCGTGTCGGACTCCGCGCCCAGGTGGTCCAGGTGCGGGCCCTGGGCATAGGCCACCAGGTTTTGCTTGCCGGCAACGTCCACCTGCCCGGCCAGCACGGCAATAAGGTACGCCAGCCCTTCCAGGAAGAGCCGCTCCGGGTTCCCCGGATACAGGGTGCGGCCCGTGGCCTGCTCGAACCCGGTGAGGATGGCGTTGCGGCAGGTCTCCGCGTCGGTATCCACAAAGGTGATGGGCGGCAGGTTGGCAAAGGCGTTCATCCATCCCTCCTCATGACCTTCTGGCCCTCCTCATGACCTTCTGGCCACCGTGATGACCGGGTAGCCGATGCCCTGCGAGGCCTTCACTGGTTCGTCCCTGAAGGTGATGGAGACCACGCGCAGGCGGGGTTCATGGCGTTCAATGGCTTCGGCCAGCCCGGCGATGCGCCGGGCCGTGGCCAGGGGCAGGGGGCTGTCGATGTAGTCGCCCACGTCGGCAAAGGGGACGTCAAACCGCACGGAACAGGCAAAGGTCGAGACAATGAGCCGCACATTCTGCGCCAGCTCCGCATCGCCCGCGGCGCCGATGGCCAGCGGCTGCGGCGTGGTGTCTATGCTCAGTTCATTGCCCACGTGCATCCCCGCAACTTATGCATACTGCCTGAACTCCAGGGACACCTGGATGCTGATGGGCCGGCCTTTGGCATCGCTGCGGGTCCATTCTTCCGTGGCCTTCATCAGCACGTGCCGGCCCTGGTTTTTCCCGCCCAGGATCAGCTGCTCCACCTGCCCCGTCTCCACCAATTCGGTAATGTCCTGCATGACCGCCTCGGGCTGCACGCCCATGGACGCCGAAAGCAGCACGGTCATGGACACGCTGCGCAGCTCCGGCGCAAGAAACTCCAGCCGCGGCGCGGCCCCCAGCACCTTGTGCTCCTCGTAGGCCGCGGCCACGTCGCGCCGGACGCCTGCGGGGGTGCAGACTTTGCGGACAAGGCCTGCGTCCGCATGGACCTCGAAGACCAGGGATTTGCCAAAGGAGCCGACTTCCATACGCCGCGCCTACTCGTGCTCGCAGCCGGTCACGGGGGCGCCGTGGATTTCGCCCGAGGCCGTGATGGTGCCGGTCACATCCTGATTGCCCGTCTGCACCAGCCCGCCCTGGTGGGTCACGTCGCCTTCCCGGACCACATCGCCGCGATGGTCCAGCAGGCCGCGCAGGTACAGATCCGTGTGCAGCGTGGTCTGGCAGACCTCGCCGTCAAGGCCCTCCAGCACCACGCCCGGCGCGCGCAGCCAGATGCCGCCGCGGCCTTCCAGGATCAGCCGCGCCTCGCTGCGCACCAGCACATCCTCACGCCCGTGCAGGGTCGTCTGCCCTTCCACGGTGACCGTGGCGTCTTCCTTGATGGTGACGGTGGCGTCCTGCAAAATCGTGATGTCCGCCGCGCCCTTGATGTCTGCGAAATACCTGTGCTGCACCCGGTCGTAGGAAATCACGGTGCCGTCCTCGAACTGGTAGAACTGCACGGGCTGTTCCTGGCCGGGGGCCTGATCCTGCTGGGAATAGACCGCGCCCAGCACGCAGCCTTCCTCCATGCCCTGGCCGGCAAAGAGCACCGCCACCTGTTCGCCCAGGTCCGGCAGGCACTGGTCCTGATCCTTGAGCGTCCGGCGGTGCAGGGTCCGCACGGGAAAGGACACCATGCCGTCGCCGTCGTGGAGCTGCACCCGCGCGCTGCCCACGCTGTTGGACTCCGTAACCGTGCCATACCGCAGGGACGCGCCGCGGTTGGCCTCCACCCTGGCCAGCCGGCGTTCCAGATCCACAAGGCGTTGTATCAAATCCGTCATGCCGCCCGCCTCCCCCAGGCCGGATTGGCCAGGGTCCTGCCTAGGCCTAATAGGCCAGGGTTTTCCGCAATTCCGCGCTGGTGGTGTAGGCCCGCCCCAGCTTGTGTTCTGCCGATTCCACAAAGTACGTGCCGTCAAACTGGCCAAAGCCGGCCAGCTCCACGGTGATGGCGGCCACCAGACCGGGAAAGCCCATCCACTCCAACGTGGCGGTCTGCTCCCCCTCATTGGCCGCCCGCAGGGCCCCCTGCCCCAGGGCGATGGCCTGGGCGGAATTCTCCACCCGCTGGTTCAAGGTCAGGGTCTGCCCGCTGGGAGGCGGCCCGGTCACCTCCACTTCCGCCTGCACCGTCTCCCGTCTGGCCGGATCGTGGTAGGCGACTTCCGCCTTTTTGCCGGTGCCCTGGGAGCCTTTCTTGAACGACCAGGACGTGGGCGAGTGGACCGAACCCCGCTTGTGGATGACGTATTTCGTCCCCTTGGCGTCCCATTCCCTGGCCCCGTAGAGGATAAGTTCCTTGCCATGGACCTTGAGATTCACGCCGTACCTGCCGGCCAGGCCGTTCAGGAAGGCAATGTCCGAGGCTTCGCGCTGGTCCACCCGGTTGAAGGGGATTTCCGGCGCATCGTAGCGCAGGGTATATCCGTGCCGGTCGGCAATCTCCTGGGCAATGCGCTCCAGGGTGTACGTCTCCCAGCCTCTGGTGCGGGCTTCTTCGGACATGGCCGACGTCTTGGCCGCCGTGACTGCCTTGACCTTGACCACGTCCGGCGGGCCGGAGCATTCCGCCTCATCCACCGTAAAGGCGCCCATGGGCAGTTCCACGTGTTCACCGGGCGTGTACCAGTCCAGGCAGAGCAGGCTGGCCGTCACCTCGCTGCCCTTGGCGATGAACCATGGCCCCTGGAAGCGTTCGTCCCGGTCCATGAGGGTCAGGCTCACTTCATCGGCCTTGCCCTTGGCGTTGTCCTTGAAGGAGAATTCCTTGAGATAGGGCGCAATGCCGGAGGTCACGTCCCTGCCATTGACGGTCACCTGCAGGCGGGTGCGGCGGGCGGATTCGGTCATGACACCACCCCGATCGTCCAAAGCAGCCAGACAATCCCGGTCATCCCGGTCATCCCGGTCGTCCCGTGCATCCAGGGCGGCAGGTCAGGCCGGCGGGCCGGCACGGTCAGGGGTGGCACCGTGAGCGGCACATCCGGGCCGAACACCATCACGTCGCCATGGTCCGGATTGGCGGCAATGAGGGCCTGCATCAGGGTTTCCCGGCCCCAGAGGCGGTAGGCGATGACGTCCCAGGTGTCCCCTTGGCGGGTAAGGTACACATCAGCCATAGGTCACCCGTGCGGCGTCGGTCAGCAGGCCGGACAGCAGACGCTGGATGGCCCCTTTTTGCGCCTCCAGCGATTCCACCACGCGCGCGCCGAATTCACGATCCGGCACGCCCTCCATGGTCAGGCTGATCTGAAATGTCGGGGAGATAGTCACCGGCGCGCCGCCTATGCCTCCGCCTGGCCCTCCACCTGGGCCGGCCCCCAATCCTGAACTCCCGGAACCGGAGCCCATGACCGCCTCCAGGCCGCCGGATTGGGGCATTCCGGCCCCGCCGCCAGCGCCAGGGGCCTGCGCCATGAAGGCATCCGCCTCTTCTGCGGTCATGCCGCCGGGCGGCAAGACCGCAGAAGAGGCATCACGCGACACCGCCGCCGCAGGCGTTGCACCCGCTGCCGCCGGTCGCTGCACCGCCGTGGCCCCAGCTGTCTGGCCGCCATGGGGTGAGGCCTGGCCGGCATCCGGGGCGTTCTGGCTGGCATCCGGAGACGTCTGGCCGGAAAGTTGCGTGTCGGCTGCGGCGGCGCTTTCGCCGGCCTCGCCACCGCCGAACCACGACATGATCTTTTTGACCTTGTCCCAGACCGTGGTCACAAAGCTGGTGACCGGCTTGGCCGCCGCCAGAAAGCCATCCCACAGGGAGTCCAGCACGGTGCGCACCGGCTCGCAGGTCTGGTACAGGGTATAGAGCGCGCCGCCCAGGAACACGACGCCCTTGATCACCCAGCCCACGGGGTTATTGCTCATGGCCGCGTTGAGCACCCACTGCGCCGCGGCCACGGCCCGCACGCCCACGGCCAGGCCAAAGGACGCCGTGCGCTGGGCGAGCATGCTGTAGGTGGACAGGTCGCACACCGCCCGCCCTGCCGCCCACACGCCTTTGGCCATGGTCCAGGCGCTGGAGGCCGCGGACAGGGCAAAGCCCCCCGCCAGGGTGGCCACCTTGAAGGCCGCCATGGCCGTGGCCGCCATCATGGTCACCCGCACCACTTCCGGATGCGCGGCGGCAAAATTCGCCACGGCCACCGCGCCGGCGCCGAACACGTCCAGCAGGTCATTGACCACGGGCAGCAGCGTCGTGCCCACGGTGACGCCGATTTCCGCCACCTTGTTCAGGGAGCGGATCACGTTGTTGGAGGTGGTCTTGGAGCGGTTTTCAAACTCCGCCTGCATGGCCCCGGCGTAGGCCGCGCCATCGCCCGCGGTGATCAGGTTTTTTTTGACCAGCTCCAGATTGTCCAGCAGGGGCGCGATGGAGCCCAGGCTTTCCTTGCCGAAGATTTCCTGCATGATGGACAGCTGCTGCGCCTTGGGCAGCTTTTTCACCGCCTCCAGCACGCTAAGGATGGCCGCCGGGCCATCCGTCTGCATCTGTTTGGCCAGCTGCACGGTATCAATGCCCAGCTGGGCATACGCGCTGCGCTGGGCCTTGGTGGCCGCGGTCCCGGCGGTCATGGCCAGGATCATGTTCTTGATGCCCGTTGCCGCCACTTCGGGAGAGACCTTCATGGCGTCCAGGGTGGCCGCCAGGGCGGTCATGGGCTTGGCCGCCACACCGCCCACGCTGCCCAGCGGGCCGATGCGCCGGACGATGTCCGCAATGCCCTTTTCCGAGGCGCTGGTGGTGTTGGCAAACTGGTTCATCAGGTCCAGCACGCCGCGCACTTCCGGCATGGACAGCTTGAGCGCCGTGCGATAGCCGCCGATGGCGTCCGCGGCCTCGTCGGTGGACATGCCAAAGGCCACGGCCATGTGGGCGCTCAAGGTGGTGAACTCTTCCAGGTCTGCCGTGGCCTTGAATCCCTGCTGTCCACCGGCGGCAAACAATCTGGCCAGCTCTTCATGGGTCAGGGGCAGGGTGCGCCCCAGGCGCTTCACCGCGGCTTCCATGGCGTAATATTCCGGCGTGAGGTTGCCGGCCTTGTCCCGCATGCCCTCGATGGTTTTTGCGGCATCGGCCATGGCGCTTTCAAAGTCCATGGCCATTTTGATCGGCGTGGCCACGGCTGCCACCGAGGCCACCGTGCCCATCATGTCGCCCTTGAGCTCGTTGCGTTTGGCGGCATTGCGCTGGTACGTCTCCTGCCGCTGCAGGGCCGCCTCGGTGCGCTGCATCTGGGCTGTGGCCCTGGCGTGCACTGAGGCGGCCTGCTGGACGCTGACGTTGTACCTGGCGGCGGAGCGCTGGGCAGAGGCATAGGCCTTTTCCGCGGCAGTCAGCTGCCGGGCCACATCCTTGCCGGCTGCGGCCTCCGCCCGGAGGGCATCCACCGAGGCCTTGGCCGACGTCAGCTTGCCGGCCGCGCCGGACACGGCCCGGAGCTGGCTCATCTCGCGCTTCAGATTGCCGGCCCGGCCGGCCACCGTGTCGAAGACGGATGCAACGCTGGACTGCAGCCGCGCGCCCACTTCAAACGTAAAGCCGATGGTCCTGCCCATGCTCACCCTTCACCAGATAGGAGTTTTTCCGCGGCCACCAATTCTTCAATCCACCCCAGGGCTTCTTCGTAGGAGAAGCCCAGCGCGTCACGCAGGGACATCCGCCCCAGCCGGCTGAGCACGGCCGCGGTCATCCGCAGTTCCTTTGCCGGGCGCGCCTTTGCCACGAAACAGCAGGTACTGCGTCTGCAACCGCTCGTAGTCCGCCATGTCCATGCGCAGGAGTTCCTCCACCGGCAGGCCGCACAGGTGGGCGAAATAGCCGGCCTCTTCGTGCAGCCCCTCCCTGGGGTCTCGCGAGGCTGGCGCATGGTCGAGCTCGTCCTGCAGCGTCGGGCGGCGCATGGTGACGGTTTTCAGCAGCCGGTCGGCCAGCTGCACCGGGTACTCAAGGGGCACGACTGCGTGGGTGTCTTTGGCCATGGGGTTATGCTCCAAGGTAGCTGTTGATTTCCGCAAGCATGTCTTCGCCGTCGATGCGGCAGATGCCGTTGAGCTTGTCGATGGACAGGCGTTCTTCGCCGTCAATCCAGAGCTCCATGCTCACAATTTCCACTTCCGTATCGTTGTCCATTTTCTTGCCCGGCGCGGTCTTGCCCAGGCCGGCCTTCTTGGGCAGCACATTGGCCGTGAGCTTGACCGGCCTGGGCACCAGGCTGTTCAGGCCGGCGTCATAGGCCTGGATGGCCGCGTACACCTGGAGCTGATGCCCGGTGGTTTTCAGCAGCACCACGGCCTGGGCGTTCACCGTGTTCCAGGCAATGCTCAGGGTCAGGTTGCCAAAGTGCCCGATGACCGGCGTTTCCAGCTCCCCCAGGATGCCCAGGCCGGACATGGATTCCTTCATGTATTCGAACTCGGGCAGGGTCACTTCGCCCACGCCCAGCAGCTCGTCGCCAGCCCGGTAGATTTTGGCGTTGATGAGCTTGTCCGGGATGGGATTGGCGCTGGGAAGTTTGTCGGTGCCGGCCATGGCTAGTTCCCTCCGCTGAACAGGTTATTCAGCGCGTTGTGGTCGTAGTGCAGGATGTGCACGATTTCCTGGGCCGGGGACGGCGGGGTGAGGGCCACGCGGTACCGCACCGTGCCGTTCATGATGTCCGTGGTCGGGTTGTCCCCCGGCAGAAAGCTCACCTTGCCACCAATGAGCCGCTCCCGCCGGACCAGGCCGTTCAGCCACAGATTGACGCTATCCACGATGGATTCGATGTGCCGCACGCGGACAATGGGTTCGTCGACCTTTTGCCAGGTGGACAGCACCAGGGTGTTGCCCACCCAGGAGAACATGCGCCGCACGGGGATGAAGACGTCCTTCACATCCGTGACGCCGGGATAGGCCGCCGTGTAATTGCCCCAGACCTTGAGGCCGCCCACAAAGTTGATGGCCGTCACACAACCGCGGAAGTTCAGCCAGCCCGCCTGCTGGGAGTCCAGGTCCAGCAGCTCGCCATTGTGCAGGATGCCGTTGGCCAGCAACCGGGAGTTGGAAGGCGACCAGAACGGGATGCCTTCGTTGTCCGCATCCCGCCGGCCAATGGCCCCGGCCAGGTGCGAGCTGCCCCACATCAGCCGCTCCCCGATGACCGGGCGGCCAAAGAAGGGGATGAGGTGCTTGTCCGTGAGGTTATTGTCCTGGATCCATTCCGGGGCCTCGGTGTAATTCCGCACCTCGGACGGGACGTCGATGCAGGCGGTGCAGGAAAAGTGGCCGTTGATGTCTGCGCATTTGGTGCCCATGACCAGGGCCACCGCGGGGTCTGCCGAAAACCCCGGCGCCACCACCTGCCCCGGCACGCTGATGAACCGGGGGAACACCGAGGCCACCAGCTCCAGCCCCTTGCGGCGCATGGTCGTGCCATCAATGCCGCCGATGATGTCCGCGCTGGTCACCTTGGCGACGTCCGGTTTGGTCAGGGTGCCGTCCCCGCCCTGCACCGGGCTGGTGTGCACCGCCGGGTCAAAGACGTTGATGAAGACCACGGGCGCGACGCTGTACAGGCCCATGTACACGTCGGCAAATTCGGCCAGGGTGTACCTGCCGGCGTCTTCGCCTTCCGGCACGCTGCCGAACTGCGCCGTGAATTCTTCGGGGGTGAAGAGCAGCCTGGGTTCATGGACGGGAGGGACCACCCCGGCCGGCAGGGTGTGCACAGGCGCCGTGCCCACCACCACGGGCAACGCGGAATCCACGTTGACCATGGTCAGAATATGGGTGGCCTCCTCCTGGATGAATACGCCGTGTCTGCCGCTCATGTGGCGCTCCTCTCCGTGCCGCGCAGCGCCGGACCAATCGTGGCTACCTGGGACAGCGGCACAAACAGCGCGGCCAGCGCGGCATCCGCCGCCAGGGCCCGTTGCAGCACCGCCGGCAGGCTGGTGAACACATTGCCCCGCTCCAGGGGAAAGGGGTCCCGGCAGCGCGGGCCGATGTACATGAGCGGCATACGGGGTTCCTGGCCTGCAGGCGCGGCGGCCTGGGGCGTTTCGGGGTCTTTCTTCGCCATGGGAGTCTCCTATTCCCAGCCGGGGAGGCTCCACCGGCTGATGATGGCCACCTGTGCAAAGGGGCGCGGCTGCCCCAGCGGGTCCTGCCGCTGCCAGCGCATGTAGCGGCCCTTCTCGTCACGCACGCACGTAAATCGCGAGGCCACCGGCACATCCAACGCCTCGCGCAGAAATCTGGTGAGGCGGCTGCGCAGCAGGGCCAGTTCCGCTTCCGCGCCTTGGGCGTCGCCGTCTTCATTGTTGTAGACACCGGCCAGGAAGGCCACGTCCTCAAACACTTCGCCGCCTTCGCCCCATCCGGCGATGGGGGTGAGAATCACCGCCGGGAACACGCTGTCCTGCCCCGACCGCGGCGGCAGATCGCCGATGAACACCTGCACGGTGCCCGGTACGGCTGTTCCTGGCGCTGGGGGCATTTCGTGCCCCTGCGGATGCCCTCCCGGATGTGCCTCCTGTTGGCGCCCTCCCGGATGCGCCAGTTGGCGCTCCCGATTATGCCCCCGTTGATGCTGCGTCAGGGACAGATCGGCCAGGGCCTCCACCAGGGCCGCCTGCAGCGCCGGCAGCAGGTCGGCAATCATGACGCGCCCCCGTGTTTGGCCAGCACTGTTTCCACAATGCGGGGCAGGATCCGGGCCATGTTGTCCTCAGCCCCGACCCGCAGCAGCCGCTCCACCTCTGGCGTGGTGGCGTGGTACTGCACGGCCGGGCCATAGGCCTCCCGCGGCGTGTTTTTGCTCCCGCGGTAGTACACGCCCAGGTGGCTGCCCATGCGGGCGATGAACGGCAGGCCCCGCATGTACTGCAGGCCCAGCATCTCCTCGCGCTCACGGCGCTCCCCAGTGCGCAGGGCAAAGCTGAAGCCCGGCCACTGCTTCGGGCGCGCCCCCTTGCGGGCGGTCAGCTCCTGGGGCTGCACGTCGTAGTAAATGAGGGGCACGGTCCGGCTCGCCACCGTGAGCCGCCCCGTTACGTTCTGGCCAGAGGCCCCCACCTGCGAAAGCCGGATGCTCTTTGCAATGACCCGCCGCGGCAATGGCACGTCGGACACCAGGTGTGCGGCCAGCTCCGTCCGGCTGCAGTCCAGCACCTCACCCACCGCCGGGTACAGCGCCCGCTGTACGGCGTAGGGCACGCCGGCCAGGCGCTGCAGCTGGCGCGCGATCAGGGCCTCGTCAAAGGTGATGTCGATCATGCCGTGCGCCCCTCCAGATCAAGGCGGAGGAGGCCCTCCTGCGGGGTCGCCCTGACCACCGTGTACCGTTCGCCATCGACCGTCAGCGCTTCGCCGGAAAGGGGGCACGGGAAGGCCTCGTCCAGCAGATACAGCACCGCCAGGTGGGAGACGACACCCCAGCCCGAGGGGTCTGTGACGGAATTCGTCCCCTGCGGCTGGAGGGTGTCGTCCCACAGCGTCAGCATGGGCAGGCCGTTCACCAGCCGCTCTTCCGCGAACTCCGCCGGGTTCATGAAGACGTCTCGTGCTTCCCGCCGCAGGATTTCCTTGAACTGACGCATCCGGCGCTCCTTGGGGCTCAGGCGGCGTCGCCAGGTCCATCGGGCGTTGCAGGGACCACGCCGGCAGGCGTTGCGGGAGCCAAGCCGGGCTTGGCGCGCAGGGCGTCCACGCGGGCTTCGAATTCGGCCAGCGTGGGCACGGCTTCGCCGCCGTGCGCGCCGCACAGGCGCTGCACGATGTCCGTGGCCGCCAGCCCAAGCCGGATGCCGGATTCCACAATGGCGATGATTTCAGTCGGGGTCATGGGAGCCTCCTCCGTGGGCGTCGTGGGCGTCGTGGGCGTCGTGGGCGTCGTGGGCGCGCGCCAGGAGGGCCCCGGCGTCGGTCAGCAGCAGGACGGCGCGCGTGCGCAGGCCGTCCCAGTCCTCGGGTTCCACCTGCGTACGCGCCCACAGGGCCGTGGCGTCACCCAGGGCGACCAGGGCGGCCTTGGCCAGATCCAGCGCCGGCGCGGCCTGGGCTTCCAGATACGCGCGCTGCTCCGGCAGGGAGGCGTGCAGGTGGAGATATTCCGCATGCAAGGCCTCGTAGGCGGTGATGCTTTCGCTGGTGATGACCAGCGCCTGTTCATGCGGCTGCAGCCCCTTGAGGGCGCAGGCCGGCAGGGTCAGGCTGGTGGCCAGCAGCAATCCAAGGAGGGACAATGCGGCCGTGTCCTTCCCCGGCGTGGTGATTTGCTTGGTGGCCGCGATCCGTCCCCAGACGGCCACGGCGAACCCGGCCAGTTCCGTCAGCGCATAGGCCAGCCTGGACTGCTCTTCCGCGCCAAAGTCGATGCCAAAAAACGACAGGCCCGAGGCCACCATCATCAGTGCCGCGCCCCAGAAGGTGCGGCTGGTCAGCAGGGATTTGGTGCCATCCATCCTAGTGTCCTCCGGTGGCGTCGCCCCGCTGGGACAGCCACCCGCTGGTGAATTTGCGCTTGCCCGGCGCCGTCAGGCCAAGGGCCACGTAATGGGCGCACTGCAGGCCATTGACGCCGTATTGAATTGCGCGCGCCCGGCCATCGCCCACGGCCTGGCGCAGGCGGTGCAGGGTCTTGGGCCCGAAGGCGCCGTCAACCGTCAGGTCATCGCCGAATTTGTATTGATAGTTGATGGTGTTGAGCGTCTTTTGCAGCTGCTCGACCATGCGGCCTGCGCCCAGATTGACGCCCTGTTCAAACAGCTCACAGGCCAGGGCCTGATCCAGTTCGCTCAGGCAGAACCGATCCCAGAACCGGGTGCGATAAAACCCCTGCACGGCCACGGCCAGCGCCGGATTGCCCTGCAGGGTTCCCGGGAACCCTGCGGCCCGCTTCGCGGCGTCCACCAGCGGCCAGCCGGACCAGTTCGGCCAGAAGGCACGGGCGATGCCGCACACGGTTTCCCCGCCGGAGTCGTCAGGGTCATTGCCGTAGAGCCCTTCCACCAGGCCCATTTTGAGATATGCCGTCTGAAAATCCGCCACTGTTCGCTCCTTTTGCTCCTGCGGCCGCGCTATTCCGTGGGCCGCATGTTCAGGATTTCCGTCTTTTCCTTGGCGGGCAAATCCAGGTGCATGACCGTGGCCCGCAGCATCCGGAACTGGATGTCGTTGCTGATCTTGAGACTCTCGATGGCTTCGGCCAGACGCAGAAAGGCAATGTCTGTGACCTTGCGACGCTCCTCGCATTCATGGGGCGTCACACTGCGGGAACGCACCACGATGCCCACCACGCAGGACAGCAGGGAGGCCAGCAGCAGGGATTCAAGGGCCGTGAAGGTCATGCGCGTTTCCCCGGCCTGCCCGGCCTGCCTTGCCTATCCGGCTTGTCTTGCCTGCCTTGCTTGCCCGGCCTGTCCGCTTCATCAATGCCGGCAATCCGCTCCACCAGCCCTGCGGCGGCCAATCTGCCTGCCGTGTCCTTGTCCATGGCCACAGTCTGCCCAGGGAGCCGCACCACCGTGCCCGTCTCCAGCCGGCAGCGCAGCGTCACCTTGACCATCTCCGTGCCCGTGGCCATTTCCGTGTCCGTGCCCATGCCCGTGTCCATGCCCATTTCCATGGCCGCGCCTACAGCACCTTGGCCACGACAACCCAGCCGGGTTGCTTGGACCAGGGCAGCGGGCGGGATTCGGCGATGCTGAACGTGCCGGAGGGGTCCTCCTGCTTGAAGGCCTTGGAGAAAATGGCCACGGGCCCGGCGCAGTCATTGTCCACGGGCATGCCGTATTCGATGACGCTGGTGGCATCCCGCGCCACCAGCACAGCGGTGTCCGGCGCAATGCAGTGCCGGGTTTCGCCGTTGAGGTCGGTGTACGTGTCGATGACAACCCAGACCCGCAGGCCGTTCCAGACGCCCTTGAGCTTGCTGCCCACGCGGGGGGAGAGTTGGCCGATGTCGATGCCTTTGTTGTCCAGGTCGTCCTTCACATCGGCATGCTTGCGGAACACGGCCCAGGCGTCCTTGCCCAGCAGCAGGTCCGTGGCCCCGTAGCCGGTTTCCTCCAGGATCATGAGGTTCCAGGCATCCATCTGCCCCGGCAGGTCCGAGGCGGACGCCGACCAGAGCGCGTCACCGGTCAGCACGACGGTGTGGTGCGCAGGCCGCTTGAAATCCACGGTGAAGGTCGGCACGGCCTGGGCGCCTTCGATCACGTCAAAGAGCTCGATCTTGCCCTGCACCAGGGCCTGGCAGCACATGATCTCGGTGGAAAGGTCGATTTCCTCGCGGTGCAGGTCCATATCTTCGGCGATGGCCCGTTCCACGGCGTTGTAGGTCGGGTCATAGGGATTGACGCCGGCCGGCATCCTGAAGCGGTCGGCAGCCATGAAGGCCCGCTTGGGCCGGAACCGGGGCGCTTTGACCGCGCCGGCGGCGATGCCGTCGCTGCGGCGCATGGTGCCCGGCGCGTGGTTGGTGATGGCCGGCAGGATGGACACGTTGCGGGTTTTCACATGCAGCTCGAACAGCTCCACCGGGCTGGGAGGCTGCCGGACAAAAAAGCTGCCGAACAAATCAAGCTTCACAGGGCGCTTGTTAATGACGCCGGTCAGCAACCTGGGGTCGAAATAATCAATGGTAAAGGACATGGGTTCAGGCCTCGCTTGCGTAGAGACCCTTGCCGCGCAGGGCGGCCAGGGCAATGTGTTGTTCTGCAGCGGAGACGCCGTCACCCCACGTCAGTTCGGAGGCGATGACTTCGGCATGGACGTACACCAGGGCGTACACATCGCCGGCTGCGGGGATGGTGGTGTCCGCCACCAGCACGCCTTCGGCGTCGGCTCCGGCCACGAATTCGCCTCGCTGCCCGTCCTTCATGCCCAGCACCGTGCCCGCGATGAGCACCTGCTCCGCGCCGGTGGAATGCAGCAGCATGCGTTGCAGCACGGGAGGGTGCCCTTTGAGGAATGGAATGCGTTGATAGCTCGCGATGTCTTTCATGCTCGTTGCTCCCTCACCTGCTCCCTTACAGGGCGCTGATGCGGTCGATGGCGGCCTGCATGGGGTTGCCCCCATTGACCGTAGCCGAGGTGTTCACCGGGCCGGGGGTGGCGGTGCGGATGGCGGCCAGGATTTCCGCCTGGGCCGGGGTTTGGGCCGGGGCCGGGGCCTGGGTCTGGGCCGGGGCCTGGGCCAGGGTTTGAGCCGGGGCCTGGGGCGGAGTCTGGGCAGTAGGTGCAGGGGTGGGAGCAGCCGCGCCGGCAGCGGGTTGCGTCGCCAGACTTGCCACTGCAGGGCTTGCCGCCGCAGGGCTAGCCGCAGCCAGCATGGGCGTCAGCACTGCCAGCTGCGCAGGGGTGATGCCGGCGTGCAGGAGCGTGGCCACCTGCGTCGCCACAGCATCGCCGGCCACCACCCTGACCAACGCCACCTGCATCTCTGCAGCCTCCTGCAGGCGCGTCTGGGCCGCCGTGTCCGCGGCCTGCCGGGCCTCTGCCTGAATTTCCGCCACAAGCTCGGGATGCGCTGCGGCGAGTTGGGTCTTGTCCATCGTGATCTCCTGCTTGATGTGGGCGATGAGAGCCTCACGGTCCGTCACGATGCCCGTGATCAACCCGATGGCCCTGGCATCGTCAGCCAAAAACACCCGGCCATCTCCCCAGGTGGCCGGCGCCGCCGCGTCCACGCCCATGTGGGTGACGACATCGGCACGAAAAATGTCATGGAGTGTGGCAACCATCTGCTGCAGATAGGCCTGGTCCGCACCGGACAGGGGGGCGTCGGTATTGCCGCTGGCCTTCATGGCGCCGCCGCTGATGTAGGTGTAGCGCAGCCCTGCCGCGGCATTGGCTGCCGACCTGTCGCAATGCACATGCAGCACGCCAATGCTGCCAACGGAGGCGGTGCGGGGAGCGAACAGCTTGCGCGTGGCCGCTGCAAGCCAATAGGCGGCGGAGGCGCACAGCCCATCGGCATAGGCGTACACCGGCTTGCGGTCCTGGGCGGCGATGAAATCGGCCAGCTCTTTCACGCCGGCCGCAACCCCGCCGGGGCTGTTGAAGGACAGCAGCACCGCCAGCACCTGCGGATCATCCATGGCCGCGGTGACGGCGGCGCGAATCTGGTCCTGCCCGGACCAGGAGAAGCGCGAACCAAACAGGGAGAAGCCGCCAGCCTTGCGCTGGATGACGCCCTCAATGGCAACCACCGCCACGCCATCAATGACCGTGTACGACTGCGCAGCTCCCTCCTCACCAGAAGGCGCCAGCGCCGCCCCAGGCTGGTGTACGCCAGCGATTGCTTTTATCACAACCTGCACGTGCTTTTATCACCTCCTGTTGCGGGATGGATTATGCACGGCATGGTGTTTGCTCAGTTTCCCATCCCCTCTTCCGCCTGTCTGATCCGGTCTGCCGCCAGGGCTGCGTACTCTGGTGACAGCTCCACGCCCACGAACTGCCTGCCGGTCTCGATGCAGGCCAGGGCCGTGGTGCCGCCGCCCAGGAACGGGTCCAGGACGGTGCCGCCCTCGGGCGTTACAGCTAGCAGATCCTTGATGAGCGGGATGGGTTTGCTGGTCAGGTGCACCTTGGCGGCGGTGTTGACCGCGTGGCGGAAGATGCCGGGCAGGCAGCGATCGTGCACCCGCTGAAACGGCGGCTTGACCGCATACACCACATATTCGGCGTCCCGTCTGAACTCCCCGAGCATGGGGCGGGCGCTGGGTTTGTGCCAGATAACCAGGCCGCGCCATTCCCAACCCGCGGCCTGGACCACGTCCGAGGCCAGGGGCAGTTGCCGCCAGTCCGTGAACATAAGCAAGGGTGCGCCAGGCCGGGCGATGCGCCAGCACTCTGCCAGCCAGAGCGTGGCCCACAGGGCGTAACTGCGCTGGTCTTTGCTGTCGCCCAGCATGGCTGGGTAGCTCTTGGCAGTCCCGGTGTTTTGATATTTCGTCGCCGGATCACGCCGCCGGGCGCTCGCATGGGTGCCGCCGCTGGAATACGGCGGGTCTGTCACCACGGCATCCACCGAGGCCGCCGGCAGGTCCCGCAACACCGTGACCGCCTCTCCTTGAAACACTTTGCCATTGTCAAAGATCATCCGCACTTGCCTGCTCCCGTTGGAGCCTCTCGGGCCTCTTGCCTGGGGCTCGCGGCCCGCACGTGATTCATGGCCCCGCAGCGGGGGCATTTGATGGCGAGGTTCAGGGCTTCGCCTTTGGCCAAGAGTTTATTGCACTGTCCGCATCGGATTTGGTCCATATCCCTGCTTGATTGTTGGGCCTTGGGCCTGCTACCCATGCGGCGTCCGGGGGTACGCTCTGGACTCCGCATGGCGCAGCGGCCTCGGCCGTGGTCCGGTGTTGTCGCACCGGGCCGGTGGGGTGTGTCACCACCCCGCCTGCGCCTCCGTTTTGGCGGGCGTTAACGCGCTGTTAACGCCCGCAACTCATCTCACCTCATGCCAGCACCTGTGCGGCCCGCTCGCTGGTCAGCACCCCGGCCTGTACGGCCACAGCCAGGCCGGCCTGGGTTTGGGCGTCGTCCAGGTCGATTTCCGCGGCCGCTAGAACCAGGTCCGTGAAGTACATCGCTTCCGGGAGGCTGCTGGTTTTGGCCGTGGCCCATTCCTGGGGCGACAGGCGGCGGATGAATTCGACCCGCGTCAGGATGCGCGAGCGGTCCATGGGTTCGGGCTCGGTCGTGTCGGGCTCTGGCTCCGGCTCTGGAATGGCCTCCAGGATCCAGGCCCCGCCGGCCTCCCCATTCTCCCCGGCTTCCCCGGCCTCCCAGCGCGCCCGCTGGCCCTCAGGGATGGCCGGCGGGGGTGTTTCCACACAGCCGGCCGGGATGAGCCATACGCCAGGCTCCAGGGGCGATTCGTCGGCCACCGCCTCGCCGAGGTAGTAGCCGGCGGCGTCTAATTGGTACACGATCACAAGAGGCTCCTTTTTAAGAGTTTCTTGGGGAAACTGAGTTTCCCCAAACCCCTTCCAACTATGGGTTCACGCACAACACTTGCCTTTCCTTCCCCCCCTATCCGGGGGGTTCGGGGGGACGGTGTTCCCCCGAGAGCCGTTTCTTTTGTGCCGTTTCCTCAGTATTTCACGCAGTACAGCAGCGCGATGTTGCGGGGCCTGGCCTCGGACGCGCCGTTGGCCGCAATGGAGATGCCGGTGACGCTGAATTCGCTGACACTGTTGACGCCGAACAAATAGTTGCCGACGCTGGTCATCACCTGGTTGGCGGGGGTGCTGCCGGGGTTGTAGCCGCTGTAGTTGGTGGTGTGCCGGTGTGATGGATCATTCACTCCATGGGAGTGCGAGAGGTTGGCCGAGGCCTGGGCGCTGCCCAGCGTGCGCCCGGCGTCGGCCCCGCGCCCGTCATCCCAGCCGCGCACGAACTCGCCGCGCAGGTCCGGCAGATTGAAGGTGGTGGAGCCGTCGCCCGCGCCGAATACCGTGCCGATGGCCGCGAACAGGGCGGCATAGGTGGTGCGGCTGATGGCCGCGCCGTTGCATTTGAGCCAGCCCGCCGGCGCGGCGGCCATGGCGAAGGCCAGCACCGCGCCGGCGGGCAGGATGGCGGCCAGTGCCGTGGCGGCGGCTTCGGCAGTGGCCACGGCGACGGCCACGTCCTGCCGGGCCTGGTCCACGCAGGCGGCCACATCGGCCTGGGCCTGGGCAATGGCCGCGGCCAGGTCCGCCGTCAGCTGGGCCTGGGCGGCGTCCACCTCGGCCAGCTTGGCGTCCACGGCCGCGCCCCAGGCGGCCAGGGAATCGGTCACGGTGCCGTTCCAGGCCTCCAGGTTGGCGTTGCCCACCTCGATGAGGGCGTCCAGGTCCGCGGCCAGATCGTCCACCAGGGGGATGACGGCGGAGTTGATGCGTTCCAGGCCGGCGTTTTGCAGCTCGGCCACGGCGGCCTCCCAGTCCACCTTGAGCTGCTCCAGCTCATGGAGCCGGCGGACCAGGCTGTAAAAGCGCCGGTTCAGTTCCTCGGCACTGAGGGGCGTCTTGCCGTCGATGAAGACGAATTTTTCCAGGTCCAGCGTCATTGCGGCCTCCTACAGCGCCACGTCCATGCGCTGGGCCACGTGGAAGCAGCTCAGGGGCGTGGTGGTGGTGCCTTCGATCTGGATCTTGTAGGAGGCGATGCCGTCCGGGACTTCCGGAGAGGTGGGGGTGAAGGTCACGGTGCGGCGGATGGTGGTGGCGTCCAGGGCCTGATCCTGCACCGTGCCGGTGTAGGTTTCCGCGCCACTGCGCAGTTTGACCTCGCAGGTGTGCTTGGCCGCGTCCCAACCCTCCAGACGCAGGATGACCTGGATTTCCGCGCTGGGTTGGGTCAGCGCCCGTTCGGTGGAAATGTGCCGGAAGGAGGTCCCGGCGCGCCTGGCCCGCAGCTTGCTGCCGGAGCAGCCCAAGGCCGGCATGACGTCGGAAGAGCCATTGAACACGGCCCGCAGCCGGCACATGGCCGGCAGGCCCAAGAGGCCGTCGGTGGTGCCGTCCACCAGGCGCACCCATTCGGCACTACCGCTGGCCTGGTATTCCAGGGTCAGGTCCGTGGCGTCGGGCACGATGGCCTCGTGCAGCAAGGAAAAGACGGCGATGCCGTCGGACAGGGAGACCGGGGTCAGGTCCAGCACCGTGCGCGGGTTCTTGAACTGGGCATAATACAAGGAGAACATCAGATCCTTGGTGAAGTCGCCCTGGAAGTATTCGCCATCGGTGGAATAAAACAGCGTGCCTTGGCTGTACTGGGTGCCCGAGACCAGGGCCACATAATGGTTGCCGCCGGTGACCAGCACCAGGGCGTAGCGCCGGCCGTTTTGCAGGTACACGGGTTCGGCGAACTCGAAACGCGTCTCGCTGCCGAGCTTGATGGCCTCGGGCTGGACCACGGCCCGGCCGATGGTCCGGTGGTGGTTGGGCAGGCCGTTCAGGGTGTCCATCAGATAGAGATAGACCGGGCCGGTGGAGGCCTTGGCCGTGAAGGTCAGGCCCACGCCGGTCAGCCAGCCGTTGGAGCTGTTCAGGAAGGTCTGGGCGTTGGTCGAGCCGTTGACGCTTTCGGTCACCGAATCGATGACCGTGTACTGCTCCTGCCAGGTGTGCACCCAGACCTGCCGGCCCTGGGTCAGCTCATGGCCCGGCGCGCCGCCCGCGCCCCAGGCCTCCATGTAGGTGGCATCGCCCAGGGTGACGCCCGCGGGCACCGCGCCTTCAAAGACCTCTTCGACCACCCGCGCCTGATCCACCTCGGCCCAGTACTGACCATTGGTACAAGATTGCCACGTGGGCGAGTACTCGATGCGCCGCCGGGTGCGCGTGCACTGGCGGGTGGTCACGGTCTGGAACTGGTACTGGCTGAGCGCCAGGCTGCCGGATTGGCCCGTCAGCTGCACGCGGGGCACCACCTCGTAGGCCGGCAGGATCAGGCCGTTGTGGTCCTTGACGCTCGTATCGTTGGGGTTGAAGGGGGCCAGCTGCATCTCGGTTTCCCCGGCCCAGGGGAAGCGCGCCCCCATCTGCACCAGGGCGTGGAACTCGGGATTGGTGGTGTCGGATTCGTCCTTGACCAGGAAATTATCCGCCTCATACTCCATGAACGTGGCCGGGAGCGCCAGCTTGTCCCGGATCACGGCCACTTCGGCGGCCAGCTGGGCCAGCAGGGGGCTGGTGGACTGGCTCTTGATCAGGGCGGCCAGGGCGGCCAGGTCGCTCATGATGGCGGCCAGTTTGGGGCCGGCCTCGGCAATCCAGGCGGCGTTGGCCAACGTGCTCTGCCAGACGTCGAAGAGGCGCATGAGCCGGGTGTTGTCCGCAATGCGCACCTCCTGAATGCCCGAGACAGTGAGGAGCACGGCGGCCACCTCGGTGTAGCCCGTGGGCGCCACGGGCTGCTGCGGGTCCGTGGACTCCAGGCCCGGCGTGACCAGCACGGCGATGGTCCGGGCGCGCTCCATGGCCACCACGCTGGGCTCGGTCTGGCCGCTTTGCAGATCGATGAGGAAATCCCGCGGCTGCAGGTCGGTTTCCACCTCCTGGCCGATGACGGACAGGGTCAGCCAGCGGGAATCCTGCAGGGGCAGGTGGCTGAAAATGCTGATGGTCTCGGCCTGATCCTTGCGGTAGATGATGCCGGCCTGGCCGTCCCAGAGGCGGCCGGCGGCCATGTCCAGCTCCGTGGCGCTCTTCTTGGAAACGGTCAGCCCGACGAACATGCGCTCGGCGGTGATGGCGTCCATGACCAGATGCTGGTGCATCTCATCCATGAAGGTCTGGGTGTTATTCAAATCAGCGGCCTGGAACTCCTGGCGGTCCCGGAAGACAACGAATCGGGATGGCATGTTAGACAACCTCCAGTTGTCGCTCGCCCACCACCGTCGCGCCGGCCTTGAGGCTGGCGCTGCAGGTCACGGTGCGGCGGTTGGTGATACGGACGTCAATTTTGTCCGAGAGGCGCACGGCCTCGCGGCCCACGCGGCGCATGCGGTCAATCCAGCCCTGGGCGTCCACGGTGGCCAGGAAGCGCCGGCCGGAAAAATGGCGGCCCACAAAGGCCACGTGGCGGGACTGCGGCCGGAGCAGGTCCACGGCGGCCTCCCCGTGATGCGCCGGGAAGCCGCCCAGGCGGAAGGCCCCCAGGAACAGGGAGGCGTCGCGGGCCGGGAAGGCGTTGCGGGCCGGGTCGAAGAGCCTGGTGCGCCGGTAGATGCGGTCCGCGGCGCGGCTGGCGTGGGGAAAGCACCTGGCCAGGCAGGCCCCGCCCTTGTCGGGAAAGACGTCTGTCCAGCGATTGCCCAGGAAGACCACCTGGCTGCGGTGGCCGGGCTGGGCCACCAGCTCGTAGCCCACCCGCACGGGCTCCAGGGAGGGCTGCACGGCCAGCGCCCGGCGGCGGTCCAGCTCATCGGCATACGGCGCGGCCTGCTCCAGCAGGTAGTAGCGTGATGCGGCGTCCAAGTTTGCCAGGAAGCCATGGAGCAGCCCGCCGCACATGACGGCGCGGCCACGGCTGTCTCCGCGCCCGGCATCGCCCGGCAAGGCCACCTGCACCGTGCGCGTGGCCTGGCGCTCCAGGCGCTGGCGCTCGGTCTGCAGGCTGTGCAGGGGCGTTTCCCGTGCCGTTTTGGGATCATACAGCGTCACCTGATCGCCGATGCGCAACAGGGCATCGCCCCGCGCCAGGAACCGCGCCCGGCCATATCCGAACGTGTCCCCCACATGCGCCCCCACGGCCACCCCGGCATGCCGGTACGGGTAGACCCGCACTTCCGGATGCGGGGCCAGCCAGGCGGCCCGCTCGTCCGCCGTCAGGCTGCCGCCCAGATAGCTCTTGGTGGGCGGCGAGGCGGCGAGCAAGTTACGTTTCAGGAAGGTGCGGAAATAGAGGGCCAGGCCGGCCTTGGTGCCCTTGAGGCGGTGGAATTCCACAAACCGCCGCGTGACCTCCAGGCGTTCCGGGGTGGACTCCAGCAGGTCATACAAATCCACGTGCCAGCCCCAGGCCACGGCGTCGAGGACCTGGCCGCCCAGGCGCTGGGCATAGCCGGACAGGTCCGCATAAATGTCCAGCAGGTCAATGGCCGCAGTCACCCCGGCCAGCTCGCCCTGCACGGCCGCGGCCGAGGTCTGGATGGTCGGGTCCGCGGCGATGGAGCCGGGCAGCAGGTCCGCAAGGGCCAACTCTCTGATGGAGGTCTTGACGGCAGGCGTCATGCTTCCATCCCTCCGAAGACCACTTGCATCTCATCCACCTGGGCCACCTCCCAGGCGGCCAGGGCGCGGGGGGCGGGACTGGTCACCTCCACCCGCGTGGCCCCGGCGTCCATCAAGAGCGCCGTCAAGCGGCTGGGGTTCAGGTCCCGCCCAAGCTTCGCAGCCTGCCAGGTGACGTACTCCTGGGCCGCCTGGGCCACGCGGGCCGTGATGGTCCCGGCCTGGGCCGCCTGGGCCGGGTCCAGCCACCAGGTGGCCGCCACGCCATAGGCCACGGCCACGGGCGTGCACACCTGGACGATGTCCGTCAGCGGCCGGACGTCCTCACGGTTCAGGGCCGCGGCAATGGCCGCGATGACCTCGGCCGCGGGCAGCGCCCCGCCGCACAGGGGATAGACGTCCACCTGGCCCGGCGAGGGCGAGACCACGGCCACGTCCGTCACCCCCTGGTGAGCGGACAGGGCGTGGTAGCGGTAGGCCTCGGCCGGGCCGCAGATGCCCAGGGCCTCCGGGGCCAGCTGGACGCGGACCCGGAAATGGTCGTCAGACTCGCCATCGCAGCCGCCGTAGGACGGGGTGACGTTGGCCACGCGGTCCACGTAGGCGATGGGTTCCACCATCTTGTTGATCTGCCCCGGCACAAAGCCGTTGCCCACCGCGCCGGCCGCGCTGCAGGTGGCCACGCCTTCGGCGGCCAGCTGGCCGGGGGCGATGACCAGCGTTTCGGCCAGCACAAACACGGCCGCATCCGCGCCATTGCCGGCCACGGCCCGCGCCCCCGCCGGCACGGCCACGGCCCATTCCAGGGGAGCCACCAGGCTGTAGCGCAGGGTGGTCCGGGCCGGCTGGGACGGCAGGCGCACCGTCTGCAGCAGCTCGCCCAGGGCGTCCAGGTACGGCCCCGAGGCGTACCGGACCAGATTCTGCTTGGCCGTCCAGTCGATCAAAAAGCGCTGGTGCGACAGGGTGTAGGCCACGCTCTCCAGGAACAGGCGCACGGGGTCGCCGGGATAGAGCGTCTTGCCCGCGGCCAGTTCATAGGCGGCCATGACCTCGGCCTGCACCCGGCTGGGGTCCGTATCCACGAACATGAGCTCGCTCATAGCGCCCCTGCCTTGATGGTGATGGTGACCACGGGAAAAAACGCGCCGTCAGCATTGGCGGCCTGGTCCGCGGGCAGCTCGATGCGTTTGACCCGCACCCGCGGTTCATGGCGCTCGATGGCCTCTGCCAGGCTGGCCATGGCCCGCGCCGCGCCCATGGGGCCGGGCTGGTCGATGTAGCTGCCGTCCCCGGCAAAGGTGCGGTCCAGGACCACGCTGCCCAGATGGGTCAGGATGATCAGCTGCACGCACTGCATGATATCTTCCACGCCCGTGGCCCCGATGAGCAGCGCCTCGGGCCGGCTGCGCAGGATAAGCGTCGTTTCCATGCCCATCTTAATGGTGTTCCTTCAGAGACAGGTTCACCCGCAGCACCTGAGGGCGGCCCCGGCCATCCGTGCGCAGGCGGGTCTCGGACAGGCTCTCCAGGACATAGCGCCCCCACAGCTCGCCCCCCAGCACCAGATAGTGCGGCGCGCCGCCGTCCTGCAGGCCGCGCAGGTGTTGCAGCTCCTCGGCGGGGTCGCACCAGGGGGCGCAGAGCAGGATGTCCAGCCGGGACGTTTCCAGGCCGTAGCCCAGCCACTGCAGCCGGGCCTTGCCGTCCACCACGGCATGCTCGGCAAACTGCACCTTGCGTTCCCGGGAACAGGCTTCCCAGGTGCGGATGGTCTCGCTGGAAACCTCAAAGGCCACGCTGCCCAGGCTGCCGACGTTCATTGCCCACCCCCGCCGTCATCAATCTTTTCCGACCAGATGCCTTCCTCCAGCAAATCTTTGCGAAAGGCGGCCTGGGACATGGCCCCCATGATCAGCACCTGCGGGGCGTTCAGGACGATCATCCGCGGGGCCTCGATCACCACGTAGCCCTCGCCCTTGAGCGCCCGCCAGTCCTCGGCTGCCGGTGGTTCCGGCGGTTCCGTGGGCAGCTGTTTTTCTTCCTTCAATTTGATGAGCAGGTTTCCTTCAACAATGCGCAGGGTGCACAGGTCGCCCTGCAGCTGCTCGTCAATACCGCCACCCTCCGCAGCACCCTGGACGTGCCGAAACAGCCGGTGGGACCGGCGGTCATACCCGGTTCTTGAACCGTCCTTGAAGGCCCGTTCCTGGACGTCCGCCCCGCCCGCCGCGGCCAGGGCCGGCACCGGGTCCGGCCCGGAAAAGATGGAGCCCAGGTAGACGCCCTGTTCCTGGCCATACGGCAGGGACAGGATCACGCCCTGGTCGCCCACGTCGGGCAGCCAGGCGTCCTGGTCCGCCGTGGCCTTGCGGCAGAGCACGGGCACGGTGTGCGTGACCAGGCCGTCCTGATCCTGCATCTGCACCCGCACCCGGTGCCGGGCCGGCTCCAGGCCCACCACCAGACCAATGCGGATGACGTGGTTGGTCTCGCCCCGCTGGCGGTGCAATGCGTCCATCAAGGTGCCCAGCATGATAGCCTCAATAGTTGAGCGTTTTGCGGATGGAGATGGAGGTGGTGTAGCCGGCGGATCGGTTCAGGGTGTGCGTGGCCGTCTCCACCATCCAGGCGCCGTCAAAGCGCCCCCAGCCCTGGACCTGCACCACCAGGCCGGCGTACAGGCGCGGGTCGCCCATCAGGTCCAGGCTGCCCGTCCATTCTTTCTGATTGGCCTGGCGCAGTTCGTTGGCCGCCACGCGCTCGGCCTCGGCCTGGCTCTCCACCCGCGTGTTGATCTTGAGCGTATGGCCCACCTGTTTGTCTGTTTCGGCCCGTTCCGGGGCGCAGCCTGCGGACTTGAGGGCCTTTTCCTCGGGCTCCCAGTAGTCGCACGAGGCGTCGCCGTAGGTTTCGGAGGATTGCGTGGAAAACTGGAAGCGGCTCACGGCCGTCACCCCGCGGGCAATGGCCAGGCTGGGCGGCTGGGCGTCGGCCTCTTTGGCCGACCGGATCACCAGCCGGTCTTCGCAGACCTTGACCGTCAGCCCCTGGCGCTCGGCCACGCGCTTGATCAGGGCCAGGTCGCTTTCCTGGCGCTGGTCCAGGCGCACAAAGGCGCATTCGTCCCCCTCATAGTGCAGGGCGAGCCCATGTTCCGTGGCCAGATCCCCGGCCACGGTCTTCAGGGATGCGTGCTCCCAGGCCCGGCTTTTGGCCTCGCGCCTGAGCGGCGTATCCACCGCCGCGGACACGGCCCGCACCCGGACCACATCCGGCGGGCCGCTCAAATCAATCTGGTCGATGGTGAAGCTGCCGCAGGCAAGCTCCAGGCTGTCCCCGTCCGCAAACCAGTTGCGGCACTGGATGGCCGCGCGCAGGCGGTCGCCCTTGTCGGGCATCCAGCCCATGGCCCAGGCGTGGTCCCGATCCTCGAATTCCAGCTGCAGATCATCGGCCTGGCCGTGGGCGTTGTCCGTGTAGGTCACGGACAGGCAGTACGGGGCCACGTCCTGACTGACGTCCGCCAGGTCCGTCTTGGATGCCGAGGCCTGGGCCATGAGGGACAGGACGGCGTGGCGGGATAAAGAAGTGGAAGGAAAGGACGGGGGAACTGAGTTCCCCCGCGCCCCCTCCCATTGGGTGGACGTTTGGGTGGACGCCGTGGAAGAAGTGGATGAAGCCGAAGGGTTGCCTTCGGGCGTCTGCTGCGGCGCGGCCACGGGCACGGCGTCCGCCCGCTCGGAGGCCGAAAAGGAAAACGGCTCCCGGCTGCCGGTGGCAGGCGTGGTCCCTTCGGATTTGGAAAAGGAAAAGTCGCTCACCGCCGCCTCCTACCGCCGCCATGGCGGGCGGGTGTCCGCCGTGGTCAGTTGGGTGCCGGCCGGCAGCTCGGGCACCGTGAGCACCACCCCCGGCCCGAAGACCACGGCCTCGCGGTGGGCCGGGTTGGCGGCCAGCAGATGATGGAAGAGCGTCTCCCGGCCCCAGAGCCGGAAGGCGACCAGGTCCCACATGTCCCCCTGCTGGGTGGTGTAGGTGCTAGGCATAGGACAGCCTCCGCTCCTGGTGGAGCAGCTCCCGGATCAGCCGGGCCAGGGCCTCCTTGTCTTGCGCCAGGGCCTGGGCCAGGCCTCCGGCCGCGTCCTGTCCCGTGCCCTGTCCCGAGCTCTGCACGGTGATCTGCGGGGCATAGTGGATGGTCAGGCCGCCGGGGCTTCCTGCCCCGCCGGCTGCTCCCGGGCCAGCCGGCACGGCTGCGCCGCTGCCCGCCGCATCACCAGTCGCCGCCCCCATTGCACCACCTGACGCGGGGTCAAGGAGCGCTGCAACCGCGCCCAGGTGTTGCCCCAGGGGATCCACCAGCGGCCCGGCCCCGGCACCCTGGATGCCGGCACCCAGGGTGCGCACAAGCATGCCGCCCTGGTGCGTCACGTTGGAGAGTGGCCCTTCCTTGGCATCAGATCGATTGAATAAGCTTGGAATTTTGGACAGCACGCCCTTGACGGCGTCATAGGCCGCCCCCCCCATACTGGTGATGCCCGAAATAAAGGTATCGATCAGCCGCCGCCCGGCCCCGGACAGGTCCAGGGTGGAGAGGTACTGCAGCGCCTGGCCCAGTGAGGTCTCAATCTTCCCGGGTACCCCTGCCAGACTGGCCAGGGCCGAATCCCACATGCCGGTTACACTTTTGCCCAGCCCGCTAAAAAATCGCCCCACTCCGGCCCAGGCATCCTGGATGCCCTGCACGACACTGAACACCGCATACACACCCCAGTCGATGAGATTCACCCACCCCGAGATGGCTGCGCCCAGGGTCTGCCCCACGGCCTGCCCCCAGGTCCGCGCTCCTTCCGAGGCCTGCATATTCGCTGGTCCACCAAAAAGATCACCCAGGAAATTGGTCACACTGGAAAACGCGCTCTTGACCGGGGCCAAGGCCTCCCCCCAAGCAGAGAGCGCCTTGCCCACGCTCTCGAGGGCTGGACCAGCCTCATCCTTCAGGCCTTGCCAGACACCCTGAAAAAAACTCTTGAGCGGTCCCCAGTGTTGGTAGACCAGGTACCCAAGCCCCGCCAAGGCGAGCACCGGCAGGAGCGCAGGACTCAGCGCCAGGAGCCCGGCCTTAAGACCGGAGAGCGCTGCCCCGACAGACCCCAGCGCCGGCACAGCTCGGGTCAGGGAAGACAGCCCCCCGGCGGCCGAGGCCAGGCGCATGGTCTGCAACAGGGCGAGGCCCGCGCGCAGCGAATGCAAGGGGCCGGTGACAAAGGTCAGGGCGTAGCCAAGGCCGATTGAAGCCACCTTGAAGGCCATCAGTCCTGCTACCGCGCCCACAACCACCTTGGTCAGTTCAGGATGCGCATTGGCAAAGGTGTCCACAGCGCTGGCCGCTCTGGTCAGGATCGCAGTCGCCCCCCGCACCACCGGCGCAAGCACATTGCCAATGCTGATCGCCAGGGACTCCGTGGCGCTCCCCAAGGCCTTAAACTGCCCCATCAGCGTTTCCTGCTGCTTGCGGGCTACTTCGGCCGCGGCCCCTTCCTCCTTGATTTGTTCGATAAACGCCTGCAGCTCTCCGGAACTGGACTTGTTCATCAGTTCCGTGGCCGCAGCCAGGGCTTCCACGCCGAATATGGTGGAAAGCACATCCGCGCGCTGGGCCGTCCCCAGGCCCCGCTTGGTCATGGCGGCGTTCATTTCCGCCAGGATGGTCGGCATATCCCGCAGGTTGCCTTTGGCATCTTTGGCATGTACGCCCAGCCGCTGCATCATTTTCGCGGCTTCCTTGGGCGGCGAGGCCAGACGGGCGTACATGGCCCGCATTGCCGTACCAGCCTCAGAGCCCTGGATACCCACGTCCCCCAGCTTGCCGGCCATGGCCGCCACAGTCTCTACCCCCACCCCGAGACTTTTGGCCACCGGGGCCACATACTTCATGGTATCGCCCAGCATCGCGAGCGAGGTATTACTGGACGTGAAGGTGTTGGTCATCACATCGCCCAGGTATCCCATCCGCTCGGCCGGCAAACCAAACCCGGACAGAATATTGGAGGCGATATCCGCAGCCTGGGCCAGATCAATATTGCCGGCTGTCGCCAAATCCAGCATGCCGGGCATGGCGGCAATTATGTCGTTGGCCTTGAATCCGGCCATGGCCAGATACTGCATGCCACCTGCGGCTTCCGAGGCGCTCCAGGCCGTGGTGGCCCCCAGCTCCCGGGCCGTGGCTGTCAGACGCCTGAACTCCTCACCCGCCAGATCGAGCTTGCCCACCGCACCGACCCTGGCCATGGATGCTTCAAAATTGGCGGCCACCCGCACCGGCGCGGCCAGGGTCAACCCCATGCCCACCGCGCCCAGCATCTGCCCCCGCAACTCGCCCCGGCGTTCAGTCACCGCATCCCGGGCCGCCAGGGCTTGGCCCATGCGGGCGTGGGCCTGCATGGCCTGACCCAGCTTGCGTTCCTCCGCCGCAAACCGGGCCGCGTCCCGCGCGCCGTCGGTCAGGGTGAAGTTGTACTTTTTGGCTTCTTCCGAGACCTTGCGATACGCCAAATGCGCCGCGGCCAGTTCGGTCTTGATGCGCGGGTTGGGCTGCAAGGCCCGGCTGGCCGCGCCCTGCACTTCATTGATGCGCCGCTGGGCAGCTTGCAGATCCTTGGCCAGGGTCTGGCCCAGGCGGGCCTTGGCCAGACCTTTTTCCAGCCCGTCGCCCAGCTCCTTGCCCAGCCCGGCTAGGCCGCGCTTGGCCTGGCCGAGGGTGGAGCCGAAGCTGCCGGCCAGGGCAGCCCCGATGAGGAGGGAGACGGCGAGCTTGCTCATGGGGTCCTACGTGCGGGTGGGGATGGGGTCGAGGGTGGCCAGGGCCGTGAGCCAGGCGGCCAGTTCTTCCAGGGTCAGGGCCAGGAGCTCCGCCCGGCTCCAGCCCGTGGCCGCGGCCAGCCTCAGGCAGGCGGCGCGGAGCTGGGCTGCGACGTCCGGGCCGCGGCAGGACGCCGCAAAAAACCGCTGAACACCTCCTGCAGCTGGCCATAGTCGGCCAGGTCCAAGAGCTCCAAACACTCGGGATTGACGTCGCACAGGCTGGCAAAGAGATGCAGCTCGCGCTGCTGCTCACTGCCCAGGGATTCCACGGCCAGCATGTCCTTGACCGTGGGCCGGCGCATGGTCAGGCTGTCCACGGTCTTGCCGTCAAACACCACAGGATAGGCCAGGGGCACGCCCTGGGCCACGACTTTGGCTGCGATGCTCATTGCCTAGGCCTCCATGCCGAGGTGGATGCGGGTCTGGGCCAGGTAGTCCACCCCTTCCACCACGAACTTGCAGTTGAGTTTGTCGATTTCCACCAGGTCTTCCCCGGCCACCACCATCCGCAGGTAAAAGCATTCCACTTCCACCTGATTTTCCTGCTTTTTGCCGGTCTCCATCTTGCCGGCCCCCAGCTTCTTGACCGTGCCCTGCATGACCAGCTTGATGCCGTAGCTGTCAAAGGCCGTGCCGCCGGCATCGTATTCCTGCACGCTGCCCCGGGCCGTGAGCAGGTGCCCCCTGGGCGCGGCCAGGGCCAGCAAATCCTTGGTCAGCACCCGGTACTTGATCTTGCAGACCAGGCTTTTGAAGTGCCCCACCACCGGGCTTTCCACCTCGCCGGCAATGCCGGAGCCGGAAAGGGTCTCCGTCAGGGCCTCCAGGTCTGGCAGTTCAATGTCCGCCGTGCCCAGCAAGGCTACATCGTCCTTGTACAATCGGAAGTTCTGCAGGACGTCCGGGATTTTATTGATGGATGGCATGTCCGCTCCTTAGACGAAGAGGGTCTCAAAATACGACGGGTCCAGTTCCACCAGGAACTCGATCTGCCTCGCTGGCGGCGGGGGCATCCACATGAGGTGGAAGCGGATGATGCCGTCCAGCAGGTCCGTCACCGGGTTTTCCTCTTCCCGGAACTCCAGCCGCCCGCCCAGGATGATTTCCCGCGCCGCCAGGCCATTGAGGGCGATGTTCTCACTGTCCACAATGGTTTCGATGAGCCGCTTGGTGATGGGGTAGTCCACCTTCTGCCACCAGGTCAGCACCAGCTGGTTGGACTTCCAGTTGGTCATCCGGCGCAACGGGATGAAGGCGTCTTTGGGATCGGTATTGAAGGGGTAGCAGGCCGTGCGGTTGCCCCAGCTGCGCCAGCCGCCCGTGAAGTTCAGCGCCGTGACGATACCCTGGCCGTTCAGGTAGTTGGCCTGATCCGGCCCCAGCCAGACCGGTTCTTCCGCGCCGGCCGGGCCGGCCACGGCCGCGTCCATGCGCAGAAGCTCGTTGGACGGGCTCTTGTACGGGATGTCGCCGTGCTCCACGTCCACACGGGCCATGGTGGCGGCCAGGTGGCAGGACAGATGGTAGACCGTGCCGCCCAGGGCCACCTTGGGCCAGCAGCAAATCTGCTGCGGGTCCGCCAGGGAGGCCAGCTCCTTGGCCGCAGGCACGTCGGTGTAGCGGGTCAGGGTCTGGGCATCCATGTCCAGCACGGCCACGGCCTTGAAATGCCCGTTGATGCTCCCGGCCTTGGCGGCCATGACCGCGGCCACCTCGGGCAGGTGGCTGTAACCCGGCGCGCAGATGGAGCCGGGCACCAGGCGGAACATGGGGAAGATGGCCTCCACCAGCTCCAGGCCCTCGCGTGCGCCAGTCACCCCGTCGATGCCGCCGATGATGTCCTGGGCGGTCACGGCGGACGGGTCGGCCCAGGCATAGGCCGCCACGGACACCGTGGCCCCGGCGGCGATGGCCCCGCCCTCCAGCAGGCTCACCAGGCCCGTGGCCTCATCCACCATGTAATCCGTGCCGGCGGCGTATGTGGTCGCGCCGTCCTGGCTTTTGATAACCAGGCTGCCGGGGATCAGATCGTCATGGGCCAGCTGCAGGGTGCCGGCGGCGGAAACGACCTGGGCCACGGGCGCGTCCAGCACCTGCCGATGCACCGCGGGGTCAAAGACGTTGACAAAGATGACCGGCCCGACGTTGTACAGGGCAAAGGTCACATAAGCGTATTCCGTGAGGCCGTACCGGGTCTGCCGGCCATCCAGCCAGCCCAGGGCCGCCACGGCTTCGGCGTAGCTGTAGCAAAGCTTGGGGGCGTTGACGTGCACGCCGTCCGCCGCGCGGTGCACCGGGGCCGTGCCCACCACCACCGCAATACCGGCCTCCACCTTGCGGGCCGGCAGGACGGCCGTGGGCACTTCCTGGGTGTATACCCCATGTTTGTAGCCAAGAGTCGCCATGATGAGGCCTCCTTAAGAAGTGCGGCCGGCCTGCCGGTACGCGGTCAGCAGGGCCTGGGCGGCTGCCTGCAGGGGGTGCCCAGGCCGCCGCAGATCGGCGCGAGCCTGGGTCAGCCTGGCCACGGGCACCATGAGACCGGACAGCTCGGGATACCGGGCCGCCAGGGCCAGCACAGCGGGCGGCAAGGGGCCGGCCTTGAACACCCGGTACTGCGCCAGGCCATCCCGTCCCAGGGTCGGCCCCACATAAACAACAGGGCGCGACATGGACGCACCGGCCCGGCGACAGGCTTGTGAAGAGTCTGGCCGGCGATGGCAGTCTGCCCGGCGTCAGGATGCGGGGGGCGTAGATTCAGGGCAGCAGTCGTCGTCTCAGGGCATGGCCGTTTCCTCTTGATGCTTTCTTGCCATGGTTTCCTCCATTGGCCCGGCCTGACGCGTGTCAGGCCGAATGGGTGCTTGGGGGTTCGCGGTGGCGTCAATCCGCCGTTACCCATCCGTAATCAGCGGTTCGGCGAGGTCTGGATCCTTGATCCGGATGCGCTGCCGCCAGGCCACGCCCCAGACTCCCAGGCCACGCTCGCGCGTCTCGCCGGCCCACAGGTTGTCCGCGCGGATGGAGGCCGGATAGTCCAGGCCCCCACAGGAGGCACGCGGGGAAAAGGCCTGCGTCGCCACGGCCACCAGGGCCAGTTCCACCAGGCGGGCCAGCTGCTCGGCCCGGGGGGCGCGGGGGGCGTCGGTGGCCAGCAGGTACGCGGCCAGGTCGGCCACGGCGTCCAGCTCGCCCAGCTCGCCGCGCCGCAGTTCCCGCACCCCCAGGCTGGCCACCAGCACCGCCGGGCATTGCGGGGCCATGCGGGTGATCTCATCCGCCGCCCCAAACCGTCCGGCATGCACTGCGCAGTGCCTGAGGGGCAGCCCGGCTTCCAGGGCCGCAGCCGCCAGGTGGGCGGCCACGGCGTCCAGGTGGGCGCGCAGGCGGTCCATCTAGCGCCCCCCCGCCTGGCCAATCACATCGGCCAGCCAGTCCCGCGCCACCTGCTCCAGGTCCGCGGCGTTGGCGTCGGAGACGCCCAGATACGGCCGGGCCGGGATGTTGGACCCGACCTCGGCTCCGCCGAACTGCTGGATGCCGGCATAGACCAGATTGGAGCCCACCTCGGCCCCGTCCCCGTCGGCAAAGGATTGGATGCTGTCCAGCAGGCCGCCTTCGGCCTGCAGCAGGCTCTGCCCGCCGTGCCGGGTGGCGGCGTATCGGGGGGACCAACCGGGCCAGGCCGCGCCATCCGGGGCGGTCTTTTCGTCCTGGATGCGCCGCCGGGTCTGGCTTTCCACCTCCGCGCCCATGGCCTCCATGAGTTCCGGCCGCCGGCCCTGGATGCTGGCGGCGAACCGGTCCAGCATGGCGTGCAGCTTGTCCAGGCCGTGGATTTGCAAGGTAACGCCGCTCATGCGCGCCGCCTCCACATGGGTGGCGGCCCGGCGTAGATGGCCGCGCCGCCGGCCTGGGCCGGTGCCGGAGACTCCGGCTCCGGCCCCAGGCGCACGTCGCCCTTGCTGATAGCCTTGAGCAGCGCCACGGCGTCTTCATAGCCCTTGCGTTCCTGCTCGTATGGCCCGCCCGCCCGGTTGCCCGCCAGCAGGTACCAGGCGATGGCGCAGGCGCAGCGGGCCAGCACGGGCGAGGGGCTAGCCAGGGGCAGCGTGTACCGGGCCGCCACCCAGC
>NZ_BAAIGQ010000005.1:840000-1363139 GCF_054653055.1 Megalodesulfovibrio paquesii | reverse complement strand
GGCACCCCCTGCAGGCAGCCGCCCAGGCCCTGCTGACCGCGTACCGGCAGGCCGGCCGCACTTCTTAAGGAGGCCTCATCATGGCGACTCTTGGCTACAAACATGGGGTATACACCCAGGAAGTGCCCACGGCCGTCCTGCCGGCCCGCAAGGTGGAGGCCGGTATTGCGGTGGTGGTGGGCACGGCCCCGGTGCACCGCGCGGCGGACGGCGTGCACGTCAACGCCCCCAAGCTTTGCTACAGCTACGCCGAAGCCGTGGCGGCCCTGGGCTGGCTGGATGGCCGGCAGACCCGGTACGGCCTCACGGAATACGCTTATGTGACCTTTGCCCTGTACAACGTCGGGCCGGTCATCTTTGTCAACGTCTTTGACCCCGCGGTGCATCGGCAGGTGCTGGACGCGCCCGTGGCCCAGGTCGTTTCCGCCGCCGGCACCCTGCAGCTGGCCCATGACGATCTGATCCCCGGCAGCCTGGTTATCAAAAGCCAGGACGGCGCGACCACATACGCCGCCGGCACGGATTACATGGTGGATGAGGCCACGGGCCTGGTGAGCCTGCTGGAGGGCGGGGCCATCGCCGCCGGGGCCACGGTGTCCGTGGCGGCCTATGCCTGGGCCGACCCGTCCGCCGTGACCGCCCAGGACATCATCGGCGGCATCGACGGGGTGACTGGCGCACGCGAGGGCCTGGAGCTGGTGGAGGCCATCTTCCCCATGTTCCGCCTGGTGCCCGGCTCCATCTGCGCGCCGGGTTACAGCCACCTGCCCGAGGTGGCCGCGGTCATGGCCGCCAAGGCCGGGAGCATCAACGGGCATTTCAAGGCCGTGGCCGTGCTGGACATGGATGCCCAGACCCTGACCCGCTACACCGACGTGCCTGCGGCCAAGGAGCTGGCCTCCCTGGCGGACCCGCAGCAGATTTGCTGCTGGCCCAAGGTGGCCCTGGGCGGCACGGTCTACCATCTGTCCTGCCACCTGGCCGCCACCATGGCCCGTGTGGACGTGGAGCACGGCGACATCCCGTACAAGAGCCCGTCCAACGAGCTTCTGCGCATGGACGCGGCCGTGGCCGGCCCGGCCGGCGCGGAAGAACCGGTCTGGCTGGGGCCGGATCAGGCCAACTACCTGAACGGCCAGGGTATCGTCACGGCGCTGAACTTCACGGGCGGCTGGCGCAGCTGGGGCAACCGCACGGCCTGCTACCCCTTCAGCACCGATCCCAAGGACGCCTTCATTCCTCTCAGACGGATGACTAACTGGAAGTCCAACCAGCTGGTGCTGACCTGGTGGCAGAAGGTGGACTACCCCATCACCAAACGACTCATCGAAACCATTGTGGATAGCGAGAACATCGCCCTCAATGGCCTGGCGGCGCGGGAAATCATCCTGGGCGGGCGGCTGGAGTTCCGGGAAGAGGAAAACCCGGTGACGGACCTGCTGGACGGCATCATCCGCTTCCACCTCATGTGGATGCCCCCGCCGCCCGCGAGGCAGATCGAGTTCCTGGTGGAACTGGACCCGTCGTATTTTGAGACCCTCTTCGTCTAAGGAGCGGACATGCCATCCATCAATAAAATCCCGGACGTCCTGCAGAACTTCCGATTGTACAAGGACGATGTAGCCTTGCTGGGCACGGCGGACATTGAACTGCCAGACCTGGAGGCCCTGACGGAGACCCTTTCCGGCTCCGGCATTGCCGGCGAGGTGGAAAGCCCGGTGGTGGGGCACTTCAAAAGCCTGGTCTGCAAGATCAAGTACCGGGTGCTGACCAAGGATTTGCTGGCCCTGGCCGCGCCCAGGGGGCACCTGCTCACGGCCCGGGGCAGCGTGCAGGAATACGATGCCGGCGGCACGGCCTTTGACAGCTACGGCATCAAGCTGGTCATGCAGGGCACGGTCAAGAAGCTGGGGGCCGGCAAGATGGAGACCGGCAAAAAGCAGGAAAATCAGGTGGAAGTGGAATGCTTTTACCTGCGGATGGTGGTGGCCGGGGAAGACCTGGTGGAAATCGACAAACTCAACTGCAAGTTCGTGGTGGAAGGGGTGGACTACCTGGCCCAGACCCGCATCCACCTCGGCATGGAGGCCTAGGCAATGAGCATCGCAGCCAAAGTCGTGGCCCAGGGCGTGCCCCTGGCCTATCCTGTGGTGTTTGACGGCAAGACCGTGGACAGCCTGACCATGCGCCGGCCCACGGTCAAGGACATGCTGGCCGTGGAATCCCTGGGCAGTGAGCAGCAGCGCGAGCTGCATCTCTTTGCCAGCCTGTGCGACGTCAATCCCGAGTGTTTGGAGCTCTTGGACCTGGCCGACTATGGCCAGCTGCAGGAGGTGTTCAGCGGTTTTTTGCGGCGTCCTGCCGCGGCCCGGACGTCGCAGCCCAGCTCCGCGCCGCCTGCCTGAGGCTGGCCGCGGCCACGGGCTGGAGCCGGGCGGAGCTCCTGGCCCTGACCCTGGAAGAACTGGCCGCCTGGCTCACGGCCCTGGCCACCCTCGACCCCATCCCCACCCGCACGTAGGACCCCATGAGCAAGCTCGCCGTCTCCCTCCTCATCGGGGCTGCCCTGGCCGGCAGCTTCGGCTCCACCCTCGGCCAGGCCAAGCGCGGCCTAGCCGGGCTGGGCAAGGAGCTGGGCGACGGGCTGGAAAAAGGTCTGGCCAAGGCCCGCCTGGGCCAGACCCTGGCCAAGGATCTGCAAGCTGCCCAGCGGCGCATCAATGAAGTGCAGGGCGCGGCCAGCCGGGCCTTGCAGCCCAACCCGCGCATCAAGACCGAACTGGCCGCGGCGCATTTGGCGTATCGCAAGGTCTCGGAAGAAGCCAAAAAGTACAACTTCACCCTGACCGACGGCGCGCGGGACGCGGCCCGGTTTGCGGCGGAGGAACGCAAGCTGGGTCAGGCCATGCAGGCCCACGCCCGCATGGGCCAAGCCCTGGCGGCCCGGGATGCGGTGACTGAACGCCGGGGCGAGTTGCGGGGGCAGATGCTGGGCGCGGTGGGCATGGGGTTGACCCTGGCCGCGCCGGTGCGGGTGGCCGCCAATTTTGAAGCATCCATGGCCAGGGTCGGTGCGGTGGGCAAGCTCGATCTGGCGGGTGAGGAGTTCAGGCGTCTGACAGCCACGGCCCGGGAGCTGGGGGCCACCACGGCCTGGAGCGCCTCGGAAGCCGCAGGTGGCATGCAGTATCTGGCCATGGCCGGATTCAAGGCCAACGACATAATTGCCGCCATGCCCGGCATGCTGGATTTGGCGACAGCCGGCAATATTGATCTGGCCCAGGCTGCGGATATCGCCTCCAATATTCTGTCCGGGTTTGGTTTGCCGGCCGAGCGGATGGGATACCTGGGCGATGTGATGACCAACACCTTCACGTCCAGTAATACCTCGCTCGCGATGCTGGGCGATACCATGAAGTATGTGGCCCCGGTGGCCAAAAGTCTCGGGGTGGGGGTAGAGACTGTGGCGGCCATGGCCGGCAAGCTGGGGGACGTGGGTATCCAGGGCTCTGAGGCTGGTACGGCAATGCGGGCCATGTACGCCCGTCTGGCCTCGCCGCCCAAGGAAGCCGCGAAAATGATGCAGCGGCTGGGCGTACATGCCAAAGATGCCAAAGGCAACCTGCGGGATATGCCGACCATCCTGGCGGAAATGAACGCCGCCATGACCAAGCGGGGCCTGGGGACGGCCCAGCGCGCGGATGTGCTTTCCACCATATTCGGCGTGGAAGCCCTGGCTGCGGCCACGGAACTGATGAACAAGTCCAGTTCCGGAGAGCTGCAGGCGTTTATCGAACAAATCAAGGAGGAAGGGGCCGCGGCCGAAGTAGCCCGCAAGCAGCAGGAAACGCTGATGGGGCAGTTTAAGGCCTTGGGGAGCGCCACGGAGTCCCTGGCGATCAGCATTGGCAATGTGCTTGCGCCGGTGGTGCGGGGGGCGACTGCGATCCTGACCAGAGCGGCCAGCGCTGTGGACACCTTTGCCAATGCGCATCCTGAACTGACCAAGGTGGTTGTGGGCGCGGTAGCAGGACTGATGGCCTTCAAGGTGGCTTCAATCGGCCTTGGCTACGCCCTGACCTTTGTCACCGGCCCCTTGCATTCGCTGCGCGCGGGCCTCGCCCTGTTGCAGACCATGCGCCTGGCCTCGGCCGCCGGGGGGCTGTCTTCCCTGACCCGAGCTGTGCCGGCGCTGGGGTCTGTCGGGGCAGCGCTCTCCGGTCTTAAGGCCGGGCTCCTGGCGCTGAGTCCTGCGCTCCTGCCGGTGCTCGCCTTGGCGGGGCTTGGGTACCTGGTCTACCAACACTGGGGACCGCTCAAGAGTTTTTTTCAGGGTGTCTGGCAAGGCCTGAAGGATGAGGCTGGTCCAGCCCTCGAGAGCGTGGGCAAGGCGCTCTCTGCTTGGGGGGAGGCCTTGGCCCCGGTCAAGAGCGCGTTTTCCAGTGTGACCAATTTCCTGGGTGATCTTTTTGGTGGACCAGCGAATATGCAGGCCTCGGAAGGAGCGCGGACCTGGGGGCAGGCCGTGGGGCAGACCCTGGGCGCAGCCATCTCGGGGTGGGTGAATCTCATCGACTGGGGTGTGTATGCGGTGTTCAGTGTCGTGCAGGGCATCCAGGATGCCTGGGCCGGAGTGGGGCGATTTTTTAGCGGGCTGGGCAAAAGTGTAACCGGCATGTGGGATTCGGCCCTGGCCAGTCTGGCAGGGGTACCCGGGAAGATTGAGACCTCACTGGGCCAGGCGCTGCAGTACCTCTCCACCCTGGACCTGTCCGGGGCCGGGCGGCGGCTGATCGATACCTTTATTTCGGGCATCACCAGTATGGGGGGGGCGGCCTATGACGCCGTCAAGGGCGTGCTGTCCAAAATTCCAAGCTTATTCAATCGATCTGATGCCAAGGAAGGGCCACTCTCCAACGTGACGCACCAGGGCGGCATGCTTGTGCGCACCCTGGGTGCCGGCATCCAGGGTGCCGGGGCCGGGCCGCTGGTGGATCCCCTGGGGCAACACCTGGGCGCGGTTGCAGCGCTCCTTGACCCCGCGTCAGGTGGTGCAATGGGGGCGGCGACTGGTGATGCGGCGGGCAGCGGCGCAGCCGTGCCGGCTGGCCCGGGAGCAGCCGGCGGGGCAGGAAGCCCCGGCGGCCTGACCATCCACTATGCCCCGCAGATCACCGTGCAGAGCTCGGGACAGGGCACGGGACAGGACGCGGCCGGAGGCCTGGCCCAGGCCCTGGCGCAAGACAAGGAGGCCCTGGCCCGGCTGATCCGGGAGCTGCTCCACCAGGAGCGGAGGCTGTCCTATGCCTAGCACCTACACCACCCAGCAGGGGGACATGTGGGACCTGGTCGCCTTCCGGCTCTGGGGCCGGGAGACGCTCTTCCATCATCTGCTGGCCGCCAACCCGGCCCACCGCGAGGCCGTGGTCTTCGGGCCGGGGGTGGTGCTCACGGTGCCCGAGCTGCCGGCCGGCACCCAACTGACCACGGCGGACACCCGCCCGCCATGGCGGCGGTAGGAGGCGGCGGTGAGCGACTTTTCCTTTTCCAAATCCGAAGGGACCACGCCTGCCACCGGCAGCCGGGAGCCGTTTTCCTTTTCGGCCTCCGAGCGGGCGGACGCCGTGCCCGTGGCCGCGCCGCAGCAGACGCCCGAAGGCAACCCTTCGGCTTCATCCACTTCTTCCACGGCGTCCACCCAAACGTCCACCCAATGGGAGGGGGCGCGGGGGAACTCAGTTCCCCCGTCCTTTCCTTCCACTTCTTTATCCCGCCACGCCGTCCTGTCCCTCATGGCCCAGGCCTCGGCATCCAAGACGGACCTGGCGGACGTCAGTCAGGACGTGGCCCCGTACTGCCTGTCCGTGACCTACACGGACAACGCCCACGGCCAGGCCGATGATCTGCAGCTGGAATTCGAGGATCGGGACCACGCCTGGGCCATGGGCTGGATGCCCGACAAGGGCGACCGCCTGCGCGCGGCCATCCAGTGCCGCAACTGGTTTGCGGACGGGGACAGCCTGGAGCTTGCCTGCGGCAGCTTCACCATCGACCAGATTGATTTGAGCGGCCCGCCGGATGTGGTCCGGGTGCGGGCCGTGTCCGCGGCGGTGGATACGCCGCTCAGGCGCGAGGCCAAAAGCCGGGCCTGGGAGCACGCATCCCTGAAGACCGTGGCCGGGGATCTGGCCACGGAACATGGGCTCGCCCTGCACTATGAGGGGGACGAATGCGCCTTTGTGCGCCTGGACCAGCGCCAGGAAAGCGACCTGGCCCTGATCAAGCGCGTGGCCGAGCGCCAGGGGCTGACGGTCAAGGTCTGCGAAGACCGGCTGGTGATCCGGTCGGCCAAAGAGGCCGACGCCCAGCCGCCCAGCCTGGCCATTGCCCGCGGGGTGACGGCCGTGAGCCGCTTCCAGTTTTCCACGCAATCCTCCGAAACCTACGGCGACGCCTCGTGCGACTACTGGGAGCCCGAGGAAAAGGCCCTCAAGTCCGCAGGCTGCGCCCCGGAACGGGCCGAAACAGACAAACAGGTGGGCCATACGCTCAAGATCAACACGCGGGTGGAGAGCCAGGCCGAGGCCGAGCGCGTGGCGGCCAACGAACTGCGCCAGGCCAATCAGAAAGAATGGACGGGCAGCCTGGACCTGATGGGCGACCCGCGCCTGTACGCCGGCCTGGTGGTGCAGGTCCAGGGCTGGGGGCGCTTTGACGGCGCCTGGATGGTGGAGACGGCCACGCACACCCTGAACCGATCCGCCGGCTACACCACCTCCATCTCCATCCGCAAAACGCTCAACTATTGAGGCTATCATGCTGGGCACCTTGATGGACGCATTGCACCGCCAGCGGGGCGAGACCAACCACGTCATCCGCATTGGTCTGGTGGTGGGCCTGGAGCCGGCCCGGCACCGGGTGCGGGTGCAGATGCAGGATCAGGACGGCCTGGTCACGCACACCGTGCCCGTGCTCTGCCGCAAGGCCACGGCGGACCAGGACGCCTGGCTGCCCGACGTGGGCGACCAGGGCGTGATCCTGTCCCTGCCGTATGGCCAGGAACAGGGCGTCTACCTGGGCTCCATCTTTTCCGGGCCGGACCCGGTGCCGGCCCTGGCCGCGGCGGGCGGGGCGGACGTCCAGGAACGGGCCTTCAAGGACGGTTCAAGAACCGGGTATGACCGCCGGTCCCACCGGCTGTTTCGGCACGTCCAGGGTGCTGCGGAGGGTGGCGGTATTGACGAGCAGCTGCAGGGCGACCTGTGCACCCTGCGCATTGTTGAAGGAAACCTGCTCATCAAATTGAAGGAAGAAAAACAGCTGCCCACGGAACCGCCGGAACCACCGGCAGCCGAGGACTGGCGGGCGCTCAAGGGCGAGGGCTACGTGGTGATCGAGGCCCCGCGGATGATCGTCCTGAACGCCCCGCAGGTGCTGATCATGGGGGCCATGTCCCAGGCCGCCTTTCGCAAAGATTTGCTGGAGGAAGGCATCTGGTCGGAAAAGATTGATGACGGCGGGGGTGGGCAATGAACGTCGGCAGCCTGGGCAGCGTGGCCTTTGAGGTTTCCAGCGAGACCATCCGCACCTGGGAAGCCTGTTCCCGGGAACGCAAGGTGCAGTTTGCCGAGCATGCCGTGGTGGACGGCAAGGCCCGGCTGCAGTGGCTGGGCTACGGCCTGGAAACGTCCCGGCTGGACATCCTGCTCTGCGCCCCCTGGTGCGACCCCGCCGAGGAGCTGCAACACCTGCGCGGCCTGCAGGACGGCGGCGCGCCGCACTATCTGGTGCTGGGGGGCGAGCTGTGGGGGCGCTATGTCCTGGAGAGCCTGTCCGAGACCCGCCTGCGCACGGATGGCCGGGGCCGCCCTCAGGTGCTGCGGGTGAACCTGTCTCTGAAGGAACACCATTAAGATGGGCATGGAAACGACGCTTATCCTGCGCAGCCGGCCCGAGGCGCTGCTCATCGGGGCCACGGGCGTGGAAGATATCATGCAGTGCGTGCAGCTGATCATCCTGACCCATCTGGGCAGCGTGGTCCTGGACCGCACCTTTGCCGGGGACGGCAGCTACATCGACCAGCCCGGCCCCATGGGCGCGGCGCGGGCCATGGCCAGCCTGGCAGAGGCCATCGAGCGCCATGAACCGCGGGTGCGGGTCAAACGCATCGAGCTGCCCGCGGACCAGGCCGCCAATGCTGACGGCGCGTTTTTTCCCGTGGTCACCATCACCATCAAGGCAGGGGCGCTATGAGCGAGCTCATGTTCGTGGATACGGACCCCAGCCGGGTGCAGGCCGAGGTCATGGCCGCCTATGAACTGGCCGCGGGCAAGACGCTCTATCCCGGCGACCCCGTGCGCCTGTTCCTGGAGAGCGTGGCCTACACCCTGTCGCACCAGCGCTTTTTGATCGACTGGACGGCCAAGCAGAATCTGGTCCGGTACGCCTCGGGGCCGTACCTGGACGCCCTGGGCGAGCTGCTGCAGACGGTGCGCCTGCCGTCCCAGCCGGCCCGGACCACCCTGCGCTACAGCCTGGTGGCTCCCCTGGAATGGGCCGTGGCCGTGCCGGCGGGGGCGCGGGCCGTGGCCGGCAATGGCGCGGATGCGGCCGTGTTTGTGCTGGCCGAAACGCTGGTCATCGCCCCCGGCCAGCTGGCCGCCGAAGGCGTGGCCACCTGCAGCGCGGCCGGCGCGGTGGGCAACGGCTTTGTGCCGGGGCAGATCAACAAGATGGTGGAACCCATCGCCTACGTGGACCGCGTGGCCAACGTCACCCCGTCCTACGGCGGCTGCGATGGCGAGTCTGACGACCATTTCCGGGTCCGCGTCCAGCTGGCCCCGGAGGCCCTGGGCATCTGCGGCCCGGCCGAGGCCTACCGCTACCACGCCCTGTCCGCTCACCAGGGGGTGACGGACGTGGCCGTGGTCTCGCCCTCGCCGGGCCAGGTGGACGTCTATCCCCTGTGCGGCGGGGCGCTGCCCGCGGCCGAGGTCATCGCGGCCATTGCCGCGGCCCTGAACCGTGAGGACGTCCGGCCGCTGACGGACATCGTCCAGGTGTGCACGCCCGTGGCCGTGGCCTATGGCGTGGCGGCCACCTGGTGGCTGGACCCGGCCCAGGCGGCCCAGGCCGGGACCATCACGGCCCGCGTGGCCCAGGCGGCCCAGGAGTACGTCACCTGGCAGGCTGCGAAGCTTGGGCGGGACCTGAACCCCAGCCGCTTGACGGCGCTCTTGATGGACGCCGGGGCCACGCGGGTGGAGGTGACCAGTCCCGCCCCCCGCGCCCTGGCCGCCTGGGAGGTGGCCCAGGTGGATGAGATGCAAGTGGTCTTCGGAGGGATGGAAGCATGACGCCTGCCGTCAAGACCTCCATCAGAGAGTTGGCCCTTGCGGACCTGCTGCCCGGCTCCATCGCCGCGGACCCGACCATCCAGACCTCGGCCGCGGCCGTGCAGGGCGAGCTGGCCGGGGTGACTGCGGCCATTGACCTGCTGGACATTTATGCGGACCTGTCCGGCTATGCCCAGCGCCTGGGCGGCCAGGTCCTCGACGCCGTGGCCTGGGGCTGGCACGTGGATTTGTATGACCTGCTGGAGTCCACCCCGGAACGCCTGGAGGTCACGCGGCGGTTTGTGGAATTCCACCGCCTCAAGGGCACCAAGGCCGGCCTGGCCCTCTATTTCCGCACCTTCCTGAAACGTAACTTGCTCGCCGCCTCGCCGCCCACCAAGAGCTATCTGGGCGGCAGCCTGACGGCGGACGAGCGGGCCGCCTGGCTGGCCCCGCATCCGGAAGTGCGGGTCTACCCGTACCGGCATGCCGGGGTGGCCGTGGGGGCGCATGTGGGGGACACGTTCGGATATGGCCGGGCGCGGTTCCTGGCGCGGGGCGATGCCCTGTTGCGCATCGGCGATCAGGTGACGCTGTATGATCCCAAAACGGCACGGGAAACGCCCCTGCACAGCCTGCAGACCGAGCGCCAGCGCCTGGAGCGCCAGGCCACGCGCACGGTGCAGGTGGCCTTGCCGGGCGATGCCGGGCGCGGAGACAGCCGTGGCCGCGCCGTCATGTGCGGCGGGCTGCTCCATGGCTTCCTGGCAAACTTGGACGCCGCATCACGCTACTACCTGCTGGAGCAGGCCGCGCCGTATGCCGATGAGCTGGACCGCCGCCGGGCGCTGGCCGTGCAGCCCTCCCTGGAGCCCGTGCGGGTGGGCTACGAGCTGGTGGCCCAGCCCGGCCACCGCAGCCAGGTGGTCTTCCTGGGCAATCGCTGGACAGACGTCTTTCCCGACAAGGGCGGGGCCTGCCTGGCCAGGTGCTTTCCCCACGCCAGCCGCGCCGCGGACCGCATCTACCGGCGCACCAGGCTCTTCGACCCGGCCCGCAACGCCTTCCCGGCCCGCGACGCCTCCCTGTTCCTGGGGGCCTTCCGCCTGGGCGGCTTCCCGGCGCATCACGGGGAGGCCGCCGTGGACCTGCTCCGGCCGCAGTCCCGCCACGTGGCCTTTGTGGGCCGCCATTTTTCCGGCCGGCGCTTCCTGGCCACCGTGGACGCCCAGGGCTGGATTGACCGCATGCGCCGCGTGGGCCGCGAGGCCGTGCGCCTCTCGGACAAAATTGACGTCCGTATCACCAACCGCCGCACCGTGACCTGCAGCGCCAGCCTCAAGGCCGGCGCGACGGTGGTGGGCGAGCGACAACTGGAGGTTGTCTAACATGCCATCCCGATTCGTTGTCTTCCGGGACCGCCAGGAGTTCCAGGCCGCTGATTTGAATAACACCCAGACCTTCATGGATGAGATGCACCAGCATCTGGTCATGGACGCCATCACCGCCGAGCGCATGTTCGTCGGGCTGACCGTTTCCAAGAAGAGCGCCACGGAGCTGGACATGGCCGCCGGCCGCCTCTGGGACGGCCAGGCCGGCATCATCTACCGCAAGGATCAGGCCGAGACCATCAGCATTTTCAGCCACCTGCCCCTGCAGGATTCCCGCTGGCTGACCCTGTCCGTCATCGGCCAGGAGGTGGAAACCGACCTGCAGCCGCGGGATTTCCTCATCGATCTGCAAAGCGGCCAGACCGAGCCCAGCGTGGTGGCCATGGAGCGCGCCCGGACCATCGCCGTGCTGGTCACGCCGGGCCTGGAGTCCACGGACCCGCAGCAGCCCGTGGCGCCCATGGGCTACACCGAGGTGGCCGCCGTGCTCCTCACTGTCTCGGGCATTCAGGAGGTGCGCATTGCGGACAACACCCGGCTCATGCGCCTCTTCGACGTCTGGCAGAGCACGTTGGCCAACGCCGCCTGGATTGCCGAGGCCGGCCCCAAACTGGCCGCCATCATGAGCGACCTGGCCGCCCTGGCCGCCCTGATCAAGAGCCAGTCCACCAGCCCCCTGCTGGCCCAGCTGGCCGCCGAAGTGGCCGTGATCCGGGACAAGCTGGCGCTCCCGGCCACGTTCATGGAGTATGAGGCGGATAATTTCCTGGTCAAGGACGAATCCGACACCACCAATCCCGAGTTCCACGCCCTGGTGCAGATGGGGGCGCGCTTCCCCTGGGCCGGGGAAACCGAGATGCAGCTGGCCCCCTTCAACCCCAACGATACGAGCGTCAAGGACCACAACGGCCTGATCCTGCCGGCCTACGAGGTGGTGCCCCGCGTGCAGCTGACGGGCCAATCCGGCAGCCTGGCGCTCAGCCAGTACCAGTTCCAGACCGTGACCACCCGCCAGTGCACGCGCACCCGGCGGCGCATCGAGTACTCGCCCACGTGGCAATCTTGTACCAATGGTCAGTACTGGGCCGAGGTGGATCAGGCGCGGGTGGTCGAAGAGGTCTTTGAAGGCGCGGTGCCCGCGGGCGTCACCCTGGGCGATGCCACCTACATGGAGGCCTGGGGCGCGGGCGGCGCGCCGGGCCATGAGCTGACCCAGGGCCGGCAGGTCTGGGTGCACACCTGGCAGGAGCAGTACACGGTCATCGATTCGGTGACCGAAAGCGTCAACGGCTCGACCAACGCCCAGACCTTCCTGAACAGCTCCAACGGCTGGCTGACCGGCGTGGGCCTGACCTTCACGGCCAAGGCCTCCACCGGCCCGGTCTATCTCTATCTGATGGACACCCTGAACGGCCTGCCCAACCACCACCGGACCATCGGCCGGGCCGTGGTCCAGCCCGAGGCCATCAAGCTCGGCAGCGAGACGCGTTTCGAGTTCGCCGAACCCGTGTACCTGCAAAACGGCCGGCGCTACGCCCTGGTGCTGGTCACCGGCGGCAACCATTATGTGGCCCTGGTCTCGGGCACCCAGTACAGCCAAGGCACGCTGTTTTATTCCACCGATGGCGAATACTTCCAGGGCGACTTCACCAAGGATCTGATGTTCTCCTTGTATTATGCCCAGTTCAAGAACCCGCGCACGGTGCTGGACCTGACCCCGGTCTCCCTGTCCGACGGCATCGCCGTCTTTTCCTTGCTGCACGAGGCCATCGTGCCCGACGCCACGGACCTGACCCTGGAATACCAGGCCAGCGGTAGTGCCGAATGGGTGCGCCTGGTGGACGGCACCACCGACGGCCTCTTGGGCCTGCCGGCCATGTGCCGGCTGCGGGCCGTGTTCAATGGCTCTTCCGACGTCATGCCGGCCTTGGGCTGCTCCGGCAGCAAGCTGCGGGCCAGGCGCGCCGGGACCTCCTTCCGGCACATTTCCACCGAACGGGCGCTGACCCAACCCAGCGCGGAAATCCAGGTCATCCTGCGTCTGGAGGGTTGGGACGCGGCCAAGCACACCTGCGAGGTCAAACTGCGCAGTGGCGCGGAAACCTACACCGGCACGGTGCAGGATCAGGCCCTGGACGCCACCACCATCCGCCGCACCGTGACCTTCACCCCCACCTCTCCGGAAGTCCCGGACGGCATCGCCTCCTACAAGATCCAGATCGAAGGCACCACCACCACGCCCCTGAGCTGCTTCCACGTGGCCCAGCGCATGGACGTGGCGCTGTAGGAGGCCGCAATGACGCTGGACCTGGAAAAATTCGTCTTCATCGACGGCAAGACGCCCCTCAGTGCCGAGGAACTGAACCGGCGCTTTTACAGCCTGGTCCGCCGGCTCCATGAGCTGGAGCAGCTCAAGGTGGACTGGGAGGCCGCCGTGGCCGAGCTGCAAAACGCCGGCCTGGAACGCATCAACTCCGCCGTCATCCCCCTGGTGGACGATCTGGCCGCGGACCTGGACGCCCTCATCGAGGTGGGCAACGCCAACCTGGAGGCCTGGAACGGCACCGTGACCGATTCCCTGGCCGCCTGGGGCGCGGCCGTGGACGCCAAGCTGGCCGAGGTGGACGCCGCCCAGGCCCAGCTGACGGCGGACCTGGCCGCGGCCATTGCCCAGGCCCAGGCCGATGTGGCCGCCTGCGTGGACCAGGCCCGGCAGGACGTGGCCGTCGCCGTGGCCACTGCCGAAGCCGCCGCCACGGCACTGGCCGCCATCCTGCCCGCCGGCGCGGTGCTGGCCTTCGCCATGGCCGCCGCGCCGGCGGGCTGGCTCAAATGCAACGGCGCGGCCATCAGCCGCACCACCTATGCCGCCCTGTTCGCGGCCATCGGCACGGTATTCGGCGCGGGCGACGGCTCCACCACCTTCAATCTGCCGGACCTGCGCGGCGAGTTCGTGCGCGGCTGGGATGACGGGCGCGGGGCCGACGCCGGGCGCACGCTGGGCAGCGCCCAGGCCTCGGCCAACCTCTCGCACTCCCATGGAGTGAATGATCCATCACACCGGCACACCACCAACTACAGCGGCTACAACCCCGGCAGCACCCCCGCCAACCAGGTGATGACCAGCGTCGGCAACTATTTGTTCGGCGTCAACAGTGTCAGCGAATTCAGCGTCACCGGCATCTCCATTGCGGCCAACGGCGCGTCCGAGGCCAGGCCCCGCAACATCGCGCTGCTGTACTGCGTGAAATACTGAGGAAACGGCACAAAAGAAACGGCTCTCGGGGGAACACCGTCCCCCCGAACCCCCCGGATAGGGGGGGAAGGAAAGGCAAGTGTTGTGCGTGAACCCATAGTTGGAAGGGGTTTGGGGAAACTCAGTTTCCCCAAGAAACTCTTAAAAAGGAGCCTCTTGTGATCGTGTACCAATTAGACGCCGCCGGCTACTACCTCGGCGAGGCGGTGGCCGACGAATCGCCCCTGGAGCCTGGCGTATGGCTCATCCCGGCCGGCTGTGTGGAAACACCCCCGCCGGCCATCCCTGAGGGCCAGCGGGCGCGCTGGGAGGCCGGGGAAGCCGGGGAGAATGGGGAGGCCGGCGGGGCCTGGATCCTGGAGGCCATTCCAGAGCCGGAGCCAGAGCCCGACACGACCGAGCCCGAACCCATGGACCGCTCGCGCATCCTGACGCGGGTCGAATTCATCCGCCGCCTGTCGCCCCAGGAATGGGCCACGGCCAAAACCAGCAGCCTCCCGGAAGTGATGTACTTCACGGACCTGGTTCTAGCGGCCGCGGAAATCGACCTGGACGACGCCCAAACCCAGGCCGGCCTGGCTGTGGCCGTACAGGCCGGGGTGCTGACCAGCGAGCGGGCCGCACAGGTGCTGGCATGAGGTGAGATGAGTTGCGGGCGTTAACAGCGCGTTAACGCCCGCCAAAACGGAGGCGCAGGCGGGGTGGTGACACACCCCACCGGCCCGGTGCGACAACACCGGACCACGGCCGAGGCCGCTGCGCCATGCGGAGTCCAGAGCGTACCCCCGGACGCCGCATGGGTAGCAGGCCCAAGGCCCAACAATCAAGCAGGGATATGGACCAAATCCGATGCGGACAGTGCAATAAACTCTTGGCCAAAGGCGAAGCCCTGAACCTCGCCATCAAATGCCCCCGCTGCGGGGCCATGAATCACGTGCGGGCCGCGAGCCCCAGGCAAGAGGCCCGAGAGGCTCCAACGGGAGCAGGCAAGTGCGGATGATCTTTGACAATGGCAAAGTGTTTCAAGGAGAGGCGGTCACGGTGTTGCGGGACCTGCCGGCGGCCTCGGTGGATGCCGTGGTGACAGACCCGCCGTATTCCAGCGGCGGCACCCATGCGAGCGCCCGGCGGCGTGATCCGGCGACGAAATATCAAAACACCGGGACTGCCAAGAGCTACCCAGCCATGCTGGGCGACAGCAAAGACCAGCGCAGTTACGCCCTGTGGGCCACGCTCTGGCTGGCAGAGTGCTGGCGCATCGCCCGGCCTGGCGCACCCTTGCTTATGTTCACGGACTGGCGGCAACTGCCCCTGGCCTCGGACGTGGTCCAGGCCGCGGGTTGGGAATGGCGCGGCCTGGTTATCTGGCACAAACCCAGCGCCCGCCCCATGCTCGGGGAGTTCAGACGGGACGCCGAATATGTGGTGTATGCGGTCAAGCCGCCGTTTCAGCGGGTGCACGATCGCTGCCTGCCCGGCATCTTCCGCCACGCGGTCAACACCGCCGCCAAGGTGCACCTGACCAGCAAACCCATCCCGCTCATCAAGGATCTGCTAGCTGTAACGCCCGAGGGCGGCACCGTCCTGGACCCGTTCCTGGGCGGCGGCACCACGGCCCTGGCCTGCATCGAGACCGGCAGGCAGTTCGTGGGCGTGGAGCTGTCACCAGAGTACGCAGCCCTGGCGGCAGACCGGATCAGACAGGCGGAAGAGGGGATGGGAAACTGAGCAAACACCATGCCGTGCATAATCCATCCCGCAACAGGAGGTGATAAAAGCACGTGCAGGTTGTGATAAAAGCAATCGCTGGCGTACAGCAGAGGTCTTATGTAGTGTGAAGTGTAGTGTGAGCAATGAGAAAGGGGTTGCGATAACATCGCAACCCCTTGATTTTGCTTGGTGGAGCTGGAGGGAATCGAACCCACGACCTCTTGAATGCCATTCAAGCGCTCTCCCAACTGAGCTACAGCCCCGTGCAGAAAGAGAGGTGTAGCTGAAGTGACGGGTCGGGTCAAGCAAAGAGTGACAATTCAGGCAATTTTTTGGGTGGTCATGTCCGGAAACCAGGGGATGGGCAGGTTGGGGCTGGGGTGGTACTGTGGCGGTGTCACGCGCGGGGGGAGCGCCCTTGTTGGGATGTGGTCGGTTGCGCAAGTCCATTGCAGCAAGGCGCTTGTGGGTATGCTGGCGGGCTGGTGCGAGGCGACTGATTCCACGGCGCTGGGCGAGGAGGCTGATTCGTGACGAATGGCCGAAGCGAGCACAGCGGCAAAATCGCGTGCAGCTGCGGTGCGAGAGGGGTGGCGGGGGTGGTCGCCGGGAATGCCCATGGCACGCTCCTTGTCTTGGCAGTGAGCAGTGCATGGCCTATCGGCGGGGTACGCGGAGAGTTGAGGGGGAGAGGCAGAAAAAGAAGGAAGTTATTCGGAAAATGGTTGCTTGAGTTCCTCTTCGTCAATGGCGTCGGCATCTGGGGCACTGAAGCGGACCAGATTTCGCAAGTGGGCGTAACTGTCCGGGTCCATGCCGGTAAAGTCCACCGCCACCCGGGCGGGTGCGGAACCATCGAGCTCAACTCGGACCACTTCGCCTTCCAGGGTGATGGTGACACCAGTGGCAAGCGGAAGTTTGACGATGCAGGTCATTCCCGGGGCGGGGACGGGGGCATCCGGTGCTGCGACTTCATCGACTTCGCACAACAGTCCTTTGAGACTCAGGTTGTGCATGAGGACCGGAACGCACATGGCCTGCGTGCAGAGCGAGCCTGTATGCCCGGTCTGGATTCGGGACCGGCGGCGCAGGGAGTCTGTCATTGTTGCGCGTCTCCACGTTCAAGCCACGGGATGTCGGGCATTTCGCGACCAGGTGTGCGCGGCCGTGTGTATGGCATCAGTTCCATCAACGCCCGCAGCACGTAACGGCCTTTTTCCGGTTCGGTGACGGCCAACGCCTCCACGCCGAACTCCAGCAGCATATCCACCACCTCGCCGGCTGGAGTGACCACCCGGCCGGTCTCATCCACTTCCACCACGGCCCGGATGTCCTTTTCTCCATTGGAGATGGCTTTGAGCAAGGCCACGCGGGTGGCGCTGGCGCCCATGGAAGGCTGCGCATGTTCCACATTGCCGGCCACATACAAGGTGCCGGAAACTCCCAGCGCGGCGGCTCCCCGCGGGGCCTTGGAATACGGCGTGTAAGCGTACACCAGAGCCGCCTTCGCGGCCTCAAGCATGCGGGCCACGTCCTGGGCCGGCAGGTCAGGGATGAACCATTTACGATACAGTTCCGCGTACTTGCCGTTTTCAAGCGTCCGGCGGAAGCCCTGGTTGAGCATGGCAGTAAGGGCGCGGGTTTCCTTGCTCACGGCGAAGTGGATGGGCATGACGGCAATGGGTTCGCCCACGGGGGAGATGCCTGGAATGGGCAGGCGGCGCATGAGGTAGGTAGCCGTCTTGTCTGCGCCACCGAAGGCATCCACCTCTCCATTGGCCAGGGCCTGCAGTGCCTCGCGCTGGGAGGGGAAGCTGCGGACGTTAAGGCCGCCGTGGTCCTCCAGCAGGCGCAGGTACAGGGTGCCGCGTTCTGCGCTGACAGACTTGCCGCGCAGCTGGCTCAGGGCGGCCACGCGATGATCGTTTCTGGTAAAGAGGCGGACTTCCAGCCGGGCGGTGGGCTGATCGGCAAAGTCGTAGAGCAGCTCGCGCTTGGGGGTACGGGCCATGCCGGAAGTGACGTGAATGGCTCCGGAAGACAGGGCCAGCTGGATCTGTTCCCAGCTCATGGCCTTGTACACGACCTTGATATTCCGGCCTTCCAGACAGGCGTTGAAGAGGTCGATATCGAAACCGGCTGGCTGGCCGTCACGCTCATAGGCGAAGGGCGGGAATTCTCGGTCGAACCCGAAAATCACTTCGCTGGGCAAAGGCGGCAGCGTGGCAGCGCTACCGAGATTGCCCTGGGCGAAGGCAGGTTGCAGCAGCAGGCACCACGCGACGAGAGTGAGCAACACAGTATGTACGATCATGCAATCACTATAGCCGGTTGCGCGGCGCGTGACAATACGATGAGTGGGGCATCAATGGCGAATTCTGGGCAAAACCGCGGCAAGTTCCTCTCCACGCCGGGAGTGGAGCGCTTGCCCGAAGTCGCGAATTTTGGCGGAAAGGCCCGGGGTATCCGGCAGGGAAGGCAAGGCTGGAAGCTGTAATGAGGCGAAATCGATTGGTTTTATGGCCATGGAATCATCAATGCTGCAGCCACCATGGGCTCCGCCGCCCAGGATGCGTTCGCGTTCCCCATCGCCCACCAGCTGTTTGCAAAAGCCGATAACACAAGAGGGCGCCTGAGATGCATTCGCATCGCGAACCCGGCAGTTGTGTTCGTCGCACCAGTCTTCCAGCTGTTTGTAATGCAGGGTCATGCGTTTGGGGCCGCGGGCAGTGTCCTGGGTGACACGGCCATGGCGGTATTCTTCAAAGGCCTGGCGGGCCTGCGTGTAGGCGGCTTCCAGGAGTTTTGCATAGCGGCTGGCTTTGGTCAGTGCTCGGGGGAAGGCACTTCTGAGCCGCAGGGGCCGCCCGCGCAGGGTGCAGAACAGTTCGGACAAGGCGGCTTCGTCCAGTTCCAGACCCACAAGGCGGAAAAACGCCACCGCCTCCTGCTCATCCAGGAGCAGCGCACCGAGCAGCGCGGCGGCATCCAGGGCCTGCTCGGCCAGGCGTTGCAGCTCTTCGGCCTTGCGCCTGAGCAGCTCCTCCTGGCGTTCCAGCTCCACACGGCGGCCAAAAAAATTCTCCGCCGCTTCGGAAAGCGCTTCCGAGGCCAGGGAGTTGGCAAACTCTTCAAAGGAGGAGGAGGAACGCGGCGGCATGCATTCACCCTAGCCATGCCTGGCCCGCATGGCAAGACTGATCACTTCAAGTCCCGGGGTGAATCAGATCAAGGCTGTGCCGGATATGCAAAATGTTCGGCTGCATGCTCCAGCAGCGCCCGGAGCATGACCTTGGCCGGCGCCTGCGGCAGGTTTCTGGCTTCCAGCAACCCCTGCAGGGTCAGCGCCAGGGGCAACGGCACGGCGCGGGTGGGAGTGGCGTGCAAGCCGTCAAAGGACGCCACTGCGGAAGACAGGCTCATGGGCAGGTGGACCCGCCGAATGCTGGCTGCGGCCTGAACGTGTTCGGCACAGAATGCCGGAGGCGAGGTCATGAGAAATTCCCGGCACAGCAACGGGCGCAAGGGATAAATGCTGCAGGCCTCATCCAGCAGAAAGGGGCAGGGGAGCTGCAGTGCCCAGTAGCGGCGCTGGAGTTCCTGCAGGCGGGAGGCATTGGTGAACTCTGCCGTATGACTGTGGATAAGTGCAGCCAGCAACCCTTCCTGCTCCAGACGGGAGCAAATGGCGGCGCTGGCGTCCCGGATCCGCGCCTGTTCATCGGGTTGAAGCTGACAGACAAGATGCCCCAACAGCGCTGCCTCGTGCAGGGAAACGGCAACCAGCTGCCGGCAACACATGGCGCAGCCTTTGGCACAGGTGATGGTCAGGCCCGAGGCGGAGGTGGCGGATTCAGCCTGCTCCAGAATGGCATTGCCCAGAGTGAAGACCTCCGGAAGGAGCTCGACCAGGGTGACTGGTCCTTCCGGGGGCTGCACGGCGCAGTGCAGGGTCAGACCGTTCTCGAAGGAGGCCCGCACAACCAGATCTCCTTGGCCGGCCCGGCTTGCCCGGCTTGCAGGACCAGTGTGCGCTCTGGTGCAGCTGATGGATGCCCTGGCGGGTCGGGGAGTGTTCATGCTGTCCTTGCAGTAAAAGGCACGTTCCTCACGTGTGGCCTGGCCGGCGGCCCATGGCATTTCACAAACCGGGTTGCAAAACGCCATGGGCAGGGATTGCGGGCTTCATGCGCTGGTGGCGCAGGAGGGTTAGTCCTGGCTGCGATGGACCGTGGGGCCGCCGTCGGCCTGATTGGTGGGCCATATTTCCACACGGGCAATATTCACATGGGCCGGTCGGGTTGCGGCCCAGAAGATGGCCTCGGCAATGTCTTCGGCGTACAGAGGTGTCACGCCTTTGTAGACGGTGGCGGCGCGGGTTTCATCACCATGGAAGCGGGTTTTGGAGAAGTTTGTTTCGGCCATGCCGGGTTCGATGTTGGTCACGCGGACGTTTGTTCCAAGCAGATCGGACCGCAGATTGGCGCTGAACTGCTGCACAAAGGCCTTGCTGGCACCGTACACATTGGCGCCCCTGTAAGCATGGCTGCCGGCGATGGAGCCAAGGTTCACCACATGCCCCGTGCCGCGTTCCACCATGCCGGGCAGGATGGCGCGGGTGCAGTAGAGCAGGCCTTTGATGTTGGTATCCACCATCACTTCCCAGTCATCCAGAGAGGTGCCGAAGGCAGGCTCAAGCCCCAGGGCCAGGCCGGCGTTGTTCACCAGCACGTCCACTGCGGCAAACGCCTTGGGCAGATCGGCCACAGCGTTGAACACGGCGTCCTTGTCCCGCACGTCCAGCACCAGGGGATGCACCGGTGCAGGCGCGAGCTCTTCGACCAGCCCTTTCAAAAGTGCTTCATTGCGGCCGGAGGCCACCACATTCCAGTTGTTTTTTGCGAACAGACGGACACAGGCCGCGCCAAAGCCAGCAGTGGCCCCGGTGATAAAGACGGTCTTCAAACCATGCTCCTTGGGTTGCGGAGGCGGCGCTCCATGCAGGGAGGAAGCCGGAGCATACATCAGCCTGACCGCGGAGCACAAGTCAGGCAAGCTTGCATCGTTACACGAAATATTTCCCGGAAGCAGGAGCCGGAACGCGCACGGCCGCCGTGAGGTGGACTCACGGCGGCCGGCATGCAGTGGCGAATCGAGGAGGCGTTTCTAGTGTTGCGTCCTCTAACATGCTCCATACAGAATAGACGCAACACTGGGCCGCTGGCACAGCGGCCCCGGAGCAGCATGCTCCGTGATTCAGCCGAAATCCCCGCATTTCGGCTGACGATCTTCCACGAAATCTGCTGACATTCTTATCACCTTATTTCGTGGACATCACACTAGGTGGTTGCGCGGGCCCGGTTGCGGCGGCGCATGCGGATCAATCCAGCTAGCCCAAGACCGGCCAGCACCAGCGTGGAGGGTTCGGGCGTCTGGCGGGTGCCGACATTATCCCAGTACACATCGAAAGATTCACCAAAATTGTACGAATTCAGGATGATGTTGGCAATGACACCGTCCTGCCAGATGTCGTCGAAGGCGTAAGCAAATACGCCATCAATATAATAGTCCATGGTGGAGCCGGTGTAGCGCATTTCCAAGGTATGCCAGGCATCTTCGGCATAGCCCGAGCCGAGCAGATTCCATCCGCCAAGAAAATAGTCAAAGCTGTAGAAGCCGGAGATGATGCCGGCACCTTCGCGCCAGGAAATGATGGGGTACCCGCTGACGAGGCCGTCGAGGGTTTTGAGCGTACCCCAGATGCCGACATTGGCGCTGTTCCAGCTGGAATCGATGTACAAATCGGCAGTAATGATTTCGGAGACCGATACCCCGAAGTCGAGTTTCATCCCTTGATAATTGTAAAAGGAGCTGGATTGCTGATCGCTGCCATCAATTCCAATGTGCAGGCGAGAGTCGCCGTCGAAGGACGCGATTTCAAAGACGGCAGGCTCATAGCGATCCCGGTACCAGCCAACGAGGTCGGCGCTTGAGTCGAAGGTTAATACGGCAGCCTGTGCCAAGGTGGGACACAATGCCAGGACAGCGCAGAGCAGGAATGCAAGCCGGCGGGGATTCATAGGGGAGCTCCTGGTAACTATATGTTTTTTTAGTGAAATAGAGCAAAAAACGATCCAGATATTTTATGTGTATTTTGAGTGTGTTACGCAATCAGAAGCAGCGAACGCTGTCGGTTTGGCTAACAAGTGTTAAGTTTTTCGACATTCCACGCCATTTTTTCCTGGAATTATGAAAAAAACAGCGTTTGATACGTTGACAGATTCCAACGGTGTTTGATAATTCCTTCAAACAACGATTGAGCCATTGTTTAAAGAGAACGTTGTTTCAAGCCATATTTGGAGCGCCCCATGCCACCCTATGCCAACATGCACGCCAGAAGCCTTCAGCAATTTCAGCAGCCCCGGCGCGAGGTGCAGGATTCCACCCGCGACCGCATCCTCAAGGCCGCTGAGGCCATTTTTCTGGAAAAGGGCTTTCAGAAAGCCACCATCCGCGATATCTGCGGGGTGGCCAAAGCCAATGTGGCGGCGGTGAATTATCATTTTCAGGACAAGGACGGGCTGTATATTGCCGTGGTGGCCAACCTGCTGGACCGCGGCGCCCGCCGCTATCCTCTGGACAGTGGCCTCCCCGAGAATCCCTCAGCCTCGGATCGGCTGCGGACCATGGTCTACAATATCCTCTGCCGCCTCTTCTGCAATGATCAGGGGGACTACACCGAAGAGCATGGCCGCTTTGTGCTGGAGGCCTTGTTTGGCGATTCTCCGCACATCGCCGTGCTCATGGACACGTTTGTCAGGCCTTCGCAGCAGTATTTGCGAAACATCATTGAGGGCATTCTTGAAGAGCATCAGCTTGCGGCCGAGGAACGAGTGCTTTCCCGCTGCGCCATGAGTCTGTTCGCCCAGGTGGTGTATTACGTGTATGCCCGCAATTTCGAATCCCGTCTGGACGATGGCCGGTGCCGGGACTTGCAGGATCTCGGAACGCTGGCGGATCATATCACCGCTTTTTCCCAGGCCGGGGTCTGTGCCGTGGGAACGAGGCAGGCTGCCTAGGCAGCCAAGGAGTGTATTGTGGAACGGCTGTTCATCATCGCCGCCTGGTGTCTTGTGGTGGCTGCGTTGCTTTCGGGGTGTAGTGAGAGCCCGTTGCATGCGCAGGGGGCCAACACGACCTCCAATGCAACAGAAAACGCCTCTGGCAGCGCGCTGGTGCCTGCATCCCCCGTGCGTACTGTGGAAGTGCAGGTGGAACAGGTGACCCCCCGGCCGTTCAAGGACTTGCTGGTCCTGCCGGGCCAGACTGAGGCCCTGCAGGACGTGCAGCTGGCCATGGACGCCGAAGGCCGCGTGGATTGGGTGGGTGTGGAAAAGGGCGACCTCGTCCAGAAAGGGCAGGAGCTCCTCCGGCTGGACGCCGCCCTGGTTCGCGCGCAGCTGGACAAGGCCAAGGCTGATCTGGCCCTGAAGCAGGATCTGGCCTCCCGACGCAAGGCGCTGTTTGCGCAAGCCGTGCTTTCCAAGGAAGAACAGGATCAGGCCCTGACCGAAATGGCCGTGGCCCAGGCCTCCGTGGACGAGGTGGAAACCGCGCTCTCCCGCACGGTCATCCGCGCGCCTTTTGCCGGCCGGGTCAATGATGTCACGGTGGATCCCGGAGAATATGTCACCAAGGGGTCACCGGTGGTGGATCTCGTCAATGTCACCACCATCCGGGTGACGGTGTCTGTGCCGGAAATGGACGTGCGGCATCTGGCCGTGGGGCAGCCTGTGGTGGTCACCATCGACGCCCACGGCACCGAGCAATGGCCTGGCGTGGTGGACTTTGTGGCCTACAAGGCCGACAGCGCCACCAAAACCTTTGAGGTACGTGTGGTGGTGGACAATAAAGACGGTCGCATCCGGCCCGGCATGGCCTCCCGGGTCACCTTCGTGCGGCGTGACATCCCCGATGCCATCACCGCGCCCCTCTTTGCCGTGGTGGATCGCGGTGGCGAACGGCTGGTGTATGTGGCGGAGCACGGCGTGGCCAAGGCCAGAACCGTGGCCATCGGCCATATTGCCAGGGACCGCGTGCAGATTCTCGAGGGCCTCACCCCGGGGGACTGGCTCATCATCTCCGGGCAGAAGGATGTGGAGGATGGCATGAGCTTGGCCGTGCTGAATCCGCCCGCCGCTCCCGTTGCCGCCGCACATGAAGGCCACGCCGCCACAGGGGCCAACGCCGGGGTACGCGTCCAGTGATCATTCCCAATCTCGCCTTGTCGCGGCCCTGGGCCGTGGTGGTCTCGGTGGTGGGCATCATCCTGTTCGGGGCGGCGAGTTACGTCTCCCTGCCGCGGGAAAGCTCGCCGGACATCACCATCCCGTATGTGTTCATCACCACGCGGTACGAAGGCGTGGCCCCGGAGGACATGGAAACCCTGATCACCATGCCCCTGGAGCGCAAGCTCAAGGCCCTGAAGGGCGTGGAGGAGATGAAATCCACCTCCGAGGAAGGGCTTTCCTTTATCTCCATCAAGTTCCTGCCCTCGGAGAATATTGACGACGCCTTGCAAAAGGTGCGCGACAAGGTGGATCAGGCCAAGCCGGATCTGCCCACGGACCTGGAAGACGATCCGGAGGTGGAGGAGGCCAATTTTTCGGACCAGCCCATTCTGCAGATTGCCCTGTCCGGTGAGTTTTCGGCCAAGCGCCTCAAGCGCATGGCCGAGGATCTGCAGGACCGCATCGAATCCATCCCCGGCGTGCTGGAAGCACCCATCATCGGCGGGCTGACGCGCGAGATTCACGTGGAGCTGGATCTGGACCGCGTGGGCTTTTACCATCTGCCTGTCTCCAGCATCCTGAACTCCGTCTCCCAGAGCAATGTGAACATGCCCGGCGGTTCCCTGGATATTGGCGAAGGCAAGTATCAGGTGCGCGTGCCGGAGGAGTTCAGCAACCCTGCAGAAATAAACTCGCTGGTGGCCTACGTGCGCGATGGCAAGCCCATCTACGTGCGCGATGTGGCTGAAATAAAGGACTCCAACAAAGACCCCGCCACCGTCAGCCGCATTCAGGGGCAACCCAGTGTGACGGTGCAGGTGAAGAAACGGGCCGGCGAGAACATCATCTTCATCACTGATGAAGTCAAACGCGTGGTGGAGGAGATGCGCCCGCAGCTGCCGCCAAGCCTGCGCATCGACCTCATGGCCGATCAGTCCAAAGATATCCGGCGGATGGTGTCTGATCTGGAAAACAACATCATCACCGGCCTCATTCTGGTGCTGGGGGTGGTGCTGGTGGGGATTGGCGGGCGCAGCGCGGTCTTTGTCTCCATTGCCATCCCCCTGTCCATGCTGGTGTCCTTTATTGTGCTGGACATGATGGGCATTACCCTGAACATGGTGGTGCTCTTTTCCCTGATTCTCGCCCTGGGCATGCTGGTGGATAATGGCATCGTCATGGTGGAGAACATTTATCGCTACATGCAGCTGGGGCATTCGCGCTTTGAGGCGGCCCGGCTGGGGGCTGGCGAGGTGGCCTGGCCGGTCATCACCTCCACGCTCACCACCGTGGCTGCGTTCTTCCCCATGCTCTACTGGCCGGGCATCATGGGCGAATTCATGTCCTACCTGCCCCTGACCTGCATCATTGCCCTTTCGGCCTCGCTTTTTGTGGCCCTGGTGGTGAACCCGGTGCTCTCGGCCAAGTTCCAGACCGTGCCCAGGGGTGTGGCGGCGGATGGCGAGATTCCGCCCGGCTGGATACAGCGGCGTTATCGTGGACTGCTGGAGTGGAGCCTGCGGCACCGCGGGCTGGTGGTTGTGCTCTGCATTGCCTCGCTCTTTGGTTCCATCGTTGCCTTTGGTGCGTTCGGTCGCGGGGTGGAGTTTTTTCCGGACATCGAGCCCAATCGGGCGATCATCGAAATCAAAGCGCCCGTGGGCACGAACCTTGCCACTTCGGACAGGCTTGTGCGCATTGCCGAGCAGGTGGCTCTGACGTATCCGGATATTCTCTTTGTCATCTCCCAGGCCGGCATGGAAGGCGGCGACCCGTTCAGTTCCGGGGGCACGGGGGAGCATCTTTCCCAGATCACTCTTGAATTCAAGGAGATGAAGGAACGGTCGCGCCCTTCCTCGGCCATTGTGTCCGAGCTGCGGGAGATTTTGAAAGAGAAGATCAAGGGCGCGGAAGTGCGCGTGGAAAAGCAGGAGGAGGGCCCGCCCACCGGCTCACCCGTGACCCTGGAACTGCTCAGTGACAACCTGCAGGACCTGGACGCCATGGCCCAGACCCTGCACAAGCTTCTGGAGGCCACGCCGGGGCTGGTGAACGTCAAGGACAACGTCCTGCGCGGCAAGCCGGAGCTGGCCGTGCATGTGGACAAGGAAAAGGCCGCCCTGCTGGGGCTGGACGCCTACACCATTGCCTACACAGTCAAGACGGCCTTCAACGGCGCCAAGGTTGGCGTGTACCGCGAAGAGGATGAGGAGTACGACATCGTCGCCAAGCTGCCCAAAAAGGATCGCAGCAGTGTGGAGGCTGTGCGCCGCCTCACCGTGGCTGGCCCCAATGGCGAACCCATTCCCCTTACCTCCGTGGCCAGCGTGGAGCTTTCCAGCGGCCTGGGCGGCGTGCATCGCAAGGACCAGAAACGCGTGGCCACCCTGGAAGCCGACGTCAGCGGGCGCCTGGCCAACGATGCCATTGCCGAACTCACAGCCAGGTTGAACACCATGAGCTGGCCGCGTGGCATGACCTGGCGGTTTGCCGGCGAGCAGGAGGAGCAGCAAAAGGCCCAGGCCTTCCTGACCAAGGCCTTTGGTGCGGCGGTGCTGCTTATTCTGCTGGTGTTGCTGGCTCAGTTCAATTCCCTGGGTGTGCCCTTCATCATTCTCACTTCGGTGGCCCTGTCCCTGATCGGGGTGTTTCTGGGCCTGCTGGTGACTAACACGGCCTTCGGGGTGATCATGACCGGGGTAGGGGTGGTCAGTCTGGCCGGGGTGGTGGTGAACAACGCCATCGTGCTTATCGATTATTTCAACGTCCTGCGCGAGCAGGGCCTGGAAGTGCACGAAGCCCTGATCCGTACGGGGATGACCCGTTTCCGGCCGGTGCTGCTCACGGCCGTGACCACCATGCTCGGACTGCTGCCCATGGCCGCGGGCGTGAGCTATGATTTCTTGAATCTGCAGTGGGATATTGGCGGGGAATCTGCCCAGTGGTGGGGGCCCATGGCCGTGGCGGTGCTCTTCGGGCTGCTGGTGGCCACCTTCCTGACCCTGGTGCTTGTCCCGGTGTTGCTTTCCATAGGAGAAAGCGTAGGAACATGGAGAACCCGCCGCCGCGAAAAAGCGGCCGGACGAACACGCGATCGACAAGAAAAGGCCGTGCCCTCGCCATAATCAGAGGGTAATCTCCAGGCCGTCAATGGTGTTGTTCCCCTGATACAAGAGAAGGTGTTCGATGCCGCAAATGATGGCCTTGTCGGAAGCGCTCTTCCGGCAAAAGGGCGCCGTGCCTGTCGTGGCTTCAGGCGCGGACTGCTCTGGAGATGCCCAGGCAAGGGACAGGCGGAGCTTCATCCGGGTGTATGTTCGCCTGGAACAGCGCAACTCCCTGGTGCTGGTTCGGGAAAACGGGCAGAAGGTGCATGCCGCGTTGCTGGATATTTCCATCGGCGGCGCCCGGGTGCAGTTTCTGGAACCACCACCCGCATTTGATGAAGGGGAGATTCTGGCCCTGTCGCAATGCAGCCTGGAGCGGTACGGCTGTATGCTGGAAGGGCTGCCCGCGCAGGTGGTTTGGGCCAAAGATGTGCAGGCCGGCCTGCTGTTCGAAAAGATTTTGGAATAACCCTGCATAATTATGTACGCACCAAAGAGGCGGCCCACTCGTTGGGTCGCCTCTTTGGTATTGGGCTTCCGGAGGTTGGGGGCTTTTCTCCATGGCGCCTTGCCACGGAGTTGAGGGCGGTGTATAGTGAATCTGTATGTGTCAGGTTGTGATATCGACCACGCAAGGTACACTGCATGTCCACTGCGCCGCTTTCGCCATATGAATCAAGGCTGATGCAACTTTCAAAAAAAAGTTTGGTGCATCAGCTGGCCTTCAGCCAAGGGATTTTGGAAAGCTTTACCATTCCTTTCATGGTTGTGAATTGCTCATTCAGAATAATGTACCTGAACAAGCACATGGTGGAGTTGCAGGGAGGAACTGCTGAAACGGAACAGTACCTTGATCAAGACATCTCGTTGCTGTTGTGTTACAGTGAAGATGCCATTCAGTTGCTTCAGGAATGTTTTGCAACCAAGCATGTCTACCAGCATCATTCGTTATTGTTGGAATCCTTGCGTGGTCTTCCGCATACTGTCCAGGCGATCGCCTCCCCCGTATTTGGCGTGCGGAATGAGGTGTTGGGCGCTTCATTGGCCTTCGTGTCCGTGCCGCACCCCTTTGTTGCACCGGCATCGTCCTCTGCGGAGGAATGCGCCTCCGCGTGGCTGGACTGTGGCCACAAAACCATGGTGCTCATGGCCCAGCAGGATGGCACGCTGGCCCATACGGACGCGACGCTGGAGCGGTTCCTGACGGCCGCCGGCCTGACGATGAAGGATTTTCTTCCCCCCGACCATGCGGCCTGGGTGGCGCAGTGCCTGCATTCCGGCCAGCGCAAGACCGGCGTGCGCCACACGGTGGCAGGGAAGGGCTATTCCTGGACCTACACCCCGCTCATGACCCTGCACACCGTGCAGGTGAGTGTGACGGAACTGCCTCCGGCAGAAAAGCCAGAGGACCGCGCCGCCGAAGAGCACATGCACGATCCGCTCACAGGCCTGGCCAACCGCGCCTTGTTCATGCTGCTGCTGGGCCAGGCGCTCAAGCGGGCTGCCCGGGCCTCGCAGCAGCAGTTTGCGGTGCTGTTTTTGGATCTGGATCGATTCAAGCTCATCAACGACTCCCTCGGCCATGATGTGGGGGATGCCCTGCTGCGAGGGGTTTCCGAACGCATTCTCGGCGTGCTGCGCTCCATCGACACCCTGGCGCGATTGTCCGGCGATGAATTCGTTATCCTTCTGGATTCCGTGGATGATGTGGCCGGAGCCATGCACGCGGCCGAACGTATTCTCATGGCTCTGGACAAGCCCTTTGTCATCCGCACGCACGAACTCTTTGTGACTGCCAGCATTGGCATTGTTGTGGATAACGGCTCCTATGCCTCTCCGGAAGAGCTGGTGCGCGATGCGGATACGGCCATGTTTCGCGCCAAGGCCCAGGGCAAGGGCTCCTGCATGGTCTTTGACAAGGACATGCACAAAAGCGCCCGAAAACGCCTGGAAATTGAGATGGATCTCAAACGGACCCTGGACCGCGACGAGTTCAGGGTCTTTTATCAGCCCATCGTCAGTTTGCGCACCTTGCAGCTGCATGGGCTGGAGGCGCTGGTCCGGTGGTTCCATCCGGTGCGCGGTATGGTTTCTCCCAATGATTTCATCCCTCTGGCAGAAGAAACAGGCATGATCATCCACATCGGCACCTCGGTGCTGTATGAGGCCTGCCGAACCGTTTCCGACTGGCAGGTTGCCTTTCCGACCCGCCGCGATCTCCTGCTTTCGGTGAACCTCTCGGTGCGTCAGTTCAACTCGCCCACGCTGCTGGACGACATGCAGCAAATCCTGGCCTGGTCGGAATTCCCGCCGCACCTGCTCAAGCTGGAGATCACCGAATCCGGCATCATGGAGAATGCCGAATCGTCCCTCAGGTTGCTCAACGCCCTCAAGGCCATGCAGATTCGTCTTTCCATTGATGATTTCGGCACAGGCTATTCCTCGCTTTCCTACCTGCATCGCTTTCCATTCGACTTCCTCAAGGTGGACCAGTCCTTCATCCGCCTGATGCATGAGAGTGACGAGAACATGAAAATCGTCAAGACCATCATTACCCTGGCGCATGACATGGACAAGCAGGTCATTGCCGAAGGCGTGGAAACTGTGGAGCAATTGCACACCCTGCGGCTGCTGGGCTGCGAATATGCCCAGGGATTTCTCTTTGCCAAACCGCTTTCCGCCGAGCATACGGAAACCCTGCTGGCTGGTCCGGCAGAGTGGTCTCATGTGCTGGAACCGGCCAGTACGCCGGAAGAAACCTATTGGGAGGAAGACGCGTGAGCGCGCGCTGCCAGGCCCGACTGATCCTCTCCGGCCGGTTCGACCCCGATGAATTGTCCAGACTGGCCGGCATGAAACCCACAGGCGTGCGGTTGCGCGGGGATTTCGTCAAGGGAACCATCGCCCAGTACGAACAGGATCAGTGGATTGTGGCCACACCGGCCCGCCCTGTGGGGCATTGCGAGGACGTGCTTTTTGATCTCTTTTCCCTCGTCTCCTCCCAGGCCCAGGCCCTCCATCAGGCTGCCCGGCTGCTGGCATTGCGGTCCACGGTCCGGCTGCAGCTTTTCCTTGACGCGGACACGCCGCCGCCCATCCTGGCCTTTTCCCCTGAGGTCATGCGCCGCTTGATCCTCCTGGACGCCACGCTGGCTGTGCAGGTTATCCCCCCTGGTGATGACGGCGAGTAGGCTGTCTGCGACAGGCCCGCCGCGTTCCCGCGCTTGCCTAAGGAACTGGGTTGAGGCTACGATGCAGGCAAGGATGTTTCCAAGATGAATGCAACCACCGCACCGCTTGCCTCCCCGCAGCGGCATTTCACGCCGGATCCGCACCCCGAGAAGCCGCTTTTTCTCGGGGTCAGCACCTGTCTGCTGGGCCAGGCCGTCCGCTACGACGGGGGGCACAAACATGATCGTTTTCTGACGGACATGCTCGGCCGTTTTGTCCGGTTTGTGCCCGTGTGCCCGGAAGTGGAGTGTGGGCTGGGGGTGCCGCGCGAGGCCATGCGTCTGGTGGGCGAGCCGTCCGCACCACGGCTTGTGACCATCAAAACTGGCATCGACCATACCGACCGCATGCTGGCCTGGGCCAACAAGCGGGTGGCGGCGCTGGCTGCAGACCCGGCTGCGCCGTTATGCGGGTTCGTGTTCAAGAGCAAATCTCCCAGCTCCGGCATGGAGCGGGTCAAGGTGTACGGCAAGAACGGGCATCCCGTGAACAGCGGCGTGGGGCTGTTTGCCCGTGTTTTCATGGAGCACTTCCCCCTGCTGCCGGTGGAAGAGGAAGGCCGCCTGCACGACGCGCGCCTGCGCGAAAATTTCATTGAACGGATTTTTTTGTACAAACGCTGGCGTGATACCGTGTTGAATGCGCCCACCCCGGCCGCGTTGGTGGCGTTTCATACCCGGCACAAGCTGCTCTTCATGTCCCACAGCCAGGAAAAGCTGCGGGCCATGGGCAAACTGGTGGCAGGCATCGGGGATGCGGATCTGGAGGCAGTGCTTCCGCAATACGCGGTCTTGATGATGCACGCCGCAACGCAACAGGCCACGACCAAAAAGCAGCGCAACGTCCTGCTGCACGCCATGGGCTACTTTAAAAGGCAGCTTGGAAGCGATGAAAAGCAGGAGTTGCTGGAAGTGATCGACCAATACGCCGCGGGCCTGGTTCCGCTCATTGTGCCAGTCACCTTGCTGAACCATTACATCCGCAAATATGCAGAAACCTACCTGCAGGGGCAATGGTGGCTGCAGCCGCATCCCATGGAACTGGCCCTGCGAAACCACGCCTGAGGGGTACGCAACGTGTTGGAGTGGCGGTTTGGCAGTGCTTGAAAAACTGCAGAAAATACGCAAAGAATCTGCAACAGTTTTATAGTGTTTTTTCAACAGGGCTGCGGAACAGTACATAATGAGTTGCGCGTGCGGGCCTGGCCACGCACGGTGCCACACGCGTCAGCATCTCTCGTGTTCTCACCCCGGGGTACTGCCACTGCAGCGGGAGCGGCATCAAGATGGCTTCGGAAGCGCACATCGCCCAATGGCTGGCCTGGGCCAGGGAAATGCAGGCCATGAGTCAGACCGGCCTGGCGTATAGTAAAAGCGATTACGATACTCAGAAGTACACACGTTTTATGGAGATTGCGGCAGAAATGACGGCCCTGGCCGCCAGTCTGCCTTTGCCCGATGTCCTGGAAGGATTCCGCATCCAGCCGGGCTATGCCACGGTCAAGGTCGATGTCCGCGGCGCGGTTGTCCATGAGGGCCGCATTCTGCTGGTCCGGGAAACCCAGGACGGCCGTTGGGCCATGCCCGGTGGCTGGGCCGACGTGGGCGAGCTGCCCTCGGCCATGATTCAGCGTGAAATCCTTGAAGAAAGCGGTTACGAGGCCCGGCCTCTCCGGGTGGTGGGGGTCTTTGACGCCAACCGCGGCGGCAGGCCCCTGGAGTTTTTTCATGCCTACAAGATCGTCTTTCTGTGCGAGTTGACCGGAGGGCAAGCCAGCACCAGCCAGGAGACGTCCGCGGTGGGCTTCTTTCCCTTTGATGCCTTGCCGCCCCTGTCTGAGCATCGTACCAACTCCCGCCATCTTGGCGAGGTACTGCGGCATCTGGAGTGTCCTGAAGCCCCTGTCTATTTTGATTAATGTCTGCACACCGACACCATCCTCCATTTTTTCGTGCTCAAGGCCTTGGTCCTGAGGCCGAGCTGCAAATTTTGGAGCAGTGCGTTGTTTGGGAATCGGACTGCTTGTCATTACAAAGGATCAAGACGCATCATGACCTCGTTGCCTCCTGCCGTGGCTTTGTTTGACGTGGACGGCGTGCTGGTGGATTCCAAGTCCGCCTATATCGGATTTTACAACGACGTGCTCGCCCATGTCGGCCTGCCGGCCATGACTGCCGCGCAGGAAGTGGACATCTTCTCCTTCACCTTCGAGCAGGGCTTCGAGCACCTGATCCCGCCGCCCCTGCGCAGCGCCGGCCGGGCCTACATCGATTCCACCAGCATTCGGTCCTACCTGCCCAAAATCCGCCCCATGCCCGAGGCATTGGACATGCTGGCCCACCTGCGGCGCAAGGGGCTCAAGCTGGGCGTATGCACCAACGGGGCCCGCAAGGAAGTGGATATCGTCTTTTCGACCTACGGCATTGCCGAGGCCGTGCATGCCGTGGTCACCTGCGATGAGGCGCCCAGGCCCAAACCCAACCCGGACGGGCTCTTGTTGCTGCTGGAGCAACTGCAGGCCCGCCGTGACCAGACGGTTTATGTGGGCGACAGTCCCGTGGACGAGCGCGCGGCCCGTGCCGCAGGGCTGGAGTTCTGGGCCTTTGCCAATCCGGGACTCACCGCTGCACGGCATGTGGGCAGCCACGCGGAACTGCTCCGGCTGTTCGGGGTGTAGGGGGGACACCGGCTGGCGAGCGCCGCTATTGGGAACTGGGGACGAGAATGTCCCCGGCGATGATTCCGGCGCGCAGCTGTTCCATCTCGGTCAGCAGTGCAGGCGGGATGGCCGCTCGGGTGTAGGTCATGGGCGAGAGGCTGACGCCGCCATTGGCCAGGGAAAAGGCATAGAGGCGGTTTTTGAATTCGCCGTACATGATGGCGTCGATGACCTGCTCCAGGGCCACATCCAGCCGCTTCATCACGCTGGTCAGGATGACGCCTTTGGCCAGATAATCCTGGTCTGTATCCACTCCCACGGCATGCAGGCCCTCTTCGGCGGTGGCCCGAAACACGCCGGGATTGGAGCCACCGGCTACGGCAAAGAGCACGTCGGCCTGATGCTCCCGCGCCAGGGAGAGCGCCACCTCCTGCGCCTTGCCCGGGCTGCTCCAGGGGTTGGATTTGGGCGCGGCCTCGGCCAGAAAGATGCGCTGCAGAATGCAATGAGGGTCGTGATGGATGGCGCCGGCTTCAAAACCCTGGATGAAGTCCAGCACCGCCGGCGCAGCCGCCCCGCCAATGCTGGCCAGCACATGCGTGCGGGACATTGACGCGGAAAGATACCCGGCCAGAAACGCCGCTTCCTCCACATGAAAACGAGAGCCGGCCACGTTGGGCGCATAGACCGCCGGGGCGGCGTCCACCACAAAAAATGTCACCTGGGGATGCTGCGGCGCCAGCCCCTGCACGGCGCTCAGCATGGACCAGCCCTGCCCGGCAATCACCACGGTGCAGTTGCGCTGGATGAGCGTGCCCAGCGTGCTTGCAGATGCCTTGGCCCAGGCTTCGGCGGAGAGATTGCTGTTGGCGTGGGAGGAAACCGGCGGCATGGCCTGCATGTCCAGGGCATAGCCATGCCGGGCACGCCCGGCCGCCAGGGCGGCATATTGCATGTCGTTGTAGCCTTTGTCCCCCAGCCCGTCGGAGGAAAGAGCCAGACACACCTTGTGGCGCGGCCCCTGGGAGGGGCCACGGGCCGGACGATCCTGCGTCAGATCCGGTGTTTGCCCCTGTACCTGGGAAGACGTTGGGAATCCCCCGCTCGCATTGGATGCATTAGCTGACTCAGGCGCTTCCGGCTCACCGGAACATCCCGCCGCCGCCAGAAGCAGCACGCCGCACAGCACGACCCGCGCAACGAATCCAAGGCCCATGGACTGTCCCGCCTGCAAGGGGTTGTGGTCAATTCCAAATGGGTTACAACATAAATATCCGGTGCGAGGCAATACATAATGCAGCGGGGCATCTTGCTGCTGCCCGACATTCACCAGATTCCCTTGCGCCGCGCGGCCCGCCCGGCCAGAACCTCCACCAGCAGCATCAGCCCCAGGGGCACGATAAGGAACAGCAGGGTCAAGGTCGCGGCCAGACTGCGATCCGAAGAGCTCAGGTATGGGAACAGATGCGCCGTATAGGATTTGACCACCCCGCCGCCGATGAGCAGCACCAGGAAATACTCTGAAAACGCCACCAGAAAGACCACCGTGCCGCCGGCAATGGCCGCTGGCAGCAGCAGTGGCCATTCCACTCGCCAAAAGCACTGCAGCGGCCCGGCTCCGAGGTTGACCGCACATTGCCTGTAGCCTTCGCCCATGGCTTCATAGCCGGCAGTCAGGGCCCGGAGCATGTAGGGGTAGCTGAAGGTCGTCAGCATGAGAATCACGCCGAGGGTGCTGTCGTCCAGGCCGACCCGGATGAAGAGCGTGTGCGCCCCCATGGAAAAGGTCATGGCTGGCGCCAGGGCCGGCGCCAGGAGCAGACCCTCCACCAGTAGCCTGCCTGGAAATTCCCGCCGGGCCAGCAGCGCCGCGGGCATGAGACAGAGCACCAATGCCAGCCCGGCCACGGCCAGGGAATAGCCCGCGGAAGCCAGCAGCAGATCTCCCAGAACCAGACGATGCGTCCAAAGGTACTGCAGACTGCGGGCGCTCAGGGTTGCGGGCAGCAGGTCGGGATACCGCCAGCCCGGTCCGACGGCGTACACCCCCAGCACAACCACCGGCAGCACGAACAACACCCCCAACAGGCAGAGCAACGCGGCCGGCCTCACAGTTTGCGCTCCCTGCCGCCGAGCCGGCGGGCCAGCCGGGTGTACAGCACAATGCAGCCCAGGGAAAAACAGAACATGGCCGTCAACAGGGCCATGGCCTGGGATCTGTCCGCCAGATCGCGCTGGAAGGTGATGTTATAGACCTCCACGGGCAGCATGCCCGGACTGCTGCCGGCCAGAAGCCAGGGGATGTCAAAGGCCCCGACACCGTACAGGAACAGGATGATGAAGACCGTGTGCATGGTCGGGGCGCAATGGGGCAGGATGATCCGCCGGAAGCGTTGCCCCGGCCCCGCGCCAAGCATGATGGCCGTGCTTTCCAGTTGGGGATCCAGCCGCCGCAGGGCCGCAAGGCAGAGCAGGATGGCAAAAGGGGTTTCCTTGAAGACATAGGCCAGAATCATCCCCGTGCCCCAGGGGGTGTAGAGCAGGGCGGGGAACTCCGCCGGGTTGGCGATCAGCCCCAGGTGGTGCGCCAGCCCGGCCAGCAGACCGGACTGTCCGCAGAGCACCAGAATGATAAACCCCGCGGCCACATGGGGCAGGATCAAGGGCAGCTTGTAAATCGTGGCTGCCGCCTGCCAGCGGATCGGAAGCCGCCAGATGCCCCAGGCCAGAGCCACGCCCAGGAACACCGAAACAAGCGCCGAAGCCAGCCCCACCCACAAGGACAACGCCCAGGACCTGAGCATCCAAGGATCCAGCAGCGTGGCCCACACCTCCACCGCCGGGGCCAAGGCCGGCACGGGCAGCCACCAGCCCAGGGCCTGCCCCATGGTCAGCCCCAGCCCGCCCAGGAACAACACGCCCACGGGCAGGGCCAGGGGGGACAGGTGCAGCAGGGCCTGTAAAAACCGGATCCGGCGGCCGGGCATTGTGGATGATCCTACCGCAACACCTTTTGATCCCAGCCCTTTTCCAAAACCTCCAGCCAGGCGGAAGGGATTTCGGGCACAGCCTTGGCCGCCAGGACGTCGGGCGGCAGGGTGGCCGGGCCGAGGTCCACGGCCTGGAATCTGGCGCGCGTGGCCTGGTCCAGGGTGTTCAGGTCGATGGCCGGATAGTCACCCCAGTTGGCCGGGTCGAACTTGGAGAGCTGGGCCTCGGGCGAAAGCAGGAAATTGGCCGCCACCATGGCCGCAGGTTTGTTGGGAGAATTGGCAGGAATGGCCGTGAAGTGGGTGTTGTACAGGGAGCCGTCTTCCATGATGAAGGTCCGCACCGTGGCCGGGAAGGCGCCGGCGAGGATCTGGCTCTGGGCGTGGCAGGGGTGATAGCTCATGGAAAAATCAATTTCCCCGCGGGCAAAGAGCGTGTCCATTGCAGCGGGGTCCTTGGGGTAGGTCCGCCCCTGTTGCCAGAGGCCGGGCTTGATGCCATTGAGCCAGGCCCAGAGTCTGGGGGCATTGGCTTCGAAGAGCTGGGGCGAATAGCCGGCCATGTACTGGGTATGCCCGCCGGTGATGGCGTAAAACACCTGACGAATAAAGGCCGAGCCGGTGAAGTCCGGTGGCTGGGGATAGGTGAAACGGCCGGGATGGGCCTTGATCCATTCGGCCAGGGCGGCAAAGGTCCGTGGCGGCTCGGCCATGCGGGCGCTGTCGTATTCAAAGACGAACTGGGCGCGACCGTAGGGCACTTCATAGCCGTTGGTGGGCTTGCCAAAGTCAAAGGCCACGCCGGCGGGATCCACATGGCGCTGGAAGTTGGGCAGCTGCTGGGCAAAGGGACCGTAAAGCAGGCCGGCATCCATGGCGTTCTTGAAGTTCTCGCCATTGATCCAGAGAAGGTCGATGGAGCCTTCCTGCTTGCCGGCGGCCTTTTCGGCCAGCAGCTTGTTCATGAAGGCCGAGGCATCCATGGGCACGCGCTCCAGGGTGATGTCATACCGGGCCTTGAGCTCGGTGGCCACATAGCCATCCACCCACTCGTTGGTGTGGGACCAGCCACTGTACATGTAAAAGCGTACCGTGCCGCCACGGGCGGCAGCCTCCACGGCGGACCAGTCTGCGACCATCGCCGGGGTGGCGAGTGGAGGCTCTGTGGTGGTGTCTGTGGCCATAACAGGCGCGGCCGCATGCGGCAGGAGCAGGCAGCCCAATAATGTCAGCAGGCAGAACAGTCGGCACATGCGGATGCCTCCGGGGCAAAAGGCTGCGGAAATGAGGGACGAAGCAGAACGCGGACCCGATCGCCAGGAGCGCACCCGTTCATGGTGCTGTACACCAGCAGGGAATGCCCCACGGCGCGGAGCTGATACTTCCAGAAGTGTCCGGCAAAGGTGGCGGCTTCCACCACGGCCGGGCCGTCGGGGGCCGGCTCCAGGTGAAGCGCTTCGGGACGCAGCAGGAGCGGTTCGGCCCGGACGGGCCACTCCAGGGCCTGCTGCAGGGCCGGGGGAATGGTGTTGACCGGACCCAGAAAGGCCGCAGCCTCGGCCGTGGCTGGCGAGTGGTAGAGTTCCTGGGCCGTGCCGCACTGGATAAGCCGGCCGTCCAGGAGCAGGGCCAGCCGGTCGGACATGGCGAAGGCTTCCTCCAGATCGTGGGTGACGCTGATGGTGGTCACGCCAAAGCGACGCTGCGTCTCGCGGATGAAGAGGGCCGTCTGCAGCTTGAGGTTGCGGTCCAGATTGGCGAAGGGTTCGTCCAGCAGCAACAATGCCGGCTCTACCACCATGGCCCGGGCGATAGCCACGCGCTGCTTCTGACCGGCGGAAAGATGGGCCGGATACACGGACGGTTTGTCCGCCAGGCCAAAACATTCCAGCATGGCCAGCACCTTGGTCTCAATCTCGCGCCGGGGCAGTGCCCTGGCCCGCAGGCCGAAGGCGACGTTCTCAAACACCGTCAAGTGCGGGAAGAGCAGAAAATCCTGAAATACCAGGATGACAGGATGCTGCCGTGACGGTGCCGTGGCAAATTGGATACTGCCGGCATCGGGTTGTTCCAGGCCGGCAATGCATTTGAGCAGCGTGGTTTTGCCCGCGCCAGACGGCCCGATGCAGGACAGAAGCTCGCCAGGGTGAACATCCAGCGAAATATCCAGCAGCCCAAGGCACGGCGCTTGGGCTGCGCTTGTCCTGCTGGCAGGGTATGTTTTGCTCAGGCCGCGGAGGTGCAGGAACATGGATATTTCTTGATGTGATGAATCAGATTTAGTGATGGATAGTCCACCCCTTATGGCATGTTCCAGGCGAAGGCGCAAGAAGAGGGGGGAATCACTCCTCCTGCACCAGTCCTTCGCGGCGCAGGTATTGGGCGATTTCCCAGGCCAGGACGCCATTGCCGGCTTCGTTGAAATGGGCCAGCCCGTCGGGCAGGGGAAAGCGGGAGTTGCGCATGGGGGCGGTGAGGTCCAGGGAGCGGAGGCCGTTCGCCTGGGCCAGGGCATGCAGTTCCGGCATTTGCGTCAGCAGGACAAAGGTGGCGCCGTGGGCTTTGCTCTCGGCGTCCATGGCCTGCAGAATGGCCAGGGCTGTGCCGTAGAGTTTCGTCTGATGCGCCCACTGGGCAGCGGTGAAGCCCGGGGGGACTTCCAGTTCCGCGGCGACGGCAGGCTTGACCGTGCTGCCAAGGCTGCGGACGGAGTGCAGGAGCAGATCGCGCAGCATGGTGTAGGCCATGCTGCAGGAGGCGATCCGGTCGAATTCCCTGAGGGCGACATACCAGGAGGAGTTGTTGGTCACCGGTGCGTTGGTCAGGGTCAGCGTGCCGTTGTCCTCCAGCACAAACATGGGCTTGCCCATGCCCCAGCGGGAATCGTGCAGGTGGCGCTCGTCACCAAAGTGCGAGATCAGGGCCATGACGATATCCGGATGGTATCTGAAGCCTTCCTTGCGCAGAAAGAGCAGTTCCTGATCGATGCCGTAGCCGTCCACACCCAGGTTGATGCATTCCACCTGCTTGAAGTATCCTTCAACAAGCATGCTGTAATGCTTGCGGATGGGCACGCCGAAGCCGAAAGTCCGCGAATCGCCCAGGAGCACGATGCGGGTGGCGTTGGCGGGCTTGTCGTAGGTGGTTTCGTCGTCGCGCAGGCCCTTGGAATTGACGTCGTACCGGATAATGTCCCCGGTGCGCTTGCTGGAGCCGCTGCTCCCCGGCCGCAGGACCCAGCCGAGTTCAGGATCCAGCCGGCTGATGTGCGAAGGCACGGTCAGGCCCAGGGTTTTGGGCAGAAGGACATACATGAGCCGCGCCCCGCCCTCGATACACAGCAGGACAAGCGCAAGCAAAATCAGCAGATACAGCCGGATGCGGGAAGAGGAGAGGGCTTTGGCCGGGGAGGCACCCGAGGGCTTGGCCGCGTGAGCAGAGCTGGTCATCAAGAGTTCTCAGTACGTTCCGTATGGTTGAGGCCGGGTGAGGAGGACGACTCCAGCAACCGGAGCAGGGCGTCCAGATCCACGGGCTTGCTGATGAAGCCATCCAGTTTCAAGGCGTCGGAGGCTTCTGAAAAGGAACTGATATGGGACGAATAGGCGGTCATGGCGTACACCGGCGTGTGCCTGGGAGGGCTCTCGGGAGTGCGCGGCGCAGCCCGTTCCCGCTGCCGCAGCAAACGCGTGGTCTCCAGGCCATCCATGCCGGGCAGCTGCAGATCCATGAGAATCAGATCGTAGGAGTGGCAGGCGCATTGGGCCAGGGCTTCCTCGCCGCTGGCCACGGCCGTGACCTCATGGCCGGCCAGACGCAGCACCTCGGCCAGGGAGAACCGGCCGGGAGCATAGTCGTCCACCAGCAGAATGCGGCGGGGCTGGGTGGTGCGGGGCGGGCCGATTGCGGGAGTGGGCACCGCAGGCGCGACAGGCGCAGGCTCTTGCGCTGTTACCTGTGGAATGCCCAGAGGCAACAGCAGGGTGCGGACGCTCTCCGTCACCTCCAAGGCAGAGACCGGAGGGTGCAGCTGCACGGTGGCCTCCAGGCCAGGGAGCAATGCGTCCAGTTCGCGTTGCAGCTGCTCGGGCAAGGCGGGCGCGGCATCCGTGATGCAAATGGCCATCATGTTGGCCCGCGCTGCAGGGGATGCGTCATGGTGACGGTGGGCCTGCAACCGGATTTCGCCGGCCCGGGTGTGGCGGACCGAATGTTCCAGCAGCAGCAGCAACACATGCAGCAGGTCGGCCGGGGCGCCCAGCAGGGGGCCCTGGGCGGCAGGGGCCACCCCCCAGGCAATCGTCACCCCCTTGGCCCGGGCCTCGGCGGAATACACGGCCACGGCCTGACTCAGGAGCTCGGGCAGGGTGAAGCGTTCGGGCACAGGCGCGGCTCCGGAGGTGCGTATGTCGATCAGCCGATGCAGGGCGGCGGCGGCGGCCTCCAGTTCATGCGCGAGCCGGAGGGTTTGCGGTTCGTCAAGCTGCAGCAGTAACTGGCCCAGCGTGGCCCGAAGCCCGCACAGCGGAGAGCGCAGTGCCTGCAGACGACGGCAACAGAGGACTGGCTCACGAACTGGTGCGAGTTCTGGCGCAGGTTCTGGCGCGCCTGACGAAAGGGCAGTTTCGAGCGGTGCGGCAGCGCGGTGGTGCATGGCACGGTGGTAGCGTGTTTTGGTTGTGCCCGCAATGCCATCCTCTGCGCAGAGAGGAACTCTTTTCATAAAATTATCGACAGATACCGCAATTTGTACGTTGCCCTCTGGACGGCTCCCCGGAAACATGACAAGGGCGATTTTCAGAGATGCGGCATCTCGCCGCACCCGCACCTTTTGCGGAGCATGTCATCCCATGAAGCGTCTCGACGCCGCCCTTGAACAGGAGCCTCCCAGTAGGGGGGGCTGCACTCCTCGACATTCTGGCGGTCAGCTTCGTTCCCGTCCCCGGCCTCTGGACTCTAATTCCCAACCATTTGAAATCAATCAACAGACATTCCCGGTTCTCGGGCATGCCGCCGTCCTGCGCGCCTGCCTGGCCGATGCCCGACAGTTTCGCAAATGTTTTTTTCCTGGCGTCTCGGCCCGCATGTGGCGGGACTGGCGCTGGCAGATGGCGCATCGTGTGCGCACCGCGGCAGAGCTTTCTCGTTTCCTGACCCTGAGCGAGGCCGAGCGTGATGGCCTGGCCCTGAAAAAGCGTGGCCTGCCCGTGGCCATCACCCCGTATTATCTGCACCTTCTCGACGCGCTAGACCCCGGTCAGCCCCTGCGGCGGACCATGGTTCCCGTGCGGGATGAGGCGCTGCATTCCTGCGGCGAGGCGGCGGATCCCCTGCACGAGGGCTCCCATGCCCTGGCCCCGGGGCTGATCCAGCGCTACCCGGACCGCGCGCTTTTTCTGGTCACGGACCGTTGTGCCGCGAACTGCCGCTACTGCACCCGCTCCCGCATGGTCGGCCGCGGGGCGGCCGGCGAGCGGCCGGAGAAGATTCGCGCCCGTTGGGAGCGAGCCATCGCCTGCATCGAGTCCCGCCCGCAAATCCGCGACGTGCTCCTCTCCGGCGGCGATCCGCTGACCCTGGAGGACGATGCCCTCGCCTGGCTCCTGACCCGCCTGCGGCGCATCCCGCACCTGGAGGTGCTGCGCATCGGCACCAAAACACCCATGGTTCTGCCCATGCGCATTACCGGCGCCCTGGCGCGCATGCTCAGGAAGTTCCATCCGTTATGGATGAGCATCCATTGCACGCACCCCAGCGAGCTGACGGACGAATCCACCAGGGCACTGGGCCGGCTGGCCGACGCCGGCATCCCCCTGGGCAGCCAGACCGTGTTGCTCAAAGGGGTCAACGACGACATCGGGACCATGAAACAACTCTTTCATGGCTTGATGCAACGCCGGGTTCGGCCGTATTATCTGTATCAGTGCGATCCGATTCCCGGCTCAGCCCAGTTCCGGACCTCCGTGGCCGACGGCCTGGCCCTGATGGAGCAGCTGCGAGGCCACACCAGCGGCTATGCCGTGCCGACCTTCGTCATCGACGCACCCGGCGGCGGCGGCAAGATTCCCCTGCTGCCTACCACAGTGCTTGGTACCTCCCCGCAGGGTCTGGTGCTGCGCAACTATGAGGGCCGGGCTTTTGTGTATCCGGATCACTCCCTGGCCGGCACGGTGCCGAATCCGGGTACGGCCGGAGCGGATCCCTTTTTTACCCTGGAAACTCCGGAAACCGCCACGGAGCACTGATGCGCATCGGTCTGGCCTTTGATTTGAAATCCGCCTGGATGTCCCAGGGCTTGTCCGAGGAAGAGGCCGCGGAGTTCGACGCCGAGGAGACCGTCCAGGCCATCGAAACCGCGCTGCGAACCCTGGGCTTTGAGGTGGATCGTCTGGGGAATGCCCGGCAGCTCATGCCCCTGCTTCTGGAAGGAGAGCGCTGGGACGTGGTTGTTTCCTTGTGCGAGGGACTGTACGGCCTGGGCCGGGAGTCCCTCGTGCCCTGTCTGCTGGATGCCTGGCAGATCCCTTACGCCTTCTCAGACCCCCTGGCCCTGGCCGCCACCCTGCACAAGGGCGTGGCTAAACGTCTGGTGCGCGAGGCCGGGGTGCCCACGCCGGACTTTGCCGTGTGCGCCGATGCGCTGGATGTCCATGAGGCGCTGTTGCCCTGGCCGTGTTTCGTCAAGCCCGTGGCCGAGGGCACGGGCAAGGGGGTGGCCGCGGCCTCCAGGGTCCGGAGCCGTGACGAACTCATGGCCGCCTGCCAACACGTGTGGCGGCAGTTCCGGCAGCCGGCGCTGGTGGAGACGTATCTGCCGGGCCGCGAGTTCACCGTGGCCGTGCTGGGCACTGGCCGGGAGGCCGAGGTGCTGGGCGTGCTGGAAATCCTCCTGGCTCCCGAGGCCGACGCTGCCGGCTACACCCATCGCAACAAAGCCGACTACACCCGCCTGGTGCACTATGCACTGGCCACGGATCCCGTGGCATTGCAGGCAGGGCAGGTGGCCCTGGCGGCCTGGAAGGCGCTGGGGCTCAGGGACGTGGGCCGGGTGGATCTGCGTTGCGATGCTGCCGGCGCGCCGCAATTTCTGGAGGCCAATCCCTTGCCCGGCCTGCACCCCGTGGACTCTGACCTGCCCATCCTCTGCCGGCTGGCCGGCATTGACTACCAGGAGTTGTGGCGGCGGATCATGACCGCCGTCTGTGCCCGGCTGGGGCTGGCCATGCCCTGTCCGATTTGTCTTTGAGCGTGCCGCCATTGTCTTTGTAGTCCTTGTGATTCGTGCCGTGTCGCCATTTCGACGCCAAGCCGATGCTATACGCCGGCACCAAAAATGGATACCAAGGCACAGGCTTCAATCCCGGCTGTTCTGGTACGGATTGAGGACGGAGGTGCTTTGTTGGCACCCGCCTTGGAACTCAGCGCAAGGAAGACGAGCATGTTCAGCACATTGCAAGATGTCATCGCCGCCATGCCCGCCCGTGGGGACAAGCCTGCCGTGCGGGCATTCATGGAAGGAGGCTCCCGCACCCTGAGTTATGGCCAGTTGCATGCCCAGGCCAGCAGACTGGCGGCCGGGCTGGCGGAGCAGACTGGCCTGTCGATTGCCAGGGGCGAGCCGGTGGGGCTGATGCTCCCGGCCTGTCCCGAAGCCTTTATCATCTGCCTGGGCATCCTTGAGGCTGGCGGAGCAGTGCTGCCCCTGGATGTGCAGCTGGCTGGCGAGGGCCTGGCGCATATTCTGGCCGACAGCAGCCTGCGTCTGGTCTGCACCACCACCGAACACGCCGCGGTGCTGCACGAGGCTGGCGGCGCGGATCTGCAATTGCTGCTCATCGACGTGGCCGAGGAGGATCCGCGGTCCTGGAAGCGGGCCTTCGCCGCCGAGACCGTCTCCTCCGCGCTGCCCCGCGTGACCCCGGCGGACACCGCCGCCCTGTTTTACACCTCCGGCACCACCGGCCGGCCCAAGGGCGTGCCACTGAGCCACGCCAACATCATCTTTCAGCAAAATGCCCTGGTGGCGGCCAGACTCATCAGCGCGGCAGACACCATGCTCCTGCCGCTGCCACTGCATCATGTCTATCCCTTTGTTATCGGCATCTTCACGTCCCTTTCCCTGGGGCTCACGGTGGTGCTTCCTCAGTCTCTGACCGGGCCGCACATTCTAGGAGCCATCAAGGAAGGGGAGGTGACCCTCATCGCCGGCGTGCCCCGGCTGTACACGGCCATCCTCTCGGGCATCCGGGCCAAGGCCGCCGCCAAAGGCCTGGCGGCCCAGCTGGTCTTTGAGAAACTCGCCGCCACCAGCGCCTGGATCAAGGACAAGACGAACCTGCGCGTGGGCAAGCTCCTGCTGCGGTCCCTGCACGAAGCCGTGGGGCCAAAGCTGCGGGTGCTGGCCTCTGGCGGGTCGCCCCTGGATGCCGAAACGGCCCGTGAGCTGGAAGCCCTGGGCTGGGAAGTGGCCGTGGGGTACGGGCTCACGGAAACCTCGCCCATCCTGGCCCTGGATGCCCCCGGCGAGGCCCGGGCCGGCACCGTGGGCAAGCCCATGCCCGGCGTGACCATCCGCATCGAACCCATCCCCGGCCTGGAAAGCCTGCCCGATGGCGTGGGCGAAGTGCAGGCCCAGGGCGCCGGGGTGTTTGCGGGCTACCGCAATCTGCCTGAAAAAACAGCCGAAGCCTTTACGGAAGACGGCTGGTTCCGCACGGGGGACCTTGGTCGTCTGGAAGAGGATGGCCGGTTGCGTCTTTTTGGCCGGGCCTCGGTGATGATCGTCACCCAGGGCGGGGAGAATGTGGACCCGGAAAAGGTGGAACAGGCCCTGGAGACGCACCCGGTCATCGCCGAGGCCGCGATTCTGGCCTGGAAGGGCGGGCTGGCGGCGCTCATTGTGCCAGACGCCCTGGAGGCCCGCAGCCGACGCTCGAACATTGAGGAAGTGGTCCGCGAGGCTGTGGGCCAGGTGGCCCAGACCCTGCCCAGCTACCAGCGGCCTGTGGATGTGGCCGTGCACCCCGCGCCCCTGGAGCGGACCCGCCTGGGCAAGCTGCGCAGGCACACCCTCAAGGAACAGTTCGAACGCGCCAAGGCCGGCACCGTGACTGCCGTGGATGACAGCGGCCCCCTGCCCGAAGAACGCTGGCCCGAAGCGGACCGGCCGCTGCTGGCCGATTCCAGGGCCCGCGCTGTCTGGAACTGGCTGTGTGAACGCTATCCGAACGCCAGACTGTCCCCCTCGACCCAGATGCAGCTGGATCTGGGCGTGGATTCACTGGAATGGCTGGTCATTGGCCTGGCCCTCAAGGACGTGGCCGGGGTGGAGATTTCCGAAGAGGCGGCCAGCCGGATCGTCACCGTCCGGGAGCTGCTGCAGGAGTCTGCCGGCGCATCGGCCTCTTCTGCAACGGGAGCGGATATCAGGAATGATTTCAAAACAATCATGGAGCACCCGGAAACCGTGCTCACCGAGGCGCAACAGCACTGGCTGACGCCGCTTGCGCCCTGGATGCGGGCCGTTTCCTGGTGTGTCTGGCTTTTCTTCCGCCTGCTGGCCAAGACCTTGTTCTCTCTTGAAATTCGTGGGGTGAAAGGGCTGCGGGATCTGCCGCAGTTCGTACTGGCCCCCAATCATTTAAGCTACCTGGATCCCTTTGTGGTCTTGCCGGCTGTATCCTTCAAGGAGCTGACGAGAATGCAGGTGGCGGGCTGGACCGGCGCTGCGTTCCACAATGCGGTGTTCCGCTTCTTCAGCCGTCTGGCCCAGACCGTGCCCATTGATCCCGATGGCGGGGTGGCCGCGTCCCTGGCCTTGGGGGCGGCGGTGCTCAAGTCGGGCCGAAGCCTGTTGTGGTTTCCTGAGGGGGTGCGCTCCACCAGCGGGGAACTGCGGGAATTCCGGCCAGGGCTGGGGCTGCTGTTGGACCGCTATCCCGTGCCCGTGGTGCCGGTCTGCATCCATGGCACCTGGGAGGCCATGCCGCCGGGACGATTCAGCATCCGCCGGGCCAGGGTGGTGGTGGAGTTCGGCGAGCCTGTGCCTCCCCGCGTGTTGCTGGAAGAAGGCGCCGGGCTGACTGACGGCGCCATGTCCGCTCCGGCGGCCCAGCGGATGATGCTGGCTGTGCGCCAGCGGGTGGCCACGATGCAGGCCCGCCTGCGGGCCGAAGCCGGAGGCAAGGCATGAGCGGGTCCTGTCAGCCGTCCACTCCATCCGCCACGGTCTGGCAGCTTCGGGCCTGGGCGCTGTATGATCTGGCCAATCAGGCTTTTGTCACGCCCATTCAGTCTTTCATCTTTGCGGCGTACTTTACCAACGCTGTGGCTGCGGACCCGACCCTGGGCACCACGCAATGGGGCAATATGGTGGGGATTTCCGGGATGCTCATCGCCCTGGGCGGTCCGTTGCTGGGAGCCATGGCCGACCGCACCGGCCGGCGCAAGCCCTGGCTGGGCGTGTTCACGGCCCTGTGCATCGTCTGCACGGCCTTGCTGTGGAATGTGGGGCCGACTCCTGGCGATGTGCCCCTGGCCTTGCTGCTGGTGGGGCTGGGGACGCTGGCTTCGGAATATGCGCAGATTTTCTACAATGCCATGCTGCCGGAACTGGCGCCGGTGGAACGCCAGGGGCGCTGGTCCGGCTGGGGCTGGGCCACGGGCTACTTTGGCGGCATCGTCTGCCTGGCAGCCTGTCTGGTGTTGTTTGTCGGGGAGAATCCGTTGATCCCGCTGCCACGCGAGGGAGCCTATCATGTCAGGGCCACCAACCTGCTGGCTGCGGGGTGGTATCTGGTTTTCTGCCTGCCGCTGTTTTTGTTCACGCCGGATGCCCCGGCCACGGGCGCGGCCCGGCTGGGGCCGGTACGGGCGGCCAGAGAAGGCGTACGCCAGCTGGCCGATTCCCTGCGCCATGCCCGCAAGCATCGGGACATCCTGCGCTTTCTCGTGGCCCGGACCATCTATAACGAAGCGCTTTCCACCACGTTCGTGTTCGGGGGCATTTACGCTGCCGGATCCTTTGGGATGAGCACGGCCGAGGTATTGACCTTCGGCATTGCCATGAACATCAGCGCCGGGCTGGGAGCCTTTGCCTTTGCCTGGGTGGATGACGCCATCGGCCCGCGCAAGACGATTCTGCTCTCCCTGCTGGGGCTGGTCATTCCCGGCGCGGCCATCCTGCTGGTGCATGAGACGCTGTGGTTCTGGGTGTTCGGGCTCTTGATGAGCGTCTTTTTCGGGCCGGTGCAGGCTGCCAGCCGGACCTGGCTGGCCCGCAACGCCCCGGAACACCTGCGCACGCAGTTTTTTGGGCTCTTTGCCCTGTCCGGCAAGATCACGTCCTTCATGGGGCCGCTGGCCGTGGCCTGGCTGACAGCCATCTTTGACAGTCAACGCATTGGCATGAGCTGCATCGTGGTGTTCCTGGTGCTGGGGGGCCTGCTCATGTGGGGCGTGCCCGGCGCGGCCAGGATGCCAGAAGGGCAAGCCCCGGCCTGATGCTTACGGCAGTTCGCAGCTGCTCAAGATGCGGTCAAGCTCTTCCAGCTGGACAGGCTTGGGGAGGTAATAGGTAAATCCGGAATTCAGAAAGCGCTCCCTGTCTCCGGACATGGCGTGGGCGGTCAAGGCCACAAAAGTGGTGCCGGCTGCCAGTTCCGGGTGTTGCTGCCGCATACGGAGCATGGTTTCCACGCCATCCAGGCCGGGCATCTGAATGTCCATGAGGATCACCTGATACATGGCTTCGGCAGCGTGGCCGCTGTGGGGCGTTCCATGCTGTTCCTCCTCGCCAATGGCCTGAATCACCTCCAGCGCTGCCTCGCCAGAGGCCACGGCGTGCACACGGTGCCCCAGCGCCTCCACAAGCCGGGAAATGGTCAGGCGGTTGATGGCGTCGTCTTCCACCAGCAGAACCCGCTTGCCCATTGTGCTGTGCCCGCTGCAAAGACCGCCGCCCAGGACGCTGATATCCTCAGTGCACTGCAGGGGAAGCAAACAGTGCACGAATGTGCCTTCCCCTGGCATGCTTTCAAGGCACAGCTGGCCTTGCAGCATGGTGACGATGCGTTTGACGATGGCCAGCCCCAGCCCGACGCCACCATGCTTGCGGTGCAGACTGCCATCGCCCTGGGTGAACGGGGCAAAGATGCTGTCCAGCATGTTCAGGGGCACGCCCGGGCCGGCATCCTCCACAGTGAGCAGCAGGGCAATGGAGGAACCGGGCGCCACCTGACCGACCAGCTCGGCCGTCAGGGTGACAATGCCATTTTCCGAAAATTTGAGGGCATTGCCCAGCACATTGAAAAGAACCTGCCGTATTCTGGCTTCATCTCCGATGCAGACATCCGGGATGTGTGGAGAAATGGCATACTGCAGCAGCAGCCCCTTGGCCCGGGCCTCGTGACTGAAGATCTCCACCAGAGAGTTGAGCAGCACGCGGGGGGAGAAGGGCTCCTGCCGGCGCTCCATGCAGCCGGCCTCCATGCGGGAGAGGTCCAGCAAATCGTTGAGAATTTGCAACAGCCGCAGGCCGGAATCGGCCGCCACGCTGGTCAGCTGGTGCAGATCCGAGGGCAAATCCGAGAGCTGCAGCACCTGAAGCATGCCCAGGATGCCATTGAGGGGTGTGCGGATTTCATGGCTCATGTTGGCCAGAAACTCGCTTTTGGCCCGGCTGGCCTCCTCGGCCAGTTCCTTGGCCCGAAGCAGGGCCTCGGCGGCGTTGCGACGTTCCGTCACGTCTTCCAGCATGCACACCACCTCGCCGGAAGGCAGCGGGAACACGCTGCCGGCAAACCACCGGCCCTGTCCCAACGACCTGGGTCGGAACTCTGGCAATTGTTTTTCCACCCCGGACGCATGCACGGCCTGCATCGTCTTCATCAGGTTGGATTCCCTGATGCTGGGGAACAGCTGCGTCACCCGCTGGCCAAGGGCGCGTTCGGCGGCAATGCCGGTAAAGGCTTCCGCACCAGGATTCCAGCCGGTACAGACGAAGTCCTGTCCGCCTTCCACCGGCTGGCACACGGCCACCACGGCGTTCATGCGGCCCACCAGTTCGCGGTAGCGGGTTTCGCTGCTCTCCAGCCTGCGGCGGCTTTCCATCTCCTGGGTGATGTCGGTAAAAATGGAAACCACTTCGCCATTTGGCAAGCGGTATATCGAGTCGGAAAACCAGCGCGCGGAGTGGCCGGGCATGGCCATGCACAGGATTTTCCGCTGAGGCGCGCCGGTCAGGGCCACATCTCTGAGGCGGTCGAAGACACCTCCTGCGCGAAGATATGGCAGGACGTCCAAAATCGGTTGCCCGGTAATTTCTTCACGCGTTTTGTCCAGCAACGCCAGGCCGGCAGCGTTCATTTCCTTGATGCGAAAATCCGAGGCATCAGGCCCCACGGGTTCGCACACAAGAATTCCCGTCTGCATGTGCTGCACCACGGCCTGGTACCGGGCTTCGCTTTCCTCCAGGACGCGGCGGGCTTCCTGGCGTTCGGAAATGTCTCGCACCAGGGCAAAGACAAACGGCGGGTCATACGACTGCGCATATTGGGTGATGATTTCCACCGGAAACCTGCTTCCATCCTTGCGATGATGCCAGGTTTCAAAGCGCATGGTGTCGCCTTCGATGCGGTTCCTCCAAAACCGGAGGAGAAGATCCAGGGGGTAATCCGGGTCAATATCCGGCACGCGCATGGTCAGCAGCTCTTCACGCGAATAGCCCAAGGAGGCGACAGCGGCGGCGTTGACGTCCATAAAGCGCGCCGTCAGAGGGTCAATCCAAAAGGCGGCGTCCGTACTGTGATCCAGCGCGTAGCGGGCAATCTCCAGCTGCTTGACGGCCTGATTGCGGATGGTGGTCTCCATACCGCTCACCAGCAAAGCCGGCTCGCCATGCCAGTCCACAGGCTCGCAGGAGACGACCATATCGCGGTCGCGCCCGTACAAGTCCTTGACAACAATATCTAAATCCCGAACCTGACGGGGCGTGCCATAGGCCTTGCGCAGGGCCTGCCATTGCGTGGAATTGACGAGTCCCAGCGCCACAGGGGAATTGCCAACTGCCTGCGCCGCGGAAAGACCAAATGTGGTTTCGAAGGTGTGATTGACACGCAAGAATTGCAGAGACTGCGCGGAAAGCACCGCCATGACCGACGGCGCATGCATGAATGCGGACTCAAAAGGCAAAAGAGTGCCTTTGGCCGCAGTGCCCTCGCAGGACTCTTCGCGCAGTGCCTGCAGGGTTGCCTCGGCGGTTGCAAGTCGCCGACGCAAGTCCTCCACTTCCGCCATGGTGGCGGGTAACCCCTGTTGCAACATCTCTCCCCCCCGGGAGGCAGGGCAATGCGCCCTGCACTGGACTGGCTGCCCCCGCAACAACAGCAAGGGATGGCCAAGCCAAGACAAAACTGCTGTTGAGGACGCGATTCGCCTGGTACATCGCGCCTGTACCTGGCAAGGCAGTAAAACGGAACCGTATAAGATTCAAGTAGAAATTCTGCAGGACCGCGAGACCGGGGAAATAAGAGACAGAAGTGGCGGGGTAAACTGAATAGCTACGCGAGGATAGAGAACCGGTGTATTGAAAAACGGCCGGAGTGCAAAAAAGGTAACCGTGGAAGACTAGGCCTGGCTGCGCTCTATGCGGTTGCGGCCAGCGTTTTTGGCGGCGTACAGCGCCCGATCCGCCAGTTTGAGCAGGGTGTCCACATCCTGCATCTGGCTGTCTGTGCAGGCCACGCCAATGGACACCGTAAACTGCAAATCATTTTCGGATGCATCCTCCAGCCGGTGCTGATCCACCCGCAGGCGGGAAGATTCCACACTGGCACGGATGCGTTCCGCCACCACCGCGGCATCGTCCAGGCTGGTTTCCGGGAGCAGGATGGCAAATTCCTCGCCGCCAATCCGGGCGAAGATGTCCACCTCGCGCAGCTGGGTACGACCGGTTTCCGCCAGGGCAGCCAGGACCAGATCGCCCACGGAGTGGCCAAAGGTATCGTTGATGTTCTTGAAGTGGTCGGCGTCAATCATCAGCAGGGAAAGGGAACTGCCGTAGCGCCTGTGGCGCTGGAACTCGGCCCGGGCATGCTCCATGAAGTGGCGGCGGTTGTGCAAGCCGGTGAGTTCGTCGCGAATGGCCATTTCCTTGAGGCGCTTGTTGGCCTCAGCCAGACGGCCGGCCAGATCCATGAGCTCGCGCTCCCTGATTCTGCGCTGGTCGATCTCTTCCTTGAGCTTGAGCACGGAGTGCACGCGGACCCGCAGCTCAATCCTGTTGACGGGCTTGGTGATGTAGTCAATGGCTCCGGCCTGGAAGGCCTGCTCCAGGCTTTGCTGGTCGGCATTCACGGTGACCATGACGATGGGGATGTCGCGCAGCCGGCCCACAGCCTTGATCCGCCGCGTGGCCTCTATGCCATCCATGTCGGGCATCATCAGGTCCATGAGGATGGCGTCCACCGGACATTCGCCTGCGCCGGTGTTGTCCAGTTCCAGGATGCGGAAGGCCTCCTGGGCAGAGCCGGCCAGGGCGATATCGGCGTGCCCGGCGTGGCGCAGGATGGATTCCAACAGCAATCTGGAGGTGTCCGAATCGTCTATGATGAGAATTTTCACACGGCTTATCCAGTAGTTAAGGGGCTGCCCATGGTCCAGATGCATTCCCGCATTGTGTCAAAATGTCAAGCAGATAATTGCCAGACACGATCGGAATGCGCGGAGAGCACAGGCAGCCTCCCAAGCCACCGGGCCTACTCGATGGGAATCATGCGGAAGTCGTTCCCTGTGAGGCAGCAGCCACCCTGGGCGGTAACCTCAAAGGTGTTTTCCACACCAACCATCCCCAGACCGCGAAGTCCGAGTTTAGGTTCCAATGCAATAACCATTCCTTCTTCCAGCGGTTCGTCGAATCCTTTGGCCAGCACGGGCTGTTCATCCACCGCAAGGCCGATGCCATGCCCAAGGAAGACGACGTGATTGCCGTCCAGGGCCATAAAGCCGTCGGCAATGCCGTATTCCTCGGCCATCCGGAGGGAGTCTGCATAGAGTTGCGAGGGGATGGCGCCGGGCACCATCTTTTCGGCCGTGCGCAGCATGATTTCCTTGCAGGCATCGTGTCCACGGCGCACGTGGTCAGGAATGCTCGCCTCGCTGCCGGCCCAGTACACCTGGGTTTTATCCGTGTGGTAGCCTTCCAGACAAAAACCCACGTCGCACGCCAGGGGCTCGCCGGGCTGCCAGACCTTGCCGGCATACCCCATGAAAGGCACGGCGGGATGCTCCCCGCGGATGCCCACTGGCCCGTTGAAATAGCTGGGATAGTTGCCGCTATCTCCGGCCGAGACGTGACCCAGGAAGATCTCGTCCCGGGCGCTCATGCGCATGGCGCCGCTGTGGCCGTGGGCAAAAAAACGTTGCCAGGCCATGTGGCTGATTTCCCGCTCGGTCATGCCGGGGCGGATGAACTGGGGCATTTCGTGGAACAGCACCTGGTGGTGGCGTTCGCCCGCCAGCCGGAGCTTGCGCAGTTCCCAGGCCGTCTTGACGGCGCGGGTCTTGGTGATCACCGCGTCCCCGGCCAGAAATTCGACATTGGTCACCCGGGATGTCAACATTTCGGCAATGTTCCAGGGCAGGCCGGCCTTGTCGGCGGCCACTGTGGCCGGCAGGGGGCAGCCGGCGTCGGAGCACAGGCCGGGCAGCTGGCTGTACGACTTGAACAGGAGGATCTGTTCAGGCCGCAGGGGGGTTTCCAGCAGGGCGCGCTCGGGAGCCCGGCGCACCAACAGCAGCGGATCGCCCTCCAGGGGAATCCACAGCAGCCCTTCGGCCAGTGTGCCGGTAAAATAGTACATGCTGACGCGGGAAAACACAAAAAGCCCGCCGGCGGTGGGCACATGCCGGGCCAGGAGCATCCGGGCCCGGGCAATGCGGGTCTGGTGTTCTTCAAGAGGAAGTTGTTCGATGGCGGTCCAGGATGACGGGGGGACAGTACGGCCGATGGATGCGGATGGTGCTGATGAGTGTGTCATGTCCGTGCAATGCTGGAAGGTTGATGAAGGATAAATTCTACAGGACATCGACTCCCGGAGCAAGCTGTCTGCGTTGCATCCGGGCAGGTCGCAGTGTATGGAGCTTGCCAACAACCCTTTTTCGCGAGGTTCTCATGTTTGTTGATTTGCGTGAACTGGCTGCTCTCATGCGCAATGCGCGCACCATTGCCGTGCTCGGCGCCAAGGACAAGGCCGGTGCACCGGTGGATCGCGTGGGGCGGTATCTCATTGCTGCCGGCTACACGGTAATTCCCGTGCATCCCAAGCGGAGCAATGTCTGGGGACTGCCCACATATCCTTCTCTGGCTGAGATTCCTCAGCCTGTCGATATTGTGGATCTTTTTCGTGCCCCGCAATACTGCCCGGAACATGCCCAGGAAGTGCTGGCCCTGCCGAGCAAGCCGGCCTGCTTCTGGATGCAGAGCGGCATCTTCAGCCCCGAGGCGCGCCAGCTTCTGGATGGCAGCGGCGTTGCCGTGGTGGAGGACCGGTGTCTGATGGTGGATCATCAGCAGCTGCTGGCCGGAGCGGCGGCATGAGCGGCACGGAAGCGGTTTTCGAATGCGCCCGCTGCGGCATCTGCTGCCAGGGTGTCGGCGGAATCGTGCTGTCGGATAAAGATATTGTCAGACTTGCCGATTACCTGGGCATGCACCGGGGCTCGTTTTTGGAAATCTGGACCGAATTGCGCGGCCGTCTGCCTTCCCTGCGCGCCGGGGAAGACGGCTATTGCGTCTTTTTCGCCGCCGGGCAGGGCTGCACCATCCATCCGGCCAGGCCGGATGTGTGCCGCGCGTGGCCGTTTTTCCGGGGCAATCTGGAGGATGCCAGCAGCTTCCAGATGGCTCGCGAGGACTGCCGCGGTATCGCCAACGTGCCGCATGCGCAGTTCCGCGAGGCCGGCCTGGACTACCTGACTTCCCACGCCCTGACCGCCACGGCCGAAGACGCGCCCAACGCCCTGCGCGTGGCCCACTTGCTGAACCCTCACACCAGTTGATACGCCATGCAGCGGGTAGAAGCCTATCGCATCCTCCGTCTCAGCGACGGCGCCGGCCTGGAGCAGGTCAAGGCCGCCTATCGCAAGCTGGCTTTTACCCTGCATCCGGATCTCAATCCCAATGATCCCCAGGCTGCGCGACAGTTTCAGCGGCTCAATGAAGCCTATGTCCTGCTCAAGCAGCTGTTGGATGACGAAGGAGCCAGAAGGCCGTCGTCGGGCGGGGGGCGCGGAGCCTCCCGGGAAGACGCACGCCGGGAAACACCTTCCCGGGAAGAGGTGTTGCGGGATATTCTCAAGGACCCATTTGCGCGTCAGGTGTTTGAGGATATTTACCGCGAGGCCAGACAGGGGCCCGGGGAGACGGCCAATCCCTTTACTGCAGAGACCAAGCCCGGCGCCACATCCGCCAAGCAGGCCGCCTCGGCCTACGCTGCCGGCGCCGCTGCGGGCCATGCCGGCCCCGGCAAGCCGCCGCCTTCTGCTTCCTCCCCCTTCACGGCCGCTTCACCGGGCCAGCCGGGCAAGACCGATAAAACCGGCAAGACCGGCAAGGCCGGGGCTGGCAATGCCTCCAAGGCCACGCCAGGCACCAGCCTGCCCAAAAAGCGGCCGCGCACCATGCGCGTGGAGTGGGGTGAGAAAAAGCTGCACGTGGATCTGTCCGACGGGTTCTTCGGCGCGGCCAAGCGCTGGATGCGCAGCTGGCTGGATGAAGAGCAGGTGATGCAGTTGCCGGCAGTGCATCTGCGGCCAGGCGTGACGGTCCGGCTCACCGTGCAGCAAGGGGTGGCCGATGCCACGCGGGCCGTGGATGTGGTGCTGCCCTCGGACTTTGTGCCGGGCCGGCCCATCCGCCTCAAGGGCCTGGGCCGGAAGTTCGGCCCACTCAAGGGTGACCTGTATCTGCGGATTCTGGCAAAATAACCCTCGGCCTCGCGCTGTTGCAGTGGCTTACGGCCGGGGCGTGGCAGGCAGGCGCAGGGTGACCGAGGTGCCGGCAGAGGAGGTATCCATGGTGATGGTGCCCCCATGCGCATGCACGGCCTGGGCGGCGGAATACGTGCCGAGCCCGGTGCCGCCCGGTTTGCCGGCGGTGGCGTACTTTTCAAAAAAGCGATCCGCAACGCGTTCCGGCACCTGGCCGAGGTTGTGAATGCTCAGGGTCACGGTCTGGTTTTCCGAGACTCCCGAAACAATGACCGTTTCTCCCTCTGGCGAAGCCTCCAGGGCATTTTTGATCAGGTTCGCCAGGCAGGAATACAGCAGGGAGGGATCTCCGGGAACAATGAGGCTGCCGGGCGAGGGGGAATACCGCTGCAGCAGGGTGATGTTCCTGGAGGCAAGCAGATCAAGCAGATCCCGCTCCACCTGTCGCACCAGCTCCACCAGGGCCACAGGTTCCGGGTCCAGGCGGAATTCTCCGCGTTCCAGTTGAAAGAGCACCAGGGAGGAGTTGATCATCTCCATCATGCGCCGCCCGGCTGACCGGATGGCCTGCAGCATTTCCCGTTCCTGGGCGTCTAGCGTGGGGGATTGCAACATGAGCTCGGGCAGGGCGATGATGCTGGTGAGCGGGCTTTTCAGGTCGTGCCGCATGATCAGATCCGCATCCTGCCGGAGGCTTTCGGCGCGTTTGCGGTCCTGGATGTCTTCCACATACCCCGTGTAGCCGCTCAGTTCGCCATGCTCGTCGTGGATGGCCCGCACGGTGCGCGAAGTCCAGAACTGGCTGCCGTCCTTGCGCCTGACCAGACATTCATAGCCGGCCACCCGGCCATGCCTGCGCACCTGCTCCAGGAGTTCGTCTCGCTGGCCTGGTTCTGCGAACACTTGCGTCGCAGTGTGCCGTATGGCGGCCATCATGTCTTCGGGGCTGTCATAGCCATACATGAAGGCGTGACGGGGGTTGAGGCTCAGGTAGCGGCCAGCCAGATCCACCGAGTAAATCCCGATGGGCGCTTGTTCAAACAGCGCGCGGTAGGCTTGTTCGGAGCGGGCCAGGGCCTCCTCCCGGGCCTTGAGTTCCGAAATATCATAGCCGAAATGAAGGACTTTCTCCACGCAGCCGGCAGCGTTTTTGATGGGCACGCTACGCACGGCCCAGGTCTTCCCATTGGGGCCCTGGCGCTCGCATTGCTGCACTTCCCCGGTGGTCAGCGCCTGTTCCACACTGCAGGTGGGGCAAGGCGCGCCAAGACCCTGCAGGATGCGAAAACAGGCCTTGCCTGCCAGTTCATCACATGGCTGGCCAACCATTTCCTCAATATTCTTGCTGACCCAGAGCAATTGGTGGTCGCTGCCGATGCACTCAAGCACCATGCCTTGCAGATTATCCAGTATGCTGCGGTAGAGTTGCTTTTGCTCGGCGCAGGAACACTCAAGCGCGCGGCGGGCCGTCTCTTCTTCCCGAAGGAGGCGGGCCAGCTCGTCGCGCTCCCGCCGGAGCGTCTCAACTTCGTCCGGCTGGATGGTATGATTCATGATATCCCCAAATACTTGAAAAAATCAAAGTCAATCCTCTTGATTTCTACGCCATTGTTTCGACAATCGCAAGGGGAGGGAGGTGAAGGATTGATAACCTTACCTGGAAAAAACAAAAAAGCCGGGACACACAGAGGCGTCCCGGCCAGCAAGTCAGGTGTCAGGTCTATAAAACTACAACGAAGCCGCAACCTTGTTGATCAGCCGCAGGAGCTGGTTGGTGAAGCCGGCTTCATTATCATACCAGATGATGGTCTTGATCTGCGTGCCGCCTTTCACGGTGGTCAGGTCGGCATCCACCACGCCACCGTAGATGGAGCCGATGAAGTCCACGCTTACCAGGGGCTCGGTGCAGAATCCCAGGTTGCCCAGCATGGGGCCTTCGGCCGCCGCCTTGAGCAGGGCGTTCACCTCTTCGCGGGTGGTTGGCTTTTCCACTTCCACCACCAGATCCACCAGGGAACCGTCGGCCGTGGGCACGCGGATGGCCATGCCATCCAGCTTGCCGTCCAGCTCGGGCAGCACCAGGCCCACGGCCTTGGCCGCGCCGGTGGTGGTGGGGATAAGGCTCATACAGGCCGCGCGGGCGCGCCGGAGATCCTTGTGGGAGCCATCCAGAATGCGCTGGCTCATGGTGTAGGAGTGCACGGTGGTCATCAGGCCGTGCTTGATGGTGAAGTTGTCATTCAGCACCTTGGCCACCGGCGCCAGGCAGTTGGTGGTGCAGGAGGCGTTGGAAAGGATGTGATGGGCGACAGGGTTGTACAGCCCGTCGTTCACGCCCATGACCACCGTCAGGTCCACGCCTTTGCAGGGAGCGGAGACGATGACCTTGCGGGCGCCGCGGTCCAGGTGCCGCTGGGCGCCGGCGCGGTCTTTGATTTTGCCGGTGGTTTCGATGGCAATGTCGATATTCAGATCCGCCCAGGAATATTCATCGAGATTGTCCCTGGTGATGCGGATGGTCTTGCCATTGACGACAATGCCGGTGTCGTTGTGGGACACCTCGCCCCTGAAGATGCCATGGACGGAGTCGTATTTGAAGAGATGCGCCAGGGAGGCGTTGTCCGAGCGGGCGTTGACCGCAACGACGTCGATGTCGGGCGAGTCGGCCAGCAGGCGGACGAGGTAGCGGCCGATGCGGCCGAAGCCGTTCAGGGCAATTCTGGTGGCCATGGCGGTGTTCCCCTTTCTGTATGAAATGTCCCGTGCAATCAGTCAAAAAAGGTCAGCATGGAGACGAGTTGGTCAAATCGGACTAATTGTATAGTAGGACTGGGCAGTTGTGTCAACGTGGGGTGGCGTCCGTCTCGGAGCCGGGCGCCACAAGGCGGCGTTCCAGAAGAGCCAGGGTTTCGCGGTCGGTAAAGTCAAATTTCAAGGGAGTCAGGGTGATGTGTCCCTGGGTCAGTAGGGCGCGGTCGGTTTCCGGAGAGAGTTTTTCCGGTGGAATTTCTCCGGTGAGCCAATAATATGGCCGGCCGCGGGGGTCCAGACGGTGGATGTATGTGTCGTCCCACATCACACGCGTGTGGCGGCAGAGGATGAGGGGCTTGCAATCGGCAATGGGCAAATCCGGCAGGTTCAGATTCAGGACGCATTTGGCCGGAAGATCGCCCCAGGGCAGGCGGGGCAGGAGCTGGGCGGCATACCGGCCCTGCTCGGCAAGGTCCACAGGGTTGTAGCAGTCATGGGAGATGGCCAGGGCCGGGTAGCCCATGAACGCGCCCTCCGTGGCGGCGGAAACCGTACCGGAATACAGCAGATCCACCCCCACGTTGGCCCCGGCGTTGATGCCGGACACAACCACGTCCGGCGGCGGATCGAGCAGGGCGGTGAGCGCCAGTTTGACGCAGTCTGCCGGTGTGCCGTATACACCCAGGCCCTCGAAGCCGTCTTCCTTGAATTCCTTGACCCGCAAGGGCAGGCTGATGGTGATGGCGTGGCCAACGGCGGATTGTTCTGTCACCGGGGCAACCACCCGCACCTCGTGACCGGTTTCCCTGAAGGCATGGTACAGCGCGCGCAGGCCCACGGCCTGGATGCCATCGTCGTTGGTGAGAAGGATGCGCATGGATCGAAACTCCTGCGGCTAGCGTCCGGGTGTCTGCCCGGGGCGCCGCCTGTAGCGTTGAACGGGCCCAGTGGTTGACGAATCCCACCACGCGATACATAGACAGCGGGATGGAAATGATCAAGGAACAAGCGCCGGCCAAAGCCCCGGCACCCAGCGCGATGCCCCTTCGCAAGCGGCAGTTTGTGGCCGAGCTGACCGGTGGCGCGCAGGTGGCAGACATCTTTGTCCTGGCCCAGGCCTCCCGCCGGCAGGCCCGTAACGGCCCGTTCTGGAGTCTGGTGCTCCAGGATTCCACCGGCCAGCTCGACGCCAAAATCTGGAGCCCACAGGCCCAGGATTACCACGAGTTGCGCCCCGGGCAAATCCTCCACGTGAGCGGCCGGGCCCAGTTGTATCAGGACAAGGTCCAGGTGACCGTGGACCAGCTGCGGCCGGTGCTGCCGCCGCCTGTTGTGGATGACGACCAGCCCCCGCCCGAAGAGCGCTGGCCCGAGCCAATCTACGCCCTGGTGGATCTGTCCGATCTGGTCCCCACCAGCGCGGTGCCGCCGGAAACCCTGCTGGCCCGGATGGAGGACTTGCTGCGGGAACACATTGTGTACCCGCCGTGGCGCCGGTTTGTCTTCAAGGTGCTGGGGGATCCGGATATCCGCGCCCGTCTGCTGGTGGCCACTGGCGCCAAGAGTATGCATCACGCTTATGTGGGCGGACTGCTGGAACATACCCTGGGTGTGGTGCAGCTTTGCGTCAACTTTTGCCAACAGTACCCCAGATTGGACAAGGATGTGCTGCTGGCTGCTGCAGCCTTTCACGACCTGGGCAAGGCCTGGGAGCTGGTCGCCTTGCCTGCCTGTGAATACACGAATGAAGGCAGGCTGTTGGGCCATATCCATCTTGGGCTCCAAATTTTGGAGCCCTACCTCCAAAAAATGAAGATAGATCCGGAACTCACCATGCACTTCCGGCACATCATCCTGAGCCATCATGGGGAATACGAATACGGCTCCCCCAAGCGCCCCAAAACCGCCGAGGCCTTTGCACTCCATTTTGCCGATAACCTGGATGCCAAGATGAATCAGGTGGAGCGGGCCATCGGCGCTGCTGCCGGGCAGGAGGCGGATGAGGAGCCGGAATGGCCTGTCTGGTCCGACTACCAGCGGGGCTTGGATCGATACCTCTGCCGCCCCAAACCCACCCCTGGCCAGGGCGTTGAAGCATGCAAACGAACCGGACCAGCCAAGGAAGATCAATGTTCATTACTTTTGAAGGAATAGAAGGATCTGGCAAAAGCTCGGCCCTGCGTCTGGTGGCCGAGGCGCTCCAGCAGCGCGGGCACGGCGTGCACCTGACGCGCGAGCCCGGCGGCTGTGACCTGGGCCGCCTGCTGCGCCGGATTCTCCTGGATGTGGCCAGCACGGATCTGGCCCCGGAAGCCGAACTGTTCCTCTATCTGGCGGATCGGGCCCAGCATGTGCGGCAGGTGATTCGTCCGGCATTGGCGGAAGAGGTGGTGGTCCTGTGCGACCGTTACGCCGACTCCACCCTGGTTTACCAGGGCTACGGCCGCGCCCTGGACCGCTCCCTGCTCATCCAGTGTAATGACCTCGCTGTGGGTGGCCTGTGGCCGGACTGCACCCTGCTGCTGGATCTGGACCCCCAGGTCGGCCTCACGCGCGCCTTGTCCCGCAATATCGAGCAAGGCAATGCCGCACGGGAGGGCCGCTTTGAAGCCGAAAGCCTGGAGTTCCACCGGCGTATTCGCGAAGGCTACCTGACCTGGGCTGCCCTGCAAAAGGACCGGTTTCACATTATCGACGCCAGCCAGCCCCTGGAGAAAGTGGCTGCAGACTGCCTGGCCGTGGTGGAACCGCTGCTGCCGCAACGGTGACTCTCCTGAGATTGGCCTGCTGATGCTTCCGGAGATTCTGTTTATTATTCTCCAATGTTCCATAGAAGATGACTGCCTCGGTGACGTTCCTCGATGATACGCCCGGCAGGTCTGGCGCAGGCCAACAGCTGGATGTCGAGGGACTGTTCTCGCGTCAGCAGGCATGCAGGAACAGACGTGACGACAATGACAATGGGTTCGAGCATGGCGGATCTCATCATCCTTGGCGCCGGAGCTGCCGGGCTTTTTGCGGCCATCGCCGCCGGATCTCGCGGGCTTCAGGTGACGATGATTGATCAGGCCCGCAAGCCCGGCCGCAAAATTGCCATCTCCGGCGGCGGGCGCTGCAATGTGACCAACGTCGCCGTGGAGGCGGCAGACTACTGCTGCGGGAATCCCCATTTCGTCAAATCCGCCCTGGCACGCTGGACTCCGGCGGACATGCGCCAGTGGCTGCTGGAACGTCAGGTGGTGCTGGAGGAAGAGGCCGGCGGCAAGCTCTTTTCGCTCCAGGGAGCCCCGGCGGTGGTGCGGGCGCTCTGGGACGCTGTAGCACAGGCAGGGGTGCAGGGTGCTTTGCAGCAGCCCGTGCGCGAGGTGCTGCGGCAACGCGATGGCTGGGAAGTCCGGACAGAGAGCGGCCTGTTCCAGGGCCGCAACCTCCTGGTGGCCACTGGCGGGCTGGCCTGGCCCCAGCTTGGCGCCACGGGGTTGGGGCATGATATTGCCCGGCAGTATGGCCTTTCAGTCACGCCGCGGCGGCCAGGGCTCGTCCCCCTGCTGGCTGCACCGGAGCTGCTGCCCTTGTGCCAGGAGCTGGCTGGCGTGTCCCTGCCGGTGCGGCTTCGCGTGGAGGGCCACAAAAAGGCCATCTCCGGGGACATGCTCTTTACTCATCACGGGATATCCGGCCCGGCAGTGCTGGATGCCTCGCTTTTCTGGAAAGACGGCGCCGGGCTGACCATCGACCTCGCACCAAACACGGCCCCCGAGGCCTTGCCCGCCCTGTTCCGCAGTGCGCCACGCCAGGAGGTGCGCAACGTGCTGGCTCGCCTGCTGCCTGCTCGGCTTGCAGCAGCCTTGTGTGCACGCCATGGCTGGACCGGGCAGGCCGGGCAGTGCTCCAAGGCTACCTTGCAGGCCATCACGACGCAATTACACACTTTTTCTTTTCACCCTGCGGGCACGGCCGGGCATGGTAAGGCCGAAGTGACCCTGGGTGGGGTGGACGTGGCCGACATCGACTCCAAAACCATGCGCTGCAAGGAGTTGCCGAGCCTGCTCTTTGCCGGCGAGGTGCTGGATGTGACCGGCCGGCTCGGCGGCTTCAACCTGCATTGGGCCTGGGCCTCTGGCCGTGCCGCGGGGCTGGCTGTGGCGGAAGATCGGGACCGGTGAAGGCCGGCGCCTGCGCATTCGCAGGTGCCCGGTGCGCTCAAACTGCTTCACGTCCGCACGTCCATCGCCCCCCTGCCAAGCAGCATTGGGCCGATGGACGTGCGCAAAGTGCCTAACGCTTTTCGCAGCTTTGATTTTCCGGGGCAAACACGCCGGGGGTGGGGTTCTGGCCCGTGGATTCGAGCACGGCGCGCCAGTAGTCCGAGGTGATGTTCAGGCGGCGGCGTTCAATGGTCACCAATTCCAGGGGCAGGTGCACGTAGCGGTCCTGGAGCTTGGAAACAACCATGCCCGTCTTGCCGGCCATGGCCGCATGCACGGCATGTTGCCCCAGAAAGCCGCAGTACACCCGGTCGTTGGCATTGGCCGGAACGGAACGGATGATGTAGCTGGGGTCAATAAACTTCAAGGTGATGGGCATGTCCTTTTCCTTGAAGTACTGTTTGATTTCCTTGATCAGCAGGGTGCAGATATCGCCCAGCACGGGGTTGCCGGAGGCGTCCACCTGGCCGGAATTCTGCAAGAGATGCTGCCCCGCCCCTTCCGCGCAGACGATGACGGCGTTTCTGCGGCGGCGCAGGCGGCCTTCCAGTTCCTTGAGCAGGCCGGCCTCGCCATGCAGCTCAAAGGGCGTTTCCGGGATGAGCACAAAGTTCACTTCCTTCAGGGCCAGGGTGGCCTGCGCAGCGATGAAGCCGGACTCGCGGCCCATGAGCTTGACCATGCCGATGCCGTTCATGGCGCAGGCGGCCTCGGTGTGCGCGCAGGCGATGGCTTCGGTGGCCTTTTCCACGGCCGTGTCGAAACCGAAGGAGTGGGTGATAAAATTGATATCGTTATCAATGGTTTTGGGGATGCCGATGATGCTGATTTTCACCCGGCGCCTGGTCACCTCGTCGCTGATGCGCTTGGCGGCTTTCATGGTACCGTCCCCCCCCACAAGGAACAGGGCGGAGATGTTCATGCGCTCCAGGGCATCCACAATCTCCTCGGCGCTTTGCGGCCCGCGGGAGGAGCCGAGGAGGGTGCCGCCAAAATGGTGGGCGCTGGCGACCTTGTCTGGCGTGAGTTCGACAACATCGTGCCCGTATTTGGGAATAAAGCCTTCGAGTCCGTAGCGGATACCCAATGTTGCCGCCATGTTGTAATGGTGGTGCGCTTCCATGACGATGGCGCGGATGACGTCATTGATGCCAGGGCACAGGCCGCCACAGGTGACGATGGCGCACTTGGTCTTGGATGGGTCAAAGTACAGGTTCCGACGAGGGCCGGCCAGCTCGAATTCGCAGTAGGTGGGGGTGTCACCAACGTTTGCAACCTGCTCGCTGGTGATCTGCAACATGATTTTGGAGTCGTCATCCGTGTAGTGACACAGGGTCAGATGCGAAGGGATCTTCGCTTCCCCAAGGGTCTGCACGGTGGTGTCAAAGTGGGCGTTGCTGACAAGGACCTGACCGGTTTTGTTTTTCTTCTTGCTTGGCATGACGCTCACGGTGGCTTGAGGGTGAAATCCAGTGTCTGGCACGCTAGCATGGGTGGCGGAGAAAAACCAGTGACATGGCGGTGACAACTCCGGCCGAAAAGGAAAATTCCAGCCAGGCCCTGTCCGGATGCCACAATAAAAGGGGGAGGCTGTTGCCTGGAACAGCGCTCCCCCTTGCAAGGCGTTTCGATGGTGGTGCCAGGACTATGCTCCAGCGGTCGAGCTCTTGTCCTGCGCCATGTCATCGGCCAGATCATCACGAGAGTCGGCCTCGGCTTCCTCTTCGGCAGGCGCTTCCTTCTTGCGGCCGAAAATGAGTGCCACATACACAGACACTTCATACAGCACGAGAAGCGGGCCGGCCATCATCAGCTGGGAGAGTACGTCCGGACCGGGCGTGAGCACCGCCGCGATGATAAAGTTAGCCAAAATGGCATACTTACGGTTGCGGCGCATCCAGCTGGCCGTGACCAGACCCAGGCGGGCCAGGAAGTAAATGAACAGGGGCATCTCGAAGATCAAGCCAAAAGCGAAGAGCAACCGGAGGGAAAAACTCAGGTATTGCTCCAGGGTGGGCAGGGGCTTGATGATGTCCGTGGTGTAGCTGAGCAAAAAGTCAAAGGCGTTGGGAAAGACCACGTGGTAGCCGAAGAGGGCCCCGGCCACAAAAAAGAAAGCCGAGAAAAAGGCGATGGGCAGCAGCGCCTTGCGTTCCTCATCATACAGCCCGGGCGCCACAAAGCACCAGATCTGATAAAAGATGTACGGCGAGGCCATGAACACCCCTGCCACGGCGGCCACGGTCATGTATGTGAAGAAGGCTTCCGTGAGTGAGGTGTAGATCAGGTGCGCGCCGGGGGGGAAGACCTTGACCAGCGGGTCCATGAGCAGTTTGAAGAGATCCTCGGCAAAGCTGTAGCAAATGCCAAAGCCGATGAGCGCGGCCAGAAAACAGCGCACCAGACGCGTGCGCAGTTCGCCGAGGTGGTCAAAGAAGCCCATGGCACCGGATTCTTCCTCCTCTGCCTCCTCTTCTTCTTCCTCGTCCTCTTCTTTCGGGCCAGCTCCTTCCGGAGCAGCTTCATCCGTGGCAGCGGTCCTTGCGGGGACCTCGTCAGAAGAGGCCTCGGCCGCTGGCGTCGGGCGCGGCGCATCGTCGCCGCCTCCTGTACCGGAGGCGGCGGGTGCTGCGGAATCACTGGTGGCCGAGGCGTCGTTTTCCGCCGTCGAAGAGGCGTCCGTTACGGATTCCTCTTCGGTCGGAGCCGCCGCGTCGTCAGCGCCGGCAACTGTGGAGGGCGCTTCTTCCGACGCGCTCGTGGGGTCAGCCCCGGCAGAGGCGGAAGAAGTGTTCGATTCCGAAGCCGCTGTGGCGTCCTCGGGTTTTTTCATGTCCTCGCTCATGCCTGGGAGTCCTTGATCGTCGTCGCAGAAGAAGCCGACGCCGTTGCAACATCCACCACTTCAGGCGTGGCCGGAGTGGGCGTGGCGGCAATGGAGGGTGTGGCGGCCGGATCCGCTGCCGTGGGCTTGGAGGCGGCCTTGGCCAGCGCGTCTTCCTCCTGCTGCTTCTTCAGGGTCTGCCGCTTGGCTTCATCCTCGCGGCGGCGCTGTTTTTCTTCACGATCCAATTCGGTGTCGATGGTGCGCTGGAAATCGGAGGACATGCGACGGAATTCACCCATGGCCTTGCCAAGGGTTTTGGCGATTTCCGGGAGCTTGCGCGGCCCAAGCACCATGAGGGCCACGACAAGAATGACGACGAGTTCCGTGGAACCGATTCCGAACATGCGGGTACCTCCGTCAAGAGAGTCAAAAGGAAGGGGGTTATTCCCACTCGATGGTTGCCGGCGGCTTGGAGGAGATATCCAGAACCACGCGGTTCACCCCTTTGACCTCATTGATGATTCTGTTGGACATGCGAGCCAGGATCTCGGGCGGCACCCGGGCCCAGTCCGCAGTCATGGCGTCCACGCTTTCCACCAGACGCAGGGCGCAGACGTGTTCATAGGTTCGGTCGTCGCCCATAACACCTACGCTCTTGACCGGCAAGAGCACGGCAAAGCCCTGCCAGATTTTCCGGTACCAGCCGGAGGCGTGCAGCTCCTGCTGGACGATGGCATCGGCCTGGCGCAGAATTTCCAGCCGTTCCTCGGTGATTTCACCAATCACCCGGATGGCCAGCCCCGGACCGGGGAAGGGATGCCGCCAGGTGATGTAATCCGGTAGGCCCAGCTGCACCGCCACCTTGCGGACCTCGTCCTTGAAGAGTTCGCGCAGGGGCTCCACCAGCTTGAGCTGCATGCGTTCGGGCAGGCCACCCACGTTGTGGTGGCTCTTGATCACCGCCGAGGGGCCGCGGAAGGAGACCGACTCGATGACATCGGGGTACAGCGTGCCCTGGGCCAGAAACTGCACGTTCTCGATGGCCTTGGCCTCGCGTTCAAACACCTCAATAAAGGTGTAGCCGATGATTTTGCGCTTTTGTTCGGGGTCGGTCACGCCTTCCAGCTTGCCCAGAAAGAGATCCCGCGCATCCACGGCGTGCAGGTTCAGGTCGAAGTGCTTGGTCAGAAAGCCGATGACTTCCTCGCGCTCACCGGCGCGCAGGAGGCCGTTATCCACGAAGATGCAGTGCAGCCGCTTGCCAATGGCCTTGTGCAGCAACAGGGCGGCCACGGTGGAGTCGATGCCGCCGGAAAGTCCGCAGACCACCTGGGCCGTCTCGCCAATCTTGGCCTGCATGTCCGCAATGCAGGTTTCGATGAAGGAGCCCATGGTCCACTGGCCCTTGAGCCCGGCCACCTTGAACAGGAAGTTGTGCAGAATCTGTTCGCCATGTTCGGTGTGGGCCACCTCGGGGTGGAACTGCACGGCGTAGATGTTCCGTCCCAGGTCGGCCATGGCTGCCACCTGGACCTTCTCCGTGCTGCCGATGACCTCAAAGCCGGGAGGCGGCGCCAGCACGTGGTCGCCGTGGCTCATCCAGACCGTCTGCTCGGCGGTGTTCGGCAGGCCATCCCAGAGGGGGCAGGCCGTGGCGATGGCCAGATGGGCGCGGCCGTATTCACGCTCCTTGGCGCGTTCCACCTTGCCGCCCAGCTCCTTGGCCAACAGCTGCATGCCGTAGCAGATGCCCAGAATGGGCAGGCCCAGATCCACCAGACCGGGATCAAGCTGGGGCGCGCCTTCTTCCGAAACGCTGCAGGGGCCGCCGGAGAGGATAAGCGCGTTGGGCTGCAGTGCCTTCAAGTCGGCCAGGGGAATGGTGCAGGGATGAATTTCCGAATAGACCCCGGCCTCGCGCACGCGGCGGGCGATGAGCTGGGTGACCTGAGACCCGTAATCGATGATGATGACTTTTTCCGCGAGCTGCATGGCGCTCCCCTGTGAGGAAGAAGTAGAAACTATGAAGACGGTAAGGAAGCCGGGGGAATGAGGGGGCTCATCCTTGCGCTTCCTCTTTCAAATCTGGCGACTGGACGGAAGGCTGGGCGGGGGAGCCTTGCCGGCAAGGCTCCCCCGGCGCAAACCTTAGTATTGCTCCACCCGGTAGTTGGGGGCTTCCTTGGTGATGATGACATCGTGGACGTGGCTTTCGCGCAGACCGGCCGGGGAGATTTCCACCATGCGGGACTTTTCCTTGAGCTCGGCCACGGTGGCGCAGCCGGTGTAGCCCATGCCGGAGCGCAGGCCGCCCACGAGCTGGAAGAGCGCCTCGGTGACCGGGCCCTTGTAGGGCACGCGGCCGACGATGCCTTCGGGCACCAGTTTGGAAGCCTCGGCCTTTTCCTGGAAGTATCGGTCCTTGCTGCCTTCGGCCATGGCGTCGATGGAGCCCATGCCACGGTAAATCTTGTAGCGGCGGCCCTGGTACAGGATGGTCTCGCCTGGGGATTCGTCAGTGCCGGCAAAGAGGGAGCCGACCATGACCGTATCCGCGCCCACGGCCAGAGCCTTGACCACGTCCCCGGAGAACTTGATGCCGCCGTCGGCAATGACGCAGCGGTCAAGCTCCTTGGCGGCGCGGGCGGCTTCCATGACAGCCGTCACCTGCGGCACGCCGATGCCGGCCACGATGCGGGTGGTGCAGATGGAACCAGGCCCGATGCCGACCTTGACCGTGTCCGCCCCGGCTTCCAGCACGGCGCGCGCGCCTTCATACGTGCCGACGTTGCCGGCGATGATCTGGGCGTCCGGGAAGGTGGCCCGCAGTTCGCGCACGGTTTCCAGCACGTTCCTGGAATGGCCGTGGGCCGAGTCCACCACCAGGAAGTCTGCGCCGGCCTTGAGCATCACGTCCCCGCGTTCCAGGGACTCCTTGCCCACGCCCACGGCCGCGCCCACACGCAGGCGGCCCTGATCATCCTTGCAGGAGTGGGGATATTTTTTGATTTTTTCGATGTCCTTGATGGTCAGCAGGCCGCGCAGCCGGCCTTTGTCGTCCACCACCAGGAGTTTTTCGATGCGGTTTTCGTGCAGATGCGCCTTGGCCTGCTCCAGGGTGGTCCCCACGGGCACGGTGACGAGCTTGCGGCTGGTCATGACCTCGCGCACCCGGAGGTCGTTGTCCGTGACAAAGCGGACATCGCGGTTGGTCAGGATGCCCACGAGCTGGTCATTCTCCACCACAGGCAGGCCGGAGATGCGGTATTCGCTCATGGTCCGCAGGGCCGAGCCCACGGTATCCTCGGGGTGGATGGTCACCGGGTCCACAATCATGCCGGACTCGGATTTCTTGACCTTTTCCACCTCAATGCGCTGGCGGTCCAGGGGCAGGTTCTTGTGGATCACCCCCACGCCTCCCTGGCGGGCCATGGAGATGGCCATGGCCGACTCAGTCACCGTGTCCATGGCGGCGGCGATGAGGGGGATGTTCAGCGTCATCGTCGGGGTGAGCCGGGTGGAGACGTCCACCAGATCGGGGGTGACCTCGGAATAGGCCGGGAGCAACAACACGTCGTCGAACGTAAGTCCGCGTCCGATTGATTTTTCCATACTCATAAGTCCTGTATGCGCAAGGTTATTCCAGCCCCAGGTACGCGGCTCGGACCTGGGGGTTGGCCAGCAGTTCCTGGGAGGTGCCCGTGAGGTGCACCTCGCCCGTGGTCAGCACGTAGCCGCGGTGGGCGATGTGCAGGGCCATCTGGGCGTTTTGCTCCACCAGGAGCACGGTGGTGCCGGCTTGATTGATGTTGACGATGACGTCGAAAATGTTTTCCACCACGATGGGCGCCAGCCCCAGGGAGGGTTCGTCCAGCAGCAGCAGGGAGGGGCGGGCCATGATGGCCCGGCCGATGGCCAGCATCTGCTGCTCGCCGCCGGAGAGGGTGCCGCCGTACTGGGCGCGGCGTTCCTTGAGCCGGGGAAAGAGGCCGAAGACCTTTTCCTCGTCATTTTTGATTTCTTCGGTGTCCCGGCGCAGGTACGCACCCATGCGCAGGTTTTCCAGCACCGTGAGCCGGGGGAAGATCATCCGACCCTCGGGCACCTGGGTCACGCCAAGCTGGACGATTTTTTCGGTGGAAAGCCGGGTGATGTCCTGGCCGTTGAAGGTCACCGAGCCCTGCCTGGGCCGGATGACGCCGCACAGGGTCATCAGGGTGGTGGATTTGCCGGCGCCGTTGGCGCCGATGAGGGTGACGATTTCGCCCTGGTTCACCACCAGGGAGATGCCTTTCAGGGCATGGATGCTGCCGTAGTAGGTGTGGATGCCGTCCAGGGTCAGCATGGGGGTGGGATTAGGCATGGGCAGCCCCCCGGCCCAGATAGGCCTCGATGACCTTGGGGTCGTCCTTGATGGCTGCTGGAGGGCCGTAGGCGATGCGTTCGCCGTGGTCCAGCACGATGAGCTGTTCGCAGATTTTCATCACCAGTTTCATATCATGTTCAATGAGCAGGACGGTGACGCCCTCGCCAAGAATGGCGTGGATCAGCTGATCCAAGTCGGCCGTTTCGCGTGGGTTCATGCCGGCGGCGGGCTCGTCGAGCAGAAGCAGGGCCGGGTCCGTGGCCAGGGCGCGGGCAATTTCCAGGCGACGCTGGTCGCCATAGGAGAGGGAGGAGGCCGGGGCAAGGGCGTGGCGCTCCAGGCCCACGAACTTGAGCCACTTCATGCTGGCGTCAATGATCTTTGCTTCCTCACGTTTTTGGGATCCCAGCCGCAGCACGGCGCCCACCAGATTGGAGGAGGTGCGGCAATGCCGGCCAATGCGCACGTTGTCCAACACGGAGAGGGAGGAAAAGAGGCGGATATTCTGGAAGGTCCTGGCGATGCCCAGGGCCACGACCTTGTCCGGCTTTTTGCCATTGATGCACAGTGCCGGACTGTTTGGCCTGGCGAGGGTGATTGTGCCTTGCGTGGGCTTGTACACGCCGGTGATGCAGTTGAAGATGGTCGTCTTGCCCGCGCCGTTGGGGCCGATGAGGCCCTGAATCTTGCCGGGCATGATGTCGAAGCTGACGTCGGTCAGGGCCATCAGCCCGCCGAAGCGCTTGAACACCTGATCCACTTTGAGCAGGGGGGTGCTGGCGGCGGTGGCGCTCATCGGGCGGCCCCTCCCTGCTGTTCAAGTTGCGCTCGCAGTTTTTTAATCAACGGGTTGGACTCCCCGGCGGCGGCGATCTTGGGGAAGAAGCCGGTGGGTTTGAAACGCATGATGCAGATCATGATCAATCCATACACAAGGAAGCGGGCTTCGTTTGGCAGCCCCAGCCCGGGCAGCACCACGCGCAGCACTTCGCCCAGGGCAATGAGGATGGCCGCGCCGACCATGGCGCCGTGGATGTTCCCCAGCCCGCCAAGGACCACCATGCACAGGATAAGGAATGATTCCCAGAACTTGAACATATCCGGCGAAAGGAAAAGCGTCCAGCGGGCAAAGAAGCACCCGGCCAGCGCGCCCACCCCGGCCGAGATGCCGAAGGCGATGATCTTGTAGGCGTAAATGTTCACCCCGCAGCTGGAAGCGGCCAGCTGATCCTCGCGGATGGACAGCCAGGCCCGGCCCAGGCGGGAATCCTCCAGCCGGCGCATGACCACATACACCAGGGCCAGCATGCCCAGACCCAGGTAGAAATACGGCCGCTCGCCCTCAAACTCATAGAACCAGTGCTCGTTGAGGAAGGAAAGGTCGATGCTTACCGGATCGATGCCCGGCAAACCCAGGGGGCCGCGGGTCAGCCAGATCTCGTTGGTCAGGAACAGCACCACCAGTTCCGCAAAGCCGAAGGTCACGATGGCGAAGTAATCACCCGAAAGCCGGAGGGTTGGCGCGCCAAGGACGATGCCCCAGAGCGCCCCGTTGAGAATGGCTGCCGGGACCATGATCCACAGGCTGATGCCGTAATGCACGGTCAGGAGGCCTGCCGTGTATGCACCCACACCGTAGAAGCCAACGAAACCCAGGTCCAGCAGGCCGCAGAAGCCGGGGAGCACGTTCAGGCCCATGGCCAGGACCATGTACACCATTACCAGGGTCACCACGTGCAGTACGTAGTCGTTGGCAAAGGGCAGCAAAGGGAACACCAGGGCCGCAGCCACGAACACGGGAAGCAGGAATTTCTTCATGGCTTAGGCCTTTTCCACCAGGGCCTTGCCCAGCAGGCCGGAGGGGCGGAAAATGATCACCGCGATGAGCACGGCGTAGGCCACTCCATCGCGGTACAGCGAGGAGACGTAGCCTGCACCCAGCGCCTCGGCGATACCCAACACAATCCCCCCGAACATGGCGCCCGGCACGGAGCCGATGCCGCCCAGCACGGCCGCGGCAAAGGCCTTGACCCCGGCCACGTACCCCATGGTGGGCGAAAGGGTGTTGTAATACACCGAAACCAGCACCCCGGCCACCGCGCCCATGGAGGACCCCAGGGCGAAGGTAAAGGCGATGACCCGGTTCACGTTCACGCCCATGAGCTGGCTGCAGGTGCGGTTTTGCGCCAGGGCGCGCATGGCCGTGCCCATGCGGGTGTGGTTGATGATCACGTACAGCAGCAGCATCATGCCGAAGGTGACGGCAAAGATGAACAGCTGCAGCCAGGAGAGGTGCACGCCGCTGAACTCAATGGCCGTGAGCTTCAAGTACCCGGGCACTGCATCCTGGGGGAAGGGCACGGGCCGGCTGCCCCAGATGATCATGGCCAAATTCTGCAGGAAAATGGACATGCCGATGGCGGTGATGAGTACCGCCAGCCGCGGCGAACTTCGTAACGGCTTGTACGCGATGCGATCGATGGTCACCCCAATGCCCGCGGCGCAGACCATGGCCATGAGCATGGAGACATAAAAAGGAAGGCCCAAGGCCGTGATGAAGGTCACACACAGAAACGCCCCGATCATGTACACCTCGCCGTGGGCGAAGTTGATCAGTTCGATGACGCCGTACACCATGGTGTAGCCGACGGCGATGAGGGCGTAGATGACCCCGAGAGTCAGCCCGTTGACGAGTTGTTGCTCTAGCACGGCGACCGCCTGGGAAACGCTAAAGGATTGTTGAAGAAAAGTGGTTCTTGCCAGGAATGGAAACAGGCTGGACCTCTTGCGCCGGCCCAGCCTGTCTCCTGGAGGCTCATGCTCTCGGCTGGGCCTCTGTTATTCCATCTGCTTGTCCGCGGGGGCAAAGCTGCCGCCCTTGACCACCTTGACGAAGGCGTTCTTCAGGCAGTCGCCCTCAGCGTCGAAGTAGGTCACGCCGGTGATGCCCTTGTAGCCGTTTTCGGGGCTGCTCATGGCGGCCACGGCGTCGCGGATCTTGGCGCGGTCAGGGCCGGCGGTCTTGATGGCCTGCAGCAGCAGGCCGGTAGCGTCAAAGGCGTTGGCGCTCATCCAGTCGGATTCACGCTTGTAGGTATCGGCAAACTGCTTGAGGAAGGCCTGGGCGTCGGCGCTGGCGGATTCGGCCAGGAAGGGCACGGTCAGGTAGGTATTCTCGGCAGCGTCGCCGGCCAGCTTGATGTAGTCGGCGTTATCCAGGCCGTCGGCGCCGAACTTGGCCACGTTCATGCCCAGCTTCTTGGCCTGGGTGGCGATCAGTGCGCCTTCGTTGTAGTAGCCGGAGATGAAGAGGCCGTCGGGATTCTTGCTCTTCAGGGCGGTCAGCTGGGGCGTGAAGTCGGAAGCGCCTTTCATGTAGCCTTCTTCGCCAACCACGGCGAGGCCGATCTTCTTGGCTTCGGCCACAAAGGCGTTCTTCAGACCGATGCCGTAGTCGTTGTTTTCATAGAACACGGCAATGGCTTTGAGTCCCAGCACCTTGGAGGCGTACCGGGCCAGGAAGGCGCCCTGGAAGTCATCGCGATACACCACGCGATAGCTCCAGGCCTTGCCGCTCTTGTCCTTGTTCTTTTCCGAAATGGTGACGTTGGTGGCGGTGGGGGAGATGGCGACCACGCCCTTCTTCACATAGTTGGGCAGGGCGGCCAGATGGGCGGAGGAGCAAAGATGGCCCACGATGCCCAGGATGGCGTCGTTCTGGGTGATCTTGGTGGCCACTGTGGCGGCTTCCTTGGGATCGCACTGCTCGTCGAGGAATTCGGCTTCGACCTTCTTGCCATTGATGCCACCGGCGGCGTTGATTTCCGCCAGCTTCATTTCAACACCGGCCTTGACGTTGTCGCCGTAGCCGGCGGCAGCGCCGGTGAAGGGGGAGGGCACGGCGATTTTGATGGTGTCTTCAGCCGTGGCTGCGCCAGCTGCGCCCAGCACCAGGAACGACGCAAGCACGGCCAAGCGTGCCAGTTTCAACGAACGCATACGTCCTCCTCGGAAAAAGTGAGTGAATCAAGCGTACCATGCCCGTGCACCATGCACGGCATGAAAAGATCACACAAATGCAACATCTGCCATTGGCATGAAGATTTTTTCATGCCATGCCCCCAAGCTCTCGTCAATACGATGCCGAAGGTGGGATTTTTCACGAGCTGCTGGCGTTGCCGGCTCCAGCCGCCGGACTGCCGCTTTCAGAGGGGGCCGGCGGGGTGTGCAACAGCTGCTGTGCCTCCTGGCGCAGCTGGTCCGAGGCTGTGGGCAGCTTGAGCAGGGCTTCGAGCTTGCGCCTGCCTTCCTCGGGTTTGTTCAGGAAACGGGTGTAGATCATGCCCAGATTGTAATGCGCCCCGGCGTTGTCCGGCTCCACGGTGAGCAGGGTTTCAAAATACTGGGCTGCGGTCTCGTATTGTTTGCTGTTGAAATGGCTGATGCCCAGCAGGCCCATCACCCGGGCGTTGGATGGCTCGATGACCAGGGCGCGGTTCAGGAAGCTGATGGAGGCGTCCCAGTCGTTCACGTGCATGAACTCGTCAGCCAGCATGGCCAGCAGGGTGGCGTTGTTGGGCTCGGTCTGCATCTGTCGCATGAGCGCGCCCACGCGGCCAATGGCCTGGGGATCCAAGCCAGCCATGGCCTGGCCGGGCATGCCCTGCGGGGTTTGCTGTGGCATGGCCTGGCCGCTTTCCTGAGCCTTTTTCATCGCTTCGGCCATGGCCGGGGGCATGGCCTCGCCCGAAGGCATTTGGCCTGGAGGCATTTGGCCGGTCTGGCCCATGGAGCCCATACCGCCCATGCCGCTCTGGGGCCGCCGATCCTCGAAGCGTGTGTCCTGAGACATGCGGGAAAGGAAGGATCCCAGGAAGATGGCAATGATGAACAACCCCATTCCGCCCAGGGCCAGCACCCGCATGGGGGCAACAGGAGCAGATTGAGGGGATGCGGAGGGCTTGGGATTATTTTTCCGGGCCATGCAGTTGCTCCATACGCGCAATACGTTGCGACAGCACGCGCTGCCGTCCGGCCAGAAAGGCGATGTACCCGGCAATGCCAAGCCACACCAGGGCGTTGGCGATCAGGAGGGCGGATTGGGCGTCCATGATTCAGTCCTCGACGTTGGGCGCGCAGGCGTCAGCGTTGCGCACTCATGGTTTGTTGCAGTGTCAGGAGGCGTTCCTGCTGCCGCAGCAGCTGCCGCCGCATTTCCAGCAGGCACAGCCAGACGAAGAACCACGCAGCCACGCAGACGAGCACCGTGGTGGTCATCTCGCTGGTCAGCCCGCCTTCCTTGGAGGCAAAGACGGCCGGATGCACCGAGCGCCACAACCGCGCGGAAAGAAACACCAGGGGCACGTCCAGAAAGGCCACCACCCCCAGCACCGCGGCCACGGTGGCCTTGCGGGCCCGGGGCATCTCCAGCCCTCGCACCAGCAGGTAGGCGGCATAGATGAACCACATGATCAGCGTTGTGGTCAGCCGCGGATCCCAGGTCCACCAGACGTTCCAGGAGATGCGCCCCCAGATGGAGCCGGTAATAAGCGCCAGCCCGCTGAAGAGCACGCCCAGCTCGGCGGAGGCTCCGGCCAGCAGGTCGTACCGAAGATTTTTCTTCATCAAATACAATATGCTGGCCACAAAGGTAACGGCAAAGCTCAGCATGGACCACCCGGCCAGGGGCATGTGCACGTAAAAAATCTTCTGCACCGGCCCAAGGGTGGCTTCCACGGGCGCATACACCCAGATGAGCCACTGCGAGGCGGCCATGGCCAGGCCGGCGATGCAGGCCAGTGCGGGAATGGGCAGGGTCATGCATCTCCTCCATACACAAAGGGAAACAGCAGCAACGCTGCGGCCGTGAACATCAGATCAAAGGCGCCGGCGGTCATGAACCAGTTGTCCAGCTCCTCGGGCGGGCCGCCCAGGGCCAGGGTCAGGCCCCGCACTGCGGCCAGGAGCAGTGGCAGCAGCAACGGAAAAAGCACCACGGAGAGCAAGGATTCCCGCGCCGCCTGCCCCTGGGAGAGCGCTCCCAACAGAGCCCCCAGCACCACCAGCCCCCAGTCCGCCAAAAGGGTCATGCCCAGTGCCGGCAGCACCTCGCCGCTGAAGGACTGCCCCAGAAAAGCCACACTGGCCGGCAGGAACAGACACTGCGCCAGCAGCAGCAACACCAGACTGGCCAGCACCTTGCCCAGCCAGATGGCCTGGACCGGCATGGGCGAGAGGCTCAGCGCCAGCCGGGCACCCTGGGCTTCTTCCACAAAAAAGAGCGCGTTAACCACCAGAATCTCGCAGAATAAGGAAGCCATCCAGAACACCGCCGCCGCGCTTTGCGGGGGCAGCTTCTGCCCCGGCGCCTGGGCCAGACTGAACAGGAAGAGCAGCACCAGCCCCAGCAGCACGGCCTGCACCAGCCCGCTGGACCGGCCAGCCAGAAGGCGCAGATCCTTCTGCGCGATGATCAGGGCCGGCTTCAGCACGTGCAGACCTCCGGCGTGTACCCCGTGGCCGGGCCATAATACGCCGGGGCGCCGCGGCCGGAAAGGGCCAGCACGGCGTCGGCCTCGGCCAGGTCTCGCTCCAGATGATGGCTGATCCAGATCACCCCGGCCCCGCGCTCCCGGGCCTGGCGGATGGATCTGGTCAAGAGCGCCGTGGAGGCCACATCCAATCCCGTCCCCGGTTCATCCAACAGAAGCAATTCCGGCGTGTTGAGGAATACCCGCGCCAGATTCAGCCGCTGGGCCATGCCGCGGGAGTAGGTCCCGGCGCGCTCGTCTGCGGCATCCTGCAGGTTCACTGCGGCCAGCCGCTGGCGCAGGGTGTCATCTGTCAGGGCAAGGCCGTGGACCTTGGCCCAGAACCGCAGATTCTCCAGACCGCTCATCTGCGGATAGATACAGGTCACGTGGCCGAGGAAGCCGAGTTTGTCATGCCCCACGGCCAGTTCGCAGGTTCCGGCGTCGGCCGGTGTCAGGCCGGCCAGTACCTTGAGCAGGGTGGACTTGCCCGCCCCGTTGGGTCCGGCCAGGAGCAGGCACTCCCCGCCCCGGACGCTGAATTGCACGTCCTTGAAGACCAGACGCGGGCCGTAAAACTTGCCCAGGCCCCTGGCGGAAGCCAGCTGACGGGCTTCGCCGGACGCGGAAGAACTCACGCCTGCTCCCCGCGGTTTTTGCCGCGGAAGATGCCCCAGAAGGGGGCCAGACACATGATCGTCCCGCCTATCCACAACCAGTTCACCAGCGGATGCGCGCTCAGGGTGAAGGAGGCCGTGTGGTCTTCCTGCGCGCCGAGCAGCGTGGCGTACACCTCGGTGCCCAGGGAGAAGATGGTGCTGGCCTCGGCATAGGCATTGGGGAACTTTTGATAAATTCGACGCTGCGGCAGGAGCGAGCCGGCCAGTTTGCCATCCTGCTCGACGATGATGGTCGCTTCCAGGGCGGCCATGGCATCGGTGCGGAACTCGCGCAGGCCTTCATATTTGAAGGTAAAGCCGGCCACTTCGGTGGTTTCTCCTGGTTTGAGCACCACCTGACGCTCTTCCTGATAGGGGCCGGAGAAGGCCACGCCCACCACCATCATGGCCAGGCCGATGTGCACCAGATGCGCGGCCAGGGAGGCCGGGAGCTTGCGCGCGGCCTTGTCCGTGACCAGCAACAGAGGTAGGGAGAGCAGGCAGGCCCCGCCCGCCGCTGCGCCCACCAGGGCCACGGGCTTGGTATAGCCCAGCACATAGAACAGCACCAGCAGGCCGGCGAAGGTCGCACCCACCAGGGCCAGATGCCTGGCCTTGCCCACGCCGCCCTGCCAGGAAATCCAGGGGCAGACAGATAGCAGCAGGGCGATGATCACAAAGAACGGCATGCAGACCTTGTTGTAGAATGTCTGATCCAAACCCACGGTGTTGGCGCTCCACAGCTTGGAGATCACCGGCCACATGGTGCCCAGGAGCACCACCAGCCCCAGGGCCAGCAGCGCCCAGACAGCCAGGATGAGCATGCCTTCCCGGCTGGCCAGCCCGGCAAGCTCCCGTCCCTGGCCGGCGGGATTGTTCCCGTAGCCCGCGGCGATGACCACGGGCATGAAGATGGTTGTGGCAATCATGAACAGCAGGAGCGGCACGCCGATGGGAGCCTTGCCAAAGGCGTGCAGGCTCTCCACCACCCCGGAACGGACGAGATAGGTGGCAAAGAAGCAGGTCACCAGGGTCAGGCCGATGAGGAACACGTTGGCCCTGGGCAGCACGCCGCGGCGGCTTTGCAGCACCGTGGTGTGCAGCACGGCCGTGCCGGCAAACCAGGGGATGAGCGAGGCGTTTTCCACCGGATCCCAGGCCCAGTATCCACCCCAGCCGAGTTCCATGTAGCTCCACCAACCGCCGAGAATAATGCCGGCCGTCAGGAAGACCCAGGCGCTCACGGCATAGGGCCGGCCCACGAGGGTCCAATGCCCGGTCCGGCCGAACTCGCCGGCCAGGGTCTGCCCCAGGGCCAGACAGGCGGGAATGGTAAAGCCCGCGTAGCCCAGGAAGAGCAGGGGCGGATGGAAAATCATGCCCGGATTCTGCAGCAGCGGGTTCAGCCCGTTGCCATCGTGCGGGGCGGGAATGACCTCGGTAAAGGGATTGCTGTAACTGGTGAGCAACAGCAGAAAGAAAGCCATCACGCCGTGATGGAAGAGCCAGAAATGCAACTTTGAATTCTGGGAAAGGCGGGCGTACGCCGGGGTGATCTGGAAGATCAGGCAGAAGAGTGCCGTCATCCAGGCCCAGAAGTAGAGCGAACCCGCCTGCCCGGCCCAGAAGGCCGTGATGCGGTAAAATAGTGGCAGGAAGTCGTCCGTGTAGTCCGCCACCAGGGCAAAGGAATAGTCCCGCTCCACCAGGGCGGCCAACAGGACGCCCCCGCCCAGGGTCAGCAGGGCAGATGCCAGCAGATGACCCCGCTCCAGCCAGGAGGGGCAGCGCAGGTCATTGTTCCAGCACAGGATGAGGGCGTATGCAGAGAGCCCCAGGGTCAGCAGCAGGCACGCCAGCTGCGTCCAGTAGCCAAGCAGATGCATGTGTCACCACCTTGCGTGTCGTCGGAAGGCGGCACCCTAAACTGAAACGGCCGGAAGGGGAAGAGCCCCGCACCCGGCAAAGAGCCGCAATATGGTTTCAACCCGGGAGGTGCAACCGGCGGGAAATATGGCAGGAAACAAAGCATGCCGCGGAGGGATGGATTGCCAGCCCCGTGTTTTCCGGTCATGCCTGCGCAATGTGAAAATATGGTAACGGTTCCCTCAAGGTCGGAAACGCTATTTCCCCGAAGCACCTGCCGGGCCTGAAGTAGCGCTCATGCCTAGATCCAGCGCCAAATCCCGCGCGGTTTTGGCTGTCAGCAGATCGATCAGCTGATAGGCCCCCGGGGCGCCGGGCATGCCCGTATTGCCCGCAACACCCGCAGGCGCAACGGCCGCGCTGCCAAGCTGCACCTGGGGCACCCAGTTGCCACTGTACCGGGCAATCGCCTCGGCATAGTTGCGGTTCACTTCTCTCCAGGCTGCAAGGCGGGTTTCCAGGGCATTGTCTGCCTGCATGATCAGCCTGCGCTTTTCAGACTCGCCCTGGCCTTCCAGAATGAGTTTCCCTTTCAGCTGTTCTGCTGCTTCCTTTTGCAGCGAAGCCACCTGCAGTTCTTTTTCCGCACCCAGCTTGGCCACATTGTATTCCTTTTGGGCCGCCAGTTCAGCCACCTGCTTGTCCTGCTCGGCCCGGACCACGGCCATGGCCTTTTCCGCTTCCTGCTTCCAGCGGGACTCTGCGGCGGCCGCGCGACCTTTTTGTTCGGCGGTGATGGCATCCTGTTCGGCCTTGGCGGCTTCGGCCTTTTTGGTCTGGATGTCCATGGTGATCTGCTGCTGCTGGGTAATCTGCTGCTCCACTTTTTGATCATAGGCAATCATGTTCATGGAGAGGTTATAAAGCTTGATGCCATATTCCTCGATGGATGAGCTCTCCATGCGCGCGATACCATTGGGCGCCTTGGAGTCGAGCACGGGTTCGGAGACGGTCACCTGACGTTTGTCACCGGTGACGGGGTCTTCCACGTATTTGGTGGTGGTCGTGGTCTTGTACACGCCGTGCTTGGCCTGATCCTCAATATACGTGAGCAGCAGGGGACGTTTTTCGCTGTACGATTCGCGGCTGCTCATGAGTGGGCCGGTCATGTACACCGCGCGTTCCATGACGGTGCGGATAAGCTGCTGCTCAATGGCCTCCTGCGAACCGTATTTTATGTGTAAATTTGTTAGCTTGTCCAACTCCAGAGGCAGGTCAAACCGTACGGATCCGGAAATGTTGGCATGCCCGCCGTCGTTGAAGCGGGTGCGCATGGAGAGCTCGGTCCGGCTGCCCTGGTCATTGTTGCTGCTAAACCAGAACTGCGTGGAGCGCCGGTATGTGGTCACCTTGCCGAAAAGCTGCCAGTGCACGCCGGGTTCCAGCCACCAGTCCAGGGTGCCAACATAGAACCGCTGGTTGACGACAATTTTTTCTGCGCTGACGTTCTCGATAATATTGTCGAAAGCCAGGAACAGCAGCAAGGCGCAGGCCCCCGCAACGAGCAGCCCCCCGAAACGCCGCAACCCCAGGGACGGGAGCCTGGGCAGTTGGGGCATGGGAGTCATGCGATTCCGCCCGGAGGCGGCGGGTTGCTCCGGCGAGGAAGGCTGGCGAGAAAAATCGGACTCGTCAGGCATGGGTATGCTCCGCGCTAAGGTTCACAGGCGGGAAACAACTTGGTTCTGGAGGCGAAGCATACCACAGCCGGATGGATGTTGATGTGACAATCTGGTGACAAAGCCTGCAGTGCACAAAAAAGCCACCCCGGCCCGAAGGCAGAGGCGGCGTAGTGTCGCTGGGATGATGGCGGAAGCGTCAGCCTTCCTGCCGGTTCTGCTTTTCGTATTTGGAGGGACACTTGGTGATGAGGGTGGAGGCGGTGAACTGGCCGCCGGCCTTGTTCAGGGAACCTTCCACAATCACTTCCACGCCGGGTTTGAAGGTGTCCGGCACGGCGCCTTTGTAATCGACCATCAGCGTTTTGGAGGGATCATCCTTGTCGATGAGCCGGAAGGTCACCCCGGGCATGCCTTGGTACTGGCTCAGGTCGCGTTCGTCCACCTGACCGAACATGCGCATGGCCCCCAGCTTTTCCGAGGGCATGGCCAGGGCTTCGGAAACGTTGAGGAAGTACACGCTGTTTTCCGAAAGGCCCGAGGCCACCAGCGCGCCCAAACCGCCCACGAACAACAGCAGGGCAATGATGTAGATCTTGGTGTTGGATTTCTTGCCGGTCATGAACGACTTCTCCCGGTTTTCTGTGCGGCGTTCGGTGTCAGGAACGTCTGGTCAGGACGTTGGGCCAGCAGGAAGTTGTTTATTGTGTAACCGTTCCCTGGCTTTCGTCAACTGCTCTTTGCGGGCCCGGGCCAGGGCCTGGAGATCCTCCACCCGGTCAGTCTCGTCCACAATTTCCTTGCCGAGCATTTCCTCCACCACGTCCTCCAGGCTGACCACGCCCTCCATCCCGCCATACTCGTCCAGCACCACGAACAGATGTACCCGGGATTCCAATAATTCCACCAGCAATCGGTCCAGGGTCAGGGTGGAGAGGACAAAGCGGGCCGGCCGCATGATCTCCTCAATGGTGGTGTCGAAGTGATCCTCGGCCAGCAGGGTGAGCACGTCACGTCGGTAACAGATGCCCACCACGTTTTCCGTGTCCTCGCCCTTGTAGACGGGGACGCGGGAGTGAATCCAGAAGCCCTGGGATATTTTCGCCTCGGCCACCGTGGATTCCGCAGCCAGGGAGAAAACCACCGTGCGCGGGGTCATGATGTCGCTGACGGTTTTGAGGTCCATGAGCAGCAGATTCATGATGGTCTGCTCCTCATAGGGTTTGAGCACGCCGGACCGTCGGGTCAGGGCCACGATGGCCCGGATGTCATCTTCCGTCATTTCCGAGCGGGTTTTCCGGGGCTTGAGCACGCGGGTCAGGGTGCTGGTGACCCAGATGAAAGGCCAAAGGATGACGACGATAACCCGCAGGGGCCGGGCCATCAGCGGGGCGATGGTCCGGGCATAGGCCACGCCCACGGTCTTGGGGACGATTTCCGAAAAGAACAGCACCAGAAGCGTGAACAGCGCGGCGAAGTAGCCGGCCATCTCCGAGCCGAGCTCCCGGCTGGCGATGGCCCCGGCCAGGGAAGCCCCGGCGGTGTTGGCCACGGTGTTCAGGATCAGAATGGCTGAGATGGGCTTGTCGATGTCCGAGCGCAGTTTGTGCAGAATCTGCCCGGAGCGTTTGCCCTCGGTGCGCAAGTGCTCGATAAAGCTTGCCGGAACCGAATAGAAGGACGCTTCCAGCATGGAACACCATGCGGAAATGAGAATGGCGGCCAGCGAACACAAGACGAGTTCAGGCATGGTCGCTCACGACGCAACAGCGAGAAAAAAATGAAGAAAACGATCGCACAACGCGCGACCGGGGACGGCGCATTCGGGGAGAGGGGGGAGGGTCTTCGTCCATGGCAATCATGCTTTTACGTGGCTGGCGGGAAAAAGGCAATGCCGAAAATATGGAATCTTGACCTCACCGGCCGGCCGGGTCACAACCGTGATTGCCCGACTGGCTGTTCAATTCCCACCTCGCAGGAGCCGCCATGCCTTCGCCTCTCTATTTCGACTGTAACGCCACCACTCCCGTGCATCCTCGCGTACTTGCGGCCATGCTCCCCTATTTTTCAGACCGCCCCGGCAACCCTGGCTGTGCCCATGGGGACGGGCTGGACGCCAGGGAAGCCATGGATCGCGCCCGGGCCCAGGTGGGCGGCCTGCTGGGCGTGGAGCCCGGGCAGGTGGTGTTCACCGGCGGCGCCACGGAGGCGAACAATCTGGCTTTGCTGGGATTGTTCATGCGCGAGGGGGAGGTTGACCCGCAGGCGCCGGGCTGGCTGGCCGTGAGCGCTGTGGAGCACCCGGCCGTGCTCGGTCCGGCCCGCATTCTGGCCAGGTGTGGCGTGCGGCTGGAGATCCTGCCCGTGGACAGCCGTGGGGTGGTCCGGCTGGATGTGCTGGAAGCAGCGTTGGCCACAGCGGCGCAATTCCCCGGCCCGCGGCTGGTCTCGGTCATGCTGGCCAACAACGAAACCGGGGTGCTGCAGCCCATGGCCGAAATCGCCGCGCGGTGTCGTCGCCATGGCGTGCTGCTGCATACCGATGCCGCCCAGGCCGTGGGCAAGATTCCCGTCAACCTGCCCGCGCTGGGGGTGGACTGGCTGACCGTGGCCGGGCACAAGATGTACGCCCCCAAGGGGGTGGGGGCCCTGGTGTTCGCGCCGGGCCGGCGGGAGCGGCTTTCGCCCCTGGTGTACGGCGGCGGGCAGGAAGGCGGCCTGCGTCCAGGCACGGAAAACATCCCGTCCCTCGTCGCCCTGGGTGAGGCCTGCGCCTTGGCTGCCGAGGATCTGCCTGCCGAAGCCGCCCGGCAACGCGCCCTGGCGGCCATCCTCCTGCAGACCCTAAATCAGGCCCGGGAGCAGGGCGTGGCCTATGTGCTTCATGGTGATGGCGCGGAACGCCTGCCGCAGACGCTTTTCCTCGGCTTCACCGACCGGCGGGCCGGGGATCTGCTCTCGGCGCTGGTCATGGAAGACGTGGCCGTGTCCGGCGGCGCGGCCTGCCACGGTGGGCACAATGGGGAAATGAAGATGTCCTCCGTGCTGGAGGCCATGGGCGTGGAACCGCGGCACGGGCTGGGCACTATCCGCATCTCCTGGGGCCGGCTGACCACGGAGGCGGATATGCGGGAACTGGCCACGCGGCTGATCCGGGCCCTGGGCGTTGGAGCAACGGGATTGTAAGAATGCCCAGTGCGCGCGGAAGAACCTTTCTCCAGAAAGCTGTTCCCACGATACGTCTTTATGAATTCTCAAAATGCGTTAGGTGGATTCCGGGCGCCGATCTGTCCGCAGGGTCGCCAGTTCCACATCAAACTGCTCGCCGCTGCAGCGGGCGGAGAAATAGAGCACGCAGCTCAGGGCCTGTTCCGCCGGCACCAGGAGCACGCTCACGGCCACTTCCAGGCAGAGCCGCAGCAGGGGCTGGGCCACGGCATCCAGGGAAAAATACAGCAGGCCGGATCCCAGGCCAAAGCACAGGCTGCCCAGCACGATGAGTCCGAAGACCTCGCGGCTCAGGCTCGCGCTGCGTCCCAGGGCCTCGCCGGAGCGGGCATCCTCCAGAATGATCGCTTCTTCCGCAAAAAAGTACCGCACATACACCCACAAGCCCGGCAACACCACCAACAACAGGCCCACCAGCAGCAGGAGGTAGCGCACCAGCCGGACCCAGAGCAGGCGCAGATAGCAGCCCCTGGCCAGCTGAAAGGCCGCCTGTCGCGACACCGGCGCGCCCAGGTAGGTTCCGGCCTGGGTGGCGGTGACGATGGCATACTGCAGGGGGACCAGCAGGATAAGATACACCAGAAACACAAGGATGTTCCAGGTGTCCGCCCCGGACTGGCTCAGGAAGCCCTGTGTGGCGGCGCGGTCCAGCAGGGCGTTGATCACGTACAATGGGCCGGAGATGGCCAGCACGGCCACGAGGCAGTCGGAAAAGGTCTGGCGGTACAGCCGGAGGGCATGGTCCAGCACCCCGCCAAGGCCCAGTTCCCGGATCTCGAAGGCCTGCATGCGGGAACTCAGGACCGGCGCGAGAGCGCCATGGTCTGGTCGAATTGTTCATGCTTGCTGCGTGCGGCAAAATACAGGGCCGTGTAACACGCGGAAACGAGGCACATGGTCCCGGCCTCGGCCGCCCACTGTACCAGACCGGCCACCAGCGGACTGGCCGTGCTGGAGACGGCCACGATGGTGCCGATGGTCACCCCCCACATCAGAAACATGATCGTCAGGGCCATCAGATAGTGCGACTGCATCAGCACGCCGCTGCGGCGCAGGGCCCCCCGGGGATCCGCACCCTCCAGGGCCGCGGCGTGGTAGATCAGCGTGTAGCGCAAGCCAAGGTAAATCCCCGGCAGGATGAACAGCAGCATGCCGCAGATGGTGTACAGCGTGGAGAGGGCCATGGCCGTGCACAGCGAGCCCTTCTGGCCCCAGGCCCGGCGGATGGCGGCGCTCCAGGTGAGGGATTCCCCGAAGAGATCCGCGGTATAGCACAGGGCCAGAGCGCCGGACGTCACCGGAAAGAGCAGAAAGACCTGCACCATCCCGATGGCCATCACGAGTAGCGTCTTTGCATCGAATTCCGCGTTGTTCTCGAGGAAAGACGGCAGCGGCGAATCCTCACCGTTGCTTGCCAGCGGCAGGGTCTGGGTGGCCGCTGCATCCTGGATGGTTTCGGAAGGGGCAAGGCCCGCATCCATGGCGTCGATGCCCAGGATCAGCAAATCAGGCAGGGAGAGCACCAAGGCGATGAGCAGGGCTGTGCGCGCGTTGTGGCGAAACAACTTGAGGCCCAGGTCCAGGATGCTCGCGAGGGTGGTGTTGGCTATGTTGTACCGCATGACAGTGTTCTGTATCCAGGCCGGACCCAGAAGGCAACTCCCGCCTGCTGCAGCCACACTTGCGGGCTCTGCTTCAGGGGTGCTGGGGGCGCTGGACTTTTTCTTGTCAATATCGCACAACAACGCTCTCTTTCCTGGAGGGAAATCATGACCATCACCCCGCGCCAGCTGTTTGAACTCCCCGCAGATGTTGCCTATTTCAACTGTGCCTTCACTTCGCCCCTGCCCAGGGCCGGCGTGGCGGCCGCAACGGCGGCCCTGCAGGCCAAGGCCCAGCCCTGGACCATGGGACCGGCGGATTTCTTCGCCACCCTGGAGCGTATCCGCCCCCTGGCTGGCGAGGTTTTTGGCGTGGACGGCGAGCGCATCGCCATTGTCCCGGCCTCGTCCTATGGCCTGGCCATCGCCGCCCGCAACCTGCCCCTGAAGGCTGGACAGGACGTGCTGGTACTGGAGGATCAGTTCCCCTCCAACGTCTACTGCTGGCAGAAAAAGGCCTGTGCCGGGGGCGGAAATCTGGTGACCGTGAAACGACCGGCAGATGACGACTGGACAGCCGCCGTGCTGACCGCCCTGGATGGTCCTGCTGGCGAGCGGGTGGGCATTGCCGCCCTGCCGCCCTGCCACTGGACCGACGGCACCCTGGTGGATTTGGTGCGCATCGGTGCGCGTTGCCGGGAACGCGGCATTGCCCTGACCGTGGATGCCACCCAGGCCCTGGGCGCCATGCCTCTGGATCTGGCGGCCATCGATGCGGACTTTGTGGTCTCGGCCTCGCACAAATGGTGCTTCGGGGCCTATGGCATCGGCTTTTGCATCGTGCATCCCCGCTGGTTCGACGGCGAGCCCCTGGAAGAAAACTGGCTCAACCGCAAGGACAGCGACGACTTTTCCAAGCTGGTGGACTATGCCGACGCCTACCGTGGCGGGGCGCGCCTGTTTGACATGGGCGGCGTCTCGGCCTTCATCCAGCTGCCCATGGTGGAGGAGGGCCTGAAGCTGCTACGCCACTGGGCCGTGCCGAACATTGCCGCGCACAACGCCGCCATGCTGCAGACCATCCTTGACGCCGCCACGGCCCTGGGCTTTTCGGCCCCGGCCCCGGCCGCCCGTGGCCCGCACATGACCGGCCTGCGCTCCCGGACCCTGCCGCAGGGGCTGGCCAAGGCCCTGGCCGCGCGCAAGGTCTTCGTCAGCGTCCGGGGCACGTCCATCCGCATCGCCCCCCATCTGTACAATACGGCTGAAGATGTGTCCCGTCTGTTGGCCGCGCTGGAAGCCGGTCTGGCCGAAGGGTAGGGCAGGGCCTTCGGGGGATCCTTCCTGCATGGAAGGAACCCTCGTTTGTTCCGCCAAGATTCCTGACGCGAGACGATGTGGCCCCCCCTCGCCGTCCACCCCGGTTCGGGCCAGTCGCATAGCCCCGGGCACTGGGAATGCCGATTCCGGTGGAGGAATCGGCCGCCAGGGTGTTTTTTCTTTTTGAATCAGTATAATATAATCATCCTGCGATGCTGCCCAGGGTGTGAAACCTCGCGGGCATTGCATCGCAGGATGAACATCAACGCAAGACGGGAGATTGGAATACTGGATCAGTCGTGCGGAGGGGTGCCGTCAGTGGCCATGATCCGCCGCAGGGCGCGCGAGAGGGACTGCAGACTGGCCGCCTTGGCCCTGGCGGTATCCACTCCGGCCAATGCCTCCTTGTTGCGGCGTTTGATGGCTGCAAGCAGTGCGGACAGGTCTGGAGAGGGACGGCGGGGACGGTCGTCCATAGGAATCGCCTCGCAGGCGGAGCAGTGCATGGCCGGAGCCGGGGGCCGAAGCCGGGGGCTACACGGTCAGAATTTTCCAGTCGTCCTTGAGCATGGCGGTCAGTTCGGGACCCATGAACTGCACGGTCACGCCGAGGGTCGTCAGCCTGTCGGCCACGTCAAAGAGATCCGCACAGGCCTTGCAGGCCATCACTTCCACGCCCAGCTCGCGCAGGTCGCGGATTTGCTGGCGCAAGTCGTGGTCCATGGCCAGCACTTCGGCGGAAGGCCCCCAGACCACCAGACGAACGGTGTCCCACCAGCCTTTGGATTTGGAGTTGCGGGCATACATGAACGCCATGGTCAAAGCCACTTCACGGTCGCTGGACGTCCACAGGATCGCCAGACGGGAGGAAGACATGCATTACGCTCCGGCTGAATTGTTGCGAGGCGAAAGGCCTCTAGAGAGCTTGCTCCTTACGGGGATTCGCTGCGTCTTGCAAGCGGTTTCGGACTGGTCCGCGCTTGTTCTTTGCCGTGATAGTGCGCTAGGATGCCCGCAATCCGAACCTTTTTTCCTCTTGCGTCAAAGGAGTCCCTCCCATGCAGAGCCGCACCTTGTTGGAGAGCTGGAACGCGCTTGCCGTCCATGCCAAACAGATGGCCGGCGTGCACATGCGCGATCTTTTCGCCCAGGACCCGACGCGGTTCGAACAGCTCTCCCGGACTGTGGAAGGCGTGCTGTTCGACTTTTCCAAACATCGCATCACCAATGAAACCCTGCTCTTGCTCCAGGCCCTGGCCACTGACTGCGGCGTGGAGGAACGGCGCGAGGCCATGTTTGCCGGAGAACGCATCAACATCACCGAGGGGCGGGCCGTGCTCCACGTGGCCCTGCGCAATCGCTCCGATCGGCCCATGGGCCCCCGCAGCGCCTCCGGCGAGCTGGAGGACGCCATGCCCGCCATCCGCGCCGTGCTGGAAAAGATGCGCGGCTTTGCCCGCAAGGTCCGCAGCGGCGAGTGGCTGGGCTACACCGGCAACCCCATCACCGACGTGGTCAACATTGGTATCGGCGGTTCGGATCTCGGCCCGCTGATGGTCACCCGCGCCCTGGCCCACTATGGGCACGAGCGGCTGCGCTGCCATTTCGTCTCCAATGTGGATGGCACGCACATGGTGGAGACCGTCAAACGTCTGAATCCGGAAACCACCCTGTTCATCGTGGCCTCCAAGACCTTCACCACCCAGGAAACCATGGCCAATGCCGCCACGGCCAAGGCCTGGTTCCTGGAACATGCCAAGGATCCTGCGCAGGTGGCCCGGCATTTCGTGGCCCTTTCCACCAACCACACCGCAGTTTCGGCCTTTGGCATCGACACGGCGAACATGTTCGAGTTCTGGGACTGGGTGGGCGGCCGGTATTCGCTCTGGTCGGCCATTGGCCTGTCCATCATGCTGGCCATTGGGCCCGAAGGCTTCGACGAGCTTCTGGACGGCGCCTTCGCCATGGATGAGCACTTCCGCACTGCGCCGCTGGACCAGAATGTCCCGGTGCTCATGGCCCTGCTGGGAATCTGGTACATCAACTTCCTTGGCGCGGAGACGCAGGCCATTCTCCCGTATGATCAGTACCTTGACCGATTTGCCGCCTACTTTCAGCAGGGGGATATGGAGTCCAACGGCAAGCGGGTCACCCTGGACGGCGAATTCGTGGATTACGCCACCGGCCCGATCATCTGGGGGGAGCCCGGCACCAACGGGCAGCACGCTTTCTATCAGCTGATTCACCAGAGCGACCGGCTCATTCCCTGCGACTTCCTGGCTCCGGCGCGCAGCCTGAATCCCGTGGGCGAACATCACCTGCTGCTCATCGCCAATTTCCTGGCGCAGACCGAAGCCCTCATGCGCGGTCGCACGCTCGGGGAGGCGCTGGAGGAACTGCGTGCCTCCGGGCTCCCCGATGCCGATGCCGAACGCCTGGCGCCGCACAAGGTCTTTCCCGGTAACAAGCCGACAACCTCCATCTTTTATCCCATCCTGACCCCGCGCACCCTGGGGTTGCTCATCGCCTGCTACGAGCACAAAATCTTCGTGCAGGGGGCCATCTGGGGGGTGAACTCCTACGATCAGATGGGCGTGGAGCTTGGCAAGCAACTTGCTAAAACCATCGAGAAGGAATTGCGCAGTGACTCCCCGGCCCCTCCCGCAGGACATGACGCCTCTACCGCCGGGCTCATGGCCTGGTTCAAGGCACATCAAAAATAACCCACCGCAAATAATACGTCCTGGCTGCTGGTCATTGGGTTGAAAATGACGCAGGATACCGCCATGGGAGGCGGGCGGCGCATTCCCGTAAAGGAGTGGATCATGCTGAATAACTGGCAGGAATTTCTCAAGGAAGCAGCCGGCGCCATTGGCGCGCTGGATCAGGCCAATCCCAAAATCATGAAGGGGCTGGGCACGATAGAATCCGCAGCCGGAAGCAAGGGCGCCCTGGATGGCAAAACCCGCGAACTGATTGCCCTGGCCGTGGCCGTGACCACGCGGTGTGATACCTGCATTGCCGTGCATGCTGCCAAGGCTGTGGAACTCGGCGCCAGCCGCGATGAACTGGCCGAAACCCTGGCCATGGCCACGGCGCTTAACGCCGGCGCCGCACTGGTGTACTCCTCCCGCGCCTTGGATGCCTTTGATCAGTTCTCCAAAAAATAACAGGATTCCAGCCACCTGGCAGGCACGATTCAGCATTGCCTGCCAGGTGGCTGGCCCGGATTGGTGTATCGTCTCAGCAACTCTGCTGTGATGCGAGGCGCGGGCATCCGTCGTGCGGATTCAGGGCTAATCCCTATGCATAAACAATACCGTTTGAAAAAGTGTAGAGAAAGTATTGAAATGTTATTTTACGCTATGATAGAGTGAGGTGTAACGCAATTAACGCAGGGGAGCGTCATGGTCCAAGTTATCCGAGCATTCGTTTGCAGCACGCTCGCTGTTCTGCTCCTCTCCGGAGTGGCTGTGGCGGGGGATCTGAATGTTAAATCCGCCATTGTCATGGACACGGGCAAAGGCACGGTGCTCTTTGAGCAGGACCCTCACAGGAAAATCGCCCCTGCTTCACTGACCAAAGTGATGACCATGTTTGTTGTCTGGGAGTTGATTGAACAGAAAAAAGCCTCCCTGAACGACAAAATCAAAGTCAGTGTCACAGCAGCCAACACCGGCGGTTCCACCATGAACCTCAAGGCCGGCGAGGTCGTGACCCTCAAGGATTTGATGTACGGCATGGCCGTGGCCTCGGGCAACGATGCCTGCATTGCCGTGGCCGAGCACTACGGCGGCATTTCCACGTTTGTGGCCAGCATGAACCGCAAGGCCAAATCCCTGGGCATGAAGGACACCGTCTACAAAAATCCCAACGGCTTGCCCGCAGCCGGCCAGCTGACCACCGCGCGCGATCAGCTCGTGCTTGCCGCCGCCTACCTCAAGCGCTTCCCCAACGCACTGACCATTCACTCCACCCGTTCCATCACCCACAACAAATACACCCGGACCAACTCCAACCGTCTGCTGGGCACCTGCCCCGGCGTGGACGGACTGAAAACCGGGTTTGTCCGCGCCAGCGGGTTCAATATTATCGTTACCGCCAAGCGCAACAATCGCCGCCTCATCGCCGTGGTGCTCGGCGGGCAAAGCTGGGCAATCCGCAATCGCGAAGCCACCACCATTCTCAATGCCTGTTTTGCCGGCAAACAGCCAAAAACGGCCATCACCGCGCAGGTCTCCATCCCTGCTACCGGACTGAAGAGCGATCTGGCGGAGCTGGAATCCGCACCTGCCAAGCCAGCCGCTTCGCCGCATGCGCAGCCAGCCCCGGCCGTGCAACTGGCGGATGCCTCTGCAGCCATTGAAGAGGATGCCGACGATGTGGTGGTGGGGGATTCCGACATCCCTGATGACGAAGACATGGCCGAGGCCCACGCCCTGGCCGATGCCACCGCGGAAGCGCCACAAGCTCTCGAAGTCCAAAGCAATCGGCCTGCCGTGCCCGCCAGCCGGCCCACCCCGGCGGCCCGGCTTGTGGCGGCAAATGTCAGCGCCCGCTCGGCCAGGGCCAACACCCAGCCACTTGCCGAACCAGCCATTCAGCCGACTGTTCGCACGGTGCTCAACGAAAACGGCCCCTTCTCCGCTACGCATGTGGCTGTGCTTGCTGACCATATTGTGGCCACCAGCCCGTATGAGATGCGCGGCAGCATTCAGCGTCCCGAAGCGCTCGATCCCGTGGCCGTGCCTCGCGGCCTGCCGCAACCCGCCGCCGTGGCCCAAGGGGTTTATTATTCTATCCAGGAGAGTTCCTGGAAAGATCGCGATGGCGCGCAGGATCACACCCAAAAGCTGCGCAACAGCGGCCTGGATGCCCGCGTGGTTACCGTGCAGCTGAAGCAGAAAGGCACCTGGCATCGCGTCGTCATCGGCTCGTTTGGCGAACTCCAGGACGCCCGCCAGTTCCGCGCTCAGCTCAAAAAGAACTTCCGCCTCGACAATACCCTCATCATCCAGATGGATGCGGCCATGGAGCAGAGCCAGGCTGCCCGGTAAGAGAAAGAAGGAAGAACGAAAAGAAAAGCCGGGGGAACTGAGTTCCCCCGGGCCCCTTCCAGCAGGGGATGTTTTTTGGCCCGGCATTGCGCGCAATGCCGGGCTGTTTCATTTGGTTGGAAGACGCAAGCCACTGGGTACGCCGTTGCAATGGAGGAAGGATGGCTGCCGTGACGGATTAGAAGGACTCTGACTATTCAGTGAATGGCCATGGAGAAGCTGCAGCCTCTCCCGTCAACGACTTGTATCCTGATCCCACAAACAGCTTCGGCCCGGAGGATGCATTACCTTTGGATGCATCCTCCGGGCCGAACAGATGGAGGGGGCTCGGGGGAACTCAGTTCCCCCGATGCTCTTTTCTTTACGTCGTTTCTACAAGTGCCCCACTTCCTGCTTGATGCCGAGGGCCACCTTCCAGAGCACGGTGAGGATCATCGCGCCCATGGCGTAGATGGCCAGCACGATGGCCAGCTCGGGGATGGTGGGAACATATTCGGTCACAGTCTCGAACATGTTGGGCGTGAAACCGCCGACCAGCAGGCCGATGCCCTTGTCGATCCAGGTGGCGATGACCAGGAAGAGCAGGGTCCAGGGCAGCAGGTCATGGTTGTCACGCAGTTTGGCCGGAATAAGCAGGGCCAGGGACATGAAGGCCAGGATCGCCGCGAACCACATAAAGGGCGCCCACTGGGCAAAGCCGTCCATGCCCGAGAACAGGTAGACAATGGGGGCCTTGTGGCCGGGGATATCGGAGTAGAAGGCGGTGAAGACTTCCAAGAGGAAGAAGAAGACGTTCAGAGACATGGCATAGGTGATGATCTTGGCCAGGCTCTTGATGGCTTCCTTGCCCGGGTCGAAGTTCACCAGCCGCTTGAGCAGGAAGCACAGGAGCAGCAGGATGGCAGGACCGGAGCAGAACGCCGAGGCCAGGAACCGGGCAGCCATGATGGCCGTGAGCCAGTAATGGCGGCCGGGCAGGCCGGCGTACAGGAAGGCCGTGACGGTGTGGATGGAGAAGGCCCAGAAGATGGAGAGGTAGATGAAGAACTTGATCCACTTGGGCGGGGCCACTTCATTGCGCTCGGCCTGCAGGGTAACCCAGCCGACCAGCAGGTTGATGAACAGATAGCCGTTCAGGACGATCATGTCCCAGAACAGGATGGACCCCGGGGTGGGGTGGAAGATGACGTTCATGGCGCGCTGCGGCTGGCCAAGGTCCACAATGATGAACAGCAGGCACATGGACACGGCGGCAATGGCCATGAACTCGCCCAGGATGATCATCTTTTTGAAGGCCTTGTAATGATGCAGGTACGTGGGGAGCACGAGCATCACGGCCGAGGCCGCCACACCGACGAGGTACGTGAACTGCGCGATGTAAAAGCCCCAGGAGACGTCGCGGCTCATGCCGGTGACCCCGAGACCGAAGTTGAGCTGATAGAGATAGGCCATGCTTCCAACCCCGGCCACGCACGCCAGGAAGAACAGCCAGAACCAGTACAGCGGAGAGCCTTTGAGTGCTTTTTCGAGCATCGGTTCGTTCCTCTAGATGATGTAGTAGACGCTCGGTTCGGTGCCCAGGCTGACCTTGCGGCGGACGGTGAACTTGGAGGCCAAGGCCTTGCGGACGGCGGAATGCGGGTCGTCCAGATCGCCAAAGAGGATAGCCCCGTCAGAAGCCTCGACGCAGGCGGGCATCAGGCCCTGGGCCAGACGCTCCACGCAGAAGGTGCACTTTTCCACCACACCGCGCATGCGGGTGGGGTAGTTCGGATTCATCTTGGCTTCGTCAAGGTAGGGGCGCGGGTTGTTGAAGTTGAAGCTGCGCGCGCCGTAGGGGCAGGCGGCCATGCAGAAACGGCAGCCGATGCAGCGGTGCATGTCCATTTGCACGATGCCGTCCCAGGAGCGCTTGAAGGTTGCCTTGGTGGGGCACACGCGCACGCAGGGGGGATTTTCGCAATGGTTGCACAGCAGCATGAAGCTGCGGTCTTCCACGTTCTGGGGCAGGTAGTGGTTGTGTTCCGTAAATGTTTCCAGATAGTTGGCGGCCCAAATCCACTTGATTTCCTGGTCGCCGTCGATCTTGGGAACGTTGTGGGTGATGTGGCAGGCGTCAACGCACTTTTGCACGAGCAAGGGGTCAGCAAAGCGCTTGGTGTCAATCACCATGGCCCAGTGCGTGCCGTGCAGGGCGTGCTCATGCTGATGCCCGGGCTGCGCAACTGCGGGCGCGTGGCCGTGGGCATCGGAGGCGGCGGCGTCTCCGGCAACGAGCTGGGAGGCCGCCACAGTGCAGGCACAGGCGCCAGCCAGCTTGAGGAAGTCGCGTCTGGTCTTGCTCATTACTGGTTCCCCCTCGGCGCGATGTGGCATTCCCAGCAGTAGGGATACACGCTGTTCTTCGTGTGACACTGGTCGCAGAACTGTTCCTTGTTGGTGTGGCAGCTCATGCAGGTGTTCACCAGGCTCATGTCGTAGAGTTTGCCGTTGGAAGCGGTGAAGGTGATTTCACCGTGGCGGACGTACTTGTCCCGCCAGTCGTTGAGCAGGGTCATGTGTTCGGCGCGCATTTTTTTGACGTCGATGATGCATTCCTGCTGATCCGCCGGCAAAGACAGCTTGGGCGCCTGATACTTGGAGAAGCTCAGGACATTGAACCAGAGCGGGAAAGTGATGAGGCCCAGGAAAATGACCAGCCCCGGGATGATGTATTTCGCGTTGTACATGATTAGGCATCCTCCTCAGCGCTTTCGTCGAGGTAGGGCAGGTCGTTTTGACGCAGGTCCATGGTGCGCTCCTGCTCGCCCTTCATGATCAGGGCGTTGCCCACCAGTTCATGCACGCCGCAGATTTCTACGCCAGGGGCCCAGTAATCGGCCAGAGGCACCAGGGTGGCGCGGTCGATGGCGCAGACGCAGGACATCATGTTCACGCCGTGCTTCTGCTGCACGTGGCGCAGGGCGTTGCCGCGTGGCAGGCCGCCGCGCATGCGGATTTCCATGATTTCTTCGGTGTTCAGCCCGGAGCCGCCAGCGCAGCAGAAGGTCTGCTCGCGGATGGTCTGGGCCGGCATTTCATGGAAGTTGTCGCAGCAGGCCTTGATGACTTCGCGTGGCTCCTCGAACATACCCATGGCGCGGGCAGGGTTGCAGGAGTCATGGAAGGTCACCTTGAGGTGCGAGTTGCGGCGCTTGTCGAACTTGATCTTGTTGTGCTTGATCAGGTCGGCAGTGAATTCCGCAATGTGCACCATCTTGGTTTCGCTGGCGTTGCGGAACACGGTGCCGGTGATGGGGCTCACGGGGGTGACCATGTTGGACGGGCAGGGGCCGTTGTGCGTGCTCATGTACTGGTTGATCACGCGCCACATGTGCCCGCACTCGCCGCCAAGAATCCACTTGCTGCCCAGGCGTTCGGCTTCGGCATACATCTTGGCGTTCAGCTTCTTCATCATCTCGTGCGAGGTGAAGAGGCCGAAGTTGCCGCCTTCCGACGCGTAGGTGGAGAGCGTGTAGTCCAGGCCGATTTCATGGAACAGCATCAGGTAACCCATGAAGGTGTAGATGCCAGGGTCGGCAAAGACGTCCCCGGAGGGGGTGATGAAGAGAACTTCATGCCCCTTTTCGTTCATGGGAGGATTGATGCGGATGCCGGTCACGGCTTCAATGTCATCGCACAGGAAGTCAACGATGTCCTTGAAGGCGTGGGGCTGGATGCCCAGGTGGTTGCCCATGCGGTTACAGTTGCGCACGGGTTCCATCATCCAGTTGATGTTGACGCCAAGCAGCTGCAGCAGCTCGCGGGCAATCATGGTCACTTCGGCAGTATCGATGCCGTAGGGACAGAAGAGCGAGCAGCGGCGGCATTCGGTACACTGGTAGAAGTAGTAGAACCACTCCTTGACCACGTCCATGGTCAGGGGGCGGCCGCCGGCCCACTTGCCCAGGATCTTCCCGGCGGTGGTGAACTCGCCGCGGTAGATGGAGCGCAGGAGCTCGGCGCGAAGCACGGGCATGTTCTTGGGGTCGCCGCCGCCGATGTAGAAGTGGCACTTGTCGGCGCAGGCGCCGCAACGCACACAGATATCCATGAAGAGCTTGAAGGAACGGTAGCGTTCCAGGCGGTCCTTCATGCCATCGCGAACAATTTCCATCCAGTTTTCAGGCAGTTTCCAGTCTTCGTCCAGGGGCGACCATTCGCGCGGGTTGGGGAAGCCCAGATCCCGGATGACGTCTGCCTTGGCAGGATAGGCAAAATTGCCATCCTTGAAGACGGGCTTTTGCTCCATCCAGCCCACGGTGGGTGCACCGAACTGGAAGTTGAGCAGCTCGTCTGGAGTCATATTGAACTTGGCCATGTCCTCTCCTTACTTTGCCACGACTAGGCGTCCGCTTTATCCAAGGGTTTGTCCACCGGCAGACCAGCCTCAACCATGAATTCGCGGAAGTCGTCCTCGTACGCTTCGTACGTGTGGTACTTCTTGGGCGGATTCCAGGGGTTCACATGCATGTGCATGCGGGAGTCGTTGGGCAGGTTGCGCGTGGGCGAGAGGAAGACGCCGCCAAGGTGCATCAGCTTGGACCAGGGGAAGTACAGCAGCAGCGCACACACCAGGAACAGGTGCATGAAGAAGATGGGCGCAATGCCTTCCGCAGAAACCGGAGACAGCGTGACCAGCCCCATGACATACGTCTTCACGGCATTGATGTCCGTCTTGCCCAGGTAGCGCATGTAAATGCCGGAAAGGGCAATGCCGCCGATGAGCAGGAGCGGGAAGTAATCGTTGATGAGCGAGATGTAGCGCAGCTTCTGATCAAAGACGCGGCGAAGCAGCAGAAAGGCCACGGCGGCAACAATCAGGATGTCCGTCTGATACAGCCGGGGCGCGCCAATCTGGAAGATGCCATCCATGAATTCCAGCCCGCGCACGAAGAAGGGCACCGGATCAAGGAACAGGCGGAAATGGCGGAGGAAAATCACCAGGAAGCTGTAGTGAAACAACAAACCAAAAAGCCACAGCCAGCGCGCAGAGTTGTACGCCACGCGGGGGCCGTCCTCGGTGCGGTGGATCACCACTTCCGTATTCCGGAACAGGGAACGGAAAGTCAGGATCTCCAACAGCATGCGGCCCACTGTCCAGCCGACGGTGTGGGGGTTGTCCAGCGGGTCGTTCTTGATCCATTCATGCGACCACTGCTGCCCCCCGGTGGTGGGAATGCGGAACGGTACCGGAGACTTGGCCCATGAATACACCTTGTACGCAAATCCGCAGACAAACCCTGCAATGGCCAGATACGGGAGGGTTATCCCGAAGAGCCACTGCATGCCTGCCTCCGCCCCGTAGTAGGACGCGGCGCACAGCGTCAGCACGAGGATGAGGGAGATGAAGAATGCCATGTAGCGTCACCTCGCTTCCTGTTGAGGATTACTGTAATTAAGAATCCTGGGTCTCTTCAGCCGCCGTGTCGGCCGTCAGGCCGGCATGGCGAAACAGCATCGCATGTCGATTCTTGATCTCTTTCAGGCGCATTTCATACAGCTGCGTTCGACATTTTACATATATGTCAAATCCGCGGAGCGCCACGCTATCCACTTTCGATTCAAAACGCAACAGCGCTTCCGCATGGTCCTTCAGCTTGCCCACCTTGGGCAGATGCTGGCGTACTACACTCTTGATCAGCAACAGCGCACCCACAGCCTTGGCCGGGGAAAAGTCCTGCACCGCCCGGACACGGACAAGCTCGTCCAGTTCGGCATCCAGAGACACATCATCCAGAATCTTTTCCTCTAACAGGTGGCTGGTCAGGGCCTGCACCGCGGCTGCAGTGCGAATGCCTACCGGATTACAGAATTCATCCTGCCCCTTGCGCAAAAAACCTGCCGTATCAAATGGATAAGTGCTGTAAATCGCATCGCGCCAGGCGGTGGCGATCTGGTCCCGGTCATTTCTCAACATGGCTAGCAAAGACATGGCGGTGGCACGTGCTCCTTGAATTGGCTGGGAAAACGCGGGCACACTACGCCAGCCCTACCCGGCGTGGCAACTCGTATAAGTGGTTTTTCAGCGATTGTCCAAAAAAAAACAAGCCCTGAGACGGCACTGCGAACTCGCGCTCATCAATTCGAAATCGCAAGCGAAAAAACATCAACTCGCGTACACGGCTGTTCCGGCAAGGCGGTCGTGCAGCGCCTGTCTGGACTCGCCCAGAGTGAGCAGAAAGCCCAGGGTTATGGCCGCCGCGGCGAACTGGCTCAGGGTTTCGAAAAGGCTCATGCCGGTCACCGTGGCCAGGAAGGTCAGGGCGCTGCCGGAATTCTTGAGCAGGTAGCGCAGCAGCAGGGTGGCAAGCGGGGCTGCTTCGCCGGTGTCTTTGCGGATAATCAGCCCGATCATGCGCTTGCCCGGAGAGGCGCCGGTGAAGGCCTCGATAAGCCCGTACCCGAAGACGAGCAGGGTGAAGAGCACGGCGGTCAGGTAATACGCGCCGGCCGCACCTCCAGCCACGCCGCCGGCCGGACCGGCCAGGGTCCCGCCCAGGATGGCGCCCAGGGTGGCGCTGAAGAAAAAAGAAATGATGCCAACACCGACCAGCACAATGAGAAAGTCCAGAATGGCGGCGCCGAGACGCGGCCCGAATCCCTTGCGTTGCATGAGGTTGCCTCCGTGAGCGATGGGGTTCCGCCAGGACGCGATGCGTGTTGTCCTTTTCCCTGGCTGTACTGCATGGCGGGCCGTCTGGCAATTTTTTCCAGCCATTGCCAGGGGCGCTCGCTCGCGGTATATGACATGGTGTCGGGCGTTGTCCGCCGGCTCAAGTGGCATGGTGATGAAGGAGTGTGCGTATGCACAGGGTCGGAAAAATACCTGGATGGCTCGTGCTGTTGGCGGCAGCCTTGGGCTGGAGCGCCGGTTGGCTGCCTGCACCGGGATGGGCCGCGCGCGAGGCCGCCGAGCCGCAGTTCACCATTCAGATTGTTCCCCGGCCCAATGCGCCGGGCCAAGGTGGCAAGCAGGGGGCTTCGTCCGCACCTGAGCAGAAACAACTCCAGGCCATCACCCGGCCTGTTGCGCCGAGGCCGGCTGCGCCTGCTCCCAAATCGTCCGAAGGCTCCCCCCCAGCCGCTGCATCCGAGCCTGCCAAGGCGCCTGCCGCAACTCCCTCAGCCCCTCCGGCGGCGCTGACTCGAATTGAGCAAGCCCTGGGATTGCAGCGTGATACGCAAGCCCGCGAAGCCCAGCTCCGTCAGGCATTGGACGCCGTCCGCCTCATCAGTGTTCAGGCAGCCGGGCCGGAGGCCTACAGCGTCAAGCCGTATGTGTATGTCGATTACGGCAGCACTCCCAAAGGTCAGGTGCAGGCCCAGGCTGAAGCCCGCCACAGGGAACGTGCGCTGTTGTTGCAGACGCTCAAGGAGCATGTGCCGCAACTTGAGCTGCAGGACTGCCTGCTGGTGGAAACCAAGCCCATGTATGACTATCGCTTTATCCGCCGGGCCAACCTTTCCCGCATGGATGCTTACGATCTGACCTACACTCGCGAGAGTGGCAGCGGCTTTTCCTTCACCCTGCATGCTGCGGATAAGGATGCCGTGATTCTGGAACAACAACGGGGCGGCAAGCAGCTCTCCGAACATACAGACAGCGCCCTGGTGTTCCACACCTCCATCACTGACGGCATGCAGGCCTTTGTGCTCAAGCAACGGTTGCAGGAACTCATCAATCGTTGCAAACTGGGCGACTCGTACAAGGCGCGGTCCAACCTGCCGGAACAGGCTGTTGCGCCTGCCGTGCGCGTGGAGCCGCCTGCCCGGCCACGCAAGCTGGCCCCCTAGCCTGGTTTTTTTGAAGAGAGCAGATAGTATGATCAGCTATTTCGTTCGTTGTGCGGCGCTCATGGCAGCGATCTGTCTGGCGGCCGGTTGTGCGGCCCTGCGGGATGACACCTGGCCAAAACGGGTGGACGGCCTCCGCAATCTGCATGTGGGGATGACCAAGCAACAGGTGCTCATGGAATTGGGCGAACCGGATGCCACCAAAGCCAATGGCCGGGTGACCACCCTGTGCTATCAGCTGCCCCAGCGCGAGCGCAGCGGGCGCGGTCTCAAGACCACTGGCGTCTGGTATTTCATCAAACACGAGGACAATCTGGTGACCAAGTTCGGACCGGCCACCGCGGAGGACAACTGTGGCTGAGATGTCTCGCGCCTGCTGCATGCCGGCGGAATTCGACCCCCTGGACGCCTTGTGGATGACCTGGCCCCATAATGCTGCGGATTACACCCCCAAGGCGGCCTGTGTTCCCTGGGTGTATGCGGAAATGCTCCGCGTCCTTGCGGGACGCGAGCGGGTGCGCCTGCTGGTGCAGGATGCCGCGCTGGAGCAGAAGGTCCGGGCTCTGCTGGCCAGCGTGGAGGTTCCGGTGGATGCCGTGCTGGAAGGCACAGACGGCGAGCCCTGGCTGGAGTTCTTCCAGCAGCCCACGGACCGCGCCTGGGCCAGGGACTATCTGCCCTCCTTTTGCCGCCGGGCAGACGGGGGACTGGATGCGGTGCATTTCCGGTTCACCGGCTGGGCGCTGTATCCGAACCATTTGCGGGACATAGAAATCCCCCCGGCCCTGGCAGCCGCCCGGGGCTGGAATCTCGTTCCGGCCATCTGGAATGGCCGTCACGTGGCCCTGGAGGGCGGCGGCATCGATTCCAACGGCCGTGGCGCACTGCTGACCACCGAGGAATGCTACCTCGACCCTGCCGTGCAAATCCGCAACCCCGGCTTTACCCGGCAGGACTACGAAGGCCTCTTCCGGCAGTACCTGGGCATAGAAAAGACCATCTGGCTCGGCCATGGTATTGCCGGGGACGACACCCATGGCCATGTGGACGACCTCTGCCGCTTCGTCTCTCCCGATACGGTGGTCCTGGCGCAGGAAAGCAATGTATCTGATATCAACTATAAGCCTCTTGCGGAAAACTTTGCCCGTCTGCAAGGGGAAACCCTTCAGGATGGCAGCGCCTTGCGGGTTATTCCTCTGCCCATGCCTGATCCGTTGGTGTATAAGGGGCGGCGATTGCCGGCGTCTTATGCCAACTTTGCCATTTTGAACCGGACCATATTGGTCCCCACATTCAATTCGCCCAAGGATCGCGTGGCCCTGGGCATTCTGGCGGAACTGTTTCCCGGACGGCAGGTGGTGGGGGTGCATGCCGGGGATTTGATTCTTGGCTACGGCGCCATACACTGCCTGAGCCACGAGGAACCGGCGGGCATACTTCGGTAAGGGTTGTGCGCACGCGTTGGAGGAACCATGGCCACGGATATGGACGCTCCACAGGATCAGCTGCCTGAAACGCCCCGGGATGATGATTTCGTCATCGAACCGGCGGATGACGGCGCTGCTGATGATGACAAGACGGATGGCGGGGGGATTGCCAAAGGCCTTTCCAAAGATGAAACGCGCACCCTGTGGCAGAACATGAATGCGTTGTTCGCCGACATGAACACGCCAGATGCCGCAGAACACTGACACCCTGGCCATTCCAATTTCATCCCAGGCGCCCCGCACCATGCCCATGAAACAAACCCTCTCCATTTTGCATCTGGAATGCGACGCGCTGACCCGCTCCGCATTCCGCAAATTCATTGCGGCCAACCTGCTGCCTTTTGAGGTGCATACTGCCTGCACCGTGGGCGATGCCCGTCGGATGATCATGGAGAGGGATGTGGATGTGGTGCTGAGCGAGCGCACGTTGGAGGATGGCACCGTCTTCGATTTGCTGGAAGGCGGGCCGATCTCTGACGTGGAGGGCATTCATGCCCCTCCGCTGACCTTGCCGCTCATCCTGGCCACGGACTGCGGCGACGAGCTGACGGCCGTGCGGGCCATGCGGGGCGGGGCGTCGGACTATATCATCAAGGATCCCGACCATCGGTGGATGGCGCTCATTCCCCAGGTGGCCGAGTCCGCCGTCCGCCAGCATCAGACCCAGAGCCGGTACCGCATGCTCACCCATGCCCTCATGAGCATCACGGACGCGGTGTTCATCACCAACACGGCTCAGCATATCATCTTTGTAAACAAGGCCTTCTGCCAGATTTACGGGTTCAAGGAAGATGAAATCCTGGGCCAGAGCGCCTCACTGCTGCGGGCGCCGGCCCCGCCAGTGGAAGCCACGGCCGAGACGGATTCCCGCGGAGCCATCCGGGAAATTTACCATCGTCGCAAGGATGGCCGTATCTTCCCCGTTTCTCTGACCCGTTCGATCATCCATGATGAGAAGGGGTTGAACATGGCCATTGTGGGCGTGGCCAGGGATATTTCCGCCTGGAAGGAGGCCGAAGCCAGACTGACCAACTCCTTGAAGGAAAAGGAAGTGCTCCTCAAGGAGATTCATCATCGGGTTAAAAACAACCTCCAGGTGGTTTCCAGCCTGCTTAATTTGCAGTCCGGGTACGTCAAGGACGAGCAGACCATCGACGCCCTGCGGGACAGCCAGAACCGCGTCAAATCCATGGCGCTTATCCACGAGCGGCTCTACCAGTCCGAAAGCCTGAACAAGATTGACTTTGGCGGCTACGTGCAAAGCCTGGTCAACCACGTCAAGAGTTCCTTCCGGGGCATGGGGGAGATCGACGTGGAGGTGGACGTCCCGGATATATTCGTGGATGTGGATGTGGCCATCCCGTGCGGGCTCATCATCAACGAACTGGCCTCCAATTCCTTCAAGCATGCCTTTTCGCCCAAAAACGGCGCAAGCTCCGGCGGCAGGGTGCACATCCGGCTGTCGCAGCATCAGGATGTCACCGGCCACAAGGAGCTGCAGTTGATGGTGGGGGACAATGGCAACGGGTATCCTCAGGATTTGGATATCGACCATGTGGCTTCCCTGGGCCTGCAGCTGGTGAACTCCCTGGTACAACAGCTCAAGGGAACCATTCAGCTGGAAAACCAGGGCGGCGCCCAGAGCAGGGTGTGCATTCCCCTGGCTCAAAGCAGCGTAATTAATTGAGTAACCGGTATATGCTGTACGTGGCGATCTCTTCTGCGCTGCAACCGCGATGGAGGCTGCTCCGGGCCGGGGTGGCCGCGCTGGCCCTCCTGGCGGTGCTGGCCGGCTGTTCTCCCAAAGTGCAGCTTTTCGGCGGCGGGGTGGAGGATCCTCTAGAAGAAACCACGCTGGATGGCGAGGGGGCGGCCAAGGTGGCCCTCATTCATCTACACGGCCTCATTACGCTTTCGCCAAGCTCTGGCTTGTTGTCCCGCACGCCGGGCACGGTACAGGAGCTGGAGGCCAGACTGCGCAAGGCTGCCAAGGACCGCGCGGTAAAGGCCGTGGTCCTGGCCATAGAAAGCCCCGGCGGCGGGGTGACCGCCAGCGATATCGTGCACCATGCCATCACCCGCTTCCGAGCCGAAACGGGCAAGCCGGTTGTGGCCAGCCTCCTGGGCGTGGCTGCCTCGGGCGGGTATTTCGCCGCGGTGGCTTGTGACCGCATCCTGGCCCATCCCACGACCACCACGGGCTCCATCGGAACCATCTTTATCCGGCCGGACGTCAGCGGGCTCATGGGGTTGGTGGGCGTGCAGACGGACGTGACCAAATCCGGCCGCCTCAAGGACATGGGCTCTCCCTTTCGCAACGCCACGGCCGAGGAGCGCGGGCTGCTCCAGCAGATCATTGACGAGAACAACGCCCGCTTTCTGGAAGCCGTGCGCACCGGGCGGAGGCTTTCGCCCGAGGCCCTGGCCGCCGTGGCGGACGCGCGTATCCTGACGGCCGGACAGGCCCGCGAGGCAGGGTTGGTGGATGGCCTCGGCTACCTGGAAGACGCCGTGGCCCTGGCCCGGCAGCTGGCGAGGGTCGAAAAGGCCCGGTTGGTGGTGTACCGTCGCAACGAAGTGGCCAATGATACGCCGTATGCCCTGGACGCGGCTGCGCCGGGGGCCTCGCCGTTGCAGGTCCGCCTGTTCTCCCTTGGCGTGGAGCCCCTGCAGGGGCAAATGGAGCCGGGTTTCTACTGGATGTGGCTGGGTGGCGAATAGTGCCTGAGGGGCCTCTCGCCGTGCCTCAGGGCATGAGATAGTAGCCCAGATCCTTGTCCCGCTCACGGTGCTCCAGGAATTCCGCACCAATAAGCGTTTCCTTGACCGAGCGCACCCGCACGCGGCGATGGATGGGCGTCATTTTCAGATCATCCAGCTGAAAATTGAGTTCCACAATGGTTTCGGGCTTGAGAAAATAGTTGGATGTTGTCACAAACCCCACGCCACCGAGGGAAATGTCCTGCACGGTCATCTCGCCGCGCAGACCATTGGCCGGCACATAAAACGTGCCGGAAAGATTGACCCGCTTTCGATAGTTCCGCCGGAACTCCAGACGGCACATGTATTCATTACCACATTTGCACCAGGTCCGAATAACGGGACCGACTTCGGGGTGGCCATAAAAATCGAGGTTCCGACCCCGTTCGCACTTGGGGCAGAGCACCATGACCTGGCGTTTTTCATCCACATAATAGGTCGGCGTGTCCGGCGGTACCGGCCCGTGAACGGTTTCAAAGGGTACTGCCGGGACCACTTCCGCCAGGAGGGTGGGATCCAGCGACGGCGAGTCCGCGTCTTCAGCGGCAAATTCACCATTGAATGCCGGCAGGAGCGTTTCTGCCTGCCCGGCTATCACGCTGTCCGGTTGCACACCCACCAGGGGAATAGGCTCCATGGACGGGTCTTCCTCCGCAAACAGCTCCTGAAGACGATCGGGAGCCATGGTGCGGAACAATTCCGATTCATCCTCGTCCGCCTCCTCATTCGTTTCAGGGAGGCCCTCCAGGCGCGTGGCGTAGGGAGCCAACAGACGACTCAAGGCGGCAGCGTCCATGGTCAGGGAAAGTTCGTCTGGATCTTCCTCCAGCTCCTCCTGGCCCGCTGCATCGGCGGGCTGCCCGGTCGCCCGCCAGGGTTCCGCAATACGGTCGGACGACAGGGGCGATTGCTCGGGAGCAGGCGCTTCCTCTGGCGTTTCGGCAGCGGGGGGGGCAGGCTCAGGCCTGGCCAGGGGCGAGGCCACTAGCGGAGCCGTCGGGGCCTTTGGAGATGCTGCCGGCATGGGGGAAGGCGACGCCAGCGTGGTTGACGCCGGGAGCGGGGTCGTGCCCCGCGGCTGCCGCCACAACTCCCCCGGCGGATCTCCCGCACGCGCGCCCCGCGGTTCACCCAGCACCACCCGGCAGGGGAACTCGGTATCGCAGGAATTGCAGCGGATGGAGGCCGGCTGCTTCAGGCCGCGCAACTGTTCGCCATCCACCGTGTTGCCTGCATGGCAGGAAGGGCAGACCAGGGTCACGTTGCCGGCCAGATCTGCATAAAATGTTGGGATATCGAGCTGTTCCGCAGTTGGAGGCTGCAGTTCGAACCGGCAGGGAAACACGGTGCCGCAGCCCTTGCATTTCATGCGGGCCGGCTGCCTGACCGTGGCCACATCCGCAGCCTTGAGCACCTTGCCTGCACCGCAGCTTGGGCACTCCACCTGGATCACCCCGGCGGCGTCAGCCCTGAAGAGGGAGACGGCAGGCTCCAGCTGGGCCGGCCCGGTGGGGGATTGCGGCAAGGCCGCAGCGCGGCGTAACAACGCCTCCAGCTTGGCTTTTTGCTGGAGCATGTGCTCGCGCTCCTGTTCCAGCTCCCGCCGCAGGGCGGCCAGGGCTTCGCGCTCCCGGGCCACGGCCTGCAACTGGGCGTCCAGGTTCGCCTCGTGTTGCTGCCTGGAGGAGGGCAAAGGGGACTCTGGAACTCGTTGCGCAGCCCCGGGAACGCCCTGCGGCGCCGCGTGCTCCATGGCCTCCCTGGCGCGTTTCTTTTCCAGGCTGGCCTGACGCAACACGGCCATGGCGCGCGCCTGGGCGGCTTCGTCAAAGGTGTCGTCTAACTCGTCTTGCGAGCCACCCACGTTGCCCGCACCATCGGGCGGGGCCGTGTCATCGGCATCGTGGAGTTCTTCATCAGCAAGCTCCCCTGGCAACTCGCGGGCAGGAAAGCCAATGTTCATGGTGGCTTCCGGTGGGAGCGGCAGCTCCTCTTCACCCTCTTCGTGCGGCGCGCCGCGGAGCAGGGCCTCTGTCTCCTCCTCGTTCAAGGTATGTTCTGTTGCGGAATCCAACAGCTGTTCCACGGTAGAGAACATGTCTCCCCGGAAGGTCATGAGCGCCTTGCGGTTTGCCAGGGCGGCTTCTTGAGCCATTTTGGAAAAATTCTGGGTGCCTTCCACATTCTGGAAGTCGGGCAGGTCGATGGCCTCGTGCGGTTTGATGGCCTCGGGATCCTCCGGCGGGAATTCAGGCTCAAAAAACTTCAAGCGGCACTTGAATATTTTGCCGCACCGGCATTTCATGGTGGCCGGTTGCTTGATGTGCCGGAGCTTTTCACCATCCAGGGTACGGGCATCGCTGCAAGCCGGGCAGATGATGGTAAAGCGGTTGTGCCTGTCCGCGCTGAACACCGGCAGCTCGTCCGCGACGGTGGAAGACGGCACGGCAGGTGCAGGAGAGGATGGGGGAACGGGCTGGGCCGGCTGCAGTTCAAACCGGCACCGAAACACATTGCCGCAGGTGCAGCGCATGGTGGCTGGCTGCTTGACGCTGCCCAGCTTGGCGCCATCCAGCAAGCGCCGGGAATGGCAGGCCGGACACACAAGAGCCACGTGATTGCTGGCATCTGCACGAAAAACGTGCACCTCTTGTTCCGCTCCCCGGGTTACGCCCGTGCCGGCCGCCTGGTGTGAAGGCAGGCTGGTGGCGGGCACAGAAGAGGTGTTCCCGGAAGGGTCTGGGACTGAAGGCTCGGGACCGGAATGGGAATCAGTTAAGGGCATGTGCTGTGGCTCCAATGCAGGAGGATGCTAGCCTAAATCGGAACCATTCGAAAGCCCTTGATACGGGGATGCGAGGAAAGAAATGAAAAAAAAACGGTCCGAACCTGTTAAGGTTCGGACCGTTCCACGTGTAAAACCATCCGCTCAGCCGCGCAGGACTGCCTGGGCCACCTGACGCACGGCCTGGGCCGTGGGGTGCTCGGGATGCACTTTCAGGAAAGCGTAGCCTTCGTCTCCGGCGCGGGCCAGCTCGGGATCAAGCGGGATGCGGCCCAGGAAGGGCACGCCCATTTCCGCGGCCAGGTGTTCGCCACCACCGGCGGAGAAGATGTTGGTCACCTGCTGGCAATGCCCGCAGACAAAGCCGCTCATGTTTTCCACCACGCCGAGGATGGGGTTGCCCATTTCGCGGACAAAGCTCACGGAACGACGCACGTCGTCCACGGCCACGGCTTGCGGAGTGGTGACGATGACCGCTTCGGCCCGCGGGCCAAGCAGCTGCATCACGCTCAGGGGCTCGTCGCCGGTGCCGGGAGGGCAGTCGACCACCAGATAATCCAGCTCACCCCAGGTAACATCCTCGATGAACTGGCGGATGGCGCCCATCTTGACCGGCCCGCGCCAGATGACGGCCTGATAGGCGTCTGGCAGCAGAAAGCCCAGGGACATGAGGGAGAGCCGCTTGCTCCAGGGCACGGGCTCCATGTAGCCGGGCTCGGCATGTGGCTGTTCGCCGCGCAGGGAAAAGAGCCTGGGCACGCTGGGGCCGTGGATATCCACATCCAGGAGGCCGACCTGCCTGTCTTCCAGGGAAAGGGCCACGGCCAGGTTGGCGGCCATGGTGGACTTGCCCACGCCGCCCTTGCCCGAAAGCACGACGATGAGGCGCTTGATCTTGGAAAGGGTCTTGGTGAGCTTGTCCTCACGGGGCTCCTGCGGGGTGGTGCCGCAGGAGTCGGGCGTACAGCCCTGGGACTGCGAGGGGCAGCCTTTGCATTGCTCGCTCATGGGTCGCTATCCTTACTTGTGCTAGCCGTTGCGCTTGGCGGCCAGGGCCGCGTCGATCCAGGCATACCAGGATTCCAGGCCTTCGCCGGAGCGGCAGGAGACCTGCAGAATGGCCGCTTGGGCGTTCAGGGCCCGGGCCTGAGCCGAGGCCTTGTCCACACTGAAGTCCACATAGGGCAGCAGGTCGATCTTGTTGATGACCGCGGCCCTGGCCTCCTGGAACAGGCGGGGGTATTTTTCGGGCTTGTCGTCGCCTTCGGTGACGGAAAGGATGGCCACCTTGGCATCCTCGCCCACGTCAAACTCCACGGGGCAGACCATGTTGCCGACGTTTTCGATAAAGAGGATGTCCATGGCCTGCAGATCCAGATGGGCAAGTGCCTGACCGACCATGGCGCTGTTCAGATGGCAGCCGCCGTCGGTGTTGATCTGCACAGCGGCGGCACCCGTGGCGGCCACGCGGCGGGCGTCATTGTCGGTCATGCAGTCGCCCTCGATCACGGCCATGCGGTACCGGTCCTTCAGATCGGTGAGCGTGCGCTCCAGCAGGCTGGTCTTGCCCGAGCCTGGGGAGCTGATGAGATTGAGCACAAGCACGCCGGCCGCGGCAAAACGGCTGCGCAAGGTGTCGGCCTCGCGCTCGTTGGCTTCCAGCAGGTTGCGGATGACAGGGATTTCCATGCCAGGGCTCCGTGAAATTCGCTTAGTCCGATTCGAGTTCCAGACTTTCCAGGTACAGTTCCTTGCCCTGGGTCAGCTCGTGACCCACCTCTTCATCGCATTGGGGGCAGGGATACAGGGGCGGGCCCATGCGCCGTTGCTCGGGTTCGAATTCGTGCCCGCAGGCCCGGCACTTCATGCGCAGGGGCAGCATCTTCAATTCCAGCCGCACCCCCTGCATGGGGCCGCCTATGGTCAGGGCCTCCACGGCCAGCTCAAAAGCCTCGGGCACCAGATTGGCCAGGGCACCGTGGGTGACGCGAATTACCGTGCAGCGGCTGCCGGGCCGCTTTTCCAGTTCCTGCTCCACCAGGGCCAAGAGACTTTGGGCGATGGACATTTCATGCATAGGTCGAACTGGATACGCCAAAGCTCCGGCAAGGTAAAGAGCATCCCGTCAAAAAATCCCGCTAAAAAAATATCGAAATATTTTCCTTGACCCTGTGCGCAGCTTTGATTCAGAACCCCCCTTCCATATTCAGGGCACCGCTCACAGGGTGATTTCTGCCATTCACGGTATTGATTCGCCGTCCGATGCTGACAGCGTGTGAAAACTGTGGCAAGGCAAAGCTCCCCAAGGGAACACCTGACCACGGCGGCGTGCCCCATGCCAGCCGAGCCCACCGCGCCTGAAAGGAGGCGTTTTATGTATGTTGGCCTGAAAATGCTGACACGGGATCAGTTTGTCACCATCACTCCCAAAACCCTGGTACATGATGCGGAAAAGCTCATGCTGGAAAACAGGTTATGGATGCTTCTGGTGGTGGACGGCGAAAAGCTGGTGGGCCATGTGCGCAAGGAGGACGTGAAGGAGGCGCTGCCCTCGCGCGCCACCTCCCTTTCCCGCCATGAGCTGAATTATCTGCTGGCCAAGCTGGATGTGGCCCAGATCATGCGTACAGACACCCCCACCGTGCCGCCGGAAACCGAAATCGAAACTGCTGCCAAGCTGATGTTCGACGACGACCTGGCCGGCCTGGCCGTGGTGGGCTGCAAAAACAAGCTCCTGGGCTACATCAACCGCAACGTCATGCTCGGCGTGCTGGTGGAGGAAATGGGCCTGGAGCAGGGCGGCAGCCGCATCGCCTTTGAGGTGGAAGACCGGAGCGGCGTCATTCATGAAGTGTCCGGCATCATCAAGAGCCATGGCGGTTCCATCATTTCCACCTCCACCTTCTTTCACGCCGGCCGGAGAATGGTGGTTATCCGGGTGCAGGCCGACGACCCGGCGGCCATCTCCAAGGATATCGAGGCCGCGGGCTACACCATGGTCGGCCCGCAGACCTTTGAACACGACTGGTGCAACCTGTAGCCGACGCAACGCGATTCGGTATCCTTTGAATTCATGACATTGCTCAACGTCCAGGGCGTGACCCTCACCTTCCGTGGCATCGCCGCGCTCATGAATGTCGCCTTCACGGTGACCAAAGGGCAGATCTGCTCCCTCATCGGCCCCAATGGCGCCGGCAAGACGAGCATGCTCAACTGCATCTCCGGCCGCTACACGCCGGACAGCGGCTCCATCACCCTGGGCGGGCGCGAGCTTCTGGGCGTGCCGGCCCATGCCCGCACCCGCCTGGGACTTTCGCGCACCTTCCAGAATATCGCGCTGTTCAAGGGCTTGTCCGTCCTGGACAACATGATGGTCGGCCGGCACTCACGCCTGGAGTACGGCATTCTCAAGTCCCTGCTGTACTGGGGCCCGGCCCGCCGGCAGGAGGATATCCACCGCCGGCGGGTGGAAGAGATCATCGACTTTCTCGGCCTCTCGCCCTGGCGACACCAGCATGCCGGCATGCTGCCCTATGGTGTGCAAAAACGCGTGGAGCTGGGCCGGGCCCTGGCCGCGGAACCGGAACTGATTCTCCTGGACGAACCCATGGCCGGCATGAACCTTGAGGAAACCGAGGACATGGCCCGCTACATCCTGGACATCAATGAGGAATGGGGCACCACCGTGCTGCTGGTGGAGCACGACATGGGCGTGGTCATGGACATCAGCCATCAGGTGGTGGTCCTGGACTTCGGCCAGATCCTGGCTTCTGGCACGCCGGAAGAGGTGCAGTCCAACAAAGAAGTCATCGCCGCCTACCTGGGCAGCGAAGACGCCGTGTTTCTGGGACGCTGAGGCCGCAACCGGCCTCTGGCTCCTTTTTTTCGGACCTTCAACATTTTCGGACTGGGTGCATGGCATCGTACAGAACCACGCTTCCGGCGCTGCTGCTGGAAAAAGCCGCCCGCTACGGCAGCCGCGCGGCCCTGCGGGAAAAGCAGTGGGGCGTGTGGCAGCCCACCAGTTGGGCCGACTATGCCCGCCTCGTGGCCGAGTTTGCCGCCGGACTCAAACAGCTGGGCCTGGGCAAGGACGATGTGCTGGTCTGCATTGGGGACAACCGGCCGGAATGGCTTTGGGCCGAACTGGCCATCCAGGGCCTGGGCGGCATGAGCCTGGGCCTGTACCAGGACGCCCCGGCCGATGAAGTGGCCTACATCTTCGACCTGGCCGAGGTCCGCCTGGTGGTGGCCGAGGACCAGGAGCAAGTGGACAAGATGCTGGAGATCAAGGAGAAATCCAGGCATCTTCAGTACATCATCTACCACGATCCCAAGGGCCTGCGGCCTGATGAAGCCCTGGGGCTGATGCCCTTTGAGGCCGTGTGCGAGCTGGGCAGGGAACGCGCCGGGGAATTTGCCGGGTGGGTCAACGCCGTGCAGCCCGATGACCCGTGCGTCATCGTCACCACCTCCGGCACCACCGGCCGGCCCAAGCTGGCCATGCTGTCCCACGCCAACATGCTGGCCATGGCCCATAACCTGGACGAGGCCGATCCCAAGCACGCCACGGACGAATTCGTCAGCTTTCTGCCCCTGGCCTGGATCGGCGAGCAGATGATGGCCCTGGCCTCGGCGTTGCTCTATGGCTTTACCGTGAATTTCCCCGAGGAGCCGGACACAGTCCAGGCCGACATCCGGGAAATCGGCCCGAATCTCATCTTTTCGCCTCCCCGGGTCTGGGAAAACATGGCTGCAGGCGTGCAGGTGAAGATCATGGAGACCACGCCCCTCAAGCGCTGGATCTACCACCGCCTGCTGCCCGTGGGCCTGGCCTGGGCGGACTGCCGCTTCCGGAGGCAGGCGCCGTCCCTCTGGCTGCGGCTGCAGTATGCCGTGGCCAGGCTGCTCCTCTTCAACCCCCTCAAGGACCGCCTGGGCTTCTCCAATATCCGCTCGGCCTCCACCGGCGGCGCGGCCCTGGGGCCGGACACCTTCCGCTTCTTCCATGCCCTGGGCGTGAACCTCAAGCAGCTCTATGGCCAGACGGAAATCGCCGGCATCAGCTGCATCCACCGGGATGGGGAGATCGATTTCGATTCCGTGGGCCGGCCCATTGCCGAGACGGAGATCATCATTTCGGAGGAGGGCGAAATCCTCTCCAAAAGCCCGTCGGTCTTCCTGGGCTACTACAAGAATGAAGCGGCCACGGCCGAGACCCTCACGGACGGCTGGCTGCGCTCCGGCGATGCCGGATACTTCAACCAAGCCGGGCAGCTGGTGGTGATCGACCGCCTGAAGGACGTCATGCAGCTGACCGGTGGGGAGCGCTTTTCCCCGCAGTTTCTGGAAAACAAGCTCAAGTTCTCGCCGTTTATCAAGGAAGCTGTGGTCCTGGGACAGGATCGCGCCCACCCCACGGCCATCATCTGCATCGACATGGGCATCGTGGGTCGCTGGGCCGAATCCAGGATGATCACCTACACCACGTACCAGGACCTCGCCGCCAAGGCCGAGGTGTACACCCTCATCAGGGAGGCTGTGCGGGAAGTCAACGCCTCGCTGCCCGAAGCCCAGCGCCTGCAACGCTTTGCCTTGCTCTACAAGGAACTGGACGCCGATGACGGCGAGCTGACCCGCACCCGCAAGGTCCGCCGCCAGGCCGTGGGCGAACGCTATGGCGCACTCATTGAGGCCCTGTATGCGACGGCGGACAGCATCGACCTGACGGCCCGCATCACCTACCAGGACGGCCGCGTGCGCGAAATGCGCGGGAACGTGCGTATCGAATCCGTATAATTACCGGAACTCATTATGGAATACTATCTGCAGCTCGTCATCAACGGCCTGGTGGTCGGCTCCATTTACGCCCTGGTGGCGCTGGGCTTTGTGGTCATTTACAAGGCCACCAAGGTGGTCAATTTCGCCCAGGGCGAGCTGGTGATGGTCGGGGCTTATGTCTGCTTTTCCCTGACCGTGGAGATGCAACTGCCGTTTTTGCTGTCCTTTCTGATGACCCTGGGCTTCTCCGTGCTTCTGGGGCTGGTCATTGAGCGACTGGTGCTCCGGCCGATGATCGGCGAGCCCATCATCTCGGTGATCATGGTCACCATCGGCCTTTCGTCCATTCTCAAGAGTCTGGTGCAGATGTTCTGGGGCACGCAGATTCAGGTGTATCCGCAGGTGCTGCCGCAGGAGCCGTTCTTCGTGCTCGGCGTGCCTGTGGCGCCGGTGTACATCGCAGCCTTTGTGCTTTCGGCGCTGCTGTTTGCGGTGTTTTCGGCCTTCTTCAAATACTCCCGGCTGGGGGTGGCCATGCGGGCCACAGCCCTGGACCAGTGCGCCGCGGCCAGCATGGGCATTGGCATCAAGAGCATTTTTGCGCTCTCCTGGTGCATCGCGGCCGTGGTTTCCAGTGTGGGCGGGGTGATTCTGGGTAATATCAACGGCATCAATGCCCAGCTGGGTCACCTGGGGCTGAAGGTGTTTCCGGCGGTGATCCTGGGCGGGTTGGACAGCCTGCTCGGCGCGGCCCTGGGCGGCATTGTCATCGGGGTGCTGGAGAATGTGTGCGACGGCGCGGCCAAGGAGTTTCTGGGTCTGGGCGGCTTCAAGGAAGTGGCGGCCTTCATCGTGCTGGTGATCATTCTGATGGTCAAGCCGTACGGCTTCTTCGGCACCAAGCAGATCGAGCGGGTGTAAGCCATGCAAGGCAAGTGCGGACTGTTTTTTCAATCCTATCGGGAAGAAGACGCCCTGCTGGTGGGCGGGTTCCAGAAGCTGCGGTTCACGGCGCTGCTGGCCGTGCTCTGCCTCTGCCCCTATGCGCTGAACGCGTATCACCTGTCCATCCTGATTCTGGTGAACATCGCCATTGTGGGCGCGGTGTCCCTGAATCTGCTCACCGGGATGTGCGGGCAGATCTCGCTTGGTCATGGCGCGTTCATCGGGGTGGGGGCCTACGCCTGCGGGGCGCTCACGCTCCAGGGCGTGCCCTTTGTGCTGGCCCTGCCGGCAGCCGGGCTGATCACCGCCGTCACGGGCATGCTTTTTGGCATCCCCTCGTTGCGGCTCAAGGGGATCTATCTGGCCATCGCCACCCTGGCCGCGCAGCTCATCCTGCAGTATGTTTTTCTGCACTGGGACGCCGTGACCGGCGGCTCCACGGGGCTGGCCGTGGATCCGCCGTCCATTGCCGGCCTGAGCTTCGACACGGATCACCGGATGTTTTACCTCACCCTGGGCGTGGCCGTGCTCATGCTGGTGCTGGCCACGAACCTGATGCGCAGCCGGCACGGCCGGGCCTTTGTGGCCATCCGGGACTTTTATCTTTCCGCCGAAATCGTGGGTGTGAATCTCTTTGCCTACAAGCTGATGGCCTTTGCCGTGAGCAGCTTCATGGCCGGGGTGGCCGGGGGGCTGTGGGGGCACTACCTGCAGTTCGTCACGCCAGAACCCTTCGGCCTGGGCCTGTCCATCAGTTATCTGGCCATGTGCATCATCGGCGGGCTGGGGAGCATCCAGGGCGCGGTCTTCGGGGCCATCTTCCTGACGCTGCTGCCCGAAGTGCTGACCTGGCTTTCCGACGTGGGCAGCAGCATCTTTCCGGACGCATCGCTGTATCTGGCAGCGGCCAAGGAAGGCGTCTTCGGTCTGGTGCTGGTGCTGTTCCTGATCTTTGAACCCGAAGGCTTGCAACGACGCTGGAAACTGTTCAAGGCCTGGTGCAAGCTCTTTCCATTCGCGTATTGATTCAGGGGAGAAAAACAGATGCGCAAACAGATTTTCGCAATGGCCGCGGCCCTGTTGTTGTGCCTCGCCGGAACGGCCGGCGCAGAGAACATCAAATTCGGCGTGCTGGTGGACCTCACCGGCGGCACGGCCAGCGTGGGCGTGCCCTATTCCAAGGGCGTGATGGACGCCGTCAAATACCTGAACGACTCCAAATTCCTGGGGGACAATACCCTGGAGCCCCTGCAGGTGGATTACGCCTATAACGTCCAGCAGGCCCTTTCCGCATACAAGAAATTCAAAACCGAGGGCATTGTGGCCCTGCAGGGCTGGGGCACGGCAGACACCGAAGCCCTGACCAAGTTCGTGGCCAAGGATCAGATCCCCTGCTTCTCGGCCTCGTACTCCGCGCATTTGACCAACCCCCAAAACGCGCCCTACAACTTCATCGTGGTGGCGGACTACACCACCAACCTGCGCGGTATCCTCAAGTATCTGAAGGAAAACTGGAAGGAAGCCCGCGCGCCAAAGCTGGCCTTCATCTACCCGGACCATCCCTACGGCCACACCCCCCTCGAAGGCGGCAAGGCCTACGCCAAGGAGCTGGGCTTTGAGCTGGTGGGCGACGAGAACGTGGACCTGAAAGCCATGGACGCCACCTCCCAGCTGCTTTCCCTCCAGGCCAAGGCTCCGGATTTCTGCTGGACCGGCGGCACCGCGCCTTCCACGGCGGTCATCCTCAAGGACGCCCAGAAGCTGAAGATGAACACCGTCTTCTTTACCAACATCTGGGGTGCGGACGAAGACACCTTCAAGCTCGCCGGCGACGCTGCAGAGGGCCTCTACACCGTCCAGGGCGCGTCCACAGGCTATGATGACACCCCGGGCAACAAGATCATCCTGGGGCTGACCGGTGGCGAAATCCCCATGACCCATTATTACCGCGGCTTCGCCTCCACCTACATCATGGCCGAATGCATCCGCCGGGCCCTGGAAAAGGGGCCCCTGAGCGGAGAGGCTGTGAAAAACGAAGCCGAAAGCCTGCGGGACTTCGATCCCCTGGGCCTGACCCCGCCGGTGTCGTTCTTCCCGGATGACCACCGCCCGACCATGACCTCCTTCATCTACAAGCTCGAAGGCGGCAAGCTGGTCAAGGTGGGCACCGAAGTGCTCGAACGCAAGGCCGAATGGCTGGGCAAGTAATTGAACTGCAGGACTACACAAGGAGCCTGAACGTGGGGCCGAGCATGGAGCAGGGTAAGGACCGGATCATGGATCAGGTCATGGACCGGGGCACGGAGCAGGGCGTGAATCTGCTGCGTGTGGAAAACCTGGAAGTGGTCTACAACGAGGTCGTCCTTGTGCTCAAAGGACTGTCCCTCACGGCCGCTGCAGGGAAAATCACGGCCCTGCTCGGCGCCAATGGCGCGGGCAAATCCACCACGCTCAAGGCCATCTCCGGCCTGCTGGCCGGGGAAAACGGCGAGATTACGGAAGGGGCGGTCTATCTGGAGGATCGCCCCGTCCACAGCCTGCCACCGGACAAGATCGTCCGCTCGGGAATTTTTCAGGTCATGGAAGGGCGGCGGGTCTTTGAGGATCTGACCGTGGAGGAAAACCTTCGTTGCGGCGCCTTCACCCGGCCCCGCGGCGAACTCGCGCCCTCCCTGGAACGCGTGTATGATTATTTCCCTCGTTTGGCCGAGCGTAAAAAGCAGCTGGCCGGCTTCATGAGCGGTGGTGAGCAGCAGATGCTGGCCATCGGCCGGGCCATGATGGCGCGGCCCAAGCTACTCTTGCTTGATGAACCCTCCCTTGGGCTCGCGCCGCTGCTGGTGGAAGATATCTTCACCATTATCAAGCGCTTGAATGCCGATGAAGGCGTGACCATCCTCCTGGTGGAACAGAACGCCCGCGCTGCCCTGAACATCGCCAGCCACGGCTATATCATGGAAAATGGCCGGATTGTGCTGGAGGGAGAGGCCCAGGCCCTGCTGCAAAACCCTGACGTCCAGGAATTCTACCTGGGCATGAGCCACGGCGGGGAGAAAAAGCGCTACAAAAATGTCAAGCATTATCGCCGCCGCAAGCGCTGGCTTGGCTAGACCAGGCAGGCCGTTCTCCTCCACATGTGGAAATCCTCTGTGAAATTACAGGGATTTCCCCCAACATCTTGACCATGCGCCGGCAGAATGGCAGAAGATGAGTGAATCCGCGCATCGAATGACGATGCGCCAGGATGCAGCGCACTTCTGAGTATTTTGACCGGAGTTCCCATGGCCGACGCCCCCATTCAGAAAGGCATCTATTCCAGTTCCCACACCGCCAGGATCGGGACCGGCATGACTCGTCGTGCCACCACGATCAAGCGCTTTTGGGCGGTTCAGGAAGAGGATGACGGCAGTTACACCATCCTGCCGCTCAACCAAAACCTCATCCCCACCGGACAAAAGCGGCCCATCCTGCCCGACGAACTCGCCGCAGGCTTTACGTATGAGCCGGAGTTTTTTGTGGAACCCATCGCCCGTCCTGTCTGGCGACCAGAAGACGAAACCCTGAAGCCGGGGGCCGGCGCCGCGCACGCAGCCAGGGCTCCACGCAAGGTCGCGCCAGACCGGACAGAGCTGGAAGACGATGACGAGCGCGCTGCCAAAATGCAGCAGCGCCATGCCGAACTACTGAAAAAACGCATGGAAGCCGAGGAACAGACCGAACGCAAGGCCCGGGCGGAATTCGTGCTTGGTGTGTCGCACCTGCGCCGCGGTGAACGCAACAAGGCGCTGCAACTGTTTGAAAAAATAGCCACCATGGATGGCACCTTCGCACCGCGGCACAAACATATGTTTAACGAATTCGGCATTGGCCTGCGTAAAAGCAACCTGCCGGAAATGGCCTTGAAGATGTATCGCCGCACGCTGGAGCTTTCCCCGAACGATGACCACATTTATCACAACATGGCCCGCATCCATTATGAACGGGGCGAGGTAATCAAAGCCATTGAAATGCTTCAGAAAAGTCTGGAAATAAATCCCGGACTGGAAATGTCGAGAAAGTTTCTTGACTTTATTGACAAAAACCGCAAAAAATTTCCTAAATTCTCAATCTAACGTCATGGTTGGTACCCGTGACGGCGATCCCGGGTACCGCATCTCAGACGCCACGCGCTTGCTGCGCCGCGTCAACGGGCAAGGCTTTGTCTGCGTCCACTGAGCGTTTTCATACAGTGGAGCTGCAGAAACGGAAGAGTTTTTTCTTCAGTCTGCTGGAATCCCCCAAAGGGTGGCTGGGGCGAGTGCATGCGTGACTATGTTCATGAGTTGAATCGGCTACAGCTGGCCCTTGCCCGCAAGGCGCTGGAACATCCCAAACTCCTTAACCTTTCCCCATATTCCCTGGCCTGGAAGGTGGACCCCACGTATTATGTGGCCCTGGCGCCCCAGTTTTTGGCGCATTGGGCAGCCTGGGCAGCCATGCGGCCAGGGGTGGCAGCAGATGTGTTGCTTCGCACCGGGGTGCTTGTTTCCAAAAAGCTGAACTCAGGCCGCAAAACGGTGCTGCCTCTGCGGCTCCTCTGGTCCAGCGGGCAGAGCCAGGCCAGGGGCAAGCTGGTGCCGGTGCAATTGTTTCGGGCGGATGTCCTGGACCGCGCCCTGCAGATGCATGGCCGTCTGGAACGCCCCGGAGTCTCGTTGATGCACGTGCACGGCGAGGGGGAGACCATGCTCCGGGTCTTTTTGCAGGGAAAAATCATGATGGCCGATGCCGCATTCCAATAAACCGCAACAACCCGCGTGGTTCCGCAGCACTGCGTGGCATGTGCCCCGTGGCCGGAGCCTCTGCGGCAAGCAGGGCCGGCAGGGCGTGCGGATGCTGCCATTGCGTGATGGGCAAGGTGTTCAAGGCCAGGACCAGGGCGGCTTCGTCTGCTGGTGGAGGGCCTGGCAGCTGATTGGACAGCACCCCCACGCCTGAGGGACGGTGGCAATCTGTATTGTACAGGGCAATGCGCGGCACATGGGCTCTGGCACTAAGGTAACAGGCCCGGTTGGCCGGCCAATACACGTCCCCCTGTCGCAACTGTTCGTGCCTGAGCAGGTTGACGGAGTTTTCTTCCACACCATCCACCCACTGCAGGATGGCGTGCAGTTCTGCCGAAAGCTCGCACGTGTAGCGGAAGGGGTGGGCCACAAAAGCAAACACCTGCGACCGGACAGGAGCCAGCCGGCGTGCCAACTCGGCCAGGGGCAGGAAAGGCTGGGCAATTCCGCACCGTGCCAGCAAGGCCGGTGGCGCGACAAGCACCACGTCGTGCCGTTCGGCCAGGGTCAGCTCAATGCCGGCATACAGCCTGAGCGGCGGATGCGCCTGCTCGAGAACATCAAGATCCTCGCGTGACCACTGGTAGTGGTGCTCGGTAAGGACGAGCCCGTCCAGCCCGCGTTCCAGGGCCAGCCGGCACAGCTCGTCTGGAGCCAGGGCAGAGCAGGCGGAATGGCGCATGGTGTGCGCATGGCAATCCAATCGCATCCGCATACTGTAGCCTTTTGCACGAGCAAGGCAAGACGGGAATGTTCCGCGCGGGATTATCCTGATGCCGGATTTGGTTTTGACAAGAATTAGCCTTAGTTATAGAATTTCTTGAAAACGGGTTGTCCGTCGAGAAAGACCCGTGGCCGCCCGGGCAGGTCATGAAGTGATTGCGGCGGGTTAGCCCCCAGACAGTCAGAAAGACAGGCGGACGGCACGCCATGCCTTCCCTGCCTCCATCCCTTGCGGCGTGCGTCGCCGCCAGCGCCCTTATCGGGAGACGATCATGAGTGAGAAGACGCCGGAGCAATACGACGCCCTCGTCAAGCAACTGGAAGACTGGAAGGAAGATACGGACTTTCAACTGCAGAGTTTTTTTGATGAAACCCGCGAGATGATTAAGGAAAATCAGAAACGGTACAACAGGCTGCTCATCATTCTGGGCGTTTCGTTGGCCTTGAATCTGTACTCCACGAGTTTCTTATACACGGTGCGGGATTATGCGGTAAACACCACGCAGCACATCAACCATCTGTATGAGAATCTCATGCGGCTGGTGGTGCCCAAGGAGTAGCGGCAGGGGCAACCCTGGCCGGGAGGTGTGACATGTCCCCGATGGTTATCAAGCGTTCCAAACAGCCTGGCGAAAAGGGCGGCAAAGGGCAGGGGGGGGCGGGCAGTAATCCGCTGCGGCTTATTCTGGCCACGGCACTGGTTACAACAGTGTTGATTGTTGCCGCGAGTTATCTGCTCCCGTATCTGCCCAAGTCCGGGCCTGCCGCGCCCAACGCCTCGGCTCCCGTTCCGGTGGAACGGGAGCCTGCGGTGCCCTTCCCGCCCATTGGGCAGTCTCCCTCCAGGCTCATCCAGCCCGCGGCCCCTCCGACCCTGCAGCAGGAGCAGTCGGGAGCCGCAGGCACCGGTCAGGCCGCTCCTGCCGGCAATGGTCCTGCAGCATCGGCTGTGCCCCAATCTGCCCCACCGGCGGTTGCGGAACAGGCCTCTCCGCCGAGTCAGCCCTCCCCGGCCGGTGGCGCTGTGGTCCGGCAGGCGCTGCAGGATGTTGCCAGCATGGCGGCCCCTGCGGCCCAGCAGTCCCCTCCGACCGCCACGCAGCAGACCGCAAAGGCAACGCCTGCCACCCCCGCACCGGCTCCCGACAAGACCGCCCCGCAGAACAAGCCGGTCATCCAGAATGATCCGCCCATCACCCCCGAAGACCGCGGCCACAAGAACACTCTGCGTCTGGCCGAGGTGGAGAAGACCCGCCAGGGCAGCTGTGTGCTGCATCTTGTTTCGGCCGCGCCCATGGGGCGGGTCAAGTGGCTGGTGCTGGAAAATCCCTTCCGCGTGGCCATCGACCTCATCGGCAGCTGGGACGTGAACAGCGTGCTGCTCAACCGCGGAGACGGCCTCTGCGCCCGCGAGCTGCGCATGGGCCGGCACCCCGACCGTATCCGCGTGGTGGTGGAGCTGGCCGGCGGCTCCACCACCGGCCCCCGCCACCCGGTCCTGGACAAGCCCACGCCCAAGGAGCTGGTGGTGACGTTGCCGCATCGCTGATCGCATCCGCAAGCCCAGGTCCCTGGCGGCCATCTGCAACCCCTCTCCGGTCATGCCGGGGAGGGGTTTTTGTTGATTGTGCGGAATGTGCAGCAGTAATCAGAATGATCGTCTTGACAAAACGAAAATACCAGACGTATTGACGGCCATGGCATATGATCTTGATCGAATCGACGTGGAGATCCTCCGCTTGCTGCAGGAGAACGCCCGCATCTCCAATGCGGCCATCGCCCGGGAGGTGGGCATGGCGCCCTCGGCAGTGCTGGAGCGCATCCGCAAGCTGGAGCGTCGGCAGGTCATCCTCGGCTACTCGGCCCGGTTGAACCCCGTGGCCCTGGGCCGGGGGCTCACGGCCTTTACCAATGTGCGCACCGAGGAGGCCGTGGGCGCCACCGAGGCCGGCGAGGAGCTGGCCAGGCTCCCCGGCGTGCAGGAGGTGCACCACACCGCCGGCCAAGACTGCTACCTGCTCAAGCTCCGTGTGGCCGATACCACCGCCCTGGCCCAGCTGCTCAAGGCCTTCGGCGCCGTGCCCACGGTGCGGGATACTCGCACCACCATCGTGCTGACCACCGTCTGCGAATCCAACCCCATCCCGCTTCCCGACTTTGATGCCGGCGAAGACGGCCGCTAAAGGAACCGCTCCCATGGATCCCCGCACGCTTGAACCTGCCATCATTTCCCGCGGCAAGGAATTTTTCGCCAGCATCAGCGGCGAAGCGCCCTCCATCTTCGACAAGGGCTGGTGGACCGGCAAGATCATGGACTGGTCCATGAAGAACGAAGACTTCAAGGTGAAGATGTTCCGCTTTGTGGACGTCATCCCGGCCATCCACGATACCGATTCCCTCGTGCGCCACATCAAGGAATACTTCCAGGATGGCTGCGGCGAGCTGCCGCCAGTCATGTCAGCCGGGCTCAAGGGCGCGAGCCTGGCCGGCTCCCTGGGCCTGGGCCTGATGGCCAAGGGCATCCGTTCCAATATTGAGAAAATGGGCCGCCAGTTCATCGTGGGCCAGGAAGCCAGGGAAGCGGTGGCCTCCATCGAAAAGCTGCGCAAGGATGGCTTTGCCTTTGTCATCGACAGCCTGGGCGAAGCGACCATGAGCGAGGAGGAGGCCGACGAGCATCTGCAGGAGCACCTTGAACTCCTCGACGCCCTGCATGCCGCACAACAAAAATGGAAACCCCTGAGCAGCAGGGACGAGAAGGGCCACCCAGCGTACACCCTGGACTGGGGCCACGCCCCCAAGGTGAACCTGGCCGTGAAGCCCACGGCCTTCTACTCCAAGTGCAGCCCCCGGGACTTTGAAGGCTCGGTGCAGGGCATCCTCAGCCGCCTTTTGCCCATGGCCTTGAAGATAAAGGAAATCGGTGGATTCCTGTGCATTGACATGGAACAGCTGAGCGTCAAGGACATCACCATCGAGGTCTACAAGCGCCTGCTCATGCACCCGGAACTCAAGGATTATCCTCACCTTGGCGTGGTCTTGCAATTCTATCTGCGCGATACCGAACAGGACCTGGACAACCTCCTGGCCTGGGCCCGGCAGCAGAATCGCCAGATCTCCATCCGCATGGTCAAGGGTGCGTACTGGGATTACGAAACCGTCGTCGCCCGGCAGAACGGCTGGGAATCCCCGGTCTGGATGCACAAGCCCGAGTCCGACGCCTGCTACGAACGCTGCGCCTGGAAGATCCTCCAGCACGCGGACATCTGCCACCTGGCCTGCGCCTCCCACAACATCCGCACCATCAGCGCGGTGATGGAAATGGCCAAGGCCCAGGGCGTGGACGAGTCCCGCTACGAGTTTCAGGTGCTCTATGGCATGGCCGAACCCGTGCGCAAGGGCCTCAAGAATGTGGCCGGCCGCGTCCGCCTGTATTGCCCCTACGGCGACCTGATTCCGGGCATGGCCTATCTGGTGCGTCGCCTGCTGGAAAACACGGCCAACGAGAGCTTCCTGCGCCAGAGCTTTGTGGACGACGCGAGCATGGAAGTGCTGCTGGCTGATCCTGTCACCAAAATCCCCCCGGCCGAACCTGTTCCCGCCGCGTCCGCCTGCACCAAAAAAACCTTTGATAACGAGCCCATGGTGGACTTTACCGTGGCCGAGAGCCGCGAGGCCTTCCCCGCGGCCCTGGCCCTGGTCCGCAGCCGCCTGGGCAGGACCTATCCGCTGTGGATTGACGGCCGCGATGTCGAAACCAAGGACACCATCGCCACCCGCAACCCCGCGATGCAGACGGAAATTATCGGCCACGTCTGCCAGGCCGGGGTGGAAGAGGTGGAAGCCGCCATCGCCGCCGCCAAAAAGCAGCAAAGGGCCTGGGCCAGACTGCCGGCCAGCCACCGGGCCGACTGCCTGCGCAAAGCTGCGGGCATCTGTCGCGAGCGCATCTTCGAACTGAGCGCCTGGCAGGTGCTGGAAGTGGGCAAACAGTGGGACCAGGCCTATGCCGATGTGGCTGAAGCCATTGATTTTCTGGACTATTACGCTGAGGAAGCCGAGCGTCTGGCCACCCCCCGCACCTCGGCCTCCCTGCCCGGCGAGGCCAACGCCCTGCGCTACCGGGCCAAGGGGCTGGTGGCCGTCATCGCGCCCTGGAACTTCCCCTTTGCCATCTCCGTGGGCATGAGCGCCGCGGCCCTGGTCACGGGCAATGCCGTGCTCTACAAACCCTCAAGCCTCTCCTCCGTGGTCGGCTACGGTCTCAAGGAAGTGTTCCAGGCCGCAGGCATTCCCGGCGGGGTGTTCAATTACCTGCCCGGCCGCAGCTCGGTCATGGGAGACCTGTTGGTGGGCCACAAGGACATTCACGGCATCGCCTTTACCGGCTCCATGGAAGTGGGCCTGCACATCATCAGGAAGGCGGCGGAACCGGCGCCCGGGCAGGCGCACGTGAAGCGGGTCATCGCCGAGATGGGCGGCAAGAACGCCATCATCATTGATGACGATGCGGAACTGGACGAAGCCGTGGCCGGCACGCTGTATTCGGCTTTCGGCTTCCAGGGGCAGAAGTGCTCGGCCTGCTCGCGGGTCATCGTCCTGGACGGCGTGTACGACCGCTTTGTTCCCCGACTGGTGGCTGCTGCCAAGTCCCTGAAACTCGGGCCGGCCGAAGATCCCGCCAATCACATGGGCCCGGTCATCGACCCCAAACAGCAAACAAACGTCAATCAATACGTTGAGTTGGCGCATACAGAGGGCAGGGTGCTGCTCATGCACACCGCCCCGCAGCCCCTGTGGGCTCAGGGATGCTACGTGCCCCTGACCATCGTGGAAGGCATTACCCCGGAACACCGTCTGGCGCAGGAGGAGATCTTCGGCCCGGTGCTCTCGGTGATGCGGGCCAAGGATTTTGATCAGGCCATGGACTGGGCCAACAGCACCCGCTTTGCCCTCACGGCCGGGCTCTTTTCCCGCTCCCCGGCGCGCATAGAATGCTTCAAGAATGAGATGGAAGCCGGCAACCTCTACATCAACCGCGGCACCACCGGCGCCATGGTCAAGCGCCAGCCCTTCGGCGGCTTCAAGCTCTCCGGCGTGGGTTCCAAGGCCGGCGGTCCGGACTACCTGTTGCAGTTCGTGGACCCCGTGAACACTACCGAAAACACCATGCGCCGTGGCTTCACGCCCATGGACGAAGACGGCTAAAAACGTTGGAAGAGGAGCCCCTTTCTTCAGAAAGGAGCTCCCCCAAGCGGAGAGGGCTCGGGGGAACTCAGTTCCCCCGTCCTTCTGCTTCTTCCCTTTCTCTTTGCTTGACACCTCCGCTAGTTCGGCTCACATCCAGCGTCATGAACCAAAACACCTCTTCTTCCGCGCCATTTCCACCGGTGGCCGTGGCGGCGCTGTGCGTGGCGCTCCTGTTCTGGTCCTCGGCGTTTGTGGCCATTCGCGCGGCCTTGCCGGATTTTTCGCCAGGGCATCTGGCCTGCCTGCGTTTTATCACGGCCTCGCTCTGCCTTATCCCCATGGTGGTGGTGCACCGCATGCGCAACGGTTTTTTGCCACCGCCGGCCCTGCGGGACATTCCCGGCATTCTGCTGCACGGGTTCATCGGGTTTTTCATCTATCATACCCTGCTCAATGAAGGCGAAAAGACGGTCACTGGCGCGTCGGCAGCGTTTCTGATCGGAGCCATCCCGGTCAGTTCCACCATCCTGGCGGCCATCTTTTTGAAGGAACCGTTCCGCAAACAGACTGTCGTCGGCCTGGTGGTCAGCATGCTGGGGGTGTCTGTGATTGCCTTGGGGGAAGGCGGCGGGATGACCTTTGACCGCGGCGCGCTGCTGGTGCTTACCGCCGCCGTGGCCGAAGCCGTGTACTTCGTGGCCATCAAGGATCGGCTGCGCCGCTATGGCAGTCTGGCCTACACCATTTACACCATGTGGGCCGGCACACTGTTCATGTGCATCTTCCTGCCCGGGCTGGGGGACGCCGTGGCTGCAGCCTCCCCGCGTGGGTTCTGGAGCGTGATCTACCTGGGTGTCTGCCCTGCGGCGCTGGGCTATGTGCTCTGGAACTTTGCGCTTTCCAAGGGGCAGGTCGGCTGGATTTCCAGCACCCAGTTCAGCCAGCCCTTTCTGGCCATGGTCATCGGCCTGGTCTGGCTGGGCGAAATGCCGGGGCTCATGTCCATCTTCGGGGGTATCATCGCCATCTTCGGCGCGGCCATCACCACCGGCCAGCTGGGCGTGCTGCTGCGCAGACTGCGGCCGGCGTGACGCGAGCCTTGGTGAATGCTGAAGCGAAACAGCAGGCTCTCGCTCTACATGATAAAGGCCGGGTTGCTGCTCGTGACGAACAGCAACCCGGCCTTTGCCACATAACCCGACTGGAGGGGGCTTGGAGGAACTCAGTTCCCCCTGCATCTCTCCTTTTTCATATTTCTCTTCTTACAGGCCCTTGTCCTTGATCATGCCGGCGAGGTCGACCACGCGGCAGGAGTAGCCCCACTCGTTGTCATACCAGGTGACGAGCTTGGCCAGGCCATCGGACTGGACGCGGGTGTATTCTTCCTCGACGATGGAGGAGCGATTGTCGCCCTTGAAGTCGGAGGAGACCAGGGGGCGGGGATTGTAGCCCAGAATCCCCTTGAGGGAACCTTCGGCGGCGTCTTTGAGGGCCTGCCGCAGGGCCTCCGTGGTCATGGGTTTCATGGGCACAAAGGCGAAGTCCACCACGGAGACGGTCACCGTGGGCACGCGAAGGGCGTAGCCGTCCACCTTGCCCTTGAGGTCCGGGATGACCAGGGCCACGGCCTTGGCCGCGCCTGTGGAGGTGGGGACGATGTTCTGGGCGGCAGCGCGGGCGCGGCGCAGGTCTTTGTGGGCCTGGTCCAGGATGCGCTGGTCATTGGTGTAGGAGTGGATGGTGCACATCAGGCCGGAGGAGATGCCGAAGGTCTCGTGGATGACCTTGGCTGCCGGGGCCAGGCAGTTGGTGGTGCAGGAGGCGTTGGAGATGATGACATGCTTGGCCGGGTCATAGAGTTCATGGTTGACGCCCATGACGATGGTGATGTCTTCTTCCTTGGCGGGGGCGCTGATGATGACCTTCTTGGCGCCGGCTTCAATGTGCGCGCGGGCCTTGGGGCCCTGGGTGAACAGGCCAGTGGATTCAATGACGATATCCACGCCCAGATCACCCCAGGGAATGTTCCGGGGGTCCTTTTCCGCAAAGCATTTGATGGCCCAGTCGCCGTAATGGATGGTATTGTCTTCGGCGCGCACTGCTTCGGAGGCGCGGCCGTAGGTGGTATCGAACTCCAGCAGGTGTGCGGAGGTGTTGATGTCGTAGAGGTCGTTGATAGCCACGATTTCAAGATCGCCCTTGCGGCGTTCGTACATGGCCTTGACGACCTGGCGGCCGATGCGGCCGAAGCCGTTGATGCCCACACGCATGGCAGTCATGAGAGTCTCCTGATTAGTCTTCGAAGATGCGGGATTCGAATTTGACGAGCATTTCGTAATCGGTCTTGAGGGCCTGGTGGAGCCGGGCGTTTTCGATGGCCATGGCGCAGAGGTCGGCAATGGCCTGGGCGAATTCGAGCTCCTGCTCATCAAAAGTGCGTTTGGTTTCGGAATACACGCGCATGGCGCCGATGGCCTTGTCTTCCACCATCAGGGGGATGACCAGCACGGAGACGATGCCTTCTGCCTTGGCGGCCTCGCGGTATTGGAAGCGGGGGTCGGTCTGGGCATCTTCCAGGTGAATGGTTTTGCCGGTGGTCGCTTCGCGGTCAACCTGACTTTTTTCCAGGTCAACCGGACCCTTGCGGGTGTAGGTTTCAGAGAGGCCCCATCCGCCGCCGGGCAGGAGGCGCTTTCCAGTACGATCCAGGAGGCGCAGGGTGCAGCCTTTGGCGGCCAGCGCCAGGGCAGCCTGATGCGTGACATCCTTGATGACCCGGCTGGGTTCCAGGCTGGAATTCACGCATTTCGCAACGGCAGTCAACGTTCTAAAGTAGCGCTCGAAGCGGTCCATCTCTCCCTCCTGAAAAAATGTCGTCAAGCGGCTTGGTTGCAGCATCCCGTGCTGAGCAGACAGCGCGGTATCGGGGAAAATCCAAGATGCTGCCCTGAACAATAAGGTGCAAGAGTGACAGCAATATGGCACAGCTGAGAGCAAATATACAATAGAAAATTTGGGGAAATCGAACAACACACCTTGCTTGTATTTCTGTGACAACTTTTGTAAAATCATCATGCATTTGTCACGGAGGGACCCATGAGCGGCGAAAATCAACCTGTGGAAGTGTCTTGTCCCAAGTGTCAACGTACTGAAATCATCTACGTTCCCAAGGAAGAAATGCCCGTCTGCCCCGAATGCAAGGTGCGGATGGTGGTCAAAGAGCTGTTGAAGGAAGGAAAATCCTATTAATTTAACGTGTATTCGTGGAGGCTTTCAATGCGCAAGGCGTTGTTGATGCTGGTGATGGTGCTTGGGCTCGTATCCCAGGCCTGGGCGGCGGACATCGAACTGGCCAAAAAATCCACCCTGGAAGGCATTCTGCAGCGCGGTGAGCTGCGCGTGGGCTTTGAGGCCGGGTACATGCCCTTTGAAATGACCGACAAAAAGGGCGACTTCGTCGGCTTTGATATCGACGTGGCCAAGGAAATGGCCAAGGCCATGGGCGTGAAGTTCGTGCCGGTGAATACTGCCTGGGACGGCATCATCCCCGCCCTGCTCACGGACAAGTTTGACATCATCATGTCCGGCATGACCGTGACCCAGGACCGCAACCTCAAGATCAACTTCGTCTCCCCTTACATCATCGTGGGCCAGACCATCATCCTGAATCCCAAGCACAAGGACACCATCAAGAGCTACAAGGATCTGAACGATCCCAAGTTCACGGTTACCTCCAAGCTGGGCACCACCGGCGAGGAAGCCGCCAAGAACCGCATCCCCAAAGCCACGTACAAGTCCTTTGAATCCGAGCAGGAAGCCTTCCTCGAAGTCGTGAATGGCAAGGCTGACGCCTACGTGTACGACAAGCCCAACCAGGTGGTCCTCATGGCCCAGCAGGGCGCTGCCGCCGGCATGATCTTCCTGGACGAGCCCTTCACCTATGAGCCCCTGGCCTGGGCTGTGAACAAGGGTGACCCGGACTTCCTGAACTGGCTGGAAAACTTCCTCGTTCAAATCAAGAATGATGGCCGGTACGACCGCATCTACAACAAGTGGATCAAGGGTACCGACTGGATCAAGGACATCCAGTAATCCCATATCGTTTTGCAGAGGGGGCCCCCACGCGGGGTCCCCTCCTTTTCATTGTTCTTCAGGGATTGCGAGCCGCCCATGCAACTTTCATCCGGCCTTTCTCCGCGACGCTCCAAGCAATGGTATTATGCATGGTCCGCCGTGTTTATCCTGCTCACCGCAGGATCGATTTTCGGGTTGTATTACGCCACCAAACAGGTGGATTACGTCTGGCGCTGGTATAGAATTCCTCAATATTTCTGGTATGTTGAAGATGTTGAAACCAGGGCCATGATTGATGGCGATGTCGCTTCCGTGGAGCCTGGCGCGGGCGGCACCATCGTCACCGTCAAGGGCCTGGATGGCGACGAGGAACGTTATACCGTTCCGGCTGGCGGGGAAATCCGCGTGAGCCGGGGGGACATGATCAATTCCGGGGATGTCCTCGGCCTGCATGAAGTCCAGCACGTCGGCGTCATGATCGAGGCCGCGTGGCTGACCCTCAAGGTCTCCTTCCTCTCCATTGTCATCGGCATCGGGCTGGGGCTGCTCACCGGTCTGGCCCGGCTCTCGCACAACCCCGCCTTGCGCTGGTCCGCCATCACGTACATCGAACTCATTCGCGGCTCACCGCTTCTGGTGCAGATTTACATCTGGTATTTTGTCTTCGGCACGCTCATCAACCAGCTGCTTGGCAAGTACGGTCTGCCCCAGCCATCGCCCCTCTGGTACGGCGTGGCCTCCATGGCCATGTTCACGGGCGCGTACGTGGCGGAAATTGTCCGCGCCGGGATCCAGAGCGTGCATCGCGGCCAGGTGGAGGCCGCCCGCTCCCTGGGCATGACCTCCTTTGAATGCCTGCGCCATGTGGTGCTGCCCCAGGCCGTGCGCCGCATCCTGCCGCCCCTGGCCGGACAGTTCATCAGCCTGGTCAAGGACTCCTCGCTCCTGGGCATCATCGCCCTGCGGGAGTTGACCAAGGCCACCCGCGAACTTATCACCTCCAATCTGCAGCCCTTCGAGATGTGGTTCATGTGCGCGGTGCTGTATCTGGTGATGACTTTCGCCCTGTCCATGCTGCTGCAATGGTTCGAACGGAAATGGCTCTCCTCATGACACAGACTTCCGCGACTTCCGCAACTGCCGCCCCTTCGGCTGGCCTGGCCACTGGTCCCATGATCCGCGTGGAAGGGATCTCCAAATTCTTCCATCTGCCGCACAAGGTGGTGGCGCTGGACAATGTCAGCGCGGAAATCGTCGCTGGCGAGGTGGTGGTGGTCATCGGCCCCTCGGGCTCTGGCAAGTCCACTTTCCTGCGCTGCCTCAATCGCCTGGAATATGCCGATGAGGGGCACATCTGGATCGACGGCGTGGACATTCTCTCGCCCAAGACCAACATCAATGCCATGCGCGCGGAAACAGGCATGGTGTTTCAGTCCTTCAACCTGTTCCCGCACAAGACCGTGCTGGAGAACATCACCCTGGCCCAGATGGTGGTCAAAGGACGCTCCAAGGCCGAGGCCGAAAAGAAAGGTATGGCCCTGTTGGAGCGCGTGGGCATTCCGGACAAGGCCCAGGCCTACCCGGACCGGCTTTCCGGCGGTCAGCAGCAGCGTGTGGCCATTGCCCGCTCCCTGGCCATGGATCCCAAGGTTCTGCTCTTTGACGAGCCCACCTCGGCCCTGGACCCGGAAATGGTCGGCGAGGTGCTCGACGTCATGCAGAAACTGGCCAAGGACGGCATGACCATGGTTGTGGTGACCCACGAAATGGGCTTTGCCCGCGAAGTGGCACACCGCGTGCTGTTCATGGACCAGGGCCGCATCCTGGAAGAAGGCACGCCCATGCACTTCTTTACCGATCCGCAACACGAGCGGACCAAACTCTTTCTCAGCCAGATTCTCTAGTGCCTGTTATGCAACAGCCGGCCAGACTCTCTGTCTGGCCGGCTGCTCTGTTCCTCTCAAAAAATTCCTCATCTTCGCATCTTCATCCCACGGACGTACTCCCATGCTGCGTTGCTTTCTTCGCGCCAAGATCCACCGCGCCATGCTCACAGGCGCGGACAGAGACTACATCGGCTCCATCTCCATCGACCCCGATCTGCTCCGCGCCGCGGACATTGCCCCCTTTGAACAGGTGGATGTCTATAATGTGGACAATGGCGAACGCCTGACCACCTATGCCATCGAAGGCAAACCTGGCGAGATCTGCCTGAACGGCGCGGCCGCCCTCAAGGGCGAGCCCGGCCAGCGGGTGATCATTGCTGCCTATGGCTATGTGGCCAATGAGGAAATTCCGGCCCTGACTCCGAAAGTGGTGATCTGCGGTCCTGGAAATGTCATGATTTCGCCGCAGTAGCCGCAATTGCCGCAGGATGCGCCGGGCTACATGCCGCCATGCTCGTGCAGCAGCGCCGCCCAGGCGGGGTAGTCGTCCGGCTCCCAGGTCTCGCGGATCCACCAGCGCCAGCGGTCGCGGTCCCCCCCGCGCGCCACGGCGTACAGGGCCAGAAAGGCCGTGGCCCGCATGTTCTTCACACAGTGCACCAGGGTGGCCTGCGGAGCAGCGGGGTCGGTCAGGCTGTCCATGACCTCGTAAAACCGTGTCAGATCGGCTTGGGTGGGTGCGTCCCAGATGACCGGGATATGCACGTACTGCACGCCCTGGGCAGCCAGATGCCCGGCTTCGTCAGGCAGGCTGTAGGACTGGCCGTGCAAGGAGAGGTTGACCACTGTGCGGATGCCTGCTCGGGCGCAGGCGGTCAGCTGGGCTTCGTCCGGATGGGCGGCGCAAAGCACCGCGGAAGAGAAACGCCGGATGGCCGGGATGGCCGCCAGCGCTGCCGGCACTCCCTTCAGACTGGGTTCGGGCAAGGCGGGGCTGCTCATTGGACTCCCATTTCCTTGAAGATGCGGATGATGCCCTCCCGGCCGGGAGAACCCTCCACGCGCTTGTGCACGGAGCCATCGGCCTTGTGAAACACCAGGGTGGGGTAGGCACGGGGCCGGTAGGCGGCGCGAGCGGTGGCATCCTTTTCCGGGTTGACGATGACGATGGCCGCGCGGCCCTCGTATTCCTTCCTGAGCTTGAGCAGCACGGGCTCCAGCTGGCGGCAGGGGCCGCACCAGTCCGTGCTGAGATCCACCAGCGTGGGCATGCCGGAAACAGCATGCCCCCCGCCGGGCACGGCGCTGTCTTGGGAGGAGACGAACACCGGATCGGCAGGGGGCAGCACAAGATCCAACACGAAAAACTTGACCACCACCAGCAGGAAGAGCACGCCCAGCAGGGCCAGCAGACGGGTATGCGGCATGTACTGTCCCCTCCTTAGGGACGGCTCCTCCCGCTCAGACACGGCATGGCGAGGGGATGGTCAGGCCCTCGCCTCCGCCCAACGGATTATTGCTTCTTTTTCGACTGCCCCTCCTTGTTCTTCGGAGCAGGCTTCTTTGCGGGTTGCGCGCCCTTTTCGGCAGCCGCATTGGCCGCGGCGTCCTCGGCTTCTTCCTTGGCCGCATCCACTGCAGCCGGCAGGATCAGGCGGTCCGTGATGTTGTTCTTGATCCAGCTCGAATCCCACCATTCGATGGGTGATACCGGCACGCCGGACACATACATGCCAAAGTGCAGGTGATCGCCCAGGGCCATGCCGGTAAAGCCGGTTTTGCCAAGCACCTGGCCCTTGGTCACGCGGTCGCCTTCCTTGACGTGCATTTCGCTCAGGTGGGCATACATGCTCTGCAGGCCCATACCGTGATCCAGCATGATCATGTACCCGTAAATGCCCAGGTATCCAGCAAAAACCACCACCCCATGGTTGCCTGCCGGCACGGGGGCGTTGGCTGTGGAGGCGATATCCTGCCCCATGTGCGTCTGCTGGTCCACTTCCTGGCCATTGTAAATATAAGTCCGGTGGTCGGCAAAGCGGGCCATGGGCGCACCGGGCATGCGCCGGAAGGCGCCGGACCAGAGGGGCAGGGCGGTGGTCTTCAGCCCGATCTCCTGCAACACCTTTTCGTTGGCCGCCCGCACTTCGCGGTTGGCCCGCACGTACCGCTCCAAAGCCGAATACTGGCCCGGCACCTGGCTGGCGAACTCGCTGTCTATCTTGTTGATCAGATTGTCGGAGACATTGATGGTATCCCGCCGGAATGTCCGCGGAATGGCATTGAGCGAGAAAGCCCCCACGGCGCGGTTGCCGGCGGCGTCTTCCGCAAACAGGACAGGATGGAAATCCTTGGCGTCCATGTCATGCGGAAACGCGAAGAAACAGGCAAACTTGCCGTTGCCTTGCTCATAGCCGGGGAAGAACCGGTCGCCCACCTGCACCCCGGAACGAGCCGGCGGCTCGTTCACTGTATACACCACCAGTCCGGGGCCGCCCTGGCGCACATAGTGCTGCGTGCTTTGCACGGAAACGGTGGGTTTGATGGTATCCATCAAATGCTTGCGGGAAATTCGCTCCACGTTGCCCTGGCCAAAGCCGGCAAAAGACGCGTCGCTCACAGCCACGTCGATGGTCACGTCGCCGTCGGGCAGCTTGAAGGCTTCCAGGGTGAAGGGTTCTTCCACAGATCGGGGTGCGCCTTCGTAACGCTTGTCCAGAATGGTGTAGGTCTGATTGCCGGAGGTGACGGCGATGGACATGCGCCGAATGCCGGATTGGGCGTCCGCAGCGCGCACCCGCAGGGGCAGGGACGGCGAGACGAACGCCGTCAGCGGTTCAAGGGCGATTTCAGGGTTGGTACGGTCGTGGAACAATAGCCAGATACCGCCTCCCACAGCTGCTGAAGCCAGGAGGACCAGAACAAGCAAAGCAGAGAGTTTCACAAGCAGGATAGGGCCTTAGAAGGGAAATTCGTCTGGCTGGCTGGCCGCGAACAAGTTCTCGTCCAAGGACTTGGTTTGCATCCGCTCCATGGTGTCCATGAGCTTGATGGCAAGTTTCAGAAAATCGGACTCGGTGATGATGCCGCGCAGGGCCTTGTCTTCCACCACAGGCAGGCAGCCATACTTGTGGTTGAGCAGCAACTCCGCGGCCACACGCAGGGAGGTCTGGCTGGTGACGGTGGTCACGTCACGCCGCATGATCTCGTTGAGGGGGATGCCGGCGTCAATCTCTTCCTGCACGCTTTTGTCCACCTCGGCAAACTTGGAGATAGTGGCGGCCAGCATGTCGCGATGCGTCACCAGTCCGAGGAAGACATTGTTGTCGTCCACCACCGGGATGTGCCGGATGCGCGCCAGGGTCATCATGGAACGGGCAGTCCGCAGGGAGTCCGTGCGCTTGAGCGTGAACAGCTCAGTGGTCATCAGATCGCCGACAGTTAGCATGACACTGGCATCCTTGGCGTTATTCGATTGATATCAACGAGACATGCCATATGCGGCATGATGGCATAGATGCTGCCGCCGTGCAAGAGCGGGTGGATATTCTGACTGAATGTTTATCCATTTCAAACACACAGGCCCACCAACGCCAGATGAGGCCAGGGGCGGATGCTCTTGACGTTCCATAAAAAATCTGCTCTTCCAAAAGGGATATGCGCTTCCTGCCTGCATCAGCAATTCAGCCGACCGTGACAACCTAGGGCTCTTTTCGGTGCGATCCCCGGATCTCAAACGCAATCGCGAACGCATGGTGCGCGAGCAGATTGAAGCCAGAGGTGTGCAGAACCCCCTGGTGCTTCAGGCCATGCGAACCGTGCCCAGGCATCTGTTTGTGCAGGAGGCCCTGCGTTCCCAGGCATACGAAGACCATGCCCTGCCCATCAATTACGGCCAGACCATCTCACAGCCTTACATCGTCGGACTGATGAGTGAAATTATCGAGCCGGCTCCGGGCATTTCCGTGCTGGAAATTGGCACCGGTTCCGGGTATCAGGCTGCCGTGCTGGCCGAGATGGGGATGGAGGTCTCCAGTGTGGAGCGGATTAAGGAACTGCACTTCTCCGCTCGCAAGATCCTTGACTACCTGAAATATTTCAAGGTCCGCCTCAAGCTGGACGACGGCACTGTGGGCTGGGCAGAATACGCACCCTTCGACCGCATCCTCGTCACCGCTGGCGGGCCGGAAATTCCTGAACCGTTGGTCGATCAGCTGGCGGATCCAGGCATCATGGTCATTCCCGTTGGTCGCAACCGCCGCCAGCAGGTGCTGGTGGTCATCCGCAAGCAACACGGCAAAACCACCCTGGAGCGGCGCGGAGGGGTGGCGTTTGTCGATCTGGTCGGCACGCACGGCTGGTAAGCCGCACCTGCCGCCTGCCCCGGCTCACTTCACTTTCATCTGAACCCGAGAACTGCATGAAACTGTTTCAGTCCTGGATGGAACGCATCTGGCGTATTGCGGATTCGGCCGGTGCGGAGCGGGCTCTGGCCATCGTCTCCTGCATCGAGTCCATCTTTTTTCCCGTGCCGCCAGATCTGATGCTCATTCCCATGTGCCTGGCCAACCGGACCAAGGCCTTCCGGTATGCAGGCATCTGTCTGGGCGCTTCCATCATCGGTGGAGTGGTCGGCTACATAATTGGCTATTACTTCATGGAAATGATAGGCCAGCCCATTGTTGAATTCTACCATTTTGAGCAGCAGATTCTCAAAATTGAGCAATGGTACAATACCTATAGCGCCTGGGCCGTGGCCATTGCCGGGCTCACACCAGTGCCGTATAAAGTCTGCACCCTGACGGCGGGAATGTTCAAGATCAGCTTCCCCATTTTTCTTGTTGCGTCGGTACTGGCGCGTGGCTTGCGGTTCTTTGCCGTGGCCGGGCTGATCTATGTGTATGGTGAAAAGGTTCGTTTCTTTCTGGAAAAGCGGTTCGATCTTGTGCTCCTGATCAGCGCGGTGCTGGTGGTGCTCGGATTCGTGGCCGTGAAGTTCATGTAGCGCCTGGCACCAGGCGCAGAATGGAGGTGGTCCCATGAGCGACTGCAGCAGCTGTTCTTCCAAGCAAAGCGTTGGCGGCATCGATGACAAGATGCTGAAGCAGAATACGGCCATTGCCGACACCCTTTCCCGCATCCGCTACAAGCTGTTTGTCATGAGCGGCAAGGGGGGGGTGGGCAAGAGTTCCGTCACGGTGAATCTGGCCGCCGTGCTGGCGAAGATGGGCTTCAAGGTGGGGATCATGGATGTGGACATCCACGGCCCCTCGGTCCCGGCCATGCTCGGCCTGGGCAGCGGGCTGGAGACCGGGCCGGACCAGCGCATTCTGCCCTCGCAGTACAATGAGCGCCTGAGCGTGGTCTCCATGGACTCGCTGCTCAAGGACCGCAATCAGGCGGTGCTCTGGCGCGGCCCGATGAAGCATTCGGCCATCCGCCAGTTCATTGCCGACGTGAACTGGGGTGAGCTGGATTTTCTGGTCATCGATTCGCCTCCAGGCACGGGCGATGAGCACATGACCGTGCTCAAGACCATTCCCGACGCGCTCTGTGTGGTGGTGACCACGCCGCAGGAAGTCTCCCTGGCCGACGTCCGCAAGGCCATCAACTTCCTGCAATACGCCAAGGCCAACATCCTCGGGGTGGTGGAGAACATGAGCGGACTGTGCTGTCCGCACTGTGGCGGGGAAATCAGCCTGTTCAAGAAGGGCGGCGGGTTCACGCTGGCCGAACATTACGGGCTGCCGTTCCTGGGCGCCATTCCGCTGGATCCCTCCACCGTGGTGGCTGGCGACCGCGGCGCTCCCGTGGCCCTGCTTGAGGAAGACTCCCCTGCCAAACGCGCCTTCACCGCCCTGGCTGCCACCGTGGCGCGCGCGGTGTCGGACAGCCTGGAGGCCGCGGCCACCATTCACAGCTGAATCCCGCGGCAAGGAACAGACGTATGAATCTGGCAAACAAGATCACCCTGGCCCGCATTGCTGCCGTGCCGGTCCTTATCCTGCTGTTGCACTGGCCTTCGCGCTGGACATGTGTCCTGGCGGCCGTCGTGTTCGTGGCAGCAGCCATTACGGATACCCTGGATGGCCGCATTGCACGCGCCAGAAACCTGGTCAGCAATCTGGGCAAGTTCCTGGATCCGCTGGCGGACAAGCTCCTGACGCTCTCGGTGCTGGTGATGATGACCAGCCTTGTGGATGCGGAGGGACGCAACTGGATTCCAGCCTGGGCCGTGGTGGTGATCATGGCCCGGGAACTGGCTGTGACCGGGCTGCGAGCCGTGGCCATGGAGCAGGGAATGGTGCTTGCGGCGGATGTGTTCGGCAAGATCAAGACTGTGTTACAGTGCGTGGCCATTGTTCCGCTATTGGTGCATTACCCCGTATTCGGCCTGGACCCGCGTCCCTGGGGCGAGGCGTTATTGTACATTGCGCTTGCCATGACAGTGTTTTCCGGTGTAAACTACTGCTATAGCATGCGTGCTTTGTGGTCCAAGGAAGAGTGACGCGCTGCAACAATCTGGGCAATTGAACCCGGCAAGTGCATGTCCATGTTGCGCCGTTTCCGGCAAGCCGCAAGGAATCAGGGACATTACGAGGGAAGGCCGAGGATGGAAGAGGAACAGCGCAAATCCCTGCAGATGCGATTGACAAATTGCCTGCAGACCATCCTCGACCTGGAACCCGAGCTGGAGCGCCTGGAGCTTTCGGAAATGTTGCTGCAGGAATACAATGTCCTGAAGTCTTTCATGAATAACGTCAACAGCGTAGAGCTGGATGAACAGGACGTGCAGCGCATCGAGGAAGCCACGGCGAGTTTTTTGTCCGAGCTCAAGGCCCCGCTGTCCTTGTTGCGCAAGGAAACGCTTGGCCCCCCCGGCACGCCCGGGGTGCGTGGGCGCATGCAGTAAGCCATCGTCGATGGCAGGGGCCCAAGGTTCGCAAGAGCCGCGCCGCAGTGTGCGGCATGGCACGTGACATTTCCATCCTGATGCTGGCAAGGAGCGGGCCATGCCCTGGAACAGACTGTTGGGCGTTGCTTTGGTGGCGGTGAATCTGGTGCTGGGCTACAGCCTCTTTGCCGGCGAGCACGGGCTCTTCTCCTATCTGGAGCTGCGTGGTCGCCAGGCCGAACTCGCCCAGCGCAAGGCCGCCATCGACGAAAAAAGCCTGGCGCTCTCCAATGAAATCCGCCTGCTGAAGGAAGATCGCGTGTACATCGAAAAAATCATCCGTCAGCAGCTCAACTACATCAGGCCCAACGAGGTGCTGTACCTCTTCCCCGGTCCGGAAGAAACCGACGCAGGAGCCGTACGCCATGCAAGCCAAAATTGAGTGGTTCAAGGAAATTCTGGAACTGGACCCGTCCTCCAAGGTCTTTTTCCCCTTGGCCAAACTGTTGGCGGAAGCAGGGCAGCCTCACGAGGCGCTGGAGCTGCTGCGGGAAGGCGCGGCGCGGCATCCGGATTTTCTGGAAGCACGTTTCTTTTTTCTTGAACTGTGCGCCAGGGTCGGGGATGATGACACGGTTGCGGAAGAAGCAGGCTATCTCGGAGAAATCCTTGGCCGATACCCGCTGTTCTGGAAGGCCTGGGCCCAGAATCTGGCGCGGCGCCCCGAAACTCGCGATGCCGCCCTGGCCCTGGATTTCGTCTCCGTGCACTTCACTGGCGCGCCCGTGAGCTGGGGCGAGGTGATCCAGCGCGGGCTCGAAGGGCTGTTCCACAATCACCAGACCACCCTGCCATTCAGCGGCGAGACAGACACCTTCCTGCACCGTCCCAAGCCAGCCGAGGCCAAACAGCCGACGACGGTCGAAACCAGGCCAGTCCACCCCCCGGTGGCCGTTGAAGCGCCGCCCGCTGTTGCCGTGACGATGCAGCCGGAGCCCCCTCTCGTTGAGGAAGATCTGACGCCCGAACCGCCTGTCGATACAGCCGAACTGCAACCAGCGGAACCCGCGCCGCAGCCCCGGCCGGCTGACGAGGTGTTTTCCATCCGCACCCGGACCATGGCCCGCCTGCTGGCAGAGCAGGGCGACTATGACGGTGCCCTGGAGATTTATCGCGAACTGCTGGCCAAGGCTCGGGACGATGCAGAGCGTGAAGAGCTGGATGCCATCATCGAACGCATGCAGCTCATGATGCGGGATGGCCCGGACGTGGCGGCAAATGCCGAGCCCGCGCCGCGGCCGGTGCCTGACGAGATGGACGCCTCGCAGACTGCAGCCCCGTTGCCGGAAGAGGCAGTCCTTGAACCGGCAGTGCCTGAACCCACCGCACCAGACCACTCGGACCTCGTTGCCGATACAGCCCCAGCGCTTCCGCAGGCTGAACCGATGCTGGTTGCAGGAGCAGGGGGCGTTGCCTCCGTGCCAATTGCTCCGGCCATGCCCCTGGCCCCAGTATCCAGCCCGCCGCCATCCGCTGCCGCGCCTCGGCCCACCAAGCGCTCTTCCCGCAGTGCCCTGGAGCGGCTGGCCCTCCGGCTGGAACGACGTGCCGGACGGTGACAAGACAGCCGGGATCGACGCGGACGATGACGGTGTGGACAATGATGATGCCAACGCAGGCCGGCATCGTTGTTCCTCATTGACACCGTGAAATAGTTTGGTTTTCTAGATGAAGGCCGCCTCCGCGGAACTGTCTCTGCGTCCAGCACCCAACACGAGAAAGGCCGATCCGCTGCCACGGCTCGCACAGCTGGGGAGGGTGCCGCCTGCGTCGGCTGGCGCGTTCCGGGGCCTGGGGCGGTTTTCTTTTTTTTGCTTGTGCTGTACACAAGTTCCAGCTATCCGCGGCACAGGTCTTTACGCGGCTGCCGTCTCGGGCTAGGGATGCAGCTTGCCGGCGCGTGCCGCAGGCGCATTCAAATCATGACATCCAGGTCCAACGAGGTGATTCGTTGCTGCTCGCACATTCCCGCCCAGAAAAACGTGTCTGGTATTCTTGCACAAAACGCGCCCTCGCCAAGGCCGCTCTGCCCATGCTGCTCGTTGGCGGTTGTCTGACGTTTGCCGCCTGCTCTGCCATTCCGGATTCGGTCACCGGTTCGGTCAAGGGCACCATGAAGTCTGGCACCCAGATGTGGAAGGACATCATGGAGCCCAGGCCGGAGATATCCTTGGATCCCAGTGAATTCGGCGAGGCGCAGGAACGCAAGCTGGCCTCGCTGCTCAAGCCTGTGGATGAACAGGTCTATCAACTTACCGTCTACATGGATGGCGAAGACAAGCTGCCGCCTGAATCCTGGTTCCGCCGTTTGTTCGAGCGGTTCTCCTGGATCAGCGGGGTGATGGTGCTGGACCGTTTCGGCAACGTGCAGTTCCAGCATCCGGTTGATTTTTCCAAACCCGTGGACACTGCGGCGTTGATCGCCCTGGGCGACATGACCGAAAAGGAACGCAAGCGCTGGGAAGAATACAGCGAAAAGGTGCGCGAGGAACGCGCCAGGGGCAAAGGCGGGGACGAAAACGCCACCGCCGAGCCCGAGACTGCGCCCGTCTGGCTGGATCACAAGGTCCGGGCCATGAGCAACGACTCCTCCATGGGGCCGGAAATCTTCCTGGCCCAGCCCGTGTTCCGCAAGAACGAATTCGACGGGCTGGTGGTGGTGCACTTCGATCCGCGTAATCTGCTCAAATTCTGCCCGACACCTGACGAACTTATGATCATGACCCAGAAGCAGGTCATCTGGACCAGTAAATACCACGATGCCGCGGCCTCCCTTGCCACCGTGCCCTGGTCTGAGGTGCTGGCCAACGAAGTGTACGGCAGTCTGCGGGTGAATGATCGCAATTTTTACTGGTTGGGACGTGATATCGGCCGGTTTTCTCTGATTTACGCCACGGCCGAGCCCACCGAGGAAGAAACCGCCCCGCCTGCCGCGACGGAGGGTACTGCGGCGCCTGCTCCAGAACCAGCTCCGGAGGCCTCCGCTCCGGCGCAAGGGACGGCTGGCGAATAGGCCGCAGCAAGCATACGGTTGGCCCAGGGGCGTATTGAACCATATTTCCGGCAAGGATTCGGCAGAAGGAGGCGCGTTCATGGCGCACAGCAATCAAGTCACGGTGACGGAACATCTGCTATACCATCAGCAGCAATCGCCCCAGGCCACCGGGCGGTTCACCAATCTTTTCAATGATCTTATCCTGGCCGCCAAAATCATCTCCCGTGAGGTGAACAAGGCCGGTCTGGTGGATGTGCTCGGCTTCACCGGTGACATCAATGTGCAGGGCGAGCGGGTCAAAAAGCTCGACGAATACGCCAATGACATCATCATCCACCGCATGGAACGCTCCGGCGTGCTCTGTGCCATGGCCTCCGAAGAGAATGCGGAGATGATCGTGGTGCCGGATAAATTCAAGCGAGGCGAATACATCCTTATTTTTGATCCGCTTGACGGCTCCTCAAATATTGATGTGAACGTCAATATCGGCACAATCTTCTCGATCCTGCGCCGCAAATCCCCGGCCATGCAGGAGGTCACCCTGGGCGACATGCTGCAGTCCGGCGTGGAGCAGGTAGGTGCGGGCTACTTCCTCTATGGCACTTCCACCATGATGGTGTACACCACTGGCCAGGGTGTCTATGGCTTTACCCTGGACCCCAGCGTGGGCGAGTTCCTGCTCTCGCATCCCGATATCCGCATCCCCGAGCAGGGCAAAATTTACTCCGTCAACGAAAGTTACTGGCATTATTGGGATGAGCCCACACGGGAAGTCGTCTCCTGGTTCAAGGGTACGGACAATCCCCGCAGCCAGCCGCATAGCCTGCGGTACATCGGCTCTCTGGTGGCAGACTTCCACCGCACCTTGCTCTATGGCGGCATCTTCATGTACCCCATGGACTATCGCGACCCCAAACGCCCCCGCGGCAAGCTGCGGCTGCTTTGCGAAGCCAGCCCCATGGCCATGCTGGCCGAACAGGCTGGCGGTCTGGCCACGGATGGCCTGCGTCGTATCCTCGAAATCGAACCCACGGAACTGCACCAGCGTGTGCCCCTGTTCGTGGGCTCAGAGTATGATGTGCGCAAGGTTTCGGAAATTTATCGAAAGCATGCCCAGAAAGAAGGCGCGGACAACCAGCGCAGCATCTGAGCCCAGTGAATACGACCGCACTCCGCGTGCTGGGAGTGGAAACCTCCTGCGATGAAACGGCCCTGGCCCTGGTGGACTACACCCCGGCCGGGGCCAGGCTGCTCGGGGAGGCCCTGGCCACCCAGGCACCGGTGCATGCCTTGTTTGGCGGCGTGGTGCCGGAAATTGCCTCCCGCGAGCATCTGCGCCTGCTGCCGCAGCTTTTTGAACGCCTGTTACAGCAGACCGGCATTTCCCCGGCCAGTATCCAGGGAGTCGCTGTGGCGCGCGGGCCCGGCCTGCTGGGGGCGCTGCTTTCCGGTGTCAGCTTTGCCAAGGGGGTTGCCTTGGGGCTGGATACTCCTTTGATCGGCGTCAATCACCTGGAAGCCCACCTTCTGGCCGCGGGACTGGATGGGGCGCTGGCATTGCCAGCCCTGGGGCTGCTGGTCTCCGGCGGGCATACGGAACTGATTCGTCTGGAGCCCGATCCGCAGGGTGGCGCCTACCCCATTTTCACCCAATTGGGCCGGACTCTGGATGACGCCGCAGGGGAAGCTTTTGACAAATGCGCCAAAGCCCTTAACCTTCCATATCCAGGCGGCGCATGCCTGGACCGGCTGGCAGCTCTGGCCTCGGATGCCGACACGGCAGCAGGCCCCTTCAGTCCGCCGTATGTGGAGAATGACAATCTGGATTTCAGCTTCAGTGGGTTGAAGACTGCTGCCACAGTCGCCATTCAGAAGCGTCCGGCCTTGCGACGCAGTGCGCCGCGCACCATGCAGCAGGCACTGGAAGACGGCCGTGCGGAGCCGGAATTGGCAAGGTTTTGCCAATCGTTCAACCGCGCCGTGGCCCAGGCTTTGGAAATCAAGACCCGCCGGGCGCTGGAACGCCAGCCCGCAGTTCGGAGCCTCATTCTGGCAGGCGGGGTGGCCGCCAACAGCATGGTCCGGGAACGGCTCGCCGCATTGGCGCAGGAACGGCAGCTGGGCTTTACGGCGCCACGACCGGATCTGTGCACGGACAACGCGGCCATGGTGGCCTATGCCGGCGCCTTACTGTTGGCTTCCGGCTGCCATCACGGTCTGGACCTGGAAGCAATCCCTCGCGGCCGTGCTGTACCCAGGGATTACAGCCGACATGGAAAAGCTGACATCCATGCCATGTGACGGGGTTTTTCTTGACACGGAATGCGCCTGACACTAGGTTGCAGTCTGATCAGAAGGCGCACAAGCTGCGCAAGATTTTATGCATCGTCCTTACTGATGCGGGGTTACGAGACTCGCACCAACCGCAAATACCTTTGCCGTCGAAGGAGAAAATCATGGCCCTTCAGGTGACCGACGCGAATTTTGAAGAAGAAGTGTTGAAATGCGATCTGCCTTCCCTGGTGGATTTCTGGGCTCCCTGGTGCGGCCCCTGTCGCGCCATGGGTCCTGTGATTGATGAAATGGCGCAGGAGTATGCCGGCACGGTGAAAATCGCCAAGATGAACGTGGACGAAAACCCCGCCACGCCCAGCAAATACGGTATCCGCGCCATCCCCACGCTGATTCTGTTCAAAGGTGGCGAAGTGGTGGAACAGATCACCGGTGCTGTCTCCAAGAGCAGCATCAAGGAAATGCTCCAGTCCAAGGCGCTGTAACCACTGCCCGCAGCAGGCCTTATGAAAAGCTATGACTGCGTTGTCATAGGGGGCGGCCCCGCAGGAATCACGGCCGCCCTCTATCTTTTGCGCGGCGGCGCCAAGGTGGCGCTGGTGGAAAAACTCGCCCATGGCGGGCAGACCCTCCAGACTGCCGAGATCGAGAACTACCCAGGATTCCCCAATGGGATCAAAGGGTATGAACTCGCAGATCTCTTTCACGCCCACCTTGGCAAGTACCCTCACGACCTGTACCGCGAAGAGGTCCGTGCCCTGGAACCCGAACCGGGCCGGCACCGCATTCTGGTGGGTGATGAGTGGCTGCAGACTCGCGCCCTGATCATCGCTTCCGGCGCACAGTACAAGCGGCTCGGCCTGCCTCGGGAAGAAGAGTTCATCGGCCGTGGCGTCTCTTTCTGCGCCTTGTGCGATGGCAACTTCTTCCGCGGGGAGGAAGTGGCGGTGGTGGGCGGCGGCAATGCGGCGCTGGAAGAAAGCCTGTACCTTGCCCGCATTGTCAAAAAAGTGCACCTCATCCACCGGCGCGACGCGTTTCGTGGCGAACGGTGTTTTCAGGATCGCTGCCTGGCCGACCCCAATATCAACATCATCTACAACTCTGTTGTGGAAGATATTGTGGGAGATGGCAAGGTGGAGGGTCTGCGGCTTGCCAACGTCAAGACCGGCGAGACGTCCATTCTCGATGTGGCAGCCATGTTTGTGTTCATTGGCTTTGTCTCGCAGGCCAAGTTCGTTCCCCCGGCGCTCGATGTGGATAAAGACGGTTTTATTCACACGGATGTCGAGATGCGCACCAAGGTGGAAGGCATCTTCGCCGCAGGTGATGCCCGCGTGAAACTGTGCCGTCAAGTGGTCACCGCAGTGGGCGATGGCGCCACTGCGGCTCATTCTGTCCAGCTCTATCTGGGATAACTATGCGTCATTCTGTTCTGCGTCTGCGCGCCTTCGTGTCGACGGCGCTGCTTCTGGCGACCCTGGCCGGCGTTTCCGCCTGCGGGATCATCGACACTGTGTACCTCCCCGTTTCCGAAGACACCGCCCAGGACCTCTGGGAGGCCGGCAACGACGCCATGAACGCCACGGACTACTATTCGGCGGCCGTGTTTTATACAAAGCTGAAGGACCGGTTCCCCTTCAGCCCGTATACCGTTCGCGCCGAACTGGCCCTGGCCGACGCCTACTACCTGAACAAGGACTACCTTGAGGCCATGGGTGCGTATCTCGAATTCGAGAACCTGCATCCACGGCACGAGGAAATTCCATACGTGTTGTTCCAGATTGGCCGTTCCGGTCTGGCCACCTTCACCAGCATCGACCGGCCGCAGCAGCCTGTTGCCGAAGGGCAGGAGTACCTGGAACGACTGGTTGAGCAGCACCCGGATTCCCAGTATGCCCAGGAAGCAGTCCAGCTCATCGCCGAATGCCGGAGCATCCTGTGCAAGCGCGAACTGTTTGTGGCGGATTTTTACTTCCGCACCGAGCAGTTTGGCGGCGCCTGGAAGCGCTACCAGTATGTGGCGGAAAACTATCCGGAACTGCTGGATCTTGCCGACTATGCCCGCAAACAGTCCGAGCTTTCCTACCTGCGGTTCCAACAGGCCCAGTCCGAAAAGGAACGCCGCAAGGATCAGGGATACTGGAAGGAAGAGTATTTCTACTGGCTCTAGCCCAGCATGACGAAAGCAGCCGGACCAGCGTGTGCCCAGGGACGCCATGAGCGTTCCAGACGCAGCTGGTCCGGCAACACGACTGCCACAACGCCCATTGCGCGAGGAGCCCCGGAATGCAAGACACCCTCATCCTGCCGGAATGGATGCAGAAACGCCTGGTTTCGGACGATGACTTCGCCACGGCGTACCACGAAATTGTGCCGCACCGTCGGGCGTTGATCAAATCCGCCATCGCCAGACTGCACGCCCTGATGGGCGAGCGCCGGACTTCCAGCCGGTCCACCGCCACGGCCCTGGACGCCGGCATGCGCGCCATCACCTGGGAGGTGCGAGTGGACACCCTGGTGCTGGCCCTGCCGCCCGGTTTCTCCAGCCCGGCCCAGCTGCTGGCAGTGGTTGTCCCGGCGCAGCTGGCCGGCGTCCGCGATATCCTGGTGGTGCATCTGCGCGACGACTCTGAAGACGATTCCGCAGAAGCCCCCCCCGCTGCCGCGCCCAGACATCCCGCCATCGCCCCCTCCATTCTGGCTGCCCTGGAGCTGGCTGGTGTGGAAACCTGTCTGGATCTGGCTATTTCCGAATTTGCCGAGCTGCCGCCCCTGCTTGACGAGGCCGGGCAGTGGGGCGCCTTCATCACTTTGGAATCCGGATGCAGCGTTGTGTCCGACTTCCTGCAGCAAAGCACGGAACAGCAGGAAATTCATTGCTGGTTCGATGCCGAGGATGACCTTTCCCTGGACGATCTCCGCTGGCTCTATGGCGATCAGGTCCCGGTCTACTGCTGGGGCGCTGTCCCCAAGTTGCTGCCTTTGGGGATGGAAAAGGTCGATGGCACGGCGGAGCAGTTCCAGGCCGTGGACAAATTTCTGGCCCTGGCGCCGGAGGGCCAACTCACTGAGTTGGGCACCTCCTCGCATTTGGCCTGTTCGCCTGATGCCCTTGGGTTGTGGATCTGGCCCGGCCTGACGCCAGACACCTTCTTTACCACCCGGCGCACGATCATCGGCTAGCGGCCATCACAATTGGCCGATGTGGCCAAGCCTCTGCCCGGCCATGTCAGGGATGCTGTGGGCTGACAGAGAAACTGTTCTTTTCTCCTTTGAGCGCATGATGGGAGAGGACTTGGGGGCGTCCTTTCTCTGCCCCGGCGTCCCCCGAGAAGGTCGAGTCCATCCTGCCATGACCAAACGGTCCGCCGCCCAGCTTTCAGCCATCAAACGGCTGCGAAACATCGGCATCATCGCTCACATCGACGCCGGCAAGACCACCTTGTCCGAGCGCATCCTCTTTTACACCCACAAGATCCACCGTCTTGGCGAAGTCCATGAAGGCACTGCCGCCATGGACTATCTCCCGGAGGAACAGGAACGCGGCATCACCATCGTTTCCGCCTGCACCCGGGTCCTGTGGCGCGATCACGTCCTCAACCTCATCGACACTCCCGGTCATGTGGACTTTACCATCGAGGTCGAACGTTCCCTGCGGGTTCTGGACGGCGCTGTGGGCGTCTTCTGCGCCGTGGGCGGGGTGGAGCCGCAGTCCGAAACGGTCTGGCGGCAAAGCGAGAAATTCGCCATCCCCAAGCTGGCCTTCATCAACAAAATGGATCGCCCTGGGGCTGACTTTGCCGCGGTCCTGGGTCAGATGGAGCGCATTTTGAGCGCCCGGCCCCTGGCCCTGCAAATTCCCTGGGGCAGCGAGCAGGATCTGCGCGGAGTGATTGATATCGTGGGCATGCAGCTGCTGACCTTTGACGAGGCCAGCCGCGGGGAACGGGTGGAAGCCACCCCCCTCGAAGACGCCGATCCTGCCTTGCGGGACCTGGCCATGCCCTGGCGCGAAAAGCTGGTGGAAACCCTGGCCGACGCGGATGAAACCCTCCTGGACGACTACCTTTCCGGCGTGGTGCTGGATGTGCCTCGTCTGCAGGCCCTCATCCGTGCCGGCACGCTGGCCCGCCACTTCACCCCGGTCTTCGCCGGCTCGGCCCTCAAGAACATCGGGGTGCAGCCATTGTTGGACGGCGTTGCAGCCTATCTTCCCAGCCCGGCGGAAACCCCTGCGGCCGAAGGGATAGATCCCGCAACCAACACCAGAATCCGCTGTGACCATTCCCCGGATGCCCCCCTGGCCGGACTCGTGTTCAAGTTGCAGGTCGAATCAGGCCATCGCCTGGCACTGTTGCGTCTCTATTCCGGGACACTGCACGAGGGCGACACCGTCTACAACACCATCCAACGCAAGGATGAGCGGGCGCAACGCATCTTTCATCTGCATGCGGACCATCGCGAGCAACGTCCCGACGCAGTGGCCGGCGAAATCGTGGGGGTGCTGGGGCTGAAGTTCGCCAAAACCGGTGACACGCTTTGCGCCAAGGGCCATCCTGTCATCCTGGAGCGCATCGCCGACTACCAGCCGGTCATTTCCATGGCCCTGGAGCCTCGCAATGCCGATGAAAGCTCCAAGTTGGACGAAGCGCTGGAAAAATTTCTTGCCGAAGACCCGACCCTGCGCCTGGAGCTCAACGAGGAGACCGGCCAGCGCCTGGTTTCCGGCATGGGCGAGCTGCACCTGGATGTACTGCTGGAGCGCATCCGCCGGGAGTTCGGCATTGCCCCGCGCGCCGGCACGCCGCAGGTGCTGCACATGGAAACCGTGGCTGCTCCCGGCGAGGGGCGCGGTGTCTTTGACCGGGAATTGGGCGAGGTCCGTCACGCTGGCGAGGTTCGCATTGCGGTGGAACCCACCTCGCGCGGTGCGGGCAATGTGGTGCGCTTTGAGCTGGACACCACCACCTGGCCTCAGCCGCTGGTGGAGGCTGTCTCCCAGGGTGTGGAGGACGCCATGCAAAGCGGGCCACTGCAGGGGTATCCGGTGCGCGATGTCAAGGTCCGCATTCTGGAACTGGCGCGCCGTGAAGGCATCGGCACCCCGCCGGGCTTTCACATGGCCGCTCAGGCCGCATTGCGGGAAGCTTTCCGTGCAGCCACACCACGCCTGCTGGAGCCGGTGATGCGCGTGGAAATTGCCCTGCCGGAAGAATATGTAGGGGAGGCGGTGGGACTGCTGGCCACCAAGGGCGGTCGCGTGGAAGTCATCCTGGACCGCGGTGGCCAGAAAGTCGTGCAGGGACTGGCCGGTATGGGGCGGCTCTTCGGTTTTTCCACGGCCCTGCGCTCAGCCACTCAGGGACGCGCCGGGCTGACCATGCAGTTCCTGCGTTTCGATATTCTGGAATAACCTTTACATATGGCACTCATGCACGAACCGCATCCCCCCCGTGCGTCCTCGGCTGCGGCCAATGGAACCGCAGGTCCCCAGCGCCGCACCTCCTACATCACCCGCAGCAAGCGGTTTGCCCGCCATTCCTGGCTCAAGCTGTTGCGGCTCAAAACCTCGGCACATTCCATCGCCCTGGGCTCGGCCATCGGGATATTCATCGGCTTTTTGCCAATTATCCCGTTCCAGTCCGTGGCGGCCATCGCCCTGGCATTCATCTTCAGGGCCAACAAATTCGCGGCCTGGATCTTCACCTTCATCTCGAATCCGGCAAACATGGTGCCCTTTTACGCCATGCTGTTTTTTGTGGGCAAGTTCGTCACTCCTTTTGATGGGTTGGTCTTCGATCCGAACAACCTGGCCATGAAGGAGCTGCTGGAGAAAGGCCTGGAGTTTTTCATCGTCATGGTTGCCGGCGGGGTGATTCTGGGTGTGCCCGCCGCCGTGGTGACCTATCTGATCGTGCTCAATGCGGTGCTTGGCTACCGCAAGCGTCGCGCCGCCCGGCTGCTGCGCCGCCTGCACGCCGAAGAGACCATCGGGCTGGAGTAGCCGCGCATGCATGATGCACACGAAACCGAGCCACGGCTGCACCAGCGTTCCCCACGGGCCAAGAAGTCCCTGGGGCAGCATTTTCTCCATGATGTGAACACGGCCCGGCGCATTGCCGGGTTGTTGGAAATCACCCCTGAAGACACGGTGCTGGAGATTGGCCCCGGCACCGGCGCGCTCACCCGCCATCTGCTGGCCGCCGGACCGCACCGGCTGCTGTGCCTGGAAAAGGATCGCGACCTTGCCCCCCGGCTCAAGGTGGAGCACCCGTCCATTGATCTTATCCTCATGGACGCCATGCAGGCGCCCTGGCCCCAGCTCGGTACCGGGCTTCCCGGCCTGAAAATTGCCGGCAACCTGCCGTACAACGTAGCCTCGCCTATGATGTGGGATTGTATTTCCCAGACCCCGGGATACGATCGCGCCGTATTCATGATCCAGAAGGAAGTGGCCAAACGCATTGTGGCCACACCGGGCGGCAAGGAGTATGGTGCCCTCAGTGTCTGGCTGCAGACCTTTGCCACGGTGGAGTACGCCTTTACCGTGGGGCCCGGCGTGTTCAGCCCCCGGCCCAAAGTGGATTCGGCCGTCATCATTTTTCGACCAAAAATTCAACCGCTTCAGGGTGTTTCTGCAGCGGCGGTGGCAGCGGTGATCCGCCGCTGCTTCCAGCAACGGCGGAAGCAATTAGGAACAATATTGAAGGGTTGTATAGACAACACCCTGGAAGAAGTTCTGAAGGAGCGAGGGATTTCCCTGACTTCCCGACCGGAAACCCTCGGGGTGGAGGACTTTCTGGCCCTGGCAAAATGTCTGGGAACGCGCATTGCTCCTTGACTTGGCTCTGAAAATCCTGTTTTAGAACTTCATTGCGTACGCCAAGCAAGGCCTCCATTGAGGATTCCATATCTGTCGAATTTGATTTTGATTGATACCTGTTCTCTGCGCAGGGGGAACTTGCGCGAAAGGAGAATGGGCTTGGTGGTGGCATAGGGCAGGCGGCTCAAACGCATGCTGGGGGCGCTGCGATGGTCGCGGCTGGTGCCCGGCGTGCAGTACAAGAGAGCCTCAGGGTTGAACCAGGAGAGGAGTAGTCTCATGACCAAGGCTGATCTGGTGGAAAAAATGGCAGAAAAGGCAAACCTTACCAAGGCCAATGCTGAGCGGGCCTTGAACGCCTTTCTGGAATCTGTTGAAGCCACACTGGTGAAGGATGGCAAGTTGACCCTCACCGGTTTTGGCACTTTCCTCGTGGAAAGCCGTCAGGAACGCAAGGGTCGCAATCCCCGCACCGGCGAAGAAATCACCATTCCTTCCTCAAAGGTGGTGAAGTTCAAGCCCGGCAAACTTCTGAAAGACTCCATCAAGTAGGAGAGCGCCATCATGATGCAGCACGGTGAATCCATCCACAGCATGCTTCCCTGGGATCTTCCTTGGTGGGCCCCTGACCATGTCGTCTTCTTCGGGGTCCTGTACATTGTGCTGGGCATTGTCGGCACCGGCGTTGGCATCGTGGTGCTCAAGTCCATCTGGGATACCTGGATCAGCAAAAAAGCCCACCATCACTAGGCCATTCCCCAGATTTTTGGCAGCGCCGGAACATCCATCTGGATGCCGGCGCTGCTTTTCTTCCCACTGCAAGTTTTTTCGCTTGCCATTCTTCGGGCTTGTTGCTATCAAAACCCCCTTACCACATGAGGGCGCTTTCATCGTCGCCCTGCGAGGGAGGTGATGACTTTTGCCCGGCGTGTATCTCGACGAATCTGATCATTTCGACATCGCCCTGCGTCGTTTCAAGAAGCAGGTGGAAAAGGCTGGCGTTCTCTCCGAATTGAAGAAGCGGCAGCACTACGAAAAGCCCAGCGTCATGCGCAAGAAGAAGAAGGCTGCCGCCCGCAAGCGGCTCCTGAAGAAGATGCGCAAGATGAATGCCTCCTAACGTCGTTCAAAGGTCCCAGTTGGGCGGGATGCGACGCGTCTCGCCCAACTGTGCGTCTTGCAGCCCTGATGCGTGCAGGACGCGCGACCTGCGGCGTGCTGTTGGATTCTCCGTCGCGTCGCCTGCTCATCTTTCATTCCCAACCTGATGCAGCACGGTCCGGCCCTGTGGCCTCCGTCGGTCTAGAAGGCAGTTCTCCATGAGCCTTACCCAACGCATCGAGCAGGAATATCTGGCCGCCTACAAGGCCAAGCAGGAAACCGTTCTCCTTACCCTGCGCGCCGTGAAGACATCCTGCAAACTCAAGCAGGTGGAACTCAAGCGCCCCCTGGAAGACGCCGATGTCCTCGGCGTGCTCCAAAAGGAAGCCAAGCAGCGTCAGGAAGCCATCGACCAGTTCACCGCCGCCAATCGCCAGGATCTGGCCGACAAGGAGGCTGCGGAACTGGTGGTGCTCAAGTCTTTTTTGCCCGAAGCCATGTCCGAGGAAGCGCTCGCCGCAGTGGTGGACGAAACCATCGCCCGCCTTGGCGCCGCCTCCATCCAGGATATGGGCAAGGTCATGCAGACAGTCATGGCCGAGCACAAAGGCAAGGTGGACGGCAAGGCCCTATCCGCCCTGGTCAAGGCACGTCTGCAACACTAGATTCCAAGGCGGAATGCACATGAACGGCCGCGCCGCCACGCTGCTCGAGCTGCCCAAGCTGCTTGAGCGGCTTTCCCATTTTGCCGCATCCGAGGCCGGCAAGGCCGCATGCCTGGCCATTGCCCCGCTCCCGGACGCCCAGGCCGTGGCCCGGGCCGCAGCCCTGCACGATGAGATGCGCGAATTCGCCCCCCAGGCGGCCCAATCCGGTGCCCGGCCCGCGGATTTCCCTCCTCTGGATGGCCTGTTCGCCTATCTGGACAGCGGCCGTGGCGGCGCAGAGGCCCTCGACCTGGACGCCCTGGCCTCCCTGCGCGATGTCTTGCAGCAGGCCCGTCAGCTGCTCAATGCCGTGGACGCCGGCGGGACCCGTTGCCCCTGGCCCCTCCTGGCCGAAGACGCCGCTGCCCTGGACTGGCCGGCCAAGACCTTTGCCGCCCTCACGCGCTGCCTGAACGCCGAGGGCCTGCTCAAGGACGAAGCCTCGCCCGAGCTCTTTTCCGTGCGCGTGGAGCTGCGCAAGCTGCACCAGCAATGCACCCTGCGGGCCAAGGAATTCATCCTCGAACACAAGCTTTCCCCCTGGCTGCAGGACGACTACATCACCATCTCGTCCGACCGGTATGTCCTGCCCCTCAAGACCAGCTTCAAGAACCGCCTGCCCGGCATCATTCATGACTACTCCCAGACCGGGGAGACCTGCTATTTCGAGCCCATGTTCCTGGTGGAGCGCAACAACGCCGTCCAGGAACTCAAGCGCGAGGAACGCGAGGCTGAGCGACAGGTGATGCGCTTTCTGACCGGGCTCGTGCGGGATGAGCTGGAGGCCTGCAAGGCGACCACGGCCTTTCTCATACAGATGGATGTCCGCCATGCCGTGCTGGAGCTGGCCTCCCGGCTGGAAGCCGCCACCATGGAGACCGGCCCGGGACTGCCCCTGGCCCTCAGACAGGTCCGCCATCCGCTGCTCGTCCTCGACGAGGCGGCCCCGGTCGCCAAGCCTGCGCCCGCACTGGGCAAGGGCGGCAAGGCCCGCGCCCCGCGTTCGTCCGTGGTGCCTCTGGACATTGTTCTGGAAAAGGAACAGCGTATTCTGGTCATCAGCGGGGGCAATGCCGGCGGCAAAACCGTCTGCCTCAAGACTCTGGGCCTGGCCGCGCTCATGGCCCGCTGCGGCCTGCCCGTGCCTGCGGCGGCCGGCTCGACCATGCCCTGGTTCGAGGAAATCTTCGTCTTTCTGGGCGATGAACAGAGCCTGGAGGATCACGTTTCCACCTTCACGGCCCAGATCACCCGGCTGCGGGACATCTGGGACGAAATCGATGCCGAGTCGCTGGTCCTGCTTGATGAATTCGGCGCCGGCACAGACCCGGCCCAGGGCAGCGCCCTGGCCCAGGGCGTGCTGGAGGAGCTGGTGGCCCGCGGCGCCTGGGGCGCGGCAGCCACGCACTTTCCGGCCCTCAAGGCCTTTGCCCTGGCGGCCGAGGGGGTGCGCGCGGCCTCGGTGCTCTTTGATCCCGAGACCAAAAAACCCTTGTACCGTCTTGGGTTGGATCAGGTTGGCGCCTCGCAGGCCCTGGACGTGGCCCGGGAGCACGGCCTGCCCGAGGCCATCCTCAAGCGCGCGGAACAGCACCTGCTCCTGGACGGCGAGGATGCCCAATCACTCATTGAACGCCTGAACGAGCTGGCCGTGGAACGCGCCCGGGAGCTGGACACCCTGCGTCGCGACCGCAAAGAACTGCGGGACAAGGAACGCCAGCAGCGCGAAAAGCTGGTCCGCGAACAGGAAGCCCTGTTCGCCGAGCTCAAAAAGCAGAGCCAGGCCATCATGCGCCAGTGGCAGGAAGGCAAGATCGCCCACAAGCAGGCCATGCGCGAGCTGGCCGAGACACGAAAGCAGATCGTACGCGCCGAGGCGGCTCCTGCCGCCGTCCGTACAACTGACGAGTCCCAGCAATCCCTGACTGCGGCGGATCTCGAAAAGGGCCAGCGGGTGCGCTACCTGCCCTGGAACAAGGTGGGGGTGGTCGAGGACGTGGATCCCAAGCGTGGCGCGGTCAAGCTGGAGATTTCCGGCGTCTCCCTCTGGGTGGCCCCGGCGGAATTGCGTCTGGCCGAGGGCGCACCCGCCACGGCATCGAAAGCGCCTGTTGTGGCAGGTGCAAAACCAGCGGCCACGGCTCCCGCGGCACGGCAGCCCGCTTCCGCCACGCCCAAAGCCGAGGCCATCGGCAGCCTGCGGCTGGACTTGCGCGGCCGCCGGGCCGAGGAGGCCCTGCGCGAGCTGGAAGAGGGTGTGGACCAAGCCATGCTGAGAAATTACAGCCAATTGGAGATTGTTCATGGCCGCGGCACCGGCGCGTTGCGTCGCGAGGTGCATGCCTGGCTGCGCCAGTCTCCGGCCGTGGCGGAGTTCGCCATGGCCAACGAGGATCAAGGTGGCGATGGCGTCACCATGGCGGTGCTCAAATAGCGTATGGGCTTTTCCAGCAGCAACGACACGGTGGCCAAGATCAAGGCCCGGCTGAACATTGTGGACGTGGTCCAGCGCTATGTTCCTCTCAAGCGCATGGGCCACCGCTGGGTCGCGCCGTGCCCGTTCCACCATGAAACCAAACCCTCCTTTTCCGTGAATGAGGAGGAAGGCTTCTTTTACTGCTTCGGCTGCCAGGAAAAGGGCGACCTGATCACCTTTTACTCCAAAATCAATGGCCTGGAGTTTCGCGAAGCCCTGGCCCAGCTGGCCCGGGAGGCCGGTGTGGAGCTGGATGAGCAGCGCCGCGACCCCGTCGCCGAGCAGGCCGCCAAAAACGAGCGTGACCGCAAACGCCGCGTGGCCACCATGCACCGCATGGCTGCGGAACATTTTGTGGCCAATCTGCATGGCGAGCAGGGCGGCCCGTGCCGGGAGTATTTACAGGGCAGGGGACTTTCCGCCGAGACGGTGGCCGCCTTTGGGCTGGGCTACAGCCTGCCCGGCTGGCACGGGCTGCGCACGGCCCTGGCCGGGCTGGGCATTGGCGAGGCCGAGGGAGTGGAGGCCGGGCTGCTCAAGCGCAACGAGCAGGGCAGGGTGTATGATCATTTTCGCGGGCGGCTGATGTTTCCCATCCAGGATGCCGGCGGCAAGGTCGTGGCCTTTGGCGCCCGGCTCATCGACGGCTCGGATGGCCCCAAGTACATCAACTCCACGGACACGCCCATCTACAAAAAAGGCGAGCACCTCTTCGGTCTGGCCCAGGCCCGGCGGGTGATCCACCAGACCAAGAAGGCCATGCTCACCGAAGGCTACCTCGACGTCATCACCCTGCACCAGCACGGCTATGCCAATGCCGTGGGCGTGCTGGGCACGGCGCTCACCCCAGAGCAGGTGGCCCGGCTGGGCAGCTATGGCTCGCATGTGGAACTGCTCTTTGATGGCGATGCCCCCGGCCGCAAGGCGGCCCTGCGTTCGGCCCGCATGCTGCTGGAAAAGGGACTTGGCTGCAGTGTGACCCTTATGCCCCAGGGGGAAGATGCCGATAGTCTGCTCAAGGCCGGCGGCACAGCGGCCCTGGAGGCTGTGCGCCAGCAGGCGAAAAACGGGTTAGATTATTGTCTGGCCGCCGTGCGGGAGACAGAATCGCCCAAAGAAATTGTCGCGTGGGCCAAAGAGTTTCTGGAAGCACTGGACGACCCGGCTCAGCATGCCTATTACCTGCCCAGGATTCTCGAAGGCCTCGGGCTTGAGGAGCGGGCGTTCCGCAAGGCGCTGGGCGAGTTTTCCGTGGAGAAGGAACACGAGGCCGCTCCCCGGCGCAAGCCCTGGAGCAAAGACTGGAGCAAAGGCTGGAACAAAAAAGGCGAAAGGCGCGAGGCGTCCGTGTTTACGCCGCCAGAGGAAACGCCGGCTGTTTCCGCTTCCAAGGAAGTGGAGCTCCTGCGTTTTGTGCTGTGCTTTCCGGAGATGACGCCCGAGCTGCAGGAGGAAGGCGCAGACGCGATGCTGACCTCTCCCTGGGCTGCCGCATTGTGGGAAACGCTCTGCACCTGTGCGCAGGGCCCTGAAAACAGCCCTCCGCAGTCGGAGGCATTGTTGGACAAGTTGACGCCACAGCAACGGGCCTGGTTTGCAGAAGCCATGCTGCTGTACGACGGCTATTGCTCCAACAAGGAAACCATTTTAGAAGATCTGAAACGGCAAATCGCTTTGCACAAGAACAACGCATCCGTCGAGCAGCTCAAGTCGCAGTTGCAGGGCGATGTCTGTGAAGACTCCTTCGCCGCATTGCGCAAGATCCAGGAAATCAGAGAACGGGAGCTCTCCGGGAGGAATGATGGCTAACAATCTCAAGGATATCCAGCAGATCAAAACCCTCATCGCCAAGGGCAAGGTCAATGGCTTCCTCACTTTCGAGGAAGTCAGCAAGGCCCTGCCATCGGAGATCAACAATCCCGAGCAGATCGAAGAGATCATTGGCATTTTTGATCAGCTGGACATCGCGATCGTCGATTCCGAGAAAGACGGCAAGAAGATGGATCTTGCCCCCCAGGAGTCCGACGACGACGCCGGACAACTCTCCCTTACGGACGATGAGGACGGTGCGGATTATTCCTCCCGCTCCACGGACCCCGTGCGCATGTACCTGCGCGAGATGGGCGCCGTGCCGCTGCTGGACCGGGAAGGGGAAGTCCATATCGCCAAAAAGATTGAAAATGGCGAGCTGGAAGTGCTCTTTGCCCTGGTGGAAGTGCCGGTGGCCATCGAAGAGATCATCACCGTGGGCGAAGATCTGAAGCTCAACCGGATGAAGCTCAAGGACGTGGTCAAGACCATCGAGGAAGACGACCCCAGCGAAGACGAGATGAACCAGCGCACCCGCGTCATCATGCTGCTGGAGGAGATCAAGACCTGCTTCAAGAAAAAGCGGAAAATCTACTCCAAACTGGACGAGTGCGCCCGCACGGACCGCCGCGTGACTGCCGTGCAAAAGGAAATCGTCGGCTACAAGGAAGAAGTGGTCACCCGCCTGCGGGACATCAAGCTGGAAAAGACCCTCATCGACCGCATCATCGAGACTGTGGGCGACTATGTGCGGCAGATGCACAACTGCCAGCGCGACCTGTCGGCCTATATCCTTTCTGTTGGCAAGACCCAGGTGGAAATTCAGGAACTCTTCTCCAGACTGGACGCCCGGGACATCAATCCCGTGGCCGCGGCGGATGACCTGGGTATGACTGTGGAGGAGCTGTTCTCCTTCAAGGAAATGATCTCCGGCAAGATCGAAATCCTGCATCGCCTGCAGTCCAAGTGCTGCCACAACGTGCAGGATCTGGAAGAAGTGCTCTGGCGCATCCGCAAGGGCAGCCTCATCGCCCAGCGGGCCAAGCAGGAGCTGATCCGGGCCAACCTGCGGCTGGTGGTTTCCATTGCCAAGAAGTACACCAACCGCGGGCTGCAGTTCCTGGATCTGATCCAGGAAGGCAACATCGGCCTGATGAAGGCTGTGGACAAGTTCGAATACCAGCGTGGCTACAAGTTCTCCACATACGCCACGTGGTGGATTCGCCAGGCCATCACCCGGGCCATTGCCGATCAGGCCCGCACCATCCGCATTCCGGTGCACATGATCGAAACCATCAACAAGCTCATCCGCACCTCGCGCTACCTCGTCCAGGAGCTGGGCCGCGACCCCACCCCCGAGGAAATTGCCGAGCGGATGGACTATCCGCTGGAAAAGGTCAAGAAAGTCCTCAAAATCGCCAAGGAACCCATCTCCCTGGAAACTCCCATTGGCGACGAGGAAGACTCCAGCCTGGGCGATTTTATCGAGGACAAAAAGGCCGTGGCTCCGGCGGAAGAAGTGGTCAACACCAAGCTGGGCGAGCAGATCGCCAGCGTGCTGGCCGACCTCACCCCGCGCGAGGAGCAGGTGCTGCGCAAGCGTTTTGGCATTGGCGAAAAGAGCGACCACACCCTGGAAGAAGTGGGCAAGCTCTTCAATGTCACCCGTGAGCGTATCCGGCAGATCGAAGCCAAGGCCCTGCGTAAGCTCCGTCACCCCGTGCGCAGCCAGGTGCTCCGCTCCTATTACGAAAACTAGCGCTTCTGCTGGCGCCAGATGTATTGGTACAGAGGTGTAAGGCGGCTTCGGCCGCCTTCACTCTTTGCTGGTCTTTCTGTTGTTGATGGTGTAAAATATATACTATCGATGCAACGCAGATGCGTGCTGCTTTGTTAAGATTCCCGGGAGAATCCCCCTAGCGTATACTGGTGCACTACCATGGCCACTGAAGCATTCCACCGCACACACTGTGACTTTTCCTGCACAGACCGCTTATGCCTGACGCTGGACAAGGCTGGTGTTCCCACCGATCCAAAATGGCGCACCCTCATTTTGTACATGCGCAGCCTGGGGGAGTATCACACCCTGACGGACTCGCAAAAGAACGCCATCCAGAATCTGGTGGTCAGTGCCCTCAAACGCAGGAACTTTTCTGACGCCGAGTTCCAGCGCATCATCAAATGCAAGCAGGAAATCCTCGGGGAACCGTGCAACTCCCGCCTCAAATCCGCCCTGGCCGAAACCGTGGCCCTGGTGGAGGAGTTTGGCAGTCTGCTGGGAAAACGCAGCAACGACGTGGCCATGCTGGGGCGGGATACCGTGGCCGCCCTGGAAAGCGGCGAGGATCCCCTGGAAATGGTCGCCCGCATCAGGCATTCCTTCAAAACCGTGGTGCATGCCATGGAAGAAGATGCCAGCCAGCTGCGCACCATGAGCTATACCGATGCCCTGACCGGCATCGGCAACCGCCGGGCCTTCGACGAACAGCTCGACCTGATGATCCGGCGCTGGATGGAGCAGGGCGAGCCTGGGTGCCTGCTTTTCCTGGATATCGACCACTTCAAGCAGTTCAATGACGCCCACGGCCATCGCATCGGCGACCAGGCCCTGACCATGGTGGGCCGCATCCTGCAAAGCTACGTGGACCAGGCCGGGCACATGCTGGACGGCCCCTGCCATGCCTTCCGCTATGGAGGCGAGGAATTCGCCGTGCTCTTTCAGAACACGGCACTGCCTGCCGCCCTGGCTCACGCAGACACCCTGCGCACCGCCGTGCGCAAATGCGCCTTTGTCATTCGCGACCCCCAAGGCCAAGTGCTGGAACGCAACATGCGCATCACGGTAAGCGGCGGCGTGGCCACACTGCTGCCGGACTGGCAGGATGCCATTGCGGCGCACCTCGTGGACGCTGCCGATCGCGCCCTGTACCGTGCCAAACACGATGGCAGGGATAAAATCCTCCCGCATGAGGCATCCTCTCCCTCCATGCACACGAGCCATGGCGCCTCCAGTGGTTTCTAAGGGTTCCCCCCTCCCTTGTGGTTGACGCTCCTCTGGAGTTCCCTTACGGGTGAGGCGTTGCCTGCCCTCATGGTATTATCCCCAGGAGACGCCCACACGCATGGGAGAGTTACAGCGCCTTGGCTATTCGTCCAGCAATCAGCAAGATTCCCGTTCCACTGCAGTGCATGACGGCAGTGCGGACAATGAAGCGCCGGCCGGCCAGACTACCAGCGGCACTGCACAACCGGAATTGACGCAACGGCTGCCCCCAGAGGCCGCAGAATATCTGGCCAGACTCAGCCACGAACTGCGCACCCCCCTGCATGGCATTCTGGGCATGACCGATGCGGCCATTCGCGCGCTGCACGATCCGCGCCCTGTCGCCTCTCCGCTGGCTCCTCTCTCAACTGCAGGCCAGGCCGAGGTGGCGCCCCTGCTGCATATGGTCCGGCAGTCCGCCATCTCCATGCTGAATGTTCTGAATGACTTGCTGGACATTTCCAAGGTGGAGTCCGGCTCTCTGGTGCTGGAAGAACACCCCTTCGATGTGACTGCCCTGGTCCGCGAAACCATGGCGCCCCTGGTCAAGGAAGCCCGCGACAAGGGCCTCTCCTTCACCATGGACCTTGACCCCGACCTGCCCCCCGAGCTGCATGGCGACTCCGCCCGCCTGCGTCAGGTCTTTTGCAACATCATCAACAATGCCATCAAGTTCACCAGGATGGGCAGCATCAATGTCCGCATCCGGGGCGTGCGCCGCAATCGCTGGGCCTGTTCTTCGGAGCGTCGTGGCCGGGCGCAGCTGGTGTGCACGGTGACGGATACCGGAGTAGGCATTCCGGAAGCGCAGTTGCCGCGGCTGTTCGAGAGCTTTTATCAGGTGGATGGCTCCCTGAGCCGCTGCTTCGAAGGCGCCGGGCTGGGGCTGGCCATTTCCAGGCATCTGGTGAAAATGATGGGTGGGGATATCTGGGTCCGCAGCGCCCCGGGGCAAGGCAGCGCGTTCACCTTTTCCGTCTGGCTCAACCTGCCACCAGCCGACTGCGTGCAGGAGCCGGCCCCCACGCAGGACGCCCCCGCGGCTCCGCCGCTTCGCCTGCCCCCCCTGCGGATACTTCTGGCCGAAGATAACCTGGTCAATCAGGCCTTTGCCCAGCTCATCCTCCGGCGCGAAGGCCACACGGTGACCACCGCCTCCAACGGCCGCGAGGCCATGGCCCTGCTTTCCAGCGAGGCCTTCGACCTCGTGCTCATGGACGTTCGCATGCCCGAACTGGACGGCGTGGAGACCACCCGCCGCATCCGTTCCCGCGACAACGGTATCCTGGACCCTGACGTGCCCATCATTGCCATGACCGCCCACAGCCAACGCGGCGACCGCGAACGATTCCTCGAAGCCGGCATGGACGACTACATCTCCAAGCCCATGGCCTGGGAAACCGTCATCGACATTATTGCTGCGGTGTTGCAGAAGCGCGGAAAAATATGATAAATATTTTCCGTGAGATACCAGTGGCGAACATAAAAACCGCGAGGATTTCCTGAAAAACCCCCGCGGCTATTGGAGCGGCTGACGTGCTGTGTGCGGGCAGGACGATCAGTCTCCACTGCTGCGGCGCTGGAATTCGTCCTTGTAGAGTTTGTAGGTCACCGAATCCATCAGGGCCTGCCAGCTGGCCTCGATGATGTCGTCGGACACACCCACGGTCACCCAGCGGGAATGCGCGTCTGCGGATTCGATGAGCACCCGGACCCCGCAGGCCGAGCCGGCATTGGGCTTGTCGCCCTCCACCCCCAAATCCCCGCCGGAAAGCACGCGGACCTTGAAGTCGATCAGCCGCATTTCGTCCAGACGCGGGTAGAAGGGCTTCAGGGCCTTGCGCAGGGCACGGTCCAGGGCGTTCACCGGGCCTTCGCCATCGGAGGCGGTGTGCTCGCGCACGCCTTCCACTTCCAGCATGACCATGGCCGTGCTCACGGGATTCTGGTCCGCACCGTCCTTGTGGTCCAGCACATGGAACTTGATGAGGGTGAAGAAGTCCCGCACTCCGCGCCGGGCCAGCTTCTTGAGCAGCAGCAACTCCACCGAGGCCTCGGCCGCGGCAAAGTCGTAGCCCAGGGCGGACTTGGCCTTGAGCTCGTTAAGCAGGCCCTTGACCACTGGCTCGTCCTTGTCCAGGTGGAAGCCATAGCGGCGGGCCAGATTGACGATATTGCTGCGGCCGGCCAGTTCCGTGAGCAGGATGCGCTGACGGTTGCCCACCTGTTCGGGGTCGATGTGCTCGTAGAGCCGGGACATGCGGTTCACGGCCGAGACGTGTACCCCGCCCTTGTGCGCAAAGGCAGACTTGCCCACAAAGGGCGTGCGGGTGAAGAGGGGCACATTGACCACCTCGGCCACATAGCTGGCCAGGTGGGTCAGCCGCTCCAGGCCACCGGGGACCAGACAGTCGAACCCGCCCTCATGCTTGAGAAGCAGGGACGGCACGATGGAGCAGAGGTTGGCGTTGCCGCAGCGCTCGCCATAGCCGTTGATGGTGCCCTGCACGTGGCTGGCGCCATGGCGCACGGCCTCCAGACTGTTGGCCACGGCCAGTTCGCAGTCATTGTGGCAATGGATGCCGAGGGTGGCCTCGGGCAGGGCCTGACGGACCCGGTCCACCAGCGCGCCGATTTCATGCGGCATGGTGCCGCCATTGGTGTCGCAGAGCACCAGCACGCGGGCGCCGGCCTCGCAGGCAGCCTTGAGGCAGGCAATGGCGTAGTCGGGATTGGCCTTGACGCCGTCAAAGAAGTGCTCGGCGTCAAAGAGCACTTCGGGCAGGTGCTGGCGCAGGTGGGCCACGGAGCCGGCAATGAGCTCCAGATTGCGTTCCAACGGGACGCGCAAGGCTTCGGAAACATGGAGATCCCAGGTTTTGCCGAAGATGGTCGCCGTGTGGACGCGGGCGTCGATCAGGGCCTGGAGCTGGGCATCCTTCTCCGGCGCGGTGGCCGGATGGTGCGTGGAGCCGAAGGCGGAAATTCGCGCGTGCCTGAGCTGATAGCGCTGGATTTCCTTGAAGAAGGCCTGGTCCACTTCATTGGAGGCCGGCCAGCCGCCTTCGATGTAATCCAGGCCGAGTTCATCCAGCTTGAGGGCAATTTTGAGTTTGTCCTCGGTATTCAGCTGGATGTCTTCGGCCTGGGTGCCGTCACGCAGGGTGGTATCATACAGTTCAATACGTCTCATGAACACACGGTCCCGTTTTTCTCCAGTCCAAAGGCGTCGTGCAGGGTACGCACGGCAAGTTCAGTGTATTTGTCATCGATGAGGCAGGTAATCTTGATCTCGGAGGTGGAAATCAGGTGAATGTTGATGTTCTCCGCCGCCAGGGACTTGAACATCTTGGAGGCCACGCCGGAGTGGTTGCGCATGCCCACACCGATGACGGAGACCTTGCTCACCTGGGTATTGAAGGTGACTTCGCGGGCCTGGAGGTCCTGGTTCAGCTCGGCGATGAGCTCCTGGGTGCGCTCCAGGTCGCCGCGGGAGATGGTGAAGGTCATGTCCGTGCGGCCGTCTTCGCTGGTGTTCTGGACAATCATGTCCACCAGCACGCCGGCCTCGGCCAGGGGGCCGAAGATGGCGGCAGCCACGCCGGGGCGGTCCTGCACGTCGCGCAGGGTGCAACGAGCCTGATTCCTGTCATAGGCGATGCCTGCAACGAGCACAGCTTCCATTTCCGGGACCTCCTTGGTCACCCAGGTGCCCGGCGCATCGGAGAAAGTGGAGCGCACATGCACCGGCACATTGTATTTTTTGGCGAATTCGACGGAACGGATCTGCAGCACCTTGGCACCCATGCTGGCCATTTCCAGCATTTCGTCATAGGCGATGCGGTTCATCTTGCGGGCTTTGTCGCAGATGTTGGGATCCGTGGTAAACACGCCTTCCACATCCGTATAGATCTCGCAGCCATCCGCATTCAGGGCGGCAGCCAGGGCAACAGCCGAGGTGTCCGAGCCGCCACGGCCCAGGGTGGTAATGCGGCCGTTGGGGTCCAGCCCCTGAAAACCGGCAGCCACGAGCACGTCATAGTCGTTGAACAGTGCGCGCAGGCGGGCGCAGTCAATGTTGGTGATGCGCGCGGAGCCATGGTCGGAATCCGTGTGCATGGTCATCTGAAAGCCGAGGAGCGAGCGGGCCTTGATGCCGGCGTCCTTGAGCAGCATGGCAAAGAGCGCCACGGAAACCTGCTCCCCGGTGGCGAGGAGCACGTCCTGCTCGCAGGCCGGGGGGCGGGAGGAGAATTGCCGGGCCAGATCCAGCAGGCGGTTCGTCTCCCCGGACATGGCCGAGAGCACCACCACCACCTTGTGACCCTGCGCCAGGGCGGCCTGGACCTTCTGCTGCACCTGACGCATGCGGTCCAACCCAGCCACGGAAGTGCCGCCAAATTTTTGCACGAGAATGGACATGGGGCGATCCTGAAAAAAGAGTCTAACGTCGGTTGTTGTCAGGCATCGGTCCGCCAGGGGGCAAGGGCAGATGCAAGGCCCGGGGGCAACTCGGCCGCAAGGCTCGTCAGCTGCATGCGGCGGCCCCGGGCGACCTCAAGCCAACGAATGAGCAGCGCCGGTTCCGGCCATGCGGCGCGCGGCAGCCGTTCGATCCATTCCACCACCGCCAGGGTTCCGGGCCCGGCCTCTTCCAGGAGATCCGGGATAACGGCCGCGGCCGCTTCCGGCTCCAGGCGGTAGCAGTCCACATGCGCCACGGGGGGACGGGTGGGGTAGCAGTTCATGAGGGTGAAGCTCGGGCTGGCCACTTGCGCCGCCTCGCCGCCGGGCAAGCCGGAAACGAGACCCCGTGTAAGCGTGGTTTTGCCCGCGCCGAGCTCGCCGGAGAGCAGCAGTGCCCAGGGGGGCGAAAGGGGCAAGCCGCCCTCGCTCCCTGCCAGCACCCGGCCCAGGGCTGCCCCGCAGGCAAGCATGGCCGCTTCGTCCTGGCAGAAGATCTGCACTGCTTGTTCAGATGTGCTCATACGCAGTGTTTGAGCGCCACTCCAGGGCGCGTGGCTGCTCAGTACACGAATTGTCAAAAAAGTCCAGCGTGCGGACGGGGATGGCGGAAAAAAACTCACGCTCCCGCGGGTTTTGCTCCAGTGGCGATCACCCGCAGCAGATCTTCCTTGCCAATCACCCCCACCAGCCGGCCACCCTCCAGCACAGGCAGGGTGTGGAAGCGGCGGTCCACCATCAGATTGGCCACTTCCTCAATGCCTGTTTCCGGCGAAACGCTGACCACGTCCTTGGTCATCAGCCCGCCCACGGTGGCGGCGGTCATCTTGGCCATTTCCTCCTCCATGTCTTCCATGGAGGGCAGGGGAATGAAGCTGTCCAGAATGGTGAAATACGAGGGCAGCTTGAGCGAGCCCTGCTGGCTGATGCAATCGCTCTGGGTGACGATGCCCTTGAGCAGGCCGGCTTCGTCTACCACGGGCAACCCATTGAAATGATTCTCCAGCATGATCCTGGCTGCGGTGGCCACATCCGTGGAGGGGGTCACGGTGACGGGATTTTTGGACATGATGTCCTTGGCGGTCAGCATGGCAAACACTCCTTCATAACCCGGGGAATGGCATCCGCTATTTCCCGGGCGAAATTGCCTCGGTAAGGGTAGCAGGTTTCCAGCAGCCGGCCGGCCTCGGCGTGCAGTTGTACGGCCAGGCAGGCTGCCTCCAGCGGGGGGTGCCCCAGCCCCAGCAGGCTGCCCAGGCAGCCGGCCAGCACGTCGCCGGATCCGCCCGTGGCCAGGCACGGGGCGGCCACTTCGCAGTAATACGCCGGTTCATCGCCGGAGACAACCACCGTCCCGGCATTCTTGGCCACCAGCACGCCGGGCAGCCGGGAACGCATGGCCCGCGCCGCGAGGAAACGATCTTCTGGCATCTCCAGGCCGCAGCCGTCCAAAAGCCGAGCCAACTCTCCGGGGTGCGGGGTCAGCACGTCCCCGGGGGTGTGCAGGTTGAGCCAGTCCGGGTTGCGGGCGATCCAGAAGAGGGCGTCGGCATCCCACACCGTGGGCGGACGGTCGGAAAGCTGATGCAGCCGGGCCACAAAGGCTTCTGTCTCGGTGTGCCGGCCCAGTCCCGGGCCGATGACCAGGGCATCGAACCGCGGCAAATGGTCCACAACCTCGTCCACGCACTCCCCATCCCAGCCGCCGCGGCATCCTTCGTTGATACCGGACAACAAATCCACACCCAAGCCCAGGCACATGGCTTCCGGCAGCTGGGACTTGAGTTCCTGGACCAGCCCCCGGGGGCAGGCGATGGTGACCAGCCCGGCCCCGGTGCGCAGGGCGCCCATGGCCGCCAGGGCCGGGGCGCCGCTCATGCCCGGGGCGCCGCCCACAATGCACACGTGCCCGGCCGTGCCCTTGTGCAGGGAAGGCGAGGGCGCGGCCAGGAGCCCCAGGGTCCGCCGGCCAAGGAGCCGCTGCCCGGCGGGGTAACGTTCCTTGACCTGCCGGGGAATGCCGATGTGCCGCACGTGCAGCCGGCCGGTGTACTCCCGGGCGGCGGGCATGACCAGGCCGGTCTTGACTGCGGCAAAGGTGGCCGTGGCGTGGGCGCGCACGGCGTCAGGGCGCGGGTGCCCGGCAAGGCCGTCCAGGCCGGAAGGGATGTCGATGGCAAACACGAAGGCCCGATGCCGCAGGGCATTGATGGCCTGGACAAGCAGCGGGAAGGGCGGGCGCATTTCTCCAGCCAGACCGGTGCCCAGCAGGCCATCCACCAGGATATCCGGCTCAAAGGCCGGGTCCAGGAGCACGTCCTCACGGGGCATGTCCAGGAACTGCATGGGTACGCCGGCCTGCAGGGCCAGCCGCATGTGAAAGCCAGTCTCCCCGGCATAGGCATGAGCCGGCTTGGTGTGGAACACGCGGACCAGGGCGCCGAGGTCGTGCAGGTGGCGGGCCATGCAGAAAGCATCGCCGCCGTTGTTGCCGTGGCCGGCCAGCAGCAGGATGTGTTTGCCCGCGGGGTCTCCGGTTTCGTCCAGGAGCACGTGAAGGGCCTCGCGGGAGGCGTTTTCCATGAGCAGCTCGCCGGGAAGGCCAAAGGCCATGGCCTCCCGGTCCCAGCGGGCCATCTCGGCCGGGGTGCACAGGGAGGTGGTGCGGGCGCGCAGGGCGGTCATCGTTCCAGCACTACCACGGCGCAGGCCGTGTCCCGTCCATGGGTCAGGGAGAGGTGCGCGCCGGTGGCGCCCAGGGCGTCAGCCAGTTCCTGGCCACGGTCCAGGAGGGCCAGCTCCGGCTTGCCCGAGGGCAGGGAGCGGACTTCCAGACACTGGAAGGTCAGCCCGTCCCGAAAGCCGGTGCCCAGGGCCTTGGCCGCAGCCTCCTTGGCCGCAAAGCGGGCGGCCACATAGGCCACGCGCACCGCCTCGCCGCCGGGCAAGCCGGAAACGAGACCCCGTGTAAGCGTGGTTTTGCCCGCGCCGAGCTCGCCGGAGAGCAGCAGTGCCCAGGGGGGCGAAAGGGGCAAGCCGCCCTCGCTCCCTGCCAGCACCCGGCCCAGGGCTGCCCCGCAGGCAAGCATGGCCGCTTCGTCCTGGCAGAAGATCTGCACTGCTTGTTCAGATGTGCTCATACGCAGTGTTTGAGCGCCACTCCAGGGCGCGTGGCTGCTCAGTACACGAATTGTCAAAAAAGTCCAGCGTGCGGACGGGGATGGCGGAAAAAAACTCACGCTCCCGCGGGTTTTGCTCCAGTGGCGATCACCCGCAGCAGATCTTCCTTGCCAATCACCCCCACCAGCCGGCCACCCTCCAGCACAGGCAGGGTGTGGAAGCGGCGGTCCACCATCAGATTGGCCACTTCCTCAATGCCTGTTTCCGGCGAAACGCTGACCACGTCCTTGGTCATCAGCCCGCCCACGGTGGCGGCGGTCATCTTGGCCATTTCCTCCTCCATGTCTTCCATGGAGGGCAGGGGAATGAAGCTGTCCAGAATGGTGAAATACGAGGGCAGCTTGAGCGAGCCCTGCTGGCTGATGCAATCGCTCTGGGTGACGATGCCCTTGAGCAGGCCGGCTTCGTCTACCACGGGCAACCCATTGAAATGATTCTCCAGCATGATCCTGGCTGCGGTGGCCACATCCGTGGAGGGGGTCACGGTGACGGGATTTTTGGACATGATGTCCTTGGCGGTCAGCATGGCAAACACTCCTTCATAACCCGGGGAATGGCATCCGCTATTTCCCGGGCGAAATTGCCTCGGTAAGGGTAGCAGGTTTCCAGCAGCCGGCCGGCCTCGGCGTGCAGTTGTACGGCCAGGCAGGCTGCCTCCAGCGGGGGGTGCCCCAGCCCCAGCAGGCTGCCCAGGCAGCCGGCCAGCACGTCGCCGGATCCGCCCGTGGCCAGGCACGGGGCGGCCACTTCGCAGTAATACGCCGGTTCATCGCCGGAGACAACCACCGTCCCGGCATTCTTGGCCACCAGCACGCCGGGCAGCCGGGAACGCATGGCCCGCGCCGCGAGGAAACGATCTTCTGGCATCTCCAGGCCGCAGCCGTCCAAAAGCCGAGCCAACTCTCCGGGGTGCGGGGTCAGCACGTCCCCGGGGGTGTGCAGGTTGAGCCAGTCCGGGTTGCGGGCGATCCAGAAGAGGGCGTCGGCATCCCACACCGTGGGCGGACGGTCGGAAAGCTGATGCAGCCGGGCCACAAAGGCTTCTGTCTCGGTGTGCCGGCCCAGTCCCGGGCCGATGACCAGGGCATCGAACCGCGGCAAATGGTCCACAACCTCGTCCACGCACTCCCCATCCCAGCCGCCGCGGCATCCTTCGTTGATACCGGACAACAAATCCACACCCAAGCCCAGGCACATGGCTTCCGGCAGCTGGGACTTGAGTTCCTGGACCAGCCCCCGGGGGCAGGCGATGGTGACCAGCCCGGCCCCGGTGCGCAGGGCGCCCATGGCCGCCAGGGCCGGGGCGCCGCTCATGCCCGGGGCGCCGCCCACAATGCACACGTGCCCGGCCGTGCCCTTGTGCAGGGAAGGCGAGGGCGCGGCCAGGAGCCCCAGGGTCCGCCGGCCAAGGAGCCGCTGCCCGGCGGGGTAACGTTCCTTGACCTGCCGGGGAATGCCGATGTGCCGCACGTGCAGCCGGCCGGTGTACTCCCGGGCGGCGGGCATGACCAGGCCGGTCTTGACTGCGGCAAAGGTGGCCGTGGCGTGGGCGCGCACGGCGTCAGGGCGCGGGTGCCCGGCAAGGCCGTCCAGGCCGGAAGGGATGTCGATGGCAAACACGAAGGCCCGATGCCGCAGGGCATTGATGGCCTGGACAAGCAGCGGGAAGGGCGGGCGCATTTCTCCAGCCAGACCGGTGCCCAGCAGGCCATCCACCAGGATATCCGGCTCAAAGGCCGGGTCCAGGAGCACGTCCTCACGGGGCATGTCCAGGAACTGCATGGGTACGCCGGCCTGCAGGGCCAGCCGCATGTGAAAGCCAGTCTCCCCGGCATAGGCATGAGCCGGCTTGGTGTGGAACACGCGGACCAGGGCGCCGAGGTCGTGCAGGTGGCGGGCCATGCAGAAAGCATCGCCGCCGTTGTTGCCGTGGCCGGCCAGCAGCAGGATGTGTTTGCCCGCGGGGTCTCCGGTTTCGTCCAGGAGCACGTGAAGGGCCTCGCGGGAGGCGTTTTCCATGAGCAGCTCGCCGGGAAGGCCAAAGGCCATGGCCTCCCGGTCCCAGCGGGCCATCTCGGCCGGGGTGCACAGGGAGGTGGTGCGGGCGCGCAGGGCGGTCATCGTTCCAGCACTACCACGGCGCAGGCCGTGTCCCGTCCATGGGTCAGGGAGAGGTGCGCGCCGGTGGCGCCCAGGGCGTCAGCCAGTTCCTGGCCACGGTCCAGGAGGGCCAGCTCCGGCTTGCCCGAGGGCAGGGAGCGGACTTCCAGACACTGGAAGGTCAGCCCGTCCCGAAAGCCGGTGCCCAGGGCCTTGGCCGCAGCCTCCTTGGCCGCAAAGCGGGCGGCCACATAGGCCACGCGCACCGCCTCGCAGCCGTTTGGCAGGCCGGCGTATTCACCCGGCGTGAGGATCTTGCGCAGAAAACGTTCGCCGTGGCGGTCCAGGGCCGTGCGGACACGGTCCAGCTCGCAGATATCCAGGCCCAGGCCCACGATCATGACATCACCATCAATACCAGACTGCGGTTTCTTCAATCCACAAAGGTCTTGAGCAGATCCAGCATCTCGCGCACCGCCGCTTCCAGGCCGATGAACACGGCCCGGCCGATGATGGAGAAGCCGATGGAGTATTCGTTCACCCCCGGCACGGTGGCAAAGGGGCGCATGTTCTCCAGATCCAGGCCATGGCCCAGATTGACGATGAGCCCCAGGGAGCGGGCAAAGGCGATGCTTTCGAGGATGCGGGCCAGTTCGGCGTCCCTGGTTGCGGTGTCGGGTGCATCGGCATAGTGGCCGGTGTGCAGCTCAATATATTGGGCGCCCACGTCTTTGGCGGCGCGGATCTGGTCCGCCGAAGCCTCGATAAACAGACTGACACCGATGCCGGCCTGGAGAAAGGGCGCGCAATAGTCCTGCAGATGGGGCACGCGGCCGGCCACGGCCAGACCGCCCTCGGTGGTCAGTTCCTCGCGTTTTTCCGGCACCAGGCACACCAGATGCGGCTGGACTTCCAGGGCAATGCGGCGCATCTCCTCGGTGGCGGCCATCTCGAAGTTGAAGCAGGGAGCCAGCCCGGCGATGGCGCGGACGTCGGCATCCTGGATGTGGCGGCGATCCTCGCGCAGATGGGCGATAATACCGGCAGCGCCGGCTTCCAGGGCGATTTTCGCGGCCAGCACGGGATCCGGGGTCAGGCCGCGGCGCTGCTGGCGCAGGGTGGCCACATGATCAATGTTCACAGCCAGGGTCGGCATGCGACAGCTCCTGTAATGGTGCAATAAGGACAATCAATTGTGAGCGGGGCAGGGGCTGATGTCAAGCTGACGAACAATTTTTCATCCAATCGTCGCTTGACGAGTGGGGAGGAGGTTTGTAGTAGAACCTTTCCAACCTGTCATACCCCTCATTTTTCCTTACTCACATTGTATAAGGCGGAAACGCTATGAATTTGTGCATCGTCGGCACCGGCTATGTGGGGCTCGTCTCCGCAGCCTGCTTTGCCGAAACTGGCAACTCCGTGTGCTGCGTGGATGTGAACCCCGATGTGGTGAACATGCTGCGCGCCGGACACGTCCACATTTACGAACCGGGCCTGGAAGAACTCGTCAAGCGCAACACCGCGCAAGGACGCCTGACCTTCACCACGGACATCAAGGAAGGCCTGAAGGACGCGCTCTTCGCTTTCATCACCGTGGGCACCCCCTCGCGTGATGACGGTTCCTGCGACCTTTCCTTCGTGCATCAGGTGGCCCGGGACATTGGCCAGAACATGGAAGACTACACCATCATTGTGGACAAATCCACAGTGCCCGTGGGCACGGCGGACAAGGTTCGCGAACTGGTGCAGGAAGAACTGACCAAACGTGGCGCCTCACTGGAATTCGACGTGGTTTCCAACCCGGAATTCCTCAAGGAGGGCGACGCCGTCAGCGACTTCATGAAGCCGGACCGCGTGGTCCTGGGCACGGACAATGTCCGCACTGCCGAGCTGATGAAGGCCCTGTACGCGCCCTTTGCCCGCAGCCGCGAAAAGTGCATCGTCATGGGGGTGCGCAGCGCGGAAATGACCAAGTACGCTGCCAACTGCATGCTGGCCACCAAGATCAGCTTTATCAACGAAGTGGCCAACATCTGCGAAAAGGTGGGGGCGGATGTGCGCGACGTGCGCATGGGCATCGGCTCTGACAGCCGCATCGGCTACTCCTTCATCTACCCTGGCGTGGGCTACGGCGGTTCCTGCTTTCCCAAGGACGTCAAGGCGTTGATCAACACCGCCCGCGAGAATGCCTATGAGCCCCAGCTCCTGGCCTCTGTGGATGACGTGAACGACCGCCAAAAGCTCGTCCTGGCCCAGAAGGTGGAGCAGTACTTTGAGGCCCAGGGCGGCGTGGCTGGCAAGACCCTGGCCCTCTGGGGCCTGGCTTTCAAGGCCAACACCGACGACATCCGTGAGGCCGCTGCGCTCAAGATCGCCAAATACCTGGTGGATCGCGGTATGCGCATCCGCGCCTTCGACCCCGTGGCTGGCGAAAACGTCAAAAAGCAGTGGACCGAAGCCGGACTGGAAGTGGTGGACGAGCAATACGCCGCCCTGGAAGGAGCCAACGCCCTGGCCGTGGTGACGGAATGGAACCAGTTCCGCACCCCGGACTTCCGGCGCATCAAAAAAATGCTCTCCGCCCCGGTGCTCTTTGATGGCCGCAACCTGTACTCCCCCAGTCTGGTGGCTGAGGAAGGCTTTGCCTACTTCTGCATCGGCCGGCGCAGCACCGCGGAATAGGCGGCACGTTTTTGAGAAATCCTGAGGGCGCAGGCGGCATGCCGCTGTGCGCCCTTTTGCATGCTCCCCTGCATTAAAGTCGAGGCGAAGATGGAATTGCGCGGTCTGTTCGAGCTGGCGGTGCCCTTGTTTCTCATCATGGACGGCCTGGGTAATGTGCCGGTCTGCATGAGCATGCTGCGCCGCTTCCCGCCCAGACGGCAGCAGCGCATCATCTTCCGGGAACTCTGCTTCGCCCTGGCCATTTCCATCCTGTTCTGCTTTTTTGGAGATTGGCTCCTGAAATTCCTGGGCCTTGGCCCTTCCACCCTGCGTCTGGCCGGCGGGGTGGTGCTGTTTGTCATCTCCATGCGCATGGTCTTTCCGGACGAGCGCAAGGAAAGCGAGGAGCCAGAAGAACCGGAGGCCCTGACGGCCGAAGAACCCTTCATCGTGCCCATCGCCGTGCCCATGCTGGCTGGTCCTTCGCTGCTGGCTGCCGTCATGCTGTACGCCACCCTGGATTCCGGCCCGGTGCTCACGGCCCTGGCCTTTACCGTGGCCTGGCTCCCGACCACGGCCATTTTGCTGCTCGCCCCCTGGCTCTCCCGCAAGCTGGGCGCGCGCGGTCTCCGGGCAGTGGAACGCCTGATGGGGCTTATCCTCATATTATTGGCCATCCAGATGGTGGAGGATGGCGTCCGGCTGTTTTTATCGAAGCAGTAATACCTTCCAAATCGATCTGAATTTTTACGTTTTCCCACGTCCTCCCTACTTGTGTTCGGCGAGGCATCCGGCTAGGTTGCTGAATCTGGGGCAGATCTCTGGGGAGGGGGATGCCCGTATTGTGGGGGATCACACTCAGCAGTCACCGGATGAGGTGTCTCATGTCCCTTGCGCAGCGCATTCTTGGCCTCATTGTGCTTTTGTCCATGGTGGTGGCCGGGATGTTCATTGCCACATGGCTGAATGAATCCGGCCAGAAGACGGATTCGCAAATCATCAACCTTGCCGGGCGGCAGCGCATGCTTGTCCAGCGCATCGCCCGAGACTGCCTGCATCTGGCGCACACGCCGGCTGAACAGGCCGCACCCATCAAAACGTCCCTGGATACTTCCATCCGGCTGTTCGACGTTACCCATCAGGCCCTGTCCCAAGGGGGCGCAGCCCCGAGTACGCTGGATCCACATGGCGTAAAAGTTGACCTTCCTGCGCCCTCGAGCGCTGCCGCCGCACTGCTGCAGGCCCTGGGCGGCCCCTGGCTCGACTTCCGCCGTGGCGCCCAGGAGCTCACGCCCGGGGCTTCTGATATTTCTGCCAAGGCAACGGGGCTGGTGGCACCGGCGGAAGCCCTGGTGGGTGTTCTGAACAAGGTCGTGGCGCAGCTTGAAGCTGAAAACGACGCCAAAATGGGCCAGCTGATGTGGATTGAGTGGATCAGCGTGGCCCTGATTGCCGGCCTGCTGGCCGTGCTGGCGCTGTTGCTGCGGCGGCAGGTGCTCCTCCCCCTGGCCAGACTGGTGGACTATTCCAACGCCGTTGCCAGCGGCAGACTCGACGTCACCCTGGCAGGGCAGTTCACCCACGAACTGCGGGTGCTGGCCCGCAGCGTCACCAGCATGGTGGATTCCCTGCATACAGCCATGACCTCCTGCACCGAACAGGAACTGGCCGCCAAAACCGCCCATGCGGAAACCAACGCCGCCCTGCGCGAAGCCAGGACCAAGGAAGCTGCCCTGGAAGAGCTCCTGGCCACCATTACCACGGTTTCTGCCAGTGCCGCCGCGCACTCTGAGAAGGTCAGCCTGGCCATTGAGGAACTGAGCCGCGAAATCCACACCGTGGATCAGGGCGTGGAGCTCCAGCGTGATCGCATGACCGAAACCGCCACCGCCGTGGAAGAGATGAACGCCACGGTCATGGAAGTGGCCCGCAATGCCGGCAGGGCGGCCACCAATGCGGCCGCCTCCAAGAAACTCGCCTCCGAAGGCGCGGCAGGCGTGAACTCGGCCGTGGAAGGCATCCGCCAGATGCAGCACCGCATTCTCGGGCTCAAGGAATCCATGGCCCGGCTGGGCGTGGATGCCGAAAACATCGGCCGGATCATGAACGTCATTTCCGACATTGCCGATCAGACCAACCTCCTGGCCCTGAACGCCGCCATCGAGGCCGCACGCGCCGGGGATGCCGGCCGCGGCTTTGCCGTGGTGGCCGACGAAGTCCGCAAGCTGGCGGAAAAAACCATGCAGGCCACTCGCGAGGTGGGCACGGCCATCAGCACCATTCAGGAAACCGCCCGCATGAATGTGGCAGCCGTGGATACCGCGGCCAGCAACATCATTGCCGCCACGGAACAGGCCGCCCAGGCCGGGGCCTCCATGGGCGACATCGTCAGCATCGTGGAAGACACCGCCGGCCAGGTGGAAAGCATTGCCACGGCCGCGGAGGAGCAAAGCGCCGTCAGCGAGGAAATCAACCGCGCCGTCTCAGAAGTGACCGCCGTGGCCACGGACACGGCGAAGAACATGCAGCGCTCCGCCAAGGCGCTGACCCGCATCATCACCATCATCGAAGACCTGAATGGCGCCATGCAGGATCTCTCCCGCCACGCCCAGGCCAACAAGTCCGGTGGCGCTCAGGGCACATCGGCCGTGTCGGTGGACAACCGCGAACTCCTCTCCTGGACCCCGAAGCTTTCCACCACCATCGACAGCATTGATGAAGAACACAAGGTGCTGGTACGGCTGATCAACGAACTGCACGCCGCCATGCGTGACAACAAGGACCGGCACATCCTGGGCGGCATCCTGGATCAGCTCAAGGATTATGCCGTCACGCATTTCCAACACGAGGAAGCGCACTTCGCCAGGCACAACTACCCCGATGCCGAGGCTCACATTGCCCAACACCAGAAGTTTCTGGCGGCTGTGATGGATTTTTACCGCGAATTCCAGAGCGGCCGCGCCACAGTAACGCTGGATCTCATGCGTTTTCTGAAGGATTGGCTGCAGGGGCATATCATAGGAGTAGACAAGAAGTACGGCCCGTATCTAAAGAGCAAGGGCGTGCGATAATTCGCAACAACACTCTTGCCAAAGGATATCTTGCTCATGAACACCATACGTCGGTTGTTTCGTCTGGTTGTTCCTCTCGCGCTCGTCTGTCTGGCCGTGCCCTTCGCCACCGCAGCCCAGGCAGCCAACTGCACTCTGGTGCAGGATTTCCACACGGGCGCCCAGCTGTACGCCCAGGGCGATACCGCGGCACGATTTTCGCCATGTTCCACCTTCAAGGTGCCCCTGGCGCTCATGGGCTTCGACAGCGGCATCCTGCGCACGCCCGAGGAGCCGGAATGGCCGTATCCCGAGGGCGCGGTGGTCAATACGCCGTTTGATCAACAATTGACCAACGCCACTTCCTGGCTCCGGTACAGCGTTGTCTGGTTTTCCCAGGAACTTACCGCAAAGATGGGCCCAGAGCTGTTTCAGAAATATACAACAATGTTCAACTACGGGAACATGGACGTTTCCGGTGATCCCGGCCTGAACAACGGGCTCACCCGGTCCTGGCTGAGTTCCTCCCTGCAGATTTCCCCGCAGGAGCAGCTGGTCTTTTTGGGACGAATGCTGCGCCGGGAATTCCCGCTTTCCGCTCATGCCTACGACTCTGCCTTTGCCAGCGTGCCCACCTTCCAGGCTGGTGACTGGACCGTGCACGGCAAGACCGGCGGGGGCTGGATCAAGGGGGAAACCTTGCAGAACCGAGACCTCAAGCAAGGCTGGTTTGTGGGTTGGGCGGAACGTCCCACGCCAGACGGCCCCCGCACCGTGCTCTTTGTCCGACTGGTGCTGGATGAGGAAAAGCGGGATGACCCCGCCAGCATCCGTGCCCGCAACAGCCTGCTGCAGGAGTTGCCCCGTATGTTGGAAGGAAAATAACGCCCTTTGCAGGTGGGCTTCCCCTGCCGCCCACACCACGAACGCCCCCACGCCCCTCTACCTGGGACGTGGGGGCGTACTGCAGAAAACCTGCCGAGGGTTCGTGAAATATGGGGGAGCGTGGGTCGGGTGGAGCCGGCATGTCAGCCGTACTCAGTCCGGCCTGTACCTTGCCCGCCCCCGGCCTATGGCACAGCTACCGCTTGCGGGCCGGGAGGCGAAACCGGATGCCCATGCGGTCTCGCTCGTGTTCAGGGACGAAATCCACACACAGTCTGGGCCAGCTTTGCAACCAGCCTTCGGCAGGGGGACTGGCTGCAGCGAGTTCAGCGGCCAGCGGGGTGAGGATGCTTTGCCAGGCGGGATCAAGCTTCGCCTCGACCAGCTGCCGGGCCCGGGCCAGCTGTGCAGGGTCACCGTCACCGGTCCGCGCCAGGGATGCGGCCAGGTTGCCGACAAAGAGATCCGCACCGGGATCCAGCGCCTGCGCCTGTTCGAACCGGGTGCGGGCGGCGGTGTATTCACCGGCCTCCCAGTCGAGCACCCCCAGATTGTTAGGCGCGGCGGGCAGCCGGGGATCCAGCTGCGCGGCGACCTCAAATTGTTCCCGGGCCGTCTGTGGCCACCCGGTGACCATGGCCTGCAAACCGGCCAACAGCGCCTCCTGGGCCGGGGTCAACAGCACATAGTTCGGGCCCATGCAAGGGCAGCGGCGGGCACGGCAGGGCTCGTCAGTTTCCAATCTACTGGGATTACTCAGAATATTTCCCAGGTCACGTTTTTCCCCACTGCAACGATAGAGCTGCCCATCGGGTTCCAGGCGCAGAAGCGTACGCCCACCGCGGCAGGGCACTCCCTGGAAATTAAAGGCCATTTTGCGCCCGGCTCGCGGAAAGTCGGCAAACACGGCCCGGGCTTCGGCATTGTAGGCGTTGGGGTATTCCTGCCCCTCGAAAAATCCCTTGAACGGCCGGGGGGTGATGGGTACGCCACGCGTCTCGAACCATTCTCGGTCCGCCTGAAATTCCGGGACCAGCATGGGGTGGACGACATAATTGACCGACAGCTGAAAGCCGCGGGCCTGCAAGAGGTTCACGTCCTCCACAAATGCGTCCACCAGACCTTTGCGCCGGCGCTCTTCGATATGCAGGGCAATATAGAGATCATGCACCCGTTCGGGGAGGACGGCCTCGGCAAACTGATGCACCAGCCTGGAGATGCTCAGGTTTGTATCAATGGAGATGCGGTGCCGGCGGCTGAGTTCCTGGCAGAGCTCCACAAAATCCGGGTACAGGAACGGCTCCCCGCCGGTCATGCCCACCACCCATTCCTCGTTCGTGGAGTCCAGGAAGTCCAGCAGGGTTGCCGCCGGGACCACCGGCTCCACCGGGGCGGTTTCATGCGGAAAATAGCAGTACCGGCACTGAAAGTTGCAGCGCCGGGTCATGTTCCACATGAGGTGAAAAGGGGCGGTAGCCATGAGGGGTGGGGGCGTGATGTGTGCGGCGGAAAAGAGCAGGGGCGCCGCAGCGCCCCCGCCTTTACGTCGTAAGGTGTTGTTCTTACCGGCCGATTTCAACCTTGCGGTTCTGGATGTACGCATCGCGCATGGCGCTGTAGGGTTCCACGGCGGCCTGCTTGAAGCGGTCATACTCGTCCAGGGTGAAGGTGGCGTCGTTGAAGAGCGTGACGCCGCGGATGGTCCCGCCAACCCAGTACTCGCATGGCTCGTAGCCCAGGTACAGGGGCCAGGGGTTCAGATAGCTCACCGGATCGGCAAAGAGGTCGGCCACGGTGCCGAAGCCGTCGCGCAGGGTGGTCGGGCCAAAAATGGGCACAACCAGATAGAAGCCGTCGCCCACGCCCCAGGTGGCCAGGGTCTGGCCGAAGTCTTCGTCATAGGCTGGCACGATGGACTTTTTGCGGTCGAAGTAGTCGAAGAAGCCGCCCAGACCAAAGGCGGTGTTGCCCACAAAGCGGGCCATCTGCACCCCGGCGGCCTTGAACTTGCCCTGCAGGATGGAGTTGATGAAGCGCACGGGGAACAGGATGTTGTGGTACATGTTCCGGATGCCGGTGCGCAACTCCTTGGGGGTGACCGCATTGTAGGTCTTGCCCAGGGGCTGCATCACGCCCTGGTAGAAATAATCGTTGAAGGAGAACCAGAAGCGGTTCCACGGCTCAAGCGGGTCATACACGACCACAACGGCGCTTTCATCGCCAAAGAAATTGTCGTCGCCGGTGCCGGGAGCGGGCGCTGGTTCGGCAGGAGCCGCAGGTGCGGTGGCTTGTGTGGCAGGCGTATCCGGAGCAGGCGCGGTGGCGGCAGGATCCTTGGGGGCGGCAGGCTGTTTGGCGCTGCAACCAAAGGCAAAACTCATGGCCAAACACAGCAACAGCAGCGCAAGAAGGCGGGTGGCGGTATGCATGGGCGTGCTCTTGTCCTGTTGCAGAGGTTTAGGAGGCACTCCGCGAAGCGGCGGCGCGTTCCTTGATTTTGGCGATCAAGTCCTGGGGAGTGCCGTTCACCATCAGTTCCTGGAACTGGGTGCGGTAGTTCTTCACCAGGCTCACGCCTTCAATGACCACGTCATAAACCTTCCAGCCATTCAGGTCGCGCATGCGGTAGGCGATGGGAATGGTGTTGGAGCCTGAGACAACCGTGGTGCGGATTTCCACGGCCCCGCGTTCACCGGAAACCACATCGCCGTACTGGACCTGCTGGTTGTCATACTTTTTGAGGGAGCCGATGTAAGTGGCTTCCAGCAAATCGGCCATGGCATCGGCGGCCTGGGCCTGCTCCGCGGGGGAGAAGCGCTTCCAGTGCACGCCAAGGCTCAGGCGGGTCAGTTCGGAAAAGTCAAAAATATCGCGAACAAGGCCGCGAAGCTGAGTTTCGAGCGCCTGCTGGCTGGGGCCGCTCTTGAAATCCGGATTGCGCAGGACCACCAGGATTTTGTCCACTGCAGTCTGCAGCGTCTGCTGGGCGTCAGCTGCCTGGGCAGACGTGGCGGCAAGGGTCAGGCTGGTCGCCAGAACAAAGGCGAAGGCAGGCAGAAGGGCACGGCGACAACAACGTGACAAAGGCATGACTCGATTCCTCTTCTTCTTGGCAGCTTACACTTTTCCAAAAATGTATTTGCTGATGAGTTCTTCCAGGTCAATGGCCGACTCGGTTTCGGCAATGGCATCGCCATCCTTGAGGGTGTCCTCGCCGCCTCCGGGAGAGAGCTTGATGTACTTGTCGCCAATGAGCCCGGCGGTCTTGACGGAGGCGATGGTGTCTTCAGCGAGGGCCACGCCTGGATTGATGCGCATGGAGATGACGGCTGCGCCGGTCTCTTGCTCCAGCGCAATGCCGGAGACCTTGCCCACAGGCACACCCGCCACTTCCACATCAGCCCCGGTCCGCAGGCCGGTGACGGAAGCAAACCTGGCCCGCACGGTATAGCCTTCACTCCCCATCACTTCCATGCGACCAAGGTGAATGGTGAGATACGCCACACACAAGAGGCCGGCGAGCACAAAACAGCCCACGAGGGTTTCTTTGCGGTATCGTTCCATCAGTGTTGCGCCTCGAAAAGTCCCTCACCACGCAGGTGCAGTGAACGTCAAAGGTACATGCAATCGATACGGACTGCAATGGAAATATGAAAAACAATAGAAAGTCTAGAGATTTAGCGGTCGCCTGGCCAGGAAGGTCCGCACGTAGGGATCCTCGCAGGATTCCAGTCCGGGCACATCCCCCTGGTACAATGCCCGGCCTTCATGGAGCAGAATCACGTGATCCGCAAGCATGCGCACGCTTTCCAGATCATGGCTCACGGCCACGATGGTGGCGTTGAAGCGGGTGTGCATGGCTTTGAGCAAGGCGTCCATGCTCGCGGCGTTGATGGGGTCCAGACCGGAAGTGTGTTCGTCGCACAGCACCACCGGCGGGTCGGCCACCAAAGCCCGGGCCAGACCGGCCCGTTTGCGCATGCCGCCGGAAAGCTGGCCGGGATGGTAGTCCTTGAACTCATCCAACCCCACGAGAGCCAGCTTTTCCTGAACAATTTCAGCAATGCGCGCCTTGGAGAGCCGGCTATGCTCCGTCAGCGGCAGGGCCACGTTCTGAGCCAGGGTCAGGGAGCCGAGCAGGGCGCCATCCTGAAACAGCACACCCATGCGTCGGCGGAGTTGCCGGAACTCCCGCCGGCTCATGCGCGTGGCGTCTTTGCCATCCAGCAGAATGCGCCCGGCCATGGGGCGGGCAAGACCGAGAATATGTTTGAGCAGCGTGGACTTGCCACAGCCAGAGCCACCCAGGATGCAGGTGATCCTGCCGGCTGGAATCTCCGCGGAAAGCGAATCGATGACCACTGTATCGCCATAGCCCAGGCGAAGCGATTCCAGGGCTATGCTCCAGCCGGAGGAGTTGGCTGCAGCTTGCGTGGCATGTGATGCGTCGGCGGAGATGTTCATAGCAAAAAGGAGGTGGCCACGTAGTCAAACACCAGCACGCAAACGCAGGAGATGACCACGGCCGAGGTAGTGGCGTTACCCACGCTTTCCGGGCCGGCGCCATCGCGGCGCAAATGTGTGTAAAAACCCTGAAAGCAGCAGATGGTGGAAACGAGGACGGCAAACAGCAGACTCTTGTAAAAGCCGCCCATCACATCCGAAAGCTCCACGGAGGCATTGATGCGGTGGAAGTACACACCGGCGTTGATGCCGAGGAGCTTCACGCCCGTGAGGTACCCGCCCATGATGCCGATGACGTCGAACATGGCCGTGAGCAGGGGAAAACTGAGCAAACTGGCCCAGATGCGCGGTCCCACGAGGTAGGCCATGGGCGGGATGTCCATGACTTCCAGGGCGTCAATCTGGTCCGAAATGCGCATGACCCCGATTTCCGCGGCCATGGAGGATCCGGCGCGGCCGGTGAGCATGATGGCCGTGAGCACGGGACCCAGCTCCCGAATAAGGGAAAGCGCCACTGCTGAACCGAGCAGCCCCTCGGAGCCGACCTTGGCCAGGGCGTAATACCCCTGCAATCCCAGCACCATCCCCGTGAACAGCCCGATGAGGCAGACGACGAAGATGGATTTGACGCCGATGAAATAGACCTGCAGCACGGTACGGCCGAACTGCCGCGGTGAGGAAAGGCCGCTGGCCAGTCCATCCAGAAAAAAGAGAAAGGCCGCGCCCAGGCTGGAGGCGACACCAATGCCCGACCTGCCCAGGGCAGACAGCAGGGGGACAAAAGGGACCGGTGATACCGGTGAGGCCGGGGGCACCGGAGGCACGGAGGAATGCGGGTCAGTGGATGGCATGGTGGAGTGCGGGCAAAAGGCACTGGAAGCCGCAAACGACAGACGGCTTCCAGTGCACTGTATGCAGGCAAACTACGGCAGGAAGACCACTGCAGAGATGGTGGTGGTCCACATGCCGGCCACCCCTTGCGTCACGCAGGGGTTGGAGATGGAGTCGATGACCTTGCCGCTCATCAGGTACACCTGACGGCGCTCGTCATAGCCGGTCTCAGGGTCAAAATCCACGCCCAGGGTGGAGGCCAGCATGGTGGAGGCGAGATCCTCGGCAAAGTCCCCGATTTCCTGGGTATCCATGCCATAGGCGTGGTGCTCGGAAATGTAGCCGTAGTGCTCGTGGCTGGAGGGGAAGGCAATGCCGACGGAGGAGCCCACCAGACGGCCCTTCTCGTCCGTGGCGTTGCGCGCCATGACGCAGAAGGTGATCTGGCCCGGATGCAGTTCCTTGATGCCTTCTTCCGGACTCAGAATCTTGACGTTGGGCGGCAGAATGCTGGAGACGTAGACGAGGTTCAGTTTTTCAATGCCGCCCTCGCGCAAGGCCAGCTCGAAGGACTGCAGTTTGTTCTTGTGGCGCCCGATGCCCTTGGTGAAGAAGGCCTTAGTGGGAACGAACGGATGGCTCATGGTTCGAGTCTACCTCTCAAACATGCCGGAACGTGCCGGTTTAGATGGGTTTTTTGGAGCGCAGGAGGGCTTTTTCAATGCCAGCCTGCTTGAGCTTTTCCTTCAGCTGCCTGGTGTCTTCGGGTTTGCCCTCAAAGTGCACCATTACTCTATGCCATGTTTTTCCACCGTCTTCTACCTTCTGAACGCTGACCTTCAAATTTAATGCGTGCATTTTGGCTTTGAAGGCTTCAGCCTTGGAGGCTTCGTTAAAGGCAGCTGCTTGATATATATAGGCATAGCGCTGACCGGGAGGACCATTGTCATCATCAGACAGGTTCTCCTGGGGCGGCGTGGGAGTCTTGGGGGCTGCCGGCTTGGTCTGGGCCGCGGCGCTGGCCGCGGGCGGAGCAGCCGGTGCCGGCTGGTGTTTGGCCGATGCTGCGGGGGCCGCGGCAGGTGCTGCAGCAGATGAGGCCACAGCAGTGGCGGGCCTGGGCTTGCTCAGATCCTGCACCACTTCGGCCGGGGGCAAATCTTCTTCCTCGACAGGCGGATGCATGGAAGCATCGGCCACCGCGCCCCCGGCGCTGCTCACGCTCTTGGGTTCGCTGGGCAGTTGCGGGGAGACATTGCCGCCCTTTTTGAGGGCATCGTAGAATTCCAGCTCTTCCGGGGGCAGCACGCCCTGGTCCGCTGTGGTCTTGTTGCCACCCTGATCCGCGGGCATGATCCGGGCCAGTTCGGGCACAGCTGTTTCCGGTCGATAACCACGGCCCACCAGCACCCCGAAAATGAAGACCCAGACCAGCCCCAGCAGCGTCACCGCGCCAAAACCGAACAGCCCCGTGCGGGAGAATTCCAGTTTGTAACGCTTGCCCGGTCCGGGGGGCGGGCCGGGACGCATGCCGACGGAAGGAGATGCCGAGGAGGCATTCTTTTTCAAATCAAACTTCATGGCTGCCCTCCTGTATTATTGGGCAGTGGCGGAGGGCATGCGCTCCGGCGCGTGGACGCCGAGCACATCGAGCCCGTTGCGAATGGCCTGGGCCGTGGCGCGCAGGAGGGCCAGACGGGCCCTGGCCACGGCCGGGTCTTCCGCGTGCAGCACGGTGTGCTGGGTGTAATGGCGATGCAGGGCCTGGGCGGTTTCCTGGCACCAGGCAGCCAGATGATGCGGGCTGAAGCTTTCGGCCGCGGTCCAGATCACGTCCGGAAGCTGTTCCAGCTTGCGCAGCAGGAGCATGTCCTCGGGGGTATCCAGGCCGGCCAGGGCCGACAAATCCACGGCGCCGTCAAGCAAATCGGTACGGCCGTCGTCCTGGGCCTTGCGCAGCACGGAGCAGACCCGGGCATGGGCGTATTGCACGTAGAACACGGGATTGTCCATGCTCTGACGCTTGACCACTTCCAGGTCAAAGTCCAGCTTGGCGTCGGACTTGCGGGAAAGGAAGATGAAGCGGGCAGCGTCCGGGCCCACCTCGGCCACCACCTCGGCCAGGGTGTCGAAGGCCCCGGCCCGGGTGCTCATGGCCACGGGCTCGCCATCGCGCAGGAGAGCCACCAGCTGCACCAGCAGCACCTGCAGGGCGGTCGCGGGCTGGCCCAGGGCCTGCACGGCGGCCTGCATGCGCGGGACATAGCCGTGATGGTCCGCGCCCCAGATGTCCACCACCAACTCGAAGCCGCGGGCGTACTTGTCGGCGTGGTAGGCGATGTCCGAAGCAAAATAGGTCAGCGATCCATCGGATTTGCGCAGCACGCGGTCCTTGTCGTCGCCAAAGGGGGTGGAGCGGAACCAGAGCGCGCCTTCTTCCTCAAACAGGTGCCCGGCCTCGCGCAGCATGGCCAGGGCGCGGTCCACGGCCCCGCCGTCCAGCAGGGACTGCTCGGAGAACCAGATCTGATGCTCGCAGCGGAAGTCCACCAGATCCTGCTTGATGCCGTCAAGGATGTCGTTCATGGCCCGCTGCTGACAGATGGCCACGGCGTCGGCCTCGGGCATGGAAAGCAGGGTCGGATGATCCCGGACGACATCGGCGGCGATGTCCTTGATGTATTCACCCTTGTAGCCTTCATCCAGGAAGGGCAGGGCCGGATCGGCAGCCATCTGGGCGCGGCGGTACACGGACTGGCCGAGCATGCGCATCTGGCGGCCGGCATCGTTGAGGTAGTATTCCGTGGTCACGTCGTAGCCGGCGCGGCGCAGCAGGCGGGCCAGGGAGTCGCCCAGGGCGGCGCCGCGGCCGTGGCCGATGTGCAGGGGGCCGGTGGGATTGGCGCTGACGTATTCCACCTGCACCTTTTTGCCCTGGCCCAGGTTCACGTCGCCGTAGCGCTCGCCCTGTTCCAGAATCTCCAGCACCGTGGCCTGCCAAAAGGCGGGCGTGAAGCGGACATTCAAAAATCCGGGGCCGGCGATGTCCACAGTCTCGATGTCGGAAACATCCTTGAGGAGGTGCTCGCGCAGCAGCTCGGCCACCTTGCGCGGGGGCATGCCGGCCTCTTTGGTCAGCAGCATGGCCAGGTTGGCGGCAAGGTCGCCATGGGCAGCATCGCGAGGCGGCTCGATCTGGGCCTTGGCAGGCCAGGTCCAGCCGTGAGCAGTCACAGCCTCGCTGAGGAGGCGATGGAGAAGGAGACGTGCGCGCATGAAGTTTTTCTCTACATTTTATCTAGAAATATCACGCCACATATCACGCGAGTTCACCAAGCGCAAGGGCCGTGACGCACAGATGCTGCGCAGGGCGCAGCAGTGTCTGCAACACGCCTGCGACATTACAGGCTCAAGCCTGCGACAGCCTCGGCAGTGCCGATGTTCTGGGCCTCGTAGGATGCGGCATCTGCGGTGAGGTTGCCCTGCACCAGCTTGGTCAGCACGTTTTTGGGGCCGAGTTCCAGAAAACGGCGGCGTCCGTCGTCCCACATGGCCTGCACCAGCTCGATCCAGCGCACGGAGGAGACCATCTGCCGCAGCATGGCGTCTTTCAGGGAGTCGGCATCCACAATCATACCGCCGGTCACATTGGAAAAGACGGGCAGTCTGGGCGTGCTCCAGGAGCAAGATTGCATCACCCCGGCCAATTCCTTGTTGGCCTCGGCCATGAGCGGGCTGTGGAACGCGCCGGACACGGCCAGGGGGATGAGCCGGCCCTTGCGTTCCTTGGCCAGGGGGGCCAGGGCCTCCACGGCGGCCTTCTCACCACTGACAACATACTGGGCCGGGGAGTTGTAATTGGCCACCAGAAGGACTTTGCCTGTGGAATGCTTGACTTCTTCGACCATCTCTTCCACAGCCTCGCGCGGCAGCTTGACCACGGCGGCCATGGCGCCCCGGCCATCCGGATCTGCCTCGGCCATGAGCCGGCCACGCAGAGAGACGAGGGTCAGCACGTCTTCCACGGACAGCGCCTGCGAGGCGGCCAGGGCGGAAAACTCGCCCAGGCTGTGCCCGGCCACGCTGGGCAGGGGGGAGAGGGCCATGAGCCTGTTGACCAGGGAGAGGAAGACGCTCAGGTTGACAACCGTCAGGGCCGGTTGCAAAGAGCGGGTGTCCGATTGGGCGGCAGCATCGCCATCCCAGTAGATTTCCCGCAGGGGCAGGCCGCTGATTTTCTCGGCCTTTTTCCACAAGTCCATGATGGCGGCATCGGCTTCGGCCAGGTCACGGCCCATGCCGGGCTCCTGGGAGCCTTGGCCGGGAAAGAGCAGGGCGGTGGAAAGGGGCATGGTCATGGCGTGGACCTCCGGGAAGGACGTCAGGAAGGGGAAGGACGCGCAGCGTCGTCTTGTTCGATCAAACAGGGAGCGGTGTTTCTAGTGCCTTTCGCTCCGGAATGCAAGTCCAGACCTGGGGGAATCATCATATGTCCGAATCGTCCGCTCCCACCACCGCCGGCATCGCGGTGAATGATGTCCGCACCCTGCTTGATTCCCTGGGGTTTGCGGAAATTTCCGCCGCGCCCGTGCAGGCGTATCTGGAACTGCTCCTGGCCTGGAACCGGCGCATGAATCTGGTGGGCAGCTCGGACTGGCGCACGGTGCTGCTTGATCTGATTCAGGACAGCTTTCATCTGGCCCGGCTGCTGCACGCGCTGCCTGCATGTGCAGAAGGGGATACAGCGCAGATTCTGGACCTGGGCGCCGGCGCCGGGCTGCCGGGCATTCCCCTGCGCATGGCCTGGACCGCCGGAACCTATCGCATGGTGGAAATCCGCCAGAAGCGCCAGACCTTTCTGGCCCATGCCCTGGGGCAACTGCAGCTGCCGCGGACGTTTCTCTTTCCCGGCACGGCCGAGGCAGCCCTGACGCGCTTCGGACGGCCGCACGGGGTGGCCATGGTGGTCAGCCGGGCGTTCAAACCCTGGGCCGAGGTGCTCACACTGGTGCAGAGCCAGGGAGTGGCGGTGCGGCGGGTGGTGTTCATGGCCAATGAGGCCCCGCCAGTGCAGCTGCCGGAAGGCTGGCGGCTGGAGAGGGCGGCCAGCTACTGCAGCGGCTTGCCAGGCTCGGGGTCCGGGTCGGAATCCGAGCGCTGGCTCTGGGTGGTGGCGTCCGCCGCATCCTGACCGGCTGCCTCGTCGGACGATTGCGCATCCGGCGCGGCAACGCCGGCCAGCATCTCCATCAGGCCGCCCTTGAAGATCAGGGACGTGGCCAGGGCATCGGCGGCCTCGCCCAGTTCGATGAGCTGCTCCAACACGTCCAGGACCATGTATTTGGTATCTTCGGAACCGTAGTCAAAGTCCATGCGGGCGTCGCCGGAGTCGAGGTAGTCTTTGAGAAGGGCCAGGGCGTCTGCTCGTGTCATGATGCGACCGTCCAGAACAGTCCGTGGGGACTGGCTTGCGAGTTAGAGTTCAAACCGCTCGGCGTGGATACGCCGGGCCGGCATACCCAGCCCCAGGAGTGCGCCGCGGGCCAGGGCAATCATGGGGGCCGGGCCGCAGAGAAAGGCGTGCGGCGGGGGATCCTGCGGGGTGTGGGGCAGGATGGCCAGGGCATCGCGCAGGATGCTCGGCCGCAGCCGGCCGCTGCGCTCGTCCAGGTTGGCGCTCAGTCTCTGGCGGGAAAACACGTGGATGATGCGCAGGTTCTCCAGCGCGGCTTCCAGCTCCTTGAGCGCTGCGGCGTGGAGCAGATCATCCCTGGTCCGGGTGGACCAGATCAGGCACAGGGCCCGCGGGTCCTGCTCATGGGCCAGGGTCCGCAGCATGGAGAGCATGGGCGTCACCCCCACGCCGCCGGCCACCAGCAAGAGGGGCGTGCTCAGCGGAGTCAGGGAGGCGTAGCTGAAGCGGCCATAAGGGCCATCCACCAGGACACTGTCTCCCGGCACAAGCTTGCCGATTTGATTGGTAAAGTCCCCACAACAGCGGATGGTGAAGGAAAGCTCGGGCAGGGCGTCCGGGGCCGAGGCGATGGTGAAGGGATGCTCTTCGGCCGGCAGGGCGGTGGATTCCGGTAACAGAAAGGCGAACTGCCCGGGAACAAATTCGAGGCCCCTGCTTCCGGCGGCAGGGGTGAGGGTCAGCTCCACAGCGTCCGGTCCGGGCGTGCTCACCTCCTTGACCACATATGGCGTCCGCGCGAAGCCAAAACGCTTGAGCAGCCGCGTGCGCAGGGCCAGGACCACCACAATCCCCAACCCGCCAAGGGCCATGACCACCCCGGGAAAACGCCGGTAGTCTTCGGACACGGTCAGGATGTGAATAAACAGCAGGCAAAGCAGGGTCCAGGCCACCAGACGGTGCCCCTGCTGCCACCAGTGATACGGCAGCTCGATGAACCGGCGGAACCGGGCCAGGGACACGCCGATCCAGAATCCCCCCAGCACCAGCGAGCCCAGCACCAGCGGCCAGTCCGCGGCGAGCAGGGATTCGGAGAAGGGACGGTAGAATTGCACGAACATGGGATGCAGGGTGGCCAGGAGCAGGATGACCAGTGCCAGGGTCCGGTGGATGCGGTAGACCACGTCCAGCCCGAAGAACCGGTCGACCCAGCGGCTGCGCGCGCCCAGAAGGGCCTGCACCAGCAGCAGGGTCGCGGCCGCGCCGCCACAGCCTTTGCCAATGGCCGTGGTCCAGTCCAGGGCTTCGCCATAGGCATGCAGTTCCTCCCAGCGGACCCAGAAGGGCCGCGCCGCGGCCAGGGCCGTCACCGTGGCCACGGCCGCCCAGAACAGCGAGAGCAGGGCCCCGCGTTCAAAGGCGGGCAGCATCCGTTGGCGCAGGGTGAACTCGCGCATCAGGAGCAGCCTCGCACCCCTTCGGGCCGGGGGCCTTCAGGGCGCATGGTTTCCAGAATCATCTGTCCCAGCGGCAGCTTGGCCAGCAGGATGATGATGTCCGGCAGGGTGGACTGCAGGAGGATGGAGGCCAGATCAACCGGCCAGGTCATGGAGTGCAAGGAGAAATAGGCCATGCCCACGGTACCCAGGAGCACAGTCAGGGCGTTCAGCAGGCAGCCCAGACCCACGGTGCGCGGGTGCAGGAACAGGGCCGGCATGAACAGGCAGCTGACCACCCCCGCGGCGGCGGCCCACCAATAGAAATAACTCTCCAGCACGGGATGGATGCGCAAGTGCAGCAGCAGCCCTCCCAGGGAGAGGCACAGATGCGCGGCCACCAGATGCACGGCCAGCCGCGGCGGACGGGGATAGCGGAAAAATGGCGTCATGGACGTACCTGCATCCTCCGGAAACCTTTGTTCCTTTACGACCCACAGGCCGCCCTGGCAAGCGAAATCCGGCCCGGTGGGGCATGATCGTGCAGCTTGTGTTTTCCCTGGGGCTGCCCTATGTGTGCAGTCGGGTTTGATTGTTGTTTGCAAGGCATACTATTTTGGAGAGTGCGGAATGCTTGCGCCGTGGAATGTCGATCCTGCATCCGAAGGGCCAACCCGTCGCGATGTAAAGCTGTTCCTGTTCATCCTGGGCTTGGCGTATCTGCTGAGCCTGGCTGCGCACATGCAGGAATTCAACGCCTGGATGGATCCCTCCCTGATGGTGGATGGCGAATTTATCCAGGGCACGCACGATTCCTACCACTGGCTGGCTGGCGCCAAGGGCGTGGGCGAGGCCACGGGCACGCCGCTTGCCGTGCTGGCCGCCTGGTTCCATACCCTCACCGGCCTGCCCCTGGGCATGGGCAGTTTTGTGCTGCCGGCATTGTTCGCCGGAGTTGTGGGCGCGGTCATGGTGTTGTGGTGCCGCCTTCTGGGCTGGCGCGAGGGGGCATATGCCGGCGGGCTGGCGGCCGGCCTGCTGACCGTGCTTGCACCGGGCTTCTATTTCCGCACCCGGCTGGGCTATTATGATACGGATATGGTCACCCTGCTGTTCCCCCTGCTCTATACCCTGGGCATGGCCCTGGCTTGCGGCCCCTGGCTGCGGGAACGCTGGCTCACAGCCGAATCCATGCCCGAGGAACCCCCTCATGCCGTGGCCAGATTGTTGGTCTGGATGACCTGCATCGGCCTGGCCGCCCGCTATGGCGGCACCTGGCACGGCCACGTGCTGACCTTTGCCAAGGGCCTCTGCCTGCTTGGCGTGGGCTGGTGCCTGCTGACTGCCCGCAGCGGTGCGCGAGGGAGGTTGATGCTGGGGATGGCCATGTTCATGGCCAGCGCCTTTGTGGGCTGGGTGGGCCTGGGGCTTTCCCTGGCCCTGATCTGTCTGGCCTGGAAAGCACCGCAACAGGCGGAGCGGCTTTGGAAAACACCCTGGCCCGCCCTGCTGGGCATGGTGCTGCTGGCTGTGTTTGGCGGCGTGGCTGGTACGGCAGGGCAGTCGGTGATGGAATTTTTGGGAGCCTATCTCAAGCCCGCGGCGGATCTGGCCAGTTCTTCCAACAATACCGGCGTGGTCTATCCTGGCATTGGCCAAAGCGTCATTGAGGTCCAGAATCTGCCACTCAATCAGGTGCTGGAACGGTTCCATACTTCCTCTGCCGTGGCTGCAGTCGGCATTCTCTGCTTTGTGGGGGTGCTGGTGTTGCGCCCGGTGGCGCTGCCTTTGGTGGTGTTCCTGGCCATGGGGCTGGCTTCGGTCAAACTGGGATCCCGGCTGGCCATGTTCGGCGGCGCGCCCGTGGCCCTGGGGCTGGGCATGGGGGTGAGCTGGGCCGGGGTGGTCCTGTTCCGTGGCAGCCGTTTTGCGGCGTACAAAAAACTGGCCCTGGGGCTGGTGGCTGCCGGGGTGCTCTGCTGGCCGCTGATTTCCTTCTACCTCATCCTGCCGGCCACACCCGTGCTCAGCCGCCAGCATTGCCAGGCCCTGGAGTACCTCAACACCGCCTCGCCCAGGGACAGCAAGGTCTGGACCTGGTGGGACTGGGGCTATCCCACGCATTATTATGCCGAGCGCATCTCCTTTGCCGACGGCGGCCGGCACTACGGGCACCACATCTTCACCCTGGGGCTGGTCCTGACCACCCCCAACCCCCTGCTGGCCTCCCAGCTCATCAAATACAGCGCCCAGCACGGCGATGAGCCCTGGACTGTCTGGAACGAGATGCCACGCGACGAGGTCCTCAATTTATTGAAGGAACTCGGCCGCACGCCCCGTGAGTTCCCTCCGGCCGCCCCGCGCTATGTGGTGGCCACCTTTGAAAATATCCGCCTGGCGCCGTGGATTACCTATTACGGCACCTGGGACATGTTCACCAAACAGGGACAGCACGGCCGGATCATGGAGATTCGTGAAGCCTTCCGCATCAACTATGACCGAGGCGAACTCGAATTCGTTGCGGGCAAGGGGCAGGAAGGGGGAGTGCTGCCGGTGGCGTCCGTGGATGTGCTGGACGCCAAGGGCCGGCGCTCCGGCACGTATCCCGCCAACAAGGGTGCGCATCTGGTGGTGCACCTTGCAGCGCAGAAGTACTATCTGCTGGATGATCAAATCTACAACAGCATGCTGGTACAGCTGCTGCTGGAGGATCCGCAGGCGCCGCGCTTTGGCGAGTACTTCAAGCTGGTGTACGAGGGCTTTCCCGACGTGCGCATCTTTGAGGTGCGCTGATCATTCGTGATGATAGGGCAGGCCCTTGAGGATGGAGAGGGCGCGGTAGAGTTGCTCCAGCAGAACGACCCGGGCCAGCTCGTGGGGCAGGGTCATGGGTCCCAGGGAGATGACCTGCCGGGCCGCGGCCTTGACCGCCGGGTCCAACCCCCAGGCCCCGCCCACCACGAAACAGGGGCGCGAGCCTGGGTCGTCCAATTGTCTGGCCAGTTCCCGGGCCAGGGTCTCGGAGGGCAGGGCGCGGCCGCGTTCATCCAGCACGATAACAAAATCCTTCGGCTCCAGCATGGTCAGCAGCCGTTCGCCTTCGGCCTGCATGCGTTTCTCCGGAGGAAGGGACGCCGCGCCGTCAGGGGCATATTTTTCCTCAAAAGGTACAAAGCGGGCAATGCGCCGGGAATAATCCTCGGCGGCGCGCTTCCACCAGTCAGCCTTGAACCTGCCCACGCTGAGCAGCCGGATCATCCGCATGATCCCCACATCCTTTATGAGTATGCCATTGCCTGACGTGTCAAAATCCTTGAACCTGGCCACCGCGGTCCAGGCCCTGCGCCGGGGAGAGCTGGTCGTCTACCCCACGGAGACCTTCTACGCCCTGGGCTGCGACGCCCGCAACCCCAGGGCCGTGGCCAGACTTGTGGCTGTGAAGGGACGTGAGCCGGGCAAGCCCTTGCCGCTGCTGGCCGGCAGCCTGGAACAGGCCGGGCAGATTGTGCGTGACATTCCTTGCAACCTGAAACAATTATTAGATATATTCTGGCCGGGGCCGCTCACGGTCTGCCTGCCTGCGGCCGAGGGCTTGCCGGTGGCGGTTGTCTCCGCCGCAGGGGAGGTCGCCGTACGGGTGGCCGGCCATGCGCTGGCCCGGCAGCTGGCGCTGGCCGCTGGCGGGCCGCTGGTCTCCACCAGCGCCAATCTGGCCGGGGAACCGCCAGCCTGCGAGCCGGCAGCCCTTTCGCCCGCAGTGCTGAGCCCTTCTGCCGGTGTGCTGATGGAAGGAGCACGCCCCGCTGGCGGCGCACCATCGAGCATCGTACGTTACGTTGCTGATAACACGCTGGAATTGTTGCGTGAAGGTGCCATCAGCGCCGGGCGTCTGCAGGGCCTGGGCTGGCGGGTGGTCCCACCGGGTTCAAAATTTTAGCTCGCCGGGCGGGTGGCCTGGAGGCAGTGTTCAAGCTTTTATACCAAATAGCTGGGGACCAGGCCGGCGTGCAAGAGATGTATTTGGATAATATGTTGAATAACAAGATGATTTTTATCTGGACGACCTTTGGCACGACTCCTGCTATACCCAGATCACCTTCCAAACTATTGCTTTTGCCGAAGCCGGCACCGGGGATGGCGACCCACGGTGCCGGCTTCGACCTTTTTGGCCACGCCGACATGCCCTCCCGTGACGGCGGGCAGGGCGGGTATCAAAAATTGAAACCCCGGCCCGCTGCGCCGGGTGCGGGGTTCAACGATTTTTACCTCCTGGCGGTGTGGCAGGGCCTGCGCCGGGATGGCAATTTCGATAATAGCTTGAAATAAAAGAACTTGGCTGCAAACTGTCGGCCTTGGCACGACTCCTGCTACATCCAGATCACCTTCCAAACTATTGCTTTTGCCGAAGCCGGCACCGGGGATGGCGACCCGCGGTGCCGGCTTCGACCTTTTTGGGCTGGCATTTCCTACGTCGCCAGGGGGGCTTGCTTTTGTTACGGTTTGGTGACAAATCCGCTCGCTGGATCATGCACCCCTTTGCGACGGAGCAGCGCATGGACGTCAGTTTACTGTTTCAACATACAGATATTACTATTTTTTTAAAACTCTGCATCGCGGCGGTGCTGGGTGGCGTTATCGGCTGGGAGCGGGAGAGTCACGGGCAGGCCGCGGGGTTACGCACGAACATGATCCTGGCGCTTGGCGGCTGCCTGATGATGCAGCTCTCCCTGCATATGGAAGAGATGTTCCGGCCGCTGAACTCCGAGGCTGTGGTGCGCCTGGATCCGGGCCGCATCGCCTCGTATGCCATTGCCAGCATGGGTTTTTTGGGCGCCGGGGCCATCATCAAGGGCCGTGGATCTGTCCGCGGGCTGACCACGGCCGCCGGGCTGTGGATGGTGGCCGGGCTGGGCCTGGCCGTGGGAGCTGGATTTGTCCTGCCGGCCGTGGGCACCACGGCCCTGGCCTTGCTGGTGCTTTTTTCCGTGCAGGTCATCAACCGGTTCATTGATCAGGATATTTACACCATCCTGACCGTGGTCGTGCCGGGCGGGCAGGTCCGGCTCTGCCAGATTCGGCAACAGCTGGAGGCCGTGCCCTCGCTGAAGATACTGACCGTGAACTATCGGCATGATCTGGTGCAGGATCTGGTAACCTACCGCTTGCGCCTGCGCTGTAACGCCAGTGTGGCCCGCGGCCGGCTGGTCCAGGAGCTCAGGCACCTGCCCGGCCTGCAGCAGCTGGCCTGGGAGGAGGGAGAGGTGCCCTGAGGCTGGCCGGGACAGGCCTCTCGTCTGAAGGTGGCTGCCGGCCACCTCTCAGATGGGCATCGCCTCGAGCACCTGACGCACGGTGAGGGCCTCCAGACACAAGGCTTGCGGGCAGGCCAGATCCCTGGTGTGGCGGCTGCAGGGCCGGCACTGCAGGCGGCGGTCGCACAGAATCCTGATGGATTCGCCTTGGGGGCCCCATTGTCCAGGGTCTGTGGGCCCAAAGAGAGCCACGCCAGGCACGCCCAGCATGCCGGCCAGGTGCATGGGGCCGGAATCGTTGCCCACCACGGCCCGGCAGCCGCGCAACAGGGCCAGGAGATCCATAAGCGACTGCGGCGTGGCTGTCTCAATGTCCAGGGAGGTCCGGTCCCAGCCCTGCTCCTGCTCGTTTGGGCCGAGGACGAGTACAGATTTTTGTCCTCGCCTGCCCAATTGCTCTGCCAGTTCCAGGAACCGCGGCCGCGGCCAGCATTTGCGGGGGTGCCCGGAGCCGGGAAAGAGCAGCACCGGCGCATCCGTTGCGGGGGCATGCGGGCCGAAGCAGCGACGGAAGGCGGCCAGGGGATCCTCCACCTTGGCGATGCCGTGGCGGTGCAAAAAACTGGACACCGTGAGGGCCGGGGGTGCGGTCCCTTGCAGAATGGGGATGCAATGCAGGCGGGCGTCCCCCGCCAGGGGCTCGGCCACTGGGCAGCGCTCCAGGCAGAACCAGAAGAGCCGTGCCTCGCCCAGGGGGGCAGGCCAGCTCTGCGCACTGTAGCAGGCGGTCACGGCCTCGCGGATGGGCCTGTCCGCCGGTCGCACGCCCAAGGGCTCAAGCAACGGGAAACAGGACAGTGGCCCGGCCCACAACACCGGCTCGTGCTGGCCGGCCATGTGGGCGGTCACGGCCAGCATCCCCGGCCAGGCCAGCAGAAAATCTCCCAATGCTCCATGCTGGGTCAGAATGGTCTTGCGGTTGCCCATGGCCTCCAGTACCCAAGGGGTGGCAGCGAGGCAAGCCAAGGCGCAGCGCGCCTGGAGGAGATTCTGACATGTCCCAGCAATTCCGCAATCCCACGCCCACGGTGGATGTGGTCATTTTCGACCCCGCCCGGGGCGTGCTGCTTATCGAACGCAAGAATCCGCCCGCCGGCTGGGCCTTGCCCGGCGGCTTTGTGGACGAGGGCGAGACTGTGGAGGCCGCGGCCATCCGTGAAGCCAGGGAAGAAACCGGGCTGGAGGTGGTGCTGACGGGGTTGCTTGGCGTCTATTCGGATCCGGCCCGCGACCCGCGCAAGCACACCATGAGCACGGTGTATGTGGGTCAGGCCGTGGATCCGGCAGCCTTTCAGGCCGGGGACGACGCCGGGGCGGCCCGATTTTTTCCGCTTGGAGACTGGCCGGAAGCCGTGGCCTTTGATCACCGCCGCATCCTGGACGATTTTCTGACCCTGTTGCGGCGGTACAACCCCGGCCTGCGTGGCTGAGAATCTGGGCGTCACAATCTTCATAATCTGAAGATGATGGAGAAAACCCTTGCGGGAACGCCGCGCGCGTGTCACATGATGGCGGAAAGCGTATCGCGTGTCTGGCATGTCGGCGACGGGTGCGGCCTCCCCGCGCGGCGGCCACAGGCGTTCTAGCGGAGGGACGCATGTCGATCCGGCCCTTGGTCTTGTTTGTGGCGTCCGAGATTTACCCGTTTTCCAAAACGGGCGGACTTGGAGATGTGCTGGGCGCATTGCCGCTGACCCTGCATCGGCAGGGTGTGAATGTGGCAGTGGTGACGCCGCTGTATGGCCGACTCAAGACAGCGGACATCCCCCTGCATCTCATGTATTCCGACTGTCCGGTGGGCTACCCCTGGCAGCCCGTGACCTGTGACGTCTATCTGGCGGATTTTCACGGCATGCCCGTGTACTTCATCCACCGCGAGGAATACTTCGACCGCCGCTTCTACTACAACACCTACAAGGGTGACTACTTCGACAACTGCGAGCGGTTCATTTTCTTCAGTCGGGCGGCCATGGAAATGGCCTGCCTGCTGGCCCAGCCGCCGGCCATCATTCATGTGCACGACTGGCAATCCGGCCTCATTCCGGCATACCTGCACTTCTGGCGGCAGACCGGGGAGTGGTGGCGCAATACCCGCAGCGTGACGACCATTCACAACCTGGCCTTCCAGGGCCGCTTCTCCTCGCGCCTGTTCGAGGGCTCCGGCCTGCCCAAGGAAGCCTGGAACATGAACGGGGTGGAGTATTGGGGTGACCTGAACCTGCTCAAGGCCGGCATTGCCTATGCCGACATGGTCACCACCGTGAGCCCGAGCTATGCCGAGGAGATTCTTTCCCCGGCCTTCGGGTGCGGGCTGGAGGGGATTCTTTCCAGCCGCAAGGATCGCCTGCAGGGGATCCTGAATGGTGCGGACTATCAGGTGTGGAACCCGGCGCAGGACAAATACCTCCCCGCCCGGTACAGCGCCGATGCGCCCGAAGGTAAATTCGAATGCAAAAAGGCACTTGTTGAGGAACTGTGTCTCTCACCCGAGTTGCTGCACCGGCCCATTCTGGGGTTCATCGGCCGTCTGCGGGGGCAGAAGGGGATTGATCTGTTGATCAATATTCTGCCGGAACTCATGAAGCTGAACGTGGGCGTGGTCATTCTGGGTGAAGGGAATCTGGAGCACGAGCAACGCATTCAAAGCCTGATGGAAGACCATCTGGGCCGGCTGGCCGCCCTGGTGGGATATACGGAAGATTTGGCCCACCGCATTCAGGCCGCCTCGGACATCTTCCTCATGCCTTCGCGCTATGAACCCTGTGGCCTGACCCAGATGTACGCCCTGCGCTACGGCACCCCGCCCGTGGCCACAGCCGTGGGTGGCCTGCGGGACACCATCACCCCCTGGCCGCATCCCGAGGCCACAGGCTTCACCTTCCCCATTCCGCAGTCGGCCAGCTTTCTGGATGCCATTCGCCAGGCTGTGGCGGTCTGGGAAGATCAACCCCAGTGGGCGGCCATCCGCGACCGGGCCATGCGCCAGGATTTTTCCTGGGATCGTTCCGCCAAACAGTATGTGGATGTGTATCGCCAGCTTGGAGCGGCTATCTAAGGGCCGCGAGTCTCCGTACTGTTTCGTTTTTCACGCGTCAGCACTGCTTGAAGAGGGGTTTCATGAAACTGCACTCCGGTCCCACGCCCATTGAACCGTTTGACTTGTATCTGTTTGGCCGCGGCGAGCACTGGGACATCTATCGCATCCTTGGCGCGCACCCGCATGAACAGGATGGCAAAACGGGCTACCGCTTTGCCGTGTGGGCCCCCAACGCCAAGGAAGTGCATCTGGTCTGCGATGCCAACGATTGGCGTTGGGGCGAGCTGCCGCTGTTCCCCGTGGGGGTTTCGGGCATCTGGGCCTGCTTTGTGCCCGGCCTGGAGCAGGGGGTGCTGTACAAGTATGGCATCCGCCAGGTTTCGGACCGCATTGTCTACAAGGCCGACCCCTATGGCATCTGTACCGAGCTGCGCCCTGGCGTGGCCTGCAAGACCTGGACCCTGGACGGCTACGCCTGGCAGGACGACGCCTGGATGCAACAACGTCAGGAGAACGGCATCCTGCTCGACAAACCCATGAGCATTTATGAGGTCCACGCTGGCTCCTGGCGCAAGCACGAGAACGCCCCGGGCCGCGGCTTCTATTCCTATCGCGACCTGGCCGATACCCTGGTGCCGTACGTCAAGGAAATGGGCTTCACCCACATCCAGTTCATGCCCCTGGCTGAGCACCCCCTGGACGAGAGCTGGGGCTATCAGACCTCCCACCATTACGCGCCCACTTCCCGCTTTGGCGACCCCGACGACCTGCGCCTGCTCATCGATCGGTGCCATCAGGAAGGCATCGGCGTGCTGCTGGACTGGGTGCCTGGGCATTTTCCCAAGGACGACTGGTGCCTGGGCCGTTTTGACGGCGAGGCCTGTTACGAACACGCCGACCCCCGCCAGGGCGAGCATCCGGACTGGGGCACCTATATCTTCAATTACGGCCGCCACGAGGTCCGCAACTTCCTGCTGGCCAATGCCTTGTACTGGCTCAAGGAATTTCACATCGACGGCATCCGCATCGACGCCGTGGCCAGCATGCTGTACCTGGATTACTCGCGCGAGGAAGGTGAGTGGATCCCCAATATGTTCGGCGGCAACGAGAATCTGGAGGCCATCGACTTCCTCAAGGAGCTCAACAGGGTTGTCCATGAGCAGTTCCCCGGCGCCATTACCGTGGCCGAGGAAAGCACGGCCTGGCCCGGCGTTTCCCGCCCGCTGTACACTGGCGGCCTGGGCTTCACCTTCAAGTGGAACATGGGCTGGATGCACGATACCCTGCTGTATTTCTCCAAGGATCCCGTGCACAGGCAGTATCATCAGAACAACCTGACCTTCTCCATGCTCTATGCCTTTTCCGAAAACTTCGTCCTGCCGCTTTCGCACGACGAGGTGGTGCACGGCAAAAAGGCCCTCCTGGCCAAAATGCCCGGGGACATCTGGCAGCAGCAGGCCAACGTCCGGGCCATGCTCTCGTATGTGTATGCCCATCCAGGCAAAAAACTGCTGTTCATGGGTTCGGAGCTGGGGCAGTGGAACGAGTGGGATGCCGGCCGGGAGCTGGACTGGATGCTCCTGCAATACCCGTCCCACCAGGGCCTGCAGCGCATCGTCAAGGAACTGAACTGGCTGCATCGGGACGAGCCGGCCCTGCACCGACACGACCACGACTGGAGCGGCTTCAAGTGGGTGGATTTGTCCGATTATCGCTCCTCGGTGCTCAGTTTCCTGCGCATGGCCCCGTGCGGCTGGCAGAACGGGATCGAGTGCGCCCCGGGGCGGCCGCTTCTGTGGGTCTTCAACTTCACGCCCGTGGTCCGCACGGGCTACGGGCTCGGCTGTCCACACCCCGGTTTCTGGGTGGAGCGCTTCAACTCGGACAGCGAATACTATGGCGGCTCCAACGTGGGCAACAACGGCGGCGTGATGGCGCAAAAGGCCGGCATGGGCGACTGGCCCTACTACCTGGAACTGACCCTGCCCCCCCTGGCCGCCATGGCCTTTGCCCCGGAAACCTGGCCCCCGCAGGAGTAGCCTGGCATTTTTTCGAACAGCGTACCAGACCCAATTAGACAGGGCGGCCCCTCGCGAGAGGAGCCGCCCTGTTTTGGTGTAAGGAAGCAGGAGTGATGCGCTGCTATTCCACGGGAATGGGCCGGAAGAACAGGCGGCCCTTGCGGATGATCTGGGCCATGACCGCGCCGCGGGCCTTGCCTTCCTTGTTCACGATCTGGTTCAGATCCTCGGGCTGGTTCACGGCACGCTGGTTCACGGCAACGAGAATGTCTCCGGGCTGGATGCCGGCCTGATCGGCAGCAGAGTCAGGTTCCACTTCCTCCACCAGCAAGCCCTTGGGCTCCCGCAGGCCCAGCTGGCGGGCTTCCTCACGGCTGAAGCGGCGCAGGGAGAGGCCCAGGGCGCTCTTGGTGGCATCTCCCGTGGCGTCCGGGCTGCCATCCTCATCCATCTGGGCCAGCTTGTCCTTGCTGCGTTCGCCCACGGTAACGCGGATCTCGCGGCTCTTGCCATCGGTCCAGACGTTCAGGGTGGCTGATTTTCCGGGCTGCACCAGGGCAATGCGGCGCAGCAGGTCGGCGGTGTCGAGCACCTGCTCGCCGTTGATGGAGAGGATGACGTCCCCGGCCTTCAGGCCGGCCTTGTCTGCCGGTTCGCCGGGCATGACGTTGGCCACCAGCGCCCCGCCCGCGTCGTCCAGCCCCAGGGCCTTGGCGGTGTTTTCATCCACATCCTGAATGGTCACGCCCAGCCAGCCGCGGCGCACGGCCTTGCCGGACTGCAGCTGCTCGATGACGCTCCTGGCCATGTTGCTGGGCACGGCAAAGCCCAGGCCCTGGCCGGAGGCGAGGATGGCCGTGTTGATGCCCACGACATCGCCTTCCAGGTTGATCAGCGGGCCGCCGGAGTTGCCGGGGTTGATGGAGGCGTCGGTCTGGATGTAATTGTCATACGGTCCGGAGCCCAGGCTGCGGCCCTTGGCGCTGATGATGCCCGCGGTCACGCTGTGCTGCAGGCCGAAGGGGTTGCCAATGGCCACCACCCAGTCGCCGATGCGGGCCTTGTCCGAGTCGGCAAAAGAAAGGTGCGGCAGGTTCTTCTTGGCGTCAATTTTCAGCAGGGCCAGGTCGGTTTCCTCGTCGCGGCCGATGACCTTGGCATTGTAGGTCTTTTCGTCGAACAGGGTCACCTTGATGATGTCAGCTTCGGCAATGACGTGGTTGTTGGTCACAATGAGGCCGTCGTCACTGATAAGGAAGCCCGAGCCCAGGGAACGCTGCGGCCGGGACCGACCGGGGCCGCCGAAAAAGCGCTCGAATTCCCGGAAAAAGTCGTCAAAAGGCTCGCCACGGCGAAACCGCTGCTGCGGCATGGGCTTGGCCTGTTTTTCGGTATTGATGTTGACCACGGCCTTGCCGGCGGTGTCCACCAGATCCGCCAGTTCGGGAAAGCTGCGGGCCTGGGCCACTCCCGCGAGCAACAACACGCAGCAAAGGGTAAGGGCCATGCGCAGGGCGCGCGCCTGGAGCAATCGAATCATATGAAGTTCCTCCTTAACAGGAAAATCGGATACGCAACAACAGGGTGCCACAAAGGGCGATGCAAACGACGAATCGATTCCAGTACAGGGGAGAGAAGTAGAGAAGGAACCTTTCTCTTGTGTGGCCGGGAAATTACCATCCTGTTACTCCTCCCGGCAGGCGTGGGAGCGGCTCCCCTTTACCGAGCATCCCCCCTGGTTTCTCCCTCCTCCACCCTGGTGGCAACGGATTTGGCTTCCTTGGGTTCCTTGCCTTTTTTCAATTCCGCCAGCCTGGGGAAGTGGATGATGGCTTCCAGGCCGGGTCGTTCGGGGTCACCGGGTTGGTGCGCTGCCAGGGAGAGGGTGGCCCGATGCATGCGGACCACCGCCGCCACCAGCGAAAGCCCCAGCCCGCTGCCCGGCGCGGACCGGGAGGATTCCAGGCGGAAGAAGCGCTCCAGCACCTTGTCCCGGGCCTCGGGGGGAATGCCCGAGCCGGTGTCGGCCACGGTGCACTCCGGTCCCTGGCTGGTGTTGCGGATGCGCAGCAGCACGCGCCCGCCGGGGGCGGTGTATTTGATGGCATTGTCCAGCAGGTTGGCCATGGCCTGGGAAAGCAGGTGCCGATTGCCCATGACCCAGACGCCGGCCTCCAGCTCCATGTCCATGGTCAGGCCGTTCTCCTCGGCCGAGGGTTCGTAGAGCTCGCCGATGTCCCGGGCCAGGGCGGCCAGATCCAGGCGGGCCATGTCCCCGCGCTTGGCGCCGGTTTCGGCCTGGGCAATCTGCAGGAGGGCGTTGAAGGTCTGGATGATCTCGTCCGTCTCCTCCACGGTCCGGGCCAGAGCCTCCTCACACACGGTAAGATTGCTGGATTCCATCAGGGCCAGTTCCAGCCGGTTGCGCATGCGAGTCAGGGGGCTGCGCAGGTCGTGGGCGATGTTGTCGCTCACCTGACGCACCCCGCCCATGAGGCGCTCGTTCTGGTCGAGCATCTCGTTCAGGTTGGCGATGAGCTGGTCGAACTCATCCCCCGTGCCCTTGACCGGGATGCGCCGGGAAAAATTGCCGGCCATGATCTCCAGACTGGTTTTATTGATGACATCCAGCCGTCGGAGCATCTTGCGGCTCATGAACACACCGCCGGCCAGGCCCAGGACCGCAGCCAGCCCCAGGCCCCAGAAAAGCGACTTGATAATCCGGTGCTGAATGCCGACTTTTTCCGAAATATTGCGGCCCACCAGCAGGTGAAAGTTCCCGTTCAGGAGAAAATGCCGGGCCATGGCCATTTCCTGCCGGCGCCGCGGGCCCTCCATGGCAAAGGTCAGCCAGCCGGATTCCGTAAGCTCCACCTCGGGCCATTTGTCCAGGTTGCCGGCCAGGGGGGAGAGATCCGGCTTGGCCAGGAGGTAGAGGGAGTCCCGGTTCTCCTTGTCCGACATGCGTTCGTTGATCACCTGGATGAGCCCGGCCAGGCCCAGGAGTTCATACCTGTCCCGCAGGCCCTGGATTTCCGCGCTGATGGTGGCCACGGTCTGGCGTTCCATGAAGCCGGCCGTGGTCCAATAGATGAAATACAGCAGCAGCATGGCCGAGGCTCCGAACACGCACAAAAAGAGCATGGCGAGCCGGAAGGTGGAGGAGCGCAGCAGGGGGGCGGGAATCACGATGTGTGGTGGTGTGGCTCGGGGTGATGAAAAAAGGCGTTCCGCGCAGGGGCCGCAGAACGCCACAATACTCTGGTGCGGGTGTCTCGTAAAGCCGGAGGCCGTGGCGAGATCTATTCGCCGGGCTCGCGCACGGTGTAGCCCACGCCGCGCACGGTGTGCAGCAGGGGCTTGTCAAAGCCTTTGTCGATCTTCTGCCTGAGCCGGGAAACGTGTACGTCTATGACGTTGGTTTGCGGATCAAAGGCATAATCCCAGACATTTTCCAGGAGCATGGTCCGGGTGACCACATGCCCGGCGTGGCGCATGAGGTATTCCAGCAGGGAAAATTCCTTGGGCTGCAGCTCCACAACCCGCCCGGCCCGGGTGACCTTGCGGGCGATGAGATCCATTTCCAGATCAGCCACCTTCAGTCTGGTGATGGCCGCGCCTTCCTGCCCGCGCCGCAAGAGGGCCTCCAGACGGGCCAGGAGTTCGGAAAAGGCGTAAGGCTTGGTCAGGTAGTCGTCCCCGCCAGCCTTCAGGCCGGTCACCCGATCGTCCACCTCGCCCAGGGCGGAGAGGATGAGCACCGGCGTGCGGTTGCCGGCCGAGCGCAGGGTGCGCAGGATGGTCAGGCCGTCCACGCCGGGGAGCATGCGGTCCATGACGATGGCATCGTACGTTTCACTGGCGGCCTTGAACAGGCCGTCCTTGCCTTCGGCGGCATGGTCCACGGTATAGCCGCTTTCCTTGAGTCCCTTGGCCATATAGGCCGCGGCTTCCATGTCGTCTTCCACGACGAGGATGCGCATGGGCAGGCTCCTTGCAGAATAAAGGGGGGCAGGGTGGCCCTGCGGTGAGATATTCAGTTGTGGCTGGACTATACAACACTTCTCAGCAGACGCAAGAGGCAGAACCGGCAAATGAACAGAGCGTAACGTCCTGTCCATCGCCCCTCCACGCATCGGGCGCGGCGTTTTTGCGGACCAGGGCATGCATCAGGGCTGGATGACATCCCCCTGCCTTTGGTATACACCACGCAGGCACGATATGATACTGCCCAAGGAGCAAGGCATGCATTTGAAAAAACGGGTGTTGGTCACTGGCGGCGCCGGCTTTCTCGGCTCGCACCTTTGCGATGTGCTCTTGAACGCCGGCTGCGAAGTGCTCTGCGTGGACAACTTCTACACCGGCTCCAAGCGCAGCATCGAGCACTTGCTGGACCATCCGGATTTTGAAATCATCCGCCACGACATCACCTTCCCGTTGTATGTCGAGGCGGACGAGATCTACAACCTGGCCTGCCCGGCCTCGCCCATCCATTATCAGTTCGATCCCGTGCAGACCACCAAGGTCTGCGTGCACGGCTCCATCAACATGCTCGGCCTGGCCAAGCGCCTGAAGGCCAAGATCCTCCAGGCCTCCACCTCCGAAGTCTATGGCGACCCGGCCATCCACCCCCAGCCGGAATCCTACCGCGGGGACGTGAACCCCATCGGCGTGCGCTCCTGTTACGATGAAGGCAAGCGCTGCGCCGAAACGCTCTTTTTCGACTACTGGCGGCAGCACAAGCTGCAGATCAAGGTGGCCAGAATTTTCAACACCTACGGCCCACGCATGCATCCCAATGACGGCCGCGTGGTCTCCAACTTCATCATCCAGGCCTTGCTTGGCCGGGATATCACCGTCTACGGCGATGGCAGCCAGACCCGATCCTTCTGCTATGTGGACGACATGATCAACGGCTTTGTCCGCCTGATGCACTCGCCCGACGACTTCACCGGCCCGGTGAACCTGGGCAACCCCGGCGAGTACACCATCAAGGAAATCGCGGAAAAAGTGGTGGAGTTGACGGGATCCAAGTCCAGCATCATCCACAAGCCCCTGCCATCGGACGACCCGCGCCGCCGCCAGCCGGATATCGCCCTGGCTCGCGAACAACTGGGCTGGGAGCCCACGGTGCAGCTGGACGAGGGCCTGCGCCGGACCATCGCCTACTTTGACGAGCTCCTCACCAGCTGCTCACGCCAGGACGCCCAGAACCGCAACGTGCTGGAAGCGATCCTGGGCTACCATCTGCCCGAGGGCAAGGGGATGTGCTAATACGGAATTGGAAAAAACGGACGAATGGGGCCGGGGTTAGCAGTTCATATGGCAAATCCCGGCCACACCCTTGACGGGCAGGATGAAGGCGATGCCGGCGCCGGGCTTTTCCAGCTGCCCGGCTTCCACAATGGCTTCGAGCACGGCACGGCTGATGTCTCCGGGAACCAGGGTGATGACCAGCTCCTTTTCCGGCTCAATGGATATGCCGAGGATGGATTTCATCTCCCGCATGCCCGTGCCACGGCCAAAGACGACGGTGCCGCCATGGGCCCCCGCCTTCTTGGAAGCCTTGACGATGACGTCGCTGCGGCCCTTGTCCACGATGGTCACGATGCAGTCGAAATTCTCCAGCAGGTTCATGCGCTGCCGCTCCTTGTGCGCGAAATAAGAATGCCCAGGATCATCACGGCCAGGATCGGGGCCAGGGCCACCAGGGCAATGAGCCCGAAGCCATCGGCCAGGGGATCACGTCCGCCCATGGCCTCAGCCGCGCCCAGGGCCACAGCCATGACAAAGGTCACGGTCATGGGCCCCGTGGCCACGCCGCCGGCATCGAAGGCGGTGCCGACAAAGGCCGGTTCCGAAAATCGGGTCAGCAGCAGGGCAAGGCCGTACCCGGGAACCACAAACCAGAGAATCGGCAGCCCCAGCAATAACTTGAGCATGGCCAACGCCACAAAGGCCCCCACTCCGAGAGAAAGCGCCCAGAGCACGGCCTGCTGCCGCACCGTCCCTGAAGAGGCTTTTTCCATCTCGATGGCCAGCACCCGCACGGCCGGTTCCGCCGCCGTGGCCGCCAGGCCAAAACAGAACCCCGCTGGCACCAGCACCCAACGCCACTCAGTTCCGCCGATAATCCGGCCGATTTCCGTACCGGCCGGCAGGAACCCTTGCGTCACGCCTTGCAGAAAAAGGGTCAGCCCGACATAAGAGTACGCCACGCCGGCAAGCATGCGCCGGACCCGTTCGCCCGAAAGCCGCAGGGAGGTGTATTGCATAAACAAAAAAAAGCCCACCAGCGGCGCAAAGGCCACCAGCAGTTCCAGGGCCACATGCCGCACATCCAGAAAATCGAGCAGGATTCGCATCATCCGTACCACATCCCCAAAAGCATCACTCCCAGCACCGGGCCGATGGAGGCCAGACCAACCAGACCAAAGCCGTCGCTGAAGGAGCTTTTGCCCCCCAGCACGCTGACCGCCCCCATACCCAGGGCGATGATGAACGGCACTGTGACCGGGCCGGTGGTGACCCCGCCGGAATCAAAGGCAATGGGGAGGAAGGTGTCCGGCGTGAAGAAAGCAAGAAGCAGGAGCAGGCCGTAGCCAGCCACCAGCACCCGGGCCATGGGCACGCCAAGCAGGATGCGCAGCACCGCACCGGCCACGCACAGGCCCACACTCAGGGCCACAATACCTATCAGCAGCCCGCGCGAAACCATGCCGCCGGAGACCGTATCCACCTGCAGGGCCAGCACGCGCACGTCCGGCTCGGCCACGGTAACCACGAATCCAAGCAAAAAAGCCATGATCAACAAATACTTCAGACTGCCGGATTTGGGCAGCTCCGCGCCGATCTGTTCGCCCATGGGCAAAAGCCCCGCCTTGACGCCGAGCAGGAACAAAAACAGCCCTGCGGCGATGCACACCGCGCCCAGTGCAAAACGGACAAAGATATCCCAGGGCATGTGCAACAGGGTGACTTGCAGCACGCAGACCATCAATGAGATGGGCAGGACAGCCAGGACGACTTCTCGGATAAGATGCGGAAGTTCTTTTGACACAAACCCATTGGAGCACATATACACGCTTGTGTCCAGACGATGAGCGTTTTTTAAGATTCCCGGAGGAACCGTGCCGCATATCCCGCTGCTGCCCGAACTCATCATTGTGTTCGGTTTTTGTATCATTGCGATTTTTCTGTGCTTCCGCGTGAAGCTGCCAGCCATCGTCGGCGTGCTGGTGACCGGCGTGCTGGTGGGACCGGGCGGGTTCGGGGTGGTGGATGATCCGCATGCTGTTGAGTCGATTTCCGAACTCGGCGTCATCCTGCTCATGTTCACCATCGGCCTGGAGCTGTCCCTCGGGGAACTCAAGGCGCTGAAAAAACCTGTGCTCATCGGCGGTGGCCTGCAGGTGCTGCTGACCATCGGCCTTATTTTCGAACTGGTGCTGACCCAGGGCTTCGGTACCGGCCCGGCCATTCTGGCCGGCTTTCTCGTGGCCCTTTCCTCCACGGCCATCGTCATCAAGCTTTTGCAGGAGCGTAGCGAGCTGGCCGCACCGCACGGGCGGATCATGCTGGCCGTGTTGATTTTCCAGGATATCATCGTCGCGCCCATGATGCTGCTGACGCCCTTTCTGGGCTCCGATTCGCCGGATCTCGGCCGGTCCATGATGCTCTTGGCGGTCAAGGCCGTGGGCGTGATGGCCGTGGTCTGGTTCCTGGCCAAGTTCGTGGTGCCGCGGCTGCTGCTGGCCGTGCTCAGAACCCGCAGCCGCGAACTCTTTCTGCTCAGCGTACTGGTCTTGTGTCTGGCCATCGCCATGTTCACGGCCTGGGTGGGGCTGTCCATCTCCCTGGGGGCCTTCCTGGCCGGGCTGATCATCGCGCAGACGGACTACGCCCTCTCAGCCCTGGAAGGCGTGCATCCGTTCCGGGATGTCTTCACCAGCCTCTTTTTCGTGTCCATCGGCATGCTCCTGGATGTCCAGTTCATGATGGACAATCTGGTGCTGGTGCTGTTGGCGGCGGCGGCAGTGCTCCTGTGCAAGGCCGTGGTGGCCGGCGGGGCCACGGTGGCGCTGGGGTATCCCCTGCGCATCGCCGTGCTCGTGGGGCTGGGGCTCTCGCAGGTGGGGGAATTCTCCTTTGTGCTGGCCAAGGTGGGCTCGGATGCAGACCTGCTGACGGACGACCACTATCAGCTCTTCCTGGCTGTGAGCATCCTGACCATGCTGGCCGCGCCCTTCTGCATTGCCGGCTCCCACAGGCTCTCGCGCTGGGTCAGCGAGCTGCCTGGTCTGGGTGCCTGGCGGGAGCGGGCCATGATCCAGGAGGAACCGCATTCCACCCTCAAGGATCACGTGATCATCGTCGGCTTTGGCCTTGGCGGACGACAGTTGGCCCAGGCGGCCAAATCGTCGAACATCCCGTACTGCGCCGTGGAGATGAACCCGGATACCGTGCGCATGGAAAAGGCCAAGGGCGAACCCATCAGCCATGGCGACGCCGGCCTGCCGGAGGTACTCAAGCACCTGGGCGTGGAGCAGGCCAAGGTGGTGGCTGTGGTGGTGGCGGATCCCATCTCCGCCCGCCGGGTGACGCAGGTGGCCAAGAGCCTGAATCCGAATATCCGGCTGGTGGTGCGCACGCGCTACGTGGCCGAGGTGGAACCCCTGCGGCACATGGGCGCGGATGACGTGGTGGCCGAGGAGTTCGAGACGTCCATTGAGGTCTTCGCCCGCGTGCTGCGGGCCTATCTCGTGGCCCATGTAACCATCGAACGTTACGCCCGCGAGGTTCGCCAGGAGGGGTATGAACTCCTGCGCCGCGGCCAGCCCGTGCACAACCCCATCGCCACCCTGGACAACGCCTTCTCCGGCTTCGAGGTCAGCGGGCTGACCGTGGAAGCCGGCTCTGTGCTCGACGGGCAGACCCTTGAGGAAAGCGGCCTGCGCCGCCGCCATGGCCTGACTGTGGTGGCTGTGCAGCGCGGTGGCGAACTCTTTGCCAACCCGGATGGAGAGTTCCGGCTGCAGGGCGGGGATGTGGCCTACCTGTTCGGCTCGCAGCAGGACATGGCCTCCCGCCTGGGCCTCTTCGAGGTGCGGCACAAGGCCTGGGCGTAAGAGAGACAGAAAAGAACATCGGGGGAAACCCTTTCTGGAGAAAGGGTTTCCCCCGAACCCCCTTTCCAAAGACTTTTGTTTGGGGGTGTAAGAAGAGGGCTATTCGGGAGGGGTGCCGGGCTTCTCTGATTGGGCGGATTGCACCGGTTGCGCCGATTGATCGGGCGGACTCGCCGAGTCCGCCGCATCGGTCGATCCTGGCGAATCTGCAGGCTCCCGTTGTCCAGACGGATCCACCCCTTCCGCCTGCTCCCGCTGTGCAATCTGTTCGGGCGCGACGGGCTCCCAGCCGTTGAGCACGGGCTCCAGGCCCTGATCCTTGGCGTGGTAAAAGCGCGTGCCGGCCACGGCGTCGGGCAGGTATTGTTGCTCCACCCAGGCCCCCGGGAAATTGTGCGGGTATTTGTACTCCTTGCCGAAGCCCCATTCCTTCTGCAGGGCCGTGGCCGCGTTGCGCAGGTGCAGGGGCACGGGGGCGAGGCCGTGCTTTTTCAGGTGTGCCGCGGCGGCGTGGTAGGCCAGGTAGGTGGAATTGCTCTTGGGGGCCAGGGCCAGATAGACGGCCGTCTCGGCCATGGGGATAAAGCCTTCGGGCATGCCGATGGACTCCACAGCCTGCAGGCAGGCCACGGCCAGGGGCAGGGCCTGCGGATCGGCCAACCCCACATCCTCTGACGCGGAAAGGATCAACCGCCGGCAGACGAAGCGCGGATCCTCCCCGCCCGTGAGCAGGCAGGCCAGGTAATAGACGGCAGCGTCCGGATCGCTGCCGCGGATGGACTTGATGAGCGCCGAGGCCAGCTCGTAATGGCTGTCTCCGGCCTTGTCATGCCGGAGCATGAGCTCGGGCAGGCGCTCCTTGAGGGCCTCCAGGGTGCGATGCTCCGGGGGCAGGGAGGCGGCGTGCTCCAGCAGGTTGAGCAGGCTGCGGGCGTCGCCATGGCTGGCTGTGGCCAGGAAGGCGAGGGTGTCTTCCTCCAGGGTGATCTCCAGCACCCCGCAGGCCCGCCGGGCCACCTGCAGCAGGGCCTCACGGTCCAGCGGCTGCAGCTTGAGCACGTGCAGCCGGGAGAGCAGCTGCCGGGTGACGCTGAAGGACGGGTTCTCCGTGGTAGTGGCGATGAGCGTCACCTCGCCCGTTTCCAGGAGCGGCAGAAAGAAGTCCTGCTGGGCCTTGGAAAACCGATGCAGTTCATCCAGCACCAGCACATGCACGCCCTGGAGCTTCTTGCGCAGCTCGGCCAACCCGGCCTCCGGCGCGCTGACCCGCACATAACTGCGGCCCTGTGAGGCGTTGGACGCCGCCGCCAGCAGCAGGGCCAGACTGGACTTGCCGCAGCCCGGCGGGCCGAAGAGCAGCAGGCTCGGCAGCCGCGGGGCCTGCAGATAGGTCCTGAGTCTGGTCCGCAAATGCTTTTGACCGGCCACCTCCTCCAGGGTGGCCGGCCGCAGCCGCTCGGCCAGGGGCCGGCGGTCGATGAGCGGCAGGTAGTTTTCAGCCATCGTACGTCAAATCAGGGTTGGCCATATGGATGTTGGAGGCGGGGAGCGCTGAGGTCAGGCAGCATTCCCCCCTAATCCGCAGGCATCCATTTCAGCCGTCCGCTCCAGCCTGGGCCCAGAAGCGCAGGGCCAGGGCGGTGAGGGCGGCGGTTTCCCAGCGCAGGACCGAGGGCCCCAGGCTGGCGGTCAGGGTGCGGGCGCTGCGGAACACCTCCACCTCCCGCGAACTGAAGCCGCCTTCCGGGCCAAGCAGGAAACAGGCCGGTCCCGGCGCGCGCAGCACGGCTTCGGCCAGCACTGGCGCAGGGGAGCCCTGTTCTTCCCACAGGGCAATCACCTGCATGGCCGCGGCCTCGTGCAGCACGGCTTCCAGACCGCCAGGGAAGGTGCGGACATCCGGCAGCCAGGCAGCCCCGCATTGCTTGCCCGCGGCGATGAGCGCCCCTTGCCAGCTATCCTTCACATCCTCGGGGATGCGACCCTGGCTGCGTTCGGCCTGCCAGAACCATAACTCTGCGGCGCCGAGCTCCACGGCTTTCTCCAGAAGCCAGCTGCGGCGGATGGCCTTGGAAAAGCCCAGGGCCAGGATGGTGGGCGAGGCCGGCGGCGGATCCTGGGTCAGCTGAAGCAGGTCCAGGGTCAGGTGGTGTTTTTTGACCGCATCAATGCGACAGACGGCGCGGCGGCCTTGCCCGTCAAAGAGCTCGATCTCTTCACCAGGTTCCAATCGCAGAACCCGGGCAGCGTGGTGGGCCTCCTGGCCATCCAGATGCAACGGCCCGGCGGACTGCTCGCCGGGCCAGGATTCAGGGGGGAGATGAAAGCGATGCATGCCGGCGTCCGGGGGCTAGGTCAGCTTTTTGCGGGCCGTGCCATCCTTGTGGAAAGGCAGGTCCGCGGGCGTGGCGGGCAGTTCCGCACGGGCGGCGCGGATGGTATAGGCCGGCGCGGCGGCGTGTTCGGCCTTGATGAAGGCCAGGGCCGCGGCGCAGTTGATGGTCGGGCAGAAGGAACCAGAGGTGACCACCCCGACCTCCAGACCATCCAGCAAAACCACATCGCCATGGCGGGCGCTGCGGCGGCCTTCCAGCTTCAGGCCCACGAGCTTTTCGCGGATCTCGCGGTCCTTGCCCTTGCCGATGTAGTCTGCCGGGGAGTTCAGCAGGGCGGCGTAGCCGGCTTCGGCCGGGGTGTGGGCTTCGTCGAGGTCGTGGCCGTAGAGGGGCAGGCCCATTTCCAGGCGCAGGGTATCCCGTGCGCCCAGGCCGGCGGGCTTCACGGTCTCGAAGGCCAGGAGCGCGTCCCAGAGGGGGCCGGCCATGTCGGCGTGGCAGTACAGCTCGTAGCCCAGCTCGCCGGTATAGCCCGTGCGGCTGACCAGCAGGGGCTGGCCCTGCCATTCCAGCTGGGCAACGCCGAAGTAGGGGATCTGCCGCAGGGACTGGCCCAGCAGGGCTTCCATGACTTCCAGCGACGCCGGTCCCTGGAGATCGAGCTTGCCGGTTTCGTCGCTCACATCCTCAAAGTAGGCCTTGTCCAGCCGGGCGGCGATCCAGGCCTTGTCCACCTCCACGCGCGCGCCGTTGACCACCAGCATGTAGCTGTCTTCCTTGAGGCAGTAGAGGATGCAGTCATCAATGGCGCAGCCGTTTTCGTTGAGGAGGAACCCGTAGCGGCAGCGGCCCGGGGCCAGGGTGTCCAGGTTGTGGGTCAGCACGCGGGAAAGTTCGGCCTTGGCGGCCTCGCCGGCGATGAGGAACTCGCCCATGTGGCAGATGTCGAAGAGGGCGGCCTGGGTGCGGGTCTGGGTGTGCTCGGCGATGATGCCGGCATACTGGATGGGCATGAGGAAGCCGGCAAAGTCGGCCATTTTGGCGCCCAGGGCCTGATGGCGGGCGGTGAGGGGCGTGTGCCGGAGCGGGGTGGCGGAAGCGTCGGTGGTCATTGGCGGCGTCCTCATCAGCCCACTTCTTCCAGGGCTGGCTGAATTTCCTTGCGAGAATTGCGGATGGCCTTGAATTCGTCGATGAGCGAAACGAGGCGGCCGTACTGGCGCTTGACGTCGCGGCCGTAGTCGGAAAGGTCCTCGTCCTTGGGTTTGATGTATTGCTTGACGACGTAGCGGTCCGCAATCAGCCGTTCCCCCAGGCGGATGGCCGTGAGGACCAGCTCATCGAAATAGTTGACGATCTCAAACTTGAGGTCATGCAGCAGGCTCACGGCCTCGCGGAAGCGCTCCAGGTAGGGCAAGGCCTTGCCCTTCTTGTCCTGCCCTTCCACCAGATCTTCGAGATTGCGGACTTTCCTGGCCTGCTGGATGTAGCTGTAGCGCGACCAGACCTCGTGGTAGAGCTGGAACATGGACTGGAAGACGTCGTAGTTGTCCGGGTTGAGCAGGTAATTGTCCAATACCTGAACCACCTTGCCAAAAAACTCGTCGGAATAGGCGATGATGCGCCGCTGGTGCTTGGAAAGCCAGGCATAGAGGAATTTCAGGCGCTTTTCGTCGGTATCGGTGTTCTCCACCACCTCATGGCGCTTGTAGATGATCCGGCCCTCATATTCCCCGCGCACAATGTCGTTCAGGCGCAGGAACATGGTGGTGGTGTCCTTGATGATATTGCATTGGTTGAAGGACTGGCCGGTCAGGGGGTGGATGACCTCCTGCAGCTCCACGGAGAGGGCGCGATCCTGGCGGACGTTGTCGGGGTTGAACTTGTGCTGGCGGTAGCGCACCCGCAGCAGGACCACGCGCCGGGCCTCGTCCACAAAGTAGCCGCCGCGGGAGAGCAGGTCGATGGCCTCTTCCTGTTCCTTTTCCACGCGCACCAGGGCCAGCTTTTCCACCCGGGGATAGAACCTGGCTGTGGGGTGGGAATACAGGGTGGTGATGGTCCGGTCCGACTGGCCGAGCACGCGCACCATGAACGTTTCCCCCAGCTTGTGCAGCCGGCGGGCAAACAGGGCCGAAGAGGTCCGGCGCTCCGAAACAATGGGAAAGCCGTACAGCTCCATGAGAAACTGGTACACAAAGGGCCGGTAGAGCTCGTAGCGGACGTTGTCCCCGGCGTGAAACTTGCCAATGCGCAGGCCAAAGCGCTTGATTTCCGAATCCAGATCCGAAGGAAAGGACGCAAACACCCCGTGCAGGGAAAAGTTGCCGTCGTCATCCGTGGCCAGGACCTGGGCGCGGTCGAGATTGAGAAGATACTCCAGGATGTTCGGATAGGTCTCCAGATCCGTGACATCGGTGTGCAGCCAGGCCTGTTTGAAAGGCTCCTGCATGCGCTTTGGCAGCCGGTTCAGCAGCGTCTGGACATTGCGCTGCATCACCGTGGACTCCAGGGGGCAGGCGCTGCCCTGGGCCGTGGTGGAGTGTTCCAGGATGGAATGCAGGATATCAAACTGGAATATTTCCTGAAAGTAATCCAGCGGCCGCTGCAGGGCCACCAGGGAAAACCCGGGCAGGTGGTCGTACTCGAAGGGATCGGCATCAAAGGAGGGCAGCAGCTCGCGGGCTTCCACCAGCGGGTAGTCCTCAAACTCGAAGAAGGGCCGGAGCAGGCAGTGTTTGGCGTGGACAAAATCAAGGAAGAGCTTCAAATGGGCAATGGTCTGGATCTGAACGGGGGTCCGTCCATCCAGGGTGTAGCGCCAGGAAAAATCCGGCGCCTCGCTGAACGCGTTTTCCCAAGAAGCCAGCATGGAACTGCACACCTTTACCTATGGCCACTCAGCCGCCGGACACAGCAAGTGGTGCTGCCGTGTGGTTGAGCGAGCCGACACCATAAAGCAAGGCATGCTCTGCCACAAGCAGGCAATAAAGCGCAAGCGCCACCGCAGGATGACGCGGGGAAAAGCTGTGTTTGAAGCACCGGAATGGACCGGATGAATTAGAATAAGTTGAGAAAAATTCAAGGATTCTTGAAGAATAGTTGTGTTGGGCATGCATCATATCAGGATGCTTTGATTTTTTGTGGATTCTCCATATTGACAGCACCCTTTGTTTTCTCATAGGGTCAATGGAAATTGGCTGTTCCGGCGTCGGTGCTTGCGGGCCTTTCTGGTGCTGCCGGCGAGCAGGGCAGGAGCCAAAGCATCGCCAGCTGCCTCGGTGCAGTGTTGTTGATGGAGGAGTCTTCGTTACGCCTATGGACGCACCCCGCCTCGCCGCCTCCGCCTCGCCGCATGCCAAGAGCCCGCATTTTGACCGGCTCATGAGCATCATTTCCAGCGTGTTCGACGCATATTCCGCTGTGCTTTTTTTGCAGGACCACAAGTCTGGCGAGTATCGGATGGCCTCCCGCTTCAGCCTGGGCGACCGGATCAACGTGGACACAGTCATCGCGCCCGGCCGCGGGCTGGCCGGCTGGGTGCTGCGCCACAACCAGCCGCTGCTGGTGAATGATCTGGTCAAGAAGAAAGGCAAAATCGAATACTATGATGATGACGAGCGCCAGCTCATTCGCGCCTTCATGGGCTGCCCCCTGCGCCAGGGCGAAGGGGTGGTGTGCGTGGATTCCAAGCGCTCGCATTGCTTCAGCGAAAAGGATCAGAAAATCCTGCATCTTTTTGTGGAATATGTGCAGTCCTTGCTGCACCGTTTTGAGGAAAGCGACGCCACGGTCTGCGACACCAGATATTATCAGTGCCTGCAGCAGATTCAGGCCCTGCGGCGCCAGCTGAGCCGCTGGCCGGATTTTTTGCGGCAGACGCTGGAACTGCTTTCGGCCACCACGGGGTTTGAGCACGTGTTTTTTGCCGTGCGTGATGCCAATGGCGCGCACTATACGTTGGAAGGTTCCTGCCGGCCCTTGCTGCCCCCTGGCAAGGAACTGGAGCCCTTTGATTTCGGGATGGGGCTGGTGGGCTGGGTGTTCAAGAACAATGTGAGCTTTTTTACCGGCGAGCATGAAACCACGGTGGAACTCTCGCCGCTGTTTGGCAAAAAAATCAAGACGCCGCCAGTCAAGAGCGCCGTCTGTTTGCCTCTGGTGGTGCACCGCATTACCAGGGGGGTGCTGGGCCTGGCCCATCCGGAGCCACTGGCCATTGATGCTTCCATGAAGTCCTTTCTGCAGATGGTGGCGGATCAGCTGGCGCTTTTCTTGGAAAACCTGTATCTCAGACACCGCCTGCAGGAGGCCCCCCGGGCCATTGCCCAGGCGAATCTGTTCTCCTGAAGCGCAATCGCCTCAGCAGGCCGCCCGCACCGTATTTGAACTCGCCCTGGAGCGTGTATGTTTCTGAATAGATTGCTGGGATTTCTGGGCAAGGACCTGGCCATGGACCTTGGCACGGCCAACACGTTGCTCTACACCCCCAAGCAGGGGGTGGTGCTCAACGAACCGTCCGTGGTGGCCTATGAGACGCCCAACAACCGCATCATTGCCGTGGGCGCCGAGGCCAAGGAGCTTGTGGGCCGCACCCCGGCAAACATCGTCACTGTCCGCCCCATGAAAGACGGCGTCATCGCTGATTTCGACGTGACCAAAGCCATGATCGCCTACTTCATCCGCAAGGTCATCACCGGCATGCGCATCGTGAAGCCGCGGATGGTCATCTGCGTGCCCACGGGCATCACGGCCGTGGAGAAACGGGCGGTCATCGAGTCGGGCATGGAGGCCGGCGCGCGGGAAGTGCTGATGATCGAAGAGCCCATGGCTGCGGCCATCGGCGCCGGCTGCCCCATCTACGAACCCACGGGCACCATGGTGGTGGACATCGGCGGCGGCACCTCGGAAGTGGCCGTCATCTCCATGGGCGCCATCGCCTACGCCGAAAGCGTGCGTGCCGCCGGCGACTGGATGAACGCCACAGTGCAGCGCTTCTTTCAGGAAAAGCACCATCTCTTCATCAGCGAAAACATGGCCGAAGCCGTGAAAATCGGCATCGGCTCGGCGTATCCGCTGCCAGAACCGCTCAAGATGAACGTGCCGGGCAAGGACATCATCGGCGGCGGGCCCAAGTCCGTGGTGGCCACGGACGAGGAAATCCGCCAGGCCCTGCAGGAGCCGGTCAAGACCATCGTACGCGCCGTGCGCAAGGCCCTGGAAAAGACGCCGCCCGAACTGGTGGTGGACGTGGCCCGCAACGGCATTCTCCTGGCCGGGGGCGGGGCGCTGCTCAAGGGGCTTGATCAGCTCATTCAGCGTAACACCAATATCCGCGTCAATGTGGATGATGATCCCCTGACCACCGTGGTCCGCGGCACGGGCCGCTCCCTGGAAGACATGGCCCGCTACAAGAGCGTCTACATCAACTGACGCCGCAACCATGACTGCCGAACACTGCTCCCGCCTTCTGCCAGGCCTGCTTGATTGCGTCCGCGATGCCGGTGCGCTCATCCGGAACGCCTGGCATGCCCCCAGCCACATCCGGCACAAGGGCAAGGTGGATCTGGTTACCGAAACGGATCTGGCCGTGGAGGCCTCCCTCAAAGCCTCCCTCAAGACGCTATATCCGGAGGCGGCGTTCCTGGCCGAAGAAAGCGCCACGGGGCTGGATCGCTCCCAGATGCTGGAGGCGCTGGCCGGCCCCTGCTGGGTCATCGACCCGCTGGACGGCACCACCAATTTTGCCCACCGCCTGCCCTTTGTAGCCATTTCCGTGGGCCTGTGGACCGGAAGGGAAGTCGCCCTGGCGGCGGTCTACAATCCTGTGCTGGACGAGCTGTTCCATGCCGGGCGTGGGGGCGGGGCCTTTCGCAATGGCCGGCGCATGCAGGTTTCTTCCGCGGGCAGTCTGCAGGACTCGCTGGTCTGCACCGGCTTTCCATATTCCTCGGCCGAGAACCCCGAGCAGGCAGCGCGCATTGCCGCCTGGATCCAGCGCATGCTGGCCGCCACGCGCGGCCTGCGCCGCTATGGCGCCGCCTCCCTGGATCTGGCCTACGTGGCGGCCGGGCATTACGAGGCCTTTTACGAGCTGGGGCTCAAGCCCTGGGACGTGGCCGCAGGCTGGCTTCTGGTGGAAGAAGCCGGCGGGATGGTGTCGCCCTTTCTTGCACAGACGGGATATACCCTGGATGCCCCGTCCATCCTGGCCACCAACGGCCGGGTGCATCGGGATATGCTGACCCTGCTTGCCGCCTGACCCATCTGCAAGGATCTGGCTGCCAGCGGATCAGGGCACGGTCGCGGCCTTGGCCAGACCATCGGACGTGTTCGGAAACAGCAGCTTGTGTTCGTACAGATGCACCAGACCGGGTGTGAGCACGTCCAGATACTCGCGCGCCAGATAGTCCATCTCGTCGGCATCCACAAACATGCCACCGTCGAGTTCTTCCGGATTGGGCCGCGGCACCGCATGCACCAGGCCGGCGCTGAACACGGTAATGAACTCAAAGGCCGTCAGGGGCGTGGCCGGGATTTCCAGTCGCAGGGAGAGCCGTTCCACATGGATGCCCAGCTCCTCGGCCACCTCGCGACGGGCAGCGTCCTCCTGGCTTTCGCCAGCCTGGGCATGGCCGCTGGCCGAGATCTCCCACCGGCCAGGGTAGACGGACTTGTTCCGGCTGCGCTTTTGCAGATACAGCTTGCCGGCGGGATTGTAGACCATGATCCGCACACTGCGGTGGAACAACTGCTGCGCATGCACCACCTGCAGGGGCATGACGGCCAGGGGTCTGTTACGGGAATCGACAGCCTCCACCAGCTCCACAGGGAGCTTGCCGGACTGACGCAAGGGGCGCAGGGAAGGGGAATGCATGCCGGAAACGGGAGCGCGTACCATGGTGTTGGATCCTGAAATTGAATCGAATCCCCTCAATCCGAACCGTGCGCAGGCACAGGAGGGGGAGCTGGAACTGGTTCGCCTGGGGCAGGCGGACATCCCACAACTGGCCGCCCTGGAACGCGCCTGCTTCAGCTGCCCGTGGACAGAGCAGCAATACGCGCAGGTGCTGGGCGAATCCCGCATGCGGGTGGTGGGAGTGCGCGCGGCAAGCCAGCTGGTGGCCTATTGCTCCTTTTACCATGCCGGCGACGAAATGGAAATCCTGAACCTGGCCACTGCCCCGGCCTGGCGGCGCATGGGGTTGGCCCGGCGGCTGCTGGGCTTCGTCTTGCAGATTGGCCGGCAAATGGGCATAGAACAGGTGGTGCTTGAGGTGCGCGTTTCCAACGAGGCCGCCCGGGCCCTCTATGCGGACATGGGATTTGCCCGGGTGGGCCTGCGCAAATGCTATTATCCCGATACCGGGGAAGATGCCCTGGTGCTCGTGCGCGATATGCGCGAAACACAGGACCAGGGCCCGACATGAGGCGAAGCAGACAACAACGGCATGACATCCGGCTCACCTGAACGAACATCGAGGAAGCCATGAAAAAGCTGATGGCGGCAAACTGGAAAATGTACAAGACCCGTGCCGAAGCGGCCGCAACCGCCGCTGCGCTCCGGCAGGCCGTGGGCACGCTGCCCGCAGACCGCGAAGTGCTGGTGTTCCCGCCCTTCACAGCCATAGACGCTGCACACGGCGGCATGGCTGGTGCGGCCGGGTTCAGCGTGGGCGGGCAGGATCTGTATCCGGCCGTGGAGGGTGCCTTTACCGGCGAGATTGCTCCCGCCATGCTCAAGGATGCCGGCGCCACCTGGGTGCTGACCGGCCACTCCGAACGCCGCCACGTGCTGGGCGAGAGCGATGCTTTTGTGGGCCAGAAAACCGCCTTTGCCCTGGCGCAGGGGCTGAAGGTGGTCCTGTGCATTGGCGAAAAACTGGAAGAGCGCGAGGCCGGCCAGCTGGAAGCCGTGCTGGCCCGGCAACTGGAAGGCGGCCTGGCCGGCTCGCCCGGGGACGTTTCCCCGGAAGACCTGGCCATTGCCTATGAGCCTGTCTGGGCCATTGGCACAGGCAAGGTGGCCGGCCCTGCGGAAATCCTGGACGCCCACGCCACCGTGCGGGCCCAGCTCAAGGGCCTGCTGGCCAACGGAGCCCAGATACGCATCCTGTACGGCGGCAGCGTGAAGCCGGACAATGCTGGAGAAATAATTTCTCTTGACAATGTGGATGGCGTCTTGGTAGGAGGTGCCTCTTTGCAGGCGGAAAGTTTCAGCAAAATCGTGCTGGCCTGACACCGGGCTCCATGCCCACTCACGGATACGGAAGTTCTTGATGGAAACCTTGGTTCTCACTTTGCATATCATCGCCTGTGTGGTGCTCATTGTGCTGGTGCTGTTGCAGTCCGGCAAGGAAGGCATGGGCGTGATTTTCGGCGGCGGCTCCAGCTCGCTCTTTGGCGGCTCGGGCGCCGGCGGGCTGCTGGTGAAAATTACTGCCTTTGCCGCAGCAATTTTCTTGACAACCTCCCTTGGTTTCAATTACTTGATCAAGTCCCCCAAGGGTGATGGCGGAAGCGTGATGGACTCCGTTCTGGTGGCTCCGGCGGAAACCGCCAACGCCACCCCGCCTGCGGGACTCTTGCTTGAAGAAAAGGGCGGCACTCCGGATTTCTCCGTCAAGGAAAGCTCCGAGGCTGCACCTGCCAATACCTCACCGGAGGCCGCGTCCAACCAGACGCAGTAGCCGGTTGTGCCGAAGTGGTGGAATTGGTAGACACGCTATCTTGAGGGGGTAGTGGACACCTGTCCGTAGGAGTTCGAGTCTCCTCTTCGGCACCATCCTTCCAAAGGGCCGCTTGCAGATGCTGCAAGCGGCCCTTTGCATTGGTGATGGTTGCATCTTGGGCGCGTCTTAACATATTGCTTTTTGCATTTACATTCGCTTACAGCCATTTACACCAGCAGGGCTTGGCGTTGGCGTCTCGGCCGAAGTAGGTTCCGGTAGTCTCCCCCAGGGAGGCGCTTCGGAACTTCTTGCTTGAGGCGATCTATGAAACGATGCTCTCTGTTGTTGTCCTGGCTCCTGGGTGGCGCGGTGTTCTGTGTCACCCTCGGCGTGGCGGATTTGGCCTTTCGGTGGTACGAAGCCCGCTGGCTCGTGACAGAACTGGATGACACCCCCGACCCCTTTGACCTCGTAGCCCTTGGCTACCACCATCATGGTGGGCCAGTGTTGCGCAAAAAGGCGCCGCACGCCCTGCGGGTGCTCAGCCTGGGCGATTCCTTTGCCTATGGCGTTACCACTCCGGCGCTGACCTACTCGGCCACCTCGGAAAAGCTGCTGCAGGAGCAGGTCCGCTCGCTTCCGCAGGACGCCGGCGATGCAGCGGAAAAAACCGTGGAAGTGGTGAACCTGGGCGTGCCCAGCACCTCGTTTCCCGAGTATGTCCGCCAGGGAACCTACTGGGCCGGACTGCTGGAACATGACGCGGTGGTCCTCAATATCTATGTGGGCAACGATTTTCTGGACGTGCAGGGCACCATGGTCACGCCTGCCGCATTGCGGCCTCGCGGCGTGGCCGTGGGGCCGGGCACGCGGATTCCACACAAGCATTTGCTGAGAAGCTTCGACTACCTCTATGCCTACGCGCATACGCTGGCCGCATCCTCACACCCGGCCGCGCAGTCTGCCGGGGATGCCCCCGGGCATGATGCACTCTTGAGCGCGGGTCTGGACACTGCGCGATACACCCGCATCATGCGCAATGCCGCGGCCATGTATGATCCCGACCAACTGACGGACCAGCTGGACGGCATTGCCTGGTGTCGCGAGGCCATCCGGTTTCTGGCCTTGGAGGCGAACCGGGGCAAGGCGGTGCGCGTGTTGATCAGTCCGCCGCATTTCTGGGTCTCGCCGCAGTGGATGGAGGTGGTTCGTCAGGATCCCCGGCTTGCGCAGGCCAGGCTGGATCCCACCATCCCTGCCGAGCTGGTGCGTCAGCTGGCAATGGCCGAGGGACTGGATGCGTCCGTGGTGGTGGATCTGACACCGCATTTCATGGCCCGGGCAGCGGCCGGCGAAACGCTGTATCTGGGTACGAACACCCATTGGAACGTCGCAGGCAACACCTTGGCTGCCGAGGTGCTGACAGAGTCTCTTGCTCCTGAACTGATACATCACACAAGACCATCCAACACACAGGCTGCCGTCGTCCCGCCCGCGTCTTCCCATGCGGAAGCCGTGGCAGCGGCCATTGGCATGCTGGAAGGGGCCGAACAGGTGGAAGGTTCCTGGCTGGAGGCGCTTTCCACGGGCAGCTTTTCCAGAAAAAGCCAGCTCAAGTCGACTCTGGAGGCTGCAGGCCTGCATGAAGTGCCCAGCATGCGCGGACTGGTGGACAGCGTGTACAAGGGCGGGCCGGAGTCAGTCGTGAGTCTGGAAGGCTGGGCGCTGGACAGTGCCCAGCCGGCCCGCAGACTGTATGCGCTGGCATTCTATGAGGGGCGCCTGGTGGGTACCGGGCAGGTGCACACCGTGCGCGATGACGCAGCCCGGCGGTTCAATGCCACCAGCCCGGTGGAACGACGCTGCGGATTTCGGTTTCAGATTGACGCGCCAGCCACCCGCAGCAACTGGGATGACCTGTGGGTGGTGGTGATTGACCTCAATGGCGTGTACGGCTTTCTGCGCACGGACGATTGGATTGAACGGCCGCTTGAGGGAACCTCAAGCTAGGGCTGCCCCCTCAAAATACAACTGCACGAAGGACGCAACACCGGAGCGGCTGCAGGCAGCCTCCGGAGTCGCAGGGGCCATGAGTCAGCCAAAATCCGCGCATTTCGGCTGACGATCCTCCACGAAATCCGATGATATTTCTGGTACCTTATTTCGTGGACATCACACTAATCTGTCGAGGCTGCAGTGTCAGGCGCTGACCGTGCCTTGCGGCAAGGGGAGAGGTCTTTGATGAAGCCGATAATGGATGGCGGCTGGCTCTCGGCCTGGACAGTGTGCGGAAGGGGGCGTGCCGTGACTGCGGCGCGAAACACCCGGCCATCCTTGGTTTTCATCTCCGTCTCAAAATCTTCCACAGCGCCGTCCCTGGCCAGGACCTCAAGCAGCCGGGCCCGTTCCTCCGGGGAAACGTAAATCTGGCTGCCAATGTCATCCAGGGCCAGCAGCTCTTCGGTGTTGTCATACCCAAACATGCTCAAGGCTTCCCGATTGACAGCCTGAAAACGCCCCTCTGGCAGGGACTGAAAAATGCCTACCGGCGCGTGTTCAAAGAGCACGCGCCAGCGGGCCTCGGCCGTGGTGCGTGCCTCATCGCTTTCCTGGCGGCAGCGGATTTCCTCTTCCAGCCGGGCCACGGTTTCCTGCAGTTGCTGGGTCCGCTCCTCGGCCAGGGCTTCCACGGCAGCCTGCAGGTCGAGCTGGGTCTGCTTCAGGCGTAGATGGTCCGTGACGTCCATGAGGACGACCCGGATGCACCCGTCCGGCTGCTGGGTGGCGTACGCCAGGATGCGCCTGGGGTCTGCGGCCGTGCGCAAGGCAAAGGAAAAGAGAGGGGCAGGGTGGCCTTCCGCCGCATCCTGCAAGGCCTGCTGCACCCGCAGGGAATCCTCCCTGGACAGATGCGCAAACAGGGACTGCTGCACCGGCCTGCGCGAGACAGGGCGCTCCTGCCGTGCGGGAGCCGCAGGCTCCAGCCAGGCGAGCAGTTCCGGGGAAAAGACCTGCCGGTTCTGGCCGGGCAGGATAAGGCAATGAGCCACCTGGCTCAGGTTCTCCGGCAGGGTCGGCACAGGCAGTGCAGCAGATTCTCCCCCTTCAAGCTTGGGAAATAGAAACAAGGCGGCCGGATGGGTGTGCAGGGTTTGGGAAAGCTGGGCCACCAGCGAAAAGGATGGTGCGGAGAGCCCGCGCTCCAGCATGCTGATGTACTGTTCCGTCACGCCGATGCGCTCGGCAAGGCGGGACTGGGTCAAATGCCGCAATTCCCGCAAAAAGCGAAGGCGTTTCCCAAAGGCACGTTTGAATCCTGTTTCGTCCATCACAAATGAACCCTTAGCCGAGCAGTCCCAAAAATGACACAAACCCGAAGTATGACCTCCGGGTTTGTACCATTTCGAACAAGAGAATACACGGACTATTTGAGCCCGGACCGTTCCAGCGCCACCAAATCTTCATACGTCTCGCGGGCGCGGGCCACGCGGACCTTGTCGCCATCCACCAGCAGTTCCGCGGCGCGGGGGCGCGAATTGTATTGCGAACTCATGCTGAAGCCATAGGCCCCGGCAGAGAACACGGCCAGCAGTTCACCGGACTGCACCGCGGACATGGTCCGCTCCCGGGCCAGGAAGTCGCTGGATTCGCAGATGGGACCAACCACATCCACGATATTTGATTCGCGATGCTGCGGGCAGACCTCGGCGATGCGATGGTAGGAGCCGTACAGGGCGGGGCGGGTCAGGTCGTTCATGGCAGCGTCCACGATGACGAAGTGCTTGCTCGGCGTTTCCTTGGTGTAGACCACCTTGGTCACCAGAATGCCGCTGTTGCCGGCAATGACCCGGCCCGGCTCCAGGATGAGCGTGAGCGGCCGGGCCTTGATGGCCGGAGCCAGGGCCTGGGCAAAGGCCACGGGGTGGGGGGGCTCTTCCTCGTTGTACTGAATGCCCAGCCCGCCGCCGAGGTCGAGGTACTTGATGGACAATTCCAGCTCGCCCACGAGCTTGTCATGGAAAGTCATGAGCTTGTCCAGGGCTTCCTTAAACGGCTCGATGGAGGTCAGCTGCGAGCCGATGTGGCAGTCCACGCCCACGGGATCAATGGCCGGCAGGTTCTTGGCCAGGGCATAGGTCTGCATGGAAGAGTCCATGTCCAGCCCGAACTTGTTCTTTTTCATCCCGGTGGAGATGTACGGGTGGGTCTGGGGATCCACATCCGGGTTGATGCGCAGGCTGATACGCGCCGTCTGTCCCTGGGCCTGGGCGATTTCGTTGATGCGCAGCAGTTCTTCCTGGGATTCCACGTTGAACATCAGGATGCCGGCAGCGAGCGCTTCCTTGATTTCCTCAGGACGTTTGCCCACGCCGGAATAGACGATCTTCTCGCCAGGCACGCCGGCGGCCAGGGCGCGGAAGAGCTCGCCCCCGGAAACGATGTCCATGCCGGCGCCATTGCTGGCCAGCAGATTCAGCACGCTCAGATTCGAGTTGGCCTTGACGGAATAGCAGGTCAGGTGCGGCAGTTCGCTGAAGGCGGAATCAAAGATGGTGAAATGCCGGGAAAAGGTGGCCGCACTGTAAATGTACAGCGGGGTGCCGTATTCCTCGGCCAGTCTGGCGACGGGAATCTCTTCCGCATACAACTGACCTTCGCGATACTCGAAATGATGCATGGCGCATCTCCTGCAGGTGTTTGGGCAATCGATGAAGGAGAAATTTGATAGCCTGATCTGTCATGATTGTAAAGATGGCGCGAGATGCAGGGGGGGCAACCGCTTCAGTGGCGGCTGTGTCATATTGGGGAGAATTGGGCAAATCATTGTATCAGATTGACCCCGGCAATTACCAGATAAATATGAGCAGATTATGGAACAAATCGCCATTCCGGCCCGATAGTTGTGAATAATTTCACTGAATATGTAGCCATTTGCCCATGCGCAAAACTGGAGGACCGGGACGATTTGCAGCTATCCTGTTGTGGACACTTCGAAAGAGGGTTTTGGACAACATTTTGATACGACAACGAGAATCAAAATGACCACCCGACTGGCGCCATGGGGCTGGCGCTGCATCGGGCTCGGCAGGCGCCATTTCACCATCCAAACAGGAGGGTTGTATGACAACGGCAATATTGGTCCTGATTTCAGTCATGTGGCTGCCGGTGGCATTGCTGAACCTGGGCAAGGGAGAGCCCAGGGGCACCGGGGCTGCCACGGGATTTGTGGGCCTGCTGGTTGTGATTGGCGCAGTGCTTCAGGCCGCGTTATTCAAAGACCCGTTCACGGCCGGGCTGCTGTTTGCGCATGGCGTGCTGTATTGCTGCGTGGCTTACGCCTTGCTGGCCGGCCTGCAGGACTTGCGCTCCGTGGGCAACGTCAGCCTGACTGTGGCTTTGATTTCAGGTATCTATATGGTGCTGTTTTACACTGGCGGGCCGATCCTGGCCGACGGAACGCGGCTCATCGCGCCGAGCAACTATCTGGCCATGGCCTGCCTGGGCTACACCGTGCTGACGCTGGAAGTCTGGCTGGCCTTCCATGGCAAGTTGAGCGGCAAGCTTGTCGCCTGGTCGCTTATCCTCTGGGTGCCGGTGGGGCTGTGGGCTCCGGCGTTCTGGCTGATGTCCGCAAACCGGTTGCCGTTCTAGCCCACGCAGTGCACAAAAAGTGGCGAGGTGTCTCTTTAATTGTTAGATTTCAGTTGCCTAGACGAGAAATCCAAGAGACACCCGCCATGACATAGCATAGCGCGGAAGCCATCGGATTTCCAGGGTGCCGGGGCCGAAAAGTGCAGGGCCTGTTCAGCGAACAAACCGTCACTCCCGACCATTGTCCCTGCTGCAGCGTCGCGTACGGGCATTCGGAAGCGGGCTCACAAAAAAGCTGCGGATGCCCTGCCTTTGCAGAAGCATCCGCAGCCTGGGTGTTGGGGACGGAACGTCCTACTTGGCGATCATGGCGCGCAGGAGATCCGCGCAGCCTTCGGTATTGTGACTCACGGAGTACATCTCTTCCACGAACTCCAACAGCTGATGAAAATCCTTGAATCCCACGTCTGCATTGTAAATGTGCGACGTGATGCTGTGATAGCGCTTGAACACCGCCTTGTGGCTGGAGCGCACTTCCCGGATGGCCTGCTTGGTGGCGGTACGGTCGTGGTGCTTCCAATGCAGCAGATCCACCGTGGACTCCAGGGCCGGGCGCAAGAGCTTGACCGTTTCCGTCACTTCCCCCACAAACGTCAGCATTTCCTTGTGAAACTCCAGAGGAATGGAGAGCGGCCGCATGAAGAGCACGTTCAACGCTTTTTGCCCTTCATCCAGGATATTGTCCTGGCGCCGGGTGTAGTCGAAGAACACGGTCCGGTCCACGGGCAAAAACAGCCCCTTGGGCAAATGGTTGCGGATGGAACGCTTGATCTTGTCTGCCTGATCTTCCAGGTCATCCACTTCATGCGTCAAAACTTCAAACGCCTTGCAGTGTCCCTCACCGCCAATGTAGCATTCGAGTGATTCTTCCATCAGTTTCACGCCGGCGGCGATCTTGTCGTAGTGGTCCAACAGTTGCCGCAGGGGAGAATGCGTGGAAAGCAGTCCGAAAAAGGGAATGCGGAAAAACATGGTTCTCTCCTTACACAAGATCAGGTCGCACGCGTTACAGTAGCATCCAGCGAAGCACCTGAAAAATGACGATGCAGGTAAACGCAGAGACGGGAACCGTCAGGACCCAGTATAGCACAATCTTGAACAGAATCCGGAAATCCACGGCCCCAAAGCCCCGGGCCAGCCCCACACCCACCACAGATCCCACTGCCGCATGGGTGGTGGAGACAGGCAGCCCCAGCACCGAGGCCGTCAACACCGTGGTGGCCGCGCCAAACTCCACGGCAAAGCCGCGGCTGTTGTTCAGTTCGGTGATTTTTTCACCCATGGTCACCATCACCCGCCGCCCCAGCAGGCCAATCCCCAGGGCGATGCCGCCGCCGCCCATCACCAGCAGCCAGATCGGGATATCCACCTGAGATCCCAGCGAACTTTCCCGGCATACCCAATATACCGCGGCGGCCGGGCCGATGGCATTGGCCACGTCATTTGCGCCCTGGGTCAGGGCCACAAAGCAGGCCGTGCCGACCTGCATGCGGCTGAAGATGGTTTCCACCCCTGCGCTGCAGGCTTCGATGGTCCGGCACCATTTGATGACGAAATGCCGGCCCACATACCACGCCACCGCGGATATCCCGATGGAAAGAGCCAGCTTGGGGACTGCGCCCCATTGCAGGGCCTTGCCAGCAGGGGTCTTGTACATCAGGGAAAAGACAACGAGCGATGCCGTGACGGCAATCCAGATGGGCGCCCATTTGCGCGCCTGCGGGATGATGCGCGGTTGGTGGAAGATCTTTCGTCGTATTGTGCTGAAGACAATGAATCCCAGCAGCCCGCCAAAAAAGGGCGACACGATCCAGGACATGACAATCCCCACCATTTTCAGCCAGTTGACTACATCCGCACCTCCGGCGACCAAACCAAAGCCCAGGATGGAGCCCACAATGGAATGCGTGGAGGACACAGGCAGGCCCGTGAGCGTGGCGGCCAGCACCCACAGTGCGGCAGAAAGCAGCGCAGCGAACATGCCAGCAACAAGCAGCTTTGGATCACTGATTAAATCAATATTGATGATCCCTTTGCTGATGGTGGCGGTCACGTGCGAGCCCAGCAGTACGGCCCCGGCAAAATTCAGAATGCCGGCAATGAACAGGGCCTGGCGCACGGTGATTGCCTTGGCGCCCACGGAAGAGGCCATGGCATTGGCAACATCGTTCGCCCCCAGGTTGAAGGCCATGAGAAAGCCCGCAACAATGGTCAGGATCAAAAAGGCATCATAAAAGGTCATTCTGGTGGTCCAGGCTGCTGAGTGGCGGAACACATCCCAGGGCCGGGAGAGGCACCGGGTGCGGAAGGCAGCATGCCGTGCGGGCTGGCTGCACATTGTGTGAAGAAGGCATTGACCCGCGTACCGCGCTGCATTACCTGCGGCTGAGTCGTGTGTCAAAGGGTTTGTCGCTTACCTGTAACAAAACGAGCGTAGGAGAAGAAAATATGACGAAATAGTGACAAATATACGAAATTAAGACGCCATTGAAACATAATCATATTGAATTATTGTTAAAAATTTCTGTAACACAACAAGAAAGCTTCAGGGGACAGCCGCGCATGCAGTCGCTCACATTCAGAATGCGGATGTTTATTTCTTTCGGGGTGCTGGCTGTGGTCTGCGTCGCTCCCACCTTGCTGTATTTTCACTCCTCCATGGGTGGCATCGCTGCGCGGGATGTGCAGGCCCGGGCCAGGCGCGACATGGGCACCCTGCTGTGGTTGCTGCAGCAGGAGCGGTTTGAGACGGCCGACCTGCTGGATACCTGGCTCAAAGGGGCTGGCAGCCACTTCGGCTTTCGCATTACCTACATGGAGCGGGGCAGGGTTCTGGCGGATTCCGAGGTCAGCCAGGAGCGGATTCCGCTGCTTGAGGATCATTCCACCCGGCCGGAGGTGCGTGAGGCCGAGGCTGCAGGAGAAAGCTTCAGCATGCGCCACAGCACCACCCTGGGTGAGGAGCTCTTGTATGTGGGCAAGGCGGTCACACCAGGATTATTGCAATATCCAGGGGTGTTGCGCCTGGCAGTCCCCCTGGCGCAAGTACAGGCCCAGCAGGAACGGTTGCTCAAGGCCATCAACTGGCTCATTCCTTTGAGTCTGGCAGTCATGCTGCTGCTGGGGCTGTGGCTGTCGCGCTCCCTGGCGGCCTCCATCTCAGATTTTTCCCGCACGGCCTCGGCCATTGGCAATGGCGACTACACCCGCCGGCTGCAGGCTCCCCCGGGCCGGGAGTTCGTTCCCTTGCAGGAATCCGTCAACACCATGGCCGCGCAGATTCAATCCACAATCCAGGGCCTGGAGGAGCAGCAGGGACAATGGGAAGCCCTATATAACGGCCTGGCCGAAGGGGTGTTGCTCCTGGATGCCGGCGGGGCGGTGGAATCCTGGAACCATGCCTTCGCCCGGGTGTTCAGGGAGGCCTCGCTGCGCCGCGGCGTGCAGCTTCTTGAGGTGACCATGGAGCCGGCCCTGCACCAGGCAGCCAGGCAGCTTGTGCAGGCCGGGGCGCCTCCTGCGCAGGGGCCGACGACAATCTCCCTGCAGCGTGGAGACAAGGAGTATGAGGTCTCCCTGACGCCATTTCGCGATGCCAAGGCCGTGCGCAAGCTGGTGCTGGTGTTCCGCGATGTGACGGAAGCCCGGCGCCTGGAGCGGGTACGCCGGGACTTTGTGGCCAATGCCTCCCATGAAATGCGCACCCCGCTGACCACCATTGCCGGCTATGCCGAAACCCTCCTGGAGCAGGACCGCCTGGATGAGGCCATGGCCCGCAGGTTTCTGGGGGTCATCCACAAGGCAGCCTGGCGCATGGCCGGCTTTGTGCAAAGCATGATGACCCTTTCCCGCATTGAGGCCGGGGCCTGGGTGCCTGTTGCCACGCCAATCCTTGTGCAGCCGCTGCTCGAAGAGCTGCTCCAGGATCTGGAACCCAAAGCTACCAAACACAATGTGCATGTGGCCGCACAGCTTGACGAAGAGGAGATGGAGATTGTTGCGGACGAAGAAGGCCTGGCCACAGTGCTGCGCAATCTGCTGGAAAATGCCGTGCGCTACAGCCCCGCTGGCGGGCAGGTTCTGGTGGAAGCCGAGGTGACCGGAGAGGGAAGACGCTTTGCCGTGTCCGACGAGGGGCCGGGCGTGCCGCCGGAACTGCGCGGCCGCATCTTCGAGCGATTTTTCCGCGCTGCGGACCAGGGGGGCAGACGGTCCGGCGGCGCCGGGCTGGGGCTGGCCATCTGCAAGCATATGGTCCAGAGCATGGGCGGACGGATCTGGGTGGAAGGACCGCGGCATGGCGGTCCGCAGGGCGCCACCTTTGTGGTGGAACTGCCGCAGGCGCCGCACAGGGCAGGCAACGGGCAGGCCGGGGTGCCGGATGATGCCTCCCGGGCCACGGTGGCGGCGTCCCCGGGGGCGGCGCCGTCCTAATCCGCCAGGGGCAGGTCCACACGCACGGAAGTGTAGTTGTTTTCCTTACTTGTAATCGTCATCTCCCCGCGGTGCCGGTTGATGATATTCAGGCTGATGGACAGGCCAAGCCCGGTGCCCTCGTTGCGGGGTTTGGTGGTGAAAAAGGGCTGACAGACCTTGCCCAGATTGGCAGGGGTGATCCCGATACCAGTATCGCGCACTTCCATCCGCGCGTATCCTGGCCGATCCTCCGGCAGGGAGACCCGAATAAGGCATTCGCCCCAAATGTCCTTGGCCGGATTGTTGTTGACCTCTGCAGAATCGCCGAGGCGTTGTTTTTTCATCTGCAGGGCATGAAAGGCGTTGGAGAGCAGGTTCAGCAGCACCTGTTGCAGCTCCCTGAAACGTCCCATCACCAATGGCAGCTCGTCCGGCACTTCCACCACCACCCGAAACCCCTCTTTTTCAAAGCGGTAACGGGAGAGGGACAGGCTGTCCGTGACCACTTCGCGCAGATCCAGGGGGCTTTCGCGTTCCAGATCCCCCCGGGAGTAGGAAAGCAGCCCGCGGGCAATCACCGCCACACGGTCCGCAAGTGCCAGGATCTTGCCGGTGATGTCCGGGATGCCGCCGGTATAGCCATCGTGCAGGAGCTGAGTGTAGTTGATAATGCCGGTGATGGGATTGTTGATCTCATGCGCCACACCCGCGGCCAGCTCCCCGATGCTGGCCAGCTGGCTGGCACGCAGGGTTTCCGCCTCAAACTGCTTCTTGTCCGTCACATCCAGGGCAATGCCGCACAGGGCATAGGGCTTGTCGTTTTCGCCGCGAAAAGCCACCTGTTGGACCAGCAGCATGCGTCCGGCAACAGTCATTTCAAAGACATCGCTTTTGCCATGCTCCCAGGCGCTCTGGTCTGCAGCCTGGAGCAGGGTGGCCGTCTCCACATCAAACACCTCGGCATCGGTCTTGTGCCGGAGGTGCTCCTGACTGGTGAGGAACAGGTGCTCAAAGCGAGGATTGACCAGGGTGTAGCGGCGGTTCTCATCCTTCAGGGCGATGGCGCACGGGGCGTGCAACATGATGCCCTGCAGCTGGGCGTTGATGAGGGCCAGGCTCTTGGTGCGCTCGGCAGCCAGTAATTCAAGACGCTGATTTTGTTGTTTTATGATACGAACCCGCAGCCAGTAGAACAGGTACAGCCCCGAGATGATTGATAAAGCCATCAGAAGGCGAAACCAGATAGTCTGCCAGAAAGGCGGCTCAATGTGAACGGGCAGTTGCAGCTCCCGGGGGCTCCACTGGCCGTCACTGTTGGCAGCTTTGACTCGGAACAGATAGTTGCCGGGCTCGATGCTGGTGTACGAAGCACTCCAGCCGGGCTGGGCCTGGATCCAGTCCATATCGAAGCCTTCCAGCTTGTAGGCCACGGCGTTTTTGGCCGGGACGGCAAAATCCAGGGCCGCAAAGGAAAAGCTGAAGAGAGCGTCGCGATGTGAGAGAGACAGTTCTTTCAAAAGCGTGATGTTGACGTCGCTCTCCAGGGGGCGGTTCATGACGGTGACGCCAGTCAGCACCACAGGCGGTGTGTGCGGATTTGGGGATACCCGGCCGGGATGGAACCAGGTCAAGCCTTTAAGACCGCCAAAGAACATGTCCCCCGTGGCGTTGCGGAAGGCACTGTTCTCCATGAATTCGTACCCTTGGAGGCCTTCCAGCGGGGTAAAGTTGTGCACCTTGCCGCTTGCCGGGGAAAAGCGGCTCAGGCCTTTGAAGGTGCTGATCCAAAGATCGCCCGTTTCGTCTTTCAGCGTGGCGGCAATAAAGTTGTTGGCAAAGTTGTAGCCATGCGCCGGGGTAAACGGGACAAAGGTGTTGGTCTGATAATTGAACAGACACAGGCCGCTGTTGGTGCCAACCCAGAGTGTGTCCGGTCCCGGACCGCCCAGTAGCGAGATGACCTTGTCATCCAGCAGGCTGTACGGATCGACCGGGTTGTGGCGCCAGTGCCGGAACCGGCCTGTTTCCCGATCCAGCAGATGCAAGCCGCCGCTGGTGCCAAACCAGAGCCGCCCCCCGTGTTCCAGAATGGCCCGCACGCGCTTGTGCTGGAGCGCGTCCGGGTTGCCCGGGTCGGGCTCAAAATGCTCCACACGGCCGGTGGCCATGTCCAGGCGGTCCAGGCCGGCCTTGCTCAGCCCCACCCACAGCGAGCCTTTGCGATCATCATAAATGACATAGACGTTGTTGCTGGAAAGGCTGGCCGGATTATTTCTGGCATAACTGTACTGGACGAACTCCCCCGTGTGCCGGTCCATCCGCAACACGCCGGCGTCAGAAGTGCCAAGCCAGAGCTGGCCCTCTGTGTCCAGGGTGAGGGAGCGTACCTCCCGGGCCGGGAAAGACGTGCCATCCCCATCGCAGTACGTGCGCACCTCCCGGGTGGCCAGGTTCACGCGATTCAACCCGCCATAGGTGGTACCCAGCCACAACACGCCATCCTTGTCCTGAATGACGGCATTGATGTTGCCGTCCGGCAGGCCGTCCCGGCGCCAGGGTTCGCTACGCAACAGGTGGAATTCCTGATTGCGCGGGTTCATCTTGTTCAGCCCTTCGGTGTAAGTTCCTATCCAGAGGATGCCGGCGTTGTCTTCCAGGATGCTGTTGAGGTCATTGGAACTCAGACTTTGCAAATCAAAGGGGTTATGGCTGTAGCGGATAAAACGATCCGGCTCGCCCCGGTGCATTCCTGGCATGCGCCGGGCCAGGCCTGAATCCGTGCACACCCAGAGGATGCCCTGGCTGTCCTGCAGGAGCGCCTTGACTGAATCGCCGATAAAATAGGACCGTACTGTTCCCGAGATGGGATCGAGACGTTGCAGGCTGCCGGAATCGCCTATCCAGACAAACCCTTCCACATCCACCAGCAGGCATTGCACCGGCCCAATGGTCAGGGGAACATCACCGGAAGCCTCCGCACCATAGACGGCAAGCAATTCTCCCTGCGGATTCAGCTGCATCACACTGTCTTCCCCGCCGGCCCAGATATTGCCCTGCTTGTCCCGGGCCAGCCCGCCAATGGCTTCCAGCCGGATTTGCGTGCCATTGGCATGGGTGGGGTGCACATGCACAAACCGGCCGTCGGGAAGCATGTAATCAAGCCCGGCAGATGTGCCCACCCAGAGGATGGCCTGGTCTGCGCGTGGCGAGGCAGCCTTCTGCAGGGCAGTGTCCGCAACAGGCAGCACAACCAGCGCCTCGTTGCTGGACAAGCTGTCCGGATTGTCCGGATCATGCAGGTAGGAGGTGAACCGGTCGAGGGCGTTGTTGTAACGGTTTATGCCGCCGGCGCTGGTGGCGACCCAGATGGTGCCGTCCTGAGCCATGGCCAGACTGCGGATGCCATCATCAGACAACCCGCGGCCCGAGGCGTCCCGGGAACGATAAATTCGAAAATCGAGCCCATCGTATCTGTTCAGCCCGTCATAGGTTCCAAACCACAAAAAACCTTGGGAATCCTTGATGGAACACAATACTGACGACTGGGAGAGACCCTGCTCAAGGCCCAGGCGTTCGAAGCGCAGGTTCTCGGGAAGCCCCAGGGCGGGGGATGGGAACACGGTGGACAGCAAAAAGATCCAGACCGGCAGCAGGGCCAGCCAACAACGCCGGGGCCTTGTCCGCAACATGGGAATGAGGCCACGCCTCATGTCCATGGCTGGAGCAGTGCAGGCTCGGTGGGTGGCGATTGGCATGGAGCAGCCATTCCGTTGGCAAGGTGTTGTCAGTGTTGGAACTCGCTAGGATAAAAACCATACAAGTTTGGCCTTGTCCAGCGCAAGGCGGCCATGCGGGAAACCTCCCTGGCGGTATCGGCCCTTCAGGATTTATTTGCCTCTTCCCCATTCCATCATGCCGAGGTGTTGTGCTATCCTGTTATCTCAGTGCATCACAGAGGAAGGCGCATGCCCATCCATGACCAGCCAATGGCTCCTGCCGATTCTCCGGAACAGGCAGCACCTGCCACCCTCCCTGCTGGCTTGCCCTTGTGCGAGGCAAGCCAGCTGCGGGCCATGCTGGCGACCATACCCGATCTCGTCTGGCTCAAGGATGTGAACGGTGTGTATCTGTATGCCAATGCGGCCTTTGAGACGTTTGTCGGCCGGAGTGAGGCACAGATTCTGGGACGGACGGATCATGACTTGTTCGATCCCACCCTGGCCGATTTTTTCCAGGTCCGGGACCGCCTGGCCCTGCAGGCAGACAAAGCCACCCATAATGAAGAGATGCTCACCTTTGCCGGCGTTGACAGGCAGGGCATTTTTGAAACCGTCAAAACCCCCATGCGCAACGCGGAAGGCCGGGTCATCGGGGTGCTTGGGGTGGCCCGCGACGTAACCGCCCGCAAGCGCGCCGAAGAGGCCCTGGAACGGCGCATGATGGCCCTGACCCGGCCACTGGGCGAGGTGGGAGAGATTGCGATTGAGGAACTCTTTCGTCTGGAAGACCTTCAGCGTCTGCAGGATGAGTTCTCCCGCGCCACGGGGGTGGCTTCCCTCATCACCCGCCCGGATGGCACGCCTATCACCCGCCCCAGCAATTTTTGCAAATTCTGCATCGAAATTGTTCGCAACTCGCCCAAGGGAAGGCAAAACTGCAAGGTTTCCGACTCGCTGCTTGGCCGTGCCTCCACGGAGGGGCCGAGGATACAGCGGTGCCTGAGCGGAGGATTGTGGGATGCCGGCGCAGGCATTACCGTGGGTGGCTTGCATATTGGCAACTGGCTCATCGGCCAGGCCCGGGATGATTCGCTGACCGAAGCGCAGCTGCGGCAATACGCCCGCGAAATCGAAGTGGACGAAGAGGAGCTCCTGCGGGCCTATCAGGATGTGCCAGTCATGTCCTTGGAACGGTTCCGGGATGTGGCCCAGGTGCTCTATACCCTGGCCAATCAACTTTCCGACATCGCCTATCAGAATGTCCAGCAGGCCCGGGCCATCACGGCCCTCAAACAGGCCGAGGCCCAACTGCGCGGCAACGACCTGTATCTTCGCAGTCTGGTGCGCGTGCTGCAGCATGAAGGCCGGGAACCGGCCACCATCCTTGCCCTGGCGCTGGATGCGGGCATGGCCTGTTCCGGCAGTACCCTGGGCTATGCGGAGTGCGTTGGTCTGACCGATCTCCCTGAGCCGGATGCCTGCAGGCCCTGCCTGCCGCTGGCCCTGCCGGCAGAGGCGCGGCGATTGGCCCGGAGTGCGGCCTGGCAGCAGGCGGTGGCCCAGAATGCGCCCGTGTTGGACAACGCCCCGGAGGCGTGCATCGCGGAACAGTCCGCCACGCCAGCCACGCGTATTCTGGTGGTGCCCGTGCAGAGCGATGGGCAGCTGATCGCCCGGGTGGCCCTGGGCGGCAAGGCCAGTGACTACGACGATGCCGATATCCTCAGGCTCTCCCTGCTGGTGGATTCGGCCTGGAAAGTGCTCAAACAACGCCTTTCCGCAGAAGCCTTGCGCAATGCCCGCGATGATCTGGAGCGCCAGGTGGAGGAGCGAACCAGGGATCTGGCGCAGCAGGCGCGCGAGCTGGAGACCGCCAACCAGGCCCTGCGCGACCTGGGGGAGATGAAGTCCACCCTCATGAATACCGTCTCGCACGAGTTACGCACGCCACTCACGGCCATGTATGGCTTCATCCATCTGATTCGCAAGGAATTTACCACACATGTGGAAAGGGTATGCCATGAGCCGGCCGATCTGGCCCGGCGCTGCGCACGCATCAAGGAGAATCTGGACATCATCGAATCCGAGGGGCGGCGCCTTGGAAGGATAATCAATGATTTTCTAGATTTATCTAAGATTGAGTCGGGCAGGATGGCCTGGAACGACACCCGCGTGTCGCCCGAAACGCTGGTGACGCGGGCCGTACGGCTGGTACGGCCAAGGTTTGAAGCCAAAGGCGAGGTGGCGTTATCAGTCGGGCCCATGCCCAGGGCGCCCTGCCTGCTGCTGGATGAAGACCGACTGGTGCAGGTGCTGGTGAACCTGCTGGACAATGCCTGCAAAAACACGCGCCAGGGCTCGGTAGCCCTGTCGGCCACCCAGAAGGACGGGACACTGCACATCACCGTGGCCGATACCGGCCGTGGCATTCCGGAAACAGAACTGGAACGGGTGTTCGAGACCTTCTATCAAAGCCCGCGGGAGCCAAACTCTGACGAGCCGGTCAGGGGCACGGGGTTGGGGCTTGCCATCTGCCGGCAGATTGTCTCACACTATGGCGGGCGCATCTGGGCCAGCGCCCACGTTGACAAGGCAGGAAACCCCGTTGGCGGCGCGGTCTTTCATGTCGTGCTGCCCATGCAGGAGGGGGGCGAAACAACAAGTTGTGGTGCGACCTGACATACATCAAGGACTGTATCGTCAGCATGTCGTATGTTGTGTGCAAGAGTCGACAACACCAAAGGAGATTCCCATGCAATACACCACACTGACCACCCTGGGCGAGTTTCGCGAAACCGGCCCATCCCGGACGCTGCTGCTTGATTCTCCCTACGTCAAGATCCTGCAATTCAATCTGAAGGCCGGCCAGGCGCTGCCCTTGCACAAGCACGAGGACGAAGGCTACGTCTCCCTGACCGTGATTGATGGAACGGGACGTTTTCTGGCTGCCGAAGGCGCACATCCTGCAGTCGCCGGCGATCATTGCCTCTGCCCCATTGCCGAACTGCATGGGGTGGAAGCCGAGACAGACATGCGCGTGCTCGTGCACATTGCTCCGCCAGTATAGGCGCTGAACGCCCCCCGGAACAGAAGAGCCCCGGCGGAAATCCGGGCATCGATGGCTGTGCTTACGAAGGCTGCGGCAGAGGCTGATCCGGAGGACCTTCCACGCGGTTGCGCCCCGCGCGCTTGGCCAGATACAACGCGTCGTCCGCCAGCTTCATCAAGGTGCGCGGGCCATCGTGGTCCTCTGCTGCAGAAATCGAAGCCACACCAGCACTCACGGTGAGGGGGATGCGCTCCTCGCCGTGCCAGAGCGGGGTGGATTCCACCGCCTTGCGGATGCGTTCCGCCACCAGGAGCGCGTCCTGCAAGGCGGTTTCCGGCAGCACCACGGCAAATTCCTCTCCACCAAGCCGGCCCACGGTATCGATCTCCCGCACCTGCTGCCCCAGGGTGCTGGCCAGCAGGCAGAGGGCCATATCACCCACATCGTGGCCATATGTGTCGTTGATGCGCTTGAAGTGGTCGGCATCAAAGGCAATAAGACTCACGGGCGCCAGGGTGCGTTTGCTGCGGTCTAGTTCAGCGCGCAAGGTGCTGATGACCTTGCGCCGGTTGGCCACACCGGTCAGGTCGTCCGTGGAGGCCAGCTCTTTCAGGTGCTTCTGGCTTTGCAGCAGGGTGCATTCCACCTGTTTGCGCTTTTCCAGCTCCTGCTCTGCATGTTCACGCAGGGCGGTAATCTCATTGATGCGGTGGTGCACCTCGGTCATGTCCTGCAGGGTCAGCACGGCCAGGGGCTGACTGTGCGGGTCCAGGCGGATGCCGCTGGCCACGCAATGCTGTCGGCGCAAAGTCCCGTCCGGCAGCTGGGCCGGGATCAGGTGTTTGTGCACATGGTAGGAAAAAATGGTTGGCGGCCCACCCTGAAAAAGGGGATCGATGCGGGAGCGGTATTTGATGTCATCCAGGGCGGGATAGTGCTCCAGCAGATTGGCGCCACGCATTTCACTGCCGGAACGGCCCGTCCATTGCTCCATGCACTTGTTCCATAACAGGATGGTGTACTGCGCATCGAACACCACCACACCCAGGGGCATGAGGTCCAGGATGGGATAGCAGACGCTGACGCCGTGGCAAAGAGGAGTGTTCATGCCGTGTGAATGGCCGCGCGCAGGGCGTCCAGATTGGTGAGCAGCATGGTGGCGTGTTCCTTGCGCAAGGGGGGGCCTTGGTGGAGAATCATTTCCAGCTCGTCCTCCAGCGTATGGGCCATGGTGGCCGCCAGAACACTGCCAAAGGTTTTTGCATCGCCCTTGATGGTGTGCAGGCTGCGATACACCAGTTGCAGCAACTCCTGAAACGGTCCGCCATCCTCCACTTCCAGGACAGCCTGTTCCGCATGGTCAAGATGCTCCATGCAGCTTTCCACAAATATCTGACGTTCTAAATCCATGAGGGCAGAGCCTTTATGCGTGGTCCAACATGCCGGCAGCCCGTAAGGTGGCGTCCACAGCCTCCAGGAGCGCGGTGAAGGATCCTTGCTTGAAAATAACCAACACCGTGCCTTCCACCACGTGATTTTCCAGGATAAAACTCGTTCTGGCAATGAGAATGACGGAAGCTTCGGTGGCGTCGTGCAGCAGCAGGTCGGCAAAGGGGGTTTCGAAATGGTCCGGAGGCAGGTAGGTGAAGCTATCTCCAAGAATGTTGGCGATGCTGCCCATGACGGCGTTGAGCACCAGATTGCCCACTTCCTGCAAGGTGCCGGCGTGCATGAGGTGAATCTCCTCGGGAGAGGGCGTATCACCCAGCAGAATCTCCACCAGCCGGGTCGCCTCGTTGGGGGCAAAAATGAGCACGGCACTGCCGGTGAACAGTCCGTCAAATCCCAACTCCACCACGGAAACATGGCCTTCGACCATCCCTTCGGCCTCGGCCAGCACTTCGGCCACCCGCAGGACCTGCACGCGGGGAATGCTCAGGATGACGTGGGAATTGGTCAGCTGGTTGATGGCTGCCGCCGCCCGGCCAATGCCCACATTGATGAGTTCGCGCAACAGATCCAGCTGCATTTCCGAGGCATGGCAGCTGGAGCCGGCACAGGTGGAAGGATCAGGCGAGGGCATGTTGCAGAAAGTCCTTGAGCGTGGCTTCGGCCAGGGGCTTGTTGTACAGGGTGACGAAGGGATGCACTTCCACACGCTCCCTGGTAGTATTCTGGATATCTGCAGTAATGACAGCAACTTTTGGTGGACTTGGTGCGGTTGCCAGCACTTCCAGCACCTCAAATCCCGTCATGTCCGGCATGTTCAGATCCAGGGTCAGGGCCTCCGGGGCGTGCTGCTGCAGCAGTTCCAGACACTCTGCGCCTGTCTTGGCTTCCAGCACCTCAAACCCCACCCCCCGGGCAACCTTGGCGATGTTGAAACGCTGGAACATGGAATCGTCTGCAATGAGAAGTAGCGGCATGGCAGAACTCGACGGTGGAGGTGCCGGCAAAAGCCAGGATGACTTGGAGGAAAATGCACAGAGCAGCTTGCTCCTCAGTAGAGGAATTGCCAGGGCCTGTCCAGAGAGGGGGGAAAATACCCAGATTGAGTCAGGAATAATCCAACATAGTATTCTCTAAAAACGATATTCCAGAGCAGCGGATACGGTGCGCTGCTCTGACCAGGCCCGCACGCCATGGCTCCAGTTTATATAGGTATCCATGGACCGGATGATCATCTCATGGCTACCGGTGGTTTCGATACGCAGATACTCAGCCTCAAGATCCAGATCCAGCTGTTCGGAAAGGCCCAGGCTCACGCCCAGCAGGCCGTGCCAGGCATACCCCCAGGTGCGTTCCCTGGTGACTCTGTCCTCGCGCAGGAGGTGGTGGTCCAAGTTGTTGCCCTGCACGTGGCTCCAGTCACCCTGGGCATGCACGGCCAGACGGTGCAGCACCGGCAGGTCTGTCCACTCGTAGCCAAGGCGTACCCCGACAAAAAACTGCCGCCAGGTTTGGTCAAAATCAATGGTATCACCAAAGAGCGGGTCAAAGCTGTCGGCTACGCCAGTTGGGTCAAAGGTGTTCTGTACCCCGTCGTGCGTGGTAAAGGAGACCTGCTGCCAGCGGAAGCCAGCCACGGGGCGGAGTTGCACCCCCTCGGGCAGGCCGACAAGATCGGCGATCTGCAGATCAATATCGGCCGAAAACTGATAGCTCGGCCGCATCCGGCAGGCAGAAGAGCTGAACGTGGCCAGACGGCCGGGGATGCTGTCGTCATCCCAGTCGGAATCCCGCATGAGGCCGGACTCCTGATCGGCGAGCGTGGTCAGGAATTCCATGCCCAGGGACACCCGGCCGAGCTCGCCGCGCACAGCCAGGCCGGTCCAGATCGAATCCATGGGAAATTCCAGTCTGCTCAGGGGTGACTGGTACGGCGCCCAGGGATTGCCGAACTCATAGGAGGTCCAGCTGTCGAACATGATCTTGGTTTTGAGTTCCACCTCAATCTTGGGCACGTCCCCTGCTACAGCGCCCTCTGCAGCGTACGCCAAAGGCACTGCCATAAACAGGCTGCAGCACAGGGCCAGAACACAGGCCATTCCAGAAAGTCTTCGGAGAGGGGGCCTCGGGGGCGGAAACTGAACTGGCGGCATGGGAATACGGGGCGTGCAGGGCATGGGCATGGGCTCTCTTTGGTATGTAACGTCGTGCCAGCATGTGGAGAAATTTGTGCCATGCCCATGGGGTCCTGGCAAGCCCCCAGGGGACTTGTTTCAAACATTCAGGGGTTCACCAGCATTCCAGAGGAAAAAGAAGTTGCGAAACACGGCGGGGGGAGAATATGCTTAAGAAATCGTGTGGGGTGTTCCTTCGCAGCGCCTGCCCCGGGAGCCGGGCCCCGGGCCAGGGTTGTCTGTGGCGTGGCTTACGTCAACTGAATGGAGGAGGGGGGGAATGCGCATCGCATGCTGCCAGGCGCCAAATGCGGCGTCCTGTTCCCATTCCCTGTCCCACCTCAGGAAGCCGCGTTGCAGCCCATCTGAACGCCGCTGCGGCCCTTGCAGTGCGCCGTGCGCGACGAGGTGCTGTATGAGAGGAGGGCCCGCATGATCAGGCTGCCCGGTTCGGTACGAATGAACTTGGCCTTGGTGGTGCTGGCAGGGGTGATACCGTTGCTGGGGGTGGTGCTGGGTTCCGGCTGGGAACGCCGGGGGCATGAGTTGCTGCATGCGGGCAGCGCCACGCTGCGGCTGGCCGAATATTATGCGCACCAGCAAGAGGCAGAGGCGCGTCGAATCCGGACCATTCTGGCTGCCTTGTCCGATGACCCTGCAGTGCGCGCGCTGGACGCCCAAGCCTGTACGGCCTTGTTTCGCAACGCGCTGACCACTAATCCCGGCTATGTGAATTTTGCCTTGCTGGATGCCACAGGCGAGGCCCTGGCCTCCGCGCTTCCTTTCACCAGACAGAATTTGAAGGAACGCAAAGAATTCCAGGAAGCTGTCGCCAAGGACTCCTTTGCCGTCGGCGAGTATGCCGTGGGCAAGGTCAGCGGGGTACAGATCCTGCCCTTTGCCTATCCGGTGCATGACACCCTGGGAAACATCTGCGGCGTCCTCATCGCCACCTTGCGGCTGGAAGATGCCGCAACAGTGTTTGATCAGGCAATGTTCCCCAAGGATTCCTTTGTCGGGCTGGTCGACAGGAATGGTCGCCGGCTGTACCGGTATCCCCACCAGGAAACCGCGATCATCGGGGCTCCCATCCCGCCTCACGTCTGGGCTCAGGTCACGATGATTCATCGCCAGGGGTTGTTTACCGAAACGAGCCGGGATGGGGTGCGCCGCGTGTATGCCGTCCGCCGTGTGGCCATGGAAAATGGCCAACCGTACCTGAACATCTTTGTAGGCGTGCCCGAGGCAGCGGTGCTTGAACAGGCCGATGTGGTGACCCGGCGCTACCTGGGCTGGCTGGCTTTGTCGCTGCTCTGCTCCTCCCTGCTGGCCATGGTGGTTGGTAAATACGGCATCCGGGACCGGGTGGCTCGGTTGGTCGGGGTAACCCAACGCCTGGGCGCCGGGGATTTGTCCGCCCGCAGCGAGATGTCCGGTTCTGGAGGCTCCTTGGGGCAATTGTCGCATGCGGTGGACCAGATGGCCCAGGCCCTGGAATGGGACCGCGCCGAACTGATCAAGGCCAAGGAAGCCAGGGACCTGGAGGTGCTCCGGCGCGAGGCGCTCATGAACCTGAGCGGCGACGGCATTGTCATTCTCAACAGCCGGCAGCAGGTGCTGGAGGCAAACCAGCGCGTGGGGGAAATGCTTGGCCTGGCCCCGGGAGAAGTGGTCGGCCGCTGTGTGCATGAGTTCGAAGTGCATGGCGCAGATGGCGAGGAGAACAAGGGGCATTTGATTGCGGAACAGACGCGCACGGTGTTCGAGTCCTGGTTCCGTCGCCAGGATGGCAGCATCTTCCCCGTGGAAGTCAGCGCGGCAAGCAGCGTTATTTTCGGGGAACAGCTGGTCTTTGCCGTGGTGCGGGACATCACAGAGCGCAAGAAGGCCGAGCAACGTCTTCAGGAAAGCGAAGAACGCTACCGGACCCTCTTTGAACATTCTTTGGACGCCATCTCCGTACAGGCCGGACTGCCGCCGCGCATCGTATGGGTCAACCCCGCCTATACCAGACTGCTGGGCTATTCTGCGGAAGAGGTGTACGCGCTGGACGAAGAGCACATGTGGCAGCTGGTGCATCCCGCAGACCGCGAAACCGTCCGTGAAAGCCTGCGACAGCGTCTGGCCGGTGATTGCGACGCTGTGCGGCATACCTTCAGAATTGTGCGGAAAAATGGCGAAGTCCGCTGGGTGGACTCCACCGGCCGCAGACTGCGGCAGGGCGGCCAGCCCATGAACATGTCCATTTTCAGGGATGTTACCGAAGAACACGAAACGCGGGAACTCCTGGCGCAGGCCAAGGAGGCGGCCGAGTCCGCCAACCGGACCAAGTCGGAGTTTCTGGCCAACATGAGCCACGAAATCCGCACCCCGTTGAACGGGGTGATGGGCATGCTGCAGCTGTTGTCCGTTGGCAGCCTGCCGGTGGAACAGGCGGAATACGTTGAAACAGCGCTGCACTCCTGCCGGCGTCTGACGCGGCTGCTGGCGGATATTCTGGATCTTTCGCGTATCGAAGCCGGCAAGATGCCCATCATCTCCGAGCCCCTGCGCCTCTCCGAGGTCTTTGAACAGGTGCGGGATCTGTTTCTGGCAACGGCCCGGGAAGCCGGAATCGCCTTCTCCATGCAGCTTGACCCTGCGTTGGACATTGACCTGCTTGGCGATGCCATCCGCCTGCAACAGGTGCTCAACAATCTGGTGGGCAATGCCCTGAAGTTCACCTCCGCAGGCAGCGTCACCGTGGAGGCCTATCCCCTTCCTCCAAGAACCCCTGACGAGTGCCGGGCGCTTTTCATTGTATCGGATACCGGCATCGGCATTTCGGATCAGAACCTGGGGAAATTATTCAATCCATTTTCTCAAGCAGTCAAGGGATTTACGCGTCGCCATCAGGGCGCGGGCCTGGGACTGGCCATTTGCAAGCGGCTGGTGGAACTCATGGGCGGGAGCATTGCCGTGGACAGCGAGGTTGGCGTTGGCACCAGCGTGCTCTTTTGCATTACCTTCGCCCGCCCCTCGGAGGCCCTGGTGAACGGGCTGGAGAAAGAGCCAGCCCCGCTGAGCAGGCCCGGAAACAGCCTGGCCGGGTTGCGTGTGCTGGTGGCCGAGGATGACCGCGTCAGCGCCATGGTGGCGGTGCGCATGCTCTCCCTTGCCGGGGCCACGGCCACGGTGGTTGAAAACGGACGACTGGCTCTGGCGGCCTTGCGAGACGGCGGGTTTGATCTGGTGCTCATGGACGTGCAGATGCCCGAGCTTGACGGGGTGGAGGCTGCGCGGGCCATCCGCCAGGGGCATGCCGGCGAGCGCCAGCGAGGGATCCCCATGATCGCCATGACCGCCTATGCCATGGCCGGGGATCGGGATCTGTTCCTGGGAGCGGGCATGGATGGCTACATCTCCAAACCCGTCACGCTTGAAGAACTGACGCAGGTGGTAGAGCAGGTGCAGTCCCGGCAACGGCAAGCCGCTGGTCTGCGAGGAGATGCCCCCGGCAAGACGGGCTGAAAACGTGGTGCCGAAGAAAGGCGGTTGCCCCCGGCGGCTTCTTGCAGTAAGCCGGCAGAAATGTACGAAGCCATTCTGCTGAGCGCCATTGCCGGGTTTGGATCATTCACGCAGGGGCTGGCCGGAGTGGGGGTGGTGCTGATTGCCCTGCCGCTCATGACCCTGCTGCTGGACATCAAGATCGTCATCGTCCTGGTGAATCTGCTGGCGCTGACCATCAATATCGTGCTGGGTGCCCAGCTCTTCAAACACATGCGCGGCAATTCCCTGGTGCCCATGCTCGTTGGCGCGGCCCCTGGCATTCCTGCCGGGGTGCTGGTGCTCAGGGCCGTTTCTGCAGAAACCCTGCAGATTCTCCTTGGCGTGGTGCTGCTGGCCTATTGCGGGTATGCCCTCTCGGGCCGGCTCATTCAGCGCGATACCCGGACGGTGTGGGCGTATGTAGCTGGATTTCTGGGCGGCTGCCTGGGAGGGGCCATCACGGCCTCCGGCCCGCCCATCATCATCTACACAGCCATGCAGCCTTGGACCAAGGACCGGATCAAGGCGACCATGATCGGCTTTTTCCTGATCACCACAATTGGCGTGACCTGCATGCACCTGGCCACGGGGATGATCACTCCGGCCGTGCTCTCCGGCTATGCGGCAGCCTTCCCCGGTCTGGCCCTGGGGTTGTGGGGCGGGATGCGCTGCTACGGCCGCATCAGCGAAACCGTGTACCGCCGCATCATCGTCTATTTGTTGCTGATCCTGGGAGTGATGCTCCTGGTCAAGGGACTCCGGGGCTGAGGCGTCAGCGCTGCGCCCGCTGCGCGCAGGCCAGCCGTTACCCGGGAAACCGCAGCCACACCGTGGTGCCATCCGTTTCCGAGGTGGTCATATCGATGCTGCCGCCGTGCGCCTCGGCAATGCGGCGGGCGGAGTACGTGCCCAGCCCGGTGCCGCCGTTTTTTCCAAAGGTCACATATTTTTCAAAAAAACGGTCGCGTATCTCCCGGGGGACGGCGCCGGCATTGTGGATGGCAATGACTATTCCCGACGAACTCTGCACCACCTGCACCCGTACCACCCCCTGAGGCGGAGAGGCCTCCAGGGCGTTCTGCATCAGGTTGAACAGCATGGTGGAAAACAGGTGCGGCATGCAGGACAACCGGGGGCCGGGAGCGGGGAGCCCGTGTTTTTCGACCACCTCCACACGCTTGCTCGGAAACATGCTGCGCAACTCTTCCCGCAAGGCCTCAATGATCGGCAGCAGTGCCGTTGGCTGGGGCGCAAAGCGGAAATCGCCCCGCTCGATGTGATACAGGTCCGTGGAGCTGTTGATCAGATCCAGCGCACGCTTGGAGGTGCTGCTGATGGTGCACCAGATTTCATGCAGATCGACCGGGGCAATGTCTGGAGCCGTCGCCAACAACGAACTGAAGCTGTGAATGGAGGCGATGGGGCCGCGCAAATCATGAAACAGAATCCGCTCCACCTCCTGCTTGAGCCGCTCAAGCCCCTTTTGTTCGGAAATGTCGTGCAGCACCAGCACCACGCCGGCGTCCTTGCGGCAGGGGTCGATGCGACGGCAGGAGAGCGCCACTGACTTGACCCCGGCGGCGGACGGATCACGGTCCAGCTCAATCGACAATGGCGATTCCTGCAGCAGCATCTGCAGCGTCAGGGCAGGGCATCCCAGCACCGGAAGCAGGGGCTTGCCGTGCAGCAGGGAGGGGTCGCAACCAAGCAGCCTGCCCATGGTATGGTTGAGATCCAGGAGGATCCCGGATTCGGAAACCAGGGCAATCCCCACGGCGTTATTATGAAACAGCGCCTCGTAATGGGCCTTGCTCCGGGCCATGTCCCGGTAGGCTGTCTTGCGGTGTTCGATTTCCTTGTGCAGCTCACCCAACGCGCGCTCCAGCTCGTTGGTGCGCTCTTCCACGGCCAGAGCCAGGGTCTGCTTGGCCTGCAACAGGGCCTCCCGGGTACGTTTGTCTTCGGTCACATCCTGTATGGCGCACAACCACTGGGGCGCGGCGAGGGCGGCATCGCGGAGCACGGTCCTGCGGCGCACTTCGAGCCGTCCCAGGAATTCGCGGCCATTGTGGGACCTGAAGGTCACGTCCCGCCGCACGGGGATGCGCTGGTCCCAGGGGGTATCGAACAGTTCCCGGAACTCGTACAAACACTCGGGACGGACGAACTGGCTCAGCCGCTGGCCGATGAGCACGTTTTTGGGCAGGGAGAAGCAGTCACAGGCAAGATTGTTCGCCTCCCGGATGACCGCCCCTTCTTCCAGCACCAGATAGGCCACGGGAGCGAGGGCGAAGAGATCGTGCAGAAAGTGCTTTGACTCCTCCATGGCGAGCCGCGCTTCATGCAGCTCCTGGTTCTGCAGCTCCAGCTCCACCTGGTGCACGGAAAGTTCATGCACCAGTTCCTCCACAGACATGGTGTCGATATTGACGTGATTCTTCAGACTGGTGCGCAACAGTTCATGGGCGAGTTTTCGCAGCAATTCATGTCTGTCGCGTGTCAGTGGAAGAGGATTGATCAGATGATTCGCTGCAGACATATAGTTATCTCGTCCCTTGGTTATTGCTCGCTGTGGTCCTGCCCGCATGCGGAAAGTGGGGCCGCAGGCAAACACACCGTGGCGCGAACGCCGCCGTTCGATTTGTTTTCCAGCAGAAGCGTTCCCCCCAGCAAGCCCGTGAGGCGCCGGGCGAGGGGCAGCCCGGTGCCGAGGCCGGCGTGGGTGCGGGTCAGGCGCATGCTCTCTTGGCCCTGCACAAAGGGTTCAAGAGCTTCCTGCAGACATTCGGGCGGCAGGCCGGGGCCATGATCTTCAATAACATAGCACCATTGCTTATCTTCGAGTTCGCACCGCAGGACCACCGGCCCTCCGGCTGCGGAACTGAACTTGATGGCGTTGCTGAGCAGGGCAAGCAACACCTGCTTGAGCCGGACCGGATCCGTCATCACGCCTGCGCAACTGGCTGGTGCAGCGTGGAGCGGGCAGGGCATGTCGTGCAGCTCCACCCCTTTGGTGGCGGCCACCGGGGCCATGCTCCGGAGCACGGCATCAAAAATTTGCTGTGGCGGCGTCGGGGTGAGGCGCACCTGCAGGGCATCGGCTTCCATGGCGGCCAGATCCAGCAGATCCTGAAACAACTCCACCAGGCCGATCACGCCGCTCTTGGCCAGGGCCACCAGCTCCCGCTCCTGCGGGGCGTGCAGCGTGCCCATCAGCAGTTCCGACAGCGACATCAACCCATGCAGCGGGGTACGCAACTCATGGCTCATGTTGTGCAAGAACGCGGTCTTGGCCCGTTGGGCAGACTGGGCCTGGGCCTTGGCCGTCTCGTACTGCCGGAGCAGCTCCTCAAGCTGTCTGTTGCGCGCCTCAAGCTCGCAGGCCCGTTGCTGGAGCTGGATATCCAGGAAGCGGTTTTCCTGACGCAAGGATTCGCGCACGGACACTGAATCGGAAATGTCCTGAAAGGTGCAGACAATTTGCTGCTGCTGCTGATCCTCCAGACGCAGGGGGGAACAGTCGAAGCGGGCGTGAAAGCGTATGCCGCCAATCCGGCGCAGAATGATTTCACAGGACTGCGGTTTGGCCTGGGAATCCAGGCTCTGGGCCAGAGTGCCCTGAAACTCGTACAGTGAGTCCGGATCCACAAACATGCTGAAGCGTTGCCCCTCCAGGTGCACCTTGTCCAACCCCAGCATGCGGGCTGCGGCGAGATTGGACCGCAGCACGAGGGCCTCCGCGTTGACCAGGAGCATGCCAATGGGCGAGGTGGAGAGCAGGGCGTCGGACAGGCGGTGGGACTGCTCAAGCGCCTGCTGGGCGTGGCGCAGCTCATCGTTCTGCATCTCCAGCTCAACCTGGTAGATGGAGAGTTCGTGCATGAGTTCGCGCACATCTCCCATCTCGGCTGGGTCCAGCTGAGGTCGCAAGGCCATTCTGGCCAGGGCGTCTTCCGCACGTTTGCGCAGCGAGAAAAAGCGGTGGGGGGTGTTTTCCGGCGGATGGCTCATGCGTCCCTCCCTGGAGGAATCCCCACCTGTGCTGCAGCAACCTTATCCGCTATGCTCGTTGGAGCCGTGGTGCGCATCTTCCCCCCCGGAAAGCGTGAAATAAAAGGTACTTCCCTGACCGGGAATTGAGTCCACCCAAAGCCGTCCGCCATGGCGGGAGACGATTTTCCGGGCAATGGACAATCCCGCGCCGCTGCCTTCGCCGTAGCGTCCGTGAGCATGCAACCTTTTGAAGAGCATGAAGATGGTGTCCTGATCCTGTTCGGGGATGCCAATGCCATCATCCCTGACATAATACACCCGGGCAGGGCCGTCCAGAGACCCAATCTCCACGCAACCGGCTGGATGGTCAGAGTATCGCAGGGCATTGCCGATGAGAATCTGCCACAATTCGGCCACGGCCATGCGGTCGCAGACAGCTTCCGGGAGGGAGTCGGGAATGTGCACCCGGGCATGGCGCGCCTCCATCAGGGCGGCCAGATTCTCCACCGCCTCCACGGCCAGCTGGCGCATGTCCGTTCGCTCTGCCATCAGGGCCGAAAGCCCTGCGCGGGAAAGGGAAAGCAGACTTTGGAGCTGGGCGTCCACCCGCCGGGAAAGCCTCAGGAGTTTATCCAGAATCGCCAGCCCATCCCCCTGGAAAGACTGACGATGCTCATCTTGTAAGATGCTCAGGTAATTGAAGATGCCCCGCAGGGGTTCCCGGAGGTGATGGGAGATGACGTACGTGAGTTCTTCCAGCTCCTGGTTGCGACACTCCAGCTCCGCCACGGTGCGCTTGAGCTGTTCCACAGCCAGGGGCAGGGGGGTGATATCCTGAATGGAAACGAAGGCCCGGGGGATGCCTGGGTCAGTCTCCTGCGGGCCGGGCAGAGAGGCGGGCGTCAGGCGGCTTATGGCCACAATGCACCAGACCTCGCGCTGTTCGGCGTGCAGCAGGCACATTTCATCCGATACGTGCTCCTGACTGCCGGCCAGCAGGGCCGCAATGCGCGGTCCTTGGGTCTGGACCTCTTCGGGGTGCAGCAGATCCACGAGTCGCAGCGCCTGCAGGGCGGCTTGCGACCTCCCCAGCAGGGCGCACAAAGGAGGATTGACGTGCAGCAGGCCGCCGGTCTCATCCAGCATGGCCATGCACACTCCGCGGTGCTGCATCAGCTCCCTGTACACGGCGTCAAAGTCACTCATGGCGTTTCCGGCGCGGGGGAGGGCAGGCGCAGATCAGGCTGCCGGCGGAACCAGTCTGGCAACCTGGTCCAGCACCTCGCGGAGGTCCAGCGGCTTGGGCAAATACACGGTAGCACCCAGGGCCAGGGCCTTTTCCTTGTAATCGCAGCGGTCCATGAGGGTGTGAATGATCACCGGCACATCGCGTGTGGAGGGCGATTGCCTGAGCTCCCGGAGCAGGGAGAAGCCGTCTTCTCCAGGCAGAAACAGATCCAGCAGAATGAGATCCGGTTGCGCCTGCGCCAACACGGCCCGACACTGGGGGCCATCGGAAGCCGTCAGGGGTGTATACCCCTTGCGGGAAAGCAACCGGGCCAGGACATCCTGAGTGGCTTCGTCATCATCCACAATCAGGACCGCAGGGCCGGCGGCCTGGGTCGAGGGGTGCGCATTCATGAGGGAGACTTCTCGGTATGGCTGCCGATTTCCAGCAGTTTGAGGACCGCCCCTTTGACCTGCCCGTTTTCGTCCAGAATCGGGTTGCCGCTGATGTTGATGAAATACTCCACGCCATCAATCAGTTGCCGAACCACAAACTTGCGCAGGGGGGCTGCGGTTTCCACAATGCTGGCCACCGGGCCGTAGTCCTGCATCAGCGGCCTGCCGTCAAGATCTGTCAGTTTAAGGCGGCCGGACTGCATGCTGGATCGCATGAGTGCCTGCTTGGGCAAATGCAGAATTTCTTCCGCGCCCTTGTTGGCATACGTGATGTTGCCATCGGCATCAACCATCAGCTGGGCGGCAGGGCTGGATTCGAGAATGGTTTCAATCAAATTGATATGGCGCTGCAGTGTCCGCTCCACTTCCTTCTGGGAGCTTACATCCACCAGGGTCATCACCACGCCGTCAATCTCATTGCGTTCGTTGATAAACGGCAGCATCCGCAGAAGAAAATGCTTGTCTTCCGTCTGAACCTGCCGCTCCGCCACTTCGCCCGTGGCCAGCACCCGGTGGGAGGCAGCCAGATGCTGGTTGATGACGGGAATGGCCAGGTCGGAAATGGGCCGGCCCACATCCTGGGGCAGAATGCTGACCGTGCGGGCCATGGAAGGGGTGAACCGCCGGATGCGCAGGTTCTTGTCCAAAAAGAGCGTGGCCAGCTCCGTGCTTTCCATCAGGTTCTTCAAATCGAGGTTGACCTTGGTCAGCTCGATGTTCTTGGCCTGGTATTCGGCATTGACCGTGTTCAGCTCTTCATTGACGGATTGCAATTCCTCGTTTGTTGACTGCAATTCCTCGTTTGCCGCCAGCAGTTCCTCGTTGGAGGCCTGCAGTTCCTCGTTGGAGGTTTGCAATTCCTCGATGGTGGCCTGCAGATTTTCCCTGGTGAACTGCACCTCTTGCTCGAGGTCCTGGATGCGCTGGGCAAACAGAGCCTCGCTTTCATCCGAAGTGAGAGGGATGGCGTGTATTTCAGCGGCAGGTTTCGTCGTTTCCGCCAGTTGGACAAGGAAATACTTGCCGCCGGTTTTGTTCACCGGCAGCCAGTCCACCTTGATGTCCACCAGACGCACATCGCCATTCTCCTTGACGCGCACTCCAGTATAATCGCAAGGTTTTTTGTCCTTGCGCACGTTGTGCAGGGCAGAAGACACCGCCAGGGAAAGCTCCCTGGGGAGCATGCTCAGCAGGTCCAGGTGGACGTTGCCCACTGGAAAATTCAAAAAAGCCTTGGGATTGCCAAATGTCTGCACCAGCTCGCGCTCTTCGTTGACGACCAACAGGGTCGAAACGAGGCGGTTGATGATTTCGTGGTAGTATTTCTCCTGCATTTCCACACGCTTGTGTGGCCACACCTCGACCTGGGCCGGGCGCGCCAGGCGTGCGGAATACTCGGGAGCCGAAATCATGGCCAGAGGGCCCTTGAGGGGGAGCACGCCCTTGCCAGTGTGCAGGTACAGCCGGTTGCGACTGTCCAGGGCCCGGAATGCATCTTCCATGTCGCCCACTGTTTCGCTGATGCCCAGGAACATGGCGCCCTTTGGGTGCAGGGAATAGTTGAAGATGGAGAGGACCCGCTTTTGCACCACAGGCTGCAGGTAAATGAGAAGATTGCGGCAGCAAATGAGGTTTACTTTGGTAAAAGGAGGATCTTTCACCAGATTCTGCAAGGCAAAAACAACCAGTTCCCGGATGTTACGTTTGACCTGATACCCGTTGGGGCGTTTTTCAAAATACCTGCTCAAAAAGGTGACATCAATATCGGCAACAATGCTTTCCGGATAGTTGCCCAGGCCGGCAATCTCCAGGGCGCTGCGATCGATATCCGTGGCAAACACCTTGATTTCCAAGGTGGAACCAAGCTCTTCCTTGCAATCCTGCAGCAGCATGGCTGCGGTGTACGCTTCTTCCCCCGTGGAGCACCCTGCCACCCAGACGCGCACGGAATCCCGGCCTTCTTCCTGGGCGTCCTGAAACAGTTTGGGCAGCACCTGTGTGCGCAGGACGGCCCAGGCATCCGCGTCTCGAAAGAATTTGGTGACGCCGATGAGCAAATCCTTGAAAAGCGCATTGATCTCATTAGGATTTTTAACGGTATAGGCAACGTAATCATCCAGGCTGTGTACCTGGACAATGCCCATGCGGCGTTCGATGCGGCGGATGACCGTGGTGGGCTTGTAATGGGTGAAGTCCACCTTGGTTTTTTTCTGCAGCAGCTGAAAAAGCCTGCCAAAGTGGTCTTCGGGGTCGTACTCCAGGGTTTCCTCGCGCACATGCGGCGGCCTGGAGACAAAGGGATGCCGGATGAAGTTCACCAGCGCGGCGGGCATCTCTTCGGGAGGCAGGATGTAGTCGGCCAGGCCCGTGTTGATGGCGCTTTTGGGCATGCCATTGAACTTTGCGGAGCCTTCGTCCTGCACGAATATCGTGCCTCCTTCCTCCTTCACGGCCCGCACGCCGCGGGTGCCATCGCTGCCAGTACCAGACAGAATCACGGCAATGGCCCGGTCTTTCTGGTCTTCAGCCAGCGAGCGCAAAAAGACATCGATGGGCAGGTTCAAGGCATGGCGTTCGGGCTGCTCGGACAAATACAGTTTGCCGCCCACAACCACCATGTTCTTCTTGGGAGGGATCAAATACACGGTGTTCGGCTCAATGGGCATGCCATCGCCTTCCACCCGCAGCACGGCCATGTCCGTGTATTTGGAAAGCAGTTCCACCATCAGGCTCTTGTAGTCCGGGGACAGGTGCTGCACGACGATGAATGCCAGCCCCGTATCGATGGGCATGCTGGCGAAAAAGCTCTGCAGCGCCTCCAGCCCGCCGGCACTGGCCCCAATGCCGACAATGTATTTGAGCCCGCCAAGACGGGAATCCTCGGCCGGCAGGGCTGCCGCCGGCTCTTTGCCCCCGGCCAGAGGGATCAGGGCGGGGATGGTCTCAGGGGCAGGGGGGATCTGGGATTGCCCCCCCTCGTCACTTTCGGCGGTAGGCGGGGAGGGTTGGGATGCCTGGGGCTGCTCGTCGTCTCGATGCATGGTGTTCACCCATCGGGAATAACCGCCGGAAATGGCGGCGCCGTTGTCGTGTGAAACCCGGCCGCAGTCTCGAGACGGCATGACGGGTCAGCAGTTTTTACCGATCTGCCAATGCGATGCCGCAATTTGATAGAAATGGCAAATTAATAGCGTGAGGGTTTTTCATGATTCCCGGAAAGGCCCCGGTACGCTCGCGTCTGACGCAGACAGGGTGCAGCCTGCCGCCCACACAAGACTGGTCTTTATCTGTTCCTTATCTGAACTCGCACAAAAAAAAGGACGCCGTTGCCGACGTCCTTGTTCTTTCTGGTAGCGAGGGAGGGACTTGAACCCCCGACACTGCGGATATGAGCCGCATGCTCTGACCACCTGAGCTACCTCGCCATCACCCGAAGCGCCGAAAACTGATGCGCCCCGCGAAGCACGTCTCTTTACGCAGAACACAGGGGCTTGGCAAGCACAATTTGTGTCCTGCTCCACATTTTTTTCACGAAGGCCAGAACAGCAGCACAATCGGCGCCAGGGCCAGGCGGTACCAGGCAAAGGGCCGCAGGGTGATGGCACCCAGCAGGGTGATAAATCCCTTCACAGCCAGCCAGGCCGACACAAAGCTGACAACAAAGCCGATGGCCAGGAACTGAAACCAGCTCGCATCCAGGATGGACCAGCTTTTATAAAGATCATACCCCGTGGCCGCGAACATGATGGGCACGGCAGCGATGAAGGAATATTGCGCCGCGGTCTTGCGGTCGGCGCCCAGAATCATGCCACCCATGATGGTTGCGGCGGCGCGGGAAAACCCCGGCCACAACGCCAGACACTGAAACAGCCCCACGCCCAGGGCCAGCATGGGCGTCAGGTCGTCCAGGGTGCGATACCGGGAGCGCCGCTGCCGGGATTCCACCCACAAAATGGCCAGAGCGCCCACGCCCAGGGCCATGGCCACGGTTTTGGGGCCAAAGAGGTGCTCCTTGATGGCTCCGTGGGCCAGCAGACCCACAATGACTGCTGGCAGACAGGTCAGGAACAGCAGCCACATTCCGCGGATGCCGCCAAAGGCCTGCCCCGCCTGCGGGACGAGCAGTCCCCAGAAGCGCTCCCGGTAAATGACCACCACGGCCAGGATGGCGCCGAGTTGAATGATGACTTCAAAGGTATCCGCCCGGGGGCCGGTGTAGCCCAGCAGATTGCCGGCCAGGATGAGATGCCCGGTGGAAGAGACGGGCAAAAACTCCGTCAGCCCTTCCACAATGCCCAGAATCAGGGCGGTGAGTGCCGTTTCCATGAGAGCTGTTCCTTGCGCACTGGCTGCGATGGGGTGAATACGTCAGGACGCCCCCTCCTAGCGCAGCAGGCAGCGTCTGACAACACATCCGCCGCCATGAACAACCATCCCGTTTCACAGGGGCAAGGCCGGGAACGGTTGCCAGGGAGGGCAAAATCGTGTAGATTTTATCGAGAGTTTTTGCAGAAGGATCGCACCCCAACACCTCCAGGCGGCACCCCATGGCCACGTTGCTTCCTCAAAGCGAACTGCTGCGTCGGGCCATTGCCCATGTTTCGGAAGCGATGGAAGGCTCGGAAGGTGCGGGAGAAGGGAGCGCAGGCGCGGCACACGGCCCGGCCCTGCGGGCCCTGGTGGAAGACGCCTGCGTGCGCTTCAACCTGAGCCCGCTGGACAGCGAGTTTCTGATGGGCTTTTTTTTGAAACGCCCCCCGGCTGCGCAGCCGGATGCGCAGATGAACAGCGGAGGAGGGGAGCCTCAGGCGGATTGAGCCACCGTCTCAGGCAGTCCGGCCGCCAGCCGCAGTTTGCGCCACAGGGCGTCGCGCCCTTGTTTGGTGACGCTGGAGAAGAAGAGCGGCCCGTTGCGATCCTCCAGGATCAAATCCGGGGCCACCTCCCGCCACTCGGCGATGCGGGCGTTGCGGTCCTTTTGAGAGCATTTGTCCGCCTTGGTGCAGACCAGCAGCCAGGGCAGGCCGGAGCCGCGGCAAAAGTCCACCAGCTCCACATCCAGCTTCTGGGGCGGATGGCGGCCATCCACCAGGATGACCAATGTGCGGGGCCGGCGCGCGCCGCTCAGGTAGGCTTCCATGAGCGCGGCCCACTTGTCCCGCTCGGTTTTGGAGCGGCGGGCGTAGCCGTACCCCGGCAGGTCTACCAGATGAAAGCCTGTCCCCTCGCCGGGAAAGCGGACGCGGAAAAAGTTCACGCTCTGGGTCTTGCCCGGCGTGGCTGAGGTGCGGGCCAGATTTTTACGATTGCCCAGGCTGTTCAGGCAGGAGGATTTGCCCACGTTGGAGCGGCCCGCCAGGGCCACCTGCGGCAGCTCCCAGTCGATTTCCGCATTGGTGAGCTGGCCCAGGGTGTACACCGTGGCCGCCAGTTCCAGTTGCGGCAGAATGGGGGCCGGCTTGGACGATGCAGACGATGGCAAGGTGGAATTTGCGTTCATCCCCACGAACTACGACATCATGGCGACGGTGACAATGCCCAACGCAGCGCAGTATACCTTTCTGGTCATGAACGGTCCCAATCTCGGGCACCTCGGCAAGCGCCAGCCGGAGATCTACGGCCATCAGTCCATGGAAGATCTCCCGGAGCTGGCCCGGCAGGTGATGGGCCCGGCCTTTGACAACATCGCCCTGCAATTCTATCAGTCCAACTGCGAAGGGGCCCTGATCAACCGCCTGGAAAAGGCCTGGAAAACCGGCGTGCACGGCGTGGCCCTGAATGCCGGGGCCTACACGCACACCAGTCTGGCTCTGGCAGATTGCCTGGCATGGATCAAGCTGCCCACGGTGGAGGTGCATCTTTCCAACATCTGGGCCCGGCCGGAACCCATCCGGCATCAGAGTTTCATCGGCACAAAGGTCATCGGAGTGATTGCAGGCTTCGGCCTCTTGAGCTATGCCCTCGCCCTCCAGGCCCTCTACCAGCACCTTCATCACCCTTCCGCCTGACCCGTTCAGGACAGGCTCCACGAGGAGAGTTCATGTATTCGACCACGGACTTCAAGCGCGGCCTCAAGATCGAAATCGATAATATTCCTTTTGAAATCATCGAGTTCGAACACTTCAAGCCCGGCAAGGGCGGGGCCATGGTCCGCACCAAGCTGCGCAACCTGCTCAACGGCCGCGTGGTGGACAACACCTTCCGCTCCGGCGAAAAAGTGGGCAAGGCCGATACCGAAACCCGCACCCTGCAGTTTCTCTACAAAGATGGCGACGGCTTCGCCTTCATGGACCTGACGGACTACGAACAGTCCCACGTCACCGACGAGCAGACCGGCGGCAAGGGCGGCTACCTCAAGGAAGGCCAGGAAGTGAAGGTCCTGATGTACAAGGGCCAGCCCATCGACATCGACATGCCGGCCTCCGTGGTCCTGCAGGTAGTGGAGACCGAACCGGGCGTGAAGGGCGATACCGTGAGCAACACCACCAAGCCCGCCACCCTGGAGACCGGCCTGCAGGTGCAGGTGCCGCTGTTTGTGAACCAGGGCGACCGCATCAAGGTGGACACCCGCTCCGGCGGCTACCTGGGCCGCGAATAACCGTCTGAGATCGTGCGTTCATGCCGCTGACTCAGTTGAACCGGTTGTCCATGTCCGTCTCATCGTCCTCATTCAGGAGTTCCAAAGCACTTCGGCGAGAAGTGCTGGGACTGGTCTGGCTGCTCCTGGCCTGCGTGCTGCTTCTGGCTGTGAGCACTTACAGCGCCCAGGATCCGACCTTCAATCAGGCCGTGGCGGACGATCATGTCATCCAGAACGGCGCCGGCAAGCTGGGGTCCTACCTTGCCGGCGCCCTGCATGACCTGTTTGGCGCGGGCTCGTTTTTTCTACCCGTGATCCTGCTCATTGTCGGGCTCAGGCAGTTCCTGCACCAGCTGGCCATGCCCTGGTGGCGCTGGCTGGGGCTTGGCCTCCTTGCCTCCACGGTAATGGCCGTTGGCGGCGGGGGGGACTGGGGCCTGCGGCACATGGGCCTGGGCGACATGACCGGCGGCGGTGTGTTTGGCCGGCTGTTCATGCGCTGGAGCGAGCTGCTGCTGACCCCCGTGGGCGCGAGCATCCTCTGGACGCTGGTCTTTCTGGCCTCTTTGCAGCTCCTGGCCGGTGAAAGCTTCTGGCACATGATCCCCAGACTGCACAGCTGGGGGCAGGACCAGTGGGAAAAGCACCTGGAGCGCATGCTGCGCCGCGAGGAGCGCCGGCGCCGGATGGAAGAGGGCGCGGGTTCGGCCGAACGTCAGGAGTTTTTGTTCGAGACGCTCCCTAGCCTGGGGCCGGTACAGGATTCTTGGGCTGGCCCGGAATCGGGCCCGGGAGTGGACGCCATGCCGTACCCCACGCTGCCACCGCCTCCGCCACCTCCACCGCCGGGATTCGCCGTTGCGCAGTCCCTGTCGGATGCGCCCTTTGATATCGCGGCTGTATCGGCAGAAGACTTTCTGCTGGAGGCCGATCCTGTCCTGCAGGCCACACCGGTGTACCAGCCAGATGCCGGCAACGAGCCTTCGCGCAATATCATGGACATGATTTGCGAAGAGGACGAGACCTTTGCCGATCCCATCCCGGACCGCGAATCCCTGGCCATGCTCCCGGCGAATTTCTCCAGCATCAAGGAGAAGTTCCGCCAAGTTCTTGGGGAAAACGAGCAGCACGCAGGCGCGCGGCAAGAGGAAATCGAGGATCTGGACAGTGACCGGCCAGATGCGGCGGCCGTGACGATGCAGGCTGTCACCGTGCCCACCCAACCTGTCCGACCTGTCCAGCCCCTGCAACCTGCCCAACCCGTCCAACCTGTTCGCCCCGTCCAGCCCGTCCAGATCACCCGGCCCGTGCCGCCTCCAGTCATGCAGGTGCCCGTCGCGCCGGCTCCTCAGCCCCAGGCTGCTCCCCAGGCTGCCGCTCCCGCCCCTGCCGTCCAGCCGCAGGCGCAAGTGGATGCCGCAGAGGACATGGCAGACACCTATTCCATGGAAGAAGTGGCCGTGTATGACCGCGACCTGACCCTGGAAGAGGAACTGGCCGGCCCGCAGACCCGGCAGGCCGAGGTGGCGCCGGTGCACGAGACCGTGCTCGCCCGCTCCTCCCTGCCGCCCATGCAGCTCCTGGCCCCGGTGCCGGCCCAGGCCCATGTGGTGGACCCCGATGAACTGGCCGATCAGGCCACGCGCCTGACCACCTGTCTGGCGGACTTCAATGTCCAGGGCGACGTGCACCACGTCACCCCCGGTCCCGTGGTGACCATGTTCGAGTACAAGCCGGCCCCGGGCATCAAGATCAGCCGAATCGCCAATCTTTCAGATGACCTGGCCCTGGCCCTCAAAGCCATGGCCGTGCGCATTGAGGCTCCCATCCCCGGCAAGGACATGGTTGGCGTGGAGATTCCGAGCAAGGTCCGGGAAACGGTCTTTTTCCGCGAAATTCTGGAAAGCGAGACCTTTGCCCAGGCCGATTCCCTGCTGACCCTCGCCCTGGGCAAGGATATTGCCGGCGCATCCGCCGTGGCCGATCTGGCCAAGATGCCCCATCTGCTCGTGGCCGGGGCCACGGGTGCGGGCAAGAGTGTCTGCCTGAACTCCATCCTGCTCTCCATCCTCTACAAGGCCCGGCCGGATCAGGTGCGCATGCTGCTCATCGACCCCAAGCGCATCGAACTGGCCGTCTACGCCGACCTGCCCCACCTGGTGCATCCCGTGGTCACGGAAATGGCCCTGGCCAAGAACGCCCTGGACTGGGCCGTGCACGAGATGGACCAGCGCTATCAGGCCATGGCCCGCGTGGGCGCGCGCAATATCCAGGGCTACAACGAAAAACTCGCCGCCCGCCGTGCCGATGGCACCGCCCCGGACGATTGGGCCGACCTGGACCACATGCCCTACCTGCTGCTGGTCATCGACGAGCTGGCCGACCTCATGCTCACCGCAGCCAAGGAAGTGGAAACCAGCGTCGTCCGGCTGGCCCAGCTGGCCCGCGCCGCAGGCATCCACATGATTCTGGCCACCCAGCGGCCCAGTGTGGACGTGGTCACCGGCCTGATCAAGGCCAACTTCCCCTGCCGCATCTCCTTCCAGGTCACCTCCAAGCACGATTCGCGCACCATTCTCGATGCCGTGGGCGCAGAACGCTTGCTGGGCAAGGGCGACATGCTGTACAAGCCATCCGGCGGCAAGGTGAAGCGCCTGCACGGCTGTTTTGTCAGCGATGACGACGTCAGCCGCGTGGTGGAGTTCTGGAAACGCCAGCAACCGCCCAGCTACCAGCTGGACTTCAGCGAATGGGGCGAAAACGGCGGTGAGGAAGACGGCCTCTCCGGCGGCCCAGGAGATCTGGACACGGATCCCAAGTATCAGGAAGCCAAGGAATTTGTCCTCAGTCAGGGCAAGGCGTCCATCTCCCTCATCCAGCGGCGGTTCCGCATCGGCTTCAACCGCGCGGCCCGCTACGTGGAACAGATGGAAATGGACGGCATCGTGGGCCCGGCGGACGGCGCCAAGCCGCGACCGGTGCTCAAGGGATAGAAACCATCCCCATAACCCTCTCGACAACAGGATGCCTCACCACGGACACCCGTCCATCGAGGAAGACCATGCAAAAACTGCTCATCGCCTGCGTGCTCGTTGCCGGCCTCGTCCTGACCATGGGTTTTTCCATGCAAAGCGCGGCCAGCTCGCCGGAAACCAACGCCCTGCTGGACGCCATCCAGAAACAATATGAAAAGATGACCACCTTCCGGGCGCACTTCACCCAGGTGCTGACCAACTCCGCCAGCCGGGAGACCGAACGCCGCACCGGGCGCGTGGCCATGAAAAAGCCCGGCCTGATCCGCTGGGAAACCCTGGAGCCCGAGCGCGAGCTCCTCGTGGCCACCAAGGACGTGGTCTGGGACTACTTCGAATCCGAAAAAACCGCCTACAAGTACAAAGCGTCCGAAGTGCTGGACTCCAAGACCATGCTCCACTTCCTGGCCGGCAACACCCGCCTGGACAAGGACTTTGAAGTCACCAACGCCGGCCGCGAAGACGGGCTGACCCGCCTGGACCTCACCCCCCGCGAGCCCGAACCCGGTCTGGTCCAGGCCTCTGTCTGGGCCGACCCAACCACCGGCCTGATCCAGCGCATCAGCATGATTGACTTCTATGGCAACGAAAACGCCGTGGCCTTTACCGACATCTCCCTCAACCCGCCCCTGGACGAGGGCCTCTTCACCTTCACCCCCCCCACCGGCGTGGAAGTGTTCGATAATACGGAGTCCGGACTGTAGAAAAAGACCATCGGGGGGAAGCCTTTCTGGAGAAAGGGTTCCCCCCGTACCCATTTCACGGGGGCGTTGCGAATGAAGCAGCGCCCCCGTTTGTGTTTTCTCCCAGCCTCATTCTCCCCGCAAGCCTTCCACTTCGGCTGCCGTCAGGCGCCGCCAGCTGCCTTTGGGCAGTTCGCCCAGGGGCAGGGAGCCGATGGAGACGCGGGTCAGGCGCAGGATGGTCAGGTCCAGGGCCTCGCACATGCGGCGGATCTGGCGGTTCACGCCCTGGTGCAGGACGAGCTCCAGGAGGGTCTTGCCGTCCTTGATGCCCAGGATGCGCGTTGGCACGGGCTGCAGGCGGACGGGCTGGGGCTCGCGCGGTGTGGGCGGCAGGGTCATGCCCTCGCGCATGGCCTTGAGGGCCTCGCTGGGCACGTCGCCCCGGAGCAGCACTTCGTAGCGCTTGGGCACGTGATGGCGCGGGTGCATGAGGTGGTTGGCCAGATCGCCATCGTCGGTGAGCAGGATCAGGCCTTCGGAAAAATAATCAAGCCGCCCGATGGGGTAGAGCCGGGTATTGGCGCGCAGGTCAGCTGGCAGCAGGTCGAGCACCGTGCGCCGGCCCTGGGGGTCCTTGGCGGTGGAGACCACTTCCACGGGCTTGTGCAGGGCAATGGTGGTGTGGCCGGCGGAGGGGTCGACCGGGACACGGATGGGCCGTCCCTGGACCTCGATGTGGTCCCTGGCAGTGACCTGCAGGCCGGGTGAGTCGACAACCTCGCCATTCACACGCACCTGGCCGCCAAAGATGAGCTCATCCGCCCCGCGGCGTGAGGCCACGCCGGCCCGGGCCAGGGCTTTGTTCAGTCGCAATGCTTCCATAAGAACATCCTGCCGGGGCGTGACGGTGGTGTCAAGAACATGTGCGCGGGGACAATTCACCCTTATCAGGAGGGGTGATTTTTGGGGAGAAATGGCGTACGCAGATCCCAAGGCCAGGGAGTTCACCCCATCCCGACGTATCCCGGATGGGGACTCATGGGAGCGATGCGATGAAATGCGCCACGTGCGACGAAAAGAAGTGCTATGCCGGCAAGGTCTGCCATCCCATTCGTGAAGAGATACGGGAGTATTACGAGGAACACCCCGAGCTGCTCAAACTCCTGCAGGTGTCTTCCAGCATTGAGTCAGATTTTTACATGAAGATGTGCCGGGTGGAAGAGACGCTGGAATTCGCCCGGCGTATGGAATTCTCGCTCCTTGGCGTGGCCTTTTGCGTGGGCTTTGCCAACGAGGCCAGACGGTTTGCGGAAATTGCCACCCAGAAGGGCTTCAAGGTCAGCTCGGCCTGCTGCAAGGTGTGCGGCATCGACAAGGATATCCTGGGCGTGAAGAAGCTCTACGGCCCTGAGCGCGAGGTGGAGGCCATCTGCAACCCGGTGGGGCAGGCCGAAATCTTCAATCGCGATGGCACCCAGCTCAACGTCGTCCTGGGGTTGTGCGTGGGGCATGATGCGCTCTTTACCATGCACAGCAAGGCCCCGGCCACCACACTGGTGGTCAAGGACCGCGTGCTCGGCCACAACCCCGTGGCCGCCTTGTACAGCAATTATTACCGCCGCCGGCTGGATGGAGAAATCTGACGGCACAGGCGAGGAACGCGTGCGGGAGCCGCGGGGTTTCCCCATTGCTCCCGCACGCATGCAAGGCCACTCAGGCTGAGGGTGCTTCCTGCAGCAGCTCGCTGGCGTCCCCGCAGAGGGTGAAGAGCTTGTCGTAGCCTGAGATTTCAAACACTTCCAGAATATAGTCCTTCAACCCGCACACGGCCACCAGCCCCTCGGACTTTTTGAGGCGTTGGTAGGCCATCACCAGCACGCGCAGGCCGGAACTGTTGATGTAGTCCAGTTCGGCAAAGTCAAAGATCACCTTGGTCTTGCCTTCTTCCAGGGCCTTCAGCACGTATTGTTCCAACCCCTGGGTGTCTTCGGTGTCCAGGCGGCCGGTCACGGTGAGGATGGCCGCGTCACCGAGCTGGCGCGTTGTCACACTCATGGGTCTTCTCTCCCTTCTGACAATGATGGATGCGCTTGCGCAAAGTCAGCACATTTTTGTTGTGGCGGCGCTCATAGCTGATGTTGTCCATGAGCCGTCGCACCAGCAGAATTCCCAGCCCGCCCACGGGCTTGGCCCTGGCTTCGGGGGGCAGGGAGGTGTCCGGCAGAGGGGCCTCCAGGATGTTGAACGGCAGGGCGTCGTCTTCCACGGTCAGGACAATCTGGTCGCCTTCCTGGCCCAGGGTAATGCAGACGTGGTGCCTGTCCTGATCCAGGTAGCCGTAGGCGGCAATATTGGTCAGCAGTTCGTCAAGCACCAGGGAAAGGTGGTACAGGCTGCGCGGCGGCAGGTCGCAACGCTGGCCGAACTCCTCCACCACCTGCGCATGGCGGGAGAACAGGCAGCGCCCCTTGGCGCATTCGACGGCCAGTTCTTTGGCGTGCACGGGAACCTCCACGAAATGGCGCGCGACTGGTGCGGCCGCGGGCGCCGAAAACCACCCATGACGGAATACCTGCCACCTGCAGGGCGGCGATCAATACGCCAGGCGCCCCAAGGACTTGAGAATCAGCGAACAGCCCATGGCGAACATCCCCATGAGCCCCATGCCGCAGGAAAAACCGGCCAGGAGCACCGGCGCGTACTGCCGCCAGTTGGCGCCGTACTTTTTCTCGAACAAAAACCTTCCGAACAGCGCGCCCAGCACTTCCAGGATCATGCCGTGCGGCGTGCTCTGGCCCAGGCCGCGAACCACGCCGTATATCAGGAGTACCGGCAGGCCGAAAACCTGCAGCAGCGCATACGTGGCCACGCCGAAGACCAGCCCGGAGCCCAGATATTCACCTCGCAGGGCCTCGAAAAAGAGCGAGTCACCCTCAAGGGTGGAAGTCTGGAGCAAAAAGCCGTTCAGGGCCTGCAGGTGCCACATCTCCTGGGCATATGGATAACTCGCCGAGGGGATCGGCGCAAGCTGCCACAGGAACTGCGAGAACACGAGCGAGGCGATCATCACCACCGGGAAGACCACGATTTCGGCCTTGATGATGCCGCGCAGGGAGGTGCCCGTGAGTTCGATTTGTCTAAAGCCGACAGTTGCTTCCCCGTAATTATGGAAGGGGATGGGCGCGTACCAGATGTCGATGCCACTGTAGCCGAAATAGCGCGCCCCGGCGATAAAGCTGGCTTCCCGGACCATGGGCAGGCTGACGAACTGCCCGGCCACACCTTCCATCCGCGCGGAAACATAGGAGATGATCGGCGTGTACACAAAGCCGTAGGCCAGAAAGAACACCCAGGGAAATTCCGGCACCAGCCAGGCGCAGGCCGCCACATAGGCCAGGGTGGAGGCAACGTAGATGCCCAGGGAAGTCCAGATGCCAATATCCCCGCGCTCCACGTTTTTTTTGAGGAGCAGGGAAAAATCCAGCCCATGCCCGCGGCGGCGCAGGCTCTTGAACACGTGCCAGAAGCCGATCAAGGCAATGGCCAGCCCAAGGCCGATGCCAAAGCTCATGTAAAAGTCGAAGTTGTTGGCAAACACGGTCTCCACCGTGGCCATGCCCGGGTGCCAGCGGTGCAGGATGCCATAGGCATGCAGGACGGGGTTGGCCACGATGGTGATGATGAGCCCGATGAGCCCGCCAATCACCGCCCAGAACGGCAGGACCATGCCCACGAAGAAGAGCCCCATGTCCAGCTGCAGGCCCATGGCCACGGCGGGCAGGGCGTCCTCGGTGTATTGCGTCAGTTCGATCCAGGGGATGGGGATCAGATGCACGGGTTCGGTGAAAAACAGGCCCGTGAGCGCCGGAAAAAGCACATAGAGCCCGCCAAACGCCAGGCCGATGACCCCGCCCACGGAAAAGACGCGCCATTTCCAGCCGGTCTTGCGGTCTTCGGTGCTTTCAGCCAGGGCCATGGTGCCCAGCGCACCCACGGGAGCCATGGGGAAGGGCAGTTTCTCCACATCACTGGTCAGGCGGTAGAGCGCGTAGCCCAGGCCAAAGTGGTCGATGCGCTGGATCAGCTGCGAGCCGATGAGCAGCAGGATGGGCATGAGCCAGTCGCGGTGAAAGAAGGTCCGCTCCAGCAGGGAGGAGGAGCCGGGCGGGGGGGTGACCCAGGTGGGAATGTACTCCACCAGCCCGAGCATCTTGGCAGCGTCGGACTGGACAAGGTACTGGTTCCAGAGCAGGCCGGAGAAGGGCGAGGCCAGGGCCGCGCCGGCCATGTAATAAAGCAGGAAGATTTCCTGCTGCTTGAGTTCGGTGTAGGAGCGTTTGGCCACCTCGGCAAAGAGGATGATGGTGACCCACCGCGCTGCAGGACCAATGCCCGAGCCGATGACCAGCTGCAGGTACATGGAGCCGGGCATCATCAGGAAGCCGATGAACACGGCGCCGACGATGGTCTTCCAGTCGAAGCCTTCCTCAAACCGCGTGGGCGCGGGGAGGAGGTCCCGATATTCTTGCAGTTCCTTGTCGTCGTACATGCGGTGCGTCCCGTGTGCGCGCTGCTAGAGGGGGAAGACGTGGTAGCGGATGTCCGTGAACAGGCCCACGATCGCCCAGGCCCCGCCCATGAGGAAGTCGCCGATGATCATGCCCAGAAACACATTGCGCGCCTGGCGGAAGAGCGTCGCGCCGCCGTAACGCAGGGTCAGGTGGTTGCACATCCAGCCGGCCAGAAAGCAGAACCACAGGTGCGTCATGCCCGTGCCATAGGCAGCCAGATACCCCAGCGGATGGATGGGCCACCAGGGCAGCTTGTAGTAGCAGAGCACCAGCAGGAACATCACCGCGGCGCCCACACCGGCATAGGTCAGCACCCAGGGCCGGGCCGTCTGCCCGACTTCGGCCAGCTGCTGGGCGGTTTCGTACATGGAGATGGTAGTCCGCTGGGCCCAGTCCACGGAGAGGTCGCGCATGCCGTATTTGTGTGTCAGCACCAGCATGGCGCCGATGGCCACGACTATGCCCAGGGGCAGAGCCAGACACAGGGCGGCAAAGAGCCGGCTACGGCCGCGGACGTCCTCCCCGGCCTTGGCCGCGTGGAACAGCGAGGGCATGAGGGATTCGCGGACGTCCAGAAAGAGCACCTTCTGCATCACAGCCAGCCCCAGAATGCCTGCCGGGCCAAAGAAAGAGGTGCCGAAGAGCCCCAGCAACCCGTCCATGGGCGCGGCGGCAAAGGCATAATACGGCACGCCGCCCTGGCATACCAGCCGGCTCATCACCAGCAGCATCATGAACCCCGTGAGCAGGAACATGAGCGTGGGCAGCAGGGGCAGGCCATGCCACACGGCCCAGCCGGTCAGGAATGCCAGGCCCAAGGTGGCGCCCCAGACGGCCACGCCCGGATGCATCCAGGCCACGTTGTCCCGAATTTCCAGGGATTCCGAGCAGAATTCCCCAAAGGCCGCCGCCCGCCCGCGCAGGGCGCAGTGCACAGAGAGCCGCAGGTGTCGCCGGGCCAGCCAGAGAATGAAGCAGAAGAAGGTCAGATAAGCCCCGATGGTCTGGGCCTCCTCCGCACTGGCGATGGAAGGGCCAAAGGTCAACCCCAACGCGGCTGGCGGCGGTTGCAGGCCCATGGTGGCCAACAGCCCGCCCAGCAGCCCGGTCAGCAGAAAAAACGTCCAGAAGCTCAGGGAAATCTGTTGGGTGGTCAAAAAGGCAAAGCCGATAAAGGCCGGGTAAATGGAGAGCTTGAGCTTGTGAAATCCGGCCAGGAGCCCGTATTTTGGAAAATAGTCGCCCATCATGATCACCGTGGGGATGACCGGGATGGAAGGATAGCGCGAGGAGAGGCCGTTCCAGGTGTGCAGCAGCACCGGGATGCACAGGCCCAGGAGCAGGTGCCGGTTGGTCAGCAGGCGGTTGATGGTGCCGGCGTCCAGTTGCTCGTCAAGGAGCTGCGGCGCGCGCATGAGGGGGAAGTTCACGCGCTCGTTCACCACCCACTGCTTGCCCAGGATGCTCGTCAGGCAAAGCATGACCCAGAAGGCCAGCAGCAGAAACACGGCCCAGGTGCACAGGGGCGTGATCCAGGCAGCCCAGGGGATTTGGGAGAGAATCTCCAGGTATGACAGGCCCCTTCCACCTTCGAGCCCGTTGTACATGAGCTTGACGCTGGCCGGGTCGGTCACCAGCCAGGCCTCGGGCAGCAGCGGCCGCAGGGCCTCGTCCCAGCGGTTGCCGGCGCTGGCAAAATACACGGGGGTGGTGATGTTCACCAGGAAGGTCCGGGCCAGACCGGTCCAGCCAAAGCCGGACACCACGGTCATCAACGCCCAGATGGCCACATGTTCGGCCCCGCTGATGAGCGGTGGGATCCTGAACAGTCTGGAGGCCCCGGCTGTGAGCAGCACCAGCACAAAACTGATGAAGAACGGTGCCAGCGGAAAATGCCCGCCCGCCAGCGAGGTGCCTTGCAGGTAGGCGTTGTGCCAGGGGGTGACGGCGCACAGGCCCAGCCCCAGGGCCAGACCCAGGCCCAGGGCGGGCCAGCGCAGACCGCGGGAAGCAGAGGGCGACGGGGTGGAGGAAGGATTCACGCGCGGAAACACTCCTGCGGCTGCCAGCCGTCCGGGCTGCGTTCGATCAGACACTGTTTGAGATCCTGCTCAAAGCTCCGGCGGGCGTCGTCCTCCAGGGAGCGCCAGACCAGGAGCTGCTTGCGCAGGCTGTTGATGAAGCCCTTGTTCAGGTTGAGCCATACGCCGTGCTCCCCGGCCTCGCGCAGCAGGCGGACCTTGATCTCCCGAAACCCTGGATACTGCTCCGAAGGGCAAAAGACCAGCGTGGCCCGCTGCCGCACCCCAAAATCGAAGGGCGCCAGCCAGATGCGCATCTCCAGGCTGAAGCAGACATCCTCCCGGAAGGTTTCCTCGGACACAAAGGCCGGCACATCCTTGCCCTGCAGGAACTCGTACCGCATCTCGCCCGAGGCAAACTGCCCGTGGCTCACATCCTCATGGGCCTGGAACCAGTCCACAAGAAAACCCCCAGCCGTGCCCATTTCCTGCACCTTGACCAGGAACGGCAGCGTGAGCATGAGCATTTCCCCTTCGGTGCGGGGCATGGTCCAGGAACGGTTGACGTCCGGAATGGCAATGTTCGCGGCCATGCGCGAGGGGTACAGCACCGAGACCAGCACCACCAGAATCACCAGCACCATGGCCGCCACCCCCGCCAGGGAGGAGTAATTGGCCGTCATGCCGGCCCACAGGGGCGTGCCGGCCAGGAGCGCCGCAGCCCCCTGGGCCAGGATGTACCCGGCCACCACCGAGAGCACGGCAAAGGCCAGGGCCTCGGCCACAAACAGGAAGGCCACATGGGACGGCGCCAGCCCCACGGAGGTGTACACCGCAATTTCCCGCTTGCGCTCAAACACACTGCCGATCATGGTGTTGAGCACGATGCAGGCTGAAATAATCAGCGGAATCAAAATATTGGGTGCACCGCTGTAGGAGAGGGCCTCGCCGGCGTAATACAGATAGCTTCCGGGTTGGGCCTTGGCGCCGTCGGCGGCACCGTCCTCGGCGTAAAAGAGCATCATGTTGAAGCGGTCCGCCAGTTCCGCAGCCAGTTCGCGCAGGGACGGGGCCTGCGGGCCGGGTGCAAAGGCCAGACTCTTGAGCCGGCCACCGCCGCCCAGGCCGCCACCGCCCTTGCTCATGGACATGAGCACCGCATAGGGCAGGATAACCACCTGCTCCGTATCCACATGCTCATAGCGCGACTGCATCTGCATGCCGCCAGGGCCGCCTTCCAGGGCTTCGGACTCCTGGTCCGAGAGTTCGTAGACCGTCTCGCGCGGGTAGAAGACCGGGGTCAGGGGCTCGCCATCCAGGTCCACTGCCTCACGCAGCCGGTCCGGGGAAAACAGGCCGACCACGCGGAAATCCATGCCCCAAATCTTGACCTCGGCCTCGCCGGTCTTTTCCAGGTGTTCCGGCAGAATGCCCAGCAACTCGGCCATGCGGGCCGGCAGCAGCACGGTGTCGCGCTCGCCTTCGCGCAGCCAGCGGCCGGCCAGAAGGATCCTGCCATCCAGCCCGGTCACGGCCGGTTCCAGGTATGAGAGGCCCACGGCACCCTTGGCGTCGGCCTCCAGAATGCCGCGATGCACGGGCACCAGGGGCGGACGGCCACGGTCCTGTGTAACGAACCAGGCCCGCGGCGTGGTCTGGCCCAGGGGGGCGAGGGTCTCGCGCACGGCGTCCCAGGCCTCCTGAGGCAGGTCCTGCCAGCCGAAATGCTTGAGCAGGATGCCCTGATAGGAGGTTTCGTCCCCAAAGCGGCTGGCCGTGTGCTGCCGCACGCTTTTCACGGCCGTGAAGTTCATGATGGTGAAGGTCAGGATGATCAGTGTGGTGCAGGTCAGGGCCGTGCGCACGGGGCGGCGGCGCAGATTGCTCACACCAAGGATGAAGGCGGCGCTGAAGGCCGAGGCCGCGCTCATTTCGGTGGATTTCAAATGCCGGGCCTGACGCTGCAGGTCGGCCATCTCGCGTTCAAAACGAAAGAAAATGATCCCCGCCACCAGCAGGGACAATCCGAGGATGAAAAAGGCCAGGATGACCACCAGCGGCGAGTAGGTCAGTTCAAAGGCCGGATGGACCACGTAAATGATGGCGATGGTTCCGACCAGAGCCCCCAAAAAGCCCAGGATGCGCTGATGGATATGGGTGAAACCGAACACCAGACGTTCAAAGCAGTAGGCAAAGGGCGCAAAGAGGGCAATGTAAAACAGCACGCCGATGAGCACGTCCCGGGTGGTTTTTTCCACGTCGTTGTACACGCGCGAGGCCAGGGCCCAGGACGTGCGGGCGGATTCGAAGAACCGGTCGTACTGCAGATCCTTGAGCGCCTGCCCGGCCTCGGCCAGGGCAAGTTTGCCGGCGTCCATCAGCTCGCGCAGCCGGTCGTTGACGATGCCGCGCTCTTCCAGATTCTGCACGCGTGGTTCAAGCAGCGTCCACATGTCCCGCGCGGCCCGCCAGGGGGCGGCGTCGATGCGCGGCGTTTCCCCGGCAATGAAGCCCAGGCCGGTGGGATGGTCGGCCGTGGCGTTCAGCAGCAGCATCTTGCGACCCAGCACCGTGTCGGAGAGGGTCAGCTTGAGGGGCGTGCCCGGCTCCAGGAACACCGCGTTGGCCGTGGAGGAACGGGTGTCCAGCCGGCTGTACCAGTAGCGCATGGGCAGGGTTTCGGTGCGGCCGTCAAACAGCGAGGGGATGGTCATGAACCGGAAGGATCGCGGCTCCAGGGTATCGAAAAAGTCGATCTGGCTGCAGGTAAACAGGGTCAGGGTGGTTTCCATGGCCCGGCGGGCGATTTTGACCCGGTAATTATTCAGCCCCGTGGCGGCCTTGTCCACGGTCCACAGGACCCGGCCGGAGTCTGGGTCGAAGTGAAAGACTTCCAGGACGGCCTTGTGCTGGGTGCGTTTGGAATCGGCCAGACCAGGGATGGAAAAGTGCCCCAGGGAGTCAACGGAGGCATAAAAACGGCTCATGCCCTGGAAACTGCAGACGATGCTGCCCTGGGCCGGACGGTCTGGAAAAACCTCGCCCTGGCGCAGGAGGTTGGCCCGGCCGGAGAGGAAGGCAAAACCGTTGGGAGGATCGCCGATGTCCCAGTCCATGGGGGCCTGGGCCAGCTTGCCGGCCAGACGGGTCACGTAGTCAATCTGCCGGGCCAGGAAGGCCACATCCACGCGTTCCGGCAGGTCGTAAGGCGTGCCCCAGCAGTGCCGGGCGTCGTGCACCGTGGCCAGGGTCAGGCCGATGCGGCCGGCCAGGGCCGGTATCTCCCCGCCCAGATCGGGCTGGTCTGGCAGCCAGCTTTCCCAGGTCCGCAGGCGGCTCGGGCGCAGGGTATCCCGCAGCAGGGAGGGGGTGCCCTCCTGCGTGATCTGCTGGTCCAGGGTACGCAACAGGTCGTCGATATCAGAGTAATATCGGGAGCGGTTCACGTCCTCGCGGATGTCGTACAGAAAGCCGCGGTCAAAGGCGCCAAGGCCATCGCCCTTGCTGGAAAGATGCAGGGAAATGTGGGCCTTGAGGGTTTTATCCTGCAGCAGTTTCTTGATGGCTTCGCTGGCGCGCATGGCTTTCTGGCGGGCTTTCAGATCGCGCTCGCGCAGGGCGGTCTCGGTCTGGGCCAGGGGGAGCATGGCCTTGAGCCGGCGCAGGTCCTGGACAGAGGCCTGATCGAGCCGCTGCAGATACAAAAGACGGCGATAGCCCATGCGTTCATCGGCCAGACGGCGGATCTCCTCGCTGCGGGAGTCCTGATCCAGGTAGTTCGTCGGCTCGGGGGATTCGTCGCCAGCTTCCAGCCGCAGGCGCATGAGCCGGGTGGAAAGCTGGTCCACCTCCGTCTTGACCACGGACTGGATGGCCTCCAGGGCCAGGGCTTCGCGAGGATCACCGGGCGGGAACGGTTCGGCGCCGGCCGGGGCGCTCAGGGCATAGAGCGCGTCCCGCGCGGCTTCGGTTTTGTTGATGAGCTGGGTCAGGTCCCGACGCTGCTGGCGCAACTCCCGGCCGGGCATTTCCAGTGCGCCGTACAACTCGCGCAACCCGGCCTGGGCCTGGGCATGGCCGGAGCTGGCCAGCAGGAGCACGCTGCGTTGGGGCGGCTCCTGGGCGAATTTCGCGGCCAGCTCCAGCAGTGCCACCAGGGAGGAGGCTTCGTCCGCACCGGGGGATTTGCCGGGGACATAGGCGGTGGAGTCGTAAAAGGCTTCGAAAACCAACAGCTCATTTGCCAGGGCCGGGTCACTGCCGGGGAGGAAGGCATAGATGTTGTCCGTCTGGACCTGCCGCCACTGCGTCGGGGCCACGAGCTGGACTTCGAGGCCGGCTGCGAGCGGGGCGGGACGCGGGGGCAGGGGCGCGCCCAGCCAGGCTTCCATCTCGGCCCGGGGCATCCAGAACCGCGGGAAATCCACCGGGGTCAGCTCCAGCTTGTCTTCGAACAGCCAGCGCGGTGCGCCGGTGGCGGCGGGGTCGTCCACATAGATCACCGCCTGCGCGCCGAGGGTGGCGGCGTTGGTCCAGTGTTTGGCCGAATCCAGATCCATGAAGACGATGCTGCCGCGCACCTGCAGGCCATTGAAATCCGCCAGTTGCCCTTTGCCCACGTAAATGGCCGGCCCCACGGCGCCGGGGGCCGGGATGGTGCCGGGAGCGAGGGCATTCATCTGCAGGGGATGCACGGCCAGCCCCTTGCCGGTATCCGTACGGGCCAGCCAGCATTGCTTGCCGGGCGCGACGTCCGGGATGGGCAGGTTGAAGCGCATGCGGCCGATGCGCAGGCCGGGAGCGTCGTCTTCGGCCTCGCTGTCGGAGGCTGCACCGTCAGGCTTGGCCCAGCTGGCGAAGAGACCATGAAAATAGGCGTCTATGTAGCCGGCGGCGTCCTGCAGGCCTTTGGAACCCAGGCTGCGGTCGCCGGATTTGGCAAAGTCGCGAATGCGCTGGGCCACCCGTTCCGCAAGTTTCGGGTCCACGTCCGCAGGCTGGGCCATGGCTGGCAGCCAGCTGCCAAGGGTCAGCGTCAGCAACAGGCTCAGACAGAGGAGGAAGGTTGCACTATGCCGCGTCACAGGTCGCTCCCTCAGTCGATAGGACATGCGCCATCAAAGGGACGCCTGTCTTCGGACATGCCCACCGCGCCGATGACGATGGACATTTCCTCGCGGGCCTGGATGCGGTCCACACGCCCGTCGCGGATGAAGACCACTCTTTCGGAAACGTTGAGCATTTTATGGTCGTGGGTGGCGGAGATGATGGTCACCCCGCGCTCCACGGACAGGGTTTTGAGCAGCTCGATGATCTCTTCCCCCGTGGTCAGGTCCAGGTTGCCCGTGGGTTCGTCGGCCAGGACGATGGCCGGATCGTTGGCCAGACTGCGGGCAATGGCCACACGCTGCTGCTGGCCGCCGGAAAGCTCCAGGGGCTTGTGCTGAAAACGCTCGCCCAGGCCCACCAGCTTGAGCAGCTCGATGCCCTTGCGCGCGGCCTCGTCGGCGTGCACGCCGGCAAAGGTCATGGGCAGGGTGACGTTTTCCAGGGCCGTCATCACCGGGATGAGGTTGAACGTCTGGAAAATATAGCCGATTTTTCTGTTGCGCAGCCAGGCAAGTTCGTAGGCGTCCAGCTGGGAGACGTCCACCTCGTCGATAAAGACCTTGCCCTCGCTCGGCTTGTCCAGCCCGCCGATCATATTGAATAACGTGGACTTGCCCGAACCGGACGGCCCCATGATGGACAGGTATTCCCCGGCCATGATCTCCAGGTCCACCCCTTTGAGCGCCTGCACCCGGTGTTTGCCGAGCTGGAATTCCTTTTTAACGCCAATCACGCGCACGATGGTGCGGCCGGAGCCGTTTGGCCGCCCATTCGCGGGAGGCCCCTTTTCCGGCGCGGCCGTTTCCACCGGCGTGCTGGCGGTCTGGATGTCTTCTGCCTGCTGCATGGACAGCATCCTTACAGTTCGGCCTTCATGGCCACCACGGGTTGCATGCGGGCGGCCACATAGGCCGGGTAACTCACACCAATGAAGCACAGGCCCACCCCGGCCAGCAGGGCCAGCCCCAGGGAGCCGAACAGCGCCACAGGCGCCAGACCGAGTAGCGCCGAAAATCCAAAGCGAAGCAGATTCAGGAGGATGGCAAAGAACGCCCCGGCCAGGCAGCCCACGGTGGCCCCGGCCAGCCCCTGCATGGTCGCCTCCAGCAAAAAGAGCCGCAGGACCATGGAATCCAGCGCGCCCAGGCACTTCATGATCCCGATTTCCCGGAAGCGCTCGGTCACGGCCATGAGCTGGGCATTGACGATGCCCACGGCGCAGACCAGCAGGGAAAGCACGGCAATCCAGCGTTCCTTGGCGCTGGACCCCACGGTTCCGGTGGCGGTGTCCACATCATAGCCAGCACGCTGCAGCTGGGCCATGGCCTGTTCGCCCCCGGCCGAGAGATAGCCGCGGGCCAAATCCACATTGACCATGGTAAAGCTCAGAAACGCCACCGCCAGCACCAGACTGACCACGGTGATCACATTGCGCAAAAACCGCACTTTCAGATTGCGCCAGGCAATTTCCACCGAGGCCTTCCAGGGCAGCACGATGAGACGGTGCACGTGACGGCGTCCGTTGGCGTGGGGCATGAGCTATCCTTGGTGGCGCACCCTCTCGCAGGCGCGCGGCACGGCCCGGCAGGACCGCAATGCAGGGAGAAGATTCCGTCCTTTCCGCACCATAGCCGAGGTCAGGCGACTATGACAAGCGCAGGATGTCCGCATTCGGGCGTTCCTGAAGCCGCCAGCCGGGACGCCAGGGCCACCGGCTCCAGCCGGGAATGCCCGGCCAGCAGGCAAAGAAAGCCGGTCAGCCAGTCCAGGGCCGCCTGATTCATCCGCTGGTGGTGGCACATGATGCCCAGCCGCCCCGCGGCGGCACCCTGTTCCAGCTCACCCAGCAGGGCCTGCCAGGCCGACTCGGACGTGGGCTCCTTGCGGGTGTGCAAGTCCACATTGATGCACACGTCGGGCAACCCTTCCGGCGCCAGTGGACGTGCGCCCGGGGAGCGGGAAATGGCGGCGTATTCCAGCTCCACCAGCAATTCAAGCGTGTCGCCATCCACCCGGTTCCAGGGCGGTGTGAAGACCGGCAGGAGCGAGTCGCCCAGCAGATCCCGCAGGCGGGTCCGCCCGGCGACGAGGTCGCGCAGTTTTTCCTCCCTGGACCGCGAAGGACCGAACTCCATTTTCTTGCCCGTGAGTTCGTAGTTCGCGTGCTGCCGGCCGTGCTGATGCCAGGCGAACAACTCCGGAGCGGGCGCCGTCTGTTCCTTCAGCGCCCGCCAGCGTGCGGCGGAAAGCCAGGCCGGGACCAGCGCCGGCGCCAGGGGCGTGCGGCGGAACAGGAAGATTTCCACAAATGATTGCCAGATCTTGCCGGGCACGCCGCAGTCGTCGGCCCGGAAAAAAACCTGGCAGTGGGGAGTGTGCAAATGTTCCAGACCACGATCCAGCGCCAGCCGGGCCTGACGCAGGGCATCGGCGGGAACGGTGCGCCACAGGGCGCAGGGGGCGGTGCGCACGGGCATTATGACCTCCCAACGTTTCGACCAGCTGTCTGCCGCAAGGAAGCGGATTTCGATGATTCGGACCACTGCGCGGCGCGCCATGCCCGCAGGATGCGAGCCGAGCCGTGTGTGCCGTCCAGATTGAGTGCAGGACGCTCCTGCCTGCCGTCATCGTCCCCATGACCCGCGCCGCGCCCGGTGTGCAGCACCGCCTCCATCCGGCCGGCCAGGGTGGGGGGAGCGAGGTCTGACGGTTCCAGGATGGTCAGGAGCCCCCGTTCGGCCAGCGCAGTGGCCCGCAGGCGCTGCTCCCGGTTCTGGTCAAAGGGCAGCACCAGCCCCGGCGTGCCCTGGGCCAGCAGCCCCATGACCGTGTTGTAGCCAGCCAGACTCACGGAGCAGTCCGCCGCAGCCAGGAGGGTTTGGAAATCATTGGTGAATCGGGAGAGGGTGATCCACGGCGCGCCCTTGGTCAGGCGTTCGAGCTCCCGGTAGCGGGGTTCGTCCATGAATGGCCCGGCATGCGCCAGGAGCCGATGGGGGCGGGTGGTCTGCAAGATGTGCGAGGCCTCCAGCACAGCCTGCAGCAAATGGTCGCCCACGGCCCCGCCGCCAATACTGGCCGCCACCAGCGACTCGCCCGGCGCCAGGCCGAGTGCGCGCCGCAGGGCACTGGCCTGTGGTGCCGGCACGGGCTCCGGCGCCACATAGCCGCTATAGGCCACAGGGATGGCAATGTCCCCGGCCCGGGAAAAGGTGGCGGACAGGGGGAAGAGATCAGGATCGCTATGGATTAACAGGGCGTCGAAGCGGGCGTGCAGCGCGTCCAGGACGCGGCGTTCGTAGGCGTCCTGATCCTTTTTTTCCACCAGAATATCCCTGAGGCTGCAGACCACGGGTACGCCGGCGGCGCGGGCCTGTTCCAGAAGGGGCTGGATTTCCTGGCCAAAGCGTTTGCGGCCAAAGGGATACAATTCCACCAGGACCAGATCCGGGCCGATTTCCGCAAAGGCGTGCTGCAGCAGGGCCGTGCGTTCCAGAAACCGTGCGGCCACCAGGGCCTCCCGCCGGGAGGCGGCGTCCGGGAAATGGTCTGGGGCATCACTCTCACCCAAACGCAGGCAGGAGAACTCCGCGTCCATCATCAGGGGAGGCAGGGGCAGATGGCGGACATTGTCCGGCAGGGTGGCCGGGGCCTCCGCGCCGCCGGTCACCAGATGCACCGGCTCCGGGGCCAGGGCCCGGGCCACGGCCAGACTGCGGAAGAGGTGGCCCATGCCCAGCACGTGTTGGGTATAAAACAGGACGCTCATGCCGAGGCAGGCTCCAGGCGTTCGTTGAGGTTGAGGATAAGCAGCCGGCCACCGGTCTCGTCCGCCACCCAGGAGAAGCGGTGCAGCCGGTGCGGCTTGAGGGGGTCGGGCTCATGGGGCAGAAAGGTCCAGCCCAGGCAGTGGTAGGCTAGGCATTTGAGCACGCCCTTGTGCGCCACCACCAGACAGGGCGAGCCGTTGTCGCCCAGGGCATGGTCGCCCAGGGCGGCCAGCACCCGGGCCAGCACCTCGGTACGGCTTTCGCCGCCCGGGGGGCGGAACTCCCAGCCCCGGTTCTCCTGTTCCTGTACCGCGGGCAGGCTGGCATCGCACAATTCCTTGACCGTCTTGCCCACCCACTGGCCCCAGTCCTGTTCCCGCAGGCGGGCGTCGGAAACCACGGGCAGGTGCAGGGATTCGTTGATGAGCGCAGCGGTTTCCATGGCCCGGCCAAGATCACTGACCAGAATGCGCCGCCAGCCCTGGCCGGCCAGGGCGCGACCCCAGCTGCGGGCCTCCTCCCGGCCCAGGTCGGAAAGCGGATGCTCGGTCTGCCCCTGGATGCGCTTGTCCACATTCCAGACGGTTTCGCCGTGGCGAAGCATGCCGAAAATCATGGCCGGACCTCCTGCCGCCGGGCGGCAAGCAATTCAAGAATGCGGGCTTCCATCTGCCCATAGTTGCGCGTCACGTCGTGATTGGCAAGCACGTATTCGCGCGCGGCCCGGCCCATGGCCAGACGCAGGGACGGATCCCGCAAAAGAGTCGCCGTGGCTGCGGCAAAGGCCTCGCCATCGTAAGCAGGGGTGATCAGGCCGGAGACGTTGTGACGGATCACCTCGGGCGCGCCGTCATCGTCCCAGGCCACGCAGGGCAGTCCGCAGCACTGGGCCTCCAGATAGACCATGCCCAACCCTTCGCGAATGCCGGGAAACACGAAGAGATCGGCTGCGGAATAGAATTCCTGAAGCTGGAATCGTTCCATGCGGCCCACAAAGTGCGCCCGACCGGGCAGTTCCCGGGCGGCCAGCTGCTCCAGACGCGGCCGGGCCGGGCCATCCCCGGCCACGGCCAGGCGCAGGGGCTGCCCCTGGCGCAGCAGCCGGCCGGCAGTGCGGATGGTCCATTCCAGACTCTGGGCTTTCACATCCTCGCGCAGCATGGCCACGGCGGCCAGCACGGGATCGTCGCCGGCCTGCCAGACCGCCCGCAGGCGGGCGCGGGCGTCGGGGTCCGGGGCAAAGCGTTCGGTACGGATGCCCGGCGCGATGTACAGGAGCCGCTCTTCCGGGACCAGACGGCGCAGGTTCTCAAGCTCGGGTCGCTTGTTGGTGACGAGCAGATCCGCCTGCCGGAGGGCGCGCTTGTTCAACTCGAACCCGGGACGGGAACGCCAGTGGCGGCGGCGCTTGGTGGCATAGGCCGGCGCGAACACCACGTAAGGGATACGCGGGGTCCGCCTGCGGGCAGCCAGCGCGCCCAGCAGATCCGGGGCGCGGTAGTAGGCGTGGTAGGTAAAGAGCAGATCCACCGTGGGCAGCAGGGCGCGCAGCCGGCGGGCCTCATGGGCCAGCCGGGGCCAGCGCCAGGGCTGCTCCCAGATCCGGTCTGTGGAAATCTGCCCTGCGGGGATGGGCTGGTGCCCGCGCTCCTGGAAAAAATGAAACAAATCCTGAGCAATGGTCACATCCCCAGAGAGCCTGGGGTGCGTCAGGGGACGCATGGGCGTGACGAATGCCAGGCGCATGGAACACGAACTCTGGCAGGACTCAGGCCGATGATGCGTTGGCCGGCTTTCTGGGGGAGGACTGGGGTGCCTGGGCAGATGCGGACCGGGAGGACGCCGGCTTGGATGCGGCCACCTCTGGCTTGTTCCGGACATTGCCCGCCTTGGCGTAAATGCCGGACAGCTCGTGGATGCAGACCAGATTGTCGAACACCCGGCGCACCCGCTGCCGGGCAGCAGGGATGAGCCGGCCGCGCAGCTCCGCATCCGTGAGCAGGCGGGTCATGCTCTCGGCCAGGGCGGCGGGGTTGTTGCTGTCGCAAAGCAGGGCGGTCTCGTCATGCAGGGCCAGTTCCGGAATGCCGGAAACCCGCGTGGCTGCCACGGGCACGCCCATGGCCATGGCTTCGGCAATGACGTTGGGAATGCCATCGCGGTCGCCGTCCCTGGCAATCTTGCATCCCAGCACAAAACAGTGGGCCTGCTGATACAGCTGCACCACCGCATCGTGGGCCAGGGTGCCGGGCATCTCCACCACATCCTCCAGCCCCAGGCGGGCAATTTCGCGCACCAGCTCGGCCTTTTGGGGGCCATCGCCCACGAGGGTATAGTGGAAGGCGAGCCCCTGGCTCTTCATGCGGGAAAGAGCCTGCAGCACGGTGAGCAGGCCTTTTTTTTCCACAAAACGGGCCACAGTGAGGATCTGATAGGGTGGCTCGATGGTGGCAGGCCTGGGCGGCGCGGTAAAGCGGGACAGCTCGATGCCGTGGTAGACGCAGTGCACCTTGACCTGGGGAGCAACGACCTCCAGGGCGGACTTGTTGTGCCGGGTACAGGTGACCACAAAGGCGGCGCGTTCCAGCTTGTCGCGCAGGCGGTCCGGCTTCTGGGTGTAAATGTCCTTGGCGTGGGCCGTGAAACTGAAGGGCAGGCCGGTGAGCATGCTCACATACTGGGCCACGGAAGTGGGCGAGTGGGCAAAGTGGGCGTGCACATGGGCGATGCGCTCGGTCTTCAGAAAGGTCTGGGCCAGCACCGCAGCCTGGAACAGGTGTTTGACGCAGGCAATCTTGCTGGTGGAGCCGGGGATGCGCGACAGCATGTAAGCGAAGGCCGCACACCACTTCTGCGGGCGGCGCAGGGCGAAGCATGCTGCATGGTACAGAAAAATATGCAGATTGCGGAAGAAATGCTCCGGCAGATAATAGACCGGGGCCTTGATCTCATCCACGACGGCATGGCGGATCAGCTCCCGGGGGGGGCGCATGGAAATGATGGCCAGCCGAAAACCCATCTGTTCCAACAGGCGGATTTCGTTGATGATGAAGGTTTCCGAAATCCGCGGATAGCCCTTGAGTACAAGGGCCAGACGCGGGGCCTGCATTGTCGGAGGGGTTTTGGAAGACCGGGGCTTGCGGACCGGCTGCGGTGTGCCGGGCGCGCCCTTGGTGCCGGGCGCGCTCATGCCGCACCTTCCCGGAAGGCCTGCAGCCGCTGCCGCATGACTTCCAGCCCGGTCATGGGAAAACGGGCCATGGCCTCGTGATACGGGGCAAGGTTGGCGGACAGGGAAACAATCTTGTTGCGCAGGGCGTCCGGGGTCAGCTCGCCCCAGGGCAGGTAGTCGGCCAAACCGTGCTCCTTGAAAATTTGTGCGCGGATGAGCTGCTCGCGGCGTGGATTGTCGCGGGGGATGATCAGGCAGGGTTTGCGTTGCGAGAGGATTTCGCAAATGGTGTTGTACCCGCCCATGCCCACCACCAGATCGGCCTGCAGCAGCTGTTTTTCCATTTTTTTGACGAAGTTGGTAAAGTACACCCCCACGGCCTTGGCGCGCATGGCCAGTTCGTCGCGCAGCTCCGGCTGCAGGAAGGGGCCGCAGACGATGGAACTGCGGAAGGGCAGATCCGGGGTTTGCTCCACCATGCGCAGATAGGTATCCAGCACGGGAAACCCATCCCCGCCGCCGCCGATGGTCACCAGCACACGGAGCTTGTCGGAGTTGTTCCGGCTCAGGTTCTGGGGCGGGCAGGTGGCGGCCTTCTTGAAGGAAAACCGCGGGATGTACCCGGTAAAGCGCATTTTTTTGCTAATGGATTCCGGAATGCCGTATTCCTTGATGGGGTCGTACAACTCCTGCATGCCGTAGACCCAGATTTCGGAATACAGCTTGTCCATGGCCTCCAGGTCGCCGCGTTCCTCCCATTCCTGGCGGGTGGATTCGGCGTCGTCCAGAATATCGCGCAGGCCAAGGATGACCTTGGTCTGCGGGCGGGTTTTGCGGAACCAGTTCAGCGTGGGCGCCACCTCCCGCTTGAGTCCCAGGGGCACCTTGTCCACGATGAACAGGGAGGGGTCAAAGGCCCGGGCCGTGGCGGTGATGATGTTGCGCCGGATGTGCAGGGCGTGCCTGGCATTGACCTTGATGGAGTGCGGCAGGTATACCGTGTTGGATTTTTTGATCATCCCTGGAATGCGCACAAAGTCGATCCCCTCGGGCACGTTAAACCGGCCCACAATGGGCGAGCCCGTGAGGATGAGGATGTTCACACCTTCCCCCACCAGCTGGGAAGCGATGGCCAGGGTACGCCGGATGTGTCCCAGGCCATACGTGTCATGGGAGTACATCAGAATATTGTACGTGGGGGGGACGGAAATGGGGGGCATGGGAAACGGCAGGCTCACGATCGGCTGGAGGTTCTGCGGCGGCTTGAAACAACCGCAGCAATGGGTATAACACCTGAGTCGGCCGCGCAAGCCGCCGGCGATCACCATATGACGAACGGGGTGGATATGTCCACATTGCATCCGTCTTCCTGGCGCCACGACTTTCCGGACTCCAAGGCCGTGCGCGCTCTTTCCGAACAGGAGTTCCGCAACCGTCTTGATGCGCTTTGTGACATCGAGGATCCGGAAGCCATCTGGCGCACGCCGGAAGAGGTGGAGCAGCTTTGCCGCCACCATCGCCATGACGGCACCGGAGACCGCGTCACGCCCAGTTTTTTGCGGGCGGAGCTGAAGAACCGCCGCATTGCAGACCTGGGATCCAACATTGGCTATTATTCCTTCCTGGCCTCCATCATCATGGGGGCGCGGGAAGTGCTGGCCTTTGACCGTTCTCCGCGAGCCATTGAGGTCGGATCATTTTTCCAGGCCCGGTTTGGTCCGGAGAATGTCTCGTTTCATTCCGCCAACTTCCTGGCCCCGGAGTTCACCGAGCAGTACGGCCGCTTTGATGTGGCCGTGCTCATCGACGTAATGGGCGACACCTGTGTGCGCGAGGGCCGCGGCCCTGGCCTGCTCCAGGGCGTGCAACAGATGGTGGACGAGGCCATTCTGCTGGTGTTCCGGCCGGTGTACAAACTCAGGGAACACCTGAAAGTGCCCGCCGAGGACCTCCAGGCCGTCTACCCCGACGCCCGCATCGAGGACGGCCTGTTCCACTACCTGGAACTCCTGACCCGACGCGGCCTGCTCCAGGGCTGGACCCTGGAGCTTCTGGACCCGGCCTTTACCGAGCCCCTGGAATCCTCCACCCAGAAGCAGCTCTTCCGCCTGCGCAAGAGCTGAGGTACAAGAACGCGAGAGAGGGGTGATCCTTCGAGGCAGGAAGGATTCTCCCTCTCCCCGCGTTTGGTGAGGAATGGACCACCAGAAAACCCGAGACCCAGACAGGCAGCCTCAGTCTGCTGTCTGGCCAGGCCAATCATGAGCAAAATCCCACCCTGGACCCGCGACCTCCTCAAGGGGCCGCGCTTTGATATCGGCGAGCACACCTATGGCAAGCTCCAGGTGGAAGGTTCCCTGGGGCGGGTGATCATCGGCCGGTTCTGCTCCATTGCCGCGGAGGTCACGGCGCTCATGGTGGGCCACCGGGTGGACTGGGTGAGCACCTATCCCTTTACCGTGCTGCATGAAGACTGGGACGAACTGGCCGGCATCCACGGCCATCCCGCCGCCCTGGGCGATCTGTGCATCGGCCATGATGTCTGGATTGGCCACGGCGCCACGCTCCTGGCCGGAGTGACCATCGGCTCCGGCGCGGTCATTGGCGCAGGCAGCATGGTCACCAGGGATGTCCGCCCATATGCCATCGTGGCCGGCAACCCGGCGCGGGAGATCCGCCGCCGTTTTGCCGAGCACGAGATAGCCGCGCTGCTGGAACTGGCCTGGTGGGACTGGGACATCGAGGTCATCCGGGGCATCTCGCCCTTTCTCGTGTCCGGCGATGTGGCCGCCCTGCTGGATGCGGCCAGGGCACTGCGCCCATGAGGCCGGAACAGACACCCGCTATACTGACGCCAGGGCAGGAACGGCCCCTGGCCCTGCACGTGGTGGCGGCCAAAAAATACTTTGTGCCTTACCGCGACGCCCTGGTCCGGGAGCTGCAGGCCCTCGGCGCCGCCGCCCACGGTGTGGAACGACTGCAAGACGTGGCACAGGCGGATGGCGTACTGGTGCTGGGGATTCACTCTTTTGCACATCCCCGCAAGATCATATCCGAAAATGTGATCCTTGGCGGCATCCACACCGAGCAGCTGCCCACGGCAGAGGCCGGCAACATGACCTTCGGCAAGGACCGTTTTCGCGTCTTTTTACGGGACCGGGCCGCCTATGACTTTCTCTTCGACTGGAGCCCGGTCACGGCTGCCATGCTGAGCCGTCGGTATTCCAGGATCTTTCACCTTGATCATGGAGCCCTGCCCAGGGAGATTGCTGCGCCGGGCGAACCGGCGTATGATCTTGTCTTCGTCGGTGCGCCCGATGGTGTGGATGGCCGGCGGGAGCAGCTGCTGACAAGGCTGGGGCGCCGGTTCCGCCTGTTTCCCCAGCACTGCGGCCTGTGGGGAGAAAAAAAACGCCGGGCCATGGCCTCGGCGGCCATTGTCCTGAATCTGCATTACGATCACGGCGCCGCCTTCGAGGCGCCGCGAGTCTGGGAGGCCCTGTCCATGGGCGCCTTTTTGCTTTCGGAACCCATGGCCGATTCCCGCCCCTTTATCGCCGGACGGGACTTTTCCGTCGCCTTTTCGCAGCAATTGCCTGAAATGGTTGCCCACTATCTGGAACATCCCAGGGAGCGCGCCGCCATCGCCGCCCAGGGCCGCGCCACGGCCGCGGCGCATCCCCTGGCCGCCACAGCCGGGCGGATTCTCCGGCAGTTCCTCATCGAAAAGGCCTTGCTGCAAGACCGAAGCTATGCCCGCCGCCGCCGGCTCTTCCGGCGTCTCCCCTGGTGGGAGGGCCTGCGGGAACCGGCGTTCTGGCCTCCGGGCATCTGACGCTTCGCATTCCAACCTGCTTGATGGCCCAACGAGGGGACTGTGCTGGCAACGCAGGCAATGGTGCCGACGTGCGCTGGAGACTGAGGGGTAATGACGAGCATGTCATTCGAAACATTTGAATATTTGTTGCAGAATTACGGGGCGCTCGTCGTCCTGATCGGGACTTTTCTGGAAGGGGAAACCGTGCTCATCGTGGGCGGGTTTCTGGCCCATCAGGGCTACTTCCCTCTGGAGCATGTGATGCTGGCCGCCTTTGCCGGCAGTGTCAGCGGGGACACTTTTTTCTTTTTCCTGGGTCGCTACCGGGGCAAGTTGCTCCTGCGGCGCAGGCAGTCCCTGCGCAGCAAGGCCCGCAAGGTGGACAGGCTGATTCACAAACACAAGTACCCGCTGCTGCTGGGCTTTCGCTTTCTCTACGGCCTGCGGGCGGTCACGCCCTTTGTGGTCGGGATGATGGGCTCCATCCCCGTTCGGCTGTACATGATCTGCAACCTCATTGGCGCCAGCGTCTGGGCCGTGGCCGTGGCGGCCGGGGGGTATTATTTCGGGCAGGCCCTGGAAGTGCTGCTGGTGAAAATCAAGCACTATGAGCAATGGGCATTGCTGGGGCTGGCTGTGGTGGCAGGTGGGGTGTACCTGTGGCGCCGATTGCGCAAAAAACAGCAGGCTCCTGCAACAGCGGAACGCACCGGGGAAGAAGGGAACCTCATGGCAGCGACGCATGTTCCTCACGACATCGCTGAGGAAGCCGCGCCGCCTTCCTTGCACGACTGCCCCCCCGGCCCTTCGTCCGGGCCAGTCACACCTGTCACGCCTGTCACGCCTGTCGAGGTAGCCGGAGTGGCCGAAAAGGGATCGGATTCGGGATCCAGTCGCCCTGCCTAGGCCGTCCGCCTAGGCTGCCATAACAAAGCACAGCAGCACGAAAGCCCCCGAATCTCCAAGGCTGCCGGGGCCGAAACGTGTTGCAGGTGTTGTTTCCTGCCCCGCACGCAGCGGGGCGTTTCCTTTTCAGGTACGGCGCGGTGATTTCCTGCCCCAGCGCTGTTTCCAGTCGTGCAGCAGGGTCAGGGCCTGCACGGGCGTGAGGTGTTCCACATCAAGCCCCTGCAAGGCCTTCCGCAGCTCCAGCGCCTCAGGTGAGACGGGAGGAGGCGTTTGCTGCTGGGGCAGGGACGGCGGCGTCATGCCCGGCAACATGGTCGGGCAGGCCATCTGTTCGGCAAACCGGGCCCGACCCTCGCCACCCTGTTTTTCCAGAACCTGCAACAGTTCGCGCGCCCGGTGCACCACCCGTGGCGGCACCCCGGCCAGCCGGGCCACCTCGACGCCGTAGCTCTTGTCCGCCGGGCCGGGCACCAGCCGACGCAGGAAGATGATCTCCCCGCCATATTCCTTGACCGCAATGTTGCAGTTGCGCACGCCGGGGATGCGGCCTTCCAGGGAGGTCAGCTCGTGGTAGTGGGTGGCGAAGAGAGTCCGCAGACCGCCCTGACGGCGGGCCAGATCCTCCACCACGGCCCAGGCCAGGGCCAGGCCATCAAAGGTGGCCGTGCCGCGGCCGATCTCATCCAGGATGACCAGACTGCGCTTGGTGGCCTGGCGCAGGATGCGGGCTGTTTCAGTCATTTCCACCATGAAGGTGGAGCGGCCCTGGGCCAGGTTGTCCGACGCGCCGACGCGGGAGAAGACGCGGTCCACCAGCCCGATGCGGGCTTCCCTGGCCGGCACGAAGCCGCCCATCTGGGCCAGCAGGACGATGAGGGCCGTCTGCCGCAGCACCGTGGATTTGCCGGCCATGTTCGGCCCGGTGATGAGCAGGATACGGCGGTCGTCGTCCAGGTCCAGATCATTGGGGATGAAGGACGATGCCCCCTGCACAGCCTCAACGACCGGATGCCGGCCAGCCACGATGCGGATGGCCGGGCCTTCGTGCAGGCTGGGGCGGGTCCAGTCCCAACGGCGGGCGGTCTCGGCCAGGGCCTGCCAGTAATCAATGCCGGCCAGGGCGTCGGCCATGAATAAGAGGCGCGGCCGGGCTTCGGCAATGCGGTCCCGAATCTCCAGAAAGATCTGGTGCTCCAGGGCGTTGCGCTGTTCTGTGGCCGAGAGGAGCTTCTGTTCCAGGGCCTTCAGTTCGGCAGTGACGAAGCGCTCGCAGTTGGCCAGGGTCTGGCGGCGTTCCCAGTGGGCCGGGGCCTGTTTGCTGGCCGCGGCCGGGAGCTCAAAATAGTGACCAAAGACGCGGTTGTAGCCCATCTTGAGCCGGGGGAGATTGTGCGCGGCCTGCTCAGAGTTCAACAACTGCTTGAGCTTTTCCTCGCCATGATCGGCCAGTTCGGCCAGCTCGGCCAGTTCGGGGGAATAGTCCGGCCGGATGAGACCGCCATCGGTGATGGTTGGGGGCGGGGAATCGGTCAGGCTGCGCTGGAGGAGGTCGAAGCAGTCGCCCAGGTCATCCCAGCGGTCAAGGAGTCTGGCCAGGGCCGGCGGCGGTTCAGCCGCGGCGAGCAGGCCGCGCAGATGCGGCAGGCCGGACAGGCTCTGGCGCAGGCCGGCCATGTCCCGCGGCATGGCCCGGCCCAGGCAGACACGGGTGGAGAGCCGCTCCAGATCGCCCACGGCCTTGAGGGCCTGGGCAGTCTCCAGCCGGAGGCCGTCCTGATCGTGGAAAAAAGCGACCATGGCCTGGGTTTCCTGAATGGGGCCCATCTCCCGCCAGGGCTGGCGCATGCGCTGGCGCAGGAGCCGGCCGCCCATGGGGGTGATGGTCCGGTCGATGGCCTGCCAGAGGCTGCCGGGGCCCTTCTTGCCGTCCAGGCGGACGAAGAGTTCCAGATTGCGTTCCGTGACCTCATCCACCAGCAGGTGCCGGGAGTGGTCCAGGGGCGCGAAGGGGGCCAGGTGCGTGGCTTCCTGGAGCTGGGTGTGCTCCAGGTAGGTCAGGATGGCGCCCAGGCAACGGGTCAGTTCGGGCTTGTCGGCCAGATCCAGCACGGCCAGGTCGGTAACGTTTTGCGCCCGGAACAGACGCTGGGTTGCGCTGGCGTGGTCAAAGTAGGCCTTGGCCGGCACGGGGGCCAGGGTGATGCCTTCGTCAAGAAAGGCTTTCATCTCCCTGTGCGGGGCTTGCCCACTTTGGCTGCCCTGGCCATCCTGGACCAGCAGCTCCCGCGGGGCGAGTTTGTGCACCCACTGCCAAAGCTCCTGTTCCTTTCTGGATTCAAAGCCAGACCATTCGCCAGTGGAGAACTCGGCCCAGGCCAGGGCGCCGGTGTCCGTCCGGTCGTTCCAGAACAGGGCGGCCAGGAAGGTTTGCTCCTTGGCGTCCAGGGATTCATCGTCCAGCACCGTGGCCGGGGTGAGCACGCGGGTAACGGCGCGTTTGACCAGTCCCTTGGCCTGACGGGGATCTTCGATCTGGTCACAAATGGCGACCTTGTAGCCCTTTTCCAGCAGCCGGGCCAGGTAGTCCCTGGCGCTGTGGTGGGGCACGCCGGCCATGGGGATGCGCGAGGCCTCATTGGGGTTGCGGCTGGTCAGGGTGATGGACAGCTCGCGGGCTGCGGTTTCGGCGTCCTCGAAAAAGAGCTCGTAGAAGTCCCCCATGCGGTAGAACAACAGCGCGTCCGGGTACTGCTCCTTGATGGAGAGGTACTGCTCGAACATGGGGGTGAGTTTTTGGGGCGACTTTTGGGGCGATGTTTGGGGAACGGTCGCGGAGCCGGAGCCAGGACGTTGCGAAGAAGGTCGTGTCATGAGCAGCATTCAGTCGTGATGCAGGCGGCGGCCTTACATGCGATAGGCGATGCGCCGCCAGCTCTGGCAACGCGGACAGTGGAAAAAGAGGGTGTCGGCCATGTGGCCACAGGCGCTGCAGGCAAAGCGGGGGCGGGCCTGGAGCAGGCCGAAGAGCGCCTGGAGGGATTCGCTGAAGGGCTGCTCGGCCTCCTGGCGGGGCAGATCCAGCCGGGCCAGATCCATGCGGGCGCGCCAGAAGGCAGGCTCCAGCGTCAGGGCCTGTTCCAGCCAGCGGCGGGAGGCATCCAGCACGTTGCCGGCCCGACACAGGCAGGCAACGAGATGGCAGGCGGCGGCATCCGGGGTTCGAACCGGCGCACAGGCGGCAATGGCCTCCTGCACCACGGTGGCCAGGATGCGCAAGGGGTTGTCTGCGGGGTGGACGCGGTCAGACACGCTGGCCGATCCCAGGCAGCAGGGCCGCGGCAGCTGGGCGGGCATGGCGTCATGCCAGGAGGCCTCAGGGTTGAGCAGGGCTTCCAGCAGTACGAACCACAGCCGCGGCGGGACAACAGCCAGGCCTTTGCGCAGCTGCCTGTCCAGGCGGTTCCAGTTCCGGCTGCAGGCGGCCTCCCGCACCAGCACCAGCCAGCCTTCCGGACAGGCCGGGGCCAGCGCGGCCGCGCGTGAGGCATGCCGGCGGGCATGGGAACACTCCCCGGCCAGCAGCAGCTGCTGGGCATACCGGGCCAGGGCATGGGCCTGGAATTCCTTGCGGTTCACGTCCGCAAACAATTTGGCGGCGTCTTTGAACCGGCTTTGGCGCAGGGCGCAGTCGGCCAGGGCCAGCCGCACGGCTTCGTTTCGTGGCAGAATGCGTTGCGCGGCCTCAAAGGCCTCCTGGGCCTTGGCCACTTCCTGCATCCGGAGCAGATCGCGTCCCATCTCATACTGCAGGCGACCGCGCTGGCCTTTGTCCAGGCCGGGGCGATGAGCCAGCCGCAGGCGCATGGTCAGGGCGCGTTGTGGATCCCCTTGGGCCCGGTGCATGGCCGCGAGGGCCAGACTGGATTCAATGGCGGCAGGGTCAAGGGTGAGCAGGCGGACGAGTTCATCCTGCACGGCCTGCAAATCGTCCGGAACAACACAGGGCAGGGAGAAGACAGGCTGCAAACCAGCCGACGCAGCCGAAGACGGATCTTCGGCTGCGCCAGTAAGGTCTTCCCATTGCCGCGGCGTGGCGATGGCCGGTCTTGTGGACCTGCCCGGCAGAGCTGCTGCGGGAAATCGCCACCACCGCCAGCGCATGGGCATGCTCCAGGGTTAGGAGGACTGTTCTTCGCTCGAAACGCCCATGCCGGTGTCGTCCGAAGGCAAGGTGCGCAGGGAGTTCACCTCGGCTTCCAGCTTGGCAGCCTGCTTCTTGTAGCGGCTGGCCTGAGCCTTGAAGCGCAGGGTTTCGAACACCAGCAGGAAGAACACGCTGAAGGCACCCAGCACAAAGAAGAAGAGCAGGAAGAAATACAGCTTCAGCGGCGGGGTGGTCCAGGCGTGCCAGTGCAGATCATAGCCCAGGGCGATGGTCTGCTGCAAGGTCTGGATGTTCTGGGCGTAAATGATCATCAAGAAGAAAATCAGGATGATCAGGAAGAAAATCTGAATGAACCGCATGTGGGGTCCTCCTCTAAAAGGTCCTTTTCCAGACGATGGAAATTGGGCGTCAGCCTGTCGTATGTCGCGAGGAGATGCTCGGGGATGACCCGGGTCTCCGAAAAGACCGCCATGAAGGAGGAGTCGCCGTTCCAGCGGGGCACGAGATGGAAATGCAGATGCTCGCGGATGCCAGCCCCGGCGGCTTCGCCCAGATTGAGGCCGATGTTGACGCCCTGAGGATTGAAGTGCTGTTGGAGAATATCTGTGCAGCCTTGCAACAGCTGCATCATCTCGTTGCACTCGTCGCGGGTGCAGTCTTGCAACCGCATCACATGGCGATACGGCGTCACCATGATATGGCCATTGTTGTAGGGAAATTTATTCATGATGACAAATGCATGCCGCCCGCGCAGCAGCACCAGCCGCTCCCGATCCTCGTTCCTGTGCGCCGGCAGACAAAACACGCATGCGTCAGGCTTTGGACCCAGGATGTAGTCCAGACGCCAGGGCGCCCATAAGACATCCATCCATCCACCTTCCTTCGTCGTCACCAGGCATGCGGCGGCGCCCAGTCAGGGAGCAGCAGGGCCAGTTGTTCGCGCACCAGTTCCACCGCGTGGTCCGGACTGTGTGCAGCGAGCGCTTCTGGCAACGTGCTCCATTTCCCCATGGCCACAACCACCTTACCCATTTTTCTGGCAAAGGCAAATTCCGAAAGTGTGCCCCAGCCGCCTTCCACCGCCACCACAAGGTCGCCATTCATGACCACCAGGGCATTACGCATATGGGAAAGCCCGGTGGCAATAGCTATATCCACATATTTATTGGCCTCTTTAGGACAGATGCCGGGCACAATCCCCAGGGTGCTCCCGCCGCAGGCTTTTGCTCCGGCGCACACTGCAGCCATGACGCCGCCGAGTCCGCCTGTGACCACCAGCACTCCCAGCCGGGCCAGCCCCTGCCCCAGGGCAAAGGCCGCGGCCTGGACCGCTTCATCGCACGCTCCCGCCCCAATAACACTCACGCGGGGGACATGCGTGCAGAATGCAGCCTGCGGGGCGGGGTGCTCGCCCGGAAGTTCGGTTGCGTGCGGCACTGGATCTGTCCCCACATTCCCGGGCATGCATGGCGCTCCTTGCCATCGTCTGGAAATGAGACTCCCTTACACATGGATTGATTGGAGTGCAAGGCGTTTGCAGGCTCCTGGCAGCAACAGTTCCGGTCATTTTCGGCAATCGGCGCTATTTTTCTCTTTCTCTGGCTGGCGCAGTGCTGTCACAGTAATCTGGCAAAGTGGCTTGTCCAAAAACTCACATTCAACATCGAGGTGGCTCTGCCATGGAGTTGGTGCTCATTTGTCTTGTCAGCATGGCGGCATCAGGGGTGACGCTTTTTTCCGGCTTCGGGCTCGGCACCGTGCTCATGCCGGTCATGGCCTTGTTTTTCCCGGTGGAGACGGCGGTGGCCCTCACGGCGATGGTGCATTTTGCCAACAACCTCTTCAAGCTGGCGCTCTTTGGCAAGGCCGCGGATGCGCGGGTGTGCCTGCGCTTCGGGATTCCCGCCCTGCTGGCCAGCCTGGCCGGCGCCTGGCTCCTGATGCAGCTGGCGGATCTGGCTCCCTGGTGGACCTATTCCCTGCTTGGCCGGGAGATGGCCGTGACGCCGGTAAAACTGCTGGTGGGGGCGTTGATTGCCTTTTTTGCCTGGCGTGAGCTCAGGCCGGGCCCCAAGCCCACGCCGCATCCGGCCTCCTGGCTGCCGCTTGGCGGGCTCCTGAGCGGGTTCTTCGGCGGCCTCTCCGGAAACCAGGGAGCCTTCCGCAGTGCGTTCTTGCTTGGGGCGGGGCTGTCCAAGGAGGCCTTCATCGCCACGGGGGTGGTGCTGGCCTGCGTGGTGGATCTGTCGCGTCTGGTTGTCTATGCCGGGATTGCCGGCTCGGATCTGGCGGCTGGCCACGCCGGGTTGCTTGCGGCGGCCACGCTGTCGGCCTTTTTCGGGGCCTTCGTGGGCGGAAGGCTGCTCAAGAAGATGACCATCCAGACCGTGCGGTGGGTGGTGGGGGCAATGCTCCTGCTGCTGGCCGGAGGGATGATCATCGGGGTGCTGTAGAGGATAGGAAGCCGCGCCAATACTGGCTTCCCAAGCTGTGAAACACGGGTGTGGTCCATCTGGCAATTGCCGGCGAATCACGACCTTCACCGCTTGGGAAGCCGCGCCAGTGCTGGCTTGCTAAGCTACGGGCACCAGCTGCAGGGGTCAGGAACTCTGCCCGGACTGGGTGTTCCGGCCTGTGGCATCCCAGTGCTTGCGGACCAGGGCTTCGGCCAGGGCCAGTTCCGTAGCCAGGGTGGGGGCGCGGCCATCGAGTTTGGCGGCGCGGATCTCGTCCAGAATGCGGGTGTAGATCGGACCGGGAGGCAGGCCCATGTCCTTGAGGTGCTCCCCGGAAATCAACGGTTGCACGCTGCGCAGGGTGGTCAGATACAGGGACAGGTGCTTCTTGATGCAGTCGTCATCAAAGCGGGCCATGAGCAGCAGGGCGCCTTCCAGGGGCGTCTGGTGCATGATGCCATACAGCTCGGAGAGGCTTTTGTCTCCGGCGCACCAGCGCTTGAGTTGCTCCACGGCCTTGTGCACGCAGCGCCGCAGGGTCACCAGCTCGCGTTCGTCTTTTTTGGAGAGGCCCAGACGAGTGGTCAGGGCCTGAAGCTCTTCTTCCTTCCATGCGGCGGCCATGCCCAGGAGGCAGAGCAGCCAGCGGCGCGGGGCCGGGCTTTGGTACAACAGGCCGTACCAGGAGAGGATTTTGTCCAGCTCTTCCAGGAGTGCCCGGCGGTGTGGCGTCATCTCCAGCTTGGGGTGTATGGCCTTGAGCAGGCCAAGCTCCTGCATCATTTCAAGGTCATGCAGGAATTCATCTTCATTGAGGATGATTTTCAGCTCGTTGAAGATCCGGTGTCCGCTCAGGCGGTCCAGCAAATTCAGCTGCAGGGCGTTTTTGATCAGCCGCAGGGTCTGTTTGCCGATGCGGAAGCCATAGCGCTGGGAGAAGCGCACGGCCCGGAGCATGCGGGTGGGGTCTTCCACAAAACTCAGGGAATGCAGGACGCGAATGACGCGGTCCTTGATGTCCCGCTGGCTGCCGAAAAAGTCCACCAGCTTGCCGAAGGCTGCCGGCGTCAGCTCCACGGCCAGGGCATTGATGGTGAAGTCGCGCCGGTAGAGATCCATTTTGATGGAGGAGAGCTCCACCGTGGGCAGGGCGGCCGGGTATTCGTAGTATTCCAGGCGGGCTGTGGCCACATCCACCTTGAGTTCACGGGGAGGTTCGCCTTCGGTCGTCACAAAGTCCGGCAGGATGACCACGGCGGTTTTGAACTTGCTGTGCTCGCGCACGCGGCCCCCGTGGCGTCTGGCAAAGGCGCGGGCAAAGGCCGGGCCGTCGCCTTCCACCACCAGATCGATATCCAGGTTCGGCGTCTTGAGGAGCAGGTCGCGCACAAAGCCACCCACGGCGTACACGGGCACGCCCAGCTCCGCACCCAGGTGGCCGGCGTCTTCCAGCAGGGCCAGCACAGCCTTGGGAAGCTGCTCGTGAAACAGGGCGGAGACATTGCGCTCGCGCGTCTTTTCCGGGAGCAGCATTTCCGGGATACGCGCCGGCTCTTCAATGAGGGTATTGATCAGGTCCGTGCGGGTGATGACGCCGACCATCTCGCCGTCCTCCACCACGGGCGCCAGCCGTTGGCGCTGGCCGACGATGATTTCCATCACCGGGTACAGGTCCGCATGCGGGGTGACCACGGCGCAGTCGCGCTGCATGTATTCCGAGACGGCAATGTGCCCCAGGCCGTGGGACTGGGCCTTGTCCGCCGTGGAATGATCCAGCACCCCTTCGCACACCAGGCTTCCCGGCGCGGCCACGGGCAGGGCCTTGAAGCCGTAGCGGGTCATGATGTCCACGGCATCGTTGATGGGCTGGGTGGCCTCAATCACGACGGCCGGCTTGGACATGATGTGCATGGCCAGGATGTGCGGATTGATGTGCGAGAAGAGCAGCGCGAAAAGTTCATCCTTTACTTGAACTATGGTCTTGTCCTTGACCGTGGCTGAGGCAGCGTAGGCATGGCCGCCGCCGCCAAGGGAGCTGCAGATGAGGCCCACATCCACATCCGGCGTGCGGCTGCGGGCCACCACATGGACGCGGTCCTGCATGCGGCCCAGGGCAAAGAGGACGCGGATGTTCTCCATATCCAGGAGCTTGTGGGCCAGGATGGCGAAGTCGCCCAGGTAGCTTTCGAGGCTGACCTCGGCCATGACCACGGGCACGCCATTGATTTCATGGGTGACGGCGCTTTCCAGGAGCGTGCCCAGGACCTTGACCTGCTCCACGGTCAGCTCGCGCTGCAGCAGCTCGCCAACCACGGAAAGGTCCATGCCCTGGCGTTTGAGCCAGGCTGCGATTTCCAGATCTTCAGGGGTGGTGGACAGGAAAGTGAAGGAGCCCGTGTCTTCGTAAATGCCCAGGCCCAGCAGGGTGGCCTCGTCCGGCTCCACGGCAATGCCGCGCTCCCGCAGGATGCGGCAGATGATGGTCGTGGTTGCTCCCAGGGCCTCCACGTGGCCGGTGGAAAAGGGAATATCCTCACCCGGATCCATGGCGTCGGGGTGGTGGTCGTAGACATTGATTTCCACATCCTCGCCGGCGTCAAAGCGGTCCAGCACGGCTTTGACGTGGGGGAAGCGGCTGCGCTGGCGGGAGTCCACCAGCACCAGCTTCTTGACCGTGGCGGGGTCAATGTCCTTGGGGTTCTTGAAATTGAACAGATAGACCGCACTCTGGATGAAGAAATTGCGCAGGGTGCGTTCCTGGCTGCCGGGGAACACGAGCACCGCGCCGGGGTGGAGCTTGCTGGCCGCAACCATGGCAGCCAGGGCGTCGAAGTCGGCATTGGTGTGACCGGTGACGACCAGCGGGGCCTCCAGTTTGGAGGCGGCATGTTGTTTGGACTGAGTCATGCGGAAGCAAGCCTGGAGCGGGGGTGATGGGTGCGGTGCAGTTCGGCCAGGCGGCCGGTCTGCACATGGGTGTAAATCTCCGTGGCCGTGATGTCCGCATGGCCCAGGAGCAGCTGCACGCTGCGCAGATCGGCCCCGCCTTCCAGCAGATGCGTGGCAAAGCTGTGGCGGAAGGTGTGGGGCGAGACCTTCTTGCCCAGGCCCGCGGCTACGGCGTGCTTTTGCACGAGTTTCCAGATGGCCACGCGCGAGAGCCCTGTGCCCGAGCGGTTTAGAAACAGATGCTGCGTCCTTGGGGAAAAACGGGGCCGCCAGTCACGCAGGTAGTTGTCCAGAACCTGCTGGGCCAGGTGGTGCACGGGGACGATGCGTTCCTTGGAACCCTTGCCAAACACGGTCAGGTACCCTGTCTGGGCGTCGTATTCCAGCAGCGTCAGCCCCACCAGTTCGGAAACGCGCAGGCCGGCGGCGTAAAGCAGTTCCAGCATGGCCCGGTCCCGTGCGCCCAGGGGGGTATCGGCGGCGGGCTGGTTGAGCAGGGCGGCCATCTCCCCGGGATCCAGCACATCCGGCAGCCGGCGGGGCACGGCTGGCTGCTCCAGCAAGGCGGCCGGGTTGGCCGGCACCAGGTGTTCTTCGGCCAGATATCCATACAAACTGCGTAAATAGGCGCATCGGCGGGCCACGGTCTTGTCCTCTAGCTGCCGGCCGCGGCAGTGGGCCAGGTAGAGCAGCAAATCCACTTCCTCCACGGTTTCCACGCGCTTGCCCGTGGCCAGGAGAAAGGCCTGAAAATCCCGGCCGTCGTGGGCATAGCTGGCGATGGTGTTCTCGGCCAGACCTCGGACCACGAGGAGGTGTTCCAGGTGACGATCCATGAGCGGATCAAGAGAGATGCTTGCGGCGGCGGCAACGGACGACATGCCTGCAGCCTTACCGGGAGGGCTGCCGGGATGCAAGGACAAGGATGCCCCGGACAAAAAGATCCTCCTGAAGCACGTGCCTCCCCCCAAAACAAAATGATTCCTTGTCCCTTCACCGCAGGAAGCGTAGTGTGGATTCCATTTCCGACCATGCCTTTCATCAACCGCACAGGGGGACTCATGCTCAAGACGATTATCGGAACCGTGGCGCTGTGTTTTCTGCTCATCTCCACTGCCGCGGCCCAGGAGGCTGCCAAGATCCCCAATCTTGCCGGTACCTGGGAAGGGGGGCACGAGATGCACTTCAAGAACAAAGGATTTCTGAAGCATGCCGGCAAAGGCGAACCCCTCTCGTCCCAGCTGGTGGTGGAGCGGCAGGAAGGGCAGGTGCTGCACGGCCATGTGGGATGGAAGCACAAGGATGTCGGCCAGGACACCTTCTCCGGGGTGATCGAGAATGATGGCCAGACCTTCTATCTGGTAGGCCACACCGAGGGCATCCGCATTGGCAAAATGGACGGACCCGACGCGTTCACCCTGTACATCCTGCAGCCTGGAGGCACCAACCCCCGGGCCGGGCTCTCCAGATTCACGCGGGTGAAGCAATAGGCCGGGGCTGGCTGCACGACGGGCTCCCTGAGAGCTTTTGGGGGATCGGGGGGGGCTGGACAAAGCGGGCAGGGGGGCATGGATTGACAACCCCTGCCCGCGCCAGTACATCGCAGTTTTCCGTCACCGTTCTGCAACACCTCTCAGGAGTCCAGCGCGCATGCCTTCCTTTCAGCTTGCCGACCGCATCAAAGCCCTGCCGCCGTACCTCTTCGCCCAGATCGACAAGGTCAAGGAAGAGGTGAAATCCCGGGGCGTTGACATTATCAGCCTGGGTATTGGCGACCCCGACATGCCCACCCCGGAGTTCATCATCGAGGCCCTGAACAAAGGCGCCCGCAATCCGGTGAACCATCAGTACCCGTCCTACGTGGGCATGCTGGCCTTCCGCCAGGCCGTGGCCGACTGGTACAAGACGCGGTTTGGCGTGGAGCTTGATCCCAAGTCCGAGGTCATCACCCTCATTGGCTCCAAGGAAGGCATTGCCCATTTCCCGCTGGCCTTTACCAACCCTGGGGATCTGGCCATTGTCTGCACGCCCAACTATCCCGTGTACACCGTGACCACGGAATTCCTGGGCGGGGTGGTCAAGTATCTGCCCCTGACCGACGAGAACAATTACCTGCCCGACCTCGACAGCGTGACCTCCGACGAATGGCGGCGCGCCAAGATGATCTACGTCAACTACCCAAACAATCCCACCGCGGCCACGGCGCCCGATGCGTTTTATGAAAAGCTCATCGCCATTGCCAAGGAATTCGATGTCATCGTGGTCCACGATGCGGCGTACACCGAAATTTACTTTGACCCGGCCAACAAGCCGCGGTCCATCCTGGAATTCCCTGGCGGCAAGGATGTGGCCATTGAGTTTCATTCCCTGTCCAAGACCTACAACATGACCGGCTGGCGCATCGGCATGGCCGTGGGCAACGCCACGCTGGTGGCCGGGCTGGGCAAGGTCAAGGAGAACATGGATTCCGGGGCCTTCCAGGCCGTGCAGGAAGCCGGCATCGCCGCCCTGCAGCAGGGCGAACCCTTTGCCGAGCAGTTCCGGGCCGTGTACAAGGAACGGCGCGATGTGGTGGTCAGCGCCCTGCGCGCCGCCGGCGTGCAGTGCCGCAACCCCGAAGCCTCGTTCTACATCTGGTCCAAAACGCCGGCCGGGTTTGCGTCTTCGGCAGAGTTCGTCACCAAGATCATTCAGGAAACCGGCGTGGTGCTCACCCCGGGCAACGGCTTTGGCGCGCCGGGAGAAGGCTACTTCCGCATCTCCCTTACCGTGGACAGCGAGCGCCTGAAGGAAGCCGTGGCCCGCATCAGCAGCAAGCTGTAAGCCGCGCATGCCGAGTGTTGCCGCATACCTGGGCCTGGGCTCCAATCTGGCCGGACCGGCCGGGGAGCCCCTGGCCCAGCTGGCGGCGGCGCGGGCCCGTCTGCTGGCCTTGCCCATGGTCCAGGGGGGAGCGTTTTCCAGGGTGTACTGGACGGAGCCTTTTGGCGTGCCGGATCCGGCCTCCCAACCCTGGTATGCCAATCAGGTGGCGCGGTTGGACATCCCATCCGCAATAGAACCTCAACCACTACTTGAAGTTTTATTGCAGCTGGAAGTGGACCTGGGCCGGGACCGCCGTCCCGGACTGCCGCCCTTGAGCCCACGGGCGTTGGATGTGGATTTGCTGCTCGTTGGCGATGCCGTTTGCGATGATCCGGCGTGCCTTGTACCGCACCCGCGCCTGAGGCAGCGGGCGTTTGTATTGGTTCCCCTGGCCGAGATTGCCCCGGATCTCGTGTTCCCGGACGGTGGCTCCCTGCGTCAGGCCCTGGACGGGCTTGCCTACACGCTGGAAGGCGACCGCATCCGGCAATGACGTCCCCTGAATCGTGAACCCCCAGGAGTTGCACCATGTGGCGTTTCATCATCCTCGCCCTCGCCGGCTTCTTCCTCTACAAGATGTTCGCCGGGGACAAACGGCAGAGCACCAAACAGAAAAAGCAGGACATCAAGGAACGCGTGGCCGCAGGGGAGATGGTCAAGGACCCCGTCTGCGGCACCTACGTTGACGTGGACACCGATATCCGCGTCCGCCAGGGCGAAACCGTGCATCGTTTTTGCAGTTACGACTGCCGCGACAAGTTCCTCCGCCGCCTGGAAGCCAAGGAAGTGACGCCCGAGCCCGTGAAGCAGGCCGAGGCCAAGAAGGAAGAGGCGGAATAGCGGGAGAGACAGTTTTTTTGGGGAACTGAGTTCCCCCAAGCCCCCTCCGGTTGGTGATGATTTTTTGCGCCCGTTTTCGCGTGCCGCGCGGCACGCGAAAACGGGCGCAAAAACAATTGGCCTTCTGCCTCGGAATTGCATAGGCTTCAACTATCCAAAACTAAAGTCTTTGGAAGGGGGGCGGGGAGAGCCGTGCTTCTCCTTCCTCTCACGCCACACCGGGAGTGCGCCATGGAATTCTTTCTGGATACGGCCAGCCTTGAGGAAATCAGGAAGTGCAAGACTTACGGACTCATTGACGGCGTCACCACCAATCCGACCCTGCTGCTGCGCGAGGGCAAGGACTGGCGCAAGCAGATGCAGGCCATCTGCAAGGAAGTGGACGGCCCCGTGAGCCTGGAAGTGGTGGGCACGACCACCAAGGACATGCTGGCCGAGGCCCGCGAGCTGATCAAGTTCGGCCCCAATGTGGTCATCAAGATCCCCATGATTCTCGATGGCCTGGCCGCTGTCCGCGAGCTGCAGGCCATGGACATCCCCACCAACGTGACCCTGGTGTTCACGCCCATGCAGGCCCTGCTGGCAGCCAAGGCCGGGGCAACGTATGTGTCGCCCTTCATCGGCCGGCTGGACGCCCTGGGCCAGGAGGGCATGGACTGCATCCGGCAGATCGTCACCATCTTTGATAATTACGACATTGCCACCAAGGTTCTGGTGGCCTCCATCCGCCATCCCATGCACGTGGTGGAGGCGGCGCTGACCGGTGCGGATGTGGCCACGTTGCCCTTTGCCGTCATCGAACAGCTGGCCAAACACCCGCTCACGGACAAGGGCCTGGAGACGTTCCTCAAAGATTGGGACGAACTCAAGGTCAAGATGGAGCAGTGATTCGTGGAGCTGGATACCATGCCCATTCCCACGCCCACGCGTCAGCTGCGCACGGGCAAGGCCTCGCGTCATGACTTCTGGAGCCAGCCGCGAACGCCTTTAGCCCTGGTGTGCGACAGTCTGCGGCATGCCTCCAGCGCAGGCAACGTGCTGCGCCTGGCCGACGCGTTCATGCTGGAAAAGGTCTGGCTGTGCGGAGAGACGGCCTTGCCGGGCTCGCCCAAGATGCGCCGCAGCACCAAGGGTGTGGAACGCTGGGTTCCCTGGGAGCTGGCGGAAGATCCGCTGCCCGTGGTCCGGCAGTACAAGGAAAAGGGATACGCAGTCTATTGCCTGGAGCTGGCCGAACAGAGCGTGTCGCCGTATGAGGCGGTGCTGCCCATGCCGGCGGTGCTGGTGCTGGGCAATGAGCGCCGGGGCGTGGATCCGCGTGTGCTGGCCCTGGCAGATGTCATACTGGAGTTGCCCAGCCTGGGCATGGGCAACTCCATGAATGTCGGCTCGGCCGCGGCCATCAGCATTTTTGAGATGTGCCGGCAGGCCCGCGCCGGGAGTGCACGATGATTCCAGACACCCCGGAACCATTCAGGCCCGCACGGCGGGACGATCTGGACAACATCCTGGCCATGCTGCGGCGGGCTGTGGAGGCCATTCCGGACACATGGTACACGCCGTGCCAGCGCGCGGCCTGGGCGGCCTTGTTCACGCCGGAGGCCCTCGGCGAATTGCTCGAAGGTGAGGCCCATACGCTGGTGTGCGAAGACCCCGGCCGGCCCGGCAGAGTGCTTGGCTTTGCCAGCCTGACCGGCGATGAACTGAAAATGCTCTATGTGGACCCGGCAGCCCAGGGCTCTGGTCTGGGCCACCGGCTGTTCCAGGCCATGGAGGCCGAAGCCCGCCGGCGCGGTCTGGTTCGGCTCCGGCTGCGGGCCTCGGCCAATGCACGGGGATTTTATGAACGCCAAGGGGTGACGCCGGATCGTACGGTCTGGAGCGGCGCCGCCAGTTGCGATTGCGGCGGCCACGTCCTGTGTACCTGGATGGTCAAGGAACTCGGCTGAGAGGCTGGCGTGCTCTTGCCGGGATTTCTGAGTGCCACAATAATCACATAATGTAAATTATGTTAACTTTGAAACATCCAGGAATATCAGCCCGTCAAGAATCAGGATCAATGCTGCTGATTGATTGAGATTGAATCTTAGGCCTCTGTCGATTTGACACGCTCCCCTGCGGCGCGGCACTGTCGGTCCACTGGAGGATTCTTCCCATGACCCAATCGGATCATCTGATGCCTGTGGACCTGGATTGCCGCGGTCTGGCTTGCCCGCAGCCTGTGCTGCAAAGCAAACGCCTGGTGGAAGCGCACGCTCCGGCGCGGCTGGATGTGCTGGTGGACAATGACGCGGCCAGGGAAAACGTCACCCGCTTTCTGCAGAGCCGCGGCTACAGCGTGCAGCCCGTGGCCCTGGGCGCGGATTGGAAGCTGGAGGCGAGCCTAAACGCCCCTCCCAAGGATGCCACAGCGCCTTCGCCCGAAGCCGCATCCTGCGAGCCCTGCGCCATCATGACTGAGGCGGAAATCGCCAGCCTGGCCAGTCTGGCCAGGCCACAGATTCTGGTCTTCATCCCGGCGGCGACCATGGGCCAGGGAGATGATGCGCTGGGTGCGAAATTGATGGTCAATTTCATCAAAACCCTGCCCGAGCTGGGCAAGGATCTCTGGCGGATTGTGCTGGTCAACGGCGGCGTGCATCTCGCGGCCCCGGAAACGCCGCAGGACAGCCAGGTCCTGGAGGTGCTCCAGGCCCTGGAGCGCGATGGCGTCAGCATTCTCGTTTGCGGAACATGCCTGGAATTCTTCGGAATAATGGACAAAAAGGCCGTGGGCCAGACCACGAACATGCTGGATGTGGTCACCAGCATGCAGCTGGCCACCAGGATCATCCGACCATAATTCTCTGTTATGACGTGCTGTTGCCGGAGCATGCCGCGCCATCACACGCAGCGGCGTTCTCCGGCTGCGGTGTCTGCTCCAGCAGCCAACGCGCTGCGGCTTCCAGATCCGGGGCAACATGGTCCGGCTCGGCTCCCGGCCGTTGCAGCTCGCGGGCGCCGTGGCCGGTGGTCAGCAGAACGGTTCGGATACCCACGGCCTGCCCCAGGGCCACGTCCGAGCGCTTGTCCCCGATCATGCAGGCCCCTTCAAGGGTCAGTTCCCTGCTGTGCCCCCTGCTTTGGCCCGGCGTATGGCCCGGTCCTTGGTTCAGTCTGGGGCCGAGCTCCCGCATGGCCTGATGGATCAGCCCTGGCGCGGGCTTGCGGCAGTCGCACCCCTGCTCCCCGGCTGCTGCCGGCGCATGCGGGCAATAGTAAAAATGCTCCAGCCGCACGCCCTCCGCCGCCAGGAGTTCCCGGAGCCGGCGATGCACGGCGTCCACGTCCTCGCAACGGAAGTAGCCCCGGCCCACCCCGGATTGGTTTGAGACCACAATCAGCTCGTAGCCAGCATCCCTGAGCAAACGCAGGCCGGCCGCCACGCCGGGCAACAGTTCCACCTCATCAGGCGCGTGGAGGTAGTGCTTGTCAACAATAAGTACACCATCACGATCGAGAAATACTGCTGGAGGCATGGACTTGGCACCTGGGTAAGCTGGATGAGATGCCTGTGGTAACTCCCGGCGCATGAAAGGGCAAGACAGGACAACGATTGACCGAGACTGAATTGTACCGTCCTGACTGCGCCTCTTCCTTGGTAGGCCTTCTTTCCCGGGCGCACGACGAATCCGGATCATGAGATTGATGCCAAGGTCCAACGCGGCGAGTTGGTTGCCGTGTTGGACTTTTTTTGTGATTGTTGTATAGGTTGACGAACCTCTTCTTTCGACCAAATACACCTGAATGCGGAGGGGAAATGGCGCAGACCTTGGTACTGATGGTCATGCTGCTCCTTGTGGTGCAGCCTGCCAGGCTGGCGACCGCCACCCTGGCGAACACCGGCGAGGTGCGCCGGGTGTTTGTCTTGCAGAGCTACAGTTCGGATTATATCTGGAGCCGGGCCATCAATCAGGGACTGCAGGAGGCGTTGAAGGAATCGCCAGTGGAATGGCGCATCTGGTACCTGGATGCCAAACGGACGCCTGATGTGGAAAGCCAGCAGAGGGCGGGCCAGGAGGCGCTGGAACAGATTCGGTCCTTTGACCCTGACGTGCTTGTGGCCGTGGATGACGCTGCCCTGGCGCGGGTGGCGCTGCCCGCATTCAAAGACCAACTCCGGCCACAGGTGATTTTTTGCGGCATCAACGCCCCACTGGCCCGGTACGGCCTGCCTGCCGCCAACATGTCCGGTGTACAGGAGCGCTGGCATGTGCGGGAAGGCTTTGCCCTGCTCCAGCAACTGATCCCTGGAACGAAGACTGTGGCCTTTCTGGTGGAGCAGTCGGACGCTGGCGGCTTTGTCATAGATGACTTGCAGCGTGAGGCTCGTGAAGGTGGCCCCTTTGCCCTGGAGCTTGCCGGCCTGGAATCCGTCCGTACCTTCCAGGCCTGGAAGGAGCGGATTCTCTACTACCAAACCCACGCTGACGCGCTGGCGCTGGGGCTGTACAATGCGCTGCAGGATGAGCACGGCGCCGTGATGGCTCCGGAAGAGGTCATGGCCTGGACAAATAGCGTCAACACCCTGCCAACCATCGGCTTTTCGGACATTGCCATGGAGCATGGCCTGCTTTGCGGCATTTTGGAATCAGGCCAGGAACAGGGCTTTCTGGCCGGGACCATGGTTCAAGAGGTGCTTGCCGGAGTGCCTGCCGGGCAGCTCCCCCCCCAAATCAACAAGCAAGGCGTGGTGATGCTGAATCTTAGGACTGCCGAACGGCTGCAGCTGCACATCCCGTATGAAATTATCGAAGCTGCCGGCGTGGTGCTTCGATGAGCGCTTCAATGGGCCGGTCGCGGTCCTCGGGACGCCCTCTGTCAACCGGCCGGGGCAGGCTGGCCCCGGTCCTGACGATTATTCTGGCCGGTTTCACCCTCATCACCATTATTTCTTACCTCCAGACTCGCCGTGCGGCCGAGGATCTGGCCATGGGCCACGCCGTGCAGGCCCTGCGATTTCTGAATCTGGAGTTGAACAGTCAGGTGACAGAGCTGCGCCGGAATCTGGCCCAGTGGAGCAACGAGGAAATTTTCTCCCTGGCCCTGGCCGATACGTATCTGGGCCGCTCAGCCCGCAAGGCGGCGTGCACGCGAATGCTGGAACGCATTCAAGGCCGGGACATCGCCAGACTCCTGCTGGCGGACGCCCAGGGGGATATTCTGGCCTCCTCCGATCCATCCATTATTGGCGCCATCAACATTGCGGACCGGGACTTTTTTCAGCGCTCGCTCCATGGCGAGCAGGTTGTGGTTTCCTATCAGATCGGCCGCTACTCTCCATTTCCTGTCACCATCATTTCCGTGGGGGTTCCGAACCGGGAGCAAGACGCCGCGGCGCCGGGTGTGATGTATCTGGTGCTTGATACCAAGCGGTTTGCCCGGCGCATTCTGGATGCCGTGCGGCTGGGAAGAAGCGGCGGCGCCGTGGCCGTGGATCTGAATACCGGCCTGAACATCGGCCCCAGCTGGGCAGACCCGGGCCAGTTCTCCCTGGTGTCGCATCTGGAAGCCCTGCAGGCTGCCGCGCAGCAGGGCAATGTGGTGCAGTTCGACACCAGATTGCCTGGTGCGGGAAACCTGCAGCGCATGGCGGTGGCCAGCATCAACGAGCAAACAGGCTGGCTGGTGGCCGTGGTGGCTGATACCCGGGAGATTCTGCAGCCTGCTGCGCGGCTGGCAACGGTCAATGGGGTCATCGCGTTGTGCATCCTGGCCCTGGCCGGGCTGGCCCTGGCGGCGCTCAATCATGCCCTGGGCAGTCTGCGGGCCTCGGAAGAGCGATACCGAGCTCTCATTGAAACCAGTCCGCTGGGCATCGCCACGTTCGACCTGGACGGGCGCTGCTCCTACCTGAACCGGCGGGCCATGGAAATTCTGGAACTGGATGTCGCGGGGCCCTTTGTCCCGGCCTGGGCCATGGAACTGCAGGATGAAGCCGGGCGCCCCCTGCCCCAGGAGGCCCTGCCCGTGCGCCGCGCCCTGGAAGCAACGGACAAACAGCAGAGCTGGACGGCCTGGTGGATGCCGGCATCGGGACAGCGCCGGGCGCTTTCCCTGAGCGCCGCGCCGCTGGCCGTGGCCGGGCAGGCCCAGGGCGTGGTGGCGGCCATGGAGGACGTGACCGACCTGCTCGCCGCCCGCCAGGTCCTGCAGCAGTCCAAGGACGAGCTGGAGAGCCTGGTGCAGCGCAGAACCCTGGAGCTGACTGAGGCCAATCGCCGTCTGCTGGAACTGGACGAACTCAAGAGCGCCTTTTTGAGCACCGTGTCGCATGACCTGCGCACCCCGCTCACCTCCATCCTGGGATTCGCCAAGCTCATCCAACGGGAATTCTCCCGCCGTTTCAGCGAGCAGGCTTCGGAAGACCCCGCCCAGGCCAAAAGCGCCAAAACAATCATGTCCAACCTGGATATCATTGTCCTGGAAAGCGAGCGCCTGACCCGGCTGATCACGGATTTGCTCGACTTCTCCCGTCTCGACTCCGGACACTACCAATGGAAGGACACCCCGGTGGATCTGACTGCCCTGGCCAGGGAGGCCGCCAGAACCCTGGCGGCCGCCTATGCGGACAAGCCCGAGGTGACCCTGCGGCTGGATTTGCCCAACCAGCTGGAACCGGTGACGGTGGATCCGGACCGGCTCATGCAGGTGATGATCAACCTGCTGTCCAACGCCCTCAAGTTCACCACTCGCGGCGAGGTGCGTCTGTTTGTCCTGGATGCGGAAGAAGTGGTCATGCTGGGCGTGGCGGACACCGGCGCCGGCATCCCCGAGGAGGAGCACTCCCGCATCTTTGACCGCTTTTATCAGGCCGGCTCAGGGGGCGGCACAATCGAGGCCGACAACCCCGCTGGCGCAGGGCTGGGCTTGGCCATCTGCAAGCAGATTGTGGAGCATTACGGCGGCAGTCTTCGCGTGGAGTCCTCACCCGGAGTGGGCAGCACCTTTGTGGTGGAGCTGCCGAGAAAAAGCCGGAACAAGCCGCCCGAGTAACGCGTGGAAAACCCGCTGCAATGGCAGCAGGGCCGAGACGCAATGCGCCAGCACGGCCCTTTCATCGTGCGAGGCTACAAATGCAAAAAGGCAAGACTTACGTCTCGCCTTGTGCGTTCTTGTGGTGGGCCATCAAGGAGTCGAACCTTGAACCAATGGATTAAGAGTCCACTGCTCTGCCAATTGAGCTAATGGCCCACGTCGTCGTGAGAGAGCGCTTTTACCCAGGCTGGCGCTGCTTGTCAATCAACTTGGGAAATTTTTTTCAACATGCGCTGCTGCGCCCTGTCCTGGGCTCGGCTGCATTGCACCTGGCAAGACGCGTGTCTTGTCATCCAAATATAAAAGGGCAAGACGCTTGTCTTGCCCTGGCATGTCTCGTGGTGGGCCATCAAGGAGTCGAACCTTGAACCAATGGATTAAGAGTCCACTGCTCTGCCAATTGAGCTAATGGCCCACGTCGCTTGTGAGAAGGTGCTTTTAGCCAATGGTTCCCTGGAAGTCAATCCTTGTGCCCAACTTTTTTTTCGGGCAGACGGGATGCATGATCGCACCCATTCGTACCCCGGTTTCCTGTTGTGTGTCCCCAGGCGGTTATGCCTCCAGGTTGTTCAAGCCTCTTCTGGTTATGGTGGCCTTGCTCCTGTGCGGGCTGGCCCCCGGGATTTCTGGCTCCCCCGGATTTCCCGGGACGCCCGGAATGGCACACGCTCAGGCGCAATCCCCTGAAGATGCCCTGCCCCATTCCCTGGAATGGCAGCTGGCTGCCAAGGAGGATGGCAGCCTCGTGGCCGTATTGTGGATCATCCCTGGCGAAGGGTTGTATACATACAGCCACACCCCCGGCCTCATGGGCCAGCCCACCACCTTTGTTCCAGTTGCGGAGGTGGAGCCTCCGGTTGTTGCGGCCGTGCAGTATCCCCCTGGCGAGGCCAAGCCAGATGCGTTTGACCCAACCGTGATGGTCCAGGTGTATCACGAGCCGACCCCGGTGTTTCTGGAGCTGGGCCCCGCGAACTTTCCCCTGGAGATTCGCGGCGAACTGCGGATGCTCTTCTGCTCCAGCACCAGCTGCACGCCGGTGCGCGAGGCGGTGCAGCACCGCTGGGACACCCGGCCCGAGAACCTGGCCTCGCTTGCGGCCGAACCCCTGGCCGCGGCCTATGCCGCCGCCCAGGCGGAAACCCTTCGAGCCGCCGAAGACGACGCGGTCGATCCCCTACAGGGGATGGACGAAGAGCACGGGCAGGAGGCAGACGAGGCGCCCGATGCGGGGCTCTATGCCTTTACGCCCACCTACTTTCTCCCGGGGCTGGAGGTGCAGGGCCTGGGCGAGGCGCTGCTCCTGGCCTTTCTGGCCGGTCTGCTGCTGAACGCCATGCCCTGCGTTCTGCCGGTGGTCAGCCTCAAGTGCTCGGCCCTGCTGACGGTTTCCAGTCATGAAGACAGGGCCCATCAGGAATCCCGGTTCCGGGAGCACTCCATCTGGTTTGCAGTTGGTATTTTCTGTTATTTTATGGTGCTGGGAGCAATTTTTGGCGCGGCCGGCCTGGCCTGGGGCGAACTGTTCCAAAAGCCGGCCCTGGTGCTGGGCCTGGCCGTGGTGCTGTTTCTCCTGGGCCTGTCCCTCTTCGGGGTCTTTGATCTGCCCATGATCGATCTCAAAGGGGCCACGGCCACCAACAATCCCCGGCTGCAGGCCTTCAGCACCGGGCTCCTGGCCACGCTGCTGGCCACTCCCTGCAGCGGGCCCCTGCTGGGCGGGGTGCTGGCCTGGACCCTGAGCCGCTCTCCAACCATCATCCTTCCGGTATTCCTGGCCATTGGCCTGGGCATGAGCTTGCCCTACCTGCTCATGGCCCGCTGGCCCAGCCTGGTGCGTCGGCTGCCCAAGCCCGGGGCCTGGACCCTGCACCTGGAGCGTGGCGCGGGCTTTCTGCTCATGGCCACCACCATCTATCTGGTGCAGATCCTGCCGGAATCCCTGCTTCTGCCGGCCCTGATCAGCCTGTGGGTGGCCGGGCTGGGAGCCTGGATGTGGGGGCAGTGGACGTCGCTTTCCCAGTCTGCAGGGCGGCGCTGGAGCATCCGCAGTGCGGCTGTGCTGCTGGTGGCCGGGGCGCTGGTCTGGGCGTTGCAGCCGGTGGCCCAGAACCGGCTCTGGGAACCCTTCGACCCTGCCCGGTTCCAGTCGTTGCTGGGCCAACAGGCCATGCTGGTGGATTTCACGGCCGACTGGTGCCCCAACTGCAAGGTGCTGGAACGAACCACCCTGCGGGACAGCGTGATGCGTGCACTGCTGGAGCAGCACGACCTGATCCTCATCCGGGTGGACATGACCCGCGAGGATGCGCACCGCATGGCCCTGCTCAAGGCCCTGGGCAGCCAATCCATCCCCGTGGTGGCCGTGTTCCCTCCGGGTGAAGCCGCCATGCGGCCGGTGGTGCTGCGCGATTTGTTCACCCCAAGCCAACTGACGGAAGTGCTTGACGAAACCCTCGGCCAGGCGCGCTGAGGCGCAAGGCAGGACCGGCATGAGCGGCCCCGAAAAGCTGTATATCGTCCTCATGGGCCTGCCAGCCACGGGCAAGTCCGTGCTGGCCCGCAAGCTTCAGGAGACGCTGGCCGGCGATGGCCGGGCCATCCGCATCTTCAACAATGGCGACGTGCGCCGCCGCCTTTTTCCCCGCAACACTTCCTTTGCGGAGTTCTACAATCCGGACAACCGCCAGTACTCGGCCCTGCGCGATGAAATCGCCCTCATCAACATTTATGAGGCCAAGAACTGGTTGCTGGAGGGCGGGGAAATCGCCGTGCTGGACGCCACCAACGTCAGCCGCGGCCGGCGGGCCAAGATTGAGTCCCACCTGCACGAGCATCCCATTCTGTACATCGAAACCGTCAACAACGATCCCGAACTCTACGCCTACTCCATCGACCGCAAGACCCGGCTGCCGGAGTTCGCGCACCTCTCCTACGCGGAGGCCCGCCAGAGCTTCGAGGACCGCATCACCTACTACCGCAAGCTGTACACGCCCCTGAACGACGAGCGGAATCATCTGGTCCTGGACACGCTGAACAACCGCGTCCTCAAGGAACATATTCTGGACCGCATTCCGCATTACTTTCAGATTCGCGACCTGCTGGTGGCTGACTGGGTCAAGGGGCTGTATCTGGTCCGGCATGGCGAAACCGTCTGGAATGCCGAGCAGCGCATTGGCGGCAACCCCCTGCTCAACGAATGCGGCCACGCCCAGGCCCGGGCCATGGCCGAGCGGTTCAAGGATCTGCCCCTGGGCTTTGTATTCACCAGCTCCAAGGAGCGCACCATCCAGATGGCCCGGCCGCTCCTGGAGCGCAAGCCCGAGGCCCGGCATGTGGTGATCAAGGAGTTCGACGAGATTGACGCCGGGATCTGCGAAGGCATGACCTACGACGAGATGCGCCGCACCCTGCCCCAGGAATTCGCCGCCCGCAGCGCGGACAAGTACCAGTACACCTACCCTGGAGGCGAGAGCTATGCCCTCTTGCAGGCGCGCGTGGGCCGGGGGTTGAAAAAGGCGCTCTGGCTCTCCGGGGTGTCCCAAAACATCTGCATTGTGGGGCATCAGGCGGCCAACCGGGCCATACTGGCCCAGTTTTTGTTCCGTCGGCTGCAGGATGTGCCGTACATCAACATCCCGCAGGAGAAGTTCTACCACATCGTCAGTGTGCAGGAGCGGAAGGTGGTGGAGCTGCTGGCGTATTGAGCGGCGCCATGGCGCGCAGCGCAGCGCCTTGCACGGCCCAGAAGTCCCGCTGGCCGTTACGATCCAGCCAGCGCGCATATTCCGTGGCCATGCGCAGCGTCAGGTTGCCATCTTGCAACAGCTCGTTCACGCGTCCGATAACGGCTTCTCCAGTAGGCGTTTTGGAGCAGGCCACATAGGAGAGATTGCCGATGGGGGTTTCGTGCACCGGCTGGCCCTCGCGGTTCTGAGAGTACCGCACAATGGGAAAACTCTTCATGCGGCGGGGCCGGTCGGACGTTTCTCCGTTCTCCTGCATAATCTGGGTATAATAGCCGGCTTCCACGGGATGCCCGATGGCTGCTCCGACCCGACCGGCCATGAGCATGGCAAAGGGCGACGTGGCCGTGGGCACCACATACAGGCCTGGGCTTTCCGCGTGCTTCGCAAGCAGGTCATCCACCACCTCGCCATACCGTCGGCCACGGATGATGACCAGCTTGAGCTCGCCCGGGGCGCGCAGGAAGGCCTCCAGATCAAAGCCGTCCTGGGTCAGGAATGCGGCATAGAGCTTCACCTGATTGCAGGCGATCAGGACCCTGGGCGGGAGAAAACGAAGCATGGGCTCGCTGAATATGGCAAACTGCTCACGCTCCGGTGTTTTGACCAGGGACAAATGGCACAGCCCCTCGCTGTGGCGCATTTCTTCCATGCAGCGGGCAATGGGCGAGTCCTGCGTGGCGCCGAAGAGGGCCGGGTCGCGGGCGGCCAGGTCGGCCAGCAGATGATCCAGCACCCCTTGCCGTCGGAACAGGCCAGTCTGGATGAAAAATGGAGGGATGTCCTGTACGCACCAGCGCACAGGTTTCGCCAGCGCCCCCTGCGTGCCCAGCGTGCCCAGCCACAGGGCCATCGCCAGCAACGCCAGTGCGCGTATCGCAGTCATAGCCCCCCCCTCCCGTACAGCCCAGTCACAAACTATGAGTTTGTCCATGGGGGGATCATTTGCACGGATGCAGGCTTATTGCAAGTCTTTCAACGAGTTGCCGGAACTGAGCCAGCCTGAGGAAGGCGCGCCAGTTGCGAGCATGGTGTAAAAATGCACAAAATTGATCCAGATGGCAAACATATTGAAAAGACAACGCTAAAATTTCACAATTTTGTATCTGGGGTGGGAGAGGGACATTCCGTAATTGACCGAAGATCATTTGTGTACGAAAGCAGTACGGGGATGGGGCAATCCGGGAAACTCCCACATTATTCCCCGGGAATACCAGGATGAACATGACAATCAGGTTTTTGGTCGTTTGCGCGTATGGGCTGGGTCTATTGCTGATTGGCGGTGTGATGCTGGCAACCGTCTGGTGGGGGGTCGATGTCAGCGGGGCGGATGTTCGCGCGGCGCTGGGCGATGCGCTCTTTGCCGCCGGCCTTGCCGGGCTGGCTGTGGCGGCGCTTGCCGGCGTGGGGCTGAATTGGCTGCTGCGTCGGCGGGTTATTTCGCCGTTGCAGGAGCTGGCGGAATACGCCAACTCCGTGGCCAAGGGAGAACGCCCGGCCTGTGTGGCCGGAGACTTCTATCTTGGCCGGCTGGCCCAGCTGCGGACCGCCCTGTGCACCATGGTGGAAGCCCTGCACGATGCCCTGGACAAGGCTGATGCCCTGACGCACGAAGCCACCGAGCATGCCGCCAGTGCCGATACCGCCCGCAGACAGGCCCAGCGGTTGATCGTCAAGGACGAAACCCGCCGCACGGGCATGCTGGCTGCCGGCGAAACCCTGGAACAGGTGGCCGAGTCCATTTCCTCCATGGCCAGGGAGCTGAAGGGCGTGGCTGCAGACGTGGGCGACGGCGCTGCCGGCCAGCAGGTGGAAGTGGATCGCACGGCCGAAGCGGTGGCCGTCATGACCACGGCGTTTGATCATGCAGCGTCCCGGGCCCGGCAGGCTGCGGAAAGCGCTGCCGCAGCCAGGACCCAGGCGACCCGGGGGGCCGGGGTGGTGGATCAGTCCGTGGACGCCATCACCTCCGTGCGCGAGGAGGCGGAAGCCCTGGCCACCAACATGGCCCAGCTCGGCCAGCAGGCCGAGAGCATTGGCGCGGTGATGACCACCATTTCCGACATTGCCGACCAGACCAACCTGCTGGCCCTGAACGCGGCCATCGAAGCGGCCCGGGCCGGGGACGCCGGCCGCGGCTTTGCCGTGGTGGCCGACGAGGTCCGCAAGCTGGCCGAAAAAACCATGCAGGCCACCCGCGAGGTGGGCGAAGCCATTCAGGGCATCCAGCAGGGCGCGCGCACCAGCCTGAACCATGTGGACGCAGCCTCCAGGGCCGTGGACGCCGCGGCGGATCGGGCCGCGGAATCTCGCACCGCGCTTACGGATATCGTCTCCCTGGCCCAGAACGCTGCGGATCAGGTCCAGGAACTGGCCACGGTCATTGAGCAACAGGCCGGCGCCAGCGCGGACATCAGCCAGGCCGTGTCCCGCATCCACGAGATTTCCACCCGCACCACCGAAGGCATGCTCGCCGCCAGCAAGACCATCGCCGACCTGAGCCGTCAGGCTGAGGAACTCGTCACCTGCAACGGCGTGCTCCAGCTCATTGGCAAGGGCGAGGTCCAGGCCCAGCTGGAAAAGATGGCCGCCGGCATGCAGCGGCTGGAGCCGTCCCAGATGGAAGGAGCCATGCGGCAGGCCGCGGCTGCCTCGCGCTATTTTGAGCTGCTGTATGCCACGGACGCCAAAGGGGTGCAGATCACGGCAAACGTGGGCGGCACCGGGCTGACCCATCTGAACGATCCTGCCGCACGAGGCCGCAACTGGAGCAACCGCCCCTGGTTTGCCGGCCCGCTCAAATTGCAGGATACATACATTTCGCCAGTGTACGTCTCCTCGGCCACCAACTCGCCCTGCATCACCATCTCCACACCCATCTGGCGCGGCGAGATCGTGGCCGGCGTGCTGGCTGCGGATATCCGGGTGACGGTGTAGGCAAGAGCACGCCCCGGTCTGTGGCGGGTGGATCAGGATTCCAGGTCCACCACGCCCAGCCGGGCGGCATAGCGCACCAGTTCGATGGTGGTGGTCAGGCCCAGCTTACCCATGATGTTGGCCCGATGGTTGTCCACAGTCTTGCGGGAAATGAACAGCTGGGCGGCAATGTCCGAGGGGTGGACCCCTTCGGCCAGAAGGCGGAAGATCTGCTGCTCGCGCCGGGTGAGCCGGGCGTAGGGCGAGTCAGAGATCATCTCCCGACGATTCGAGAACTCCATCAGCTTTTGCAAGACCTTGGGAGAGACGGCGCTGTCCAGGTACTGCTCGTTTCGACAGACGGCGTCCAAAGCCTGGGCCAGACTTTCGGCGCTGGACTCCTTGAGCACATAGGCCCCGGCGCCGGCCCGGAAGCTCTCGGACACAAATTCTATCTTGCAGTGCATGCTGACCACCACCACCCGCAGGTCAGGGCGCAGGCGCTGCAGCTCCTTGAGCAGTTCGATGCCACTGCCGTCGGGCAGGGAAATGTCCACAATGGCGATGTCCACCAGGGGCGGCGCGATATTCTCCGACGGCATGGTGGAAACCGAGTGCTGCAGCAGGTGCAGCGCCTCGGCGCAGCTGCCGGCCTCGGCCACCACCTCGAACCGGCCGGTCTTGCGCACCAGCGAGCGCAGTCCCTCCCGAAACAGGGGATGATCATCCACAAGCAGGACGCGTCGGCACGTCATGCGGTCCTCCGTCCATTCCAGCCAGGCTTCAGGCCCGGCGCGTTCGTCAGTGGCAGTTCCACAATCACCTTGGTCCCCCTGCCGGGTGTGCTGCGCAACTGCAGGGTGCCGCCCAGCAGCCGGGCCCGTTCGTCCATGCTCCAGAGGCCCATGTGCCGGCCATCCAGGGGCGGGAGGTGCGGATCGAACCCCCGGCCGTCGTCCTCCACCCGCAAAAAAAGCGAAGGGTGCGCCGCCACCAGCTTGACCTCCACCCGCCCTGCCCCGGCATGCTGGCGGACATTGGACAAGGCTTCCTGAACGATGCGGTAGAGGTTGATCTGATGCTCGAAATCCAGGGGAACCGCATCCATCCCCTCGGCCCGGAAGGTCACAGGCAGATTGCACCGGGCCGAGACGTCCTCGCACAGTTTGAAGATCGTGCTCACCAGCCCCAGCTGGGCCAGCCCCGGCGGCATCAGGTCGTAGGCTATGCCCCGCACGGCTTCGATGGCCTGTCCGGCCGCGGCTGCCAGCGGCAGCAATTCGGCCTGCCCGGTCTGACGATCCGGCAGGGATTCCAGCCCGATCTTGAGCATGGACAGGGTCTGGGCCACGTCGTCATGCAGTTCCCGGGCAATGCGTTGCCGCTCGGCCTCCTGGGCGCGGATCAGCTCGCGGGAGAGGGCCTGCAGCCGGGCCTCGGCCCGGCGGGATTCCAGCATGCGGCCCAACTGCTCGGCCACGGCCTGGAGCAGGCGGTCTTCCTCTTCCAGAAACGGCGCCTCATCCTCGGCGGCCTGATCTGAAGGCCAACGCAGGTAGCAGAGTTCGAGCCGGCCGGCAGGTGTCCCGTGCGCCAGGATCTCCCGCGTCTGCCGCCAGGCGGTGCGTACAAAGCCGGGACTGGCCACCCCCTGCCCCTCCAGCTCCACCCGCGCCACGGCCAGTTCGGGATATCGCCAGGCCCGGCACAGCAGCCCCGCCACTTCCCATCCCAGGGCATTGAGGGGCAGCTCCGGGCGCTGGGCCAGCCGGGAGACGGCATACAGGCATTCCAGCTCCTTGACCCGTTCACGCAGGGCAAGTTCCACGGGGCTGGAGACAGGAGATGGAGATAAAGCGGCGGGCATCGCGTGTTCCGGATTCATGGCTTGGTCTGGTGCAAGGGCAAGGCCGCTGCAGGCGGGGTGCCATTGAGGCACGGCACCCCGCCGCAGGGCATGGTATCCATGGTATCAGGCTGGCGTCCAAACCGCCACTGCCGGCATGGGTCAGCCCAGCAGGACGCGACGGGCCAGCTCGTCGCCGGCTTCGGTGTACATGGGAATGCCGGTGGTCTTGGCGGTTTCCTCGTTGGCGGAGAAGAGATCCTCGCGGCTGATGGTATCCAGCCGGAACTTGCGCGCCCCGGCCATGAGCTGCTGCAGGCCAGCGCCGAGCTTGTCCGCCAGGCACCACATGGCCACCGCGCCCAAGGGAATCTCCTGCATGGCCTTGGCCCCGATCCTGGCCTGGACCTCATGATAACAGGCAAAGAGTTTTTCCGGCGTCTCGCCCAGGCTCTGGACGGTCCTGGGCAGCTGCTCCCAGTTGCCGTGCACCGCGGCCTTGCGCTCCGGCCGGAGCACCCCTTCGATGTTCGCGCCCAGGAAGCCGGGGATCATCATCGCCCGGCCCATGCACACCAGCTTGGTGAAGGGCGCGCCCAGGGCCAGGGCCTTGAAGAGATGGTCTTCCCGGGCAAAGCCGCCGGCAAAGGCCATGTCTGCCGGGGGCAGGCCATTGGCGGCCAGCAGGGCAGCGTATTCCGCGGCCTTGGCGTGCAGGGGCAGGGAGGGCACGCCCCAGGTTTCCATCATGTTCCAGGGGCTCATGCCCGTGCCGCCGCCGGCACCGTCGATGGTCAGGAGGTCGAGCTTCGCTTCCGCAGCCAGACGGATGGCCATGGCCAGGGCTTCCAGGCCATAGCAGCCGGTCTTGAGGGAGATGCGGGAAAAGCCGCAGCGGCGCAGGGAGGCCACGGCCTCCAGGAACTCGGCCCGCACAGCCTCCCAGCCGTCCTGCTCGGTAAAGCCCAGGCGGCTGTGCCGGGCAAAGCAGGTGATGGCGCCATCGGCAAAGGCCTGCTGGACCTCGGGCAGTTCCGGGTCCGGATCGACGAGGTAGCCGCGCTCCTTGAGGAACCGGGCATAGGCCAGGCTGGAGACCTTGATTTCCCCGCCAATGCTCTTGGCGCCCTGGCCCCATTTGAGCTCGATCATGACGCCGTCGCCGTGGGTGTCCACAATGTACTGGGCCACGCCGTTGCGGGCGTCTTCCACATTGAGCTGGACGATGATGGCCCCGTGGCCGTCCATGTAGCGGCGGTAAATGGCGATGCGGCGGTCCAGTTCCGGCGCTTCGGCGATACGGCCGTTTTCCAGGCGGGCGTCGCGGTCGATGCCGACAACGTTTTCCCCTACCACGATGGGCACGCCCACCAGGGCGCATCCCACGGCAAAGGAATCCCAGTAGCGGGCAGCTATGATGGTCGAGCCCAGGGCCCCGGTCATGATGGGCAGGCGGGCCGAAAGCCCGCCACCCTGGCCGAAGCGGGTCTCCAGGCTGACGTTGGTGAAGAGGCAGTGGTCCGCATTGGCCGACACACCCGCCGGCAGCCCGCGCGCGCCAAACAGCGAGCCGCGGATGCGCAGGGAGTTGTAGGAAACGCCAACGTGCTCGGTGTTGTCGCTGCCGGCGGTGATCAGGCCGAAGTCCCTGGGATAGAGCATGGCCCGGCCGCGCAGGCTGGAGAGCCAGGTTTCGCACTTGCCGGCACAGTCTGCCCGGCAGAGGGTGCACAGTCCGGATTCGCAGGCCGTACCGCGGTTGGCGGTGCCGATAACGTCGTTTTGTCTGGGCCGCATCTGCATAGTCCTTGCTCGGTGTGGGCTGGTGGGTTGTTTAAAATGACCATGTATTACTTAGGGATGCCGATGCGGTCGATAGGGAGATGCCGGAAATGGACGGGATTGTGTCCCAGGATATTCCGGGAAATCATCCCGGGAAGATGGGGCGGCGCGCCTATTCACCAGCGCCTGCGTGAGGGTGTATTGCTGGCAGACATGTACCAATCCATGCCTCACCCCATACGCCAGCACGCGTCCCAGTCAGGGCATCGCCTTCGCGTGGGCCATGCCAATGCCACTCCGGGGGCAACGGCCCGGAGCCCGCACGCCAGCCTGCCGGGTGTTTTGCCGGGTGTTTTGCCGGGTGCGCTGCCGGGCGCGCTGACCCGCCGTCTGGCCGCCCTGCTCCGCCTGAATGCCGAGGGGGCGGACCGTCTGCAGCAGGCCCCCGCGACCCGGCTGGATTCGGGGCGGATCCGCCTGGAGGTCCACTCCCCGCGCCGGCGCTGGAACGTGGCGTATCTTGATCTGAAGGAAGGCAACATCCTGCTGGCCCGGATGCAGCCGGGAAGCCTGCATGTCCGCCTGGAGGGCGAGATGCGCGGACCGGCGGCGCTCAACCTGGGAGATGCCCTGCTGGAAGGGCTCCACGGGCCAGAGGTCGCGCCCGGACGCTGCCGGCGGTTTGTGCTGGATTTCGCCTGCGTAAAACACCTGGGGGAGGACGCCTTGCAACTCGTGGCCCTGCTCTGGCAGGAACTGGCGCGCGCCGGCTGCGGCGAAGGGCTTGCCGCCGGCATCCGGGGCGGCTTGCGCCTCATGCATGGCAAACGTTTTCCCGAACTGCGCCGGGCGGCGCCTGCCTCATGTTTTTGATGCCCGGCTTGCCGCCGCGAGGAGGGGCTCCGGATCTGACACTGGATTTCGGCACCCGTCAGGTGGTCCTGTGGGAACGCGCAGCAGGTCGAATGGTTCAGGAATCCAGCATCCTGGCGCTGCAGGCCTCGGATGGCGGCCGGGTGTTGGCCGTGGGCGACCAGGCCTGGCACTATCTGGGCCGGACCCACAAAGGCATCCGGCTGGTGCGTCCCATCCAGGGCGGCGTGGTGGCGGATTTGGCTATTGCCGAACTTTTGCTCAAGGCCTTGCTGCACGGCCCGTTGCAGGGCCGGCGGCGCGGCGCGCGCATGGCCATCGCCATCGCCCTGGAAGCGTCGGACGTGGAGCGCCAGGCCCTGCTGCGTCTGGTCAGGGAGCTGGGCTACACCCGGCTGTATAGCATGCCGTCGCCCCTGGCAGCCGCCCTGGGGGCCGGACTTCCGGTGCATGAGCCGGAGGCAAGCATGGTGCTGGATCTGGGCAGCGGCTGCTGCGAGGCAGCCATCATCTCCATGGGGGCCATGGTGGTCAGCCGGACCATGCGCATGGGAGGCGACGACCTGGACGCAGCCCTGCAGCAGCAATTCCGATCCACGCGCCATCTGCACGCAGGCCTGGACGCCTGCGAGGAACTGCGGCGGGAACTCGGGTCCCTGGACTCGCTGGAGGATGCGCGGACAGGACAGCTCAAGGGCGTGGACACCCGGCGCGGCCTGCCTTGTGCGCTGGAGATCCAGGCCTCCATGCTGCGGCCCACCCTGCAGCGATATGCCGACGCCGTGGCGGACATGGCCCGCAGCGTGCTGGAGCGCTGCCCGCCGGAACTGGCCGGGGATCTCCTTGGCCGGGGCATCGTGCTTTGCGGCGGGGTGGCCCTGCAGCGCGGCCTGGCTGCCTTTCTGCAACGCACCCTGCGCCTGCCCGTGCGCATAGACGCCGACCCCATGACCACCGTGGCCCGTGGCCTGGGCCTGCTGCACACATAAGCAAGCGGGAACGCCTTTCATTCAGGCATTCCCGCTCGCAGGCTTCTGTTTCAGTCGTAAAAAAGCTGCCGTTGCAGGTTGTTACGCGCAGGCTTCCAGCATGCGGGTCAGGCTCAGTCTGGCAGGATCCATGTCACCCTCGTAGACCGTGGTGGCTGCGATCCCGCCAGTCAGCATGGCTTCCAGTGCGTCGGCCAGGCGGGCTTCGGTGGTCTTGGCCATGTTGCTGCAGCCGGAGCGGGCCAGGGGCAGGATGTGCTTTTCGCCGGCGTGGCGTCTGGTCAGGCGATCCACCAGATTGCATTCCGTGCCAATGTAGACCGTGCTGCCGGCCGGGGCCTCGGCGGCATATTTGATGAGGAACGAGGTCGAGCCCGCGGCGTCCACGGCATTGACCACCTCAGCCGCGCACTCGGGATGCACGGCGATTCTGGCCTCGGGCTGACTGCGGCGGATGGCCTCGATCTGCGAGACTTTGAAGCGGACGGCATGCACGGGACAGTTGCCCGGCCACAGCAGCAGTCTGGCGTTTCTGGCCGCGGCAAAGTCGATACGCGCGCCGCGGTCCCGGATGTCCAGCTTCAGGCGTTTGTCTGCCGGAATCCCCAGCTTGTTGGCCGTGTTGTGCCCCAGGTGCTGGTCCGGGAGGAAGAGCACCCTGCCCTGCGGGCCGGCCTTGTCCAGGGCCCACTGCAGCATGGTGGCGGCATTGGCCGAGGTGCAGACCGCCCCGCCAAAACGGCCCACCGCGGCCTTGGTGGCCACGGAGGTGTTCACGTAGGCCAGGGGGATGACCGGGCTATCCGGATGCTGCAGCCGGGCGAGCACGGCTTCCACATAGGTCGCCGGGGACATCTCGGCCATGACGCAGGCGGCTTCGGGCACGGGGTTGAAGACCTCCACCCCGGCCGGGGCCAGCAGTGCGGCGGATTCGGCCATGAAGGCCACACCGCAGAACACCACGTACCTGGCCGAGGTGCCCGGAATGGCCCGGGCCAGTTCCAGGGAGTCCCCGGTCTGATCCGCATGCCGGACCACGGCGTCTTCCTGATAATGATGGGCCAGGATGAGCAGGTCCTGGCCCAGGCGGGTCTTGATGTCGAGGATGCGTTCAGTGGGCGTCATGATGGCGTCCTTTGTGATCGATTAGCGATCGGCTGGTGCGATGTACAGGCTGAGATCGGCCACGGGCGCGGAATGCGTGAGCCGGCCAACACTGACAAAATCCGGTCCCAGGCGGGCGATATCCGCCAGGGTCTCCAGGGACACGCCGCCGCTGACCTCGCTCTCCACCGTGGGCGGAATGCAGGCCAGGGCCTGGCGCAGGGTTTCCACATCCATGTTGTCCAGCAGGCAGCGGTCCACGGCCAGGCCCACGGCCTCGCGCACGTCATCCACAGTGCGGCACTCCACCACCATGGGCGGGCAGGGATTGTAGGCGCGGCGCAGGGCCGTGACCGCAGCAGTGATGGACCCGGCGCGGTCGATGTGATTGTCCTTGGCCATGAGCATGGAGTGCAGGTCCATGCGGTGGTTCAGCGCCCCGCCCACGCGCACGGCGTATTTTTCCAGGGCCCGCAGGCCGGGCAGGGTCTTGCGGGTGTCCAGCAGGCGGGTCCTGCTGCCGGCGAGTCTGGCCACATACGTTCTGGTCAGGGTGGCCACGCCGCTGGCATGGCACAGACAGTTCAGCAGCACGCGTTCGGCGGCCAGGATGGTCCAGGCGCTGCCACGCAGCACCGCCACGGTGACCCCGGGCGTCAAATCCGCGCCCTCCTCCACAAAATACTCCGCCTCCACACCCCCCCCGGCCAGTTCCAGCACCAGCGGCGTCAGGGGCAGGCCGGCCAGACGGCAGGTATCCTTGGAACGCAAGGTGGCAGTGAGGGTTTCTGCAGCAGAAAAAATCCCGCGCGAAGTCAGGTCCGGGCCATCTTCGGCAAAGGCGGCCTCAATCATATGGCGGATCTGGGCCTGCTGCACGGGATCGGGAAACACGGCGTCCAGGGTGGGGAGCATAGGCGGCCTCGGGTGCGGTCGAGAGAATGCCATAGAGAAGCATTGTGCTCGCCACAAGGTGTTGTTAGAAGGGGGCGCGCTTGCGGACAGGCGCATGTAGTTAGGCCGTCGCCTCGGGTTTCGTCAAGGTGGCCGACCGTGGAGTTTCCAGCAACGAGGTGTGTCATGAGCGAACACGATCAAGCTTCCCGTGAGATGAAGGACGCCCAGCTGGACATGACCAGTCAGATTGGCCAGCCCGGCGAACCGCACGAGCATCAGGATTCCCTGGAAAACGTTCATCCTGCTGATGCCGCCGACCATCTGGAGGCCATGCCCCTGGAAGAACAGGTGGAGACCGTGGGCCAGCTGGACCCGGAGGACGCGGCCGAAGCCATCTCCGAGATGGATACCAACAGCCGGGCCGAGCTGGTGGCCACCCTGGAGCCAGGTCAGGCGGCGCAGATTCTCTCCGAAATGTCCTATGATGATGCGGCCGACGTGCTGGACGAGCTCTCCCGCGGCGTGCGCGAGTCCCTGCTCAAGCGCATGCACAAGGCCGATGCCGCCGAGATTGCCCACCTGATGCGCTACGACCCCGACACCGCCGGCGGGGTCATGAACACGGAGAACGTGGTGCTGGATCATGCCCTCACGGCAGACCAGGCCATCGCGCTCCTGCGCCGGGATATCGAGGATAAGGAAATCCCCTACTATGCCTATATTGTAGATGAAGATGAACGACTCAAGGGCGTGGTCTCCCTGCGCGAACTGCTGGTGGCCAAGCCTGGCGTGCTCCTGCGCGAGCTCATTGGAGACAGGTCGCTCATTACCGTGAATGCACGCACGGACAAGGAGGAAGTGGCCCGCAGCCTTTCGCACTACAACTTCCTGGCCCTGCCTGTGGTGGATGATGCCGGCAAATTCCTGGGCGTGGTCACGCACGATGATGTTATCGACATCATTCACGAAGAAGCCAGTGAGGACATGCTGGGGATGGTGGGCGCCGGTGTGGACGAAACCGTGGACACCCCCTGGCTGCACTCCGTATACAAACGGCTGCCCTGGCTGTGCGTGAACATGTTCACCTCCCTCATGGCTGCCGTGGTGGTGGGTTTTTTTGAGCATTCCATCGAAAAGATGGCCATTCTGGCCGTGCTGATGGGCATTGTCTGCAACCAGGGCGGCAATACGGGGCAGCAGTCCCTGGCGGTGGTCATCCGGCAGCTGGTGCTGGAAGCCATGGATGAAAAGAAATCCAACTTTGCCATCCGGCGCGAGCTGCGCATAGGATTGCTCAACGGCCTGGCCATCGGCATCCTGGTTTCCGCAGCCGTGACACTGGTGACCAAAAACATGGTCCTGGGCGTGGTCATGGGTTGCGCACTGTTGATGAACATGACCCTTGGGGCCACGGTGGGCGCATCCATCCCGCTGGTGCTGCGCCGCCTTGGCCGCGACCCGGCCCAGGCCTCCAGCATCTTTCTCACCGCCTGCACAGATACCGGCGGCTTTCTGATTTTTCTTGGATTGGCCACGGCGTTTCTGTTATGAGCCGTATTGCGCCGCAGGGTTGTCTCGAAATCGTGACATTGACGAACGCTCCAGCGCAGGCTATAAATTCAGATGCCCCGGCGCTGCGTGACGGCTGCGCCGGCTATTTATTCTGAATCACCAGCCAGCAGGCGCGTCGGGGTTCCACATCCCGAAGCCACCCTGCCGCACACCACAATCAGCTTCTTGAGCAGACAGAGCCCCCAAGGAGGCGTGACGATGGCGAAAGCGAAGGCCGAAGCACAGAAGGCCCCTCACACTGCTGCCGAACAGGGAACCGAGACCGCGAGCCCGGGGCAGGAGCAGACGGGAGCGCCGGACATCGCCAAGCTGAAGGAAAAGCTGGTCCTTACCGGGGCGGACATCGTCGCCATCGGCGAAGAAGCCGAGCTCTTGGTCGGCGGCAAAAACTACAACACCGCCATCATCAGCCAGGTGCAGGGCATCCGCGCTCCGCAGTTCCGGGCCATCTCCTCCATCGCCTTCCACCGCCTGCTGGACGAAACCAAGGTGAACGCCACCCTGGTGCGCCAGCTGGTGGACCGCGAATACAACCGCACTGACTGGAACGATGCGGAAGTAAACAAGGATCCGGAATTCCTCAAACATTTTGTGCGTCGCCTGGCCAAGGAAGTAAAGGGCGATACCCTGGCCCACCCAGGCGCCAATCAGCTCAAGCTGCGCACATTCATCAATAACGTCGTGGAAGGCTTCGCCACTTCTCCCGAAGGCATCGACCAGCTCCGCAAGCGCTCCGTGCTTGTGCAGGTGGGCATCCTCTCCGTGAACATGCCTGCGGATCTCGAACGAGCCGTCCGAGACGCCTACAACGACATCTGCAAGGAAGCCGGCATCGAGGACGAGCCCGTTGCCGTGCGTTCCTCTGCCGCCGGGGAAGACAGCCGCAAAAAGGCCTTTGCCGGCCTGCAGGACACCTACCTGAACATCGTCGGCGAAACCCAGTGCGTGGAAGCCTACCAGTGGGACTGCGCCTCCGCCTACAACCTGCGCTCCATGACGTATCGCCGCGAGGCCATTCTCGATGCCCTGATCAAGGCCGAAGCCACGGGCGACGATGAAATCGCCACCAAGGCCAAGATCGAATGGTCCATTGAGAATACCTCCCTCTCGGTCTGCATCATGCGCATGATCAACCCGGTGATTTCCGGCACCGCCTTCAGCGCGGACACGGCCACCGGCTGCCGCGGCACCATCCGCAAGGATCTCGTCTCCATCGATGCCAGCTACGGCCTCGGTGAAGCCGTGGTCGGCGGCATGGTCACTCCGGACAAGTTCTACGTCTTCAAGCGCGAGGACGGCTCCGAGGTGGTCATCCGGTTCATGGGCGCCAAGGACAAGAAAATTGTTTACGATGTGCTGGGCGGCACCAAAATTGTCGATGTCCCCGAGCATGAAATCTACCGCTGGTCCCTCTCCCTGGCCCAGGCCGAGGAGGTGGCCAAGGGCGTGCGCGCCGTCAGCAAGGCTTACGGCGGCATGATCATGGACACCGAATTCTGCTTCGACGCCGCAGACCGCCTCTGGTTTGTCCAGGCCCGGCCGGAAACCCGGTGGAACGAGGAATTCGAGCACCACCCGCACACCATTTACATGCGCCGCCTGGAAGTCGAGCCCAAGGCCCGCCAGAGCGCCGAAATCGTCCTCGAAGGCAACGGTGCCTCCCGCGGAGCCGGCCAGGGCACAGTGAAGTTCCTGCGCAGCGCCCTTGAGTTGAACAAGATCAACAAGGGCGATATCCTGGCTGCGGAACGCACCGATCCGGACATGGTCCCCGGCATGCGCATCGCGGCGGCCATTCTGGCCGATGTGGGCGGCGATACCTCCCACGCAGCCATCACCTCCCGCGAGCTGGGCATTCCGGCCGTCATTGGCATCGGCCGCCTGGAAATGCTCAAGAGCCTGGAAGGTCAGGAAATCACCGTGGACGGCTCCACGGGCACGGCCTATCGCGGCCTCCTGCCCCTGGTGGAAGTCGGCGGCGAAATCGATGTCTCCTCCTTCCCGGCCACCAAGACCAAGGTTGGTCTGATCCTGGCCGACGTGGGCCAGGCCATGTTCCTCTCCCGGCTGCGCGAATCGCCGGATTTCGAAGTCGGCCTGCTGCGCGCCGAATTCATGCTCGGCAACATCGCCATCCACCCTCTGGCCCTGGAAGCCTACGACAACGGCGTCCTGGAACAGGCCGTGGAGCGCCATCTGGAACAGCTGGACAGCGAACTGACCAAGATCATTCGTGATCAGATGGCCGCCGGCGTTGTCTCCGTGGACATGAAGCTGCGCCAGTACGTGGGCGCGGTCACGGGCATTGCCAAGGAACTGGACGCCCTGACCGAGCGCGAATCCACCCGCTCCACCGAGGAAGTCCTGTCCATCCATCGCCAGATTCGCGAGATGGACAAGAAGCTCGACGAGTACGTGAACCTGGCCTCCCAGCGCATTGACGTCCTCAAGACCAGCACGGATCTGGAAGAGCACGTGGCCGTGATCATGGGCTACAAGGACAAAATCAGCGCGCTGACCGGCAAGGACCCCGACTCCCGCAAGATGCGCCAGGAGTACGAGGCTGCCGTCAAGGCCCAGGCCGCAAGAGTCAAGGATGATCCTGCCATCAAGGGCATGCTGGAAAAGATTGAGAACATGCGCCGGGATGTGGCCCTCAAGGTTGGCCTGCTGGGCGCCATGGAAAATCTCACCGGCGTTCCTGGCCGCATCCGCGAAATTCTCAAGGCCCGGGGCTACCGCACCGGCCGCGAGCACTATGTGCAGACCCTGGCCCAGGGCTTGGCTCTCTTTGCCATGGCCTTCTCCGGCCGGGCCATCATCTACCGCACCACGGACTTCAAATCGAACGAATACCGCAACCTCATCGGCGGCATTCTCTTCGAGGAGTTCGAAGACAACCCCATGCTGGGCTACCGCGGCGTTTCCCGCAATATTCACGACTGGGAACTGGAAGCCTTCAAGCTCGCCCGCGGCATCTTCGGCGGCATTAATCTGCAGCTGATGCTGCCCTTTGTCCGCACCCTGGAAGAGGCCCGCGCCATGAAGCGCTACCTCGAACAGGTCCACCACCTGAAGAGCGGCAAGGACGGCCTCAAGCTGCACATGATGAGCGAAATCCCCTCCAACGCCATTCTGGCCAAGCAGTTCATCGAGGAGTTCGACGGCTTCTCCATCGGCTCCAACGACATGACCCAGATGGTGCTGGCCACGGACCGGGACAACGCCCGCCTGCGCCACATCTACGACGAGGAAGACCCCGCCGTGGTCTGGGCCATCCTGGTGACAATCTTCACCGGCCAGAAAATGGGCAAGAAGGTCGGCTTCTGCGGGCAGGGCGTGTCGAATTCGCTCATCCTGCGCGGTCTGGTCAGCATTGCCGGCATCGTATCCGCCTCTGTCGTGCCGGATACCTACGCCCAGACCAAGCATGACATCGCCGAGGTGGAAAGGGAAAACCTGACCACGGACAAACTGGGCGATTGGCTCTGCCACCAGTTCCTGGAGCGGCTCAAGAAAGCCATCAGGCACCACAATTACGAGCACATCCTCAAGAAGTACACCACCGCGGCGGACTTCATGGAATGGTACGAAGGCGAGCTGGCCCGCCTGCATGAACAGCTGCGCGACAACCTGGACTCGGCCAAGGAAAGCTTCTACCGTCAGGAAATGGAAAGCTTCCGTGCCACCTTCCACAAGGCCGTCATCTACGCCAACTGGAACTGGAACAGCACCGTTATGGATGCCCTGCACCACGCGGGCTTTGCCTCCTTTGACGAGCAGGCTGCCGCCCTGGCCGAACAACGCAAGAAGCAGTGGTAACAGACGCTTCCGCACCGTGAACGCACAAAGCGCCTCCTCCGGGAGGCGCTTTGTTTATGTGCCGGCAGATTCAGTGCGGCGCCCAATCGCTTTTGCGGTCGTTCCCCAGGCGGCGGCAAGACTCTCCAATAACAACGGGCCGGCATGCGCGTGGCATGCCGGCCCGTCTGGTTCAAGGGGGGGTAAGGCTCGCAGCCGCTATGCGGGAGCGGCGGACTCTTGCTGCACCTTGGGCTTGAAGGCCAGCAGAATGGCCGCAGCAATGAAGATGGAGGAATACGTGCCCACGCCGATGCCGATAAGCAGGGCCAGGGCGAAGTCGTGAATCACCCCGCCACCAAAGAGGAACAGGGCCGCCACCACCAGCAGCGTGGTCCCGGAGGTCAGAATGGTCCGGGAAAGCGTCTGGTTGATGGAGTGGTTGATGATTTCCGCAAGGCTCTTACGGGATTTGGTGTCCGCCAGGTTTTCGCGGATACGGTCAAAGACGATGATGGTGTCGTTCAGGGAGTAGCCGATGATGGTCAGGAGCGCGGCAATGGTGGTCAGGTCGAACTCCTTGTCCAGCAAGGAGAAGATGCCCACGGTGATGAGCACGTCATGCACCAGGGCCACCACTGCGCCCAGGGCGTAATTCAGCCGCAGGTAGAAACACAGGGCGATGGTTACCCCAATGAGCAGCAAGGTAATGCCGCCCGTGGGAATCCCGACGAGGTTGAAGAGGTACACGGTGATCATCAAACCGCCAGCCATGGCGCCGGCAGCCCACCAGCGGTGCTCGAAACGGCCGGAGATGTACATGGAAATGAGCAACACGGCGTAGAACATGGCCTCCAGGGCCTTGTTGCGCAGGTCTGCCCCCACCTTGGGGCCCACCATTTCCACGCGCTGCACGTCGTGCGGATTATTCAGGCTGGCCAGGGCGGTGTCGATCTCGGCCTTGACGGCGTCCGTGGTCCGATCAATCTGGCCGCTTCGGATCAGCACTTCGTGGTCCTGTTCCTGGCCGAAGCTCTGCACCACCAGGCCGGGCAGGCCGAGTGATTCCAGCGCTTTTTTGATGGCCTCCACATCGGGCGCCTGCTCGAACTTGGCCTGCACCATGAGGCCGCCGGCAAAGTCGATGCCATAGCGGGGGCCACCCTTGAGCACCAGGGAGACCAGCCCCACCAGGATGATGAGCACGGATGCGGCCAGGCAGATGCGCCGGATGCCGACAAAATCGATGTTAGGCTCGTCTTTTATGAATCGCAGTCCCATGAGTCGGTTCCTTAAATGCGCTTGCAGGCGTCTGGGCGATGAGCAATCCAGAAATCCATGAAGATTCTGGAGACAAAGACCGCCGTGAACATGGAGGCCATGATGCCAAGCGTCAAGGTCACGGCAAAGCCACGGATGGGGCCGGTGCCGAACTGATAGAGAATGACGGCGGCGATGACCGTGGTCAGGTTGGCGTCCACGATGGTCAGCGTGGCCCGGGAGTAGCCTTCATGCATGGCCGCCCTGGGAGTGAGGCCGCGGCGCAGTTCCTCGCGAATGCGCTCAAAAATGAGCACGTTGGCGTCCACGGCCATGCCCAGGGTCAGGATGATCCCGGCAATGCCCGGCAGGGTCAGCGTGGCTCCAAAGGCCGCCATGCCCCCCAGGATGAGATAGACGTTGAAGAACAGGCACATGTTGGCCACCATCCCGGCCAGGCCGTAATAGATGGCCATGAAGATGCAGACCACAGCCCCACCGAGCAGGGCCGAGGTGATGCCCTTGTCGATGCTTTCCTGCCCCAGGGAGGGGCCCACGCTGCGCTCTTCCAGGATGTGCACGGGCGCGGGCAAGGCACCGGCGCGCAGCACAATGGCCAGGTCGCGGGCTTCCTCCACGGTGAAGGAACCGGTGATGGAGGCCCGGCCGCCGGGGATGCGCTCATTGATGTTGGGCGCGGAATAGACAACGCCATCCAGGACAATGGCCAGACGGCGGTTGACGTTTTCGGAGGTCACCTTTTCAAACAGGCGCGCGCCGGCGGGGTCGAACTGCATGAGCACCGAGGGGTGGTTCATCTGGTCAAAGCCGGTGCTGGCTTCTTCCACATATTCCCCGGTCAGCACCACATCCTTTTCCAGGGCGATGGGCGTGTCATGCTCGGACCCGTCGGCCAGCTTGCGCCGCAGGGAGGCAGCCTCCACCCCGGGAACGAGGCCGAGGCGGGCTTTTTCGGGATCCACGTCATCGCGGACGAGCTTGAATTCCAGGTGCGCGGTTTTGCCAAGGATTTCGATGGCCCGTTCGCGTTCTTTCAAGCCGGGGAGCTGGATGATGATGCGGTTTTCATCACGCTGGGGCCGGATATCCGGCTCGGCCACACCGAACTGGTCGATGCGGTTGCGGATGGTCTTGACCGCCTGATCCAGGGTCAGGGCTTCCAGGTCGTGCCGGTACTTGGGCGTCATGCGCAGCAGGTACTTGACGCGCCCTTCGGGCAGGGCGGTGCTTTCCTGAATTTCGTAGGCGGAGTAATGCTCCCGGATGAGCTTGTCCAGGGCATCCTTTTGTTCGGCCTTGGTGAGGACAAACTCCAGGGTCTGGGCCTTGGTGGCCGTGGGCCGCAGGAGGATGATGCCCTGCTCGCGCGCTTCATCACGCAGGTCGCGGCCGCGGCGGGAAAGGTTGTTCTCGATGGCCGTGTCCATGTCCACGCCAAGGGTCAGGTGCATGCCGCCCTGTAGGTCCAGCCCGAGGTTGATGGCGCTGTCCGGCAGTACAGCGTGCAAGGCAGACTGGCGCACGCCCGAAAAGGTGGGAAGCAGATAGATGGCGCCAAGCACCGCCACAAACACGGCGATGCCTACGCGCCAGCGTAGGCTTTGCATCATGGTGATAAACCTTCCTGAAACGCCCGCACAAGACCGGGCGACGGGGAAAACGATACGGAAGCGCCCGGCAAACGCAACCGTTTGCCGGGCGCGAGGATATTACTTTTCTTCGTCGCCCTTTTCTTTCTTTTTGGGAGACTTGTCCGGGTTGACCACGGTGGAGATGAAGTTCCGGTTGATCTTGATCTCAACACCGCTGGAGATTTCCACCGTTAATACGTCTTCGGCAGAGGTGGTCACCCGGCCGTAGATGCCGCCGCTGGTGAGCACATGGTCGCCCTTCTTGATATTGGACAAGAGCTCCTTGTGCTGCTTGGCCTTTTTCTGCTGGGGACGGATAAGCAGAAAATAGAAGATAACGAACATGATGATGAGCGGGGCAAAGGCGGTGATGGGGTTGCCGCCGGCCGCTCCGTCGCCTTGCGGCGCTGCTCCCATGGCATAGGCCACGCTTTCCCAAAAGAACATGGATGGCTCCTGCTTGCAGATGTTCCGACCGAAACGGCCGGTTTAGTTGGTCCCCACGTACATGTTCCCGTAGGGACGATGGGTGTAGGGCTTCACACGCTGGAAGGGTGCGTCAAGAATGGCCTCGGCGTCAAGCCCCAAAGCGGTGGCGTAGTCACGAATCTGCATTTCGAGGAAAGCGCGCTCGTCCGCATCCAGTTCCTTGGCGGCCAGCCCCTTGCCCAGCTGGTAGTCGGGCACATTGCCACGAATGTAAATCACGCCGCCGTGCATGCCCGTGCCCAGGGAACGACCGGTGATGGGCACCTCCGCAGGCTTGTCCGAGAACATGCCCAGCAGGATGATGGCCCCGCCGGCCATGTATTCGCCCAGGAAATCCCCGGCCTTGCCGCCGATGACCAGCACGGGGAATTTGTCCATGTACGCTTTCATGTGAATGCCGCAGCGGTAGCCGGCATCGCCCTTGACGAAGACGCGGCCGCCGCGCATGGCGTAGCCCAGCACGTCGCCCACCATGCCATTGATGACGATTTCGCCGGCATCCATGGTGTTGCCCACGCCGTCCTGGGCGTTGCCTTCCACGGTGAGGCGGGGGCCGCGCATGAAGGCGGCCATGTCCTGCCCGGGCACGCCGTGGACAAGAATGTCAATATCTTCGCCTTCCAGGGAGTTGGCGATGTACCGCTGGCCGCGGACATTGAGCAGTTCGATGGACTTGTGTCCGGCGCGCACGGCAGCGCGGATCTGCTCGTTCAGCTGCTTGTAGTAGACGCCTTCGGCGTCGATGACGTATCGCTGGTCGGCAGCCATTACGCCTCCACCTCCGCAATCACAGGTTCACCGGCCTTGGGCGCCCAGATGCGATCCAGGTCGCGCTGCACTTCCCGAATGGAGCTTTCTTCGGACGACATGAAGATCCTGTCGCCATGTTCCGCCACCAGCAGGGGGCGGAGCTTCACGCGGTCGTTCAGGCCCATCATGGTGGTGTTGTTGGTGACAAGGATGGCGAAGGGGCCGTTGAGCATGGCCGGGCCATACACCATGCGCAGGGCGCGGAAGGTCTCCTGCTGCTCCGTGGGCATGCGGTCGATCTCGTCCCAGAACGGCGGGGCGAAGATGTGGCTGATCATGCGCAGGCTCAGGTTGTGCTTGCGTCCCAGCAGGTCCAGCAGGTAGGCCACCACTTCCGTGTCCGTGTGCAGGGTGCACTGGTAGCCATGCTGGGCCAGGTAGCGGCGGTTGATGCCGTACGAGGAGATTTCGCCGTTGTGGACGATGGCCCAGTCCAGCAGGGTGAAGGGATGCGCCCCGCCCCACCAGGCCTGGGAGTTGGTGGGGAACCGGTTGTGGCCGGTCCAGATATAGCCTTTGTATTCGTCCAGGCGGAAGAAGTCTGCAATGTCTTCCGGGAAGCCCACGCCCTTGAAGGCGCCCATGTCCTTGCCGCTGGACATGACGAAGGCATCGTCCACTTTCCGGTTGATGTGCATGACCACGTTGACGATGTAATCCGCCTCAGTGGCGTCCTTCCAGTCGGGCCGGTCTTCCTTGGGGGTCAGGAAGAACCGCCAGACAATGGGGGGATTCTTGATGGACAGGACCCGGCGCGTGGGCACAGGATGGCTTTCCTTGATGTCGAAGTAGGTTTTGATGACCGCCTCGGCATTGTTCAGGCCGTCCTGGTTTTCGCACAGCAGGTGAAAGGCGTAGCAGTCTTTGAATTCCGGATAGATGCCATAGACTGCAAAGCCGCCGCCCTGGCCGTTGCCGCGGTCGTGCATGGTGCACATGGCTTTGATGGGCATGTCCCCGGAAATGAGGCCGCGCTTTCTGTCCAGCACGCCGAAGACGCCGCAGCCGGAGATGTCCTTGTTAAAGTCCCAATAACGTTCAGGCGCTTTCATGATGAGTACCGGTCTCCGTGATTAGCCGCGGTCTTCGAAGAGCAGGGCCTTGTTGGGACAGGCGTCCACGCACGCGGGGGCGCCGCGGTCCTGGCACATGTCGCATTTGACGATCTTGCCGGCCTGCATGTTGCGATGGATGGCCCCGAAAGGACAGGCCATCAGGCAGGACCAGCAGCCCACGCATTTGTCCGCATTGTACACGGTATTGCCCGTGACGGGGTCCTTGATCAGCGCGCCGGAGATGCACGCCGCCACGCACATGGGGTTTTCGCAGTGCCGGCAGGAAAGCGCCACGCAGGCCGAGCCGCGTTCATACACTTCCTTGCAGGAAGCCAGGCCCTGGGACCGCTCCTCGCGCATGGCGATGATCAGATCCTTGGACTTGGAATGCGCGGTGATGCAGGCCAGTTCGCAGATGCGGCAGCCGATGCAATAGTCCTTTTGCGGATAGATGCGTTTCATCTGCGCTCCTTACTGGCCAGCGGCCTTGACGCCCAGGGTGTCCAGCTCGACCTGGTTGAGGCCGACGCCGCGAAGCTTGTCCGTGTTGCCGCGCAGGCTTTCAATGGAGTTGAGCCCCATACCGCCCAGCATTTCCTGGATTTCGTGCCCCCAGGCCTTGATGAGATTGGCCAGGCGTTTGGCGGCAACTTCGGGATTCTGGCGCTTCTTGAGCCGGGCTTCGTTGGTGGCGATGCCCCAGGGGCACTTGCCCGTGTAACAGCGGCCACACATGGTGCAGCCCACGGCAATGAGGGCTGCGGAGCCGATGTACACCGCGTCCGCGCCCAGGGCGATAGCCTTGACCACGTCTGCGGAGCAGCGGATGCCGCCGGATACCACCAGAGAGGCCTGGTTGCGGATGCCATCGTCGCGCAGGCGGCGGTCCACCGCGGCCAGGGCGAGTTCGATGGGCAGGCCGACGTTGTCGCGAATCATGGTCGGCGCTGCGCCGGTGCCGCCGCGGAAACCGTCGATGACCACGATATCCGCCCCCGCGCGCACGATGCCGGCGGCAATGGCCGCGGCGTTGTGCACTGCGGCGATCTTCACGGATACGGGCTTGGTGTACTCCGTGGCTTCCTTGAGGGCGTAGATGAGCTGGAGGAGGTCTTCAATGGAATAGATGTCATGATGCGGGGCCGGGGAGATGGCGTCCGAGCCCAGGGGCACCATGCGCGTCTTGGAGACTTCCTCGTCAATCTTTTCGCCCGGCAGGTGGCCGCCGATGCCCGGCTTGGCGCCCTGCCCCACCTTGATTTCGATGGCCGCGCCGGCGTTCAGGTAGTCGCGATGGACCCCGAAGCGGCCGGAAGCCACCTGGACGATGGTATTCTTGCCGTATTTGTACAGCGTCTGGTGCAGGCCGCCTTCGCCGGTGTTGTAGTAGGTCCCGGTTTCCGTGGCGGCCAGGGCCATGGCCTTGTGTAGGTTGAAGTTGATGGCCCCGAAGCTCATGGCCCCGAACATGATGGGGAACTCCAGAGTCAGCTGCGGCCCGATCTTACCTTTGAGACAGGGCCCCTGGGGGGTCTCGTCAAAGGCCAGCACGTCTGGCTTGGAGCCAAGGAAGGTCCGCGTCTCCATGGGCTCGCGCAGGGGGTCGATGGAGGGATTGGTCACCTGGCTGGCGTCCAGCTGGAGCTTGTCCCAGTAAATGGGCTTGTCCTGCGGGCAGCCGCAGCCGGAGAGCAGCACGCCGCCCGTATCCGCCTGCTTGAACAGGTTTTTGATGTACGTGCCCGTCCACAGACTGTTGGGCCGGAACTCGGCAGGATTCCTGCGAATGGTGATGCACGCCGTGGGGCACAGGGCCTCGCAGCGGTGGCAGCCGATGCATTTGCTGGAATCGTGCATCACCTGCTGGCGCGCATCGTCCCAGTAATACACGTCATACGGGCACTGCCGGACGCAGACTTCGCAGTTGATGCACTTTTCCTTGTCACGTTCGACAAGGAAGTCATGGAACGTTTGGCTGATGGGCTTGAACAGCAAGGCCGCCCTCCTCGAAATGCGTGTTTCATCGCACGCAGAGCTTCCGAAGGCGCAGTGCTCCCGGATGCTTGCTGCGGCCCGGTTTCTTGCGTGGGGTAAACGTCTTACTCTCAAAGAATTTTCTCTGTCAACACACATCTTAAAATGAACAAAAATGTTAACAGAAAAAATCAATTATTTCGCATGGTTGACAAAATAGTCATGACAAAATTGTCAACACGTTGTGTCGGATTGACCCCGAAGAGGTCCGTGATTCCAGAAATTTGACGCATCCCGTAACCCTCATCCATTCCAAGCTATTTCCCCAACAGCCTGGGAAAACATCCCGGGATTATATGCTAACACTTGAAAAGCACAGGACAAAATCCCATACGTTTTTCTCCCCGCATCCTGCATTTTCCGGGAGAGCGTTCCCGGGGTGACTTAACGTAGGCACTGGCCCTGCCGATGCAAGGGGGTCCCGGGGCATTTTGCACCAGCCTCCCCTGTGCTCCGATTCGTCTTGAGCGCCTTGCGGAAGAAGGCAGCCCCGGCCGGCCTTGGGCTGGGCCAGGCTGGGACAACAACACAATGCATGCAACGGCCGTAAAAAAGCCAGCGAGTCACCTCGCTGGCTTTTCATGGAATGCGTCTCCGGCAAGGGGCAGCCGGTTACGGGATCAGGCCGATTTCATGCCTTCCACAATGGTATCGAGATCCCGGGCCTGGGCGGCCAGTTTGCGAACGCTGTCCGCTGCCCTGTCCATGGCCTTGGCGGATTCATCGGAGATCTCATTCACTTCCTCAATGGCCCGCCGGATCTCCTCGCTGGCGGCTCCCTGCTGCTGGGCTGCCGCGGCGATGGCCTGGGCCTGCCCCGAGCTTTCCGTCACCTGCACCACAATCTGTTGCAGCACCTCCCCAGACTGGCTGGCCAACCCGGCCGCAGCCTGCACTCGGCCGGAGGCTTGGTCCATGGCGCTCAGAGCCTTGCGTGTAGCCTCCTGAATGGCGGTAATGCTGCCGGAAACCTCCCGTGTGGCGGTCATGGTTTTTTCAGCAAGCTTGCGCACTTCGTCAGCCACCACGGCAAAGCCCCGGCCGGCATCGCCTGCCCGGGCCGCTTCGATGGCCGCGTTCAGCGCCAGCAGGTTGGTCTGGTCGGCAATGTCCTGGATGACGGTGATGATCTGCCCGATACCGTTGGCCAGCTTGCCCAGGGAGGCCAGCTGCTCGCCGACACCCTTGGCGGCCTCGTCCACCCCGAGGATGGCCTTGCTGGAGTCGGCCACCACATTTTGTCCTTCTCGGGCGGCATCCGTGGCCTGCTGGGCCAGACGGGAAGAGTCGGAGGCGTTGCGGGCCACTTCCACCACGGTGGCGTTCATCTCTTCCATGGCCGTGGCGGTTTCCTGGATGCGATCCTTTTGCACGGCCGTGCCGCGGGCAATCTGCTCCACCATGGCAGCCATCTCGTCAGCGGCTGCGCTCACCGAGCGCACCACACCCTCAATGCGCCGCGCGGCATCCAGCACACCTTCACGGGCGGCCAGGGCAGCGCGCTGGTTGGCCTCATCGGCTTCCTGCATGGCCTTGCGGGCGCGTTCGGCCTCCTTGGCCGCCTCGGCGTGCATGGTGTTGGCCTCCTGAATGCGCTCCTTGAGCGAGGCCACCATGGTGCGCAGGGAGTTGGCCAGAATCCCGGTCTCGTCCTTGCTTTGCACGTCGAGGGTCAGGTCAAGGTTGCCTTCGGCCACGGCCTCGGCATAGCGGGTGGCTTTGAGGATGGGCGTCCGGATGGTGTAGGCAAAGTACACGCCCAAGGCCAGGACCACCACCCCGGCCAGGGCGGTGACCAGAATCAGGTCGTTGCGGAGATTGGCCTGCGCGGCGGCGATGTTCTTGCGTGGCACGCCGAGGAAGAACATGCCGCTGGGCTTGCCGCCTGCATCAAGAAGCGGCAGGTACACCGTGGCGTAATCCTGCCCGAGAATCGTATTGTTGGCTTTGAACGGTTCGCGCCGTTCCAGCACGGTTTTGAGCACGTCCGGATTGTCCATCCTGGTGCCCACGGCTCGTTTTCCATCACGAATGATGGTGGTGGTCACGCGGGTATCGCCCGCAAAGACGGTGGCTTCGGAGAGGAACAGATCCTTGATATTGTCCACCAGCTTCTCGTTGCCAGCCACCTCGAAGCCGCAAGTCACCACGCCGATAACCTTGCCATCCTGCAGGATGGGAGCGCCAGCGCGCATGGAATAGCCCGAGGCGCTGCCGCTTTCAAAGCCCGAGGAGGTACGCCCGCTCAGCGCATTGGAAACAATGGTCTGACTGGCGATACTGTCACCGCTGCGGTCGGAGTGCCCTCGGGCAATGACCTTGCCTGTGGCGTCAGTGACGACGAGCACGTGCATGTCCATGGCCTTCATGGTCCGGACAACCATGGTCTTGGTCACAGCCGCGTCATTGGCCTGAACAGCCTTGATGAGCTGGGTGTCGGCAGCCAGGGACACGGCGATATTGACACATTTATCCTGGATGCTCTGCAGGTAAAACGCGCCAAACTTCGACTTTCGTTCCACGTCGGTGGCATAGTCGTGTTCCAGTTGGCCTGTCATGATCCGGATAGAGGCGATACCGATAGACAAGGCCAGCACGACGACGACAACCACCACGAGCCCTGCAAGTTTCTGCAGCAGAGTCAGACGCATTGTGCCTCCTTCGCTATGCCGGGTCAGCATGTGCCGAACCTAACATACTGGGATATTCACCCTAAGTGTAGCGATTCCCAGGGTTCTTGTGACAAAAAGAACAAAGCCGCCACTGCGATCATCTCTTCGGAATTCTTATACCCATGTTGTCACAAGCCTGCAATCATATCCACCAGCACTCCCGTCACTTTTTCAACATTTTCCTTGAAAGTATGGAGAATTTCATCCCAGGTCACCGGAGGTTCGTCTGTCTTCCAGCAGTCATAATCCGTGCTCATGGCCACGGCGGCATAGGGGATTCCCGCCTCTGCCGCCAGGATGCACTCCGGCGCGGTGCTCATGTTGATCACATCCGCCCCCCAAAGGCGGAACATGTTTGATTCTGCACGGGTAGAAAACCTGGGGCCTTCGATGGTAACGACAGTACCTTTGGGATGATGGGGATAGTTGAATTTTTCACAAGAGGCGACAAGCCGACTTCGCAGTGCATGGTCAAACGGTTCGGCCATGGGAGTATGTACTGGACTATGCGGCTCGAATTTCTCATGAAACGTGACCGGCCGGTGGCGGGTGAAGTCGATAAACTGGTCCAGCACCACCAGGTCCCCCCGGCCAATTTCCTGGCGCAGGGAGCCTACGGCCGTGGTGGCCAGGATGGCTGTGCAGCCAAGCTCCTTCAGGGCATGGATTTTGGCCCGGAAGTTCACAAACGTGGGCGGCGTGATGTGTTCCCGGCCATGCCGGGCTACAAGATAGACCTGCTTGCCGGCGATGGTTCCCTTTCTGACTGGCGATGTCGGGGAGCCGTATGGAGTTGAGACAAAGAGGTCTTGAGGATGCTCCAGAATATCCGGATTATCCAGGCCGCTGCCGCCAATGATGCCGATGACTGGCATGGTCACGCCCCTGATGAAATACAGGTTGATTGTTGTGGTTGCAGAGCCTGCCCAAGCCTTGCGGCGCCGTCAAGGGTTGAGGGCTTCCAAAGCGGAATGATTTTGCCGGGATTGGTATTGATCTGCCAAAAATGTATATTGCGGCATCCCGGGCATGAAAATGAAGACTTGACCCTGCCTGGCCGCGCTGATACCGGCATTCAGCCGATGAGGCGAGGGGCTCGGGGAGGCCCGGGTATGATCACGATTTTTGACGCATATTTTGCGTACACTGCCTGCGTGGCCTGTCTGGATTTTTTTGTTCGGATCTACCTGTACCAGCGGGCGGGGGCTTCGTTTCATCAGTTGCAGTATGTCGAAGTGCGCTACTGGCGAGATATTCCCCTGCGGGTGACGGCCCGCGCGGCCGAGCGGGCGCCGGATGTGGTGGGGGCGCACCAGCTGTGCCTGTTTCTGGAAGCCTTGCTGGTGCCACTTTTTCTCATCGCCATCCTTGCTTCCTCCATGCACTGACTCCCGGCTGCCGGCGCACAAAAAAAAGCGCAACGCCCGGCCGCACAGTGGCGAACGGGCGTTGTTTTTTTATGACAGCAGCGAGCGAGGAGGCTACAGGCTCAGCAGCGCATCATAGCTGATGCCGATGGACTGCATCTTGCCAGGGCCATCCAGGAAGGACAATTCCACCAGAAAGCCCATGCCCACCACCTCTGCCCGGGCTTCCCGGGCCAGCTGCACCAGACCTTCGGCCGTGCCGCCCGTGGCCAGCAGATCGTCGATGAGCAGGACCTTTTCGCCCGGGGTCACGGCATCCTCGTGCATGGAGAGGGTATCGGTGCCGTATTCCAGATCGTAGGTCACGCTGCGGGTTTTGTAGGGCAGCTTGCCGGGCTTTCGCACGGGCACAAAGCCAATGCCCATGGCGTACGCCAGGGGCGCGCCAAAGATGAATCCGCGCGCTTCGGCCGCCAGGATTTTGGTGGCGCCGGAGTCTTTGAAGCGTTCGGCCATGGTATTAATGGTATGGCGGAAGGCCGCCGGATCGGCCATCAGGGGCGTGATGTCAAAAAAGAGGATGCCCTGCTTGGGAAAGTCCGGGATGTCGCGGATGTATTCGCGAAGGTTCATCATGCCGTCTCCATCTGAGGATTGTGGGAGCGAGTTCCGCGACACACCCGGGGCGAGTGGCAGAAACACCTGCTGCAGCAGCCTGTCGGAGTCGCGCAGTTTCTTTACTGAAATCGGGTCGGCTTGTCAAAATGCGGCGGGTGGCGTAGAGAGGCAGCCGTTCAGCACCTGTTCCTTGAGGAGTGCATGCATCATCCCCATTCTTCCCCCCGCCCCTGCGATCTGCTGCTGAGCGCCGGCCAGCTCGTTACCCAAAACGAGTCCCGGGCCGTGCTGCAGGACGCAGGTCTGGCTGTGCAGGCCGGACGCATTGTGACTCTGGGGCCGCGCCAGGAACTGGAGCAGGCCTTTGTGCCCGAGCGCCGGATCCACTACCCCCAGGGTGTTATTTTCCCCGGTTTCATCAACGGCCACTGCCACGCGCCCATGAGCTGGTTTCGCGGCATGGCCGACGATCTGCCCCTCATGGACTGGCTGCAGCGGCATATCTTTCCGGCCGAGCAGCGCCATACCCCGCGCACCGTGGAGCTGGGAGCCCTGCTCTCCTGTGCCGAAATGCTGGCCGCAGGCATCACCTGCTTTGCGGACATGCATTTCTGGGCCGACGCCGTGGCCCGCGCCGTGGAAACCGCCGGTCTGCGCGCCCTGTTGGGCGAGGCGCTCTTTGGGTTTCCCACCCCGGCTTCGCCCACGGTCAAGGTAGCCCTGGAACGCGCCCACACCCTGCGCGAAACCCTGCAGGGGGATGACCGCCGCCGGATTTGCGTGGCTCCGCACAGCGTGTACACCACTACAGGTTCCATGCTCTCCCACGCCGGTGCCCTGTGCGAGATGTGGAACTGTCCGCTGGCCATTCATGTTGCTGAATCCACAGAAGAAACACAGCAAAGCCTGGCAAAACACGGCCGCCGTCCCCTGGAGCATCTGGAATCCCTCAGCCTGCTTGGTCCCCGGACCATTGCCGTGCACTGCGTGGATCTGACTCCTCAGGAAATCGCCCTGCTGGGCAAGCGTGGCGCGGCGGTGATTCACAATCCGCGCAGCAACATGAAGCTGGCCTCGGGGGCCTCCCCCGTGCCGGAGCTTCTGGCTGCCGGCGTGCCGGTGGGCCTGGGCACGGATGGGCCGGCCAGCAACAACCAGCTGAATATGTTTGCCGAAATGCACGCCTGCGCGCTGCTGCACAAAGGGCTGCGCCATCAGGCCGATCTGCTGCCCGCCCAGACCGTGCTGGACATGGCCACCCGCCAGGCCGCCGAAGCCCTGCACTGGCCCGAGCTGGGGCGGCTGGAGGTGGACGGGCCGGCGGATGTGGCCGTCATCGACGGGTCTCGTCCACACCTGCAGCCCATGGCCGATCCTGTGGCCCACGCCGTGTATTCCATGCATGGAGGAGAGGTGGTGCTGACCATGGTGGCGGGCGAGGTGTTGTACCAGGATGGCCGGCATACCCGGTTCGACCTGGACGCCCTGCGCCGCGAGATGCGTGCGAGCCGTTTTTTGAATGATGCGCGTTCCGGAGGCGCGACAGCATGAGCGCTTCTATCCAACTGAACGCCTTCAGCCAGGCCACCCCCTGCGACATGGTGGTGGAGGCCGGCATCCTGCTGACACAGGACGACCGCCGCCACGTGCTTGCCGACCATGCCCTGGTGATTCACGGTGGCGTGGTCCAGCATATCCTGCCCTGGGCGGAAGTGGCGGAGCTGCCATGCCGTCGGCGGCTGGACATGCGTCATGCCGTGGTCCTGCCCGGTCTGGTCAACGCGCATACCCATTCGCCCATGACGCTGTTTCGAGGACTGGGCGACGACATGCCGCTCATGGAATGGCTCACCCGCCGCATCTGGCCCCTGGAAGCCGGGCTCACCCGCGAGCTGGTCCACCTGGGCTCCATGCTGGCCTGCTGCGAAATGGCCTCGCTGGGCACCACCTGCTTTCAGGATATGTACATCTTCCAGGAGGTCACGGCCGAGGCGGTGGAGCACTTCGGGCTCAAGGCCGTGCTGGCCGAGGGGATTCTCAATTTCCCCACCCGCAGCTACCAGACCCCTGAAGAAGCGTACGCCCGCGTCGCCAACCTGCTGGCCGACTACGCCGGCCACCCGCGCATCCGCTTTGCCGTGGCGCCGCACACGGTGTACACCACCTCAGACACCATTTTGCGCCGCTCCTGGCAGCTGGCCGAGGCGTATGACCTGCCCTGGTGCATCCACTGCACCGAGGACGAAGCGGAACTGACGCAAAGCGCCTCCCAGTATGGCATGCGCCCCGTGGCCGTGCTGGAATCCCTGGGCTGCCTGTCCCCGCGGACCATTCTGGTGCATGGGGTCTGCCTGAATGACGCGGAATTGCAGATCCTGGCCCGCACCGGGGCCTCCCTGGTGCACTGCCCCCGCTCCAACGCCAAGCTGGCCTCGGGCCTTGCGCCCATTGCGCCGGCGCTGGAGGCCGGGGTGCGCGTGGCTCTGGGCACGGACAGTGCGGCCAGCTCCAATTCCCTGAATATGTTTGCCGAAATGGGCATGGCCGCCCTGCTGGCCAAGCTGCGCCAGGGAGACGCCACCGCCCTGCCCGCCCAGACCGCGCTGGACATGGCCACGGTGCATGGTGCGCGGGCCCTGGGCTGGCAGGAGCTGGGACGCCTGACCCCTGGCGGCCCTGCGGACCTGACGGCTGTTTCCCTGGATCTGCCCCGGCACGCCCCCTGTACGAACGCCCTCTCGCATCTGGTGTATGCCAGCCAGGGGGCGGGCGTGGAGCTGACCATGGTGGACGGCACCGTGGTGTACGAGCGCGGCGACTTTCCCACCGTGGATTATCCGGCTTTGCTGGAAGCCGTCCGCGAGGCGCTGGCCTGGGCCCGCGCCCGGCTGCATGACATTTCTGCTTGACATTTGCCCGAACATTCCGCATGTGAACTTTTTTCCGCGAATCAAGCTCTCCAAGGAGATATCCCATGGCTGCTGCCACCACCGCCCTGTCCAACGCCGTGAAGACTGAAGAAGGCGTGTTCCTGAACGGCGTGCTCATGGAGCCCATCATCGACAAATGCGAAGGCTGCGAGCGTTCCAAGGACGTCGAGGGTGTGAGCATCTGCACCAGCTACTCCCTGCCGGCCTCCAAGTGGCGCCTGGGCGCGTGCAACTTTGCCACGCACGTCAAGGCCACCGTGGACAAGAGCGGCAAGGTCAAGATCAACCCCCTCAAGGCCTCCAAGCGCGCTGCCCGCGGCCGCTAACGCCTGTTGGGTTCGCCGGGTCGTTTCTCTCCGCCATTTCGGGAATGCACACAGGGGATGCCATGTCCATGCTTGAGGTGTTGACGTCCAGACTGGACGCGAGCGGTCCCGCCGTGGTGTCCCTGCAGCAGTCACTGGTCGCCATTCCGGCTCTTGGTCCGGACAATGGCGGCCAGGGCGAGCTGGAGAAGGCGCTTTTCCTGACGGACTATCTGAAGTCCCTCGGCTTTGCCGCAGTGGAGCGGGTGGACGCGCCGGATTCCCGCGTGGCGTCCGGCGTGCGGCCCAATCTGGTGGCTGTCATTCCCGGGCAGCGTACGGACAAGACGTTCTGGGTCATCTCCCACACCGACGTGGTGCCCGCGGGTGATCGTTCCCTCTGGAAGACCGATCCCTTCACCCTGCATGTTGATGGCGACGTGATGACCGGCCGTGGTGTGGAAGACAACCACCAGGGCATCGTCTCCTCTCTCATGCTGGCCAAGGCCCTGCTGGACGCCAAGATGACACCGCCGGTGAACTATGGCGTCATCCTGGTGGCGGATGAGGAGACCGGCAGCCTCTTTGGGCTCGATTATGTGCTCAAGGCCCGCCCCGATCTCTTCCATCCCGATGATCTGTTCCTCACCCCGGACTTTGGCTGCGCAGATTCCTCCATGCTGGAAGTGGCCGAAAAGTCCATCCTGTGGCTCAAGATTGCCGTCACTGGCAGGCAGTGTCACGCCTCCACCCCCAGCCAGGGCCGCAACACCCTGGTGGCCAGCGCGGACCTGATCCTCCGGCTGGGCGAGCTCTACAAACTGTTCCCGGATGAGGACGCCCTGTTCGACCCGGCGCACTCCACCTTTGAGCCCACGCGCAAGGAGGAGAACGTTCCCAACGTGAACACCGTGCCGGGCTATGATGTCTTCTATGTGGACTGCCGGGTGCTGCCGAGCTACCCCCTGGACGAGATCCTGGCCAGCATCCGGGCCATGGCCGATGTGGTGGAACAAACGCGGGATGTGCGGATCGAAATCAGCATTGTCCAGCGTGCAGACGCCGCTCCGGCCACCAGCGTGGACAGCGAGATCGTCTCCCGCCTGACGGCCGGCATCCGCGCTGTCTATGGCATTGACGCCCGGCCCATGGGCATTGGCGGCGGCACGGTGGCCGCGTTCCTGCGCCGGCTGGGCTACTCTTGTGCCGTCTGGGCCACCTGCGTGCACAACGCGCATCAGCCCAATGAATCGTCCCTGATCTCCACCCAGCTGGGGGACGCCAAGGTCATGGCGCACGTCCTGACCCACACCGCCTGATCCCCGCCGGGGAGGCTTCCCCATGCCCGGCCCTGCCATGTTTCCCGACCAGTTCGACGTCATTGTCGTCGGCGCGGGCCATGCCGGCTGCGAAGCGGCCATGGCCACGGCCCGTCTGGGTCTGACCACCCTGCTGCTGACCAGCAATATCGACCGCATTGGCCATCTTTCCTGCAACCCGGCCATCGGCGGCCTGGCCAAGGGGCATATGGTCAAGGAAATCGATGCCCTGGGCGGCATGATGGGCCACTGGGCCGATGCCGCTGGCATTCAGTTTCGCATCCTGAATACCAGCAAGGGCCCGGCCGTGCGCGCCACCAGAGCCCAGATTGACCGCGACGCCTACATGCGCGTGGTCAAACGCTCCATTTTCAACCAGCCGAACCTGTTCGTCATCCAGGATATGGCCGAGGCCATCCTCATGGACGCTGGCCGCTGCGCCGGTCTGCGCACCTCCTGCGGCCGGACCCTCGCCTCCAGGGCCGTGCTGCTGACCACCGGGACGTTTCTGCAGGGGACCATCCACGTCGGCCTGACCAATTTCCCCGGCGGCCGCCTGGGTGATGCGCCTGCTGCGGGCCTGTCGGCCAGTCTGCGCGCCCTGGGCCTGGAGCTGGGCCGGCTCAAAACCGGCACCACCCCGCGCCTACTCAAGGATTCCTGCGATTTCAGCAAGATGGAACCCCAACCGGGCGATGATCCACCCCAGCCTTTCAGCTTCATGTCCCGTGGCGTGCCGCTGCCCCAGGTCCCCTGCCACATGACCTGGACCAACGCCGACACCCATGCGGCCATCCGCGAGGGGTTCGCACGTTCACCCATGTTCACTGGCGTCATCCAGGGACGCGGCGCACGCTACTGTCCCTCCATTGAGGACAAGGTCGCCCGCTTCCCGGACAAGGACCGCCACCAGATTTTCGTGGAGCCCGAGGGCCTGGAATCCCCGGAAGTCTACCCCAACGGCATCCCCACCAGCCTGCCCCTGGATATCCAGCAGAAGCTTCTGGCCACGGTGCCGGGGCTGGAGCATGCGGTGATCATGCGGCCGGGCTATGCCATTGAATATGATTTCGTTTTTCCCACCCAGTGCGCGCCCACCCTGGAACTCAAGGCCGCGCCCGGCCTGTGGACCGCCGGGCAGCTCAACGGCACCTCCGGCTACGAGGAAGCCGCCGCCCAGGGCCTGTGGGCGGCCCTGAACATCTTCTGCGCCCTCACCGGCAGGGCGCCATGCATCCTCGGCCGGGACCAGGCCTACATGGCCGTGCTGGTGGACGACCTGACCACCCAGGGCACCACCGAGCCCTACCGCATGTTCACCTCCCGGGCCGAGCACCGCCTGCTGCTGCGCGAGGCCAATGCCGATGCCCGGCTCACCCCACTCGGCCGGGAACTGGGGCTGGTGGATGACGAACGCTGGGCTGCGTTCTCGGAAAAATCAGGCATGGTGCAGGAGCTGCTGGACGGGCTGGCCGCGGTGCAGGTCCGGCCGGATGCGGCCACGCGCGAGGTGTTGCAGGCCATGGGCGCGCATGTGCCGGCCAAGGCGGTGAGCCTGGCCGAGCTGGTCCGCCAGCCGGCGCTGACCCTGGCCGCCTGCGCCCCACTCTGGCCGCGCATCGCCGAATGCCAGCGCCTCAGGCCCGACGCCGTGCTGGAGGCCGAAACCGTCTGCAAGTACGAAGGCTATCTTAAACGCCAGGCCCAGCTGGCATCCCAGTCCCGGAGCATGGAACACACCCCCCTGCCGGATGATCTGGAATACCATGGCATTCCAGGCCTTTCCCGCGAGGTGACGGAAAAGCTCTCCACCGTCCGGCCACGGACCCTGGGGCAGGCGGCGCGGATATCAGGCGTGACTCCTGCGGCCATTGCCTGTCTCGAAATCCATCTGAAAAAACTGGACAGAATGCCCCCCGACCGCTGAGTTTGGCAGGCATTCCACTTGCATGGATTTCCGTAACAAGGCAAGATCGAGGCAACTTTTGCCTGCCTTGGCCGCGACGGCGACATGCTGTCCGCCCGGGCGCAGACTGTAGCCAGACTGGAAATTGCATGCTCAGGCCCCTTGCCGCCAGCTTCGACCATAGCTTTCTGGAAACCGTGAAGGACTCGTTCTATACGAGTCTGGACCGGTTTCTGCTTGTCATCCCCTTTTTGATGGGGGTGCTTACGGTCGTGGTGGCCCTGGCCGTGCTTGTGACGCTGGTGAACCTGATTCTGAGGCGGATCCGCGGCAAGCGCCCTCCGGTGGGCGTCATCGCCAATGTGGAGGAAATCCGTGAACTGATCGACACGGCCATCCGGGACCGCAGCCGGCTGGACCTGAAATTTCTGCCGGCAGACTCCCTGCGCAAATCCATGGCCTGCACGCTGGTGGATCTCATTGGTGATACGCTTGTTGTGGAGCCGCCGACGTATGTGGTGATCAAGCCGGAATGGATGGGCCGGCGGGTGGAGTGTTTTTTCCGCCTGAACACGACCAAGGGGCAGACCCTGTTCTATACCTTCGAGACCACGGTGCTTGGGGTAAGCAGCATGGGCAACGCCATCATGCGCCTGGATCTGGTCGCCCCAAGCACCCTGCGGCTGGAGCAGAAACGCTCCTTCCTGCGCATCGACCCGCCCCAGCATTACTTCCTTGGTCTGGCGCTCTGGCTGGACAGCTGGGATTCCGGGATGTCGCCGCCCTCGAACGTCAAGAGCTGGGGCCGGCCTCCCCTGGTCTTTACTCCGGACAAAACGCAAAATCCGGTGTTGGTGTCCAACATTTCCGGCTCGGGGTTGCGGTTGTCCATCCGGCATGATGCCGTCCGGGCCATGCAACTTTCGCCAAATATCGGCGGGCGCGTTCTCATCCTGCTGGATCTCTACGATCCTGATACGGAACGCAAAAAGCGTTTTTGGCTGCGCTGCCGGATTCAGAACCTCCACGAGGATTTCAATACCCGGGACCTTGAAATCGGCCTGCAGTGCATCGGTTCCGGCCGCCCCGTGCGCGAGGAAGACCCCTACGAGCTGGAATGGCAGACCGTGGGAGACAGTGGCGTGGAACCACTGGCCAAATGGGTCATGCGCCGGCACCTGGAGCTCTATCGGGACAAGGGATTGGAGCTGTAAGAGGGTTTTTTGCCCGCAAGGTGTTGCCTTGCGGGCATTCTGTCTCTATGAGTGGATGTGAGCACACGCGGCGTCAACGCATGTACCCTTAGGCGCTTGTTTGCAACACATGTCGCAGGCATTGTTATCTTCCAGGCCGCGCACGCACCGGCATGCCACAGGGGCAGCCCCCTGCCGGGCATTCGGTGTTCGTGCATCAGTCGTGCGCTTGCGGCCAGTCTCACCCATACCAGGAGCTTGAAGTTGGACGAGGAGAGTGGGCTTTGGCCCTTTCTGAGCCGCTTGTTCGGGGCAAAGAACGGGCACAGCATCGAAAGACGCATTGAGGAGGCCGCCCAGGAGGGCGAACTGAAAGCCGACGAAATGGTCATGCTGCTCAACGTGTTGCGTCTGGGCCGCAAGCAGGTCTTCGATATCATGATCCCGCGCACGGACATCGTGTGCGCCGAAGTGGATGACACGCTTCACGAAGTCATGCAGAAAATCGTCGCCTCCGGACACTCCCGTATCCCCATCTACAAGGAAAACCGGGACAACATCATGGGCATTCTGTACGCCAAGGATTTGCTCAAGGTGCTTTCCGATGAAGCCGAGGGGCTGTGCGAAGCCGAGCCCCCATCCTTGCAGGAGTTCATGCGCGAGCCGTTCTTTGTGCCTGAAACCAAAAACGTCAAGGAACTCATTCAGGAATTCCGCTCCCGCAAGGTGCACCTGGCCATTGCCCTGGACGAGTACGGCGGCACCTCCGGCCTGGTGACCCTGGAAGACCTGCTGGAAGAGATTGTGGGCGAGATTGAAGACGAGTATGATGCCCCCCGCCCCGAAGAGGTGCAGCGCCTTGGCGAAGGCCGGTATCTCGTTTCCGGGCGGACCATGCTGGAGGATCTGGCCCAGGAAACCGGGCTGGAGCTGGAATCGGAACAGGTGGAAACCGTTGGCGGCTATCTGAGCGAGCTTGCCGGCCGTGTGCCCCGGCAGGGGGAAGTGTTTCGCGTGCAAGGCTGGCGCTTTGAGGTGAAAGAGGCCGACGCCAAACAACTGCGCTTCACTGTGATGACCCTTGATGACGGCGCCGGTGGCCGCTATGAATCCGCCACGCTTATTCCCCAGGCCACGTCAGATGCAGTGCGGCCAAGCAACGAATAGCCCGTGCAACCGGCATCCTGTCACCCAAGGCCCGTTGTCCTGAAACCATGATTTTCCTCACCCTGCTGATCATCTTTGGCAGCTTCTTCGGCTTTGCCAATCCTGTTGGGCAACTTCCCGCCCTGGCCCTGTTCGTGCCAGGAGGGCTGTACCTGCTGGCGCTCAGCGCAGAGACACCATGGCAGGCCTTCCGCCGTGGCTGTCTGGCGAGCGGTCTGGCAGCTTCAGCGTCTTTGTACTGGGTGGCCGTGCCCGTGCATGATTTTGCCTATGTCCCCTGGGTGCTGGCCGCGCCTTGCGCCGTCTTGCTGGGCATGACCCTTGGGTTTTTCGGCGGGGTGTTCTGTCTGGCCTGCCAGCATGTGTCCCGCCGGCTGCCGCTGCTGCCAGCCTCGGTGTTTGCCGGCGCGGTCTGGGGGCTTTTGGAAGCAGCCAAAGGCTACGCGCTGACGGGGTTTCCCTGGCTGGTGCTGCCGGCGGCGTTTGCACCGTGGCCGCTGCTCATTCAGGGCTTGTCGTCCGTGGGCAGCTGGGGCCTTGCCGGGGTGCTGGCCATGGCGGCGGCGGCCTGGGCGCATGGCCGTTGGGTCAAGCAGACCACGGGCGCCCCCTCCCTGCCCGGAGCCTTCCTCTCGTTTCTGGTGCTGGCCGGGCTGTTTCTGCACGGCGTGATCGTGCTGCAGGAGCCGCAGGTCAGCGACGGGACCGCACTGCTGGGCGTGGTCCAGGGCAATGTGGACCAGAGTGTCAAATGGAATGAGGCGTATCAGCAGGAAACCATAGACCGCTACGTCGCGCTCTCCCGTGCCCTGGCCAACCAGACCAAGCCGGCTGCGCCAGCCGTCCTGCTCTGGCCGGAAACCGCCATGCCCTTCTATTTTCAGGAGCCTGGGGATGCCTCCCGGCAGGTCCGTTCCGTGGCCTCGGACCTGGGCGTTGCCCTGCTCCTTGGCGCCCCGGGGTACGACCGCGATCCGGAATCCACGCAATACCGCTTTTTCAATCGGGCGTATCTGGTCGGGCAGGATGGAGAAATCCGCTCCTACTATGAAAAGGAACACCTTGTGCCCTTCGGGGAGTACATTCCTTTTGGCAAGGAACTTTCCTTCCTGAAAAAACTGGTAGAGGGGCCAGGGGATTTCACCCGCGGGCAACAGGTCGGCCCACTGCAGCTGAACCAGCTGGCCATGGGCGTCCTCATCTGTTATGAGACTATCTTCCCCGAGCTGGCGCAACGCCGGGTGGATCAGGGCGCCAACGTGTTGGTGAACATCTCCAACGACGCCTGGTTCGGCAAAACCGCAGCGCCCACCCAGCACCTGCATCTGGCAGTGCTGCGGGCTGTGGAGCAGCGGCGCACGGTGGTGCGAGCCACCAATACGGGCATCAGCGCCGTGATCAAACCCACGGGCGTGGTTCGCGAGCCAACCCGCCTGTTCGAGACGGTGGTGTTTGCGGCGGAAGCCGATCTCATGACCTCCCGCACCCGCTATCATGCTTGGTTTGCTCGCATCTTGCCGATCATGGCTGCATTGGGTATGGTGTGCTACCTGTGGTCGCGCATTGCCCCCAGCAGAACCCCCTCCAAGGGCACCCGATACAGCTGATTTGTTCGGGGCGTCTCTTCCTTTTTCACCTTCCACCACCATCGAATCCGCCATGTTGCAATTGTCCGATTTGAAGATTCAGGCGTCGCCGTTGCAGATCCAGTATGACACGCTCTGGAGGCGTCTTTGACCTGGAGGCAGCCAAAAACCGTCTGCAGGCCATTGAAGACGAGCTCTCCAAACCCGAATCCTGGAGCAACCCCGAACGCATGACCCCGCTGCTGCAGGAAAAGCGGCAGAAAGGGGAACAGGTCGCCCGCTGGGAAGCCCTGCAGGCCGCCCAGGCCGAGCTTGAGCAGTGGCTTGAGTTCGCTGCAGCCGAGGAATCCCAGGACGTGCTGGAACAGCTGGCCGGCCAGCTGGAGGTGCTGGCCAACCTGCTGCAGGAGGTGGAGATGGATCTGCTGCTCTCCAACCCTGTGGACAAGTGCGACGTCATCCTGGAAATCCACTCCGGGGCCGGCGGCACCGAAGCCCAGGACTGGGCGGAAATGCTCCTGCGCATGTACCGCCGCTGGGCCGAACGCCACGACATGGGCGCGGACATGCTGGACTATCAGGAAGGTGAAGAAGCCGGCCTCAAAAGCGTGACCCTGGAAATCAAGGGCCCCAACGCCTATGGCCTGCTCAAGGGCGAAACCGGCATCCATCGACTGATCCGCATCTCGCCCTTCGACAGCTCCGGCCGCAGGCACACCTCCTTTGCCTCCGTGTCTGTCTATCCCAATGTCAACGATGAAATCGTCATTGATATCAAGGAAGAAGAACTGCGCATTGATGTCTTCCGCTCCTCCGGTCCGGGCGGCCAGAGCGTGAACACCACCAGCTCCGCCGTGCGGGTGACGCACCTGCCCACCGGGATGATCGTGCAGTGCCAGAACGAAAAATCCCAGCTGCGGAACAAGGAAGCGGCCATCAAGGTGCTCAAGGCCCGGCTCTACGAGCGCGAACTCAAGCGCCGGGAAGAGGAAAAGCGCAGCGAATACGCCAGCAAGGACGCCATCGGCTTTGGCAGCCAGATCCGCACCTACACCTTGCAGCCGTATCGCCTGGTCAAGGACCATCGCACCAACTGCGAAATTGGGGATGTGGAGGCTGTACTTGATGGACGGATCGACCCCATGCTGCGTGACTACCTCCTGTGGACACATGAACGCGCAGTCGCCTGACGGCACGGTGCCCCATGCGTCCCTCGCCGGGGAGCTGCGGCTGCTGGCCCGGCTCCTGCGCGAGTATGGCGCACCGGAATCGCCGGAGCAGACACCCCAGGGCGGGCTTGTGATTGCCCGGCTGGCGCCCTCGCTGACCCTGGAAGACTGGGAGCTCCTGCTGGCCCGTCCGGAACTGGCGGAACTCAAGGACTGGATTGCCCTGCCCCTGGAGGGTGATCCCATGCCGTTTCTGGTCCATCTGCAATCCAGGCTTGATGAACTCTCCTGGCAAACGGAGCACGACCCGCTCACCGGGCTGTGCAACCGCCGGGCTTTCGACCGGCTGCTCGGCCAGGAACTCAACCGCGCCCAGCGCCAGCACTCCCGGCTGGCCCTGGCGGTGCTTGATGTGGATAACTTCAAGCGGGTTAATGATACCTACGGCCACCCTTGCGGGGACGAGGTCCTCATGTCCCTGGCCCGGGTGCTCACCCTGGGCAAACGCGGCTACGACGTGGCCGCCCGCACGGGCGGGGAGGAATTCTCCCTCATCCTGCCCGGCGCCGGTCTGCGCCGCGCCAAGGCCGTGGTGGAGCGGTTGCTGGAGATGTTTTCCAGCCAGGTGATGTCCTGCGGCCCCCAGGGGCAACCACTGCCACCGTTCCGGTGCACCTTTTCCGCCGGGCTGGCCATCACCCGGGGCACCAGCCGGTTGCGGCCCGCGGATTTTGTTTCCCTGGCGGATCAGGCGCTCTATCAGGCCAAGGCCAATGGCAAGGCCCGCGTGGAGGCAGCGCTGGCGGCGGATGAGGAATCCCTGGCCCGCTCCACCCTGGTGCAGTCCAGCGAAAAGCAGTTCCTGCTCTCCAATATCGGTGGCGGCTGCCTGTTCGATGAAGACGATGACGACGGTTTTTCACTCTCGGAGGATGCATGACGCAGCCCAATAAAACACTCTCCGTGGCCATCCTTTCGGGCAAAGGCGGCGTGGGCAAGACCAACATTGCCCTGAACCTGTCCTATTGCCTGTTCAAGGCCGGCCATCGCCTGCTGCTCATGGATTGCGACATCGGTCTGGCGAACCTGGACGTGCTGCTGGGCATTGCCCCGGAAAAGACCATCCAGGATCTGGTGGACGAAGACATGCCCCTGCAGGAAATCGTCATGCCCCTGGCCAAGGGCGGCTTCGACCTGCTGCCCGCCGCTTCTGGCGTTCCCGAGCTGCTGGAGCTGGACGACGATTCCCGTGAACAGCTCTTCGAGCGCCTGCGGCCGTTGTTCTCGCAATATGATTTCGCCTTCATGGACATGGGGGCAGGCATCTCGCCCACGGTGTTGTCCTTTGCCGCCATGAGCCATGTGCGCGTGGTGGTGGTCACCCCGGAGCCGACCTCCCTGACGGACAGTTACGCCCTGATCAAGGTCCTGGCCACGCAGCACGGGGTGCGGGAGTTCCATGTGGTGGTGAACATGGCCGAAACACCAAACGAGGAGCGGGAGGCCTTCAACCGGCTGAACGCCACCTGCGAACGGTTTCTGGGGTTCCAGGTGAACTTCCTTGGCGGCATTTCCCACGACAAACATGTGCCGGACGCCGTGCGCCGACAGACACCGCTCATGAAGCTCTCGCCAAAATCGGACTCTGCGCGCGACATGATGGCCATTGCCGTCAAACTGGCCAAACTCCGCGAAGCGCGCCTGCCCGAACTGGCCCAGGAGGACGCCCTGCGGCCGTTGCAAACCCTCAAACCGCCGGCCCCGGAAGCCCCGCCGGTTGTCGTCTCGGAAAACGAATAGGAATTCCTTGACGATAGGGTATATTTGTTCCATAGTGAAAGTGTTTTATCGTCACAAACCCTGCGTTCGGGGGGACGCGGCACACCGCCATGGAGCCATGAGATGAACAAGAGCGAGCTGATCCGCAAAGTCTCTGAAGAAAACAACATTCCTCTTGAAGAAGCCACCGTGGTGGTCGGCACCTTCATCGACTCCATCAAGGACTCCTTGACCGAGGGCTCTCGTGTGGAAATCCGAGGCTTTGGCAGCTTCAAGATCAAAACCTACGGCGGCTACACCGGGCGCAACCCCAAGACCGGCGAGATGGTGACCGTGGATCCCAAGACCCTGCCGTTCTTCCGGGCCGGCAAGGAGCTCAAGGAATATCTTAACAAGTAAGAGCCGGTATCCTCATGCGTAGACGTCCCCTGTGTGCGGCAGGCCTGCTGGCTTGCCTGGCGCTCCTTTCGCTTGTGTTTGCCGGCGGCCGGGCAGCTTCGGTCGAGGCTGCCCAGGCCCCGGTGCTGACCATTTTCTTCACCGCCGACACCAAAGGCTATTTCGATCCCTGCCCCACCTGAGGCGGCAAAATGGTTGGCGGGTTGGCCCGGCGGGCCACCATCATGCAGCAGATTCGGCAGGCGCTCCCGGCCGGGGCTCCCGTTCTGGCCCTGGGGGGAGCCCAGGAGTTCTTTGACAAGCGCGATGTGGAAGTGCGCCCCAAGGAACAGTATATTCCGGCCTTCTTCAAGGCCTATGCCCTCATGGGCTACAACCGCGTCTTCGTCACCCCGCAGGAGGCGGACTGGCTCCGCCAGAATGCAGCCCCGGGGCAGACGATCGAGCTGCCGCCTTTGTTTCGCGAGCTCTCGACCCTGTCACCCCTCACGGAGCAGTACACCGTGCAGGGCAAGCATGTCGCCCTGGTGCATTTTCCGCTCATTGACCATCAGGATGTGCCTTCGGAGCAGATGCAGGAGGCCGTGCGTCGTGAAATTGCCGCCCAGAAGACCAGGAACGACCTTGTCATTGGCATGAGCCACTGGGGGCGGCAGCAGGAGTTCACCCTGCTCTCCAATGGCGTGCCCGGACTGGATATTCTGCTAGGCGCCGGGGCGGGCACTCCCGGGCCGGATCTCATCGCCAACAACGGCCAGACCCTCTGGGCCCGTTCCAACATCAAGGGGCGCACGGTCACCGTGTTGCAGCTCCTGGCCTGGCCCAAGGCAGGCGAGCGCTGGAAGCTTGGCGACAACATTCTGGCCACCGCGCCTGTGCTGGAAGAGCCCGTGGCCGATGATCCTGCCATCAAGGCCCTGTTTCACCCCCAACCACTTATCCCGGCCTCTTGATCCGCACGTGAAAAGGACCCGTTATGTCTGACGCCCTGCGCCGCGTTGAGTTCCACAAGCTGCATGGCTGCGGCAACGATTTCATCTTCATTGATAATCGCACCCTCCGCCTGCCTCAGGAGCACATGGCTGCCTGGGCCATGGCCCTGTGCAAACGGGCGTTCAGTGTCGGAGCGGACGGGCTCATCTTTCTGGAATCTCCCGCACCGGACCCGGGGTGCGACTACCGTTGGCACTTCTTCAATGCCGATGGCTCGCGCGCGGAGATGTGCGGCAATGCCTCGCGCTGTGCCGCCAGTCTGGCCGTGCGGCTGGATCTGGCGGGTCCGGCGCATCGCTTCCAGTCCGACGCCGGCCCCATCCTGGCCCAGGTGTTGGAGGAAACGCCCGGCGGCGCACGGGTCAGGGTCCAGTTGCCTCCGCCGCAAGACCTCTGGCTGGGCGAGCCCCTGCAACTTGACGGGGCGACCTATACCGTCAATCACGTCAACACGGGCGTGCCTCATGCGGTGGTCATTGTGGATGATGTGTGGGCCCTGGACGTCAGAACTCTGGGCCGGGCGCTGCGGTATCACGAACGCTTTGCCCCCAAGGGCACGAACGCGAACTTCATCCAGATAGTGGACAAAAAAAATATCCTGCTGCGGACGTATGAACGCGGCGTGGAAGACGAGACCTATGCCTGCGGCACGGGAGCGGCGGCCAGCGCGCTGGTGGCGCAGCAACTGGGCTTTGCCGACCCCGAAGTCAACGTCAGCACCACTGGCAAGGAAGTCCTGACCATCACCACGGTGAGCACCAGTGGCGGCGAGCAGCTCTTCCTCGGTGGCGCCGCGGTGTATGTGTATGCCGGTACGCTGGATGCCCGCGCCCTGGGATTGCCCTTCTAAATAATATCTTGCAATCCCTCAGGCCCCGGTGTTACGGATTGATTTCATTCTTTATCTCGATACCGTCTGTAGTTCCCGGCGGCAGGAGGCATGACCATGCAGATTCGCGGCGCCATCACGGCTCTTGTCACTCCCTTCAGGAACGGCCAGGTGGACGAAGAGGCGTACCGTCGCCTCATCGAATGGCAGATCGAACAGGGCATCAACGGCCTCGTTCCCTGCGGCACCACCGGTGAGTCGGCCACTCTTTCTCACGAAGAGCACCGTAAAGTCATTTCCATTTGCGTGGATCAGGTGAAGGGCCGGGTTCCGGTGATTGCCGGAGCCGGTTCCAACAACACCCAGGAAGCCATTGAGCTGACCCGCCACGCCAAGGAAACCGGCGCCGACGCCGCCCTGCTCATCACGCCCTACTACAACAAACCCACGCAGGAAGGGCTTGTGGCGCACTTCAAGGCCATTGCCGCCGAAGTGTCCATGCCCTTTATCGTGTACAACGTGCCCGGTCGTACCAGCGTGAATCTGCTGCCCAAAACCCTGGCCCGGCTCTTCCGCGAGGTGCCTGAGGTCAAGGGGGTCAAGGAAGCCACTGGCGATCTCAAGCAGGTCAGCGAGGTGATGGAATTCTGCGGCCCGGAGCTCATTCTCCTGTCCGGGGACGACTTCACCGTGCTGCCGCTGCTGGCCGTGGGCGGTGTGGGCGTGATCAGCGTGGTGTCCAACATCTGCCCCTCGCAGATGGCCCGCATGTGCACGGCCTTCCAGAGCTGCGACTTTGGCGAAGCCCGCAAGCTGCACTATTTCCTCAATCCCCTGAACAGAGCCATGTTCATCGAGACCAATCCCGTGCCGGTCAAGACAGCCCTGGCCAAGATGGGCAAGATTCACTTCGAAGTCCGCCTGCCCATGGTCCCCCTGACCCCCGAGCACGAGCGCGAGCTGGACGCAGTGCTCAAGACGGCCGGGTTGGTGTAGGAAACAGGAAGAGCAGGAAGAAATAATGAAGGGCGGGGGAACTGAGTTCCCCCGCACCCCCCTCCATTCGGGCCATGCGGCAACGTCCTGACGTTGCCGCATGGCCCGAATGCGTTGCATGAGGGCAGGAGCGCGCTGTACTTCAGGAATGGCGCACTCACCCACCCCGCGGACCAAACAGAATGATGGCTGCGCCGGCAAGGCACACCGCGGCGCCCACGGCATCCCAGCGGTCCGGCCGCGAGCCTTCCACGGCCCACATCCATACAAGGGAACTTAAAATATAGATGCCGCCATAGGCCGCATACGCCCGACCGGCAAAGTCGGCGTCGATGCGCGTCAGCAGCCAGGCAAAAGCGCTCAGACTCAGCAGGCCTGGAACGATCCAGAATGGGGATTTACCCAGCCGCAGCCAGGCCCAGAAGGCGAAGCACCCGCCAATTTCGCCAGCGGCAGCCAAAAGATACGTCAGCAACGTCCGCATTGGGGAAACCTCCTGCATCCTTGTGCCGGAGGAGTGCGGTATTGTCCAGGGAGCGGTCCTGGCCTTTGGGCAGGAAATGCAAAGCCCCGCCCGGGAGAGGACCGGGCGGGGCAGATCGCTATCACCCCTCGCTGTGAGCGAAGGCAGAACGCACAGTGCGGACTTCGGGCTAGGCGAAGGCCTTCTCGAAGGGAGGCACCACGTCCTTCTTGCGGGAGAGCACGCCGGGGAGCCACAGTTCCTTGTCGGCCTTGGTGCCGAAGGCCTTTTCGACCACGGCAGCGTCGTCAGTGGCGATGAGCATCATGGAGCCTTCCTTGATGATGTCCGTGAGGAGCAGGAAGACGCTGTGGTTGCCCTTTTCGGCCTTGATCTTGATGATTTCTTCAGCCAGGCCGGCGCGATGGGCGTCCAGGATGGCCAGGTCCACCACTTCCAGCTGGCCGATGCCAACCTTCTTGCCGCTCATGTCAAAGTCTTTGTAGTCGCGGAAGACCAGGTCGCGGGCGGGAACGCCGTCCACGGCGGACTTGACCTTGAACATTTCCATGCCCAGGCCCTGCAGGTCGGACACGCCGCAGATCTTGGCCAGTTCTTCACAAGCCTTCTTGTCCGCGTCGGTGCAGGTGGGGGACTTGAAGATCACCGTGTCGGACAGGATGGCGCACAGCAGGGCGCCAGCGATGTTGGCCGGCACTTCGACCTTGAAGAAGTCGTACATGGCCTTGACGATGGTGCCGGTGCAGCCCACGGGCCAGACCCACATTTCCAGGGGGGCGGGGGTGGTCAGGCTGCCGAGCTTGTGGTGGTCCACCACGCCCAGCACTTCGGCCTTGGCGATGTCGTCGGGGAGCTGGGTCAGGTCGGTGGTGTCAACCACGATAACCTTCTGGCCAGCCACGGATTCCACCACTTCGGGAGCCGCGATGCCGAACTTGCCGAGCACGAATTCGGTTTCAGGATTCAGCTTGCCCAGGGCGACGGGCTTGGCGGCCACACCCAGCTTGCTCTTGAGATCCGCCACGGCAATGGCGCTGACGACGGTGTCGGTATCCGGGCTCTTGTGGCCAAACACGAGAACAGACATGTCTCTCCTCCTCACAGGTTGTTGGCGATGCATGCGACGCGGGCCAGGAAGACTTGCCCAAACGTCCAGTGATTTCAAAGGGGTGCAGATTTACTCACAAGGAGTTCGTTCCAATTATCACAAACCAGAGCGACTGACAACCGCCTTCTCCGCACTGGAAGAGCCTCCAGAGCGTAAAAGCAGCCACAAAGGCGAACAAGACGGCATAGGCGCGTTTGTTCCGCAGGGAGAGTGCCCCCCCCAGTGCGGCCGCAAGCCAACAATGTCCCCAGGTTACGGTAAGTTGCATCTCCTTGAACAGCTGCGGGAGTTCCAGCTGTCTCAGGAGCAGTGCAATGAGGAGGAATGTGCCAAAACACACAAACAGGTTCAAGAGCACCAGTTTGCTGACTGCCCGCCAGATCACTGCCCCCGGTGAGGCGACATCAAGCGCGGCGGAAGACGCTCCATGTTCTCCTGCCGGGTGTTCCGGTCCGCCCATTGCGCCGCCTTCGGTCATGGCCCAGCGGAGCATGCGATCGTAATCGGCGTTGAGCGCGGTACGGCGCCAGGCTTCCAGCCGGGCCCCCATCCTTGCAGCCGGGAGGGAGACAGCCAGGGCCAGAGGCAGCTCGGAAGGAGTGGTCATGGAAAAATAGGACATCAGGCCCAGGCACAGCGTGGCGGAAAAGGCGCTGTTGGGCGGAATGTGCGTGCCCGCGGGAATGGCATCCAGCCAGAAGAGCTCAAAAAAAAGGCCCACCCCCAGGGCGGCCGGCATGTCGCCGAACAGCAGCCCCCAGAGGAAGGCAATACACAGGGGCCGCTCAAGAATGCCCAGATTGATGGTGAAGCGGCCCAGCCCGGTCAGGGCAAAAAAAAACTCGTGCCCAGGGCGGCCAGGGGCAGCGAATGATGGGCGAGGGAGGCGACGGTCATGGGCGACATGGGCATCACTTGCATGGTCAGGCCCTCACCAGATGGGTTTGATGGTGACGGGTTCGGTGGGCAGGCAACGGAAATCCAGCTCCACCCCGTGTTGTTCCAGCCAGGCCAGACAGTGGGATTCATCCTCCGACACAGCCACGTGAGCCAACAGCTGGCGCTTGCCCGGAGCATAATGCAGATTGCCGATGTTGACCACCTTGCAACGAAAGCCGTGTTCCATGGCGGTTCGCGCGTCGCTGCAGCCGTTGAACAAGACCAGGGTGTTGGTCATCTCATAATTTCGCGCCAGGCGGGTCATGGCTGCAGGCAGATCCGCCACAGTGACGAACAGGGTCTCGATACTGTGGGGGATGGCCAGGGTCATGATTTCCTGCTGCAGCACGTCGCCGGCCACGGCGTCGTTGCAGACCACCAGCACCTCGCAATCGGTGTGGGGCAGCCACGTTTCGATAACCTGGCCGTGAACCAGGCGGTTGTCGACGCGCACCCAGAACATGGCCGACTCCCTTAACTCCCTTTGACTCGGGCGCGCAAGAGTTCGCCTGCCACGACGATACCCTGCCCGCCTGCCTTCTTGACCTCAACAGCCAGGGCCGCCGGGGCCAGATGGCGTGCGCCAAGGGCTTTGAGCAGCATAGGCAGGTTGACGCCGGTCACCACCTCCAGCTCGCAGATGGGCGGTTCCTGCCCCAGGAGCGAGAGGCTAAGGTTGGTGGGAGTGCCGCCGAACATGTCCGTCAGCAGCAGGACACCCTGCCCTTCGTCGCAACGAATCACGGCGTCTTTAAGCCGGTCCACGATGGCGTCAACGCTTTGGGTGTTATCCACGCACAGAGCGGCGCAGCCGGTTTGGGGGCCGAGGATGAATTCCGCTGCGTGCAGCAAGTGCGCGCCATAGTCTGCGTGGGTCACCACCACCACGCCTGTGCGGGGCTGGGATTGGGAATCGTGTGCCATGCCTCCCCGTCCTTGATTTGTCGGCCTTGCCTGGGGGGTATCGGCCGGGCCTGGGCCACGCCCTGGCAGCGTGGCGGGCGCAGCTAGCCCAGGGCCATGTGCCGGTGTTCCATGGATACCGGATAGCCGGCGGCCTTGAACGTTGCGAAAATCGCTTCCGTAACGGCCACGGAACGGTGCCTGCCGCCAGTGCACCCAATGGCCACGGTGACGCGATACCGCCCCTCGCCGTCGTACAGGGGCATGAGGTAGAGGAGAAATTCCTTGAGCTTGTTCAGGAAGGTCTTTCCAGGATCCTTGCCGAGCACATAGTCCACAATGGCGGGATCCTGCCCTGTCAGCGGACGCAAGGCCTCCACAAAATACGGGTTCGGAAGGAAGCGCAGGTCAAAGACCAGGTCGGCCTCCAGGGGGGGGCCGTATTTGAAGCCAAAGGTGATCAGGTGGATGGAGAGGCCCTTGCCCGTTTGCCCCAGGGCGCCCCATTTGTCCTTGATGACACGCCGCAGATCGTGCACGGAATGGTCGGTGGTGTCCACCACCAGATCGGCCAGATTGCGCAGGGGCAGCAAGGCCTGTTTTTCGAGTGCAATGGCTTCTTCAAGCCCCACACTGCAGCTGCCTTCGCCCTCCTGCGGCTGACCCATCTGGACCAGCTGGACCATGGGGTGCGGGCGGCGGGTGGCGGCATAGCGGCGCATGAGCACCGGAGTGCGTGCCTCAAGAAAGAGGACCTGGGGGGTGGCCCCCAGGTCCTTGATTTCTTGGAGGACGAGTTTCCAGGCGGAGGCGGCGTCGTCGGCCGTGCGCACATCCACCCCCAGGGCCAGCCCCTGGAACTTGCGGCGGGATTCGCCGGCAAAGAGCTGCACCAGCTTGGGAGCCAGACTGGGCGGGATACCGTCCACGGTGAAGAAGCGCAGGTCTTCAAACACGCCCAGGGCCGTGGATTTTCCAGCGCCGGACAGTCCGCAGACCACCATCACCGGAAAGGCGGAGGTGGCCGGGAACAAGCCCGGCGCGGCTGAGGACGCCTCTGCGCTCAAGTTCTCGCCAGCAGTTTCCACAGGCTCTCCTTGTCCGGCGCGCTCAGAAAATCACGCCGGAAGGCATCGTCTTTCAGCAGCCGGGAGATGTGGGCCAGGATGCGCAAATGCATGCCTGCCACCTGTTCCGGCGCCAGCACCAGAAAGAAGATGGAGCAGCGCTTGAGGTCCAGGGCCTCGAAGTCCACGCCTTCCTTGCTGCGACCGACCACAAGGACAATCTTGTCCAGGTCCGCCAGCTTGCCGTGAGGGATGGCAATGCCGTCTCCGATGCCGGTGGTGCCCAGGTATTCGCGTTCCAAAAGCACCTGCAGGGCTTTTTTGGCATCAAAGCCGGGCATGGTCTCCGCCACGGGGGCGATGAGCTCCTGCAGCACAGCCGGCTTGGCCGTGGCGTGCAGGTCGGGCAGCACCAGCCGCGGGTCGAGGAATTCCTCCAGTTTCATACCGCTTGACCAAACTCCCTACATGCCGGGGTCGATGAGGCCGTAGTCGCCATTTTTGCGGCGGTACAGGACATTGACGCGGCTGGTTTCAGCATCCAGGAACACCAGGAACTGTTCCTGGGAGGTTTCGAGCTGCTCGGCAGCTTCTTCCACGTTCATGGGTTTGGGCTGGAAATGATCGGAATCGACGATGCTGCGCTCCCGGCCGCCAGAGGGCGTGGGCGTGAGCTGGAAGACTTCCGTGCGCACGGTGCGGCCATCGAGGGCCACATCGCCACCCTTGCGCTTGTCCTTGCCCTTTTCCCGGTGCTTGCGCATCTGGGCATCCAGTTTGTCCAGCACGAGGTCCACGGTCTGGTACATGTCCTCGCTGGATTCGGAGGCCGAGAGGTGCAGGCCGTCGCCCACAAGCTTCACTTCGGCCATGTGGCGCTGCTTTTCCACGCTCATGGCCACTTGCAGCTCCGCGGAGGCGTCGGTGCGTTCCAGAAATTTGGTGAGTTTTTCGAATCGGCGCTGGGCGTATTGCTTCAGGTGCTCGGACGGTTCGAAATTCTTGAAGGTAAAGGTAATCTGCATAGGCGCTCCCGTGAGGTGCGCCGCCGCGCCGCGTAATGCGTCGGGCGGGGTTTGTGGATCAGAACATTTCCCGTCGCTTGGAGGAGGAGGGAATGTCCAGGGCCATACGGTATTTGGCCACTGTACGGCGAGCGATGTTGACATGCAACGTGTCTTTGAGAATTTCTGCAATGCGCTCGTCAGAAAGCGGGGACTTGGGGTCCTCGGCGTCGATGTGCTTTTTGATAAGCGCTTTAACGCTTTCCGAGCCCACCTGGGTGCCGTCATCCAGCTCCAGGGCGCTGTTGAAGAAGAATTTCAACTCAAAGGTGCCGTGGGGGGTGGCCATGTATTTGCTGGTGGTGATGCGGGAGACCGTGGATTCGTGCATGCCGATATCTTCGGCGATGTCCTTGAGAATCAACGGCTTGAGCTGCGTCACTCCATGCTCGAAGAACTCGCGCTGGTGTTTGACCACGCTTTCCGCCACCTTGAAAAGCGTGCGCTGGCGTTGGTAGAGGCTCTTCATGAGCCACTGGGCCGAACGCATCTTTTCCTGCAGATAATCCCGCTCCTTATCACTGCCGCGGGAGGGCAGGTCGCCATAGGCGCTGGAGAGTTCCAGCCGGGGCAGGCCGTCCTCGTTCAGGAGCACCACCCATTCGTCGCCCAGTTTGTACACAAACACGTCCGGGCTGACGTAACTGGGTTCTCCCGAACCGAAACTGGCGCCGGGCATGGGATCCAGACCCTGGATCACCTCCAGGTACTCACGCAGCTCCTCAAGGGAAATCTTAAATTTGCGCGCCAGCGGCTTGTAGCGTTTCTTTTCCAGATCTTCCAGATGCTCGCGGACCAGCTCCACCAGGATGGGGTCGGTATCCATCTTGTAGAGCTCCAGCTGCAGGAGCAGGCATTCCTGCGGCGTACGGGCGGCCACACCCACGGGGTCCAGCCGCTGGACCTTGTGCAGCACGGCCTCCACCTCATCCACCGTGCCGCTGGTCATGGCGGCCAGCTCTTCAGCCGAGGCCTGCAGATAGCCCGAGGAACCGAGATTGCCGATGATGGCGTCGGCGATTTCCAGCTCACGCGGGGTGGCACCGGAAAGCCGCAGCTGCCACTCCAGGTGCCCTTCCAGGCTGTGGCTGGAGGTGAGCCGGGCCTCAAAGGAGAGGCCGTCTTCGGGGATTTCCACCTCGCGCTGGTTCATCTGCCGCGTGGTGGAGGCAAAATCCCCGATGTAATCCTCCCAGTCCGCACTTTTGAGCATGTCGCGCTCAGTCACGGCGTCGCGCTCCTGGCCGGCGGGACTGGCATCCTGAAAGGAGGGTTCGGGGGCGGTTTCCTGAAGGGACTCTTCCAGGAAGGGGTTTTCCAGCAATTCCTGCTGGACCGTCTCTAGCAGCTCGATCCGGGAGAGCTGCAACAGTTTAATGGCCTGCTGCAGCTGGGGAGTCATCACCAACTGCTGGCTCAGCTTGAGGGACTGTCTGAGTTCCAGGGCCATGTGTCCGTAGTGCTCCGTTCGCTAAAAAATTAACAAGATTGACAAGAAAATGCAGCTGTGTTTCGCAGGCTAACATCCTGGACGGGTTTGAGTAGTGCCACAGAAGCACGCCCCTTGCAAGACGTGGCGGCATGCAATGTTGATTCCAGCGGTGTCAAGCGGAAGTTTAATATTTTTCCCGTTGAATTTGCGCTGGTTGGTCTCTATTCAGACTTGGGGATGCAGAAAAGAGTTTACCGCTGCGCTGAGTTTGCCCTGGGCCTGAAGAATGAACCGGATGGCTTCCCGCGTGGCGGCGTGTCCGCCAGGGAGCCGGCTGGTCCAGAGGGCCAGGCGCCGGCATTCCGCCTGGGAGTTGGGCACGGTCATGGGCAAGCCCACTTTCTCCATGACCGCCAGATCCACCCAGTCATCCCCAAGAAACGCCGCCTGGGGCCAGCCCAGGCCATGCTTGTCCAGCATCAGCTGCAGGGCGCCCACCTTGTGGCGGTGGCCGGGTTGGTAATCCTCCACCCCGAGTTCCTTCATGCGGCGGGCCACCACAGGAGAATCCAGCCCGCTGATGACCGCCACATGGAGCCCCTGGGCCTGGGCAGCCTTGATGCCCAGGCCATCCTGGGCATGGAAGAGCTTGTCCGCCGGGCCGGCTTCCTTGTACAGAAGCCGGCCATCGGTCAGCACGCCGTCCACGTCCAGTACCAGCAAGCGCACATGACGCGCCGCGCCCAACGCCCGGGCGCGGCGGATGGCAGGATTGCCCCGGCCTGCGGGCAACGGGCGGCGGGGCGGCCTCACGCCTGGTTGCTCCTCGTGGCGATACTCCCCTGTAACACCTTGGCAGCCTTGATGAATTCGCGGAACAACGGATGCGGGCGCATGGGGCCGGACTGGAATTCCGGGTGGAACTGGCAGCCCAGGAACCAGGGGTGGTCAGGCAACTCCACAATTTCCACCAGCTGCTTGTCCGGGGACAGGCCGGAGAACACCAGCCCCATCTCCTCGCACATGTCCTTGTAAGTTTGATTGAATTCGTAGCGGTGGCGGTGGCGTTCCTGGATTTCGTCCTTTTTGTACGCCTCGTGGGCCTTGGTGTCCGGGGAAACCACACAGGGATAAGCCCCCAGGCGCATGGTCCCGCCCAGGTCCGTATCCTTGCCCCGGGTTTCCACCTTCTGCGTCCGGTAATCGTACCATTCCTTCATCAGATAGATGACCGGGTGCTGGGTCAGGGGGTTGAATTCCTGGGAATCGGCGTCCAGCTTGAGCACGTTGCGGGCGAATTCAATCACCGCGCATTGCATGCCCAGGCAGATGCCAAAGAAGGGAATCTTGTTTTCGCGAGCGTATTGGATGGCCCGGATCTTCCCGGTGATGCCGCGGTTACCAAAGCCGCCGGGCACGAGGATGCCGTCCAGCCCGGCCAGAATGCTGCCCACGGTTTTGTCGGTCACTTCCTCGGAATTCACATACACCAGATTCACGGCCACGTCGTTGGCAATGCCACCGTGGATGAGCGCTTCATGCAGGCTTTTGTAGGCTTCCTTCAAATCCACATACTTGCCCACAATGCCGATGGAAACCGCGCCAATGGGATGCCCCAGCTTCTGCACCACCTGCTTCCAGGCTGAGAGGTCCGGGTTCTTTGCCGGCAGTTTGAGCAGGATGGCCACCTTCTGGTCCAGCCCTTCCTCATACAGTTTGAGAGGCAGCTCATAGATGCTCTTCACGTCCACAGCGGAGAACACGGCATCAGCATCCACGTTGCAGAACAGGGCGATCTTGGCCTTGAGCTCGTGAGGGATGTCCTGCTCGCAGCGGCAGATGATGATGTCCGGCATGATGCCGATGGAGCGCAGTTCCTTGACGCTGTGCTGGGTGGGCTTGGTTTTCAGCTCGCCCGCTGCCTTGATGTACGGCACCAGGGTCAGGTGGATGTACAGCACGGCCTCCTTGCCCAGGTCCCCGCGCAGCTGGCGGATGGCTTCCAGGAAAGGCAGGCCTTCGATGTCGCCCACGGTGCCGCCAATCTCCACAATGACCACGTCCATATCATCCGAAGCCAGGTTCAGGATGGACTGCTTGATCTCGTCGGTAATGTGCGGAATCACCTGCACGGTGCCGCCCAGGTAGTCCCCGCGGCGCTCCTTGGTGATGACGCTGTGGTAGATGGAACCGGAGGTGTAGTTGTTCTTCTGGGTCATGGGCGTATTCAGAAAACGCTCGTAGTGGCCCAGATCCAGGTCGGTTTCGGCGCCGTCATCAGTCACGTAGACTTCACCATGCTGAAAAGGATTCATGGTGCCGGGGTCCACGTTGATGTACGGGTCCAGCTTCTGGATGGTCACCTTGAGCCCGCGGGCGATGAGCAGCGAGCCCAGGGACGCGGCGGCCAGGCCCTTGCCCAGGGAGGACAGCACACCGCCGGTGACAAAAATAAATTTGGTCTTCAATGGCTTGCCGCCACGATAGTATCCGCTGTTCTTCATCGCGGAAGTCTCCGGTTTGGTCAAAATAGGTTGGACATGCCGCGAAACAGCCTGCGCCTCTGGGCTCATGCTGGAAGGCGCTGCACGCGGGAGCGAAACTGGCGCTTGAAATCCCGGCCAAGACTGTGCACAACGGCGGCGGGTGGCACGGCGCTCGGGAGGATATTCTTTGCGGAAGACCCCCCTTTCGTCAAGTCCCCACGTGCCCCCTCTTGCCCCAAGCAGCCCCGGCGCATCGAATATTTCGCATAGTTTCGACAGGATACAAGGAAGCAAAACGCCATGTCCCACTCTCCCACGTCCGTCAAGGCGCTTGTCGTCACCGGCTACGGCTCCAACTGCGAGCGCGAATGCGCCCACGCCGCCCTGCAGGCAGGCGCGGATATTGCGGATATTGTTTTTTTTCCCGATCTGGTGGCGGATCGCATCCGCATCACGGACTATAATTTTCTGCTCTTCCCCGGCGGATTCCTCGACGGGGACGATCTGGGCGCCGGCCAGGCCGCGGCCCTGCGCTGGCGGCACGAACGCACCGTCTCCGGCCGCTCCCTGCTGGACGACCTGAAAAACTTCCTCGATGCTGGCGGGCTGGTCCTGGGCATCTGCAACGGCTTCCAACTCCTGGTGAAGCTTGGTCTGCTCCCGGCCCTGGACGGCCTGTATTTCGAGCGCCAGGTCAGCCTTGCCCCCAACGATTCCGCCCGGTTCGAAGACCGCTGGGTGCGCATGCGGGCCAATCCGGCCTCGCCCTGCGTCTTTACCAAAGGTCTGGACCTCCTGGACATGCCCGTGCGTCACGGCGAAGGCAAGCTGGTGCCGGCGGATGAGGCCATTTTCCAGAAAATTCTGGACAACCAGCTCGTGGCCCTGCAGTATATTGACCCGGCCACAAACGAGCCCACCGAAGCCTATCCGCACAACCCCAACGGCTCGCCCCTGGGCATTGCCGGCCTGTGCGACCCCTCCGGCCGTATCCTGGGCCTGATGCCCCACCCTGAAGCCTTCAACGACGTCACCAATCATCCCCACTGGACACGCGGTCCCGTAGGCACCCTGGGCGTGGAGCTGCTGGCCCGCGGCGTGGCCTCACTGAAAGGGCAATGATCGGCCGCCCTCTGACGCTGCCCGCGCCCCTCTTGCCTGTACCGCCTGTCGCCCCACCCGCGCCGTGGCCGGACTGGGAAGCCGTGATGCAACTGGCCCTGGACCAGGCCCGGCAGGCGGCGGCCCACGAGGAAGCGCCTGTGGGCGCGGTGCTGCTGGACGCGGCGGGCGCGGTGCTGGCGCGTGGCCACAACGCGCCCGTGGCCACAGCCGACCCCACAGCCCACGCGGAAATCCTGACCCTGCGCGCCGCGGCCCTGGCGGCTGGCAACTACCGGCTGCCGGGCAGTGTGCTGGTCTGCACCCTGGAGCCGTGCGTGATGTGCCTGGGCGCGCTGGTGCATGCGCGGGTAGCCGGGGTGGTCTTCGGCGCGCTGGACGCCAAGGCCGGGGCGCTGGTCTCCAACCTGCCGGGCGCGGCCCTGCCCTTCTTCAACCATCGCTTCTGGACTTTGGGCGGCGTGCTGGCCGAAGACTGCGGCGCCCTGCTCTCGTCCTTCTTCCGCACCCGCCGCCGCACCCCGCCCACCACTTTGCCTCATCCTCCCCCTTGCGAATGATGCGGGAATGCTGTAAACAATTCTGCTTCACAGCTGGAGTATGCGGAGAGGTACCGAAGTGGCCGTAACGGGCTCGACTCGAAATCGAGTTGGGGGCTAATCACCTCCACGTGGGTTCGAATCCCACCCTCTCCGCCAGGAACTACTAAGCCCGTCAAACGACGGGTTTTTTGTTGCCTTCTCTATGCCCCAAGCCTTCCAGGAGCGCGAGTGTCCATTTCCAGTGTCCATTTGCGGCATGTGGAGGCTTCATGGTTGGTCTGTCTTCCCCCTCATCTACGTCACGTTCGTTCCCCTATGCCTCCCACGTCTTCACCCGTGGCGGGGGGTATTACTTCCGCTTGAGACTCCCAAGCCAAAGCGGGCAACTCCTAGGGAAAAAAGAGTTGCGATACAGCTTACAGACACCGTATCTCAGGGAGGCAAAACAGAAGGCGCAAAGACTGTTTCAAGTGTTTCAACGCTTTGAAGCAAAATACCTGTGTAATGGGGCAACGGGAATGGATAGGTTCGCACTGAATAAAATGCTTAGGAATTTCTTTCTGGAGACTTTGGAACGGGATGAGGAAGACAGGAGGGAGAGAAAGCCTGCCCCACCAGACGCCATTGACGACGCACTAGAAATCCATTCTCTCTTTAGTAGTGAATACAGAGAGAATCTTGCACGTTCTGATTATAGAGGCGTTGAGCATGTTGCTAATAGAATCATGACAGAAAACGGATTGAATCCAGACACAGAAAGAAGCATTCAAAGGTACCTTGCAAGAGAAGTTCTTAAGTTGTTCATACCTATGACGGAGATTATGGAAGCGAGGGAGGTTGGAGACTACAGGGAAGAGTCTTTGGCTATCCATAGGGTTCTTATGGCGTACCCTGATAGAGACAGAATGCAGCCTAGTGCCTCTTCTTCTGCGAGGGATGAGCAACAAGACAAACCACTGTCTTCCTCTCCGCTTCTCTCTCAAGCTGTATCAAGATACATGGTAAGCACACAACATTCTAGTGCGCCTGCTACAACGAGAAAATATACTTCTGTCTTCAAGACATTGCTTTCCATTGTGGGGGATAAACCAATTGAAGACATTTCAAGAGCTGATATTGATGGATTCTGGGAAAAGTTAAGAAGACTCCCGAAGAATTATTCTAAGTCTAAAGAGCTAAAACACCTTCCTTTGCATGAAGCAATAGAGAAGAACAAAGGCGCAACCATCTCCACCAGTACCTTTGATGATCAAGCTACCATAGTCAAACAGTTGTTCAAATGGCTGTATGACAATCAGGACATTTCAAGCAATCCAACAGCGAGCTTCAAGCTACCAAAAAGAAGGGCGGCAGCTAGCAGCGAAAGGGAAATGTTCTCTGATACTGATGTAGCAGCAATCTTTGAGGGGGGGAACTACCTCGATGGAGTTGAACCACGGAAAGGAACTTACCATACAAATAGATTCTGGACGCCTCTTATTGCGGCATTTACTGGAATGCGAATCAATGAGATATGCCAACTAAGAGTTGATGACTTAGAAGACATTGAAGGCATTCTCTGCTTCAAAGTAACAGGTTCCGGGGAAGGACAGTCTCTCAAGACTGAATCTTCAAGACGTATCATCCCACTGCACCACGTTTTAATAGAAAAGCTCTTCCTACCTAAGAGATTTTCCTTACTGAAAGAGCAAGGGCACACACACTTATTCCCCCTCTTAACTCCTAGGGATGGAGATTACGCCGACAGTACAGGGAAGTGGTTTGGACGGTACAAAGAACATAAGGCAGGAATTGCTTCAAAACAGAAGGTTTTTCACTCCTTCCGGCATACCTTCACCACAAAACTAGCTAGGGCCGGGGTGGAACTCAATACGATTGATCTACTTACAGGCCACGCACAACTAGGGCAGACCGCAGGAAGATACCTAAAAGGACTAGAGCCACTGCAGCTTAAGGAAGCCATTGAGAGGCTTCACTACAAAGGACTAGACCTTACTGCCTTAGTGGATAGTAAATGGAACAATGAACTACTGAAACAACCGTAGCAGCGATGTAATGAGACGTCTACTACCCTCAACGCTCAACGTACTAGTTAGACGTTACGTGATTTTTTAATATTATGCTTGACTGTGGGCTGATTCATGGTACAGTTCCCCCGTCTCTCTCATGTGGAGGGAGACAGTCACCTATCACCTTCCACCATAGGCAGGACACAGTGAAGCATATGCAACTCATGATGGACTTTTTTTCCGATGACAATTCTATTTATTTTGATCTGTCACGGGATGGACAGACGGTGAGGGAATGCTACGTGCAAGCTGGAACGAGACAATTTGCAGAAGACATCAAGAGGCGCCTTGTGTCCTTCCTGGATGAAATCAAAGCACTCCCTATGCATGAGGAGGCAAGGAACATCCAGGAAGGAACCTGCCGCCTTACGGCTCTTCCGAAGGACGAAGACTTGTAAGCATGTTGTGGAGACTGGGAAGGGAGGAAGGCAGGTGCAAGCGTTCCTCCCTTCTCTTCTCCTGGGAGGGCTGATTCTCAATTAGTGGGGGAAAGACGGCAAAGAAGGTAGGATGACAAAGCAGAGTCGGACAGGGGAAAAACGACCATTAACTAGCTGAAAAACAAAGATGTTTAGTATTGTTGAAAAAATAGCTTGACAGTATCTTATTAGGAAATGCCTTAAAATTATACGATTACGTTATCAATTAGGGTTAAATGTCCAAAGAAACCAAGGAGTTACTTTTGTTCCCGGAACTGCTGACCTATAGAGAAAACGCACCGTGTTTCTCCCCCATCTAGACCAGTCCCTAAGCTGACCTCTCCAGCGTGAAGTCCCTGGGATTGTGACCTCCTTGTTTCAGCCCTACAAGAAACACTACACACGGCATGTACCAGCTTGCAGGTGGTGGGGCAAAGATGCGGGGATTTTTATTGCAGATTTTTGAGAGGGTGACGCATCTTAGCCTGCCCCATCAGTTCCCCCTATGCCCCCTTGGAACAGGAGACAGGTAGGAGGGAACTGGTTTCCTTGGAGTTAAAAGGGTGAGTCAGCTTGGCAAAGGAATAAGGCGTGGCGTTCTTAGAAAAACAACTTGAAAATGACCACGATAAAGATGACAGCTACCATCCATCTGAACTCTGACTCACTTCTATAACGTGCCTCTTGTTGTTTCTTTTCCCAACCAACATAGGAAGAGACAGGCCTAGTCTTAGGAGAGGGACGTTTGGCCATGGGGTTACTCCTTCTCTTTCTTGGCGACACGTTGCACAGTCTTCGTAGAACAACCAAGGCGAGAAGCTATCTCACGATGAGACTTCCCTTCCTGGAGATACTGCCGAACAAGTGCTTCATTGTATTGGACAGTCCTTCCCTTGTATTTCCCTTGGGCTTTGGCCTTGGCTATCCCGGCAAGCTGGCGTTCACGTCTTAGATTGTTCTCGAACTCTGCAAAAACGCCTAGCATTTGAAGGAAGGCTTTCCCTGCGGCAGTGGCCGTATCAATACGTTGATCCAAGACTTCAAGTGAAGCACCTTGAGACGTGATTCTTTGGACTATTGCCAACAAATCCGCAAGGTTTCTAGCTAGTCTGTCCAGCTTCCAGACCACTACTTTGCTCCCTGGCTGAAGAGAAGACAAGACCGTTTCTAAGACAGGTCTTCCGTCAAGAGACGTGGCAGACGCCTTCTCTGTGAAGATGAGGGCTTGAGGGTAGGCTTTCCGTAAGGCTTCCTCCTGAATCTCAGTGTGTTGATCCAGGGTGGATACGCGACAATAAGCCATGACGACGTGGGGTGCTTCTCCGTGGGACATAGAATGACAGACCTCCTCTAGTGGATATTAGAGCTTTAGACTTGTCAGAAGCTGCCTGAAACACGTCCAAACGTCAAGGGCTTCCAGACGCCTTGTCCACTGGACAATAGACTTTACCCTAATGTCTACTTCAAAACCTTGCTTTTCATATAACCTGGTTTTCTTGTCCGCCCTCCTTTTTTCTCCCTGTCGATAGGCTACCAATCCCTTCCCTTCCGCCCTGCCCCTTTTCCTTAAGTTCTCCAGGGGAAACCTTGGAGACTGGAGCGGTAGCCTATCCTCTCCCTTTTTTGCTGTTTTCGCTGATAGAGCTACAGCAAGCCCTTATGACCATGCTACGCAGGGGAAGACGTCAAAGAGAACTTCGCCCATAAATGCCCCTAGAATCGATTTTAGAAGGAAAGATGGACTAGAAGCCGTCTTGCAGTATAAAATCGATTCTAGGGCTGTTTCTGTGCGAAATAGAAGGTATTGAGGGATGGGGACAGGGAAAAGGATGCAATCGGGAGACTCAAACAATTTAAGACTGATGGCAGGCATGGCATTGTGCAGGATAACCACTCAACTAACAATCTACAGGAGGAACTTAAGACGATGCAGGAGAATGAAGAGAGGCCATACAAAAGGGAGACGCACCCTATCAAGGCAATCCATGCTTATTGTCTGGCTTGTCAGGGAGGCGAGGAACAAGCGGTCAAAGACTGTCAGGCGACTAGGACAAGCACACTACCCTGTCTGCTCCATGAAGCGAGGTCTGGTAAAGTCCCTGATTGCAGTACACAGAGAGGGAAGGAATTAATCAAGGAGCACTGTCTTCTGTGTGATCCAGACGCTGACCCTCAAACCTGTCAGGAGGAAGATTGTCAGTTGTGGCTGCATAGACTAGGGAAGACGCCACCAAGGAAAAGAAAGCTCACAGTGAAAGAGTACATAGAACTTCTTCGCTTGGCGGGTCTTATTTCGCACAGAAAGGGCTCTAGGAGCGAAGGAAAGAAAAAACATGAAGCAGAGCCCATGAATGGAGTTGCGCTTGAGAACGGCTGAGAATCGATGCAAGTTTATTTGTAGTGGACAGTTCTTTATGTCACTTTCGCTGATAGAAGTACACTAAATGAAATCAAAAGTATGAAGGAATGAAGATATGGAAAAGGATGATACTATCAAACCATTCTGGAAGAATGGAAGACGTGTGAGCATTCTTCATCTAAGAAGCAGTGGAGGAAGCACGATTGGCTTTCAACTAGATGGACTGGCACGCCAACGGCTGGAAAGGCTGCAAGAGTGTTTCTTGTCTAAAACGAGACGTAAGGTGTCTTATACGACGTTCGTACGGAGGGCTATTGAGGTTTATACAGATGCAGTGGAGAGGCGCACAGGAGGGTTAGAACAAGAAATAAAGGCATTACAGAGAGTGAGAGAGCCTGTGGAGTAGAATGGGGAGGAGATAAATGTTTTTGGGGGGCATGGGAACTCTATTGGGACGTTGTAAGTGATTAAGGCGCACCTGCCCCCCTGCCCCCCTTCCGTACCCCGGACGGGGGGAACAGCCGTAAGGGGATTGATTGTTTAAGGGCGGGGATAACAATTTATCAAAGGGAGATTGGAAGACTTGATGAAGGGAGAAGAACAAAAGGAATTGACTGTCTGTTCCCTTGGGGAACTGTTAGACATGGACTTGCCAGTACGAGAGCACTTGATATGCCCTTGGCTTCAAGATGGGGAGAGTGCATTGATTTATGCGCCTACTGGTCTAGGTAAGTCCATGTTCACTTTTAGTTTATGCCTTGCAATAGCTGGACAAGGAAAATTCCTGGGATGGGATGCACCTAAGCCTAGAAGTGTTTTGTATGTTGATGGGGAGATGCACATTGCAGACATACAGAAACGAGCTAGGATGCTCGTTAAGACAATTGAAGGGATTGATCTTCAAAAAGCGGAGCAAAACTTAGATACCCTCGCCAGGAATAAACAGGATGCAAAGACAGGCTTTCCCGACTTGGCAGAAGAGAAAGGACAAGGAACACTGTTTGAAATGACAAGGAAAGGACCACAACAAGGGGAGCTAAAAGGGAAACCGTATGACTTGGTTGTCTTGGATAATCTGTCTACATTGGCAAGCATTGAAGATGAAAATGCCGCTTCGGCGTTTAATGACATTCTTAAACTATTAATGAAGTTCAAACAGGCAGGAATTGCTTGTATATTGGTGCATCATACGGGAAAGAATAAAACGAGTTTTAGAGGCTCTTCAAAACTTGGGACGACGTTTGAAGTAATCTTGAAGTTAGGGGAAGCAGGAAACAACTTATTGGATGATAAAGGACTGTCCTTCATCCTTGAATGGGAGAAGTACAGGCAGGAGAGAGATGAAAGGACTCGTCCTTTGGAGGTGAGATTGACAAAAGATGTGTTTAATAATGAACCTAAATGGGAACACGGTCTTCCTGAAAACTATGAACTACAGAAGTTAGTTGCTGCAGTTAGAACGCTTCAATACATCAATCAAACGGAAGTAGGTAAGGCTTTAGGATGGGATCAAGCTACAGTAAGCAGAAAGAAACGAGCAGCGATTCAGGCTAAACTTATTACGGAAGCTGCATGGAAAGAGTGTTTGGACGAAGCTAGAAGCCTCCGCAATGGGGAGAGTGAAGAGCCTGGGGAAGTGGATGAAGACTTGTAAAAAACACTGGGTATGGGCAGAGAAATGAGCTATAATATAGCGAGATACTACAGTAAAGATAGCTAGAGAGTCCCTGTATGCTCTCGCTACTCTTGTAGCTTTGCTACTCCGGAACAGGAATTTATGCTATGCATTATGTCTTTCTCTTATAGGGATGCATAATGCATAGTATAAAAATTCCAGTGAGTTAGGAAGGCACGAAAACCGGGTTTATGCAGGGCTATGCATGCGCCACGGGTTCGAATCCTTAGACGGGATTCGAATTGACAGACACCATGCAGCGCCATATTCTGAGGGCATTCATCATGTCCACCGGGCATTTGCTACTTACTGAAAGGTTTTTGGTTTTAGAGGGTTATAGTAGTTTTTGAGGGGGAGACTTAAGGAATCCCACCCTCTCCGCCAGGAACTACTAAGCCCGTCAAACGACGGGTTTTTTGTTGCCTTCTCTATGCCCCAAGCCTTCCAGAAGCGCGGGTGTCCACTTTCAGTATCCATTTTTGTGGCATGCGAGGCTTCATGGCTTTGGCGGTTCGGGCCTGCGGTGCCGGGCCCATTACCGCAGGCGCAGGCTGGAGATGGCGACAGGTCGGGAGGCGTCGAACCGGAGGCGCAATTCCCTGGGGCCCGAAAGGTTGATGCGGATTGGCGTGCTGGCGCCTGGGGGGCTGGTGCTGGGTGTGCTGACTCCTTCCGTGACATATGCCCATGAGCCAGCAGAAGAAGAACGCTGATCTATCCAGAGTTTGACCGGAGTGCCGCTGCAGGCTTCAGACTGCAGCACTTCGAGCGTCTCCACTTTGGAAATGGAACCGCTCACCCCGATAATAAGCTCCACTGTCCGTTGCCCGCCAAGGGCAGCAGCTTTCCAGCAACCGGATTCTTCCTTCAGGCTGCTTACTCCCTTGTCGCCGGAAAGGGGCAGGTAACTTGCCTGCATCATGGTAAACGCAAGGGTGCCGTCGTCTGCACTGTTGCGGTATTCCGGTTCCTCTGGCAATTTTATGGTATCAAACCGTGTTTTAATGTAGTCATAGCGCAGGGCGCGCAAGGTTGTCTGGTCTTCCTGGATTTTCAGAACCATGGCCACTGGCTGTATCTTTCCGCCATCTGTTGCGCTCACGGTTGCACCACTGAGACCTTTGCGAAGGAACTTTTCCGCATCGGTTTTTTCCACTGCAAATTCGATAACAGCGCCGCCGTGACTGTCGATGGACTTTCGCTCCAAGGTGACACCAAATGTACCGGCACTGGTCCTGAGCATGCTGGCGACGGCAAAACCCTCACGTTTCCCAAGAATCCCTTGATACGCATAGCCGGGAAGCCCGAGGCGCGAATGGCAGGCGCCGTCATTTCTGCCGAGCCGCACTCTGGCAAACGCCAGGTCCTGAGCTTCCCGGTCGGCAGTTGTCTGTTGCGCTTCTGGCGCAGCCGAAAAGGGCATGGCGCTTTCGCCCGTTTTGCCACTGTTATCAAAGAAATAAAACGGCTCCAGGGCGCCTGTTTCGGGCGACATGACCACATGCGCGGGGACTGCAATCCAGCATTTTTCCCCGGCATGCGCCCCAAAAAGCCAACCCTGCCCCTCCCCACCTGCCCTGGTGCGGATCAGAACGCTTTCCGCCTGGGCAATGGTGGGCACACAGCAACACAGCAGCACTGCGCACAACAAACCCGCCAGTACAGCATGCACCGAGGAGGAGGGGAACCGGATGTTGGAGTGGTTATTCCGCATCATTCTGCATCGCGTCATGGTTGAGGGACGTATTCTGTTGGTCCTGGACTGTTTTTTTCACTTCAAGCAATGTTTTCAACGGTTGGATGAGAAATGCAAACGTGCTTAAAAACAATGTGACAACAGCCAGACTCGGATCATAAAAGATGCGCGTCAGCAAACTCAGGGCAAAGGTTTCCACTTCTCCTGTTGCGCCGGGACGATACATGCGTACATCAGAGGAAACAGTGGTGGCTGAAATCCTAAAGCCTTTCTCGACCGGCTCGGCGATACCAAACCACGGTGCCGCGGTGGACTGGGGCGACAGCGGGTTGAAATCATCTCCAGAGGTTAGCCGTCCTCCCGCAGGCAGGGCAAAATCCGCACCAGAAGAGTACAAGGCGCCGCTGAAGGGAGGAAATAGGGCAAAGCCATATACCTTGATACTTCCTCCATACATAAAATCGCTTCCCTTGCCGGCCAGCCCGCCCGCGGACGTGCCGGAGCCGAACTCCCGGCCAATCTCTGCCGGTCCGGCAACGGGCAGTGGGCGGAGCGCCTTGCCTTGCGTGGCCAGCACTGCCGCTATTCGGCTCGGCAGTTGATATGAGGTCCCGTTGACGAGTGTGATTGTCCCTGCCGTGCGGTTGCCGCCATCCACATCAATGGCAATGCGATCCGGCGTGAAACGATATCTGACTACGCTGCCGGCAGCTGGTTCCACACTTCCGGTCACCGTTTCGGCGGGTAGCGGCATGGTCGGCCAGGCGCAGGTGGCAAATTCCCCTCGCAGCCGTGCGTCCACCAGGGGGAAGGCTGCAATGCCTGGCCGACGAACGCGGTAGGTCAGCATTTCGGATGTTGCGTCGATCACCACATACGGTTTGTTGGAAGGAATAAAGTTAATAGCGATGACAACTGCAACGGCAAAAACGCCACTCCACAGAAGCTGTCGCGCACCTACAAGATCAATGCATGTCCTATTCTTCCAGCACAGCTGCATCGCGTTGGCGCGATTGCGGAGCCACGGGAATATCATGGCGCATTCCTATTGCGTATTGCGGGGCAGCATGACCTGAAAACGCACCGCTTCCTCGTCAAAACCGTCATCCATGGTCAGCGTAAGTTCGTTTGGGCCTTCCGAGAGATACTCCAGCGGGATTTGACATTTCTGATCGTACGCAATCTTTGAGCCCTGGGAAATGGCCTGGCAGCGTACCTGCTGCTGCTTTTTTCGCACCAGCACGGCACTGTAGCGGGCGCCCGAGTTGATCAGGATGTTCAGATGCTGCCCCGGCTGCCGGGGATCTGCCAGATGCGGGAGATAGGCCACCTGGGCAGGTGCGCAGGAACCGTTGTGGGCCGCAAAGGCGCAGATGGCAAGGTCGTCTTTCTTGTAATCCGAAAGCGCCTGGGCATAATGCAGGGTGACCGGGGAAAGCCGGACCCGGTTGGCGCCGGCCACCGGGGCGGGGAGCCTGTACACGTTGTTGGCGGAGTAACGCCCGTCGCGGGTGACCACCCGGACGCAGACATCCGTTGCCGTGGGAAGCACGAGCTGCGTGTCTTGCACCGCGACATTGCCCTCCGCCTCCCCCAACCGCACTCCCACAATGACACTCCCGGACACTGGCACGGCACTGTCAAAATTTTCCTTGAAGCTGCCAGGATCGGCTACGATTTCTGCAACAGGCTGGGCCGTTGCAGAGTTGCCGGATGCAGCCACCATGCAGAAAGCCAGCACTGCAACGAGCAGTCGGGAGAGGAGATGAGGGCTTGGCATTGTCACACACCTCTCGTTGCAGAGTTTATTATAACAATTCTGCAGAAATGGAGAAAGGATCTGAATTTTCGCAATTTAAAGTCCCGCTGAGTTTCGCTCCGGATTTTGCTGAAACATCTAAAACGCATTTCCTTGATTGCCCCCCGCCAATCAAAATACTGCCGACCCAATGAATCGATGAACCAGTAACAATCGCCTTGCCGGTAAACCTGCTATCCGAATTTGCATTTGCTACCAAGGGAAACCACTCTGACTGCCCTTTTTCGATAGATGCCTTTTGGATAACAAAGGCCATGCCAGTTCGAATATGTTTATATATCCTGTCGTCAGTTCGGTCTTCGACATTTCTGATTTTTCCTTCATCATCCCCCGCGGCCTTATACGCCGCAGCCAGTCCCTTTGGCATCTCCGTGGAGAATGTAATCTGCGAAGTGGAAGCCAGCGCGGCCCGCAGGCCGAGATTGCGGATGTCGGCGTTGTCGCTTTCCAGGGCCTGGCGAATGCAAATGCGCTGGATGGACACATCGCCGCTGGCAATGGCGGCCTCAATGTATGCCAGCCGCAAATCCGGATTCGGATCATTGCATTGCTCCCGCCATGTGGCCAAGGCGCCGGCGCGGGCCTGGACATCAGCCACCGGGTCTTGCGCATGCGCAATGGAGACGGCGAAAAGCCCAATGGCCACCACACTCATCACGAATTGCACAGGGAAACGCTTCATCCAGTCAACCTCGCGAAATAAAGGGGAAGAACGCGCCGGGACGTATTTCCGCACACCATATTCCGAGCGTTTCAGCTATCTACAATAGATGATTGCAACCCGGCAACAAAAAACAGGCGGTTCTTCCGCTATCAAACGCCTGTGGAGGGGAGAAAAATTCGTTTGCCGGCCAGAGTTTCCCCACCTGCGCACTTGCAGTCTGCAGCTTGCGGAGTGCTGATCCTGCCTGACAGCATCGGTACACAGATCAGACAGAAGCAGCCCCTGCTTGCGATCGAATGCAAACAGGGGGCTGCTGTTTCGGCACGGCTGGGTGCTCTCCTGCCATGACGGGATTGACATCCCCCACGGGAGGGGATAGGTTTTATTTGAAAACAATAATTACTCTCAATTTCATCAAAAGGCAACCACGCATGCTCGCGGCGGGCTGCCCGGCGATGCCCCCCCCTCCTCTTTTTTGCCACTCGGACCTCCCATGCTCCAGCACGCCAGCCCCCGGTACTATGTTCCGATCCGCCAGCTTCGGGTCGTCCATGCACTGCCGCAACGCCTTCGATTGAAGGGACATTTTTTGCGCCACCCCAGGCTGAACACCGATTTTCTCGAAGCACACCTGGCTTCGCTGCCTGGCGTGGTCTGCGCACGGGTCAATACGCATGCCGGTTCGGTGGTGGTAGAGCATGACGGCCTGCCGGGTCGCAAGGCCAGCATCATGGCCGCCCTGGCCGCAACACCTGCGGAAGCCTTTGTGCCGGGCGTCCCCAGGCTTCGGGAGATTGGCGCTGTGGAGATTGGCCTGCACCTTGCCGCGGTTGTTGTGAGCCTGGCCTTGCCGCCAGTGGCCTTTGTGGCGCTGACCGGCCTGGCCGTGCTGACGGGGCTGCCGGTTATCATCTCTGGTCTGAACAACCTTTTCTCCCGGGGGTTCACGGCCTCCTCCCTTGATGCGGTGAGCGTGGGGCTCTGCCTGGCGGTGCGCAATTATCCGGCTGTGTGCGCCATTGCCTTCATGCGCGTGTTGGGGGATTACATCAGGCAGCGCAACGATCGGCGATCCAATGCCCTGTTGCACTGCCTGATGCGCTTGCAACGGCGCACGGTGTGGGTGGAGCGCGATGGTGTGGAAGTGGAATGCCCCTGCGAGGCGGTGGCGGTGGGCGAAGTGGTGGTGTGCGGACCGGGCGAGCTCGTAGCGGTGGATGGCGAGGTGCTCACCGGCGCGGCGCTGGTCAATCACAGCATGATCACCGGGGAGTCCATGCCTGTGGACCTGGGGCCCGGCGACCGGGCCATCTCCGGCGCAGTGGTGGAGCATGGCCGTCTTCGCATCCGGGCGGAAAAGGTTGGCCAACACACTGCCATGGCCCGGATCAATCGGTTTTTGGAAAACACCCTCCAAACCAAAGCCTTGCCCGAGATCAAAGGCGAAATCGCGGCCGACCGCCTCGCCCCGGCCACAGTGGCCCTCGGCGCGGGAGCGTTTGCCTTTACCAGGGATATGGCCTGCACGGCTTCAGTGGCCTCAATCGACTTCGTCTGCTCCGTCAAATTCCCTTCGCGTCTGGCCGTGCGCAGCAGCCTGTGCGCTGCAGCCAAGGCCGGGCTGCTGCTCAAGGGCGGCCGGGCGCTGGATGCCCTGGCCCGGGTGGATGCGGTAGTCTTTGACAAAACCGGCACGCTGACCACGCGGGAGCTGCGCGTCACGGACATCCTCCCCCTGCAGAACTGGTCGCCCGAGGCTGTCCTGACTCTGGCTGCGCGCCTGGAGCAACATTACGGGCATCCCGTGGCCCGCGGGGTTCTGGCCGAAGCCCACCGGGCAGGCCTGCTCCTCGATCCGATCGGCGAGGTTGAATACCATGTTTCCCATGGCGTCTGCGGCGTGGTGGATGGCGTCCGCGCCCTGATCGGCAGCCGGCGGTTTCTGGATCAGTTTCCGGAAACAATCTGGTCGGGCAACGCGCATGCGGAGCAGCTGGCCGCTGCGTTGCGAGCCCAGGGCAAGATGGCCCTGTATGTGGTCCAGGGCACCGTCATTCAAGGCGTTCTCGGCCTGCAGGAACAGGTGCGGCCCGAGGCCAGGACCGCATTGCAGGGACTGCGACAGCTCGGCGTCCAAAAACTGGTGGTCCTTACCGGTGACCATCGCCGGACCGCCGCACAGCTCCTGGATCAGCTGCCGGAACTGGACGCCATTCACTGGGAGCTCAAACCAGAAGACAAGGCCCGCATCGTCGGGCAGTTGAAAAGGAAAGGCCACTGCGTGGCCGTAGTCGGGGATGGCGTGAACGACGCGCCAGCCCTGGCCAGCGCGGACCTGGGCATCTGCATGCCGCATGGCGGGGATCTGGCTCAGGCCTCGGCCCAGGCGATCATCCTGCAAGAGGATCTGCGCGCCCTCTGCGCGGGCCGGTACATCGCGTTGCGGCAGCATCGAATCCTGCAGCATTGCCTGTGGCAAGGCGTGGCCGTCAACACCAGCCTGCTGGCCCTGGCCGCCGCCGGCGTGCTTTCGCCTCTGGCTGCGACCGTACTGCACAATGCCAACACCTTCTCCCTGATGGGCTACGCCATGGCCCGGGCCGGCGGATCCCACATGTCGGGACGCTGCACTTCCTCTGACGACACACCGCGCGCACTCGCCACGCGTTGACGCTGGTCACCTCAACGAGTCCCAGTCTGGCGAAGGGGGGCCACCAAGTCACCGGCGCTGCAACAGCCCGGGGAACAGGCAATGGCCGCGCTGTGATACCTTTACCACCATTGACCGGCAGCTTTTCGGCAGCTGTTCGATGGCATGGAGCAACCGCCACCGGCTGCGCCATTGTCGGGTGGATGCAGCGCCCCTGCCTGCTGTGTGGCATGCATCTTGACGACGTGGCATCCTGCGCGATACGAACAGCGCGTCTGGTGTTCCGCCAAGGAGCACAAGAGGGAATCCGGTGTGAATCCGGAGCGGACCCGCCGCTGTAGCCCCGGCCCTGCAACGCAGGGAAGCACAATGCCCCATGCGCGCCACTGTCCGACACGGATGGGAAGGCGGGGCGGAGTCCGGGGGAGCCAGAATACCTGCCAGACGTGTCACCCCAGGCAACGGGTCTTTGCCGGCACGGGGATGTCGGCGCTTGCCTGCGTGTGTCGCTCCTCCTCGAAATCCGGCGGATACTGGTGTTGTCCAATCCGGAATCGAGTGAGGAGTATTTTTCATGCCCAGCCCTGTTCTCGACCCTTTTCTGCACTGCTGCCATCACCATGATCACGGGAACGGAAGCGGGCAGGACCGGCTTTGCCGGCACGATCATGCACATGCGGATGAGGATGGTGTGCATCATGAGACTCATGATCACGCGCATGATCATGAGCACCACCACGCCCCTGGCCGGCCCCGGCCTGCCCGGCCGGGCATTCTCCTGGCCGCCTTCGGGGTAGCCCTTGCCGATGCGGGCCAGGGCTACGCAGCCATGGAGGCCGAGGTCAGGGAGCAGTTCCCCGGCGTTCCTGTGGCCTGGGCGTACACGGCCCACAAGGTGCGGCGAAAGCTGGCCGCGCGAGGCCAATCGCAGGATTCCGTGGCCGTGGCCCTCTCCCGGCTGCACGATGACGGGGTGACCCATCTGGTGGTGCAATCCCTGCACACCGTGCCTGGAGTGGAATACCATTGGACCCGTGACCAGGCCCTGGCCTACCAGCATCCACGCAAGGGATTTCAGCAGGTTGTCATCGGAAGCCCCCTCCTGACCAGCGAGGAAGACCTCGCCCGCGCCCGGCAGGCCCTGGCAGGATACATTCCTCCCGAGCGCCGGCAGGAAGAGGCCGTGGTGCTCGTGGGCCATGGCACCTACCATCACGGGCAGCAGCGTTATCTGGATTTTGAGGCCTGCATCCGCCAGGACGACCCGCTTGCCTTTCTTGGCGCGCTGATGGGCCGGCCTGGGGAGCGACTGGGCATCGCGGCTGTTCTTGACCGGCTGCAGGCGGCCGGCGCGGCCCGCTGCTGGCTGGTGCCGTTCATGAGCGTGCCGGGACATCACGTGCAGGTGGACATCCTGGGCCAGTCTTCCCGGTCCTGGAAAACGATGCTCCAGGCCGCGGGCATCGAGGTCCTGACCCGACCCACCGGAACGCTGGAGCACGCGCCATTCCGGGCGCTATGGATGGAACATCTCCGTCATGCCTTCACCTCGCTGCAGCAGGAGCATCCGGCCGCGAGTTGTGGCCATCATCATGGAGAGCATCATGCACATTTCTGATGGCGCCCTGGCCGCGCCCGTGCTCATCGGCGGCGCGGCCTGCGGGCCTTGCAACAGCAGGGACCGCGCATTGCCGACATGGAGCATCCCATGACCCTGCCCTGCCCGATCCTGCTGGCCCTGGAACAGGCACGGTACAGTAAGTATCCTGGCAGTCAGAATCCTGCACTGAATGACCTGGACATTTCCCTGGCCGCCGCGCTTTCCATGCGCCCCCGGACCCTCCTGCTCGACGCGCCAGGCCCGAGCCAGGCCCGATTCAGTCGTCAATGAGGCCGTGTTCGTCAAAAAAAGGATACGGCCCCTCATGCTGACCGCTGAAGACCTGGTGGCTCACCAGGCCATTCCTGCATGACCAGGCGTGAAGCAGAAAACCCGGGGGTTCCAGCATGAACTGCGAGGGCGCATCGGGGCGGAGATCCAGGGCCACCTGATGTGCGGGCGCCGGCGCCGTCAGTACCCTGCGCCCGCCGCACTGTCCGGCAATCAACCGGTGCAGATGCCCGCAGGCCACCAGCTCCACCTGCGGGTGGGCGATGAGCAATGTGCGCAGCCCGTCGAGCCCTTCCACGAAGCCGATGTCGTCCATGTGGCCGATAAAGGTGTGCATGGGCGGGTGGTGCATGGCCAGCACCGTGGGCCGGCGCGGGGTTCTGGCCAGTTCCCTGGCCAGCCAGGCCAGCCGGGCCGGGCAGAGGCCACCCGCTGCCGCGCCAGGGATGAGGGTATCCAGGGCCAGCAGGCGCAGGGGGCCGATGTCGCAGCTGTACTGCAGGAATTCCGATTCTGGGGATACCGGCAGGGGGCGGCCGTGGCGTGCAAATGCCGCAGCCAGGGCCGCGCGCTGGTCATGATTTCCCGGCACGGGGTACATGGGCAGGGGCGTGGCCGTAAGCAGTTCCAGCAAGTGGTCATACTCCTCGGGCCGGCCGAAATCCGTCAGGTCGCCGGTAAGCAGCACGGCATCGGGTTGCTGGGGCAGGCGGGCCAGTGTCTCCAGGCATTGGACGAGGCCGGCGGCAATGTCCACGCGCCCGTATGCCAGGCGGCCCGGCAGCTTGATGTGCAGATCGGAAATGTGGGCGATGAGAAAGAGTTCGTTCATGACTCGGTTGCCGGCAAGAGGCGGTGTTGCGGGAAGCGCACAGTCACCGTGGCTCCCGGATGAAAGGGACAGGGCTTGTTCGCATAACAGAGCATCTCATGCCCTTCCTGGGTGGAAAGCCGCAGCTGGATGCGTTCGCCCAGATAGGCGCGCTGGACCACCGTGGCCAGGGGTTCGTCGGGCAGATCCGGATGCCGTTCCCCCACGGCCACGTCCCCCACGGCCACGTCCTCGGGCCGCAGTAGCACGGCCTGCTGACCGGCCAGCTGGGGCGGACAGGCAACCCGTACCCCACCCAGACGGATCACCCCCTGCGCCAGATCCTCGGCGCTGCGTTCCAGGCGGTTCACCCGGCCCAGAAACTGGGCCACGAACGGGTGGGCCGGTTGTTCGTACAGCGCCTCCGCACTGCCGGTCTGCACAATGCGGCCCTGGTGCATCACGGCCAGCCGATCGGCAATGACCATGGCCTCCTGCTGATCGTGGGTCACGTGCAAGGTGGTGATGCCCAGCCGCCGCAGCAGCACGGCCAGTTCGTCGCGGAGCGATTCCTTGAGCTTGGCGTCCAGGGCCGTCAGGGGTTCGTCAAGCAGCAGCACCCTTGGCTGGATGGCCAGGGCCCGCGCCAGGGCCACACGCTGCTTCTGCCCGCCGGAAAGCTCTGCCGGCCGTCGCCCTTCCAGCCCGTTCAGATGCATCAGTTCCACCAGCTCCCCTACCCGCCGGGCCAGCTTTTCCGGGGAGGTGCGACGCAGCTTCAGGCCATAGCCGATGTTCGCCTGCACGGTCATGTGCGGGAACAGGGCGTAATGCTGGAAGACCATGCCCACCCCGCGCGATTCCACGGGCAAGGCAGTCACATCCTCCCCGCCATAGCGCACCGTGCCACCAGGATCCGGGGCACACAGGCCGGCCACCAGACGCAGCAGGGTCGTCTTGCCGCAGCCGGAAGGCCCCAGCAGGGCCACGATTTCCCCGGGTTCCAGGGTCAGCTCGCAGGGGTGCAGGGCCTGGGTGTCGCCATAGCGCTTGGCGCACCGGATCACCTCCACCCGGATGGGATCAACTGTTTGCATAGGTCCTCTCAATGGCTGCCGAAATGGCCTGCATGGCCCACAACACCGGCAACACCACGATGAAAAACATCAACGTATAGGCCGAACCCACCTCCAGCCGCATGGAGGCATACGAATCCGCCAGCCCCACAGGCAGGGTGCGGGTGTACGGCGTATGCAGCATCCAGGTCAGGTTGAACTCGCCCACAGACAGGGTAAAGACCATTAAACATCCGGCCAGGATGGAGGGCAAGGCGCAGGGAGCCAGCACGCCCAGAAAGCGCTGCGGAAAACCCGCGCCCAGGGTGCGGGCGGCTTCTTCCAGACTGCGCAGGTGCTCGGAGGCAAAGGCCGCACTGACTGTGCGCACCAGAAAGGGCAAGGTAAACACCACATGCCCGGCCAGGATGAAGGCATAACTCTGACGCAGGCCCTGGATGTGCCCGTAGGCCAAAATCAGGGCCAGGGCCGTGGCCAGACCCGGCACCGCCACGGGCAGGGTCAGGCATTCTTCCAGCACCTGGGTCCACCGGCCTGGATGCCTGGCCAGCACATAGGCCAGGGGCAGCCCCAGCACCAGGCAACACCCCACGCAGGCCACGGCCAGTCCGAGGGAGGCGATGATGGTGGATCCATACGTCGTCCCCACCTGCTCCACCCAGCGCAGGGTGAAGCCCGCCCGGAGCCCCTGAGAGGCGTTCTCCAACACACCAGTGCACACCGAAAGCGCCATGGGCGCCAGGGTGAACAGGCACACACCCACGGTGAGCAGCGACAGCCCCTTGCTTGCGCCGTAAGGTTTCATGGCATCCCCGCCACGTGCGTGTTGCGGCCGCTGCACAGCCGGGCCAGCATCAGCGCGCCCCAGGTGACCAGCCCCAGGCTGAGGGACAGGGACGCCGCCAGGGCAAAGCTGGCATAGTTGGTGAACTCGTCATAAATGGTCACCGGCAGCACCTCGAAACGGGTGGAAAGGGTGAAGGCCGTGCCAAAGGCGCCCATGGAAGTGGCAAAGACGATGGCCCCGCTGGCCACGGTGGTGGGCCAGAGCGCCGGCAGCCAGACATCCCGCAGCACCGGATAGAACCCGGCGCCCAGGGAGCGGGCCGCTTCCTCCAGGCTGTGGTCCAGGCCTTCCACGGCCGCGGTGTAGGCGGCAATGCACCGAGGCAGGGAAAAATACACATACGCCATGACCAGCCCGCCCAACCCGTAGGCAAAGGCCCGCCCCTGACCGGTAAGCGCCTGGCCGAGCAGCACCAGCAGCCCCTGCCGGCCGCCGAGCAGGATGATGAAAAAACCAATCACCACACCCGGAAATGAGAGCGGCAGCGTCAGCACGGCCAGGAGCGCCCGGTGCCATGCGCGGCGCGGACTTTGGGACACACTCCCGGCATGGCCGAGATACAGGCCCACAGCCGCCGACACTGCCAGGGAGATGACCGTGACCACCAGGGACAGCAACACCGTCTGGCTCAGACTGGTGAGGTACCGCGGCGAGGTGAGCACGATGAAATACGTCTCCCACCCCTTGGAGGCAGGCAGCAGCGCCAGCCGGGCCATGGGCAGCAGCCAGAAGGCCAGGAACACGACCCCTGCCGGTGCCGCGCACGCCAGCAGGCGTGCGCGGTCGGCAGAACGGATGTTGCGGGAAGGGGAGGAAGCCGCCACGGCGCTTCCTAGTGAACCTGGTTCAGGTAGGCTTCGGAAAAGGCCTTCTGCACCTCGGCCATGCGGCTGTAATCCACGGTCCTGGCGCGGGCGTATTCGCTTTCGGGCAGGAACACGGCCTGCGCCTTGGCAGAAATGGCCTTGGCCCGCACCGGACGCAGGAAGGCATCAGCCCAGATGGCCTGACCCTTGTCGGACATGATGAAGTCCAGGGCCTTCTTGCCCTGCTCCGCATGGGGCGCGCCAGCCACCAGACTCATGACATAGGGCACCACCACCGTGCCCTCGGCCGGGATGACAAAGGTCACATTGGCCTTGTCCTTGTGCTTGGCGCGGTAGGCGTTGAAGTCGTAATCCAGCAGGATGGGGATTTCGCCGGAGAGCACGCGGGCGTAGGAGGTCTGTTTGGGCACGATGGGTTCGTTTTTGGCCAGGGTCTTGAAGTATTCCAGGGCCGGCGCAAAGTTTTCCAGGGTGCCGCCCATGGCCTGGTTCACGGCCACGGCGCCCACATAACCCACAAAGGCCGAGGCCGGATCAAGATACCCCACCAGCCCCTTGTACTCGGGCTTGAGCAGGTCGGCCCAGGAGGTGGGCACCGGCTTGCCCTGCAGGGCGTCCACATTGACCATGAACCCCAAGGTTCCGGAGTGGATGGTGAACCAGTAGCCGTCCTTATCCTTCAGTCCTTCGGGAATCTCGTCCCAGAAGGCCGGCTTGTACGGCTGCACCACGCCGGCGGCCTTGGCCTGAATGCCAAAGGTCACCCCCACGTAGGTGATGTCCGCCACAGGCGCGGCCTTTTCGGCCACCAGCTGGGAAAGGGACTGGCCGGAGTTCTTGTTGTCCGGCGGAATGGCCACGCCGGTGTGCTCCTTGATGGCCTGGAGCTGGGTTCCCCAGTCCGCCCATTCAGGGGGGCAGTTGTAGCAGATGGCGGTGTCTTCGGCCCAGGCGTTCCCGGACCCGAAGCCGCCCAGCAGCAGGGCCGCGGTCAGCAGCATGCAGTGCAACGCAGTTCTCATGGATCGTTCCTCTTCTGCAATGGTGGTGGCACGCGGGAGGCGTGGCCGTTTGAGAAATTCAGGAAATTTTCAATTATACAACTATGTTATCCGGCGATACAGGCAGGACGGTCCCGCCCCGGCGGATTGCATGCGGCAGCACCACAGAGGCCGGGCGCTCCCCGGCCATGCGCTGTTCCAACAATCGCCAACAGACGGCCCCCAGTTCCCGTGTGGGCTGGACCACCGAGGCCAGGGCCGGCTCAAACAGCTCGCCCACGGGCAGCCCGTCAAAACCGATGACTGAAAAATCCTGTGGTGTGCGCAGACCCGCAGCCCGCACGCTCTGGATGAACAGCATGGCCAGACGGTCGTTGCCGCAGAACACGGCACTCACCGGTCGCGAGCCGGTTTTGAGCGACGGGACGAAGTCCGGAGGCAGGCCCTCGCTGTCAAAGTCGATTTCCAGCAAGGGCAGCGGTTCCAGGCCGCATTGACGCATGGCCCGGCAATAGCCCTGATGGCGCTGGATGGCCCGGTCCGAGGCCTGCAAGTCACCACTGAGCATGGCCACATGCCGGTGTCCCGCGGCCAGCAGCAACGAGACGGCCTCGCAGGCGGCCTTTTCGTTGTCCACCGAAGCCGAAGGCCGCAGCGGCGTTTCATTGAACGCCAGCACATATGGCGCTCCGTGAGACTCCAGCAGCTCCACCGCCGGACTGGCGGCGGCGTCGGCCACAGTGAGGATCATGCCTGCCACCCGCTGCCGCAAAAACGTCTCCACCGCGGCCAGCTCCAGGGTGGGGTCGTAGTTGCAGGTGGTCATGAGGATGCGGAAGCCGGCCCTGGCGGCCTGTTCCTCAATCCCCTGGGCGCATTCGGCAAAGACCGGGTTGAGCAAGGTGGGCAGCAGGAGGCCGATGAGCCGCGTTTCCCCGCCGCGGAGCTGGCGGCCAAGGTCGTTGGGCAGAAACTGCAGGGCCTGCGCTGCAGCGAGGACCTTTTCCCTGGTCTCGGGCCGGACTTGTTCAGGCGAGTTGAACACCCGCGACACCGTGGCCACGCTGACCCGGGCCTTGTCGGCCACATGCCGGATGGTGACGCTCATGCGGCGCAGACTCCCATGACGGACCAGCCAGACGGCCGGGCATGCTCCGCGTCTGCCCTCACCAGGGCCAGGGCAGAAACCGGCGCGGCAGCGGGCAAGCTGCAATCGCGCCTGGCGTCGGGAGATGGCGCGGAGCCGCGCCGGGTGGTCTGGAGTCTGGAATGCATGCTGCGTCCTTGTTGATGTAAACGTTTACATCAATAGACGCAGGCCATGGCCATTGGATGTCAGGCGTATGACATTCCTGCGACATCCAACTCCCGCTGGCATGGACACGAGCGGCGGGAGCGCTGCTCTGTTGGGGAGGGTCACACGTAGAGGTCGACGGAAGCGACTTCCTGGACTGTTGCTGCGGTTGCTGCGGTTGCTGCGGTTGTTGCGGTTGTTGCGATCATTGTGGCAGGCTCACTCTCCGCCGGCAAGGATACCGCAGCCTCTCCGGCGCGCTCGGGCTCGCCCTGCGCGGCATCCGGAATGGCGGATGCGGCGGGTGCAGGCTGGGTGGTGTCAGGATTCGCCTGCCGGGCTTCCGCCTTTTCCGTCGCCTCCTCGCGTTCCTTGGTCATGCGCTCGGCTTCCGATTCGCTCACTTCCCCTTCAAGCATGGTCTTGATGGCATTGGCCGCCTTTTGTCCGATCAGGGAGCGCTCGGCGTAACTATCCGCGGCATCCGCGGCAATCTGGGCGCTGGCTACGAGGCCCTGGAGCTTGGCGCCGAACTCCTGCCGCACCTGAAAGCCAACCATCTTGCCAAGAATGTACCGGGAGGGCTCGGCATTGTGCTGGACAAAGTTGCCGGCCAGCATGTTCGTGCTTTCGGCAGGCGCAGCCAAGGCCACCGCTGTCGCAGTCTTCCCGGCAAGCTGGTCTTCAGTTGTCTGGTTGCCGGGAGTTCCGGCAATCTTGAACAGGGCCGATTGAATGCTGGCGTCGATTTGCATGGGCACCTCGGCAGTTTGTGCGTGGCGCAATCACCATGCTCATGCGTATCGGCTTGTGCCATCCAAAAGTTGAGGGATGGCGTCAAAAAAGGCGGGAAATCTGTGCGCTCGTGGCCCGTCCCTCAGTATTTCAGCGGAAGGGCAGCCACAGCAGATGGGGCAGGCTCTGGTACCGGGCATCGCGGAAAATGTTGAGGCCAATGCGCATGCCCAGGTGCCCCTGGTCAGGAGCCGGCTTGTAGGTACGGAAGAGGCGGTCCCACCAGGGGGCGTTGAAGCCGTAGTTGTGGTTCATTTCGCGCCCATCAGTGGAATGGTGGACCCGATGCATATCCGGAGTCACCAGCACGTACCGCAGCCAGCGGTCCACGGACTGGGGCAAGGCCAGATTGGCGTGGTTGAACATGGCCAGCACATTCAGCAGCACTTCAAAGAGCAGCACGGACGCTGGCGAGGGGCCGAGCACGGCCACCAGGGCGAGTTTCCAGAACACGGAGAGCAGGATCTCCAGGGGATGGAAGCGCACGCCGGTGGAAAAGTCGATGAATGTATCCGCATGATGCATGCGGTGCAGTCGCCACAGGGGCCGCCAGCGATGAAAGGCGACGTGTTGCGCGTAAATGGCCAGATCAAGCAGGAAAAAGCCCAGGAGAAGGTCCGCCGCAGCGGCAGCCTCCGGCAGCCCCAGCCACGGCAAAAGCCCCCACCCCCGGCCGCGCAGCGCAGCGGCCAGGGCCACGGGCAGCAGGGGCACCAGCAGCCGCACCAGCACGGTGGAAACGGCCACCACACCAAGGTTGCCCACCCAGCGCCGCTGGCGTCCGGGCACCGTGGGACGACGGGGGAAACGGTGCTCCAGCAGGCCAAAGGCCAGGGCTGCCAGCGCAAACGAGCCAAGACGGATCAGCGGTTCCGAAAGCATCCCACCCTCCGGGCCATCTGCGGCCAGGGCTATTCCTCCACCCTGCCCCGGTTTTTTTTGCGGGTGGAGGCGATTTTCTTGGCGGTCAGGCGGCGCTCCTTGGACGCGAGCGTCGGCCGGGTGGCCCGGCGCGGAGCCCGGGGGGTGAGCGCCTGGCGCAGCAACGCAGCAAGTTTGGTGCGGGCCAGCTCCTTGTTGGCGTGCTGGCTGCGGGATTCCTGGGCTGTGACCAGCACTGCGCCCTCGGCATCCAGGCGTCGGGCCAGCTTGTCCAGCAGCACGGCCTTGCGGGCGGGTGAGAGGCTGGCGGATTCGGCAATGTTGAACCGAAGCAGCACCTTGGAATCTGTGGTGTTCACATGCTGGCCGCCGGGCCCGGAAGCCCTCGCGGCGCTGAACTGCAGTTCATCCTCGGCAATGACCACACCGTATCCGACCTCAAGCACATCGCCCTCCTGGTGGTCTCCTACAGCAAGTTGCGTTTCTTGAAAAAGATCCACATCACGGCGACGATGACCACCATGGCCCCAAGGACGGCATAGTAGCCCCAGCGCCATTCCAGCTCCGGCATGTAGCGGAAATTCATGCCATACACGCCGGCAATGAAGGTCAGAGGAATGAAAAAGGTGGAAATGACTGTCAGAACCTTCATGATCTCGTTGAGCTTGAGGCTGATCTTGGAGAGGTGCAGGTCGGCCATGCCGGAGAGCACGTCACGAAAGGTTTCGATGGTGTCCATGGCCTGGATGACGTGGTCGTACAGGTCGCGCAGGTAGATCTTGGCGCCATCCTGAATGAGGTCTGACTCCTGGCGCTCCAGGCGGGCCACAATCTCGCGCAGGGGCCAGACGTATTTGCGCAAAAAGAGCGCCTCGCGTCTGAGGGCATGCAGTTCTTCCAGTTGGGTGTTGCCCGCGGCCTCCAGCAGGGCTTCTTCCATGTCCTCAATGGCATCGCCCACTTTTTCCAGGACCACAAAGTAATTGTCCACCACGGCGTCGAGCAGGGAATACAGCAGATAATCCGCGCTCAGCTTGCGCAGCTTGCCCTTGCCGGTCTGGATGCGGGCGCGGATGTCCCCGAAAACGTCGCCCTGGGCCTCTTCCTGGAAGGAGAGCAGATAGCCGTCGCCCAGCACAAAGCTGACCTGCTCGTCGATGACGCGGGCCTCTGCCTCATCAAATCGCAGGGTTTTGACCACCACAAAGAGATAGTCGCCCATGTCTTCCATCTTGGGGCGCTGCTCGGTGTGGGCAATGTCTTCCAGAATCAGCGGGTGGAGGTGAAAAATCCGGCCGGCTTCCTCAATGAAGCCGGTGCAGTGCACACCGTCCATGTTCAGCCAGACCACCTTGCCCGGCTCCCGCAGGGTGGCGCAGGCTTCCAGGCTTTCGGGCTCGGTCATGGCAACCTCGGTATCAGAGTATTTGAACGCTGTGATCCGGACCCGGCTCTCGGGCTTCTCACCCACGTACTCCACCGTGCCGGGCAGCTTGCCGGCCTTGCTGCGATGCTGCCTGAGGTACTCGAACATGGGTCACCACAATGCAAAAGGGGAACAGGGGAAAAGGGGCAAAAGACAGGGGATGCGGGGGAACGGAGCTCCCCCACGTCCCCACCTGCTAGGGGAACTGTACTGCAAGTTGAGGCGCAGCAAAAGCCCCAATGAAAAGCCATTGGAAAGGGGGTTCGGGGGAACCTCTTTCTTGAGAAAGGTGTTCCCCCGTGGGATCTATTCAACAAAGCAATCTGCCTAGTTGCCGCCCAAAAACTTCGTGCGGGCCTTGAGGGCGGTGTCCGGGAAGTCGGAAAAGACGCCGTCAACGCCGAGCTTGTAGTACTGCAGGTATTCGGCCTCAGGGTCGCCATTGTAGTCCTTGGCCAGATAGCGGGGCTCGTTGCGCATGGTGTAGGTGGCCACGAGCAGGCCGGCCTTGTGGGCGTCTTCAATGAAGGACGTGGGCGGGTTCAGGCTGCCATCTTCCTTTTCGGTGACAAAAAGGCGCTTCCAGGGGCTGACCCACTGCACGAAGCCGGCGAGTTCCTTGAGGGCTTCGGGCTTGAGCAGGTCGCCGTAGGTACGCTTGTCGCCGGCGAGGACGAAGTCATAAGGGGAAATATCGGCCTCGTCATAGAGGAAGACCAAGGGCAGCTTGGTCATGCCGCGCAGTTCCTTGAGGTTGGCGACCTCGAAGGACTGGATGACGCAGGGGGAGTCGGCCTGATCGTAGCCGTGCTTGTGGAGGATTTCCACGAGCTGCTTTTCGAAGTTCAGGCCCAGGGACTTGTGGTAGGAAGGGTGCTTGGTTTCGGGAATGATGCCGATGACGCGGCCGGTTTCCTTTTCCTTGCGCCTGACCAGCTCGATGACCTCTTCCAGGGTGGGGATATCGAACTTGCCGTTGTAGGACTGGTCGCGGAAGTCCAGCCGTTCCTTGCAGCGCAGGGTTTTGAGTTCTTCGAGGGTGAAGTCCTCGGTGTACCAGCCATCCACGGGTTTGAGCCCATCGATGGACTTGGTTTTTTTGCGGTCCGGGAACTTCTCGGCCACGTCGGTGGTGCCGCCGATCTCGTTTTCGTGGCGGCAGACGAGGCGGCCGTCCTTGGTGGAGACGAGATCGGGCTCGATGAAGTCCGCGCCCAGGTCGATGGCCAGCTCATAGGAAGCCAGGGTGTGCTCCGGCCGGTAGCCGCACGCACCGCGATGGCCGAAAACAATGGGTTTTTTGAAGTCAGCCACGGCAAGGGCATGCATGCCCAGCACCATGACCACAACCAGCGACGCCGCCAGCACTGCACGAATCTTCAGCATCGTTGCACTCCACATGAAAAAAGGGAAATGGCGGCCGGATGGCCGGACCATTTCCCTCTGTATCCTGCGCAGCATGCCGCCGCATGAAGCCGCGATGACGGTTGTGCGGCGTTGCAATCCGCAACACGACAGCGATGTGGCGAATGTGTCAGCGAATATTGGCAGCCAGCCAGCGCAGGAGCAGGTCATTCACCCGGGCCGGATCTTCCAGCATGAGAAAATGCCCCGGCCCCACCAACAGGTGATACTCCAGGTTCGGAAAATCTCCCTTGAGCAGGGTTTCCAGGTTGGATGCGGTGTTGGCCGACTGGGCATACACGGCCAGGGTGGGTGCCTGCACCGCCGGCAAGGGCTCCAGGCTGCCGGAGACAAAGCCGGCCATGGAGGCGTAGCGCACCGGGGCCGGGGTGGCCAGCATCTTTTGCAGAATCCAGTCCTTGAGCGGCTGCGGCGTGGTCTGGCCCTGCATGGAATTGACGAAGGATCTGGTCACCGCGTCAGCCTCCGGACCTTGAAACTGGGCGGCAAAGCCTTCCATCTCAGCCTTCCAGCGGGCGCTCTCCGCGGCGTCGTCCGGCGGAAAGAGGATGGCTCCATCCAGCAGCACCAGCCCGGCCACCCGCTGCGGCTGCAGCAGGGCCACGCGGCGAATCACCGCTGCGCCCATGCTGTGCCCCACCAGCACGGCGCGGTCCAGGCCGGCATGGTCCATCACAGCCAGCACGGCCTGAGCCAGGGATTCCTGGGTGAACGGCCCGCTGGAGGCGCTGCCCCCGTGGCCGGGCAGGTCAATGGCCAGCACCCGGTGCGCGGCGGCCAGCGGCCCCAGCTGCTCTTTGAAGAACTCCGAGGAGCAGGCCCAGCCATGGACCAGCACAACGGGCACGCCGGATGCGCCTCCCTGGCCGGCTTCGGCATAGGTGACCGGGCCACTCGCGAATGGGGCCTGGGCGGCCCAGCCCCCGCCTGCCAGGGGGGCAACGAGTGCGAAAAGTGAAAGCAATATCAGTTTATAGAATTTTGTAGTCACTGCGCGGGTTGGCATGGTGAACCTCCTGGGCGGGGATGCCTTCGGGCGCAGAAACTGTCAAGCAGGGGGGGCACATGCATGGCCGCGCGGGCTGCCGAGTTTTCCACAGCAAGCCAAGCCAGCAGATCCTTGCGCCGAGGCCTGTGGAAAACGTTCAAAATCTGTGGATTGAATTTGTTCTTTTTCTCACAAGGTTACAGCGCCAATTGCCGGGTAATGATTGATTAATCAATCTGTCTTAAGCAGTCACAATGGTATCAAAATAGCTGCGCGGCTTGTGGAAAAACAATTGACACCAGCCCGAAGAACGGTAACTTTGCCGCCACATAACAGGGGTGTTGGCGAGGCTGCCGCGGTGATGTCTGCCGTGGTTATTTTGTGTGCAACCAACCTTACGCTTGTCCGCAAAAGGGGCCGGTATGCATTCAACGTTGTTCTTTCTATTGATCGTCCTGCCGTTCCTGGCGGCCATCTTGTGTATGGTCGTTCCGGTGAAGCAGGTGCGCTCCGCCATTATCATTGTGACGGGTGCGCTGTTGGTCGGGTCCTCTTTAACCCTGATTGGCCTTGTTCCTCTTGAAACCACTTTTACCTCCCTCTTCGGGCTGCCACTGCCCGGACTCATCCAGCTGGCGGACTTTGTCCTGCTCGGCGCGGTGCTGTACTACGGTTGGAAGCACAAGCACCTTGGCGTCAAGATTCTCGCCGGGGTCCAGCTGCTTGGTCTGTTCATTCTTGAAGCGTTTCTCATGGACCACCATACGGTCGGCATGACCTTTTTCGCCGATCCGCTGTCCCTGACCCTGGTGCTGATCATCAGCATCGTGGGCTCGCTCATCTGCATCCATGCCATCCCGTACATGGACAATCATGAGCACCATCTGCATCTGCAGGTTTCCCGCCAGCCGCGCTTCTTTGCCTGGATGGTGCTGCTCCTGGGCACCATGAACGCCCTGGTGCTGACCAACGACCTGCTGGTGCTCTACTTCTTCTTTGAAGTGACCACCTTCTGCTCCTTCATGCTCATCGGGCACGACGGCAACGAGTTGGCCGTGAAGAACAGCCTCAAGGCCCTGTACCTGGGCAGCATGGGCGGGCTTGCCCTGCTGCTGGGTGCGATGTTCTTCGAGGGCATGCTCGGCACCCTGAATATTCAGGAAATCCTCAAGCTCTCCCCCAACGCCTCCTACGCCATGCTGCCCATGGCCCTGGTGTGCGTGGCGGCCTTCGTCAAGAGTGCGCAGGCCCCGTTCCAGAGCTGGCTCTTGGGCGCCATGGTGGCTCCCACCCCCACCTCCGCCCTGCTCCACAGCTCCACCATGGTCAAGGCCGGCGTGTATCTGGTGCTGCGTCTGGCGCCCGGCTTTGTGGGCACCACGCTCTCCACCTACGTGGCCCTCTTTGGCGCGTTCACCTTCCTGGCCACGGCCATCCTGGCGGTGAGCCAGTCCAACGCCAAGCGCGTCCTGGCTTATTCCACGGTAAGCAACCTGGGGCTGATCATCGCCTGCGCCGGCATCAACACGCCGGCGGCCATGGCGGCGGCGCTGTTCCTGATCATCTTCCACGCCGTCTCCAAGGCCCTGCTCTTCCTCAGCGTGGGCACCATCGAGCAGCGCATTGAGAGTCGGGATATCGAAGACATGCATGGCCTGTTCATGCGCATGCCCGTGACGGCCAGCCTGGCTGTGATTGGCGTCCTGACCATGATTCTGCCGCCCTTCGGCATGCTCATGGGCAAGTGGATGGCCATCGAATCCGCCGCGGCCAACGTGCCGGTCATCATCATGCTGGCCATGGGCAGCGCCATCACCCTGCTGTACTGGGCACGCTGGGCCGGCCTGCTGATGAGCCACCCGCTGGAAGCCAAGGTGACCCCGGAAAGCCAGCCTCTGCTGACCAGGTACCCCCTCGTGCTGCTTTGCAGCGGCGCGGTACTGCTCTCCCTGACGGCGCCCTGGATTTACCACGGCCTGGTGCTGCCCATGCTGGAGATGGTCAATGCCGTGAACCCCAAGGCCATGTTCGACATGCCGTACCAGACGGCCAGGGGCTTGCTGAGTGCGGATTCGGGGGTTTTCCCTGTGGTGCCGCTGTTCATCATCCTCATCGTGGGCATGTTCCTGGGCCTGAAGGTGCTCAAGAACGCCCGCGGCGCGCGTGAAGCGTCCATCTACCTCGGCGGGGCGCAGAGCCGCACGGCGCACACCCCCGACTGCTTCGTGGGGCCGGTGAACCAGCCCGTCAAGGTGGCCAACGCGAACTACTATCTCACCAAGCTGATCCCTGAAGAACGGGTGACCGGCTGGATGAATATTGCGGCAACGCTGCTGGCGCTGCTGCTTGTGGTGGGAGGACTGTAATCATGAGCATCCTCGGACTGCTGCTTGCTCTCATTGTCGGCGTCTTTGTGGCGCCCGTGCTTGGCGGCCTGATCACCGGCCTGGATCGCCGCCTCACGGCGCGCTTTCAGTCCCGTCTCGGCCCTCCCATTCTGCAGCCCTTCTACGATGTCGCCAAGCTGCTGGGGAAGGAAAAGCTCCTCAACAACAGCTGGCAGGCCTTCTGCGCCTATGTGTATGTGGTGGCCGCGGCCACCAGTGTGGTGCTCTTCTTTGCCCAGTCGGACCTGCTGCTGATCTTCTTCGTGCAGGCCGTGGGCGCGGTGTTTCTGGTCATCGGGGCCATGAGCGTGCCTTCGCCGTACAGTCAGATTGGCGCCCAGCGCGAGCTCATCCAGGTGCTGACCTATGAGCCCCTGCTGGTGCTGGTGCTGGCCGGCATCTATGTGCACACGGGCACCTTCAAGATCGATGGCATCTATGCCCTTGAGGATCCCCTGCTGCTCAAGCTCCCCCTGCTCTTCCTGGTGCTGGGCTACGCCCTGACCATCAAGCTGCGCAAGTCCCCCTTCGACATTTCCGCCAGCGCGCATGCGCACCAGGAAATCGTGCGCGGGGTGTATACGGAGTTCTCCGGGCCGTACCTGGCCATTCTGGAGATCGCCCACTTCTATGAAGTCGTCCTCATTCTGGGCGTGGTCGGGCTGTTCTGGTCCACCAACATCGTGGGCATGCTGGTTCTGATCGGTCTGACGTATCTGGCGGAAATCGTGGTGGATAATGTTTCCTCGCGCATGACGTGGCGCTGGATGGTCACCTCCGCCTGGGCTGTCGGTCTGACTCTCACTCTCATCAACCTGCTCAGCCTGACCATGTAATGAGGCGCACCATGCAAGCCATACTCGACTTCATCAAATCCTCACGGATCAAATCCCCCTGGCTGATGCACTTTGACTGCGGCTCCTGCAACGGCTGCGACATCGAAACCCTGGCCTGCCTCACTCCCATCTACGACGTGGAGCGTTTCGGCATCGTCAACGTGGGCAACCCCAAGCACGCGGACATTCTCATCGTCAGCGGCACGGTGAACCACCGCAACAAAAAGGTTCTGGCCAACCTCTACGAACAAATGCCCCATCCCAAGGTCGTCATCGCCATCGGCGCTTGCGGCCTCTCCGGCGGTGTGTTCCGCGAGGCCCCGAACGTTGTTGGCGGCATCGACAAGGTCATCCCCGTGGACGCCTACGTCCCCGGCTGCCCGCCCAAGCCCGAAGCCATTATCGACGGCGTGGTGCTCGGCTTGCAGAAATTTGCCGAAAAATCCCTCGCCTAAGGATTGAGCCATGCCCATTTCCGCAAAGCAAATCACCAAAGAGACCCTGAAGGCCGAGGTCCTGCTGTACAAGAACGCCAGCTGGCGCTTCGTGACGGCCACCTGCGTGGACCTGAACGAAAACGAGTTCGACCTCCTCTATCACTTCGATAAAGACAACACGATGGAACACCTGCGGCTCACCGTGCCCAAAAAAGAGCCCGTGCCTTCCGTTTCCGACGTGTACCTGGCCGCGTTCCTTGTGGAAAACGAGATTCAGGACCAGTTTGGCCTGTGCTTTGACGGCCTGGCCCTGAACTTCGCCAACCATCTGTACCTCGACGACGAAGTCGCCACCACGCCCTTTTGCAAGTTCGGCGTGGTGCGCAAGACTGCTGCGGCCGAGTAACCATCAGTCGAAAGGAAGGACGCATCATGGCTCAGACTATTCTGCCTTTCGGCCCGCAGCATCCCGTGCTGCCCGAACCGATCCATTTGAAGCTCACCGTCGAGGACGAAATCGTCGTCGACGCCCTGCCCGCGCTCGGCTATGTCCATCGCGGCCTGGAAAAGCTCTGCGATATCCGTGATTACAACCAGATGGTCCAGATTGTGGAACGCGTCTGCGGCATCTGCTCCAAGATTCACGCCATGTGCTACTGCCAGGGCATCGAGGAGATGATGGGCGTGGAAGTGCCGGACCGCGCCAAGTTCCTCCGCCTGGCCTGGAGCGAACTGCACCGCGTGCATTCCCACCTGCTCTGGCTCGGCCTCTTTGCCGACGCCTTTGGCTTTGAGGCGCTGTTCTACCAGTTCTGGAAGATTCGCGAAAAGGTGATGGACATCAACGAAGCCACCACCGGCAACCGGGTCATCGTTTCCGTGAACGAAGTGGGCGGCGTGCGGCGCGACCTCTCCCCCGAGCAGATTCGTTGGATTGAATCCGAACTCAAGGTTGTGGAAGAGCAGATTCGCTCCCTGCGGGCCACCATTCTGGACGACTACACCGTCAAGAAGCGCACCAAGGGCATTGGCGTGCTCAGCGGGGCCCAGGCCCTGGAGCTGGGCGCCGTGGGCCCGACCCTGCGCGGCAGCGGCGTGGCTCAGGATGCCCGGCAGCTGAAGTACGGCGCCTTTGACCGCGTGGACTTCCAGCCCATCGCCTATCCTGATGGCGACAGCTGGTCCCGCTGCGCGGTGCGCTATGACGAAACCCTGCAGTCCATCGATCTGGTGCGGCAGGCCCTGGCCCGGCTGCCCGAAGGTGAAATCACCACCAAGGTGAAGGGCAAGCCCGAGGGCGAAGTCATCACCCGGGTGGAGCAGCCCCGTGGCGAGGTGCTTTACTACCTCAAGGGCAATGGCACCAACTTCCTGGACCGCTGCCGCATCCGCACTCCCACGTTCGCCAACATTCCGCCGCTGGTGGTCATGCTGCCGGGCATTGAACTGGCTGACGTGCCTGTGGTTGTGCTGTCCATCGACCCCTGCATCAGCTGCACCGAACGTTAAGGAGCGCCCGATGAGACTTGCGCCCATGGTTCCCACCGTCGTCAAGAACCTGCTCAACAAGAAATCCACGCGCCCCTACCCGTTTGTGGTGCGTGAGCCCTTCCCCGACCAGCGCGGTGAACTGTACTGCGATATCGACAAGTACATCTTCTGTGGCACCTGCGCCCGCAAGTGCCCCTCCCAGTGCATCAGCGTGGACAAGGAAAAGGGGATCTGGAAGTGCGATCCCTTCGCCTGCGTCTACTGCGGCACCTGCGAGGAAGTCTGCCCCACCCATTGCCTGCACCACAAGGGCACCTGGCGCCCCGTGGCCGGCGAGCGGCAGATGATCGAAATGCAGGGCACCCCGCCCAAGAAGAAGAAAAAGGAAGCGGCCGAGTAGCCCGCTCCCGAATGTGCTGAATCCCCAACGGGGAGGCTGGTTGCAGACTGGCCTCCCCGTTGTGCGTTTGCGAGGCTTGGTGCTACCGCGCCTGCTGCAGGAAGCTGTCCGTCAGGTCGGTCATTCTTTCCAGTTCATCCGGAGCAAGATCCACCCGGCCGGCGTCCTTGCGAAACCAGGTGCGCTGGCGTTTGACATAGGCGCGGGTGTTGCGTTCCCAGAGATCCAGGGCCGCCCAGCGGGAGAGCCGCCCCAGGTGCAGGGCCAGCAGTTCGGCACAGCCAATGCCGGTAAAGCCCGGGGCCGTCTCCTCGGCCAGGCGGGCCCAGGCCCGGGCAATCTCGTCTTCGGCGCCGGCTTCGAGCATGAGCTCGATGCGCTGTCTGAGCCGGGGGTGCAACAGGTCGTTGGGTTGGTCCAGGTGCAGGACCAGGCTGCGAAAAGGGCTGGTTGCAGCTTCGCGGGCCTGCTGTTCATGCCACCAGGTCAGGGTTTTGCCTGTGGCAGCATACACTTCCAGGGCCCGGGCAATGCGCTGGCGGTCCCGCGGGGCCAGTCGCGCCGCGGTCACCGGGTCCACCAGGGCCAGGCGGGCGTGCAGCACCTCCGGTCCCTGATCCTGCAAGGCGTCCTGAATCTGTTGCTGAATGTCGAGCGGAATGGGCGGGATATTGGCCAGGCCCTGAAGCAGGGCCCGCAGATAGAGCCCCGTGCCCCCCACCACCAGCGGCAGCCGCCCTTCAGCCCATTGCTCCCTGGCGATCTCGCCGGCCATTTCGGCAAAGCGGCCGGCGGATATCCGTTCCTCGGCCGGCAAAAAACCGTACAGAAAGTGCGGGCAGACCGCCTGTTCCTCTGGCGAAGGCTGGGCGGTGATGACCGGGAACTCGGCATAGACCTGCCGGGAGTCCAGGTTGATCACCACCCCGTTGAACGTCCGGGCCAGATGCAGGGAGGCGGCCGTCTTGCCCACTCCCGTGGGACCGACGAGACAGAGCAGCGGAATGGACGGTGCCGTCATCATGGAATCATTCAGCGCGAGACACCGGGTGCCCCAGCCGCTCCTGCAGACGGAACCAGGCCGGGTCCGGCACCATGCTGCGCACGTCCGCACCGGCCTTGGCTGCTTCCTTGACGATGGTGGAGCTGATGAACAGCCAGCGATAATCGGTCATGAGAAACACGGTCTGGATGTGTTTTTCCAGGCGCCGGTTCATCAGGGCCATCTGGAATTCGTATTCGAAATCCGAGACGGCGCGCAGGCCGCGCAGGATGGCGCAGGCTCCGCAGCGGCGGGCGAACTCCACCAGCAGGCCATGGAACCCGGTCACCTCCACGCGCGGGTTGTCATGAAACACCTCGCGGACAATTTCCACCCGTTCATCCAGGGTGAACATGGGAGTCTTGGGCGTGGAGGCTGCCGGGGCGACGATGATGTGGTCAAACACGTCCAGGGCGCGCTTGACGAGGCTGACGTGGCCGAAGGTCAGGGGGTCGAAGGTGCCGGGGTAGATGGCGACGCGTCTGGCGGGGGAGGCGTCGTGGCCGTGGTGCTGTGCGTGCGAGGTGTCCATATGAGAATCCTGGTCTGCCCGTAGGCGCGGTCAAATTCCAGCGCCAGCTGGGGCGGGTGCGGCAGCTCGATGCGCGTTTCCACCTCGGCCACGATGAAGCCCTGCGGCTGCACCCAGCCCTGCCCGGCCACAGCCTCCAGGGCCGCGGGGAGCATGTTCTTGTGGTATGGCGGATCGATGAAGCATACGTCAAAACCCTTGTGCATTCCTTTCTGGGCCAGGAAGGCGAGCACGTCCTGCGTCAATATCTGAGCCCTGCCCGCCGGCAGGGAAAAATCCTTGCAGGTGAGCAGAATGCTCCGGGCCGCCGGCTTGTGCAGCTCCACGAACACGGCTTCGGCCGCGCCGCGGCTTAAGGCTTCCAGCCCCAGGCTGCCTGATCCGGCAAACAAATCCAGCACCCGCGCGCCGTCCCAGTCCATGCCGCGGGCTTCCAGTGCGGAGAACAGGGCCTCGCGCACCTTCTGCGTGGCCGGGCGCATCCCCTCGGCTTCCACCGTTCGGATGGCCCGACCGCGATAGATTCCAGAAACAACCCGCATTCCTTACATCTCCGCGATGAGAGATGCAAGCTCTGCGGTGATGTCCACCAGCCGATCTCGCAACTCTGTTTGGTCCACCCATGGCTTGGCCTGGAGCTGATCCATGCGCCGCTGCAGTTCGGCCATCTTGGCTTCGGCGTCCTGCATGAGCCAGGGCCAGTCGATGCGCGGTTCGGCCAGCTGGGGGTGGGCGATTTCCAGGGGGGGCTTGCCGGGCTTGAGCACGCATTCTTCCAGGTAGCCCGGAATGTGCACATCCAGCTTGAATTGTTCCTTGATGAGACCGGCGAGGATCTTCTGGGCCGAGTTTTCGCCGTGCACCAGATACACCTTCATGCCCGGCCGGGCAAAGCCGGAGAGCCAGGCCAGGATCTGGCTTTGGCCGGCATGGGCGGAAAAGCCGCCGATGGTGAAGATTCTGGCCTGGACCGAGACTTCGTCCCCAAGCATGCGCAGGGTTTTGACACCATCCACGAGCTTGCGGCCGGGGGTGCCCTTGGCCTGAAAGCCCACAAAGACGATGGAAGCGCCGGGCTTCCAGAGGTTGTGCCGCAGATGGTGCTTGATGCGCCCGGCATTGCACATGCCACTGGCCGAGATGACCACGGCCGGCTTTTTCAGGGCGTTGATGGCCTGGGATTCCTCACGCGTCTGGGTAAAGCGCAGGTTGGGCAGGGAGAGGGGATCCTTGCCTTGCCTGAGCAGGGCGTGGGTCTCCGCATCAAAATATTCAGGATGTTTGCGGAAAATTTCCGTGGCTTTGATGGCCAGGGGGCTATCCACATAGACGGGCATGTCCGCCGGGAGCCGGCCTTCCTCGCGCAGGAGGAAGAGCGAGTAGATCACCTCCTGGGTCCGCTCCACGGCAAAGGCCGGGATGATCACCTTTTCGCCGTGCTTGTAGCTGTAGGCGATGGCTTCGGCCAGCTCGTCGCGGCTGGTGGCTTCGTCCTTGTGGTTGCGGTCGCCGTAGGTGGATTCCACAAAGAGGAAGTCTGCCGGAGTGGCTTCTTCCGGATCGCGCAGAAACAGCGCGTTGGGCCGGCCGAGGTCGCCGGAAAAGATGAGACGGTACGCGCTGGGAGTGCCGTTTTCGCCGGGCTCGCTGATGTCGAACTCCAGAAAGGCAGAGCCGAGGATGTGCCCGGCCTCCTTGTACGTCACGGTGATGCCAGGGGCGGGCTCAAAGGGAGTGTTGTACTCCACCACCTGAAAACGCGGCATGGTGTTGTGGGCATCCTGAATGGTGTACAGGGGGGCAACGTCGCGCTTGCCTTTGCGGAAGCGCTTTTTGGATTTCCACTCCGCTTCCATTTCCTGAATATGGGCGCTATCTTCAAGCATGATGGCCAGCAGATCCCGGGTGGGGGCCGTGGCGTAGATAACGCCCTTGAAGCCGTCCTTGACCATGCGTGGAAGGAGGCCGGAATGGTCAATGTGAGCGTGGGTCATGCAGATGAAGTCGATCTCCGCCGGTTTGTAGACCGCAGTATTCTGGTTGCGTTCTTCAATGTCTCGGCTGCCCTGGTGCATGCCGCAGTCCACGCAGAAGCGCTTGCCCGCGGCTTCCATCATGTGGCAGGAGCCGGTGACCGTCTTGGCGCCGCCAAGGAATTGAATTTTCATGAATATCCTGTGTGTTGCGCAGTGAATCACCATGCGCCCTCACGCCGGGCGCATGATGAGGAGACGAGATTCGCCCTGTACTGTCTGATCAGGAATACATGGAATATCTGGCGAGTTCAACGAAAGGCACTACCCGTGCGCCGCCAGGCGTTCAGACAGGCATGGCTTCGCAAGGGGGATACGGCGCTGCCGGGCAGTGATGTTGCAGCTCTTCATAGAGTCGTCTGTCGCACCACAGCCAGGCGGTGCGCTCCAGACGGTTCCAGCGGAACTCGATGCCCCGGATGAGCTTGAAACACATGACAAAGGCATCCAACTCATCCACACTGCAAAAATCTTTTCTATACAAGCAGTTCATGTTCCACCTCCCCCCTCACCATGCGCTGGACAAGCCCGTTGCAACGGGTGCACACTCTCATGGTCCGATTTTGGGAGTCCTCAGGCGGAATGTAAAATCATGCAAGCAAATCGTCAACAGTTCACGACATTCGCCAAGAGAATGACGAATAATTAAGGAGATGGTATGAAAATATCGCTCGGGCCCAAACCCATGCTCTTCCCCACCCCGCTGGTCATGATCGGCTCCTACGATGAGCAGGGCCGCCCCAACGCCATGGCCGCAGCCTGGGCCGGCATCTGCTGCTCCAAGCCCCCCTGCGTGACGGTGTCCTTGCGCAAGGCCACGTACACCTATGGCAATCTCATGGCCCGCAAGGCCTACACCATGCACGTGACCGACGAGACCCACATGACCCAGTCGGACTACATGGGCATGATTTCAGGCCGCGACACCGACAAGTTCGAGGCCCTGGGCCTGACCACGGCGCGTTCGGAACTGGTGGATGCGCCCATCCTCCAGGAATATCCCCTGGTGCTGGAATGCAAGGTGGTGCATGTGCATGAGCTGGGTCTGCACACCATGTTTGTGGGTGAGGTGCTGGACATCAAGGCCGACCCGCGCATCCTCGACGAGAAAAACCATCCCGTCGTGGAACAGCTCAGACCTCTGGCCTTCATGCCTGAGGTGCGGACGTATCACGGCATGGGCCCGGCTCTGGGACGCGCCTTCAACGTGGGCAAGGTGCATCTGCCGGAAAAATTCGACCCAGACACACTGCACACGCCTGAAAAGCATGTGAAGAAAGACTGACCGGCAACAACACCTGCCAGGGGCTGCCGCAGCCAATGCGGCAGCCCCCAACGAGTCAGCCTCAACAAGGCACTCTCCAGGGAGATGGGACCCTGGCGGGCAGCCTAGGAAATCTCCACCACGGGCGCGCTGGGAGAGATGCGGACATCTTCGGATATGCGATCTTCCGTCTTCCAGCTCATTTCAAACGAGAACTTTTCCTTGTCCTTTTTCTGGGACACTTCCATTTCGAACGACAGGATGCTCGAGGGGTGCAGCAGCACGGAATCCTGGCCCAGCTGCACATGCACCGCGCCTGCCTTGAGGCCTTTGACCACGTCTTCAAGATAGGTGATGACCTGGCCAAGCTCCATCGCCCCGTCAATCTTCACTTTATTGTTCTTGCCCATGGATGCGCCTCCCCGGGGGCTGAGGTGAATGAGGTTCGACACAATGGGTCAAGGTGTCCCAGGGGGCTGGCAAGGTCAAGAAAAACCAGCCATCGCCACCGGATCGTCACATTGCCAGCCTGACTGTCACACGTCCTCCAAGGCGGCCTCGAACTGCTGTTGTAGTCGGTCAAAGACTTCGGTTCCCCGCCGATCCAGGGCCAGGACATCGTGCAGCTTGGCCAGCTGCTTCTCCACCTGCGGCAGCTGCTCGTCATCGCGGACCATGAGCCACATCCGGCTTTCCCCCCCGCTCCCGGCAATCTGCATGGCCAGGGGCAGGACCAGGATGCCCTCCAGGTTGAAGGCCCGCCGGGCAAAGAGTCCGCACACGTGGGACATGACACCGGGATGGTTGTTCACCCGGAGTTCCAGGACGATCATGGCAGCCGCATCTTGAGTTTCGGCGGTGCAGGCGTCAACAGGCATGGGGGGCCTCCTCTTTGATTTCACACAACATTTCGCTGTTGGCTGCTCCCGGAGGCACCATGGGGAAGACGTTTTCCTCGCGGCTGATGGGCATGCGCACCAGGGAAGGGCCCTGGCAGGTCAGGGCACGGGCCAGATCCGTGCGCGGATCGTCCGAACCGGCCAGATCCCAGGCCCGCACACCCATGGCCCGGGCCAGGGCCGGGAAATCCACCTGCAGGCTGTATTCGGACGCAAAGCCGGGCCGGGTATAGAACAGCTGCTGCTGCTGGCGCACCAGACCCAGGGAGGTGTTGTCCAGCACCACCACGGTGATGTGCAGCTGCTGCTCCGCCGCCGTGGCCAGCTCCTGGATGTTCATCTGCAGGCTGCCGTCCCCGGAAAAGCAGACCACGCGTCGATCCGGCGCCGCCAGCGCCGCGCCGATGGCCGAGGGCAGGCCAAAGCCCATGGTTCCCAGGCCGCCGGAGGTCAGCCACTGCCGCGGGGCCAGATACGGATGGGCCTGGGCCGTCCACATCTGATGCTTGCCCACGTCAGTCACCACCACGGCGTCCGGGCCGGCCAGTTCGGCCACGGCGCGGATGAGGCCATATGGACGGCGGATGTCATCTTCGCCGGGCAGGCGCAGGCCATGCTCGGCCTTGCAGGCCTCCACGCGGTCCCGCCATTCGCGTCGGACGCGGGGCTCGACGAGTGGCAGCAGCGCCTCCAGCGTCAGCCGGACATCCGCGGCCAGCCCCACATGCGCCCGCCGGAGCTTGTGCAACTCTGCAGGGTCGATATCCACATGCACCAGGGCAGCGTCGGGGCAGAAGGCCGCCAGCTTGCCCGTGGCCCGGTCGTCAAAGCGGGCGCCCAGGGCAATGAGCAGGTCGGCCTCTTCCAGAAGCAGGTTTGTGGAACGCGCGGCGTGCATGCCCAGGAGGCCCAAAGCCAGAGGATGGCGGCTGGGCAGCGCGCCCAGGCCCAGGAGGGTCATGGCTGCGGGGATGCCGGCCCGCTCGGCCAGGGCGCGGGCGGCCTCGCCGGCTCCGGCGGCCACCACGCCCCCGCCCAGGTACAGCACCGGGCGCCGGGCAGCGTTGATGCAGGCCGCGGCGCGACGCAGGGTCTCGGGATCCGGCTGCCGGGGGGGCTCGGGCTGTCCGGGCTCGGGCCAGGCGTCAAAGGAGCAGACCGCAGTCTGGACGTCCTTGGGCACGTCGATCAGCACCGGGCCGGGCCGGCCGGAGGCTGCAATGCGGAAAGCTTCCGGGATGACCCGGAACAGCTCTTCCACGCTGCGGACAAGATAATTGTGCTTGGTGATGGGAATGGAGAGGCCGTAGGTGTCCACTTCCTGAAACGCGTCGGCGCCGATGCAGCCGCGAGGCACCTGGCCGGTGATGCAGACCAGGGGGATGGAGTCCAGCTTGGCGTCGGCCACGGCCGTGAGCAGGTTCATGGCTCCGGGGCCGGAGGTGGCCAGGGCCACCCCGGGCCGGCCGCTGACGCGGGCCATGCCCTGGGCAATGAAGCCTGCGCCCTGCTCGTGCCGGGCCAGGACGTGCCGGATACGGCCGCGCGTGTGCCAGTCTGCAGCCAGGGCGTCGTACAGGGGCAGATTGGCGCCGCCGGGAATGCCGGTGACCAGTTCCACGCCCTGGCGGGCCAGAAGTTCCACGATGATTTGTGCGCCCATCATCTCAGGCATGACGCTAACCTCCTGACATGGTCGTGCATTGACGATGTCCTGTTTGCCTGCGTCTGCCGGAGGGGCTGCACATGAAATCACCCCGCCGGCGTCGCGCGCCGGCGGGGTGTTTATGACGTGTGAGCCTTTCCTTACAAAAGAGCCTTACAACGCCACCGCCACGGCGCGCACCAGAACCTTGCGTACTACGACGACGCAATTGCAGCCGGCTAGGGCGGCGGAAAGGTTCATGGCGGGTTCGTGGCGAAGCATGGGGTATTGGTCCTCCAAAAAGGAGCAAATGTCAACCTGATTTTTTCAATCATTGCCGGAGGGAGCCGGCCGCGGCTGCAGGCCGGTGAAGAGGGCCTCCCAATCCAGCGGCATCAGGCTGGCTTCGTTCTTGCGCTGCAGCCAGTCCCAGCCTTCGGGGGGGATGCAGCCCACGGGGATGTGATTGACGAACTGTCGGCCGCCCAGCACACAGCTGCAGCTCCAGCCGCAGATATCGCAGGTACAGCCGCCGGTCTTGAGACATTCCTTGAGCACGCCGGCGCGGTCGCAGCAGGCGTCGCACAGCAGCAGAAAGGCCCGCGGGCCGGGTTCCTGATTCATGTGTAAGATGGCTCCATGCAAAAACGTCTTTTCTCATGCCCCTTGCACGAGATCAAAAAACCAGTGTATAGCGGGTGCAGACCACTCGCAATCCCCGGCGGGCAGCCTGCCCGCTCAGCCCGTGGCGGGCGCCCTGCCCGCTCAAGCCCTAAGGAGGAGCAACATGGCCAATGAAGGTGAAGTGTACAAGTGTGAACTGTGCGGCCAGGTCGTGAAAGTTGTGGAAGCCGGCGGCGGCACCCTCGTCTGCTGCGGCGAAGACATGGTCAAGCAATAGTAAAACCATTCGGCGGTTCCGGCCGGCCTGCGTCCGGACCATGCCAGACGCCTTGTGACCACAGGGGGGAATTGTTTCCCCCCTGTCTTTGTTTCACCTCACACCAGACAGGAGCCCCTGCATGCGGAAGAGCCAATACCTCATCGACAACATGTCCATGCATGAGTCCTGGCGGCTCTTCAAAATCATGGCCGAAATAGTGGACGGCTTCGATACCATGAGCGAGCTGGGCGCGGCCGTGTCCATCTTCGGCTCGGCCCGGGTGCAGGAAGGCGACGCCATGTATGAGGAAACCCGCACCCTCTCCCGCAAACTGGCCGAGGCGGGCTATGCCGTGATCACCGGCGGCGGGCCAGGCATCATGGAGGCTGGCAACCGCGGCGCGGCCGAGGCCGGCGGCGTGAGCGTGGGCCTGAATATCGAACTGCCCCTGGAACAGGCCCCCAACCCCTTCCAGAACGTCCGCTGCAGCTTCAACTACTTTTTCGTGCGCAAGATCATGTTCGTCAAATACGCCATGGCCTACGTCGTCATGCCCGGTGGCATCGGCACCCTGGACGAACTCTTCGAGGCCGCCGTGCTCTCCCAGACCAAGCGCATCAAGCCCTTCCCCATCATTCTGTACCAAAGCTCCTTCTGGAACGGGCTCCTGGACTGGATCCGCGAAACCATGTGCAGCCGGGGCTTCGTCAATGCGGAGGAGCTGGACATATTCACCGTGATGGACACGCCCGAGCAGGTGGTGCAGTACATCAAGCGGCACGTGATTCTGTAATCAGCCGCAACACCCGCCGGGCCATCAGGGATTGCGCAAAGCGTGCCGCACCGGCCCGGTATGCGGCCGCGGCCATGACCCGGCCCTGATTCGGCTGCGTGAGGAGCGTGATGACGTCCTCGCCCAGGCCGGCCAGATCGCCCGTTGCCCGCAACAGGCCGGTACGGCCGTCAGCGTGGCACCCGGTACGGCCGTCAGCGTGGCACCCGGTACGGCCGTCAGCGTGGCCGCCAGTACAGCCGCCGGTGTGGTCTTCAGGATGGCCACCGGTGCCGGGGGTCACAATCTCGTCGATGCCCCCCGCCCCCCAGGCCGCCACGGGACAGCCATGCGCCATGGCCTCCAGCAGGGTCAGGGGATGATTGTCCGCCCAGGACGGATAGGCCAGGCAATCCGCCGCGGTGAACATCCCGGCCAGGCGCTCCGGCTCCAGATATGGCCAGCGGACCAGATCGCCCTCCCGGCAATGGGTCTTGCCGCCGATGAAGTATCCCACGGCCTGGGGCACGGCCCGCTTGATGCGTTCCCAGAGCGGCAGCCAGACCTCCCCGGCCTTCACGCCCGCCCCCTCACCTCCATGGGCCACGAACACCACCAGCCGTGCGCTCCCGGCCACTCCCACGGCGGCCTTGGCCGCGCGCTTGTCCTGCGGGCCGGGGAAGTGCGCCGGCCAGGGGATGCCGTTGGGCACCAGATGCACCTTCAGTCCGGGAATGGCCCCGCGCAACAGCTGGCAGCCCCATTGCGAGGGGCAGATGCCCAGGGGGCGCAGGGCCAGCAACAGTTCCGCGGCCCGCCGGCGTCGGGCTGCGGTATCCTGCAGGCCGCGAGGGCAGGGATCCGGGCAGCCCTCGGCAAATTTGGGGCAATCCGTGGGAAACACACAGCCGCCCGTGGCCAGACGCATGTCATGATAGGTCAGCAATAGCGGTGAGGGCGTTGCGGAGTGAACCAGAGGCGCAAGCCGTTCCAACAGGCCAAGGATGTTGCCGCTGCTGTGGAGATGCACAGCCCAGCCAGCGGCCAGGGCGGCTTCGATGGCCCGGAACCAGTCGCCCTGCCGGGCGTCCAGCCAGTCCTGTCCGGCCTGGGTTTGCACGGCTTCAAAGGAACGCGCCGTGGGCATGCCCGCCGCGGCCATGGCCTGGGCCAGCAGGTCGGCCACCCGCGCCGCGCCGCCGCGCCGCTCCACGAAGCTATGATGCAGAACACCAGGAAAATGCGTCATCATCCCGAATTGCTAGCAGGAAGCATGCCGCAGGGGAACCCGTAGACCCACTCGGGAAAAGCGGCTTTGCCTCAACGGTTAAAACGCAACATTGACTACAGCGCCCACGTCGATGAGATTGGCCAGCTCCAGGGCATCCTGATTGCGCATGCGGATGCAGCCCAGGGAGACGCGGCGGCCGATCTGGTCCGGGCGGTTGGTGCCATGGATGCGGTAGGTGGGGCCGTGGGAGAGGTGGATCTTTACGGATCCCATGGGATTGGCTTTTCTGCCCGGGGCCACGGGGGCCAGGGTCTGGCCCTTGGCTGCGGCGCGACGTTTCATGTCCGGCGTGGGATACCACCAGGGATTCTTATCGATTTTGGTCACATAGCCCAGGCCTTCGGGATGGTCCATGCCATCCTTGGCCGTGGCAACCTTGTATTCCCTGACCAGGGTGCGCCCGCCCTCGGGAGTGCGCTCATACAGCCACAGCGCACACTGCTTGAGGCTGATTTCAATAACATATTTTTCCGCCGCCGGACCTGCGGCCATGACTTCGCCATCCACCACAAAGAGCTTGGGCGCCGGCGGGACAAGCGCGCCAGTCGGAGCTGTCGGGGCAGTCTGATTCGTGGCCGCAGCCGGTGTGGCAGCGCCAATCGGGTCGTGCAGCGCGGTCATCCCGGCCGATGCGCCCACGCCCTCCAGCAGCACTTCCACCCGGCGGTTGCGGGCCCGGCCATCGGCGGTTTCGTTATCCGCAATGGGATCAGCTTCCCCTGCCCCTTCCACGCACATGCGCTCCAGGCCGATGCCAAAGGCGGCATGCAGGGCCTGGCGCACGGTTTCGGCCCGGGCTTGCGAGAGGATCAGGTTGCGGGCCGCGTCGCCGCGGTTGTCCGCATGGCCCACCAGCCGGGCCCTGGACTGGGGCCAGGCCAGGAGCAGCATGGCCGTCTGCTTGAGGGCTTCCAGGGAATCCGGGTGGATGGCGTCGCGGCCGTTGGCAAAATAAAGGGTCTGGCGTGCTGTGGCGTTGCCGGGCGGCGGCATGGCCTGCATGGGATACAAGGGCGCGGCTGCCCTGGCAGAAGCGGGAACCGATACACCCGCTGCCCCTGGAGAGGACGGTCGATCCTGCACCACCAGTTCAAGCCGGCGATTGGCGGCATCGCGGCCCTTTCTGCCGGGCAATGGTTCCTCTGCGCCCATGCCGCGGGTGGCGATGCGCGCGGCGTCGAGGCCATACTCTTTGACCAGCAGGGCCTTGAGATCCTCGGCCTGCCGCAGGGAAATGCGCCGGTTGAGCATCTCTCCGCCGCGATCCCAGGTGTGGCCGATGATTTCCAGACGGGATGATGGGGACTTTTCGAGCACCGTGCGCACGTCGCGCAGGGTTTGGGCCACGGCGGCGGCCTGTTTGGGGTTGGCGAAGTCCCAGATTGTCTCAAACCGCACGGCAGCACCCACAGATGCGGCGCCGGCAGTACCAGCGAGCGTGGCGGCATCGCCAAGGCGCAACCCCACGCCCAACAGGCACATCGCCAGCAGTGCGAGCTGCCAGAGAATGGCCATCAGACGAGCCCTGCGAATAGCAATCATCCCTCACTCCCCACGCGCTCCCCCATGGGCCGGCCGTATCCCGACGCCGTATCCCGAATCCGGCCAACCTCTGCCCGGCGGCGCGACATCCGGACAGAATCCTATGGGAATATGATATATCGCGAAGATAAATTTTTCGCAAGATTTACAGGGAGTTGCTAGAAAATGTATATCATCATTCAAGACATTTTCTAAGGGGTTGAATCCGCAATGCTCTGAATGCCGGGAGCAGGATGGTCTTGCAGGCGCCTGGAGAAGGGCTCAAAAAAAGGAAGGGACCGAAGTCCCTTCCTCTCACGATGCGCATTTTGTGATGTGTATTCCCTACCCTACTCCTCGGCCAACGCGGCCAGGGCCTGTATCTGGCCCAGCACGCTGGCCCGGCCGGGGCCGCCGGGAATCTTGCGGCGCTCCACGGCAGCGCGGCAGTCCAGCACGGGATAGACGTCTTCCTCGATCAGGTCGGACTGCAGCTGCATCTCGGCCAGGGGCAGATCTTCCAGGCCCACGCCGCGCACTTCGGCCATCCTGACCAGCTTGCCCGTCACTTCGTGGGCGTCGCGGAAGGGCAGGCCCTTGGTCACGAGATAGTCGGCCAGCTCTGTGGCGTTGAGAAAACCCTTCTTCAACGCCGCGGTCATGGGGCCTGGCTTGTACTCCAGGGCCGTGACCATGCCGGCGGCCATGGTCAGGCTCATGGTCACGGTGCGGTCACAATCGATAAAGGGTTCCTTGTCTTCCTGCAGATCCCGGTTGTAGGTCATGGGCAGGCCCTTGACCGTGGTCAGCAGGCTCATCAGGTCGCCGTAGACGCGGCCGGTTTTGCCGCGGGTCAGTTCGGCCACGTCGGGGTTTTTCTTCTGCGGCATGATGGACGAGCCTGTGGCGTAGGCGTCCGGCAGGGCCACAAAGCCGAACTGCGGCGCGGCCCAGAGGATGATTTCCTCCGAAAGCCGGGAGAGATGCGCCATGATCACGCTGCCGGTGAACAGCGCCTCCAGCACGAAATCCCGGTCCGAAACGGCGTCCATGGAGTTGGCAAAGGCCCGTTCCCAGCCCAGGTCCTTAGCCACGGCCAGGGGGTCCAGGGGGTAGGTGGTCCCGGCCAGGGCTCCGGCGCCCAGGGGGGAGATCTGCACACGCTTGCGGCAGTCGGCCACGCGCTCCAGATCCCGGGAGAACATCCAGGCATAGGCCAGGAGGTGCTGGGCCAGGGTCACGGGCTGGGCCGGCTGGAAGTGCGTGCAGCCGGGAACCAGTGTTTCCACATGCTGCCGGGCCTGATGCAGAAAGGCCCGGATGACGGCCTTGAGCCCTCGGCTCCAGTCCGCCAGCCGCTCGTCCACAAAGAGCCGGAAATCCAGGGCCACCTGATCGTTGCGGGAGCGGCCGGTGTGCAGACGCTTGCCGGCATCGCCCACCAGTTCGGTCAGGCGGGCTTCGATATTCATGTGAACATCTTCACGCTCCACGCGCCAGACGAACTCGCCGCGTTCGATCTCGCCGCGAATCTGGGCCAGACCGGCCACGATCTTCTCGGCGTCTTCGGCGGAAATCACGCCCTGTTTGGCCAGCATGCGGGCATGGGCCTGGGAGCCGCGGATGTCGTGAAAGGCCAGGGCCTGATCAAAGGAGACGGATTCCGTGAAGGCTTCCACGGTCTTCAGGCTTTCACCCTCAAAGCGGCCGCCCCACAGCTTGCCTGCCTGGCCGCTCCCCTGTCCGCTCGCCTGTCCGCGCATCATGGGGTCGCTCACTTGCTGCCTGCCTCGCGTTGCTTTTTCCAGGCCTTCAGGCGCAGGCCCTGCAGACGGATGAAGCCGGTGGCGTCGGCCTGATTATAGACCGTATCCTTCTCAAAGGTGGCCAGATTGGCATCGTACAAGGAGAACGGGGACTTGCGGCCCAACGCCTGCACATGGCCCTTGAAGAGGGAGAGCCGCACGGTGCCGGTGACGGTTTCCGCGGCCTTGTCCATCAGGGCCTGCAGCGCCTCACGCTCGGGGGCGTACCAGAAGCCGTAGTACACGCATTCGGCGTAGCGCTGGACCAGGGAGTCGCGCAGGTGCATCACCTCGCGGTCCATGGTCAGGCCTTCCAGATCTCGGCGGGCCAGATGCAGCACGGTGCCGGCGGGAGTTTCGTACACGCCGCGGCTCTTCATGCCCACAAAGCGGTTTTCCACCATGTTGATGCGGCCTACGCCGTGCTTTCCGGCGATGGTGTTCAGCTGCTTCATCAGGGCGGCCGGGGTCAGGCGCACGCCGTTCAGGGCCACGGCATCGCCCTTTTCGAAGTCGATTTCCACCACTTCCGGCGCATCGGGGGTCTGTTCGATGGGGGTGGTGGTGCAATGGGAGAGCGGGCCGGGCTCGTTCCAGGGGTCCTCCAGCTCGCCGCCCTCAAAGGAGCAGTGCAGGAGGTTGCGGTCGATGGAATAGAGGGAGGCCTTGCTGGCGCCCATGGGGATGCCGTGCTCCTGGGCAAAGGCGAGCAGCTCCGTGCGCGACTGCATGGTCCACTCGCGCCAGGGGGCGATGACCTGCAGCTGTGGCGCGAGGGCCATGGCCGTCAGCTCAAAGCGGACCTGGTCGTTGCCCTTGCCGGTGGCGCCGTGGGCAATGGCCTGGGCGCCTTCGGCCTGGGCGATTTCCACCAGCCGCTTGGCGATGCAGGGCCGGGCAATGGAGGTGCCCAGGAGGTAGCGGCCTTCGTACACCGCGCCGGAACGCAGCATGGGGAAGACGAAATCGCGGGCAAATTCTTCTTGCAGATCATCCACATAGGCCTTGGAGGCGCCGGTGGAGAGGGCCTTGGCCTCCAGACCGTCCAGCTCTTCCTCCTGCCCCAGGTCCGCGGTACAGGTAACGACCTCGCAGTTGTACTGGATGGTGAGCCATTTGAGGATGATGGACGTATCCAGCCCGCCAGAGTAGGCGAGCACGACTTTCTTGATGGTAGACATGGCGGAAGCGTCCTACGCTTGAGTGAAGATCCACTCAAGGATGGCTTTTTGGGTGTGCAGCCGGTTTTCGGCCTGATCCCAGACAATGGAACTCTTGCTTTCAAAAATGTTCTCGGTCACTTCCTCGCCGCGATGGGCGGGCAGGCAGTGCATGAACATGGCCCCGGACGCGGCGTGGGCCATCAGCGCCTCGTTGACCTGGAACGGCTCGAAGGCCGCGCGCTTGGAGCCGTCGGGGTCGTTCTGGCCCATGGAGACCCAGACGTCGGTATTGATGAAGTGCGCCCCCTGGACGGCCGCCACGGGATCGTGCCCCACTTCCACCTTGGCCCCCAGGCTCTGGGCCCGGGCCAGGACATCGGCCGAGGGCTCGAAACCGCGCGGAGTGGCCATCTTGAGGGTGAAGGGAAAGAGCGCCGCGGCGTTGAGCCAGGAGTTGGCCATGTTGTTGCCGTCGCCCACCCAGGAGATGACCAGGTTCTGCAGATCCTGACGGCGTTCATAGATGGTCAGGATGTCGGTGAGGGTCTGGCAGGGGTGGAACTGGTCCGAGAGGGCGTTGACCACGGGAATGGAGGCAAAGGCCACCAGTTCGTCAAGCACCTGCTGGGAATAGGTGCGCACAATCAGGCAGTCCACATAGCGGGAAACCACGCGGGCAAAGTCCTTGATGGGCTCATCGCGGCCGAGCTGGGTATCCTTGGACGTGAGAAAGAGCCCCTGCCCGCCCAGCTGGCGCACGGCCACCTCAAAGGAAAGCCTGGTGCGGGTGGAGGCCTTTTCGAACAGCAGCGCCGCGACCATGCCCTGCATGCTGGTGCCGCGGAATCTGGTGCGTTTCATTTCCAGGGCGCGATCAAGCACGGCCATGGCGGTTTCAGGATCCATGTCCAGCATGGAGAGGTAGTGCTTGGTCATGCTCGTCCTGCCTCAAGGTTCTGCGGTGGTGAAAAGATATTCATTACAAACAAAGACTCGGTGCTGTAAAGAGGCGCGAGCCCTCTGCCCTGCAGATTTGCCGGCAGACCGTGTGATTCGGGCTGCTGGAAAATCCCGTGCTCTGTGGTCTGGACTTGGGGTTTGTCACAGGATGTTCACCAAGGCTTCGTATAGGTTGCGGCTGTGAGGCGCTGCGCGCCCGCGTCATCTCGCATTTTGGGAGCCATGTTCATGCAAGAGACCCGTCCCGGAGCCAAAAGCAAGACCTCCATTCCCATCCGCGAACTGGTCGAGCCGGCCACAGTGGTGCCACCCGACCTGCCCATCCGCGATGTGAAAGCCCGCCTGGATGACGAGCCCATCAGCTGCCTGGTGGTGGCCACGGACCGCCGGCCCGTGGGGCTGGTGATGAGCCTGCATCTGGACCGCGCCTTGTCCCAGCAATACGGCGTGGCCTTATACCATAAAAAACCCGTTTCCTATGTCATGGATCCCGAGCCGTTGATCATCGACGGCGAGCGCCCTGTGGAAATGGTGGCCGGCATGGCCATGAGCCGGGACAAGATCAAGATTTACGACCACATCATCGTCACCGAGGGCGAACTGCTCACGGGCATCGTTTCGGTGCAGGAAATGCTGCTCACCCTGGCCGCCATGCAGAACAAGCGGACCATGGAGCTGATGCAGATGACCAATCAGCTCAAAAAGGAAGTGGACGACCGGCAAAAGGCCGAAAAGGCTCTGCTCAAGTCCAAAAAAGACACGGAATACATGCACCAGCAGCTGGCCAGGGCTTACGACCGGCTGCAGGAAGTGGACAAGATGAAGACGGACTTCCTCTCCACCGTCTCGCATGAGCTGCGTACCCCGCTGACCAGCGTGCTCGGCTTTGCGGAGATGGTCCAGCTCAAGCTGGAGGAGATCATCTTTCCCAAGATCGATGCCGAAGACAAGAAGGCCCAGCGGGCCATCAACACCGTCAGCCGCAACGTGGCCATCATCCACAAGGAATCCAAGCGGCTGACCGCGTTGATTAATGACGTGCTGGACATTGCCAAGATGGAGGCCGGCAAGATCGAGTGGAAGAGCCAGCCTGTGATTGTGCCGGACATCTGCCAGCAGGCCGCGGATGCCACCATGGCGCTCTTCAACAGAAAGCACCTGGAGCTGCGTCTGGAAGTGAGCCGCGATCTGCCGGAGATCCTCGGCGATCCGGACCGGCTGGTGCAGGTGGTCATCAACCTGCTCTCCAACGCCGTGAAGTTCACCGACGCCGGCCACGTCCGCCTGCGCGCCGCCATGGATCGGGGGCAGATCCGTGTGGACGTGCAGGATACGGGTATGGGCATCAGCCCCGAGGACCGGGACAAGGTCTTCGAAAAGTTCAAGCAAGTGGGCGATACCCTGACCGACAAGCCCACCGGCACCGGCCTGGGCCTGACCATCTGCAAACAGATTGTGGAGCACCACGGCGGGACCATCTGGGTGGAATCCGAACAAGGCAAAGGTTCCACCTTCTCCTTCACCCTGCCCCTGGAAGGCCGGGACAAGCCGAAAATCAAGAAATACAACCTGGATCACGTCCTCAAGCGCATTCACGATCACATCCGCCAGGGCGCGGCCGATGGCAGCGCCCAGCAAAGTGAGGACCGGCTGATTCTGGTGGTGGACGATGACGAAAGCATCCGCGAGTACTTGCGCCAGCTGCTGGAGGAGAACGACTACCAGGTCATCGAGGCGGCGGACGGGCTGCAGGCCCTGGAGGTGCTGCGCACCAAGCGGCCGGCCCTGACCATCCTGGATGTGCAGATGCCGCACATGACCGGTCTGGACGTGGCGGCGACCATGAAAAAGGATCCCGCCCTGGCCCACATCCCCATCGTCATCCATTCCGTGGAAGGCAACATGGAGGAAGGCTACAAGATCGGCGTGGACCGATACTTCACCAAGCCTGTGATGCAAAAGGTGTTTTTGCAGGAAGTCTCGGAACTGGTGGCCGCCCGGCCGTCCAACAAGAAAGTCATGGTGGTGGACGAAAGTCCGGCCAAGGTCCAGGCTTTCACCCAGGTGCTCTCCGGCCAGGGGTGCACGGTGCTGGAAGCCATGGATCTGGAGGCCTGTGTCCGTCTGGCAGTGGAGGAACGGCCGGTCATTGTCATCGTCAACGCCCTCTTTGCCCGGCGGCACGACCTGGTGCGGACCCTGCGTTTTGGCAAGAAGCTGGAGGGCATCTATTTCATCCTCATCGGGGAGTCCAACAAGGCCCCTGAAGGGGGTGGGGCTGCACGTTCGCCCGCAGTCAACGGGATGCCGGCATGAGCAATGGCATGAGCAAGATCAAACTCAAACGCCTGCTCGGGCAACGCCGGGTGGCGTCCCTGCTGGAAGACCTGGCCACCCGGCTGGGCCTGCCCCTGTGCATTCAGGATGCGCAGGGCAAGCCGGTGCTGATGGCGCCCGCTCCAGGCGCCGCTCCCCTGACGGAACGCCAGCCCATTGAAGTGGATGGCGATGTTGCCGGCTACGTCCTGCACGAACAAGGGGACGAGAACGCGCCCATTCTCGGCCGGCTGGTGGCCACCCTGGGCATGCTGGACCTGGAAAAGCGTACCCTGGCCCACGACACCCTGTGCCGGTACAACGAACTGACCCTGCTGTACGACATGGCCGCCCGCGCCGCCTCCCTGCAGGGGGAGGATGCCGCGGCGGAGCTGGTCCGCGCCATTCGCGGCGCCATTCCCTGCGACCATGTCGGGGTGCTCCTCTGCTGGACCGGTGAATCCCCCCGCCTGCTGCATCCCCTGCCGGACACCGCTTTTCTGGAGACGGTCTGCCGGGAGGTGGCCGGCATCCATGCGGCGGTGCGTCAGTCGGGCCGGGCGGAAATCATTAACGAGCTGGCCACGGATTCCCGCGCGGGCGGGGCCACGGCCCTCAGCTCCATGCTCTGCGTCCCCCTGCGGTGCGCCGGCGAGGTGTTCGGCCTGGTGCATGTGGGGTCGTGCACGCCGCGACTCTACACCACGGAGCAGCTGTCCCTGCTGTCCACCCTGAGCTTTCAGGTGGCCGCCGTCATGGAAAACCGCCGCCTGCGCCGCCGGCAGGAGCAGTCCAGACAGGGGCTGCTGGCCGTGGCCCAGGCGCTGGAACAGGCACTCTCCGACGGGACCAATGATCCCGGGGAGGACGCGTGAGCGCCCCCGCCACCACGACGCCCCGGCAGCCGGGCCAGATGCTCGTCCGGGCGGACGCCGCGCGGTCGTTTCTGGCTGGCAAGGCCCGGCTCAAGGCCCGCCAGTATGATGCGGCCATCGTCATGTTTCAGGATGCCATCGCCCGCCAGGGGCTGTATCCGGACGCCTGCCGGGGCGTGGCCATGTGCCATTACGCCCAGGGCGACGTGCCCCAGACCGTGGCCTTTCTCATCAAGGCCGCGGCGCATTACATCCGCCTGGACCGCCTGGACCCGGCTGTCCGGCTGTTCGACTCCATCCGGACTATCTACCCGGCCGCGCCGAACCTGTTTCTCCTGGCCGCCCAGGCGGCATCCCGCGCCCGGCGCTGGGAGCGCGCCGTGGCACTGTTCGAACAGGCCGGCAGGGTTGCCCCCGAAGATCCGGAATGCGACCTGGGCCACGCCGAAGCCCTGCTCCACCTGGGCCGGGAGCACGAGGCCTCCTCCCTGGTGGAGGCCCTGCTGTTTCAGGGCAGATGCATGGAACGCGCCGAGGCCCTGTACCAGCGCATCACCGGCGAACCCTGGAGCGCCCTGGGTGACCAGGACATGCTCGACGCTGTGGATGAGGTGGTCCTTGAACCCGACGATTTTGCCCTCACGGCCGAGGAACTGGCCGCCGAGCAGGAAACGCCTCCGGATCTCGCCTTTGCCCTGGTGGTGGTGGATGACGAGCCGCACATCCGCATGCTCATGGAAGAAGCCCTGGAGGTGCTGGAAGAGGACGAGGTGCGCATCTACTTTGCCAGGGATGGGCAGGAAGGGCTGGAAACCATCCGCCGCGAGCGGCCCTCGCTGGTGTTTCTGGATGTGATGATGCCCCGCATGAATGGCTATCAGGTCTGCGAACGCATTCGTGCGGAACGGGATCTGCGCGGCATGCACATCGTCATGCTCTCGGCCAAGGGGCAGGAAGTGGACAAGATCAAGGGCGAGGCCGTGGGGGCGGATTTGTACATGACCAAACCCTTCAGCCCCATGGAAGTGCTGGCCATTGCCCGGCGGTTCCTGGGCCTGCCGGCCTCTGTCTGAGTTTTTCAAGGACTCTGCCGTATGAATACTTCTCGTAAACGCCAGCGCGTGGGCGAACTGCTCCTGGCCTCCGGCTGTCTCGATAAAGCCACCCTGGACCGCGCCCTGGTCGAGCAGGAACGCTCCAAGCTCAAGCTCGGCCAGCTCTTGCTGCAAAAAGGACTGGTCAAGGAAGGGCAGCTCGTGGACGTGCTGGCCCGGCAACTGCGCGTGACCCGGTATGCAGAAGCCTCCTTCCGGCCGGATCGGGCCGCGGCTGCCCGGGTGCCGGTGGAGCTGGCCACCCGACACGGACTCGTCCCCCTGGAGCGCCGCGGGGGCATACTCTGGGTGGCCATGCGCGACCCCACAGACCTGCACGCCGTGGATGAGGTGGTCCGCGCCACCGGCCTGGATGTGGAGCCGGCCATCTGTACCGAACGCGAGCTGGCCGCCCTGGCCCGCCTGCAATACGGTGCCGAGCTGGCCCAGCCCAGCGCCATGCAGTTCGACATTGAAGATCTGGATGTGGAAGGCGAGGCCTCCCGCACCGGCGATGCCCACGACGCCATGGCCGCCTTTTCTGCCGACTCCCTGACCTCCATGGCCGAGGATGCGCCGGTGGTGAAGATGGTCAACGCCATCCTCGTCCAGGCCCACACCAAGAAGGCCTCGGACATTCACCTTTCCAAGGAGCAGGACCGCATCGTCCTCAAGCTGCGCATCGACGGCCAGCTGGTGGACGTGCCCGCGCCCAAATCCAAGTTTTTCCTGCCCCTGGTCTCCCGGCTCAAGCTCCTTTCCAGTCTGGACATCTCCGTCAGCCGTATTCCGCAGGACGGTCGCTTCACCTTCACCGTGCAGGGCCGTGAAATCGGCGTGCGCACCTCGACCATCCCGACGATCTACGGCGAAAAAATCGTCATGCGCCTGCACGAACAACACCAGGGCGGCCTGGAACTGGATGACCTGGGCATGGCCGACGTGGCCCGCGAGGCCCTGGAAGACGCCATCCTCAAACCCCACGGCATCATTCTGGCCACCGGCCCCACGGGCAGCGGCAAGACCACCCTGCTCTATGCCGTGCTGCGGCGCATCAAGCGGCCGGGCATCAACATCATCACCCTGGAAGATCCCGTGGAATCCCGGGTGGAGGACATCACCCAGATTCAGCTGAACACCAAGGCCGGCATGACCTTCGCCTCGGGCCTGCGCTCCATCCTGCGCCAGGATCCGGACGTGATCATGGTCGGCGAAATCCGGGACAACGAGACTGCGGAAATCGCCATCAAAAGCTCCATGACCGGCCACAAGGTCATCTCCACCCTGCACACCAACGACGCTCCCGGCGCGCTGACCCGGCTGTTCGAGATGGGCATCGACCCCTTTCTCGTCAGTTCCTGCCTGCAGGCTGTGGTGGCCCAGCGGCTGGTGCGGCGGCTCTGCCCGGACTGCCTGGAGCCCTTTGTGGCCCCGCCCGAGCAGGCCCGCCACCTCTGCGCCCTCACCAATGGCGACGTGCTGCACTTCTTCAAGGGCGCGGGGTGCTGGAAATGCGATAACGCCGGCTTCCGCGGCCGGCTTGGCGTGTATGAGGTGCTGCAGGTGGACTCCCTGGTGCAGGACCACATCCTGCGCAAGGCCTCCAGTTACGAGATCAAGGAAGCCTGCGTGGCTGCCGGCACCCTGCGCACCCTCAAGATGGACGCTGCGGAAAAAGTGCTGACCGGGCTGACCAGCTTCGAGGAGTTCGTGGGCGTGGCCTATTAGCGCTGCGCCGCACCCCTTGCCTTCCTGCAGACGCAAGACGGCGACAGGCGTGCACGGTCCGCACTTCTGGAATTCCGGGGCCATTCGCGCCACACCGCATCATGGCGGGCTTCGCTTGAGCCTTTAGCTTAACCAGAGGAAACCGTCGCTTCCGGCAGCTGCGCAGCCGTCATGCACGCCGAGGCATGGAGGGGCAGCGCCACGTGAAAGACGGTTCCCAGATCGGGCTCCGACTCCGCCCAGATCCGGCCCTGGTAATGCTCCACAATCTGGCGGCAGATGGCCAGCCCCAGGCCGGTGCCCCTGGTCACCTCGCCACCCGAAGCATGCAGGGGGCTTTGGTAGAACTTTTCAAAAATCTGCTCCAGCTCTGCGTTTGCAATGCCGCAGCCGGTATCGGCCACAGTCAGGACCACCATGGCATCATCCTGGCGCGCGGCAAGGCGAACCTCACCGCGGTCTGTGTATTTGCAGGCGTTGTCCAGCAGATTGACAAGCACCTGCACCAGCCGGTCCTCATCCACACAGAGCGTGAGCTGCTGGGCCAAGGCCTCCACCTGCAAGCGAACTGTCTGTCTGGATTCAAACGCTGGTTGCACCAGCCGTGCTGCGCGATGCAGCAGCGAGGAGACATCCACCGGCCCGTCGTTCCAGGCAATCCGACCGGATTCTATCTTGGACAGATCCAGAAAATCATTGATGATTCTCCCCAGCCTGCGTCCTTCGGTTTCAATAATGTCCAGGTTGCCGCGAATCCTGTTGCAACGCTTGAGCAATTCCAGATCACCCTGGCAGCAGGAGTCGAAGCGGGTTGAGAAATCTCGCCGGATGAGCCTGACGAAGCCGTATATGGAGGTCAGGGGGGTGCGCAGCTCGTGGGACACCACACTCATGAGGCCGGACTTGAGCTCATCCATGGCGCGCAGCTCCTGGTTGGCCCGTTCCAGCTCCAGGGCTTTCCGCGCCAGCTCCCGGGTGCGGTCAATCACCAGGGCCTCCAGCTCCTCGCGGGCATAGGAGCAGGCTTCTTCCGCGCGCTTGCGATCCGTAATGTCAGAATGCGTGCCGATCATGCGGGTGGCGCGGCCTGCGGCATCCCGGGTCACGGCGCGGCCGCGGCCCATCACCCAGCGCCACTCACCTTCTTTTGTCAGCATGCGGAACTGCACCTTGAAATGATCCACCCTGTTTTCAATGCAGTCCATATTCACGGCCAGCACGGCGTCCTTGTCGTCCGGATGCACCCTGCCGGGCCAGAGATCCGCACTGGCCGCCTCTTCGGGGCTGAAGCCGAGCATGGCAGCATACCCGGGACTGAAGTAGACCTCGCCACTGGCGACATTCCAGTCCCACAAGCCGTCCTGGCTGGCTTCCATGGCCAGACGGAAGCGCTCCTCGCTTTGCTGCAGGGCCTGGGTGGCCTGCCGGCTCTCGCGGTGCATCCGTATCGCGCTGGCGGCAATATCGGCGGTATCCTGGCAGTGCATGCGCTGGCGGGCGGTCTCGGCCCCGGCCTCGTCCAGCTGGCTTCCAAACAGGCGGGAGAGTCCGGCCACATCGCTTTTCACACGAGCCAATGCGGAACGCATCAGCACATATGGAACAGCCAGTGAGAGGCAAAGTGCCAGCAGGACCAGAAACAGCCCGTGCGCACTGGACAGATCTACCAGGGAATGATCCGAGGTAAGGTCATGCGCCACCCAGATCAGGACCAGCACCAGGGCCGGCAATACGGAAACGCGGAGGAATTTGTCGTGTAAGAAACGATTAATGTCCGGCTTAGACATACAGATATATCCCTACTCTGCCCTTGCGCATACTTGCACTGTCTGTATTCGTGACAACTCTTTTCGTAATACAATACCTTACCAATTTTTCCAAGTGGCAATGCCGATGCGGGCTCAACTTGTTCTCCCAACATGCACGCAATCCTCCGGGATTATTCTGGGAGGCCCAGGATTGCTCCGCTCAAAATAAGAGCGGCCGCAGCGGCCGCTCTTGTTCGCTTCTCCCGCACTTCCTCCAGAAGGCGCGGCCGCAGCAGGTGCGCTATCCTGCCTGGCCCTGGAGCACAAAGCCCTTGGTGGAGGCGCCGGTGGAGGCGGAGGTGCCGGCAATCTTGGAGAGGTACACGTCGCCCAGATTGGCGATGTGGTTGCCGACATTATCAAAATGGTTGAAGTGGGTCTGTTCTTCGTCAATGATGGCTTCGAACAGCTTCACGGTGATGTTGTCGCCCATGGCCCGGCTGGTTTCCAGGAACTGGTTGTACACGTCGATGGTGTTGTCTTCCAGGCCGGCATCGAAGGGGAAAATCACGCGGACATCCTGGCCCTTGGTGACCACGTCGGCCAGTTCGGTGGTCGGCTCGCCGCCCAGTTCCTTGATGCGCTCGGCAAACTGCTCGGCATGGCGCATTTCATCGATGGCGATGAGCTTCATGTCGCGGGCCAGCTCACCGTAGTCCATGGAATCCAGGGCGTAATGCTGGTTCATGTATTGGGTAATGGCATGCAACTCCATGCTGCGGGCCTTGTTCAGAACTTCGATGACTTTCTCCCGACGCTGTTCCTTGCTCAAAGCAGTATCCATGTTTCTCCTCCAGTATGTTCCAGGGTATTCCAGACAGGCGCAGACTGCTTTCCGCGCCTGTCCGGAGAATGGTCATATGCAACGTACTGTAATCGCTTTGTGCCGCACGTCAAGCCGTGTGCCAGACATCATGCGGCGGTTGATTTGGCCCGTTCTTCCTTGGGCATGGCGGCCAGGCGCGCCACTTCCTCCACCGGCAGGCCCAGCCCCTGGGCCACGCGGGTGCCGTATTCGGGATGCGCCTTGTAGAAAATGGCGCACTGGCGAAGCTGGATGCGCCGCTGGGCCCCGCCAAGGTGCTCCACGATGTTGCCCACCAGGTGTTCGCGGTCCTCGTCGGTCATGACCTTGGAATACAGCACGCCGGCCTGTTCAAAATCGTCGTTGGGGTGCGGATACGGCTGCGAGGCCGCCAGCCCTTCCACCGGGAAGGAGGGTTGCATGGCCTCCGGATCCGGATCCGGGCCGCCAAAGCTGTTGGGCCAGTAGTTGGGGCCGCTGCCGCCGCCGTTGTCCGTGCGCATGGCGCCGTCGCGCTGGTTGCTGGCTTCGGGGCGGTGCTTGGGCGAGTTGACGGGAATGAGGTGATAGTTTGTGCCCAGGCGGTGAATGTGGGTATCATGGTAGGAAAAGAGCCGGCCCTGGAGCATCTTGTCCGGGGAGGGGGCAATGCCGGGGACGAAGTTGCTGGGGTTGAAGGCGGCCTGCTCCACTTCGGCAAAGTAGTTCTGCGGGTTACGGTTGAGGACCAGCTTGCCGACCACGATGGGTGGCACATCGGCATGGGGCCAGACCTTGGTGATGTCCATGATATCGTAGCGGTATTTCAGGCCTTCCTCATAGCCCATGATCTGCATTTCCAGGGTCCAGGAGGGGTATTCGCCGCGTGCGATGGCGTCATACAGGTCGCGGGTGGCGTGGTCCGGGTCCGAGCTGCGCAGCGCGGCGGCCTCCTGCCGGGTCAGGTTTTTGATGCCCTGGTCGGTCTTGAAATGGTACTGCACCCAGTACTTCTCACCCTGGGCGTTGTACCAGAGATACGTGTGACTGGAGTAGCCGTTCATGTTCCGGTACGTGGCCGGGGTGCCGCGGTCCGAGAACAGGACCGTGACCTGATGAATGGACTCCGGCGTCAGGGAGAGGAAGTCCCAGAACATGTCCGGATCCTTGAGGTTGGTCACGGGGTTGCGCTTCTGGGTGTGGATGAAGTCCGGGAACTTGAGCGGATCGCGGATGAAGAACACGGGGGTGTTGTTGCCCACCATGTCGTAGTTGCCTTCTTCCGTGTAAAACTTCACGGCAAACCCGCGAGGATCGCGCTCGGCATCGGCCGATCCCTTCTCCCCGCCCACAGTGGAAAAGCGGGCAAAGACATCGGTCTTTTTACCCTTGGTCAGAAATTTGGCCTTGGTGTATTTGGAAACATCCGCAGTGCACTCAAAGTAGCCGTATGCGCCGGCGCCCTTGGCGTGCACCACCCGTTCGGGAATGCGTTCGCGGTCAAAATGACCAAGTTTTTCCAATAGATGCACGTCCTGCATGAGGACGGGGCCACGGGAGCCGGCGGTCATGCTGTTCAGATCATCGCCGACAGGCTGGCCAAAGGCCGTGGTCAGGGTCTTCTTCTCGTTCGCCATGGCATGCTCCTGTTACTGCAGCGGATACACCGGGCAGGGTGCTGGATGGTGATGGTGACGGGGCCCTGGACTAGAATCACGTGATAGTTTTAATTCTTTATGGAAAACCATTCTCCATTGCAAGAAAAAAGTCTCCCTGTAGAATAAAAAAACTAACACACCGTTATTCCACGCGATATTCCAACTGCGTGCTGCGGCCTCGGTCATCCACCACCACCAGGGTGTGGCGCCCCTGCTCCAGGGGGAGAAACAGCCGCGAGTCTGGAGCGCCGGACCCTTTGAGCACGCCGTCCTGGTACCAGAACAGTTCGCGAACCCCGGATTCGGTGAAGGCCTTGAGGGCGATGCGCTGGAATTCCGCCGGCGCATCGCGGCGCAGGCGGTATGGGGTTCGCGGATCGGGGGAGACAACCTGCGGGCCGTCGCCGCTATCTGCCGTGGTGCAGTCCGGATGCATGGGCGGCATGGGATCGACACTCACCCCCTGCGTCCGCAGCCAGGTGGCGAACTCCAGGGAATAGGACTTCACCAGACGCGACTGGTGCGGCAAACGCAGCAGACAATCGCCCTCCACGCGCTCGCCCGTGTCCGGGTGCACAAAAATCCGCCGGTACAGCTCGCTGCGTGGCAGGTGCGTCCGGCCCTCAATGCCCAGCACCTCCATCCGCTCGGGGCAGATGGCGCCCGGAAGCAGGCGATCCCCGGCGCAGACGGTGACCGGGCTGATAGCCAGATCCGGCGGCCGGGCCAGGGAACTGCCGGCCCCTTCCACCACACGGATGATATCGAACAGCAAGGGACCGGCGTGCGTGGCGCCGGAGATGCCCATTTCCGCCCGGCCATCCAGATTTCCCACCCAGACGCCAACGGTATGCCCGGCCGTCACGCCCACGGCCCAGGCATCACGATGCCCGAAACTGGTGCCGGTCTTCCAGGCCACGGCCGCGGCGTCCTTGGCCTGTTGCCAGCTGCGCGGCAGGTCGGTGCGCTCCACGCGGGTGAGCATGTCCAGGGTCAGCCAGCTGGCTTCCCGCGAGAGGATCTGCTCCGCCGGCGGCCGCTGGGCCTCGTCCGCCGCCAGCAGCGCCGGCGTCCGGTAGCTCCCCAGCGCACCCAGGGTGGCGTAGGCGTTGGTCAGATCCAGCAGGGTCACCTCGCAGGCCCCCAGGGCCAGGGGCAGGCCATATTCATACGGGTTCTTGCTCAATGTGGAGATGCCGGCCTGTCTAAGCAGATCCAGGAACATCGGCGGGGCCACCTGGGCCAGAAGCCGCACGGCCGGCACGTTGCGGGACTGGGCCAGGGCGTCCTCCACAGTAACCAGCCCCTGGAAAGTCCCATCGTAATTCTTGACTGAGTAGCCGGATATATCCGTCGGAATATCCAGCAAATACGACTTCGGGACTATCAGCCCCATGTCCATGGCCAGGGCGTACAGGAAGGGCTTGAGTGCCGAGCCGGGCGACCGCGAGATGAGACAGCCGTTGATGAAGCCGTGATGCTCAAAATCCAGGTATTCGATGGAACCGGCCATGGCGCGCACGGTGCGTGTTTCATTTTCGATGACCACCACGGCCGCGTTTTCCAGGTGCTGGCGGCGGATCCACTCGGCGTTGTCCCGCAGGCGGCCTTCCACGGCAGTCTGCAGGGAGCGGTCGATGGTGGTGCGGACCACCACCCGGCCGGGGTCGTCCGCGTCCAGGCGCTGGGAGGCCAGGCTGCGGGCCAGCTCGGTCAGGTGCGGCGCCAGACGTGGCAGGGAGGTGATGGATTCCGGCAGCTGCTGCGCAGTGGCCTGACTGCGTTGGTCCGGGCTGATCAGTCCGCGGCGTTCCAGCACGGCCAGCAGCCTGTCCCGGGCCCGGCGGGCGGCGCGGGGATTCCTGACCGGGTCATACCCCTGCGGTGCACGAGGCAGCACCGTGAGCAGCGCGGCCTCACCCAGGGACAAGTATTGCTGATCCTTGCCAAAATAGCTTTCCGCCGCCGCGGCCACGCCCACGACGTTGCCGCCGTAAGGGGTCATGTTAATGTAGTCTTCGAGAATTTCGTCCTTGGAAAGCCGAAGCTCCAGCTGCAGAGCGCGGAAGGCTTCGATGACCTTGGCGCCGAAGGTCCGCTCCCGTGGTTCACAGAGCCGGGCCAGCTGCATGGTGATGGTGGAGCCGCCGGAAATGACGCGGCCGGCACGCAGGTTCATGATGGCCGCACGCAGGATGGCCAGAGGATTCACGCCGGGATGGCGATAAAAATGCCGATCCTCAGAAGTGACCAGCACTTCCCGAAAGGTGGACGATACCTCGGCCAGGGACACAGGCTGCCGCCGGCGGCCGTCGGGAGGCAGGAACACGCGCAACGGCCGGCCGTGACGGTCCATCACCGTCACGGCCGGCTGGGGATGCAGGGCGTCCCAGGGGAAGGGGAACAGGAGGTCCAGAGCCAGGAACAGCGCCGCCGGCAGGGCAATGGCCAGGAGCCCTGCCCCCAGCCAGTGCCGCAGCCGCCATGCGCCACCGGTACTCCGGGCGCTACTGAACCATGGCAGCCACCGCATGTGCCGTTTCATCATGTGGCGCCTCTTCCGCCTTTTTCTTCTTCACAGTCTTGCCATCGCCCTGGTCCACTCCCACCACTGCGGAGGCAAGCGGGCCCGAGGCGATCAGGCCCGGGTCGTACATGGCCTCGGCCTGGGCCGGCGGGATGAGGAAGGTGCCGGGCGTGACGGCCCGCAACAGGGAGTAAAAGGTGACCTGATTTTTGGAAGGCAGGTTCACGAAACTGACGACGCGATCATCCCGGATATCCTGATGGCCGGGCATGGTGGCATTGGACACCCAGGGCAGGCGGTCCGTGGTTTCCAGGCGGGGATTCTCCACCTCCAGCCCGGCTGGCAGGAGTGTGGAGACGGCCACGTTGTCCACCGGTCCCACGCTGGAGCGGACCTTGGTCCGCATCACCAGCAGTTCTCCCTGCTTGAGGGCCTGCATGTTCGCAGGCTTGCCGTCCCGGGTCAGGAACTCGCGGGCAATCTCCAGGCCTTCCGCCATGGGTTTGTGGGAGGCCGCCGTGGGCAGCCCGCGGGTGAAGACCGTGTAGAAGACGTTTCCGGTCGCGTTGTCCGCCGCATCCAGCCGCAGGGTCAGGGGACGGTCATCTCGAATGGCCTGATCGCCGGTCAGGTCCAGGGGCTGGGTGTCGCTGAAGGAGGCAATCTTCTCATCCCCCAGATACACCGCGCCAGTGAAAGGCCCCTTGGCCTGCTGGGTACGGAAGTAGCTGCCCAGGGCCAGGAAGGCGAAGCTGTTCTCCTGGGTGGTGCGGTAGCGGGAGTTATCCATGAAGCGGATGAGGTGGCGGGCCAGCTCGGCCACGCGACGGTCACCGGGCAGGGCCTCGTTCAGCACCAGCACCCGCATGGCCAGGTTGCCGATGGGGGAATCCAGCGCCCCGCCGGTGCTGCGCCGGACATCCGGCACTTCCCATTTGTTTTCAAGGAGATGTTCCAGGGCATTGGCATTGCCGGCCAGGGCAAAGGCCGCACCGAGAAGCGCCGCGGCATCGGGGCCCAGACGCTCGCCCTCTTCTTCCTGCAGGTAGTCCATGGAACCGCGATCGGTCTTGCCGGCCTTGGCCAGCACAAAGGCGGCATAGGCCAGGGTTTTCAGTCCGGCGGGGGAGGTGTCCTCATGCTCATGCAGCATTTCGGCCAGGGCGTCCAGGGCCTTGTTGAGCATGGCCTCGCCGACCTTGAAGCCGGCGGTCTTGGCTTCCACCAGGAAGTGCGTGCCCTGCACCGTGGCCCAGGGCCAGGTCTCACGGCTGCCGGGCCACATGGCAAAGCCGCCTTCCGGGGTCTGCATGGTCTGCACCCGGCGGATGGCGCTCTGGACCATGGCCTGGGCCGTGCGGCCCTTGAACAGCTCGGGCTCCAGCGCGGCGGCCATATCCCCAAAGTACAGGAGCGGGAAGGCCTGAGAGACGGTCTGCTCCATGCAGCCGTACGGATAGTGCAACAATTCCTTCAAACTGCCCGAATAACGCAGGAGCGGGAAGCGGCTGACATGCACCTCGCGGGCCACGGTGCCGTTGATGAACCCGGCGCTTTCGGGGATGGCCAGCTGAAGAGAGCCGCCTTCCAGCGTGCCTGCCTGGGCGATGGTCCTGGCTGGCAGGGGCGCGCGGACCATGAACTCCACCGCATCCTTGCCCGCCACCGTTTCAGTGCCGTTTTGGGCTTCGGCCATGGCCGTGGCGCCAACAATGCCCTCGGCCTCCCCGGTGGTCAGGGTGAAGTACACCAGGGATTCCCGACCCTGGGGCACGGTGACGGTCTGGTTGCCGCCCTTGGCCGCCGCCGGGCCGGTCACGTCCAGCCCGACCTGGAAGGACGCCTCCTGGCCAAGATCATTGCGCACGGAGACCGGGATGTTGATTTCTTCCCCAAAACTCAGGAAGCGCGGGAAGGTGGCCGAAACGATGACCGGCGCGCGGACCTTGACCTCCTCCTGGGCCGCGCCGAAGCGCTTGCCATTGGAAACCACGGCCATGACCCGCAGGGCGCCGTTGAAGTCCGGCACGTCGATGGTCCAGCTGACCTTGCCTTGCTGATCGGCCGTCAGGAGTCCGGACCAGAAGCGCACGGGCTTGACCCGGCGCAGGGACTCCGCGCGGACAAACTGGCCGATGCGCCCGTCGTCACCACCAGCCGGGGAGCGGCCTTCCGCCGGGTTCACCTCAGGCAGAAGCATGGCAAAGGTGTCGTAGGATTCCAGCTCCAGGGCGCGTTTGGCGTAGAAGTGGGCAAAGGGATTGGGCGTTTTCTGGTTGATCAGCTGCAGAATGCCCTCGTCCACGGCCGCCAGGGTCACCACTGCGCCGGGATCCGTCCTGGCCTCAATGGTCAGCGCCCCTTCGGGCCGCATTTCCGCGGGTACGGTCACCGTCACGGCCGGCTTGTTGGCCTCGCGGTCCACGTTCAGGGGAATCCAGCCCGCAGCCCGGCCAACCATGCCGGGCTCAATATCCCCGGCCTTGCGAACGACGATGGCGCTCACATACACGTTGGGCGAATAGGCTTCCGTAACCGGGAAGGTTACCGTGGCCGTGTTGCCGGCCATGGCATGGAGCTGCAGATCAAACACGCGGTCCTTTTCCACGGTGACGAGCAGCCGGCCCGAGAAGGGGGCGCGAACCTGGATGGTGGCTGTCTCGCCTGGCTTGTACTCGGCCTTGTCCGGCACCAGCTCCAGGGAGGCCGGATTCTCCACGGCCCAGGGCGAATAGCCCCAGCCGCCGGCGTAGAAGCTGGCCTGGGTGGCGGCCCCGCCCTGCTCGTCCTTGATTTCCACCCGGTAGCTGCCAAAGGACGGCGGGGTCCAGGTGAAGTTGCCCTGGCCTGCGGCGGCCAGGGTCATTTCCTCCAACGCCACGCTCTGGCGCTCGGATTCGTAGCGGAAGCTGCCCGAAGGGGTCTTGCGCAGCACGGTCTGCCACTGGTCCTTCCAGATCACGGCCTTGAGGGAGGCCGGGGCGCTGGTGAGCTGGCCGTCCGGCGTGACCAGCACATAGTCAAAGGTCATGGGCTCGCCGGGGGTCACGCCGGTGCGGCCCAGCTGCTTCACGCCCACATACCTCGGATAGGCATGCACGGTGCGGACGATGCGGGCCGCCACGCCGCGCCCGCCACGCTCGCGCACCCGGGCGGTTATTTCGGCCTGCAGGGCCGCGGGCGGCCGGACGCCATCGGGAATGACCGTTTCCATGGCAATGCGGCCTTCGTCGTCCAGGGTGGCTTCCTTGTCAAAGATCTCCTGGTCCGCGAATTTCAGATCCGGATTGGCAAAGAGATAGCCGGGGAAGACCTTGCTGGAAAAGGAGGCAGGCTTGAGCCGGACCACGGCCTCCATGGGCAGCCCCGAAGCGGGGGGGCCAAAGAAGAAGCGGCTGTCCACAGTGAAGCGCAGAGGCTGGCCGGCCTTGGGTTCGTCCTCCGGGGCCTGGATATCGACCTTGATGCGGTCAGGCAGGAATTCCTCCACCTGATAGCGATATTCGCCGATCACCTTGTCCGCCACCTGGCATTCCGCCAGATACCGTCCAGTGAGGGCAAAGGGCGGGATGTCCAGATCAAAGGTGGCCACGCCCTGCTCGTTGCTTTTGACCACCTGGCTGGCCAGCTCCTGGCCGCGGGGATCCTTGAAGATGAGCTTCACGGGCATGGGCGCCGGGATGGCCAGCCCGGCATCGCGCAGCAGGACCACGCCATGGGCCGTCTCGCCAGGGCGGTAGAGGTCGCGCTCGCCATACAGGTAGGCGGTGTAGCCGGCCTGGGCCACACGCAAGCCGCCCACATCCTGGCCGGTCTGGTCGATGCGGAACTGGTCGAAGAGCAGAAAGGAGAAATCATCATCCTTTTCGGCCAATATCAGGTAGGGGCGCTGCTTTTCGAGGGTATTTTTGTCCAGCGCCACTTCCCAGAGGCCCTGATCGTTTGTTTCCCCCGTGGCCAGGACCTGATTCTGATAGCTGAGCAGCGTCAGCTTAACGCCGGCGAGGGCCTCCAGATTCTGGACAGACGCCGCGCTGACCACCAGCTCGTCCACCCCCAGCTTGGCCACCAGACCGATATCCGTCAGCAGGACCCAGCGCTGGGCGGCGCTGTACTGTTCTGGCAGTCCGGCCGACACGCGGAAGAGGCCCTTTTCCCCGGCTGGCAGAAGAGTCTCCAGGGCCAGGGGGGTCACGGCCTCTTTGTTCATCTCCATGGGCAACTCCAGGTCCTTGGTCAGGAGCCGGTCGCCCAGGTAATCGTAGACTTCGCCACCGTAGTTTTCGTCTTCCAGCAGGGTACCGTCGGAATACTGATTCAGCAGCAGGAAGAGGTTGTTGCGGTACACGCGATCCACCTTGAGGGTGGCGGATTCGGTGTTCACCGAGGTCAGGGCCAGGGTCTTGTACCCAGCTTTGGAGAGGAAAATTCCTTTGCCGGAAAAGCCCAGGGCAGGTTCGAGGTCCGGCATGTCGGCCTCGACGGTTTCCATGGCCTGGAGCCTGGCGCCATCCAGGGCCTTGAGGCCCTTGGCCAGGGTGATGGTATAGCTTTCGCCAGGGGCGAATTTGCCGTTCAGGAGCACCTCGTTCCCATTCACGACCACGGAATGGGCCACATTGGGCTCAATGCGCAGGGCCTCGCGCACGGCGGCCTGATCCATCGGGGAAGAGAAGGCAATGGTCACCACCCCCTGTCCGGGCCGGCTTTCGGCCTGGGCATCCCGGATGGTCAGTTTGGGATTCAGCTGCACGAGCACATTGCGGACAACCGGGGATTCCAGTTCAAGATCCCCATCCGCCTGTTTGAGCCCTTTGCCCAGGGTGAAGGCGTAGGTGACGCCGGCCGCGGTTTTCGGGAAGGGGCCTGCGGTGAAGTTCATGTAACTGGAGCGCCAGGTGGTCTGCAGGGCCACGTCATAGCTCTTGCCGGTGCCGTCCTTGAGGCTCAGGGCCTTGAGCAGTTCCTTGGGCTCCACGCTGACCGAGAGTTCCAGGGTCCCGCGCAGCATGACCTTGGTGGGGTCTTTGAAGTCCGCTTCCTGGTTAATGTCCATGCGCCGGACCGTGAAGGTCCCGGTCTTCAGGTAGGCCACATCGCCATCGGCGAGCTGCTTGCCCTTGGGCAGCAGGCGGGCCTGATTGAAGGTGATTTTGTAGCGAGCGTACTGTTTGAGGGGGGTGGTGGCGTCAAACCGCAGCACAAACGGGCTGATCCAGGACCAGTTGCCGTCGATGCGCGGGTCCAGCACCGCCGGCGCGCCGCCTGTAATCTTACCTACCCGCCCCTGGGCCACGGGCTGGTCGAAGGCGATGAGCACAAAGCTGCGCTCCTGTCCGTCCATGGTCATGGCCGCAATGCGCACCCCGGCGTCGGCCTTGCCGCCTTCCGCCGCCATGGCCTCCTGCGCCGGCGCTGCCACGGCCAGACAGGCCAGCAGCGCCATGAAGCCTGCCGCCTGCCACATCGTGCGGATGAGACGCGCAGGGAAACTGGTCAAATCTTGCAAGCCCTCGATGTGGCGAAACCGGCCCATGGACGCGCTCCTTTAAAATCGGTGCAGCGGAGTGATAGTATTTCTAGCTTTTTTCCATACACGGAGCAGTGGATAAAAACAATCCGTAAAAATAACTACACCGACTCTTCGCGCAGATGAAGAGACCTCCATCCTCCTTCGTCAATGCCCGTCCCGGCTTGACTCGTCTGCATTCTCCCTTACAGTGACGGCATGCTCCGCACTCTCCGATTTTCCCTTCATTTTACAATCCATCCGGGTCTGGCGGCTTTGCTGCTGGCCCTGGGGGGCGTTGTCTCGCTCATGCCGGGATGGATCGGGCCGGCCCACGCCTATACCGTGTACGGCTATGAAGATCCCCTCGGCATGCTGCATCTTTCCAAAACCAAAAAGGACGAGCGCTACAAGCCGCTGTATGAAGGGAGCATCGACAAGCCGCCGCCCCGCCGCGGCGGGAAAATGACTACCGGAGCGGAGGCGCCGCCTGCCTCCCCCAAAGCGGCGGATCGCCCCTCTCATGAAGAGCTTGTCCGCCGGCTGCGGGAAAACGAGGCCATCGTCGCCCCGCAAGGCCCCCTGACCGGCTTCACCAACCTGCCCCCGCCGCCCGCCGCCGGCCCGTTTGAAGACGCCAGTGGCTGGAGCCCGGAGCAGCTGGCCCGATGGGCCGCCACCCGCCCCTACCCGCACCCGCAGGCCTCCAAAACCCTGCTCGCGGCCATCGCCCGCCACGCCACCGCCAACCGGTTGGATCCGCTGCTGGTATATTGCGTCATCGAACAGGAAAGTGGATTCTCGGCCTCGGCTGTCTCGCCAAAAGGCGCGGAGGGCATCATGCAGATCATGCCGGATACCCAGAAGCTCCTGGGCCTGGCCAGCCCCTTTGACGCCGACGCCAATATTCGGGCTGGCGCGACCTACCTGCGCTGGATGCTCAACGCCTTCAAGGAGACGGCCCTGGCCCTGGCCGCCTACAACGCCGGGCCGCAGAATGTGGAAAAATACGGTGGCATCCCACCCTTCCAGGAAACGCGGGATTACGTCACCCGCATCCTGGCCCGCATGGCGCATCTCAAGGATCTGCCACCACTGGCAACGCCCCGAAAGCCCGAGGCCTTGGGCGCCAGGGCGGGCAGGTCAGGCCGGTCGTAAGGAATCAGTCTTCGAGGGGTTTGAAATCGCTGAAGAGCAGGTTGCGGGCCACTTCCCGGATGTCCGGGCTGTAGGCACCACTGCGTACGGCTTCCCGAAGTTGCTGCACTTTTTTGGCCCTGGCGGTCTGTTCCGCAGCCTGGGATGCAGCCAGCTCGGCGGCTTCTTCGGGCGACAAATGCCGGGCACTCAGGGAGACGCGATCTTTGCTTCCGCGTTGCTCCCGGCGCACCTTGCTGTCGCGCTTGCCGGGCGAGGCCGTCTCTTCACGAGAGACTTCCCCGCCGGAGATGAGCTTTTTCACATCCATGTGCCGCACCCTGACGAATAGGCCCCACATCGTGTGAAGCCTGTTACCGCATTGCTCCACATATCGACCGCAAGGCGAACGATTATTAGGGTTCGGTTGCACAAGCCTGTGACCTCACTGCGCTTTGCTCAAACAACCCCCACCACGCGTTGACTAAATTTTACAAACTCTCAAGATGAACTTTGGATTCGTCAAAGCGGTCTGCCGGTGCCTTGTGTTCCCTGGGATGCCCGACCGGGATGTAGCAAAACGGCGTCAAATGACTAGGCAAATTGAACAATTTTCGAAAATCCGCCTCACGTTCCGCCACAGGGTACACCCCGGTCCAGACTGCCCCCAAGCCCAGGGCCGTGACGGCCAGCAGCAGGTTCTGCACCGCCGCCGCGCAATCCTGCGGCCAGAAGCCAGGGTATTTCTCCCGGCTTGTGTCTCCGCACACCAGAATGCCCAGGGGAGCCTTGGGCGCCATTTTGGCATAAGGATGCACCTCGGCCACAGCCTGGCGTCGGGCCGCATCGCGGACCACCACAAAGGCCCAGGGCTGGGCATTGCCGGCAGAAGGCGCGGCCATGGCCGCCCGGAGCAGGGTTTCCAGCTGCGTCTCGGTCACAGGTTCGTCCGAAAAATCCCGGATGCTGCGCCGGGCGTGGATGGCTGTCAGGCAGTCCATGGGATCCCTCCTTGCTGATGATCTGTTGTCAACCAGGTATCGTGTTGACACGCCTTGTTCAGCCTGGGTATATCCTGTTGCATGAGCACTGTCATCGCCATCCTGGTCTGCCTGCTGGGCCTGTACATGCTGGTGATGACCGGGCTGACGCTCCTGTTCTGGCTGTATGAGGCCGTGAACACCGGCCACGCCGCCAGACTGCGCGAGGAATGGCGCCTCCCCCTGGGCCGCGCCCTGGCCCGGCTGGTGCGTTCCAGCCTCAAGGCCCAGCTGCTGGCCTTCACGCTCTACCCCCTGGGCTATCTGCCCTGTGCCCGGCAATGTTCCGGCGATTCGTCCGACCCCGGCCAGCCCACCGTCCTGTATGTCCATGGCCTGTACCACAATCCCGGCGCCTGGCTTTTTTTCCGACACTGGCTGGCCGGCGAAGGCTTCGGATGCAGCGCCTCATTCGGGTACTGGTCGTTCGGCACCAATTATTTCAAGATACTGGATAAGTTGGCCGATGCCGTGGATCGTCTGCAGGCCGCCAGCCCTGAGGCGCCCGTGCTGCTGGTGGGGCACAGCCTGGGGGGCCTGCTGGTCCGGGGTTATCTCTCCAGTCCGCGCAGCCTGCGAAATGGAAGGAGCAAGGTGGCCGCCGCCGTGACGCTGGGCTCGCCGCACCGCGGCAGCCGGTTGGCAGCCCTGGGCATTGGCGGGCTGGCCCGGTCCCTGCTGTATGAAGGAGAACTGGTGCAGGAGCTGGAACGCCGCGAGGCCCTGGCTGGTCCGCCAGCCTGCCCGGTCCTGGCCCTGACCACCCCGCTGGACAACTTCGTCCTGCCTGCCCATGCCAGCGACATTGCCGCGCCGGGCTGGATCCAGGAGGCCGGCGCGCCGCTTTCGCATGTGGAGATGCTCTACCACCGCCCCACGGCCAAGCGCGTGGCTGCCTTTTTGCGTCAGGCCTGCGTCAGGTCTTGAGGTGCGGAGCCGTCCCTCGTTTCCACCACCCGTTCCAGAATATCCTGCTTGAGCGCCCAGTGCAGGCAGAAGCGGGCGGTTTCCTCGTCGTGGCCGCCTTCATCCACCAGCCGTCTGAGCAATTCGCCCACCGGCCGGGGGCTGCGGGTGAGCACGATGAGCCGCTGCACCGCTTCGGCCGGCAACATGGGCTCTATGAGCAGGTAGCGCTGCGGATGGTCCTGGCCGCGATAGATGGCTTCGCCCAGGCGGGTCCGGCGCAGGCGGGTCTGGGGCGAGAGCGTGTCTGAAGGATGCGCGGCAAAGAGCCGGGCATAAGGGAAATGCAGGGGATGCGGCACGTGTCTGGCGGACTTGTCAACCCCGGCGGCCCTGGTGACTGGCTCCGGCGCGTTCCACATGTCCTCCCACAGGGCGCAGTGTTGCGCCACCACGGCGGGCCAGCCGTACTGTTCCAGCACGCGACGCCGACCGGCCTGGCCCATGGCCGCGGCGCGGTCGGGGGCATGATACAGCTGCCGCAACGCCTCGGCCAGGGCCGGAACATCCACCACCGTCTGCTGCGCCAGATGCAGATGCAGCACCTCATCCATGAGCAGTTGGCCCAGGGCTTCCAGCCCGGGCGACTCGGGCGCGCCGATGGTCGGGATCAGCAATCCCGTTTCCCCGTGCACCACCAGATCGCGATAGCCGTCAAAGTCCGAAGCCACCACGGGCAAGCCAGCCAGACCGGCCTCCAGGATGGTGATGCCGAAGGTCTCCTGCACACTGTCCGACGGGGAGATGAAACAGTCCGCCGCCAGGAAGCAATCCTGCTTTTGCGCGGGCTGGGGTCGTTTGAGCAGTGTGACGTGCAGGCCGAGGTTACGGGCCAGGGCCGCCCAGGTGTCGGCCGGGCCGGGGTCCTTGGTGTCGGTCCAGCCGGCAAGCACAAGCGTGAGCCTTTCGGCGGGTACGGCCGGCAGATCCGGGCCAGGGGCCAGGCAGCGCTGCAAGGCCCGCAGGAGCGGGGTCACGTCATATTTGTGCGCCGGGGAGAGCCGGCCGAAGCACAGCATGGTCCAGCGATCCTGCGGCAGCCCCAGCCGCGCGCGGGCCTCGGCCTTGCGGTCGGGGGCCGGCTCGGGGAACAGGTCGGGAGGGACTCCAAGGGGAATCTGCGCCAGCCGCGGCCCGGGATGACTGACTTCCTGCAGGCCATAGCCTTGCCGCAACCAGGCGAAGGTTTCCGCAAGCATGGCCAGGGCCGCGCGGGAGGTGGCCACAATGGCCTCGCGCCCGGAGGCTCCGGGCCAGAGATGGGCCAGAAACAGCGGGGCAAAACGGCTGTAGCTCAGGGTATGCGTGGCCCCGGTGACCGGGAACGCCTGCGCGGCATGCAGGGCGCGCAGCCGGGCCAGGGCCGGCATGCTGGTCAGACAGTCCGAGAGATGCGCGCAATGGTACGGCTGGGTGGCCAGCTGCCGTGGCAGCTCCTGACGGGTGAAGAGGCGGATCCTGCCGGCCGTAATCCCGTCCCCAAGGCCTTCCTGCTGCAGGAACTCCGTCAGAATGCGGATCTGCTTTTCATCCGGCAAAAAAAAGTGAAAGCCCTCAAAGGCTTTTGCCACAAGCAGAGCGCGCAGCAGGCCGGCGTTGGCGGCGATGCGGCCCATGACGCCTCCCCCCTCGAAAAAGGGATCAAGCGTCAAAAAAATGCGCGGCTGGCTCATGGGTTGTCAGTGTGGCGTGTCTGGCCAGGACTGTCAAGCCCCTGAAATCAGTAGAGATGGACATGGACTGATTTTTGCATTTCTTCGGCGAAGCACCATTTTTGCCCATCGCCAAGGAGAGGGCCATGACCCGTCTGGAAACCACCGAACGCATGTGGGCCGTTGGCATCGATCCGACTGTCTGCGCCACTATCGAAGCCGTCGCCGGAGAGCAATACTCCCTGCGGCAGTTTTCCCATGAGGAAATCCCCACCCCGGCGGTCTACTCGCAGGACAATCCCTGCCTGATCTGGATCGCCTGGGAGACCTGGCAACGCATGACCCACCAGGAGCATCAGTTTTTCAAGCGGCTGGAAAGCTCGCCCAAGGTTCTGTTATTCCAGGATGACGTTTCGCTCTCCCGCGTGGAGGAGCTTCTGGCCCGCAGCAGCTTTTCCACCATGCGCCTGCCGCTCAAGGCCGAGCAGATCCGCGAATCCCTGGACCGCGCCGAGGAGATTGCCCATCTGTATTCCGACATCTACAAGATGACGCAGGAAATCTACCTGGAGCGCGAACTGCTGGCCCGCAAGAACGAGCAGCTTTCCTTCATCAACCAGTTCATTTCCCGCGCGTCCCAGAGTCTGGAACCGGTGGCCGTGCTTGAGGGGGCCCGGCAGGATCTGAAGCGCCTGCTGCCGGCAGACCTGCTCCAGGGCGTGTTCTGGACCATGGAGCGGACTGCCAGCCCGGGGGACGCCAATCCGGGAACCCCGGCCGGCCTGAATGCCGTCTGTTTTTTGACAACCGACCGTGCTTCGGAATCCCAACACGCTTGGCTGCAACTGCTGCTGGAAAGCGCCACCCGTACCACCGGGCTGCCCGTGCGCAGCTATCGCATCGTGCCCCTGGCCAGCTGCGATTACGAACGCGCCATCCCCCCGCCCGCGCCTTCCACCGGGCAGGTGGTGATGCTGCCGGCCTCTGCAGCGGGCACGCAGTTCGGCTGTCTGGCCCTGCACTCTGCCAGCGCGCTGAATCTGGGGCGCGATCAGGTGGAACTGCTGCACACCGCCGCCAGTCACCTGTCCCTGGCCCTGCGCAACGCCCTGCTCTTTGACCAGGCCCGCAACGAAGCCGAATACGACGGGCTGACCATGATCCACAACCGCAAGCACTTTGACCTGCGCCTGCGCGAGGAACTGACCCGCCACGAACGCTACGGGCATGCCCTTTCGCTCCTCATGCTGGATGTGGATCATTTCAAGAAGATCAATGATTCCTTCGGGCACCAGGCCGGCGACCTCGTGCTGGCCGAGTTGGGCTCCCTGCTCAAGGAAGTGGTTCGTTCCACGGACTATCCGGCCCGGTTTGGCGGGGAGGAATTCGCCATCCTCCTGCCCCAGACCGATGGCGCCCAGGCCTGGGTGCTGGCGGAACGGCTGCGCAAGCGGATCATGGCCATGACCTTCAACCATCAGGGCCAGAAGTTCCGCATTACCGCCAGCATGGGCATCGGGACTTACGCTGCCGGCCAGGCCGAGGGCAACGCGCACCCCGAGGAGCTGCTGCGCGAGGCCGATCAGGCCCTGTACGACGCCAAACGCAACGGCCGCAACCAGGTCCGCTGGAGTCCTTCGGCCATCGACGGCCACGCCCAGGCCATGATCCAGTAACACCCGACAGCGCCGCACCACATCACAACAAGCCGGCCCGGCGTCTCCTCACTGGATACGCCGGGCCGGCAATTTTTTCCGCCCGGGCCAGCATCTGGCACCGGGCGGGTGGACTGGTACGGCAAGTTATGCCGGATCCGGATCACCCTCCAGACGATTGCCCAGCTCATCGGGGCCCAGGGTGCAGCACATGGGCTTGCCGCAGTGCGGGCAGAAGGCGCATTCGTCGATGGGCGCGGCCTTGTTGCAGGCGGCGCAGACGTGAGGCGCGGGCTCCAGCTCCACGAGAAGCTCCCCTTCCTTGACCGGAATCATCTTCTTGTCATCGGAATACTGGGCGGACTTGAGCACGCGCTTGACCCGGCCATCCACCGGGGAGAGCACGGCCTTTTCCTGCTTCATGATGGAGATGTTGAAAAGCTCCTCGCCCTTCTGGACCATATCGCCAGGGGAGACGTACATGACCCAGAGGTCGCCGTTGGACGGCGCACCCACATGGTACTCATTGCGCGGATCGGCCATGGGCACGCGGGTGGCGCCGCCCTTGGTGGGCTCCACCACCTGCACCTCGTGGGACAGCACTTCGGAATCCAGCACATAGCGCACCACGCTCTTGCCCTCGGGGCCGGGGCGCGCAATGCTCATCAGGTGCATGTTGTGGGGCATGCCGTTGGAATCGCGGAAGTGCATGTCTTCCCCGGGCTCCAGACCTTCGAACCACACATGCAGGGGCAGCAGGTTCGGGTCGCCGTACTGGGACTGGAACTCGATGGTCTTGAGGGCGTCGCCGGGGTGGTTCAGGTACATGACCACCTCTTCTTCCGTGGGTGTGCGGCGGAGCAGCTCGGCCAGTTTGGCTTCCTCGGCAGACATGTTCACGTCGCACAGGCAGTCCAGGGGCGAGGCCTCGGTGCGGGTCTCCAGGGCCCTTTTGTAGTCCGGCCCAAAGGCGGATTCATAGACCCAGTCCGGCGGGAAGCCCAGGGGCAGTTTGCCATACTGCCCAAGGAGCAGGTTGCGGAAGGCATCGTTGGAATCCTGATACAGCATGCAGGCCGTGCGGCGGAACTCGGGGTTGCTGGTCAGCTGCGGATCCTTGACCACGGTGTCCAGCACTTCCAGCAGGTACTGCACCTCGCTCTCCCCACCGCGCTTGAAGGCCTGGGTCACGGCCTGGAAGGCGGTATTCCAGGTAATCTGCGAGCCGGGCGTCACGTCGTGGTAGCGCACGATGCGCCGCGTGCCGGCCAGGAACTTGAGCATGTACGGCACCAGCTTGATGTAGCCCTGCTTCATGGCCCCTTCCTGGGAGGAAGAGATGGCCCCGCCGGGCATGCCGTGCTCCACCACATCGTGATCCACGCCCTGGAAGTACGGCGCGGTGTAGCGATCATAGTAGGGCATGATCTGCTTGAGGACGAAGTTGGTGGTGCGGATCATTTCCTTGTTCAGTTTGATCGGCAGGCCCAGTTCTTCCTCGATGTAGGCCGCGGTGGACTGCACATCGCCCTGGCCGTACCAGCGCACGGAGGAGCCGATGGCCGTGTCCACGATGTGCGCCCCGGCCTGGGCAGCGGCGCCCATGGCCGGCACAAAGAGCCCGTCGGTAAAGTGCCGGTGGGAGTGCAGCACCAGATGCGGCCAGGTCTTGCGCAGGGCGGTGATCAGCTCGGTCATGAACCGGGGCGGGCAGACGCCGGCCATGTCCTTCAGCCCCAGGATGATGCGCTTGGAGATGGCCTCCTTGCCTGTGCCGGCCACGGCGGCGCACACGCGCAGGATCTCTTCCGTCACGGCCAGGTAGTGCGGCACGTCAAAACCCGGCGCCCAGGAGAGAGAGAGGGCAGGCTCGAAGACCACTTCCTTGTTGTTCAGCGCCACCTCGGCAAACGGCCGCATGTTTTCGATGTGGTTCAGGAAATCAAAACAGCGGATGACGTCGTAATGCTCGCAGATCATCTCCCCGGTGCGGCGCATCAGGTTCCTGGGCTGGGGCTTGTAGCCCAGGACGTTGGTGGACCGGATGAGGATCATCTTGTTGGTTTTGGGGGCAAACCCGTTCCAGGCTGCAGCCTCGGTGAACGGGTAGGTCATGTTCGCCAGCATGGCCACGTGGAAGTGCGCGCCACCGCCGTTTTCCAGGGCAAAGAAACCGCAGTTGTCCAGGTAGGGGCCCATGAGGGCGTCCTCAGCCAGGCGGAAGCGGTTGCCGGAGTTGGACTGGGTGATGTCGCGGGCGGTGGTGTCGGCAAAGTGGATGTAGCCCGAGTCGCGCACCATATCCACCAGGGCCTGACCATCGCGGCGGGGATAGGCCGGCTTGTAGGCCTTCTGATCGATGCTCGGCAGCACCGGCTCAAAGGCGCTCATGCGCGGGGTTTCCCGGGTACGGTACTTGCCCAGCTGCACGTGGGTGTTCCAGCCCTTGGCCGAGATTTCCGCGGCCAGACGGGACAGGCGGGTGGATTCGGACTCCAGGTCCGTGTACTCCATCAGCTCGGGGTGGCGGGCGATGAAGTTCGTGTCCAGATCCGCGGTGCGGAAGTCGTGATTCTTGAGGATCTGCCGGTAGAAGGGAATGGTGGTCTTGATGCCGCCCACCACGTACTCGCCAAGGGCGCGATCCATGATGGCGATGACCTTTTCCCAGCTCTTGCCGTAGGCGATGAGCAGGCTGCCGGCGGAGTCGTACTGCGCGGGAAACTCATAGCCCGCGGCGATGCAGGAATCCAGCCGGATGCCGGGGCCGCCGGTGGAGATGTACCGGCTGATGGTCCCGCTGCTGGGGTTGAAGCCGTTTTTGGGATCTTCGCAGTTGATGCGCACCTGCATGGCGTGCTGCAGGGGGATGGTGTTTTCCGGGGTAAAGCGCAGCCGGGCGCCAAAGGCAATGGCCAGCTGCTCTTCCACCAGATCCACGCCATAGCGGCATTCGGTGATGCCGTGTTCGACCTGCAGACGGGTGTTGACTTCGATGAGATAGGCCTGGCCATCCTGGCCAACGAGGAACTCGACCGTGGCCAGGGAGTAATAGTCCACGGCGCGCACGAGGCGGCGGGCGTATTCCTTGAGGGACCAGCGCAATTCCGGCGTCATGCCGGACCAGGGAGAAGGCGTGATTTCAATGAGTTTTTGATGATTGCGCTGCACGGAGCAGTCACGTTCGTCAAAGGCAAAGACATTTCCATATTTGTCCGCAACCACCTGAATTTCAATGTGGCGGACGTTATCCATATATTTTTCCACAAAGAGCCGCGGGTTGCCAAAGGAGGCTTTGGCCATGGCCGAGGCTTTCTCAAAGGCGTTCTCCAGTTCCTCCATATTGGTGACCTTGGAGATGCCGCGCCCGCCGCCGCCGCCCTCGGCCTTGAGCATGACCGGGAAGCCGATCTCAAGGGCGATGCGCCGCGCTTCGGGAATGTCCACCGCCCCTTCGGAGCCGGGGACCACAGGGATATTGAGGGATTTGGCAATGCGGCGCGCCTCGACCTTGTTGCCCAGGCGGCGCATGGAATCGGCGCAGGAGCCGATGAAGGTGATGCCGGCTTCCTCGCATTTGGCCGGGAAGCTGTCATCCTCGGAGGCAAAGCCCCAGCCGGGGTGGATACCGATAATGCCGCGGGCCTTGGCCTTGCGGATAATCAGATCGATATCCAGATACGCCCGCGGATCCTCGCCCAGGAGGACCAGCTCGCGCGCGCCGGCGGTCACCGGGGCGGTTTTGTCGATGTCCGTAGCGGTGAGCACCGGGATGGCATTGAACCGTTCCTTGATGGAACGCAGGATGCGCCGGGCGGGAATGCCGCGGTTGGCCACGAGGATTGGCTTGCCGCGGACCTCTTCCAGGACGTCCTCGAAGCTTTTGCTCGCGCAGTGGGCCGAGCGAAGCGTGAGACCGTCGTTCTGCTGTTCGTTGTCAATCATGATGAGCGATCCAACCGGAATGTAGAAGTGGAAAGAGGGCGAACGGCAGCAGCGCTGAATGATTCAAGACGACCGTCCACAAGCCCCTGGAGGCTGCCGTCAACCCCCAAGCCTACAACAATTGCAACCAACTTGTCAAAAACGCGCCCGTCCACAGTCTGGGCATCCACCAGGGACACCGCCTCCCCCCGCCAGGCCAGCCGGCGTTCCGCCATCTGACACAGTTCGATCGGCTCCAGTAGTTTCAGGGTGTTGCATATCTCGAGATAGTGCGGCAAACAGGTAGTCCAGAAGGAAATCGGGCCGGATTTCCATCCAAGCGACACAGCCTCCACAGCGTGGCCTTCGCGAAGATCCTTCGGCGATGGCGCCCAGGCCAGATTTATCCCCAGGCCCACAACCATGGATCCGCCTCGCTCCTCAACCAACAATCCGGCCACCTTCCGGCCATTCAACAGAATATCGTTCGGCCATTTGATTTTTACATCGACGTTCATTCTGCCCAGCGTTTCCGCAATGGCCAGCCCGGCTCCCAGGAAGGCCAGCTGGCCGGCCAGCACGCCTTCGGCCGGCCAGCGGATCACGGCATGCAGATTTTCCGGGGGCGAACTCCAGGGCCTGCGCACCTGCCCCCGGCCGGCCCACTGTGTGACGGCCAGCACGGTGGCGAACTCCGGGCACTGCTCCCAGTGTGGAAACAGTCTCCAGGCCACATCAAATGCCGAGGAACACGGGCCGACCAGCAGCACCGGGGGCAGGCATTTGTCCCCTGGCGCAACCAGTTCAGGAGATTGAGGATCCCAGGGGCTCGGCGCCTGGGCCCAGGGGCCCAAGGCCTCCAGCTCCCCGGCCCAGCGGCTCCAGCCAACAGACTGTGTTTCTTGACTTTTACCCCTGGCCAATGCCGGAGAAAGGGGCTCGGCCAGTTCCGGCGCTCCGGCCATCCAGCACCACAGGCTGGGTCTTGCGCCTCTGTGCGAGCCGTGGCAAAGCTGCATCTGGACTCTCCATCCTTTTTCCGCAGTTGACAATACCGTGCAAATCTATCTGGTGGGCGGGGCCCTGCGTGACATGCTCCTGGGATTGCCGGAGCGCGACCGCGATTTCGTCTGGTTCGGTGAGCCGGCCGATCTCCTGGCCTTGTTGCCTGAGGCACGGCCCGTGGGCAAGACGTTTCCAATTTACCTACACCATGGACGGGAATATGCGCCGGGGCGCGGACCGGATATTGATGCCGATCTGGCCGACCGCGATCTGACCATCAACGCCATCGCCCTGGCCGTGCACGGCCAGACGGCCGGCCAGTTGCGCATGCATCCCCTGGCCCTGCACGACCTGCGCCACCGCTGGTTGCGCCCGGCCAGCCCCTCGGCCTTTCGCGATGACCCCCTGCGTGTGTTCCGTGCGGCCCGTTTTGCCGTGCAGCTGCCGGACTTCCGCATCCACGCCGCCACGGTGGCAGCCATGCGCGAGGTTGCCGCCCTGGGGCTGCTGGACACACTGGATGCCGAGCGCGTGGGCGTGGAAGTGCAAAAGGCCCTGGCCGCCCCGCCGCCGGCCACCCCGGGCCGCTTTCTGGAAGTGCTGGACCTGGGCGGCTGCCTTGCTCCCTGGTTCTCCCCCCTGGACCGCGCCGCCACCATCCCCGCCGGCCCGGCGGCCTATCACGGTGCCAACAGCGTGCTCCAGCATACCATCAACGTCATGAACGCCGTGCACCGCGCCGGCGGGGATGGCATGGCCGTGTGGCTGGCCATGTGTCATGACCTGGGCAAATGCGTCTCCCCGGAACTGCGTCTGCCGCGGCACCATGGACACGAGCTGCATGGCCTGCCCCTGGCTCGGGCCCTGGCGGAACGGCTGCGGCTTTCCAACCGGCACATCAAGGCCGCCGAGGTCGCCTCCCTGCATCACATGAAGCTTGGCGGCTACGCCCAGCTGCGGCCGGGCACGCGAGTGGACCTGCTGGCCGCCCTGCAGCCCACCCGGCTGCTGGAGCCCATGCTGCTGCTGGCGCAGGCCGACCGCTCCCAGGTGGGCCTGGGTGAGAGCTATGCCGAGGCCATGGACCACATCCGCGAGGATATGCGCCGCATGCAGGCCGTGCGGCTGCCGGACAACCTGCGCAACAAGGGCCCGGAATCCGGCCGGCTGCTGCGGGAGATGCGTTGCCAGGCACTCTGCAAACGCGACAGATGCGCCCGTGCCGACTGCGAGGATTGATGCAGGAATAACCGAAAAAGGCGGTTCACATTCACTGCAAAAACCTCTACCATACCGATTTCGAGATACCCCGTGCCGGGTGCTGCTTTTGGAAAGCCCGCGCCCTGCCCTGTCAGAACCCTGCCAGAACCGTAGTTGTGGAGGAGCCCCATGCGGCTGCTGACCCGGTCCGATTTCGATGGCCTCATCTGCGCCGTGCTGCTCAAGGAAGCCGGCGTCATGGACAGCTGGAAGTTCGTGCATCCCAAGGATGTTCAGGACGGCAAGGTGGACATCACCAAGGACGACATCCTGGCCAACGTCCCCTACCATCCCGATGCCGGCATGTGGTTCGATCATCACACCAGCGAGCATGAACGGCTGGAAAGCGGCACCAGCTTTGTCGGCCGCTCCGAGCCCCTGCCCAGCTGCGCGCGGGTCATCTGGGAATACTATGGCGGCCACAAGACCTTCTCCCCGGCCCTGGACGAGATGCTCGTGCAGGTGGACCGCGTGGACTCCGGCCAGCTGACCAGGGAAGACATCCTGCACCCCACCGGCTGGGTGCTCCTGGGCTTTCTCATGGATCCGCGCACCGGGCTTGGCCGCTACCGCGACTATCACATTTCCAACTACGCGCTCATGGAAAAGCTCATCGAGATGTGCCGGACCATGCCCGTGGAAGCCATCCTCCAGGACCCGGACGTCAGGGAGCGCGTGGACCGCTACCTTGAACAGTCGGAAAAATTCAAGCAGATGCTCCTGGACCATGCCGTGCAGGAAGGCAACGTCCTGGTGCTGGACCTGCGCAATCAGGAAGAGATTTACGTGGGCAACCGGTTCATGCTGTACAGCCTCTTCCCCACGGCCAATGTCTCCATCCAGATCATCTGGGGCCTCAAGCAGCAGAACACCGTCTTCACCGTGGGCTATTCCATCCTCAATCGTACCTGCGACAAGGACGTGGGCAGCCTGATGCTGAAGTACGGCGGCGGCGGCCACAAGGCCGTGGGCACCTGCCAGGTTCCCAACGATCAGGCCGACGCCGTGCGCGCCCATCTGGTGGCCGCCCTGCAGGATATCTGCCCAACCTCTTAAAGGAACACAAGAACATCGCATGCGCCTGTACAACACCCTCACCCGCAGCAAGGAGTCCTTCGTCCCCGCCGAACCCGGCAAGGTCCGGCTCTATGTCTGCGGCATCACGGCTTATGACCTTTGCCACGTGGGCCACGCCCGCTCGGCCGTGGTCTTCGACGTCCTGGTGCGCTACCTGGCGGCCCAGGGGCTGGACGTGGTCTTTGCCCGCAATTTCACCGACGTGGACGACAAGATCATCAACCGCGCCAACGAACTCGGCGAAGACCCCAAAGCCCTGGCCGAACGCTACATCCAGGCCTTCTACGAGGATATGGACGCCCTGAACGTCCGCCGGGCCACCCTGGAGCCCAAGGCCACGGAACACATCGGCGAGATGATCCAGCTTTGTGAGGATCTGATTGCCAAGGGCGCGGCCTATGCCACCCCCTCGGGCGACGTGTACTTCCGCGTCCGCGCCTATCAGGCTTATGGCGAGCTCTCCGGCCGCAACATCGAAGAGCTGGAGGCCGGCGCGCGTGTGGCTCCGGGTGAGGAAAAGGAAGACCCCCTGGACTTTGCCCTCTGGAAGGCCGCCAAGCCCGGCGAACCCTCCTGGGAAAGCCCCTGGGGCCCTGGCCGGCCCGGCTGGCACACCGAGTGCTCGGCCATGAGCGAGAAGTACTTCACCCTGCCCCTGGACATCCACGGCGGCGGGCAGGATCTGATCTTCCCGCATCACGAAAACGAAATGGCCCAGACCGGCGCCTCCCATGGCGCGGCCCTGGCCCGCTTCTGGATGCACAACGGCTTCGTGCAGATCGACTCGGAAAAGATGTCCAAATCCCTGGGCAACTTCAAGACAATCCGGGACATCATTGCCCAGTATCTGCCCGAGACGCTGCGCTTTTTCCTGATCACCAAACAGTACCGCAGCCCCATCGACTTCACCACCCAGGCCATGGAGGAGGCGGAAAAGAACCTCGTCCGCATCTACACGGCAAGGCAGGCCATGGAAGAGGCCCTGGGCAACCAGAAGTGGAACAAGACGCCCCTGCCCGACGACGTGCTGCGCGAATTTGCGGATATCAAGGCCCTCTTTGACGAATCCATGGCCGACGACCTGAACACCGCTGCGGCCCTGGGGCACGTCTTTGGCCTTGTCCGCCTGGCCAATCGCGTCCTGGAGGACAAGGCCCTGCGCAAGAGCGAACAGGGCAAGGCCTTTTTTGAGGAGGCCCTGGACGCCCTGGCCGCCTGGGGTGACATCCTGGGCGTGTTCCTGCAGCCCTCTGCCGGGTTTCTGAACGCCATGCGCGACGTGCGGGTTCGCCGTGCGGGCATCGATCCGGCCAGGGTGGACGCCCTGCTGGTCAAACGGCAGGAAGCCAAAAAAGCCAAGGACTTTGCCGCAGCCGACGCCGTGCGCGAAGAGCTGACCACCATGGGCGTGGACGTGCGGGATACCCCGCAGGGCCCGGCCTGGGACGTGCGCTGAGGAAGCCCTCCCGTCAGGCTGCAGGCTCCTGAATAGAGGCTGTCATGAAGGTTGTATCCATCCTGTCGCAGCTGTTGCGCACACTGCTTCTGGCCAGCCTGCTGGCCGTGCTCGTGAGCGCCCAGGTCCTTTGTCCGGCCTGGGCGCCGCCGGCCCGGGCCTTTCTGGGCCTGGGCGAATTCGGCATCAAGGATGAAAAAGAGCTGGGGGACAAGTTCAACGTCCTGGTGCGCTCGCGCATGCCGTTGATCGAGGACCCTGAGGTCACGGATTATGTCAAGGACATGATCGACCGCCTCAAGGCCGCCATGCCCCCGCAGCCCTTCGTCATCACCCCCGGCGTCATCAACAGCAACGCCCTGAACGCCTTTGCCGCTCCGGCTGGCTACATCTTTGTGTATTCCGGCCTGCTCCTGAACATGGAGAATGAGTCCGAGGTGGCCGGCGTTCTGGGCCACGAACTGGCCCATGTTTCCCAGCGGCACATCGCCAAACGCATCGAGGCCGCCGGCGCCACCTCCCTGCTGGCCCTGCTGGGCATGCTGGCCGGGGCGTTCCTGGGCGGCAAGGAGGGCTACGGCATGCTGGTCGGTACCAGCGCCCTGCAGCAGACCGCCATGCTCGCCTACAGCCGCGACAACGAGCAGGAAGCGGACGAAGTGGGGCTCAACTACCTGATCAATGCCGGCTACGCGCCCGAAGGTCTGCACAAGGCGTTCGAAACCTTGCAGAAAAATCAGTGGCTGGGCAGCACAGGTGGCACCATCCCGACCTACCTCTCCTCCCACCCCGGGCTTTCTGACCGCATCGGCTACGTGTCCCAGAACATCCAGCGCCTGCCCAAGGCCGTGCGCGACCGCAAGGACGACAACACCCGCTTCCGCCGCATCCAGACCCTGGTGCGGGCGCGGTACACGGATCCCAAGGTGGCCATGACCTACTTCCAGAAGCCGGACTCCAAGTCCCCCTGTCTGGACACCCTGGGCCGGGCCATTGTCCTCACCCGGACCAACCGCTTCAACGACGCTGACGCCACCTTTCAGGAGGCCCTGCGCTGTGGCGGTGAAGATCCGTTGATGCTGCGGGAGTACGGCCGCCTCAAGTTCCATCAGGGCGACTTCCAGGCCAGTACCTCTCTGATGCAGCGGGCCCTGGCCAAGAACCGGGACGACCTCATGGCCCACTTCTACCTGGGCCGCATCATGGGCGATACCGGCCGCATCGACCAGGCCATGGACTCCTTTCAACGCATCCTCCGCCAGCTCCCCGAGGACCCAGAGGTCCACGAAGCCTACGGACGCGCCCTGGGCCAGTCCGGCCGGTACTTCGAGGCCCATATGCACCTGACCTGGGCCTTTTTCTACCAACATGACGAGCGCAAGACCGACTTCTACGCCAAAAAGGCCGAGGAACTGGCCAAAACTCCGGCACAGAAGCAGGAATTCGAGAAATTCAAGCAAAAACAAAAGGAACGCAGGGAACTGCTCAGGCCTTCGCTGTTCTGAGCCTGGATGCACCCCGCGGTGCTGCCGCCGTGTTTTTCCCCGACACCGCCCTCCCCGCACCGGGCAGGGTGAAGGAGTCCGCTTGATGACCCTGTGTTGGCACCTCCCCGACGCTGCCGGGCGTACCCCCTGCCATCTGCGGCTGGTCTGTGGTGACATCACCACCGCGCCCGTGGACGCTGTGGTCAACGCGGCCAATGCCGGCCTGCGCGGCGGAGGCGGGGTGGACGGTGCCATCCACCGGGCCGCCGGGCACGAGGCCCTGCAGCAGGCCTGCCGGGAAATCATCCGGACCCGCGGGGAGCTGCAGGCTGGCGAGGCCGTCATCACTCCCGGGTTCCAGCTCAGGGCCAAATGGATCATCCACACCGTGGGGCCCATCTGGCGCGGCGGCAACCAGGGCGAGGCCCGGGCCCTGCGTTCATGTTACCTGGAAAGTCTCCGTCTGGCCCGGGAACATGGCGCGAGGACCGTGGCCTTTCCGGCCGTGAGCTGCGGCGTGTATGGCTATCCCCTCAGCAAGGCTGCCACCGTGGCGCTCTCGGCCCTGGCCGAAGGGCTTGCCAAGGCTGCGCCGGGTATTGTGGACGAGGCGGCCATGTGGCTGTATTCGGAATCCGCCTTCAGGACCTGGGCCAAGGCGGCCAACACCCTTTTTGGAGCGCCCTTGTCATGACAGAATCCACCTTCCCCTTCCTTCGCGGCACCACCGTCATCGCAGTCAAGGATTCCACCGGCGTGGCCATGGCTGGCGACGGGCAAGTGACCCTGGGCCAGAGCATCGCCATCAAACACACCGCGCGCAAGGTCCGCCGAATGTACAAGGATCGCGTCCTGGCCGGCTTTGCCGGCGCCACGGCGGATGCCTTCACCCTCTTTGAACGCTTTGAGGCCAAGCTGGAGGAGTACTCCGGGCAGCTCGTCCGGGCCAGTGTGGAACTGGCCAAGGACTGGCGCAAGGACAAATTCCTGCGCCGCCTGGAAGCCATGCTCCTGGTGGCGGACGCCTCCTCCATCCTCATGCTCTCCGGCACGGGCGACGTCATTGAGCCCGACGACGGCATTGCCGCCATCGGCTCCGGCGCGCCATACGCCCTGGCTGCGGCGCGGGCCCTCAATCGTCACGCCCACCTGCCCTGCGACAAGGTCGCCCTGGAGTCCATGCGCATTGCCTCGGAGCTTTGCGTTTTTACCAATGACTCCATTGTGCTGGAAACCCTGTCCGTCACGCCGCCATCCAAATGACGCCCGCCACACCCCCTCTCTCCGGCAGCGCCATGGTTCTGCATCCCGGCTGCAAGATCAATCTCTTCCTGGAGATCCGCTGCCGCCGCGAAGACGGGTATCACGAGCTGTCCACGGTTTTCTGGCCCCTGGCCGCCCCCACGGACACGCTGCGGGTGGAGCCGGCCGAGGCCGGCGCGGGGTTGCGGTTCAGCTGCTCGGATCCGGCTCTCGCCGGCCCGGAGAATCTGGTGGCCCGGGCCTACGCCGCCTTCACCCTGGCAGCGGAGCTGCAGCTGGATCTGGCTGTGCACCTGGACAAGCGCGTGCCCATGGGCGCGGGCCTTGGCGGCGGCAGTGCCGACGCCGCGGCCATGCTCCGGGCCATGAACGCCCTGGCCGGGGACAAGGCCCTCCCCGCCGCCACACTGGCCCGCATCGCCACAACACTTGGCGCGGATGTGCCGTTCTTTCTGCAGGATGGCCCCTGTCTGGCCCTGGGCATCGGCGAGCGGCTGTCTCCGGTGCAGCTGACGTTGGCCGGCTTCAGCCTGGTGCTCTGCTGCCCGGAAATCGCCATTTCCACCCCCAAGGCCTATGCCGCCTGGGACGCCAGGCACTGGAAATCACCAGCCGGATGCAATAATGCCTTGACAGGCAGGCTCCCGGTGGGTAAAGACGTCATTTTCACCGACGCTGTGGTGCTCTTTAATAGTTTTGAAGATGTGGTGCTCCCTCTGGAGCCGCGGTTGACGACCCTGAAGGAACTGGCCTACAAGGCTGGCGCTGCAGGGGCCATGCTCACCGGCAGCGGCTCCGGCGTGTTCGCCCTGTTCCGGGACGCTGCCCATGCTGCGACGTTTGCCCGGCAGGCGGAAGCGGTGGCCTGGATTGGTCCGGGCAGGGTGTTTACAAGCCACATGTGATGCAGGGGTGTCGCCAAGCTGGCAAGGCAACGGGTTTTGGTCCCGTCATTCGAGGGTTCGAATCCTTCCGCCCCTGCCAATTTTTTGTCCGGGAACAGCATGCTCCAGACGTGCGAAGAGCTGCTGTCCCCGGCTCGTTGCGCCTTACGGGCGGGAGTGTCCCCCCGCGGGTGCTTCCATTAGGCCGCGCAGTCACTGCGCACAGCGGCCGTCGGTCCAGCCGGGCCGGCGCTAGCGTGAACGTCATGAGTCGAGATCTGCAGATAGTCACCGGCACCGCCAACCCCGAACTGGCGTATGCAATTTGCGATCACCTTGGCTGCCGGCTGACCCCGGCCGTGACCGAGACCTTCAGCGACGGCGAAATCCGCGTGGAGATCAAGGACAACGTGCGCGGGAATGACGTCTTTGTCGTCCAGCCCACATGTGCCCCGGTCAATTTCCATCTGATGCAGCTGTGCCTGATCCTGGACGCGCTCAAACGCGCCAGTGCCGGCCGCGTCACCGCCGTGGTTCCCTACTACGGCTACGCCCGGCAGGATCGCAAGGTCGTTCCCCGCGCGCCCATCAGCGCCAAGCTGGTGGCCGACTTCCTGACCGCGGCCGGGATGCATCGGCTGATCACCATCGACCTGCACGCCGGGCAGATCCAGGGCTTCTTTGACCTGCCTGTGGACAACCTCTATGCCCTGCCGGTCTTTCTTGAATACATGCGCGGCCTTGAGGGCGACATCGTCTGTGTCTCCCCCGACGCTGGCGGCACCGAGCGCGCCCGCGCGTACGCCAAGCGCCTGGGCGCCGGTCTGGCCATCATCGACAAGCGCCGCGATGAGCCCAACAAGGCCAAGGCCATGCACGTCATTGGCGACGTGAAAGGCAAACGTGCCGTGGTTCTGGATGACATGATCGACACCGCCGGCACCATTGTGGCCGCGGCCGACGTGCTCCTGGCTGCCGGTGCCGAGGAGGTCATCGCCTGCGCCACCCACCCCGTGCTCTCCGGCCCGGCCATCGAGCGGCTCCAGCAATCCAAGTTTTCCAAGATCCTGGTGACCAACACCATCCCTCTTGGCGAAAAGAAAGAAGCCTGCCCCAAAATTGAGGTGATGTCCGTAGCCGGTCTCCTGGCCAAGGCCATCCATAATATTCATACCGAATCCTCGGTGAGCGTCCTGTTCGTCTGAACGCGCCGCCGCTGCATGTGTTAAGGAGCACATTGACCATGGCTGAGCAAATCTCTCTCGCCGCCACCCGGCGCGACTCCAGCGGCAAGGGCCCCAACCGTCGTCTGCGCGTGGCTGGCCAGATTCCCGCCGTGTACTACACCGCGTCTGGCGACAACCTCGCCCTGACCATCGACGCCCTGGCCTTTGAAAAGGCCTACCGCCAGATCGGCACCAGCAAGCTCTTTTCCCTGGTGGTTGACGGCGAAGAAGGCCGCCCCACCCTGGTCTGGAAAGTCCAGAAGCACCCCTTCAAGCGCCAGGTCGTCCATCTGGACCTCTACGGTGTGGACTACGCCAAGAAGGTGACCCTGAACGTGCCCGTGCGTCAGGTGGGCGAGGCTCCCGGCCTCAAGCTCGGCGGCATGATGGAAACCTTCCACGACACCATCACCGTGACCTGCCTGCCCGGCGACATCCCGGCCGTGGTGGATCTGGATGTGAGCAAAATGCAGGTGGGCGATGCCTTCACCGTCAAGGATGTGGTGCTGCCCGAAAACGTGATGGCCGTATACAAGCAGAATTACGCGCTCCTGAGCGTGGTGGCCACCCGCAAGGCGGCTCCCGGCCCCGGCGGCAAAGACTAGCCTCGCCTTGTTTCCAGTATGCGGACCCCGGCCTGAGGCGACCGTCTCGGGCCGGGGTTTCTCACTGTTTTGGGCCCGCGGCATTTCCTGCTGCGCGCGGCGGAGTCAGTATTCATGGCAGATGTGTTTGCCGGCCTCGTGGCCGGTCTGGGCAATCCGGGCCGGCAATACGAAGGGACACGGCACAATTTCGGCTTCCTCGTGTTGGACGAGGTCTTGCGCCGGCTGGAGGCTGACCGCGACTGGCAGGTGCGCCTGCTGCAGGACAAGGCCGGCAAACACCAGCTGTGGCAGCTTAGCGGGGCAGACCAGCGCTGGCTTGCGGTCAAGCCTCTGGCTTACATGAATCTTTCTGGCGAGGCTGTGGGCCAGATCGCGCGGTATTACCGGATTGCCCCCGAGGATGTCCTGGTGCTGCATGATGAGCTTGACCTTCCCCTTGGCCGGATGAAGCTCAAGCTTGGCGGAGGCCCTGCCGGGCACAACGGCATCCGCTCCATTATCAGCCACTTGGGCAGCCAGGAATTCCACCGGCTGCGGCTGGGCGTGGGAAGGCCGGCCCCCGGGGAAATGCGCGAGTATGTATTGACTGGCTTCGCCCCGCAGGAACGCCCCATTCTGGAGGCGCTCATTGCAGAGGCCGCCGCGGGGGTCTGCCAGTTTCTTCTGGGCGACCGTCGCGCAGCCCAGGAACAGCTGAACAAGTATCGTCCTGCAACAGACTGATTTACAAGATTTTTATTAGTCGTTGCAACCGTTGCCCCCTTGGCAGCCAGCTCGTGTGACGAGACGAGCATGGACGGTGTCCGAGTTTTACGATATGCTTTTTTTCTCGTTCGGCCGGTGACGTCCCGTGTGGCGACGTGTCGAACGAGTGGCTCTAGGCTCGCACGAGGTGCACGTGTTTGCAGTGGAAGAACTGGTGGTCTATCCTGCCCAAGGTGTGGGGAGGGTGGACCGCATTGAGACCAAGGAAATCGGCGGCGCCGCAGCCGAGTTTTACATCGTGCGCATCCTGTCCAACAACATCACGCTGATGGTGCCCGTGCGCAACGCTGGAACAGTCGGCCTGCGCCCCTTGTGCTCTGGCGATGAAGGCGCGGCCATACTGGAATCCCTGAAAGACCGCTCCACGTTCACCGGCTATTCCGGGCAGAACTGGAACCGCCGCTATCGTGAGTACTCGGAAAAGCTCAAGAGTGGCAATCTGGCCGATGTGGCATACGTGCTCAAGGAACTGCTGCTCATTGGACGGGACAAAGAACTTTCCTTTGGTGAACGCCGCCTCCTGGAACAAGCCATGGGGCTTTTGACCATGGAGCTTTCCTACGCCCTGGGAAGAGATCAGGAAGAACTGCGGCTGCATATTGAGGATTTGTTCCAGGATGTGCTCAAGCCTCAGGCGGAAAAACCGGGCGACAAATAGGCTTTCGAACCAACCAGCGGACAGTTTTCCATATTTTTCTTGCAAGCTGCCCGGATACGGGGTAATGTGACGATGGTTTTTTGGAATGGCGACCATCCTATGAATCGCGTTGCCTCCTTTCGCCTGCTTCTCGCCTGTTGCTTCCGTGCTTCTTCGCGTCATGCCGACAGGTTTTTCATTGATATCATGTAGCCCAGAGCCGTGAGCGGTGTTAGGCCGCCCCGGCCCCGTGCCGTGCGTCTGCCGCGACTGTTTGGCGTAACGCCGCACAGCAATCTGCCCGGGCCGGCGCCTGACATTTTTTTGCGACATACCACATAACAACTTCAGAGCGATTCGAGAGGCAGCATTCCCATTGGGCTCGGAATGTTGTGTGTACCTTTGCCTCTTGCGCTGTTGCGAATCATCCTGTACAGCATCATGACTTTGCCCGAAAAGTGTGTTTCATACGCCGAAATGGCAGTGCTCCGCATCTTTCCTCGGAGTTGCAGTTCCGCGTTGCATGATTCGACTCAACCACTTTGCGCACCACTTCCGTCATACATTTAATGCAAGTGTGCCCTATAGCCTCTTGCTTGTGCTCAGGCCTGCCTTGTTCTCTTGAAGCATCCCCCAGCACCTTTTTGTGAGAATTTTCACATGCAGCAGACCCCTTCTTCCGCCGCCGCTCCCCAATCCGCCGATCAATCCGTCGCTCCCCTCGCCGCGCAAGCTGCTCCTGTGCAGCCTGCGCCGGACTCCGCACCGGTTGCCGCCTCGGGAGATGGCGCTCCGGCACAGCCGGCCCCCGCTCCTGCGGAAAAACCCAAGGCCGCAGAAAGAAGGCAGTCTGCAGAAAAGGCCGCTCGCGCCGAGGCTGCGCACCCAGCCGAAAAGCCCCGGCCTGCCGAAAAAAATCTCCCCCCCGAAAAGCCGCAGCAGGCGGAAAAGACGCCACACGCCGAGAAACCGCCATTCAACGAGAAGGGCCAGGGCAACGAGCGAAACAACGACAAGGGCAACGCCCAGAACGCCTCGCCTGGCAATCAGGCGCCGGGCCAGACCCCGGCAGGGCATCCGGGAAAAAGCCACGGCCGCAAGCGCAACCGCAGCGCCCAGCACCAGCAGCAGCAGAACAACAACAGCGACAACGTCCTGCACCTCTCCGAGCTCAAGCTCAAGAGCATGACCGACCTCATGCTCCTCGCCGAGCAGTTCAATATCGAAAACCCAAGCTCCATGCGCAAACAGGAGCTTATCTTCGCCCTGCTCCAGAGCTGCGCCTCCCAGAACGGCGCCATTTACGGCGACGGCGTGCTGGAAATTCTCCCCGACGGTTTCGGCTTCCTGCGGTCCCCCATGTACAGCTACATGCCGGGCCCGGACGATATCTACGTCTCCCCTTCGCAGATTCGCCGCTTCTCCCTCCGCAAGGGAGATATCGTCTCCGGCCAGATTCGCCCCCCCAAGGAAGGCGAGCGCTACTTCGCCCTCTTGCGAGTAAGCGAAATCTGCCTGGAAGCGCCTGAAAAAGCTAAAAATATCGTCCTGTTTGACAACCTGACCCCCATTTATCCCGACCGCCGCTACATCATGGAAACCTCGGAGAGCAACTACTCCGGCCGGGTCGTGGATCTCCTCTCGCCCATTGGCTGCGGGCAGCGCGGGCTCATCGTCGCCCCGCCCCGCACCGGCAAGACCATGCTGCTGCAGTCCATCGCCAACTCCATCAACGCCAATCATCCCGACGTCTACCTCATCGTCCTGCTCATCGACGAACGTCCCGAGGAAGTGACGGACATGGAGCGCAATGTGCGCGCCGAGGTGGTTTCCTCCACCTTTGATGAGCCCCCCACCCGCCACGTCCAGGTGGCCGAGATGATCATGGAGAAGGCCAAGCGGCTCACCGAACGCAAGCGCGACGTGGTGGTCCTGCTGGACTCCATCACCCGCCTGGGCCGGGCTTACAACGCCGTCACCCCCTCCTCCGGCCGCGTCCTCTCCGGCGGCCTGGACGCCAACGCCCTGCAGCGGCCCAAACGCTTTTTTGGCGCCGCCCGTAACATTGAGGAAGGCGGCAGCCTGACCATCATCGCCACAGCACTCATCGATACGGGATCCCGAATGGATGAAGTGATTTTCGAGGAATTCAAAGGCACCGGCAACATGGAAATCTATCTGGATCGCCACATTGCCGAAAAGCGTATTTTCCCGGCCATCGACATCAACCGTTCCGGCACCCGCAAGGAAGAACTCCTGCTCCCCGACGAGGTGCTGAACCGGGTCTGGATCCTGCGCAAGGTGCTTGCCCCCATGAATTCCATGGATTCCATGGAGTTTCTGCTCTCCAAGATGCGCGGCACCAAGACCAACCGCGAGTTTTTGGATGTGATGAACCGCTAGACTGCAGCCTGCCTGCCGCGAGTACCCAAAGGAGCCCCCGCAAGGAGGCTCCTTTTTTTGTCCTGTCAGTTCGCCCGGATCAACCTGCGTCTGCGTGCCTTGCCGCATTGCCCTTTCTGTTCTCTCAGCCCCTCTCTGAATTCTCCTCAAAGGACTATCCGAATGTTGCAAATGAGGATATGAAGAGCAAAATGAAGGCGAGACCTCTGCACGGCCACCGCATATTTTCTCTTCAAATCCAGCATGATATCTGCTATTCTTCCTTCACCCCAAGGAGGATAACATGGCAGAGCGCAGCCCCAAGGCCCCGTTGCTTGGCGATTACTTCATGGCCCGGCGCAAGACCAAGCGCACCTTCCTGGACGACATTGACGCCCTCATCGACTGGCGGCCTATCCGTTCGTTTTTGAACAAGAAACTTACCCGCAAGGCCGACGCCGTGGGCAACCCCGCCTACCCGGCCCTGGCCATGTTCAAGATTCTGCTCCTGCAACGGTGGTACAATCTCAGCGACCCGGCCACCGAGCAGGCCCTCTACGACCGCCTCTCCTTCATCCGCTTCGTTGGTCTGTCCTTCGAGGGTGACGTCCCCGACGAAACCACCATCTGCCGATTTCGCAACGGCCTGATCAAGTTGAATATTCTCGATAAGCTTCTGGATCGCCTCAACGAGCAGCTCGAAGCCAAGGGCCTGCTCGTGCGTGAGGGGACCGTGGTCGACGCCTCGGTGGTCGAATCTGCCCGCCGCCCGCGCAAAATCATCGACATCCTGCCCGAGGATCGCGCGGAGGAGGCCGAACAGCAACCTGCATCCCCTGCGAAATCAGACTGTTCGGTCAAGGTCAGCTTTTCAGACGATGCCGACGCGGCCTGGCTCAAGAAGGGGCGTCGCTGTCATTACGGCTACAAAATCCACGCCGCCACCGATGCTCGCGACGGCTTCTTCCTCGGCGGCCACGCCACCTCGGCCAACCGGTCAGACATGCGCGAGTTCGAAACGCTGCTCGATGAAATCCATGTTATTCCAGGGACCTATGTCTATGGCGACAAGGGGTATTCCAGCGGCGCCAACCGCGACGCGCTGCTGGCCCGCGGCCTCAAGGACGCCACCATGGACAAGGCCACCCGCCACGCGCCGCTCACGGCCTATGAACGATTGCGCAACCGGCTCATCAGCAGCGTGCGCTGCGGCGTGGAGCGGGTGTTCGGGACCTGGAAACGCGGCTACGGCCTGGCCCGGGCGCGCTATCTGGGCCTGAAAAAGGTCTGCGCCGAGCTGTATCTGGTGGGAATGGCCTTCAATTTGAAGAAAGCCGTGCGGTTGATGGGCACTTGAGGGGCTGGTGCGTCCAAAATTTGGAAGGAATGATGAAAATGAGGGAAAAATGATGAAAACGATGACAGATTAGACCAAAATCAGAGGCCGAGAGGGCCATTTCCTCGGCGAAGAGTCGTTCGGGTGGTGTTGTGCAGAGGTCTCGAAGGCATGGTGAACTGCTGCACTGGTGTCACACTTTTTGAATTGGTAACACTTGCAATGTACTTTTTCAGTTGTTGTATACAGCAAGGTTCTTGTTCTGACATTCACAAGCAGAGTAGCCGGGCTTTGGCTGAAAAACATTGACACAGCAAATTGCAGGGCGTAGAGGAAGAATCTAACATGTTACGAGAACATGCATTTTCAACATTCTTCTTGCGCTTCATGCAGCTGGGCTGTGCCCCAATGACGATGCGCGGCGTCTTCATCTGAGTACGGAACTCCGGTCTTTGCTGTCGCATGTTCCGCTCCGCGCAGGCAGGCCCTGACTGACCTTAACCAGCGGGTGTGTGTGTCCGAACGGACCTTAGAACTAGAGAGGACGGAGGGTACGTAAATGAAGTGTTATATTGGTCGTGGCAAGGACCAGGTCGAGGAACGGCTGGAGCGCCGGGGCGTATCGCGCCGCGACTTCATGAAGTTCTGCACGGCCGTGGCCGTCGCCATGGGCATGGGTCCTGCCTTTGCCCCCAAGGTTGCCGAGGCGCTGACTGCCAAAAAGCGCCCCAGCGTCGTGTACCTGCACAATGCTGAATGCACCGGGTGCAGCGAGTCCGTGCTGCGGACCGTCGATCCGTACATCGACGAACTGATTCTCGACGTCATCTCCATGGATTACCACGAAACGCTCATGGCCGGCGCTGGCCATGCCGTGGAAGAAGCGCTGCACGAAGCCATCAAGGGCGAATTCGTCTGCGTTATCGAAGGTGGCATTCCCATGGGCGACGGCGGCTACTGGGGCAAGGTGGCCGGCCGCAACATGTACGACATCTGCGCGGAAGTGGCCCCCAAGGCCAAGGCTGTCATCGCCATTGGCACCTGCGCCACCTACGGCGGCGTGCAGGCGGCCAAGCCGAACCCCACGGGCACCGTGGGCGTGAACGAAGCCCTGGGCAAGCTGGGCGTGAAAGCCATCAACATTTCCGGCTGCCCGCCGAACCCCATGAACTTTGTGGGCACCGTGGTGCATCTGCTGACCAAGGGCATGCCCGAGCTGGACAAGCAGGGCCGGCCGGTGATGTTCTTTGGTGAAACCGTGCACGACAACTGCCCTCGTCTCAAGCATTTCGAAGCCGGTGAATTCGCGCCTTCCTTCGGCTCCCCTGAAGCCAAGAAGGGTTTCTGCCTCTATGAGCTGGGCTGCAAGGGTCCTGATACGTACAACAACTGCCCCAAGCAGCTCTTCAACCAGGTCAGCTGGCCGGTCCAGGCCGGGCACCCCTGCATTGCCTGCAGCGAGCCCAACTTCTGGGATCTGTACTCGCCGTTCTACAGCGCCTAGTCGGCAGACGGCCAAGCTCATCGAGCATTAGCCAGGAACTTCGTTTCGCACAGGAGAAGACCCGATGTCTGAAATCCAAGGCAACAAGATCGTCGTCGATCCCATTACCCGGATCGAAGGCCATCTTCGCATTGAAGTGGAAGTGGAAGGCGGCAAAGTCAAGAATGCCTGGAGCATGTCCACGCTGTTCCGCGGGCTGGAAATGATCCTCAAGGGCCGTGACCCCCGTGACGCCCAGCACTTCACCCAGCGCGCCTGCGGCGTGTGCACCTATGTGCATGCCCTGGCCTCCACCCGCGCGGTGGACAACGCCGTGGGCGTGAAAATCCCTGCCAACGCCTCGCTCATGCGCAACATCGTCATGGGCGCGCAGTACATGCATGACCACCTCGTGCATTTCTACCACCTGCATGCGCTGGACTGGGTGAACGTTGCCAACGCCCTGAATGCCGATCCGGCCAAGGCTGCCCGTCTGGCCAGTGATCTCTCCCCCCGCAAGACCACCACGGAAAGCCTCAAGGCTGTGCAGGACAAGGTCAAGGCCCTGGTGGAAAGCGGCCAGCTGGGCATCTTCACCAACGCCTACTTCCTTGGCGGCCATCCGGCCTACGTGCTGCCGCCCGAAGTGGATCTGATTGCCACGGCGCACTACCTGGAAGCCCTGCGGGTGCAGGTCAAGGCGGCCCGGGCCATGGCCATCTTTGGCGCCAAGAACCCCCACACGCAGTTCACCGTGGCCGGTGGTTGCACCAACTACGATTCGCTCAAGCCCGAGCGCATCGCCGAGTTCCGCAAGCTGTACAAGGAAGTCCGCGAGTTCATCGAACAGGTGTACATCACCGACCTGCTCGCCGTGGCCGGCTTCTACAAGAACTGGGGCGGCATCGGCAAAACGTCCAACTTCCTCACTTGCGGCGAATTCCCCACCGACGAGTACGATCTGAACTCGCGCTACACCCCGCAGGGTGTGATCTGGGGCAACGACCTCAGCAAGGTGGATGACTTCAACCCCGACCTCATCGCCGAACACGTCAAGCACTCCTGGTACGAAGGCGCGGAAGCGCACCACCCGTACAAGGGCGTCACCAAGCCCAAGTGGACGGAATTCCACGGCGAAGATCGCTACTCCTGGATGAAGGCCCCCCGCTACAAGGGCGAAGCCTTCGAAGTGGGCCCGTTGGCCTCCGTGCTGGTGGCCTATGCCAAGAAGCACGAACCCACGGTCAAGGCTGTGGATCTGGTGCTCAAGACCCTGGGTGTGGGCCCCGAAGCCCTGTTCTCCACCCTGGGCCGCACCGCCGCCCGCGGCATCCAGTGCCTCACCGCCGCTCAGGAAGTGGAAAAGTGGGTGGACGCCCTGGAAGCCAACGTCAAGGCTGGCAAGGACGACCTGTACACCGACTGGCAGTACCCCAGCGAGTCCCAGGGCGTGGGCTTCGTCAACGCCCCCCGCGGCATGCTCTCCCACTGGATCGTCCAGAAGGGCGGCAAGATCGAGAACTTCCAGCTCGTGGTGCCCTCCACCTGGAACCTCGGCCCCCGTTGCGCCGAAGGCAAGCTCTCCGCCGTGGAGCAGGCCCTCATCGGCACGCCCATTGCCGACCCCAAGCGCCCCGTGGAAATCCTGCGCACCGTGCACTCCTACGACCCCTGCATCGCCTGCGGCGTGCATGTGATCGATCCGGAGTCCAACCAGGTGCACAAGTTCCGCGTCCTGTAATTCAGGGGCATCACACAAAAACTCAGGAGCCCGGTCTTCCCGCCGGGCTCCTGATGTCTTATCAAGGTCTGCATGTCCAACGACTCTCCCCGCATCCTGCTTCTGGGCGTCGGCAACATCCTGTACACCGACGAAGGCCTGGGTGTGCGCCTGGTGGAGCACCTTGAGGCGCACTACGACTTTTCCGAAAACGTCACCCTCATGGATGGCGGCACCCTCGGCACGCGCCTGATGGGCCCGATCATGGAGAGCGACGTGCTCATCGTCCTGGACGCGGTGCTTGGCGGCGACGAACCCGGCGCCATCTACCGCCTGACCGGCGACGACCTGCGCAAGAGCCTCGCCTTCAAGAATTCCATGCACCAGACGGATCTGGTCGATACGCTCATCCTCTGCAAACTGACCGGCCACTGCCCCGAAGCCCTGGTTATCGGCATGGAACCCTTTGATTACGAAACCATGCACCCCGAGCTCTCCCCCCTGGCCCAGGAGCGCCTGCCCCTCATGGCCGGGGTGGCCCTCAAGGAACTCGTCGTCCAGGGCGGCCAGTACACGCCCAAAGCGTAGCCCCCGGTCCCAACAAGGAGCATCCGCATGTGCCTCGCCATTCCTGCCCGTATCGAAACCATTGAAAACGGCGTGGCCTCCTGCCGCGTGGGTGATAGCGATACCTTTGTCAAAGCCTCGCTCCTGCTGCTTGACGGCCAGGTGGAAACCGGCGACTACTTGGTTGTCCACGCGGGCTTTGCCCTGCGCAAGATGGACGTCAAGGAAGCCGAAGAATCCTTGCAGGTCATGCGGGACATGGCCGCAGTCATGAATGGTGGCGAGGTGAACTTCTAGCAGGAGCTGTCCTGCATGCGCTTTTCCACCCTGCTCATTCCCTCGCGCACCCCGCCAGACCCAGCGCCCCTGCGGCTCTTCGTCTATGGCACGCTCAAGCGCGGCTGCTACGGGTTTGAGCAGTACTGCCAGGGCTGCTGCAGTCTGCAGCCGGCGGCGGTCCGCGGCCGGGTGGTTGATCGGCCTGAGGGCTACCCCACCCTGTTCATCCCGCCAGAAGACGTGCTGGCCATCGGCAGCGAGGATATCCTGCGGGATCTGGCGCTCCCCTGGCGGTACGAGCCGGTACAGGCCGCCTCGTTTCCTGCCCTGGAGCCTCCCTGGCGATTTGTGCTGGGGGAGGTTCTGGAATTCAAGGACCCTGAATCCCGCCTGCGCGTATTCGACGAATTCGAAGATTTTTTGCCTGATGACAAAAGCTGCTACTGCCGTGTGCTGGCTCCGGTGATCACCGGAAAAACCGTCTCCGCCGCATGGTTGTATGCCTCGCCCCACTCTCCCAGGTTCCAGCAGGATCACGGCTGCCAGACCGGCGGCGGCTAATTTGCGCCGTGCGGACTTGACTTCCGCGCCCGTCTGATCAATCAATCCCTGTTCAACGGCTGTTCCTGCCGATCGCCCTCCAAGCAAAGGACGCACTGTTCCATGAGCGACTACAAGAAGACGCTCCACCTGCCCCAGACCTCCTTCCCCATGAAGGCCAACCTCACCCAGCGCGAGCCGCAAACCCTCGCTTTCTGGGAAAAGGAAGCCATCGCCAAGACCATGGTGGAGACCAATGCCGACCGCGGCGCCTTCATCCTGCATGACGGCCCCCCCTATGCCAACGGCAATATTCACCTGGGCACGGCCCTGAATAAAATACTGAAGGATATTATCGTCAAGTCCCGCAACATGCAGGGATTTGCCGCCCGTTACGTTCCCGGATGGGACTGCCACGGCCTGCCCATCGAACACAAGGTGGCCCAGGAGCTTGGCGAGAAGTTTGCCCAGCTGCCGCCCGTGGCCGTGCGCAAGCGCTGCCGGGATTACGCCACCAAATGGCTGAACACCCAGCGCAAGGAATTCAAGCGCCTGGGCGTGCTTGGCGACTGGGACCACCCCTACCAGACCATGGACCCGGCCTATGAGGCCGCCACGGCCCGCGAGCTGGGCCGGTTCATGGAAAAGAATTCCGTGTTCCGCAGCAAAAAGCCCGTGCACTGGTGCTGCAGCTGCCAGACGGCCCTGGCCGAGGCCGAGGTGGAATACAAGGACCACACCTCCCCCTCCATTTACGTGGCCTTTCCCCTGCCGGACGCCAGACTGGCCGCCATCTTCCCCCAGGCCGACACCGCCCGGGCCCACGTGGTCATCTGGACCACCACCCCCTGGACCCTGCCGGACAACATGGCCGTGGCCCTGCATCCGGACCATGAATACGCCCTGGTGGAAGCCGACGGCAGGCAGTTTGTCCTGGCGGAATATTTCGTCCCCGGCCTGGCCGACAAATTCGGCTGGAAGGAATGGAAGATCCTGGCCAAGACTCCCGGGGCCTCCCTGGAAGGCCTGATTGCCCGGCATCCCTTCTTTGACCGGCCCTCGCCCATCGTTCTGGCCGACTACGTGACCCTGGACGCCGGCACCGGCTGCGTGCACACCGCTCCGGGCCACGGCCGCGAGGACTACGAAACCGGCCTCAAGTACGGCCTGGAGATCCTCTCCCCCCTGGACGATGCCGGGCGCTTCATGGATTCCGTGGACCAGATGGCCGGCCTGACCGTTTTTCAGGCCAATCCCAAGGTCATCGAAATCCTGACCGCGAACGGCCGACTGCTTGGTTCCGAAAAAATTGCCCACAGCTACCCGCACTGCTGGCGCTGCAAGGAGCCGGTCATCTTCCGGGCCACCACCCAGTGGTTTGTCTCCATGGCCGCCAATGCCCTGCGCGAGAAGGCCCTCAAGGCCATTCGCGAGGACGTGCAATGGATTCCCGCCTGGGGCGAGGACCGCATCTTCAACATGATCGAAAACCGGCCGGACTGGTGCATCTCCCGCCAGCGCATGTGGGGCGTGCCCATTGTGGCCCTGCGCTGCACGGCCTGTGACGAGGCCTGGTTCGAGGCGGACTGGGTCTACAAGATGGTCGAGCGCTTTGCCAAACACCCCCGCGGCTGCGACGACTGGTTCGAAGCGCCCCTGGAGGAGATCATCCCGGCCCACAAGGCCACCTGCAGCTGCGGCGGGCAGTGGAAAAAGGAAACCGACATCCTGGATGTCTGGTTCGACTCGGGCTCCAGTTTCGCCGCCGTGCTCAAGGAACGGCCGGAGCTCAGCCTGCCCGCGGATCTGTACCTGGAGGGCTCGGACCAGCACCGCGGCTGGTTCCACTCCTCCCTGCTCATCGCCGTGGGCAACGAGGGTGCGCCGCCCTACAAGGCCGTGCTCACCCACGGGTACGTGGTGGATGGCGAAGGCCGTAAGATGAGCAAAAGCATCGGCAACGTGGTGGCGCCCCAGGAAATCATCGACAAGTTCGGCGCGGAAATCCTGCGTCTGTGGGTCGCTTCCGTGGATTATACGGAAGATGTCCGCATTTCCGACGCCATCCTGAGCGGCGTGGTGGATGGCTACCGCCGCATCCGCAATACCTGCCGGTTCCTGCTGGGCAACCTCTTCGACTTTACGCCTGAAGACGCCCTGGCCTACGACGACCTGCTGCCCTACGACCGCTTCGCCCTGGATCAGGCCCTGCGCCTGCACGCCGAAATCCAGGCAGCCTATGATCGCTATGAATTCCACAAGGTCTACCACGCCCTGTACAACTACTGCGTGACCGACCTTTCGGCCCTGTATCTGGACATCGCCAAGGACCGGCTCTACGTCGAAGGCAAGGCCAGCCGCGAGCGGCGCTCCTGTCAGACCGTGCTCTGGCGCGTGCTCATGCTCATGCTGCAGAACATGGCCCCCATCCTCTCCTTTACGGCCGAGGAGGTCTTTGGCCATTTGCCCGCGGCCCTCAAGCCCGATCTGCCCTCCGTGCTCTGCCTGGGCGTGGAGCGGGAAGCGCCGGGCATGGACGAGGCCCTGCGGGAACGCTGGGGCCAGGTGCTGGCCATGCGTGCGGCCATCGTGGCAGCCATGGAACCCCTGCGCAAGTCCGGCGAGGTGGGGCACTCTCTCTCGGGGCAGGCCGTCATCTACATTGACGAAGACCTGCAGACCTCGCTCAGGGAAACCTCCGCGGATCTGCGGGAGCTGTGCATCCTCTCCCGCGTGGAAGTGCTTGCCCTGGAGCAGGCCCCGGCAGAAGCCCTGGCCACGGAACTGGGCGGCATGAAGCTCACCGTGGGGCCGGCCGCGGGTGGCAAGTGCGAGCGCTGCTGGATTGTGACGCCGGAAGTGTCGGCATCCAACGAGCTGTGCCCCCGCTGCGCCCGCGTGGTGGCTGACAACCCGCCCCAGGGAGCCTAACCGCGTGACCATTGTCCAGGAACGTCGGCTGTGCTTTCTGCTGGCGATGGCCGTGCTCGTGGCGGACCAGCTCAGCAAGTGGTGGATTTCCAGCACGCTCGCGTTGTGGACGGACCGCATCCCGGTCATCCCCGGCTGGTTTGATCTGGTCCACTACCTGAACAAGGGCGCGGCCTTCGGCTTTTTGAATGATGCGGAAGGCGGCTGGGGCACGGTGCTGTTCGCCTGCATCTCCCTGGCCGCCCTGGCCCTGCTTGGCTTTGGCATCTGGCGGGAAAAGGGGTTGTTCCCCGGTGGTGGCCTGCGTGTGCGCCTGGGGCTGGCCCTCATTCTGGGCGGCACGGCGGGCAACCTGCTGGACCGCCTGCGCCTGGGTGCGGTGGTGGATTTTCTGGACGTCTATTACAACAACTGGCACTGGCCGGCCTTCAACGTGGCCGACAGCGCCATCAGCGTCGGCGCGGTAAGCCTGGTCCTGCTGGTGGGCTTCACGAATCCCGACCCTGCCAAGCCTGGCAGAAACCCCAAGGATGCTGCATGAACATTCCCCTGCTGGAATGGTTTTCCACTCTGCCGCCTGAAAAACGACTGTTCTATGCCACCGTCCTGACGCTTCCGCTGCTTGCGAATTTTCTGGCGATCTGGCACGCGTACCAGAGGCGATTCAGCACCCCGCTGGAAAAGCTCATCTGGCTCGGCATCGGCTTGTTGCTGCCGTTTCTCGGCGGCCTGCCATACTGGTTCATCGGGGCTTGGCGCGGCTGCAAGAAATCCTGTACGCCGGGCGCCCCCGGAGACGCCGGCGGCAGCGCGGGCAGTTCGCCCACCCCCGACTAACTCATCCATCTCCATGGAGTGACTTCTCATGTCCCATTCGAAGCGTCGCACCATGACCACCATGACGGCTCTGGCCCTCGCTGGTCTGAGCCTGGCTTCCTGCACCGGCAAGGAAATCGACGCCCTCAATGCGCGCGTGGCCGCCCTTGAGCAGCGTATGAATAACATTGAGGAAATCCGCCCCAATCAGGCCAACCTGAGCGCTGAGCTGGATGTGTTGCGCGCGGACGTGAACAGCCTGCGCGGCAAAATGGACGACTTTGACCGCCGTTTCAAGGCCCCGCCGCTGGATACGCTGCCGGCATACGCTCCGCCGCCCAACGCCACAGCCCCCCTGCTCACGCCTTCCCAGGCCCAGGAACTCGGCGTTCCGCCAACGGCGCCCGGCATGCAGCCCGCGTCGGGCATGTCGCCTGTGCCGGGCATGCCCGGCGCGGTGCCGCCGCGCAACCAGGTGGTGACCGAAGGCGATGAACCGGCCCCGGCTCCCGGTGCCGATGCGGCGCAGAGCATGTACAACGAGGCCCGCGCCCAGTTCAATGCCCGCAACTACCAGGCCGCCCAGGCCATGTGGGAACAGTTCGCCAACACGCACCCCAACCATGAACTGACCTCCAATGCCATCTTCTGGCAGGGTGAGGCCTACTTTCAGCTCAAGGAATACCCCAAGGCCATTCTGGCCTATCAGGAAATCATTGGCAAATACCCGGACAGCGCCAAGGCGGCCTCGGCCTACCTGAAGCAGGGCATTGCCTTTATTCAGATCGGCAAGCTCAAGGCCGGCCAGGTGCAGCTGCAGCACGTCATCCACAAGTATCCCAACACCCCGGAAGCCAAGCGGGCCATGGAATACTTGAAGAGCCCCAACTAAAGAACCCACCAGACCCCCGCCTGCCTCAGGCAGGCGGTTCGGGACCACCACTATGATGGCAGATTGTTTGAAAGGCATCCGCAAGATCGTCATCCTCACCTTCCCTCCGGAGGTGTCGGGCAATCCTGTGGTGTGCGTCATTTCCAAAAAGTTCGATATCTCCTTCAGCATCCTGCAGGCGCAGATCACTCCACGCAAGGAAGGGCACATGACCCTGGAGCTCTGCGGGCCCGAAGACAACTTCAAGGAGGCCATGGCCTACCTGAAGGAACAGGGGGTGCGCATCACTCCGGCCGCGGAAACCATCTCCCGGGATGACGATTCCTGCGTCCACTGCGGCATGTGCACGGCCATCTGCCCCAACGAAAGCCTGACCCTGGATCTGCTGACCCGCCGCGTGGTGTTCGACCTTGAACGCTGCACCGCCTGCGGCATGTGCACCCGTATCTGTCCCGTGCGGGCCATGCACGCAGAGGTGGATGTGGAACAGCTGCGCTGAACAGCAAACCAACAGGACGCCTATGGAACCCCGACCAGAGCCCCGCATGCCCCCTCATGCGGACGCCAGCCAGCAGGACCGCCGCGAGTTCGCCCGCACCCCGGTGCAAATGACCGCCTGGTGCCGTCCGCTGGAGCATGAAGACTCTCCCCTGCGGCTCCAGGAAGAGTGGGCCCTGGCGGGGCCGGAAATCCCGGCCCAGGAGGCCCTGGAAAAAGCCCGCCTGCCGGAAGGACTGGCCGGCTTTCTGCTGCATCTGGATGCCAAGCTGGACGCATTGCTGGGCTTTCTGTTACACGACAAGCTGGCGCGCAGCTTTTCCGGGACCTTGCGGGTCCTGGAGCTCTCCGGCAGCGGCGTGCAGGCCCAATCCACGCAGCCCCTGGCTTCTGGGACACTGCTGGAAGTGGCCATCCTCCTGCAGCATGCCCCGGTGCGAATGGCCGGCGCCGTGGCCCGGGTGGTACGCGAGGAACCGGCCCCTCCGCACGCGGCAGAAGACGGCAAGGTGTATTCCATTGAATTTGTCCGCATCCAGGAATCTGCCCTGGAGGCCATTGTTCAATTTGTGTTCCACGAAGAACGCAAGCGGCTGCGCGAGCGCTCGCGCGACCGCTGAACCTGCAGGAGCGCATGATGACCCCCGCTGATCCGCTCTCCCAACAAGACATGCTCCAAAGCGCCATGGACTCCCTGACCCGCCAGGTGGTGGAGGGGCTGACAAAAAATCTGACCGAAGCCCTGGAGCAGGAGCTGACCCGCAGCCTCTCCCAGTCCCTGGTGGAAAGCGAATTCTATCGCCGCATCTCTCGGGACATGCGCAGCGGCCTGCAGGAAATCTATCAGGAAATCTCCCGGGCCACCCGGCCGGAAAGCCACGTGGAGGGCGAGCCCGTCCAGCAGGCCGAGCAGCTCTTCATGGAAGCCTCCCGCCAGCTGGACGACATCCTGCAGACCACCGAACAAGCCACTGAAGAGATCATGGACGTGGTGGAAAAACACATGACCCTGCAGGAAGAGGCCAAGAACATGCTGGCCAAGCTGCGCAAGACCCGCAAGGCCAACGAAGACATCATGAAGCTCATTGACATCAACAACGAGCTTGGCGAGAATCTGATCAAGATTATGACCTCGCTCTCCTTCCAGGACCTGACCGGCCAGCGCATCAAGCGGATCATCTCGGCCCTCAAACGTATCGAATCCACCACCTTTGATCTGTACGTCTCCACGGGCATGTCCATCAAGGCCAGGGAAGAAGCACCTTCCAAGGACCTGGAAACCATTGTGCAGGAATCCAAGGCCAAGGCCAGCCAGCTCAAGGGACCGCAAATGGACTCCAGCCAGAGCGGCGTGGACGATCTGCTCAAGCAACTCGGCCTGTAACTCCGGGCCGCGGCACGCAGCTGTGCCAGCCGTCGCCCCGTACGAGGTGTTTTCATGGAAAGCCAAGCCAATTCCGTTCCGCACCTGCCACTGATCATCGTCGGCGCAGGGCCGGCCGGACTTTCCGCAGCCATCTATACCAGCCGCGCCTCCATTCCGACCATCGTCCTCGGCTGCCAGCCCAAGATTGCCGGGGACTATGACATCGACAATTACTTCGGCTTCCCCGAAACCATCTCTGGCCAGGCCCTCATCGAACGCGGCATCGAACAGGCCAAACGCTTCGGGACGGTCATGTCCTGCGAAAAAGTCCTGGCAATCCACAGCATGCCCGAAGGCTGCTTCGAGGTGGTCTCCAACGTCACCACCCGCACCTGCTGCGCCGTGATCCTGGCCACGGGAGTCTCCCGCATGCGGCCCGGCATCAGCAACCTGGGCGACTACGAAGGCAAGGGCGTCTCCTGGTGCGTCAGCTGCGATGGCTTCTTTTACAAAAACCGCCCCGTGGCCGTGCTGGGCGAGGGCATCTTCGCCGCCAACCAGGCCCTGGAACTGCTGACCTACACGCCGGACGTGCGCATCATCACCCAGGGCAAGCCCCTGGCCATCACCCCGGATTTCCAGGACCGGCTCAACGCCGCCGGCATCACGGTGCTGGAACAGAAAGTCGAACGCCTGGAGGGCGACAACGCCCTCTCCCGCCTGGTCTTTGCCGACGGCCAGACCCTGGATGCGGACGGGCTCTTCGTGGCCATGGGCGAGGCCTCCTCCCTGGACTTTGCCCGGGCCCTGGGCGTGACGGTGCAGAACAACTTCGTGGAAGTGGATGCCAGGTACCAGACCAATATCCCTGGCGTGTTCGCCGCGGGAGACTGCACGGGCGGCTTTTTGCAGATCAGCGTGTCTGTGGGCGAAGGGGCCGTGGCCGGCAAAAGCGCCATCGACTATATCAAGGCCAACACCCCGCACCTGCTCCCCAAACGCGGCGCCTGAAGCCTCAGCCCGCAGCGCATTTGCGATTTGACAACCACTCTGCCTTGGGGTATTTTACTACGTTGCAGTACAGTTCGGCAGGCTCCCGCCGCTGCGATGCTTCAACGCGGCGGGGTGGATTGGATGACAGACAACGGGTGATGGGCCTATAGCTCAGTTGGCAGAGCTGCCGGCTCATAACCGGCTGGTCCCAGGTTCGAATCCTGGTAGGCCCACCAGCAGGACAGGCGTTGCATACAAACATGTTCCTCTCCCAATCAGTTTGCGCCCCCCGGAAGACCACGCGGACCGCACGGGCCGCAGGCCACGGGGGTGGTGCAGCAGAGCGCAAGGGCGCTTCGGGCACACGTGTGTCGGGAGCGCCCTCATCATTTTCCGCCCCGGGCTGCGCTGAAGGAGAACGCCATGCTGGTTGCTGATCTCATTGCCTGCATCGAGGCGGTGGCCCCCCTGGCCGGGGCCTGCTCCTGGGACACCAGCGGCGTGCAGGTCACCTCGCCCCGCACCACTGTTTCCCGTCTGGCGGTGATGCTGGATGCCACCCCGGCCCAGGTGCAGACCGCCCTGGCCTGGGGCGCCGAGGCCATCCTGGCCCATCATCCCCTGGCCCTCAAGCCCCGCTTTCTGAACGTCCCGGATGCTTATTTCTCCATTATCCGCAGCCTGCTGCAGGCGGATTGCTGGTGCTATGCCGCCCACACCAGCCTGGACGCCCGGCCCGAGGGCCCGGCCGGCTGGCTGGCCCGCGAACTGGACCTGCGCGAGCTGGCCATTCTAGAGCCCACCCTGGCCGATGGCAGTGCCGGCATTGGCTGCCTGGGCCAGCTGCCCCAGCCGCTGCCCTGGGCCGAATTCCTCGGCCGCCTGGCTGCCCTGCTTCCCCGGACCTGCATCCGCAGGTGTGGCCCGGAACCCGAAACCGTGACCCGGGTGGGGTATTGCGGTGGTTCCGGCGCTTCGCTGGCCGATCTGGCCTTTGCCCGTGGGGCACAGGTGTTCATCACCGGCGACGTGAAATACCACACTGCCCTGGACACGGCCGCCTCGGCTGCCGGATGCCTGGTGGATGTAGGCCATTTTTCCATTGAAGAAGAAATGATGCGCCGCTTTGCCTTGCTGCTGGCGGAACATGTACCGCCGGCAGCCGGGTTGGCCGTCCGGTTTTTCCCTGGCCAAGACCCTTTCCATACTGTTCACCCCGGCCCCAGCGCCGTTTCCTAAAGACGCGCCACGTGAAGGAGAGCCCTCCATGAGCCTGTATCTCAAACAGATTGAACAACTTGTCGCCCTGCAGCGGGTGGATTCCGAAATCATCGCCATCAAAAAGGGCATGGAAGCAGCCCCTCTGGAGGTGGAGGCGCTGCGCGAGGAATTCGCCAAGTTGCAAGCCGCCAAGGGCCAGATCGAAGAGAAGATGCAGTATCTGCTGGAGCAGGCCAAACGGCTGGATGTGGAGATTACCGACGATTCGCTGAAGATCAAAAAGTCCAAGAACAAGCTCATGATGGCATCCAACACCAAGGAATACCACGCCATGATGCGCGAGATGGACAACATGGAAAAGCAGAATCGCATGCGCGAGGAAGAGCGCGCCACCCTGGAAGAAGAGCTGATCCGCCAGCGCACCGCCGAGGCGGCCATCAACGAAGAGCTCCAGAAATTCGAAGCCCAGCTGGAGGAAAAATCCGCCAGCCTGAACGCCCGCACCGAAGACGCTCAGCTCCGGCTGGGCCAGCTGGCCCGGGACCGCAAGCAAGCCGGCCAGAGCGTGCCGCCGCCCGTGCTTTCCCGCTATGAGTTCATCCGCTCCCGGCTTTCCGCGCCGGTTATCGTGCCCGTGGCTGCCGGGGTCTGCTCGGGCTGCCATATCATGATCCCCCCCCAGAGCTTCATTGAGTTGCAGAAGGGCACTCAGATTCTTTCCTGCCCCAACTGCCAGCGGCTCATCTACTGGTGCGAACACTTCCAGACCGAAGAGGAAGCCGCCGCAGCCGCGGCTGCCGAGGAAGAAGGCCGCGACGTGTAGCCCTGTTGCGGGCCACCACGACGACATTATGTTGATACTTGGGGAGTCGGACGGGTCGTCGCCGCGGCAAGGGTTCTCGGACCCATTGCCGGGGAGGAAAGTCCGGGCTCCGCAGGGCAGGACGCTGGGTAACCCCCAGAGGGAGCGATCCCTGGACAGCGCCACAGAAAGCAAACCGCCCGCCGCGTGCGGGTAAGGGTGAAACGGTGGGGTAAGAGCCCACCAGACGCCGCGGCGACGCGGCGTGCTCGGCATACCCCGTCCGGAGCAAGACCAAATAGGGGGACGCTTGAGGCTGGCCCGGCCGAAGTCCCCGGGTAGGTTGCTTGAGACGCGTCGTGAGGCGCGCCCTAGAGGAATGACGACCACCCCCGCCTCCCTCGGGACCGCGGGGGAACAGAACCCGGCTTACAGGCCGGCTCCCCTTTCTTTATTCATCCACGTTTTGCAGTCCGTTGCGGGAGGGCCCTCCTCCCGCCCGGCTGCCGGGGAAGGCATGTCCATCTGGTGCATCATCCTGGCCGCCGGCGGCGGCACCCGGCTACAGGCCGCCACAGGTGGCCGGGCCAAGCAGTTTCTGGAACTCGACGGCCGGCCCCTCTACTGGCGTTCGGCCCTGACCATGCGCGGCCTGCCCGAAATCGCCGGGCTGGTCTTCGTGGCTCCTGAGGCGAACCTTCCCGAAATGGACGCAGAAATCCGCCAGCTGTGGGTGGATGACGCCCTGAACCTGCCCTGGCGCCTCGTCGCCGGCGGGGTGCGACGGCAGGACAGCGTTCGTCACGGCCTGGCCGCGCTGCCCGAGGACTGCGACCAGGTGCTCGTCCACGACAGCGCCCGCCCCTTCGCCTCGGCCGCCCTGGTCCGCCGGCTGCTGGAGGCGCTCAGGCCCGGGGGCCAACTCGGGCTCGGGGTCCAGGCGGTCATTCCCGGCCTGCCGGTCACGGACACCATCAAAACCGTGGAGGCAGATACCGTCCTGCACACCCTGGACCGCGCCACCCTGCGCGCCGTGCAGACACCCCAGGCCTTTGCCCTGCCCCTGCTGCGCGAGGCCCACGCCCGCGCCCAGGCCGAAGGCTGGGAGGCCACGGACGACGCCTCCCTCATCGAACGCCTGGGCCAGCCTGTCTGTCTCGTCCCTGGCGAGGAGACAAACGTGAAGATCACCACCCCCCGGGATCTGGCCCTGCTCCAGCCCGCGCAGCAGGCCCTGCTGCCCCTGAGCGGCTGGGGCTACGACGTGCACAAATACGGCGACGCCGACGATCCCAAGGCCCGGCCCATGAAGCTGGGCGGCGTGCCCATCCCCAAGGCTCCATCCATCCTGGCCCATTCCGATGGCGATGTCCTGCTGCACGCCCTGACGGACGCCCTGGCCGGCCTGATCTGCGCCGGGGACATCGGCACGCGCTTCCCGGACTCCAATCCTGCATTCGAAGGAATGAATTCAGCCATCTTCCTGCACGAGATGCTCCACGACGTCTGGGCCGCGGACGTGATGCTGACCCACGCGGACCTGACCATCATCGCCCAGATCCCGAAAATTGGCCCGTATCGTGAGGCCATTCGCAAGAATGTGGCCCTGCTGCTCAAGCTCGATCCCGCCCAGGTGAACGTCAAGGCCACCACGGAAGAAGGCCTGGGCTTTACCGGGGAAAAGAAGGGCATCAAGGCCGTGGCCCTTGTCAGCGCTGTCAGAGCCCTGCAGGCGGGGCGGCCGCACGAGACGGAAGAGCCATCGTCCTAAGCGCAGGGCTTGCAAGCGGCCGCGGCATGGAGTAGTCCCAGCAAACCATTCCTTGGTCTGGCACTCCAGACATCACGATGGAGGGAGTATGTACGGCTATTTTTCGCGCAGTCCACGGTCTGTTCAGACAACCATCCCCTGCGAACGCTGCGAGCAGCCCCTCTCGGCCCAGCGCGGCTGCCAGGAAGTGACCCTGCGCTGCGCCGGCTGCGGGGCCCAGTACCCCCTGACCAAATATTCCCAGCGCATGGATGAAGCCCTGGAACAATTCCTGGAAAATGTGTACTGTGATCGCATGTAGCGGCAGCCGCACCCTCGGGCCATTTCACGACCTTACAGACTGCCCGGACTGTCAAGACTCTTCAGGAGGACGCGTTTCATGAAAGTGGAACAGATATCCATCTTTTTGGAAAACAAGGCCGGCCGGCTGGCCGAGGTCACCCGTACCCTGGCCGAATCCGGCATCAATATCCGCGCCCTCTCCCTGGCCGACACCTCCGACTTCGGAATCCTGCGGCTCATTGTCACGGATATCGAAAAAGCCAAAACCGTGCTCAAGGACAAAGGCTTTACCGTGGGCCGCACCACTGTGGTAGCCGTGGAAGTGGCGGACAACCCTGGCGGGCTGAACCACATCCTGGATCTGCTCTCCACGGAAGGCGTGAATGTGGAATACATGTACGCCTTTGTGCAGCAGAGCGGCAAGAATGCCATCCTCATCTTCCGCTTCGACCGCACGGACCAGGCCATCGAAGCCCTGCAAAAGCATGGCATCCCCATCGTGCCCGGGGACAAGATTTACAATATCTAGCAGCAACCACCTCCTGCCGCATGAACGCCGCGCACCCGACATCCGGGTCCGCGGCGTTTTTTATGGCCCTACGGGGAAAACCCCGATTCGTCCGAAGGGGAACAAGTATAACACGTGCCACATTACGATTAATCCATTTTTCAACTGGCGAACATTTTCAACAACGAGGGAAACATGGTGTCAGTAGCCCGCACGCTTTTTGCCATGCTGGTACTCATGGCGGTGGCTCTTCCGCACGCTGCAGCGGCTGGCGATGCCGCTGCAGACAATGCAACCAAGGAACGCATCGCCAAGGAAGGGACCGCAGAGGATTTCGATATCCGCGGCCTGAAGGTTTCGATGCCTGTCGAGGCCATGCAAGCCTTTGCCGCTGCCCAAGGGTGGAACCATGTCGTCGTTCCCAATGCAATCAACACCCTGGTCATGTGCCCGAAAACCGTGGACTGCGACACGATTCTGTCGAATGAGCCATCCGGGAGTTTCCGCATCAAAGTCAGGTATGACGATGCGGCGCTCTATGCCATTGAATATGAAATGGAGGTGGAGGCGACCTTCGATCAAGTCTCGAAACTGATCCTCGACAAATACGGCCTTCCGCTCAGAAAGAACCCGAAGGACAAAAACGAGTATTTCTACGGCACGAACATTGCCGACATCAGACGCACCACCAAATCCGTAGCGTACCAGAATTTTTTGCGAGACCATATCTTTCAGGTGCGGGTTTCCAAATTCACCCGTCAGGCAGACTCCAAAAAAATGTACAGCATCAAGCTCTATCTGAGCAACCCTCCCAAGATTGATCCTGAAGCGCTGAAGCCGCTTGAGCCTGCCCTGTAGCAGCGCATCCAGCTTCATAACAACAGAATCCTATGGCGATGCTCTCCACCAGGACCCGCCTGCTCTGGCTGCCTCCCGACGATACCGGGAATGGAGCTAGTGATCGCGACGTGCCCGTGAACCCCTCATCGATCCTGATTCCAGGAGGAAATCCCATGCGCCTTCATGCGCTCTGCATAGTAACATTGCTGGTGCTTGCCCCCTGCCTTTTTGCAGATTCGGCCAATGCCCAGGTGCTTATGCGCTCTTTTCCTGCCCAGTGGGGCCAGCCTTCCTCGCCCGCCGAACCAGAGGAAAGCCTCCCCACCCTGGAAGACGCGCAAAACCCGACGCCCCAGCAAACCACGGAAGCCTGCCCCACCGGCGCCACGCAATCCGCCGACCAGGTCGCAGGAAAAAATAACCCGGAAAATGACACCCTCAAAGTGCTTGGCCGGAAGGGGTGCAGCATCACCCGAAAGTACATGGAAGAGCTGACGAAAGCCGGCATCGCCTTCGAGTTTGTCGATATCGACACCCCGGCTGGCGATGCGGAGTTTTCCCGGCAGGCCCAGGCGGCAAACCTGTATGGAAGCATCGACCTCCCTGTGGTGGTCTCCCACGGGAAAGCCGCCCAGCGTCCCAATCTTGCTGGTTTGCTCAAGGAATACAAAGGCACCCAGCAGGCAAGCGGCAAGGACACGGCTCCTGCGGTGGCCAAGGAATCCGCCCCGGCCCCAGCCGCCCAAAACAGGCTGGTGGTGTATGGGCGGAAAGGATGCTCCATTACACAGAAGTATGTTGCCGAACTCAAGCAGGCCAAAATCGATTTTGACTATAAAGACATCGACAATCCCGCAGACTACAAGGCCTTCTCAGACTGCCTGGACAAGGCGGGGATCTCCGGCAGCGTGGATCTGCCTGTTGTGGACAACAAGGGCAAGGTTGCCCAGCGGCCAAGCCTTGCCGGGTTGCTCAAGACCAACGCGCCAGCCAAACAAGAGGCACAGGCTGCGGCCAAACCCAACCAGGCGAAAAAGTCGGATCCAGTCATCATTTATAGCATGAAGCGCTGCACCATCACCAAACGGTACATGGAAGATCTCAAGGAGCTCGACATCCCGTTCGTCTTCAAGGATGTAGACGACAACGCCGTGCACAAGGAGTTTTCCAAGAAAATGACCGCGGCTGGTTTCTCCGGGTCAGTCACCCTGCCGGCAGTGGTCATCAAGGGCAAGGTCTACATCCAGCCCACGCTGACCAAGACCATGGAACTGGTGCAGTAGCCCCGGCCGCGTGCCCCTTTGTCCGAAAGGGCCAGCCCTGACTCAGAGCATCACAGGCCTGCGCCGCAGCACCGCAGTGCGCGGTTGCGGCGCAGGCCTCAAGATTCCTTACAGAATATCCCCAATCCCGTAGAGCCTGCCGGGCTTCTGGCCGGCCACCCACTTGGCGGCGCGCAGGGCGCCCTGGGCAAAGGTTTCGCGGGAATGGGCCTGATGCGTGACCTCGATGCGCTCGCCAGGGCCGAGAAAATAGACCGTGTGCACGCCGACCACGTCCCCGCCGCGAATGGTCTGGACGCCGATTTCCTGCTGCGGCCGGGCGCCGATGATGCCCTCGCGGCAGTAGGTGCCGGTTTCCTTCAGATCCCAGTCCCGGGCCCGGGCCAGACAATCCGCCAGCTTGAGAGCCGTGCCCGAGGGAGCGTCTTTCTTTTGATTGTGATGAATTTCCATCACTTCAATATCATAGACTTCGCCAAGCATTTTGGTGAGCTGAGGCAGGATCTTCAGCAGGGTGTTCACGCCCACGCTCATGTTCGGTCCCCAGAGGATGGGCGCCTTGGCGGCGGCCTCGGCCATCTGGGCCTGCTGTTCCGCCGTCAGGCCGGTGGTGCCACAGACCATGGGGTTGCCGTGTCTGGCGCAGGCCTGGGCGGTGCGGACGCTGGATTCCGGAGAGGTGAAGTCCACCACCACTGCGCCGGGCACCTGGGGCAGGACCGTGTCCAGGTCCGACCCAAAGACGCAGTTGAAGCACTCCAGTCCGGCCGTGCCGCCGCTGCGCTCCATCACCCCGACCAGCTCCAGGACCGGGTCGGCCTGCACCAGCCGCGCGATGGTCTGGCCCATGCGGCCTTTGGCTCCCATGATGACGATCTTGACCGTGCCCATACTCATGTTCCACTCCTTGCGCAGGCGTGTTGCGCCGTCTGCTCCGCCGGCGTCACAGGCCCACGCGGCGGGTGAATGCTGCATAATCCAGTATTTCTATTCCCAACTCGCGGGCCTTGGCAAGCTTGCTCTCGCCCGGCGCCTCGCCCTGGAGCACAAAATCGGTCTTCTTTGAAACCGAAGACACGGCCTGCCCGCCCAGGCGTTCCACCAGGGCCTTGGCCTCCTCGCGAGACAGGCCGGGCAGCGTGCCGGTGACGAGAACCTTCATGCCGGCCAGGGGTTGCGATGCGGCGCCGGCAGCTGGGGTGGGAGCTTCCTCGGCCACGGGTGCGAACCCGGCAGCCTGCAGCTGGGCCAGGAGCTGCTGATTGGCTGGATTGTGGAAAAAGGCCCGGATGGAGGCTGCCACCTCCGGCCCGATATCTTCAATGGATTGCAGATCCTCGGCTGTGGCTTGGGCCAGGGCCTCCAGGGAGCCGTACCGCCGGGCCAGGGCCTTGGCTGTCTGCTCGCCCACCAGCCGGATACCCAGGGCGCTGATGGCCCGGCGCAGGGGGGCATGGCGGGCCTGCTCCACGGCGGCCAACATGTTCTCGGCCAGCTTCTCGCCCATGCGATCCAGGGGCAGCAGCTGCTCTTTTGTGAGAGTAAAGAGATCGGCCGGGGTCTGGACCATGCCCTTTTCCGCAAAAATCTCCACCCACTTGCGGCCCAGGCCCTCCAGATCCAGCCCGGCCTTGGAAACGAAATGCACCAGGGATTTGACGCGTACCGCCGGGCAAGCCAGATTCAGGCAGCGCCAGGCCGCCTCGCCGGGCAGGCGGGAGGTCTCGCTGCCGCAGGCCGGACAAACAGCCGGGAACTGGAAGGACTGCGCCCCCTCGGGACGTTTCTCCAACACCGGGCCCAGTACTTCGGGGATAACATCCCCGGCCCGCTGCACCCGGACCACATCGCCGACGCGGACGTCCTTTTCCCGAATCATTTCCTCATTATGCAACGTTGCCCGGCTCACGGTGACGCCGCCCACCTCCACGGGCTCCAGGATGGCCACCGGCGTGAGCACGCCGGTACGGCCCACCTGGACCTGAATGTCCAGCAGCTTCGTCACTGCCTGATGGGCCGGGAACTTCAGGGCGATGGCCCAGCGGGGGGCGCGGGCGGTCTCGCCCAGTTCGGCCTGCAGGTCGCGGTCGTTGACCTTGGCCACCACGCCGTCGATTTCAAAGGGGAGTTTCTCTCGGATGGCGCCCAGGTGCGCATAGCGCGCTTCCACCTCGCCCGCGGCGGCGCACAGGGTTGCTTCCGGTGGGATGGCAAAGCCCAGGGTGGCCAGACCGTGCATGATCCCGGCCTGGGTTGTCCAGTTCTGCGTCTCCCCGGTACCGGCCGGCCACTCCACGCGGCCCACGCCATAGGCCAGAAAGCGCAGGGGCCGGCTGGCGGTGATGCGCGAATCCAGCTGGCGCAGGGAGCCAGCCGCGGCGTTGCGCGGGTTGGCGAAGGTTTTCTCCCCGGCGGCCTCCTGGCGCTCGTTCAGCTTGTCGAACTCCTTGCGGAACATGACCACCTCACCGCGCACTTCCAGCAGATCTGGAACAGACTCGCCGCGCAGGGCCAGGGGCAGGTTCTTGATGGTCTTCAGATTTTCGGAGATGTCCTCGCCCACCTCGCCATCGCCGCGGGTGCCGCCGCCGACAAAGCGTCCCTGACGGTACACGGCTTCCACGGCCAGGCCGTCCATCTTGGGATCCACCCAGAACTGCAGGGAAGCAAGAGGAATGGACGGCGGCAGGAGCCGCCCCACCCGGCCCAGGAACTCGCGAAACTCCTCCACACTAAAGCCGTTATCCAGACTGCGCATGGGCACGGCGTGCGCAAAGGGCGGGAACTGGGCCGCCGGCGCGCCGCCCACTCGGCGGGTGGGCGAGGCCGGGTCGTCCAGCGCGGGCCACTCGCGTTCAAGATGCTGTAATTCCTTGAACAGGGCGTCGTATTCCGCGTCGGAGATCACAGGATCGTCCAGCACGTAATAGCGGTAGTTGTGCTCTTCCAGGAGCGTGCGCAGCTGGGCCACGCGGGCCACGGCGTCGGCGGGGGGAGTCTGCTGGGACATGATGCGGCGGTCTTCCTTCAGTCGAGGTCCGGGATGCGGGTGTCGTCCACATCCATCGAGGCATTGGCCAGATCCTGGATGACGGCTCTCCAGTCCGCTCCCAGCCGGGCGCGGAGGTAGGCGTCCTCCTGATCCGCGGCCCGGGGCAGAAAGGCCGGTTCCTGCCGGGCGGCGGTGTGATGTTCATGGCGGATGGCCACCTGATGATCCACCATCAGCGGCCAGCCGGCCCGGTGCAGACGCAGGGAGAGCCAGAGGTCCACGCCATAGCCGCGGGGGTTGTCTTCCCAGTCCAGCCCGCCGATGGCCTGGACGGCCTCCAGCCGCAACAGGGGGGCCACGCCGTCCAGAAAATGGACCCGGCGGAACTGCCGGGCCGGGTCCTGCACCATCTGCGGGTGATACGGATGCCGGATCACGGCCGGGGAAGAAGCGCCAATGGCCTGGCCGCTGCGCGTTTCCAGGGCCTGGAGGCGTTGCCAGGCCTTGTCCAGCACGCCTGCTTCGGGGGTGAACCAAAGGTCGTTATTCAAGAACCAGACGTGCGTGCGGCCCTGGATTCGCAAGGTTTCCAGAGTCCAGGCCAGGGCGCCGGCCCAGTAGCGGTTATCAGGCAGGCGGGTCCAGAGGTGTTGCCCGGCCGGCCAGGGCTGGGGCGAGGCGTTGTCCAGGACAAGAATCCGATCCTGCCAGCGTCCCCTGGGATCGGCCGGGGCTGCTTTCGTGCCGGCCAGCTGGCGGTACAGCCGGGCAGTGACGGCGGGATCCCCATAATGCAGGATGACCACCACGGGATCGGCCGCGCCGAAAAAGCGGTCCGCCATCTACAAGATCTCCTGAATCTGCTCGAAGTGCTCGGGCTTGCCGATGCACAGGAGACTGTCCCCGGCTTTGATGACCGCGTCTGGCGAGGGGTTGAAGTGCATCTCGCCATCGGCGTGCTTGATGCCGATGATGATCAGGTTGAAGCGGGGGCGGATCTGGCTTTCGATGAGATTCTTGCCCACCAGGGAGGAGCCGGAGGAGATGGACAGCTCTTCCATCTGCAGATCCAGCCCGCCCTGGACGGCCATGTCGATGAAGTTCACCACGGACGGCCGCAGCACGCTCTGGGCCATGCGCACGCCGCCAATGGTGTGCGGCAGAACCACGCGGTCCGCCCCGGCGCGTTCCAGGCGGGAAATGTGGGACTCGTGATCCGCGCGGGAGACGATGATGATCTCCGGATTGAGCTGCCGGGCAGTGAGGACCACATACACGTTGGCTGCTTCCTGAGTCAGGGCGGTGATCAGGCTTTTGGCCCGGGTGAGGCCGGCGGCCAGGAGCAACTGGTCAGAGGTGGCGTCGCCCACCAGATGCAGGATGTTATCCGCCTCCAGCTTTTTGACGATGTCTGGATCCTGCTCGATGACCACCAGGGGATGCCCTTCGCGCATGATCTCCCTGGCCACGATGGAGCCGATGCGGCCATACCCGCAGATGATGAAGTGATTCTCCAGCCTGTCGATGGCTTTTTGCACGCGGCGTCTCCCAAGAATCTGGTTGATGCGGCCCTCCACCAGCAGTTGCGCGGCGGAACCGGCCAGGAAGGCGAAACTGCCCACCCCGCCAAAGATGAGGAAGGACGTGAAGATGCGCGCCTCCTGCGAGAGCGGGCGCACCTCCTGGAACCCTACGGAGGACAGGGTGATGACCGTCATGTAGAAGCTGTCCCAGAAATCCCAGCCTTCATAGGTCATGTAAAAGGTGACCGCCGTGGCGAAGATGAGGGCCAGGGCGATGGAACCGGCCGTGATGGGCCAGAAGACGCCCAGGCGATCGTGCATGCGGCTGTAGCGCAGGTCCGGACGCTTGAGTGGTTTTTTCAGGCTGGGCATGGGGGTGTGGTGCGCTGGAGCGTGAGCCGGATCAGGCAGGATCGGCGGCGGAGTCGGCATCTGTTTCGGCAGCGGTCAGCAGCTCGCGCAGGCGCTTGATGCGGTCGCGCAGCTGGGCGGCACGTTCAAATTCCAGCTCCTTGGCGGCCTCGCGCATCTGGCGCTCCAGGGTTTTGATCTCCCTGGCCGTGCGCCGGGGGTCTGCGCCATACACAGCAGCGTCCTCGGCGGCCTGGGCCGCCTGGGCGTCGGCTTCTGCCCTGGTTGCGCCCTGGCCGGCCTGTTCGTTCTGCTCCTGCAGGCTTCGGCCGCGGCCGCGCCTGGGCTTGCCGCCCTCCTGCAGATCGCGCTGCCGGGCCTGGGCGTGGATGGCGTCCAGGACATTCTCTGTTTCCTTGCGTACGGATTGGGGCACGATGCCGTGGGCTTTGTTGTGGGCGATCTGTCTGGCGCGGCGGCGTTCAGTCTCGTCGATGGCCGCGCGCATGGAGGGGGTGATGTTGTCCGCATAGAGGACCACCAGCCCGCCGACATTGCGCGCCGCGCGGCCAAAGGTCTGGATGAGCGAGCGGGTGGATCGCAGGAAACCTTCCTTGTCCGCATCGAGAATGGCCACCAGGGAGACTTCCGGCAGGTCCAGCCCCTCCCGCAACAGGTTGATGCCCACCAGCACGTCAAACTCGCCCTTGCGCAGGGCCTGGAGGATGGCCACGCGCTCCAGGGTGTCCACATCCGAGTGCAGGTAGCGGGCATTCACGCCCATCTTGTTGAAAAACTGGGTCAGATCCTCGGCCATGCGCTTGGTCAGGGTGGTGACGAGCACGCGCTCATCCCTGGCGATGCGCTCCTTGCAACGGCCCAGGAGGTCATCCACCTGCCCCTTGACCGGGCGGATGAGCAGTTCGGGGTCCACCAGACCTGTGGGGCGGATGATCTGTTCGGCCACCACGCCCTGGCTCTGGCGCAGCTCGTACTCGCCGGGGGTGGCAGAGACGTAAATGGTCTGGCCGATGCGGGTCTGGAATTCGTCGAAGCTCAGGGGCCGGTTGTCCAGGGCCGAGGGCAGGCGGAAGCCGAAATCCACCAGGGTGGATTTGCGGGAGCGGTCGCCATTGAACATGCCGGCCACCTGGGAGACGGCGATGTGTGATTCATCAATGAACAGCACGAAATCCTTGGGAAAGTAATCAAGCAGGGTAGAAGGCGGGGTGCCGGGGGCGCGGCCGTCGAGATGGCGGGAATAGTTCTCAATGCCGTTGCAGTAGCCCATCTCCTCGATCATTTCCAGGTCGAGCATGGTCCGCTGCTCCAGGCGCTGGGCCTCCACGAGCTTGTTCTGGGTCTGATACTCCGCCAGCCGCTCCTGCAGCTCCACGCGGATGTCGCTCACGGCGCGGGTCAGGTTGTCGCGGTCGGAGACGTAGTGACTGGCGGGATACACCACGGTTTTGCGCAGCCGGCCCAGGATCTCGCCGGTGAGGGGATCCACCTCGCTCAGGGTTTCCAGCTCGTCACCAAAGAATTCCAGGCGCAGGGCGCGTTCGTGGTGGTAGGCCGGGATGATTTCCAGCACATCCCCGCGGACGCGGAAGCAGCCGCGATGGAAGTCGATGTCATTGCGTTCGTACTGCACTTCCACCAGCCGGGCCATGAGGGAATCCATGTTCAGCCGCTGGCCCTCCTCCAGGGGAATGAGCATGCGGGCGTAGTATTCCGGCGAGCCCAGGCCGTAGATGCAGGACACCGAGGCCACGATGAGCACGTCGCGCCGGGTGAGCAGGGCATGGGTGGCTGCGTGGCGCAGCTTGTCGATCTCATCGTTGATGGACGAGTCTTTCTCGATGTACGTATCGGACTGCGGGATGTAGGCTTCCGGCTGGTAGTAATCGTAATAACTGACGAAATACTCCACGGCATTGTTTGGGAACAGGGCGCGGAACTCGTTGTACAGCTGGGCGGCCAGGGTTTTGTTGGGCGCCAGCACCAGCGCCGGCCGGTTCACCCGGGCCACGGTCTGGGCCATGGTGAAGGTTTTGCCCGAGCCAGTCACCCCGAGCAGGACCTGGTCCTTGACGCCGGCATTGAGATTGGCCACCAGCTGGGCAATGGCCTCGGGCTGGTCCCCCTGCGGTTCGAAAGGGCTGGAGATGACAAACGGCTGTTCCATGGCCGGCCTATATCACGAGCCATTGCGGTCCGCCACTCTTCCCAGGCGGCGGCAAATCACGTACAGCACCTGAAACAAATCGCCTGAGCAAAGGATACGACTCCCATGGAAATCAACATCTATGATCCACCCATCCCGCTGCGCATTCCGCGCTGCTATGTCATGACTGCCGTCATCAAAAGTTTCAAGGGCCGCCGCGATGTGGACGTGCATCTCTTCCGCCCGGACTTCAGCGAAGCCGAACGCGACAGCTATGAATGGGACGACGTGGTGGGCGATCCCATGCACCCGGATGTCTACTCCGACCCCGAGCGCACCAAGCTGGTGGTGATGGAAGCCTTTACCCGCGACGAGGTGGACCAGATCGTCGCCTACTTCAAAGAGCGCTATGACGACCGCATGGCCAGCGTGAACGCCAGCCCCATGATTTTCCCCGTTCCCCAGGGCATGCCGCCACTTTCCGCCATGCCAGAAGGCAAGTCCATCGGCTTCATCCGTTTTAATCAAGTGCCACAATACCCCTTGCCCTTTGCCATGCATGGGATGTACGACCTGGAAGAACATCAACCCATCGCCCCGGAATCCATGGGCTAACCTAGAGACGAGCACGTGAATACGCTTTCCTCCACCGGGGGTGCCGCACCGGCTCCCGTTAATTCTTCACGCCAGTTGAACCTTGATGCCCTGCGCTGCGTCAGCATCTTTTTTGTGGTGGTGGCCCATGCTGCCACCAACCTGCTGGCGTATGTGGACACCCCAGAGCGGTGGCTGACCGGGATGACCGGCGCAGCCCTTGGGTTTTTGAGCATCTCCCCCCTGCTGATGATCACCGGGGCCATGCTGCTTTCGCCCCGCGCAGCCGAGCGCGAACCCACCCCGTGGGACTGCTATCGCAAGCGCCTGCCCAGGCTGGCCATTCCATTGTTCTTCTGGGTCTGTGTTTATTATGTGCGCAACCACTACACCATGGGCACCTCCATTTACCTGCCCACGTTCTTCAAGCGGTTGCTGACGAACACCATGGAGGCCCACCTGTGGTATTTGTACATGCTGCTTGGTGTGTACATTGCCCTGCCCTTTCTGCGGGCCATGGACTTCCCCCGCCGCAGGGCCCTTGGCTGGTGGTATGTGGGCATCTCCATCGCCTTGCACACCGTGAACTACCTGTGCCTGGCCGTCTGGGGGGTGCAGCTGTATCATAAGCTGTTCGAAGAGGTTTTTCCCATCTACATGGCCCTGGTGGTGTTGGGATGGCTCCTGCATTCCAGACCGCCATTGCCCCTGAAATGGACGCCGGTCCTGCTGGCCACCATTGTGCTGGGCATTAGCGGGGCCATTGGGCTGCAGTACATCCATACCGTCATCAACGGCCATATGGATACGTTGTACCTGCTGCATTACACGCCCTTCCAGCTTGCGTCCGGCATCAGCTTCTTTCTGCTGTTCAAGCAGATGCCCATGCGGCTGCCGGAGTTCTGGGCCAGGCGGCTGATTGGGCTTTCCGCCTGCTGCTACGGCATCTATCTGATTCACATCCTGATCCTGCAGTTCCTGACCGGGGTGCTCACGCCCGTGTTCAGAGGAGCCGTGTTCCCGCCCATGACCGTGGAGGACATGGCCAGCCGGGGCATTCCGGACGGCCTGGGCGTGTTCCTGCTGTCCATCAGTATTTTCCTGGTTTCCTGGGCTCTTACGGCAGTCATCCGGCGCATCCCGTACCTGCGGATCATCATGCCGTAAGGCGCCTTCATCCCACACCCCTGCCTGCAAAAAACCAAGGGCCTGTCGCTTCAGCGGCAGGCCCTTTTTGGTGGCAACGGTATGGGGAGCACGAAGAGTTGAAGCCCCAGGCGCGCTTCGGGATCACTTCAGGCCCACTTCAGGCCATGGGCGAGGAGGCAATCAGCTCCCGAACAGCAGTGGCAATGCCCAGTTTGTCCAGGCCCAGCTGCTGCCGCAACACCTTCTGCGGCCCGTGTTCCACAAAGGCATCCGGCAGGCCCAGACGCTTGATGCGTGGTGCCCCGGCCCGGCAGAGGACGCCGGCATCGGTCAGGCATTCCAGCACGGCGGAAGAGAATCCGCCCAGGCGTGTCCCCTCCTCCACAAGCAACAGCCGGGGCCAGCGTTCCGCGGCCTCCAGCAACTGTTTTTCCGGAGCAGGCTTGATGAACCGGGCGTTAAGCACCGCACAGCCGATGCCTTCCTGGGCCAGCAGCTGGGCTGCCTCCAGAGCCGGATACACCCGGCTGCCCACGGCGATGATGCAGCAGTCCCTGCAATCCTCGCCATCGCGCACGAACTCGGCCTGTCCGACAGAAAGCAGGGGAATGGGTCGCGAGTCATCCAGTCTGGGCGCCCCCGGCCCCACCCCGCGCGGATACCGGATGGCCGCCGGCGTGCCCAGCTGCAGCGCGGTGGCGATCATCCGCTGCAGTTCGGGCTCGTCCTTGGGAGCCATGAGGGTCAGGTTGGGGATGTGCCGCAAGTAGGCCAGATCAAAGGCGCCATGGTGGGTCGGGCCATCTTCCCCGACCAGGCCGCCCCGGTCCAGGCAGAAGAGCACGGGCAGGTTCTGCAGGCAGACATCGTGCACCACCTGATCATACGAGCGCTGCAGGAAGGTCGAATAAATGGCCACCACGGGTTTGTAGCCCTGGGAGGCCAGACCCGCCGCAAAGGTGACGGCGTGCTGCTCGCAAATCCCCACATCCACAAAGCGCTCGGGATGCTGCCGGGCAAAGCAGGCCAGACCGGTACCCTCGGGCATGGCGGCGGTGATGGCCACGATGCCCGGATCATGCCTGGCCAGCTTGCACAGCGTTTCGCCAAACACTTCCGTATAGGTGGGCAGGAGGCAGCCGCCGTGCTTGAGGGCCTCGCCGGTTTCGGGTTCAAAACAGCCAACCCCGTGAAAATAGGTGGGGTTTTGTTCCGCCGGAATGTAGCCCTTGCCTTTTTTGGTCAGCACATGGACCAGGATGGGGCCTTCCAGCTCCTTGACCTGTTCCAGCACGTCCACCAGGGCCGTGAGATCGTGGCCGTCGATGGGGCCGAGATATTCGAAGTGCAGGGCCTCGAAGAGCATGCCCGGGGTGACGAAGCTGCGGAAGGAAGACTCGCTACGGCGCAGGTACTCCACGATATCCTGGCTGAAGTCCGGCACCACTTGTCGCAGCAGCTGCTCCGTGGACTTTTTGAACTGCTGCATGAAGCGCGAGCTCATCTTGCGGGACAAAAAAGACGAAAGCGCGCCGACATTGGGCGAAATGCTCATCTCATTGTCGTTGAGGATGACGATGAGATCGCGGTCCATGTGCCCGGCCTGATTCAACCCTTCAAAGGCCAGCCCGGCGGTCATGGAGCCATCGCCGATGACGGCCACCACCTTGTTGCTCTTGGCGGCCAGATCCCTGGCCATGGCCATGCCCAGGGCCGCGGAAATGGAGGTGGAGGAATGACCGACGGCAAAATGATCAAACTTGCTTTCGCAAGGCTTGGGGAAACCAGAGATGCCCCCCAGGGTGCGCAAGGTATTAAACCGCTGATAGCGGCCCGTGAGCAGCTTGTACGCATATGCCTGGTGCCCGACATCCCAGATGATCTTATCCTTGGAAAAATCAAAGACCTTGCACAGGGCCAAACTCAGTTCCACCACGCCAAGCGAAGGCGCCAGGTGCCCGCCATTTTTGGAGACAGTGTCGATAATCGCTTGCCGGAGTTCTCCGGCCAGGGAAGTCAGGGCTGGAATACCGAGGGGGGCGAGATCGGCGGGCGAGGAAATGCTGGGCAACAATACAGAGTTCATCAATGGTTTCATGGCGCTGGCAGGCCCTTGGGTCGAGGCATCTCAAAGGACGAAAAACATGACGCAGAAGGTTTCATGCCTACGCGGTTTCCGCCCCGACGTAAAACAAAAAATCAACAGGCCCGTTCCACCACATAGCGGCACAGGGCGGCCAGGAAGCCGGCTTCCGCGCCCGGCGCATGCCCAGGCGTGACAAGTCCAGGCGTAACGAGCCGATCCAGCTGCGCAGCAGCCTCATCCGCGGCCTGGCAGGCCAGTTCGCGGCTACGCTCCACCCCCACCAGGGAGACATAGGTGGTTTTGCCGCGCTCCCTGTCGCTGCCGGCTGTTTTGCCCATCACGGCCGTGTCCCCGATTTCATCAAGGATATCGTCGGCAATCTGAAAGGCCACGCCCAGGGCCGCGCCATAGCCGGCCATGGCGGCCCGGGCTTCGGCCGTTGCCCCGGCCAGGATGGCCCCGCAGAGGCAGGACGCCTGAATGAGCGCGCCAGTCTTGCGGGCGTGCATGCCCCGCAGCATGGGCAGGGTGATGTCCGCACGCTGTTCGTACTGCATGTCCAGGGCCTGCCCGCCCACCATGCCCGCCGCGCCGGCGGCCGCGGCCATGGTGGTGACGGCCTGGAGCACGTTTTCCGCCTGAATGCCCTGAGCCTGCCCCATGAGCCGGAAGGCCTCGGTGAGCAGGCCGTCGCCAGCCAGGATGGCCATGGCCTCGCCATGGACCTTGTGATTGGTCGGCTTGCCGCGGCGCAGGTCGTCGTTATCCATGGCCGGAAGATCGTCATGGATAAGGGAATAGGTGTGGATGCACTCGATGCCACAGGCAAAGGGCAGCACCTGCGCCGTGGGCAGGCCAAAAAGCGAGGCAGTGGTCAGGCAGAGCACGGGTCTGAGCCGCTTGCCGCCGGCCTGGAGGCTGTATTCCATGGCCGAGAGCAGGGTTTCGGGAATGTCCGCATCATGCAGACAGGTGGCCAGGGCTGCTTCCACCAGGGCGGCGCGCTCGGCCAGGAGGCGCTTCATCTCGTCCACTGTCATTGCCGTCGTCATCAGGCCTGCTCCTCTGCACTGGCACCATGTTCGCCACCTTCGCGAGCCAGCTGCTCCACCTCGTGCCGGGCCTGTTCCAGGCGCGTGCGGCAGTCCCGGGCCAGGGTCAGGCCCTCCTTGTACAGGGCCACGGCTTCTTCCAGGGGAACATCCGGCCGCTCCAGGGCGGTCACCACCTCTTTGAGGCGGGCCACCTGGGCGTCGTAGCGGTCTCTGGGGGTTGGGTCGGTCATGGGTTTGCTCCTTGCGTCAATTCCACCTGCGCCTCAACGGAATCAACCGTGGCGGTCACCGCACCGTCGGCCACCTGGACGCGCAGGAAATCTCCGGCCTGCACCTCGGCCACGCTGCGCAGCAGGCGACCGGAGCGCGCGTGCGTGGTGAGGCTGTAGCCCCGGGCCAGGGGAGCGTGGGGGTCCAGATGCCCCAGGGCCTGTTCCAGCCGGGTCAGGGTGTGTTCCTGCCGGACGAACACGGCGTCCCCGCCGCGGGCGAGGCGGTCGGCCAATCCTTGGGCCAAGAGACTGGCGGCGTCAAGGCGCCGTTGCAGGGCCGGGTCAAGCCGGCTGGCCAGGGCCTCGACCTCCTGCCGCTGCGCGCTCAGCCGGCGCAGGGGCGAAAGCACGGCCAGCTGGCGTTCCTGGGCGGCCAGCTCACGCGTGGCGGCCTCCAGCTGCCTGTCCCAGGCCCGCTGCAGGGCGAGCTCCAGATGATCCACCCGCTGCAGCAGATCCCGCCGTTCAGGCCAAAGGAGTTGGGCGGCGTGGCTGGGCGTGGCCGCGCGCAGGTCGGCAATCATGTCTGCCAGGGTGGTGTCCACCTCATGGCCAATGCCGGCCAGCACGGGCAGGCCGCTCGTGACCACGGCCTCGGCCACCGCCTCCGTATTGAAGGCCCACAAATCTTCCAATGATCCGCCGCCCCGGATGAGCACGATAACCTGCGCCCAGCCCGCGGCATTCACCTCGCGAATGGCCGCGGCAATCTGCCCGGCTGCCAGCTCTCCCTGCACCAGCACGGGATGGATGCGAATGTGCGCCCCTGTGCCGCGGGTCTGGCCCACACGCAGAAAATCCTGCACTGCCGCGCCAGAAGGCGAGGTGATCACGGCTACACGGGCCGGATCCGCCGGCAGGGGCCGCTTGCGCTCCTGGGCAAACCAGCCCAGCCCGGCAAAACGGCGCTTGAGGGCCTCGAACTCCAGATGCAGCCGGCCGAGCCCCACATCCTCCACAAACTCCGCCACCAGCTGGTACTGCCCGCGCGGACCGTAAATCGTCAGCCCCCCGCCGCAGATGACCTCTATGCCCGTGTCCAGAATCCGGGCCAGATCCTGCCCCGAGGATTCCTTCCACTCCCCGGTCAGCGGGTCCACCCCACCCTCGTTGGGCCGCTGGGCATGCTTGAACCAGACGACATTGAGCGCGGCTTCCTCATCCTTGAGGGTGAAATACAGATGGCCCGACGACGGCCGCGAACAATTGGTCACCTGCCCGCGCACCCAGCAGAACGGGAACTCCCGCTCCAGCAGGACGCTCAAGGACGTGGTCAGCTCGCGGACGGAAAAGACTTTCATGGAAAAGGCCTTGTACGGAGAGAGTTGGGGGAAACCTTTCTGTAGAAAGGGGTTCCCCCAATCTTCTCATATTCTCACTTGTCTCAACACGTCCAGCAGTCCAGCACGCCCTGGCGCCAGACGGAGAAGGCGTGGAGGAAGTTGTCCACGGGGAGTTCGGACTTTTCGCCGGTGCGGCGGTTTTTCACTTCCACCACGCCGCGGGCCAGGGCCTTGCCGCCCACCACGAGCTGGATGGGCGTGCCGATGAGGTCGGCGTCCTTGAACTTGACCCCCGGGCGCTCGGCGCGGTCGTCCAGGAGGGTGTCGATGCGATTGTTGACGAGGAGTTCGTAGATCTCCTCGGCCTTGGCGGCCACGGTTTCGTCGTTGCCGGCCAGGGAGAGCACGGCCACTTCGAAGGGGGCCACGGGCGGAGGGAAGACGATGCCGTCGGCGTCGTGGTTCTGCTCGATGCAGGCGGCCAGGATGCGCGAGACGCCGATGCCGTAACAGCCCATGATCATGAAGCGTTCCTTGCCGTTTTCGTCGAGGAACTTGGCGTTCATGGCTTCGGAGTATTTGAGGCCAAGCTTGAAGACGTGGCCGACCTCAATGCCCTTGGCCAGATCAATGCCACCGCCGCAGGCCGGGCAGGGGTCGCCGGCGGTGATCGTGCGCAGATCGGTGTAGGCGACGAGGGCGGCGTCGAGATCGCGGGCCAGATCCACGTGCAGCAGGTGGGCGTCGGCCTGGTTGGCGCCGACGATGCAGCCGCTGGCGCCCTGGAGTTCGTGGTCAATGACGATCCTGGCCACCTTGAGGCCCACGGGGCCGGCAAAGCCCACGGGCGCGCCGGTGACCCTGGCCACCACCTCGGGCTGGGCCAGGGTCAGGACCGCGGCGTTGAGGTGGTTCTTGAGCTTGATTTCATTGAGATCGCGATCCCCCCGGACCAGGGCGGCGACGATGACGCCGTCGGCGTCGAAGAGGAGCGTCTTGACGATGGCTGAGGGCGCAACCTTGAGGAACGCGGCCACCTCTTCCACGGTGTGCACGCTCGGGGTGGCCACGACTTCGGCCGGAGCCTCGTCCCTGGCTGCGGGCGCGTCAGCGGGCGCCTTCACCTGGGCTTTTTCCAGGTTGGCGGCCCATTCGCACTGGCTGCAAAAGGCGATGGTATCTTCGCCAGTTTCGGCCAGGACCATGAATTCATGAGAGAAATTACCGCCAATGGAGCCGGTGTCCGCCTCCACAGCCCGGAACTTCAGGCCCAGGCGGGAGAAGATGCGGGTGTAGGCCCCGTGCATGGCCCAGTAGCTCTTGTCCGCCCCTTCTTCATTCATGTCAAAGGAATAGGCATCCTTCATGATGAATTCGCGGCCGCGCATGAGACCGAAGCGGGGGCGGATCTCGTCGCGGAATTTGGTCTGAATCTGGAACAGATTGAGCGGCAACTGGCGGTAGCTGTTGACCTCCCCGCGGACCAGATCGGTAACCACTTCCTCATGGGTGGGCCCCAGGCAGTAATCCCGGTCGTGGCGGTCCTTGAAGCGCAGGAGCTCCTTGCCGTAGAATTCCCAGCGGCCGGTCTCCTTCCAGAGATCTCCGGGCTGGACCATGGGCATGAGGATTTCCTGGGCGCCGGCGCGGGTCATCTCCTCGCGGACGATGGCGCTGATCTTGCCCAGGGCCCGCCAGGCCATGGGCAGGTAGACGTAAATCCCCGAGGTGAGCTTGCGGATAAAGCCCGCGCGGATCAGGAGCTTGTGGCTGACGACTTCGGCGTCGCCCGGGGCTTCCTTGAGGGTGGGGACGTACAGGGAGGTCATTTTCATGATGCACTTCCAAAAAGACGGGGTTAGGGGTTGGAGGATTCGCGCCGCTCCGCGAGCAGGGCGTCGAGTTCTTCAAGAAAGGCCGGCAGCAGATTCTCGCCGCCGCGCACGGCACGCACAATCCTGCCCTTGCGGAAGATCACGCCCTTGTCCCGGCCGCCGGCCAGGCCGATATCGGCCTCGCGAGCCTCGCCAGGGCCGTTGACCACGCAGCCCATCACGGCCACGGTGATCTGCTCTTCAACCTCCCGCAACCTTGCCTCCACGGCCTCGGCCAGGGGGATGAGTTCGATTTCCGTGCGGCCGCAGGTGGGGCAGCTGACCAGTTCCGGCCCGCGCGCGCCCAGACCCAGGGAGCGCAGGATCTCCCAGGCCACGCCGGGCTCGGCCACTGGATCATGCGTGAGGGAGACGCGCAGGGTGTCCCCAATGCCGTTCCAGAGCAAAATCCCCAGGCCGACGGAAGACTTGATGGACCCGCGCAGCAGCGTCCCGGCTTCGGTGACGCCGATGTGCAGGGGATAGTCGCACTGGGCGGCCAAAAGCGTGTAGGCTTCTATGGTGTGCTGCACGCTGGAGGACTTGAGGGAAATCTTCGTCTCGTAAAAGCCGCGGTCCTCCAGCATGCGCACGTGGGCCAGGGCGCTTTCCACCATGGCCGCCGGCGTGGGGCCGCCGTGTCTGGCCAGGAGTTCCTTTTCCACAGAACCGGAGTTCACGCCCACACGGATCACCGCGCCGTGGGCCTTGGCGGCGTCCACCACGCGATCCACCTTGTCCCGGCCGCCGATGTTGCCGGGGTTGATGCGCAGGCCTTCCAGCCCGCTTTCCAGGGCCTTGAGGGCCAGGCGGTGGTCGAAGTGGATATCCGCAATGAGTGGAACAGGGCTTTGGGGCCGGATGGCGGCCAGGGCCGCGGCGGCGGCATCATCCAGCACGGCCAGACGGACCAGGGCGCAGCCGGCGGCGGCCAGGGCCTGGATTTGGGCCACAGTGGCGTCCACATTGCGGGTATCGGTATTGGTCATGGATTGGACAACCACGGGCGCATCGCCGCCGATGCGCACCTCGCCCAGGTGAAGCTGGCGGGTGGGTCGTCTTGCAGGTCGAAACGTGGAAATCGGTGGCAATGACATAAGCAGTGGTATGGGCTGTGGGCCTGTGCGGGCAGGGAGTTGCGGGCTGGCGTCTGCCCCGTCCATACGTGAAAAGCCCTGGCAAGGGAAGAACCGTGTATCCGCTTTGCTTGAAGAAGGCTAAAGTGCCGGCGAAGATGGTCGATAGAAACTCCTGAAAGCGGCACGGACGCCGCTGCGAGGCATTGGCCCAGACCGCGTCCATTCCGCGGCTTGCTTCTCGCTCTAACAAGGATGTGCCCCATGCGCGCCGTCTCAGAATTTCGCCTGTTGCTGCTCATTCCACTGCTGTGGCTCCTTGTGGGGGCTGCGGTGGTTTTGGCGCAGTCTCCCGACTGCCCTCCAGGTTCGGACCGTCCGGACTGCCGCTCCCCCAGTCGGGCCGAGGGTCGCGGTGAACCGACGACGCCGTTCCCGTTCGACATTTCCGGACAGGAAGGAGGCGCCACCTATGTTGCCACAGCCTCCTCCGGCGCCACTAGGTGCCGCGAGGACACCGTGGTGCAGGACCCGCGGACCTGGCAGCCGGATCCCGGCGCGGTGGTGACCCTGGGGCCGGCGCAAAAGACCAACGTCAATGGCGTGACCGTGCCCATGCAGCCGGTGGACGAAATCCATACCGGCATGTACCTGCCCGATGGCCAGGGCGGCTACTACTGGGTGGGTGAAAAGAACGCCATCCCCACCCCCAATCCCAACAACGAGGCGGCCATTGAAATCCGTCTGAAGGTCAAGGAACTGGCGGACCAGTTGCTGGGCGCCGGCGGCGCCACCGTGTCGGTGGGGGGGATGGTGATCATGCCCTCCAGCTTCGTGCATCAGGACCGTTATGACGTCTCTTCCTCCTTCGGCCGGTATATCGCCGAGCAGATGATTCACGAATTCACCAGCCGGGGGCTGAAGGTGCGGGAATATCATCTGCAAAAAGCCATCGACATGCGGCCCGGCGAAGGTGACTTTGCCATGAGCCGCCGCGGGCCGGATGTGTCTGTGGAAGGCCGCAATGTCGCCGTGCTCACGGGCACCTATTACTGGGACAAGGAAAACATCTTCGTCAACGCCCGCCTCGTCCGCGGCAGCGATGATGAAGTGCTGCGCACCGGCAGCCTGGTGTTTGCGCAGTCCGAGGTCAGCCAGAAGATGCTCAAGAGCACGGGCAAGATGCTGGGCGAAACGTACGTCGGCGTGCGGGACTTCGACATCATGACCAAGGGTCCCGGCCTGACGGACATCGACCGCGGCTATGACATCAAATAACACACGTCCACCAGATACAACACGCAAAGGCGGGTACGCCCATGTATAAATATGCTTTTCTTCTCGCGTTGTTGTCCTTCCTGCTGGCCGCCGGCTGCGCCCGGTCGCCCCGGGACTGGCAGGAACATGATGTGGCCTCGGTGCCGTATAATGAACACAGCCTGAGCAACTTCCGTCTGGCCAAGCAGTACATGGCCGAGGGCCGCTACGAACTGGCCCGTTACCGGCTGCAACAGGCGTACAACTCCGCCCGCACCAAGCCGGAACAGATGATGATCCAACGGGAACTCGAAAACTGCAACCGCCTGGTGCAGGCGGCGCGCTAAGGGAGCGGCCATGAAATCCATGCTGCGTCTTGCCGTGATGCTGGCCAGTCTGGCCCTGTTCTGGGCGCTTTCCGCAGGCACGGCCGGGGCCGGCACCCTGCCCGCCCTGGCCCATGCCCTGGCTGACGACCTGAACTTCCAGCTGGGCGAACAGATTGGGCTTTCCGGGGAAGTCAGCCCCGGCCACCGGCTCATCATCACCACGCCGGTGAACCTGAACTCCCTGGAAATCAGCTCCCCCCTGGCCCGGCAGCTGGCCGAGGAGCTGGCCACCAATTTCAGCAAAGCCGGCTACGTGATTCAGGAAATCCGCCGGGCCAACACCATCCTCTTCCGGCCGGACCAGGGCGAATTCCTGCTCACCCGGCGCGTGGGGCTGGTGAACGAGCGCAACATCAAGGGTGCGCTGATCATGGCCGGCACCTACGTGGCCACCTCCCGGCACGTGCGCTTCACCATCAAGCTCATGGACGCCGCCTCCCTGGATGTGCTGGCCATGAGCTCGCTGTCCCTGCCCGTGGACCAGGAAGCCATGGAGCTGATGGACGACGGCAGCGGCAGCCCGGACATGAGCACAGCCCCCTCCGTGCGCACCACCTTCCACCCCGGCACGCTGACCATGCGTTAGTCATTCTCTTGTCTGCGTCGTCAACACGGAGGCCACCGCATGTGCGGAGCCTCCGTTTTTCATGTGCCTCTCTTGCATCTGCGGGCCAACTCAGGCACCTTGCCCCGCATGGTCCTTTCCCCTTTGCAGGAGGCATGCATGCCGGCCCTCTCCCCTCTGTTCCAGTCCCTGGCCCGCTACAACCGCTGGGCCAATGCCAGACTTTTCGAAGACGCCGCCAAGGCCGCCCCTGCGTGTCTGGCCGCCCCCCGGCCGGTAAACTTCGGCTCCATCCTCGGCGTGCTCAATCATCTCCTGCTGGCCGACCGGCTCTGGCTCACCCGGCTGACGGGCGAAGGAGAGGCGCCGGCCAGCGTAAGCGGCATGGTGGCCGACTCCCTGGCGGCCCTGCTCCCCCTGCGCGAGGCCGAAGACGCCCGGCTCCTGGCCTTTGCCGAAACATTGCCCACCGCCAATCTTCCGGAAATTCTCAAGTACCGGACCACCGAAGGCAAGGATGCGGCCCTGCCCGTGGCCGCCTGCATCCTGCACGTCTTCAACCACCAGACGCATCACCGCGGCCAGGTCCACGGCCTGCTCGGCCAGTGCGGCGCGAGCGTGCGGGACATTGATTATCTGTATTTTGTCCGGGATGTTACGTTCTAATATGGACGGGCTCCCCTCTTCTGCCTTACTCCCTGACGGCGGGCAGGCCCTGTCCCCCATTGCGAAATACGGCCATTCCGTGTACATCGCCTTGGGCTTTTTTTCGCATGGTCGCGCGCATTGTTCCACCATGGAAGGTCCTGGGTTCACTTCCTGTGGTTGATCGCCACCTGCCTGCAACATGCCGGGCGTATGGGCATGACCAGCATCCAGTATGACACCGTGGGTCATCGTCGGAATGGTTCCGACCAGGCTCCGGACTCAGACCTTGCCGAGTGGAGAGGAATATGACGGACGCACTTCGCTTTTTCTTCGCCTGGACCAGCGACCCCCTGCGCGTCGCCTCCGTGGTGCCCTCCAGCCAGGCGCTGGCGCGGGTCATCACCTCGGAAATCCAGTGCGAATGTGGGCCGGTCCTTGAGCTGGGACCCGGCACCGGCGTCTTCACCAGAGCCCTGCTGGCCCGCGGCGTGGCCCAGGAAAATCTCATCCTGGTGGAATACGGCCAGGAGTTTGCCGAGCTGCTGCGCCGGCGGTATCCTGATGCCGACGTGCACTGCGCCGACGCCGCCCGCCTCTGCCGACTGGACGAAATCGGCCAGAAGCAGCCCGGCGCGGTGGTCAGCGGCCTGCCGCTGCTGGCCATGCCCAAGCGCAAGGTGTACGCCATCCTGCGCGGCGCCTTCCAGCACCTGCGCGAGGATGGCGCCTTTTACCAGTTCACCTACGGTTTCCGGTGCCCCATCCCCCGCGCCATTCGCAACCGCCTGGACCTGCAGGTGGAACGCCTGGGCTGGGTGCTGGAGAACTTCCCGCCGGCGCAGGTGTACCGTGTGACCCGCCGCAAGGCTCCTATAGCCAACTAGTCTAACCACCTGTTCTTTTTGAGGGAAGAATCCTTCTGAAACGAGATTCTTCCCTCACCCCCCCCTTCTCCCTTTTTCCCTCCCGCTCCCCTCCACCTTTGGGCGTCTTGCAAAAGGCCCCCTGCTCCGGGGCTTCCCCCTCAGGCCGGGGTAGCACGCCCTGTCGCATCCACTCGCCATTATGCGATTGTTTTCTCTGAAAGAGGCAAACCGCATGGCGACAGCCCGAAGCACACGGAATGTGGCACACAGGGCAGTTCCCATCTCCCTAGAATACTATCTAATCAATATTTTGATCTATTATTATCTGCGCGACGTGCTATGGTTGCCCAAACCTTATCCAGGGGGAGCCCCATGGAGGATGGAATGAAGCGCGTCATGCAGGTCAATGACATTCAGTTGTTTCTCGAAAAGTCAAACCCGCCTAAACTTGTCATCAGCGCAACCGGGCTCGTCTCCAGCAGCGGCTGGACTGAGGCCAGGCTGCAAACCGTCATCAAAGGCCTGAATCCTGACGGGTACATGGAGCTGGAGATGGTGGCCCGGCCTCCGGACGGCATTGTCATGCAAGTCATCCTGCCCATTTGCGCCGACGCAATCTTTGACCCCGCGCCGACAGGATGCAAGGGGGCCATCGTCCACGCAGCATCCAATTTCGTGACCCGCCTGCTGTAGTCCCTCACGGTTTCGACAAAAAAACCGCCCCCGACGCCAAAGCGCCGGGGGCGGTTGCTGCTTGTGCGGGCCTGCCGCGGCTAGTGCCGCTGCAGGGGGTGGTGGCCGTCGTCCTTGAGCAGGGTTGTGGCGATGGGCGCGCACTGCTCTGCCGTGGAGAAGATGGCGCGGTCCGTAGGCGGCATGAGGGCATGCTGCAGCACCTCGTCCATGTGCTCCACCTGGATAATTTCCAGGGACTTGACGATCTCCTCGGGCACGTCCTTCAGGTCCTTGGCGTTGTCCTTGGGGATGAGCACGGTGGTGATCAGCCCGCGGTGGGCGGCCAGGAGTTTCTCCCGCAGGCCGCCAATAGGCAGGACACGGCCACGCAGGGTGATTTCGCCGGTCATGGCCAGATCGTTGCGCACGGGGATGTTCAATAGCGCCGAGATCATGGACGTGGCCAGGGTAATGCCCGCCGAGGGGCCGTCCTTGGGGATGGCGCCTTCGGGCACGTGGATGTGAATATCCGCCAGCTTGTAGAAGTCGGACTTGAGGCCAAAGAGATCCGAGCGCGAACGGATGTAGGACCGTGCGGCGCGAGCGGATTCAGTCATCACGTCGCCAAGCTTGCCGGTAATCTCCACCTTGCCATCACCGGGCATGAGCGCGGTTTCCACCACCAGCAGCTCGCCGCCCAGCTCGGTGTAGGCCAGACCGGTGGTCACGCCCACCTGGGGCTGCTCTTCCTTCTCGCCGTAGCGGAACTTGGGCACGCCAAGGTAGGTGGCCAAGCTCTGGACGCTGACGCTGACGGTCTTCTCCAGTTCATCCTTTTCCACCAGATTGCGGGCCACCTTGCGGCAGACGGAAGCGATTTCCCGCTCCAGGTTGCGCACGCCGGCCTCGCGGGTGTAGCGGCGGATGATCTCCAGCACGGCATTTTCCGAAAGCTGGATGTTCTCTTCCTTCAGGCCGTGGTGCTCCAGCTGTTTGGGCAGCAGGAAGGACTTGGCAATCTTCTTCTTTTCCACTTCCAGGTACCCGGGCAGCTGGATGATTTCCATGCGGTCCTGCAGGGGCAGCGGGATGCTGTGCAGGGTGTTGGCCGTGGTGATGAAGAAAATCTTGGAGAGGTCGTAATCCAGATCCAGATAATGATCGTTAAAGGTGGAGTTTTGCTCAGGGTCGAGGACCTCCAGGAGGGCGGCCGAGGGGTCGCCACGGAAGTCCATGCTCATCTTGTCAATTTCATCCAGGCAGAACAAAGGGTTATTGAAATCCACCCGTTTTAGGGACTGGATGATCTTGCCCGGCAGCGCACCGACATAGGTGCGGCGATGGCCGCGGATTTCCGCTTCGTCGCGCACGCCGCCCAGGGAGAGGCGCACGAACTCGCGGCCGGTGGCCCGGGCCACGGACTTGGCCAGGGAGGTCTTGCCCACGCCGGGGGGGCCCACCAGACAGAGGATGGGGCCCTTCATGGTCTGGACCAGCTTCTGCACAGCCAAGAACTCCAGGATGCGTTCCTTGGGCTTGTCCAGGCCGTAGTGGTCTTCATCAAGGATCTTGCGGGCTTCGTCCAGGTCGATGGACGTTTCCTTGCAGGTGTTCCAGGGCAGGTCGAGGATCCAGTCCACATAGTTGCGCACCACGGTGTATTCCGCGGAGGAAGGCGGCATGGTGCGCAACTTTTTGATTTCCTTGAGGGCCTTTTCCCGGGCCTCGTCGGACATGACCTTGGTCTTGAGCTTTTCTTCCAGCTCGGCCGTTTCGGCCACAGGATCGTCCTCGCGTCCCATCTCCTTGGAGATGGCCTTCATCTGCTCGTTCAGATAGTAGTCGCGCTGGTTGCGCTCCATCTGATTCTTGACGCGATTCTTGATCTTCTTTTCCAGGGCCGTGATCTCGATTTCCCCCTGCAGCAGGGCAAAGGCCTCCTCCAGGCGGATTTTCGGATCGGTCTGCTCCAGGATTTCCTGCTTGCGCAGGTAGTCCACCTTGAGGTGGGGCATGATGGCGTCGGCCATCTTGCCGGGGGTGGTCAGGGAGGAGACGGCCAGGATGGTTTCCGGCGCCAGCTTCTTGTTTACCTTGCCGAACTCTTCCAGGGCCTCCTGCGTGGCGCGGATGAGGGCCTTGGTTTCCGGCGTGTTGTAATCCTCTTCCAGCATCTTGCGCGTAGCGATGACCGGATAGAGCTGGTCCGCGGGGAAAGTGTCGCCATCGGGGGTCCAGACGGCTCGGTAAAGGCCCTCGAAGAGGACCTTGATGGTGCCATCGGGCAGGCGCAGGAGCTGGAGAATCTTGCTGACCGTGCCGACCTGGAAAAGGTCATTCGGCTCTGGCTTTTCGATTTCCGGCTCGCGCTGGGCCACGAGGAAGATTTTCTTGTCGTAATGGGCCAGGGCGTGCTCGATGGCCTTGATGGAGGCTTCCCGGCCCACGAACAGGGGCACGATGGACCGCGGGAACATCACCACCTCGCGCAGGGACATGAGGGGCAGGCGCAAGGGTTCGGTCTGGGAATCGCCGTCCAGCAGGTAGGGTTTTGACATGGAACGCTCCTCTCAAATCGCAGGATGCGCCGCCGCGCCTGCGCCCGGGGCGTGCAGGGCACGCCACTGTGTACGAGACTGGGCACGCCGCAAGGGCAGGCGGGAGGCTGGAAGTCTCAAGGTAACGCCCGAAGGCGAAAAGTCAAATGGAGACAGGCTAAAAAAATCGCAAGCAAAAAAGCCCGGACGCAACCGCGTCCGGGCACAGGGAACAACAGGCAAGGAAGGCTGGCGCGTAGCGTCCTGATCAGGAGTTCGCAGAGCGCGCCTCCTGCTGGTAGATGAGCAACGGCTCCATGCCCTTTTCCACCACATTTTTGTTGACCACGCATTCCTTAACGCCCGTGAGGGACGGCAGGGAATACATGATATCGAGCATGATGTTTTCCATCACGTTGCGCAGGCCGCGGGCGCCTGTTTTACGTTCAATGGCCTTCTGCGAAATGGCCCGCAGGGCATTGTTGGTAAAGCGCAGGCGGACCTTGTCCAGCTCAAAGAGCTTGTGGTACTGGCGGGTGAGCGCGTTCTTGGGCTCGGTGAGGATGCGCACCAGATCGTCTTCGCTCAGGTCTTCCACAAAGGTGAGCACGGGGATGCGGCCCACGAATTCGGGGATGAGGCCGAACTTGATCAGGTCGATGGGATGCACCTCGGAGTAGACGCTGGAAAGGTCCAGCTTGCCGGGGGATTCCACCTGCGCGCCAAAGCCGATGGAGCGGCCGGCGCGGCGTTCCTGCACAATTTTTTCCAGCCCGATGAAGGCCCCGCCCATGATGAACAGGATGTTCGAGGTGTTCAGGCGGATGAATTCCTGCTGCGGGTGCTTGCGGCCGCCCTTGGGAGGAATATTCGCCTCGGTGCCTTCGATGATCTTCAGGAGCGCCTGCTGCACCCCTTCGCCGGAGACGTCACGGGTGATGGAGGGGGAGTCCCCCTTGCGGGCGATCTTGTCGATTTCATCAATGTAGATGATGCCGCGGGAAGCGGCTTCGATGTCGTAATCCGCATTCTGCAGCAGCTGGACGAGGATATTCTCCACATCTTCGCCCACATAGCCAGCCTCGGTCAGGGTGGTGGCGTCGGCAATGGCAAAGGGCACCTTGAGCACGCGGGCCAGGGTCTTGGCCAGGAGCGTTTTGCCGCAGCCGGTGGGGCCCATGAGCAGGATGTTGGACTTTTCCAGCTCCACGTCGTCGCTGATCTGCCCGGAGAAGAAGACGCGCTTGTAATGGTTGTGCACGGCCACGGCCAGGATTTTCTTGGCGTGCTGCTGGCCGATGACGTACTCATCAAGCTTTTTGTGGATCTCTTCCGGGGAGAGCAGGCGGCCGTCGTCCAGGTCTTCGTTGATGCTTTCCTGGGCGATGATTTCGTTGCACAGGGCCACGCACTCGTCGCAGATGTAGACGTCCGGGCCTGCAATGAGTCGTTGCACCTCGTCCTGGCTCTTGGAACAGAACGAGCAGTGCAGTTCGGGAGGGGTGCCGAGTTTCTTGGTGGCCATGATCTCTCTCTTGGGTCTCTCCTGCCCGGGGTGGCGGCCCCTGGCAGGTCTCTAGGCGGACTCGCCGCCGGGTGCGGCCTTGTCCGTACGCGAAGTCAGGATGTGGTCCACAACGCCATACGCCTTGGCTTCCCCGGCGGTCATGAAGTTGTCGCGGTCCGTATCCCGGGCAATCTGCTCCACATCCTTGCCGCAGTTCTTGGCCAGGATGATATTGAGCGTTTCCTTGAGGCGCAGGACTTCGCGGGCATGGATTTCAATGTCCGTGGCCTGCCCCTGGAACCCGCCCGAGGGCTGGTGGAGCATGATGCGGCTGTTGGGCAAGGTATAGCGCATGCCCGGCGCGCCAGCGGCAAGCAAAAACGCGCCCATGCTGGCCGCCTGGCCCAGGCACAGGGTGACCACCGGCGCGGAGATATACTGCATGGTGTCGTAGATGGCCAGGCCAGCCGTCACCACGCCGCCGGGGGAGTTGATGTAAAGGTTGATTTCCTTCTCAGGATTTTCGGATTCCAGGAACAGCAACTGCGCACAGATAAGACTGGCGACATGGTCGTCAATGGCGCTGCTGAGCAGAATGATCCGGTCCTTGAGCAGGCGCGAGTAGATGTCATACATCCGCTCGGTACGGCCGGTGGTCTCGATGACATAGGGCACGGCGCCCACGGTCATGGCAAACTCCTTGTGGCTCCTGCCGGTCCAGACGCTGTGCGGGCGGGCGCAACGGGCCGGGCCAGGCGTGGGTGTGGCTGCAATGCGGCGCGATGACCACGGGCCACCGCGCCACTTACTATCTAATAGGCACCCTCTACACCAGCGGCGGGCTGGTCGTCCACTCCCGCCCCGGCGAGACTTGCCGTCATTCTTCTTTCACACAGGTGCTAGCAAGCAGCATGCCGTTGCATGCCCTGCCCTTTCTGTCTGGGCCTGCTCAGGTCCGTTCAGACCTGTTCGGGCTGTGTTACGCATCCGCCGCTTCGGCAGGGGCCTCGGCAGGGGTGGCGGGCACTTCCACCACATTCACCTTGGAGTACATGCGCTCCATGGCCTTGTCTGCCAGCAGCTTGTCCCGCACTTCGAAGATCAGACCGTGCTGGGAATAGAACTGCTTGAGTTCATGGAAATCCTGGCCCATGCGCGCGGCCAGCTGGCGGAAATGGAAATCCACTTCCTGCTCGGTCACTTCCAGCCCTTCCTTGCGGGCCACGGTCAGCAGCAGGATTTCCGCGCGGGCAAGTTCTTCCGCCTGGGGCGTCACATGGGCGCGGTAGGCTTCGGCGTCCATGCCGGTCACGGCCTGCAGGGTCTTGCCCTGGCGCTCGGCGCGGTGCACGGCGTCGCCCACCAGGTTGTCCAGGTGGCGGCCCAGCAGGGAGGGCGGAATCTCAAGGCTCACCTGAGCCAGCAGGGCATCCAGGAACTTCTTCTGCGCCGTGGAGCGATGCAACTGGCGGCGGCTTTCCATGTAGGACTTGGTGATGGCTTCGCGCATTTTTTCCACGCTTTCGAAGCCGCCGGCCTTCTTGGCCAGCTCGTCCGTCAAGGGCGGGAGCTGCTTTTCCTTCACCGCATGCAGGGTCAGTTCCATGTCCACGGTTTTGCCGGCCAGTTCCGTATTCAGGAAATCGTCGGGGAAGCTCATCGGGCCCTGGGTGGACTGGCCGGGCTCCAGGGTCTTGACCATTTCTTCAAACGCTTCCAGGGCATGGCCTTCGCCCAGAGAGAGTTCGAAGTTGTCCGCTTCCAGACCGGGAATCACCGCGCCATCCTGGCGGGCCTTGAAGCTCACGACCACCACATCGCCGTTGACGGGCTTGCGGGGGGTTGTCACGTCCACCAGTTCCGCGGCGTTGTTGCGCACACGGTCCATGACGGCCTCAATCTCGGCCTCATTGACCACTGCCGCTTCCTCTTCCACAGAAACACCTTCGTACACCGGCAGCTCGAACTCAGGCATGACTTCGAAGCTGATGGTGTATTCGAACGCCTGGCCCTTCTCCATCTCGCCGCCGTCGAAGTCGATGCGCGACACCGGAGAGACCTTGAGCTCGCCCAGGATTTCGTTGATGTGCAGATTCACCAGATCAGTGGTGGCCTCGGCCGTGATCTGCTTCTTGAACTTGCCTTCGATCAGGGTCGAAGGGGCTTTGCCCTTGCGGAAACCCTTGATGTCCGCATCCTTGCGGTACATGGCCGTGGTGGCGGACAGGGAGGCGAGCACTTCCTCTTCGGGCACGTGCACTTTGATGCTGCGTTTGACGGAGCTGACGGCTTCGACAGTGTATTCCATTTCGAGAGATCTCCTTAGGCACTCGATTCGTGACGCGTATGCAACCGGCGCCCAGCCGGAACATTAGTCGCCGCGAGGAGCGGGCGACGGGGGGGTTGGTGCGAGAGGGGAGACTCGAACTCCCACGCACGGAGGCGCCGGATCCTAAGTCCGGTGCGTCTACCAATTCCGCCACTCTCGCACGGTGAACCACGCTGCGACGAGGGCGCGCGCCGGGCGCGGCACTCCCACCAGGGCAGCAGTAGCGACGACTGGGTAAAGGAGGTCACCTACCAGCAAGCGCCGGCAAAGGCAAGCTGCCCGGCAGCGGCCTACTGGGAGGTGCCTGCATATTCCCGGAACCTGCGCAGCTGTTCCCGAAGCATCAGATCCAGCTCGGCAGATGTCTTGACCTTGTTCGGCTGGGTATTTTTCAGGAAAAACATCCGATTAAACGGATCCACCAACAGCCCGAGGGACTTGTTGTCCGGATAGACGTTGCTGGAGGCGCGGGTCCAGGCCACGCCTGTGTATTGCAAGGACACCCAAAGACGGTACTCCATGCCTTCCCGGTCCTGCAGGGTGACAATGCCCCAGGCAAAGCTGGTTTTGCCATTGCCAAGGGAGTGATATTCGCTTTCTTCCAGTCCTCCCAGGCTCATATTCACAGATACGGCATACAACGCGGCCACTTTGAGGATGGCTTTGTTGTAGTCCGCCTCCTTGAAGCCATCGAGCCCATGAGGAGGATAGGCTGCGCCATTGAACACACCAAGACCAACGGCGAACAAGGCGACCGCAAGCAACAGAAGCCTGGCACCCCAGGCGATTACGGCCATGCTAAAAGCCCTCCACAGGCTCGGGGGTGCGGGAGACACCCAGGGTCTGGGCGCGCAGGCGCTCGATCCGTTCCACTTTGAAGCGCAGCAGATTTGTCTTTTCCGCCGCCCGCTGTTGTTGGGCAGTCATTTTTCGGATGGAGGTCTGCAAGGACTCATCGGACAACCCCGCCATGCGCTCTCCTTGCGGCTGCTGCAGCATCAGCTTCATTAATTGCAGGGCAGCATTGGCATTGGCCGTATCCCGCTGTGCATAGATCAGTTGCCGGCCCACCCAGTACAGCTGGTTCTCATAGTACAACTCCGGAAAGATGTACTGCGGCAGCGGCGGGGTTCCCAGCGCACCGCCCACGGCAATGGCCGCCAGAAGCAGCGTGAGCCCCCGGTATTTCCAGCGGTCACAAAAAGCGCGTATCCAGTTCATTGCCTGTCTCGCAAGTCTTTGCGCCGGTACACCACCAGCTTTTGGTACGGTTCTTCCTGTGGCACGAACTGATGATAATAAGGATCCGCCCGGTTTCCGAACATGTCGTCGGCGATATCCACATCAAGGCGGTCGTAGTCGCGCTCCAGGTTGAGCATGTGCAGGATCGCATCATCGGACTGGACCAGGAAGCCGTCGCGGTCCGTGCGCGAGACACTGCGCTTGACCAGCCATTCCGGGTTGTCCAGGGCATCGGGATCGTCGGCGCGCAACCCACCGAGGATCTTGAAGTCCGTATAGAACTGCAAGGGCAGGTCGCCGTAGCTGATGAGGATGGTGTCGTTCTTTCTGGCGTGTTCGCGGAAGAAGTTCACAATGCCGCTGTTCACATCCGGATAGCCGCGAACCAGCTCCGTCAGCAGCAGGTGGATGGGAAGATTCGGGTAGGTCAGCATGCGCGGGTCGCTCTGCCAGGGGCGGTTCACAATACCCAATACTTCCATGGGGATGATGTGCATCCAGTTGGTGAACAACAACAGCCCCGTGAGCAACACGCCGCACACCGTATGGGCCTTGAGCGCCTTCAGGCACACCCAGGCCAGGATGACGGCCAGCAACGGGTACAAGTGCACCAGATACCGCAGGAACTGCTGGGGGATGAGCGCCAGGATGAGCACACTGCCAAGCATGATCAGCGCCATCATCAGGACAGAGCGCTCCAGATACTCTTGCGGCGCGTGCCTGAGCATGCAGGCCAGGAAAAACTTCCGCCACCGCCAGACAAGATACGCCGCCACGGGCAGGGGCAGGATGAACTGCACAAAGTCCGCGAAATAATTCCCAATATTCGCTGGAATTTTGGTCATGTCCATCATGCCGCCCTGCTTGCCAATGCCGTACAGCATGAATCCGGGCAGGATGATGACCAGGGCGCACACGCCCATGAGCAGCAGTTCCTTCAGGCGGGGGAGCTGGCGATCCACCAGGCACCTGGCCACCATTGCGGCCGGCCCGAAGCTGAAGAGGAGCAGATAGTTGGCATGGAACATCAAGCCCATGGAAATTCCGGCAAGCACGCAGGCCCATCCCTTTGGGCGTTTGGGCAGGAAGGCTTCCATGCTCAGAATCGTCAGGATGGTCCCGAGGGTGTAATAGCGGTTTTGCCGGCCAAACAGCAGAAACGGCACCGTGAGCGTCAGGAACAACGCCGCCAGCCGGGCCAATTGAATATTGTTGAAATGCACCCGGACCATGCGGTACGTCAGCAACACGCAGATGACCCCGGCCAGGGCAAAGGGGAAGCGGCCGGCAAAGGTGTTCAACCCGCCGAGCTTCAATCCCAGGGCTGACACGTAAATCTGCATCCAGGGTGACCAGGACCAGATCAGATCCGGGCCATATTCCCGGCCTTGCTCCTGGGAAATGACGCTCACCCCGTCCGTGACGCGGGGCAGGCCGTATTTGAGCACATTTTTGGCCAGGCAGGCGGTTTCGGCCTCATCCTGCCAGAATGGGCGCTGGCCGAGCTGGTACAGCAGAAAAAACGCAGCCAACGCAACGATAAGCCAACACCAGGGGTCGGCATACCACCGTAAGACGGCAGGGGCAGCAGGCGTGCCTGAACCAGCAGGCGAGGCGTGGGCAATGGCCTCTGGGCCGGCTGGGTTGTCGGCGCTGGGGGCGGCAATCTCGGGGGTCACTCGGGGCTCCGGGAAAAAGTCGGAAAAAACGTGAGGCGGACTCGGGTCATTCAGTGGCGGCCACCGGGGCAGTCCGGCTTCGCGAGCGGGCGCATCGGCCGGGTGCAGGTCGCAACGGGCATAGCAGGCAGGGAAAATGCTGCTCCCGCCACAAGCCCGCACGCCTGTACCATGTCCCGTGCCGTTCGTCGACCCCCCTGCCCTGCGTCATCTGCGCAGCCGGGAATCCTACTGGCCAGTCACGATACGCAATTCCACGCGACGGTTGCGCTGGCGGCCTTCCTCGGTGCCGTTGTTGGCCACGGGAACATCCGCGCCAAAGCTGCGGACATCGAGCCGGTCCGGTGCGATGTGATAACGCTGCATGAGCAGGCGGCAGACCGCCTCGGCCCGTTTCCTGGCCAGCAGCTGTTCCAGCTGCGGGTTGCCAAACTTGTCGCAGTGGCCCTGCACAATGGCCCGCAGCTCAGGCCGGGCCGCGAGCATGGAGCCGATGCTCTCCAGCCGGCGGGCCATTTCCGGCGTGATGGTGGTGTCATCCTTGCCGAACTCCAGCGGTGTCTGGCCGTGCACCACCACCTGGGGCACGCTTTGAACGCGCCAGGCTGCGGCCGGGTCTTGCAGCAGTTGTTCCAGTGCCCGCGCCCTGGCCTGCAGAGCCCCGGAAGGAATGCCCTGGTACAGCCGCACGCTCACCCGGCGGTTGCGCTCGCGGCCATGGGCCGAGCTGTTGTCCAGCAGAGGATCTGCGTCAGCAGCCGCCGCAATGGCCAGCCGCTGGGGCGCGATCTGCCAGCGTCGGATCAGATATTCCTGCACGGCCTGGGCCCGCTGACGGGAAAGGGCCAGATTGGACTGTCGGTTGCCAACATTGTCTGTATGGCCCTCCAGGGTGGCGGACTGCCCCGGATTCGCCTGCAGCTGTCGGCCCAGCAGATCCAGCCGGCGACACATTGCTTCGTCCAGTGTGGCGGTATTGTCGCTGAACATGATATTGAACGGCTTGCCCAGCGCCTGCCAGCCGCCCTGGCGGGCGTAGGTTCCGCGCACGAATACCGTCACCTGCCGGACCTGACGGCGGGGAGGAAGTTCCTCTTCGCGAGGTTGAAACAGCGTCTGCGCAGCATCCTGCAGATGCACTCTGGCCGCAGGCGCGCCATGGCGCGTCACCAGGGCGGTCAGTACCTGCTCCGCCCGGCGGTTGGCCTGCAACAGTCCGCGGCTGGCGTCGGCCGTCACGGCTGCCCCGTCGGCCGGGGCATCGAACTGCCCGACCAATGTGGCCTCCACCCGGGGGTTTTGTTGCAACAACACCGCCAGACGCTGCAGTTTTTCCTGTTGCGACAGAGGCACGTCTTCCGAATTTGGTTCAAAGGCCACCCGCACGGTAAACGAGCACGGTACAGCACAGCCTCGCGCGTCCACGGCCTGATCCGGCGCGGTGTCGGGGCAGGCATCCAGGGCATCGACAATGCCATCGCCGTCCACATCCGCGCTGTTCACGGCCACAGGATTGGCGGGCGTTGCTCCTTCAAGGGCGCCTCGCACCGGCATGGTTTCATCACGAAAGGAAAAGACCCCGCAGCCCCCAGCGCCCAGGGAGACGGCCAGCAGCGCCAACAACAACGGACCCCGCATGCATGACCTCATCTTCATGACTTGCATTGTATATGAACAGCAGCGCCTGGAGAGAATCACCACCAGCGCGCGTCCCAAATCGGTCGGACCAATCAGTTGGCCCAGGCAGTTGGCCCAGGCAGTTGAGTCCCGCCTGGCTCTCAACTGCACCATGCCCATGGTATGGCAAAAAAACGCAACTGCGGTTCGCGACATCTTACGGAAAAATGAAATCCCTGCAACGGGAAAAATTCCACTCCCGCTGCAAGGAGAGTTCCTTGCAAAGAGCACAGGTAAACCGCAGCGCATTGCATGGCTGAATCTTCATATTCCATTCATTTTCGTAAGGATCCGCAGTCTGCTTGCGCGGGAATACAGTCAACACCCCACATTTCCTGCGGATAGCGCCTTTCCCGTCTCCCGGGACGGGGCGGGGACCTCCCTTGCGACTTTTCCCCGCATCATGCATGATGCGCACATCATGAAGCCTTTGCTGGACAAGCCCGCATCCTCAGGAGATCGCATGCTTCTTCCCACAGTATATGCCCGCAGCCTGCTTGCGCTGGCCATCCTCGTATGTGCCTTGGCGTTGCACGCACCTCAGGCGTATGGCCAGACGGAAGGGATCCTCATCGTCAAAACAAAGCCCGTGGACGCTCAGGTGCGCCTGCTGTATGTGAAGCCCAAGTTTGAGCAAGGCATCAAGCTCACCCCTGGCAACTACATGATTGATGTGAAGGCGGACGGCTACGAAACCGTCTTCCGCGAACTGACCATCAAGGCCGGCGCCACCACCACCGTGGAAGTGACCCTCAAGCCTCTCCCCGGCACCACCCCCAAGCCGGATGAGACCCCGAAGGAAGCCCCAGCCAAGGATGATGCCAAACCAGTGGCCCCAGAAGCGCCAGATGATGCGAAGGGGAAACCAGACGAAAATACCGACGCTGCGAAACCTGCCGGCCAGCTGTTTGTGGAAACCCAGCCTGAGGGCGCCACCATCCGCATCCTGAGCATCAAGCCCAAATTCAAGCAGGGCATTGAGCTGGCCCCCGGCACGTATCGCATCAGCATCTCCAAGGACGGCTACCTTGACGCCGAGGCACCTGCCGAAATCAAGCCCGGCGAAAAAACCACCCTCAAGGTACAGCTGGAACGAGACAAGCCCGGGCAAGAGGAACTTCCCCTGAACCGCAAGGGATTTGGCCGGCTGTATGTGGATGCCGAACCGGCGGACGCCACCATCCGCGTGCTGCGCATCAAACCCGTTTTTGAACAAGGCATTGAGCTCAAGGCCGACAAATACACCGTGGACGTGCAGAAAGACGGGTTCGAAAAGCAGGTGCTGCGCGTGGAAATCAAGGATCGCGAAGCCACGCACCTCAGCGTGGCCCTGACACCAGAAGGCACGCAAGCAGCACCATCCGAGCCTGCGCAGCCTTCCTCCAACGCCTCCGCAAACACCACCACGGCCAACGCCACCAGCGCCACGCCCGAAACCAAACCGGAGGCTGAAGAGCCCCGGGAAGCCCCACCCGCCGAAGCCAAAGTCGTTTCCTCCACCAACCAGACTGGCGCACGTGACGCCATCGCCGCAGGACACGGCAAGCTGCTGTTGAACATGACCCCGCCTGACGCCGAGGCGTCCATCATGGAACTGGAAACCCGCTACCAGCACGGCATGGCCCTGCCCGTGGGCAATTACACCATCAGTTTCATCAAGGACGGGTACGAAGACCATTCCGTGCGGGCCATCATCGAGGATGGCAAAGCCCTGACACTGGACGTCACGCTCAAGCCCGAAAGCGCACCTGTGGCTTCCTCCTTCGCCAAGATCAAGGAGGCTGACGCAGCGGATCTCAAATCCAGCATCGGCAAGCTCTTTCTCGAAGTCTCCCCTGCAGATGCCACGGTAATGGTCCTGAATATCAAACCCAAATTCGAACAGGGCATGGAACTGAAGGCTGGCAGCTACCGGCTGGAAATTCGCCGGGATGGCTACACGCCCATGCGCGTGGTGGTGTCCATCTCGCCCCGCAAGGCCGTGACCTACCGGGTGGTGTTGCAGCCGGCTGTGGAAGAGCCAGGCACCGAGGCCCAGGGCAAGCCGGGTGCAGAGACGCCCCCTCCCCCTCCTGTTCCTTCGGTAAATGCGGACCAGGCCAGGGCATTCCTGGAGCAAGGCCGCTCGCTGCTCAAGGAAGGCCGCGAGGACAAGGCCCTGGAGCTGCTCAGCCAGGCCATCGAACAGGATCCTTCCCTCACCGAGGCCCTGCAGCTGCGCGCGGCCCTCTTCAGCCGTCAGAAAAAGAACGAGCAGGCGCTGGAGGATTATTCGCGGGCCATCAAGCTCAGCAACAAAACACCCCAGCTGTATGTGGAACGCGCCCAGCTCAATGAACGCATGGGCCTGCCAGCGGCGGCGTGTTACGATTACTGGATGGCCTGCTCCCTGGACGCCTGCGACGGCATCCGCGAGGCGCAGAAGCGAGGGCTGTGCCAGTAACGTTTCCGAGAGGATATGATGATGGACGAGCCCCTGCCGGCCGCTTGCAGCGCCGGCAGGGGCTTTTATAGTATAATGTATAATACATGCCGCCCCCGGACTGAGTCCCGCGCCTGCCTGATAACACGCAGTCAGGCTTCAATCAGGCGATAGGACAGTGCCTTGCCCTGGAGCCCTGACCTGAGCCGGCTATTACTACTGTTCCTGCCTGGACCTGTATGGATCCAATAAAAAACGCCGGTCGACAATCCTGTCGGCCGGCGCATTCTGCTTAGATAGCCGCTCGGTTATTTGGAGGCGGTCACCGCCTGGGCTTCCACCTGAGGCAGGCGGCAGGCACCGTAGTAATGCGTGTTATAATAATCGTCGCCAAACACACGATCAATGGTCACGCCCTTTTGAATGGAAGCATGCACCATCTGATCGTTGCCAATGTAGATCCCCACATGAGTGACCACGGCGCGGCGCGAAATTTTGAAGAAAACCAGATCCCCGGGCCGCAGATCCTGCCTGGCCACAGGCCGCCCCAGGGGAAGCTGGTTGTAGCTGCCGCGGGGCAGTTTGATGCCGAACTGTTTGTACACATATGCCGTAAAACCAGAGCAATCAAAGCCGCCCGGGCCGGTGCCGCCGTATCTGTGGCGGGTTCCCATGACGGGTTTGGAGACGGCCATGATTTTGGCAAGAAATTCCTTGGGCAGGGGCTGACAGGAAACATCAACTTTCTCGGAGCCGGAGGGGCCCAACGGAGGGCAGGCGGAACCGGAGGCTCCCAGGGAAAGATCGTCCGAAGATTGCATGATGGAACAGCCAGAGCCCATCATGCCGAAGAGAAGACAAAGAAGAATGGCTAGTTGGCGGCAGCGTCGGGGAGTGGCGCAACGGATTCGGCGCATGTCGTCTCTCTTGTGGAAGGTGCGGTACTGTGGGGGCCTTGCGAGCCACTGCAGCATCAAGACCTCGTATCTCAATACTTTTCTGCGCAATACCAAAGCCAGGTGATTTTGTAAATCACCTGAAGCAGAAACATTGCTGTTTGTTTATGAATTCTCACCGTTCCAACCCCGACTGGCGCAACAGGCTGGACTTTCCCTGCCACCTGCCGTATGAAGACAGACCGACATCCACTCAAGGGAGTTGTTCTGCATGCGCTATGTACTCATCGGAAACGGCGTCTCTTCCATCGGCGCCATCGAAGGCATCCGCGCCAATGATCCCGACGGCGAGATTCTTGTTGTCAGCGAGGAAGCCTTCCCCACATACGGCCGGCCCCTTATTTCCTATTATCTCGCAGAGAAAGTTTCCGAGCGCCATCTTCCCTTGCGGCCCGAGAGCTTTTATGCCGAACACAAGGTCACCATGAAGCTGGAAAGCAAGGTGACGGCCATTGATCCCGTGACCCAGACGCTGACCACGGAACATGGCGAAACCATCTGCTACGACCGGCTCCTGCTCGGCCTGGGCGGGGCGCCCTATCTGCCTGCCATCGCCGGCCTTTCCGGTCCGGGCGTCTTCACCTTTACCCAGCGCGGCGATGTGGACGCCCTGCGCACCGCCGTCAAGCAAGCCCGGCGCGTGGTGGTGGTGGGCGCGGGTCTCATTGCCCTCAAGGCCGCCGAAGCACTGGCCATGATGGGCAAGGAAGTGACCCTGGCCGTGCGCTCCCGGCTCATGCGCAGCTATTTTGATGAGCAGGCCAGCGAATTGCTCAAGCAACACCTGGCCAAGAAAGGCCTGGCCTTTGCCCAGGGGCATTCTCCCCAGGCCGTGCTGCGCGACGAAAATGGCACGCTCGTGGCTCTGGAAACGGACAAGGGCCAGCTCCCGGCCGACGTGGTCATCATGGCCGCCGGCGTCCGCCCCCTGACCGATCTGGCCAAGGCTGCCGACATCAATGTGGGCCTGGGCATTCAGGTGGATGACCACATGCGCACGTCTGCCCTGAATATCTATGCCGCCGGCGACTGTGTGGAAGCTGCCGACATGCTCTCCGGCTCCCCGGTGGTCATGCCCATCTGGCCCAATGCCTTCAACCAGGGCTACAATGCCGGCGCCAACATGGCTGGCGCGGATCTGAAGTATCCCGGCAGCCTGAACATGAACTCCATTTCCTACTGGGGGCTTCCCACCACTTCCGTGGGCCTGGTCAACCCGCCTGCGGACCAGGGCTATGAGGTGTTTGTGGAAGCCGAGCCCGAACGCTTTGCCTACCGCAAGCTCGTCTTCAAGGATAACCGCCTCGTGGGCTGCATCCTGCTCCAGGATGTGGATATGGCCGGCTTTTACACCGGCTTCATCCGCTTCCGCATCGTGCTGGACGAAAAGGCCAAGGAGGCATTGCTCAAAGGCTGCCCCTCCCCCCTGGACTGGCCTGAGCCGCTCATCCAGGCAGAGCTCAAATACGGCGGCGCCTACGCTGCCGGAGAACTGGTGGCGTAGCCTGCCACCTGACACCATCACCAAAAAGGGACGCAACCGCGTCCCTTTTTTTGTTTTTCCGTCCCTATCGCTTTCGTCCCCAGGCCGCGAAGAGCGGGTCGCTTTCCCGTAACTGGGGGAAATAGCTGTCTCCGCGTGGCCTGGCCGCCGCGATCGGTCAGGCTCTCCAGCACCTCGAAGCGCACAGACTGCCTGGCAGGCAGGCGCATCCTGCACGCCGGGGCAGCATCCGGCACAGCCTCACCGGCAGCAAAAGCGAGTCGAAGCACATCCCCGGCCTGCAGGCTCATCAGTCCCTGCGCAAGGACCGGCGGCAACTGGATATCCCGCCAGAAATTCATGCGTCGGGCAAAAAGCTCTTCCTGGTGCCGGGCGGTTCTGCCGCGGTGGGTCAGGGGAAGGGTGCCGTGGCCAAGCCCCCCGATCAATGCGCACATGAGGGGTCATTTTCCCTCCTTTCACCGTAACTCCCTTGTCTCTCACATTTTTTCTCATACAAATATTTTCTTAAGGCGCGATTAAGTTTTCCTGAAACAGGCCGATAGCTGAGATGTCACCGGGGGGATACCCGCCAACAAGGAGGTGAGGGTGAGGACTCGGCGACCCAACAGCCGGTGTACAGCATGGATGCAACAAACCCCTTCAAGGAGGAACGGCTATGTCTCTGACTATTAACCATAACATGATGGCGATGACCGCTTCCCGCAACCTGCGTACTGCGTACGGGAACCTCGGCACCTCGGTGGAACGGCTGTCTTCCGGCCTGCGCGTGAACTCCGCCGCAGACGACGCCGCCGGTCTGGCCATTCGTGAACTCATGCGTTCGGATATCGCGTCCCTGAACCAGGGTGTGCGCAACGCCAACGACGCCATCTCCCTGATCCAGACTGCGGACGGGGCCCTCGGCGTCATCGACGAAAAGCTCATCCGCATGAAGGAACTCGCCGAACAGGCCGCCACCGGTACCTACACCTCCGAACAGCGCCTGATCATCGACTCCGAATATCAGGCCATGGCCTCGGAAATCACCCGTATCGCCAACGCCACGGACTTCAACGGCATCTACCTGCTCAACGGCAACCTCTCCGGCGCTAACCACGATGGCAGCGGCATGGTTTCCACGGGCAAGCTCAAGGTCCACTTCGGCACGGCCAACGACAGCGCGGAAGACTACTACTACATCCAGATCAGCTCCGCCACGGCGTCCTCCCTCGGCGTTGGCAACCAGTCCGCCGCTGGCGACGGGTTCTCCATCTCCACCCAGGAAGGCGCCCAGAAGGCCCTGGTGGCCCTCAAGGAAGCCATTGTCTCCAAGGACAACATCCGCGCCAACCTCGGCGCCCTGCAGAACCGCCTGCAGAACACCATCACCAACCTGGAAATCCAGTCCGAAAACCTGCAGGCTGCCGAATCCCGCATTTCCGACGTGGACGTGTCCCTGGAAATGACCGAGTTCGTCCGTCAGCAGATTCTGACCCAGTCTGCCGTCGCCATGCTCTCGCAGGCCAACTCTCTGCCCAGAATGGCCATGCAGCTCATCGGCGGTTAGTACCCGTTCAGGTACATCGCGTGCGACTCGTCGCACTCCTCACCCCCCCGGGCGTTTCCTGCCAAGGCCCGGGGGGGCCTTTTTGTGCTGGCCAGAGGGCAGCCCCGTCCCGCCGCGACAGGGCGCTCTTGCCGATTGACCCGCGCGCCTTCTCGCACTAGGATGCCCCCTTCTGCAAGGAGCGCGAGCCATGCCCCCAAAACGCGACGACGCATCCAATAAGATGTCCCGCCGGCAACTCTTCTCCCGCCTGGTTCCTCCCGGCGTCAAGGAGTTGGCGGAAAAAGCCAATCCGGACCTCCAGAAAAAACGGGCCGAGGAAGAAGCCCGCGCCCAGGCCCAGGCCGATGCCCAGGCCAGGGAGATGGAACGCCGCGTGAGCCTGGCCCGCGACGGCAACGTGGCCTTGGCTGCCGGGGATCTGGCCGAAGCGGTGCGCCATTTTCGTGACTTTGCCAAGGAATATCCCAAGGAAATCATGCCCCGGCTCTGCCTGGGCAGAGCCCTGTACGATCTCGGCCAGTACATTCAGGCCCGCGTGGAGTTCCAGCGCGCCCTGGCCCTGGCCCAAAGCAGCCCCAAAGAAGCCCCGGCCCATCAGCTGGACCACGCCACGCTGTTTCTTGGCTTGTGCCTGCTGCGCCTGAAAAAATACTGGAAAGCCTACGAACTCTGGAACGCCTGGCACCCCCAGGGCGTGCCCGTGCTGGCCGAAGCCCTGGACAAAGCCCTGCCCGGCATCAGACAGCTGGCCATGGACCCGGAAGAGGACACCGCCCCCTCCGCAGAGGCACCCTCCGAAACGGCAGCTGGCGCGAATATTGCTTCAGCTCTTGAAGACGCTGCGGCCTGCCCGGCCGTGGCCGATGTGGAAACCGCCGTTGCCCGGACCCCCTGGGCACATCTGCCGCCCATGGTGCCTGCGCCCGTCCAGACCTGAGGTCCGGAACTGACGGGCCTGCCATGCAATCCTGAACCCCGCCGGCCTGTTGACGCCGTCGCCTTGCCGCCCAGGAGTTTCATCATGCCCCGCCCTCCCTTGCGCTCCGTCATCGCCCTGCCCTTGCTGTGTTTGTTCGGCATCTGCCTGGCCCTGCCCGCCGCCGCCGTGGAGACCGAGGAAGACTATACCGTCATCGGGTTGGCCAATCAGGCAATCAAGGCCCAGCAGGAAAAGAACCTGCCCATGGCGCTGGAGTTGTACACCCAGGTGGTCAATTCCAAAGCCCTGGACGGCGGCGACCATTTGCTGACCTACATTTACAACAACCGCGGCCACATCTATCTGACTCGCAACGACCCCTCTTCCGCCATCCGGGACTTCACGCGCTCCATTGAAAACAACCCGGATTACGTAGCCTTCATCAACCGCGGCAACGCCTACACCATGCTCGGGGATGATCAACGGGCCATTGCCGACTACACCGAAGCCCTCAAGCTTCGCCCCGGCTCCGCCCGGGCTTACGCCAACCGCAGCTTCAACTGGCTGAACCTTGGCCAGGCGGCCAAGGCCCAGCAGGACATGGCCCAAGCCCGGCGTCTTGACCCAAAGATCGATAACATTTCAATGGATTGAGCTTTTTTGATCCCGCCAAAAACAAGGCCGCCCGCATGCATTGCGGGCGGCCTTGTTTTTGGTTGGGATTTCGAGGCGATGCGCGTTTGCCTGTCCTGATGCGGCGTACCTACTGCGAGGCCCGCGTGTAGGCTTCCTGGCAGATGGCCTGACACTGCGACGAGGAAAGGAACTTCGGCGTCTCACGGCAGAACTTCTGGCAGCTGACCAGGTCCTGGCTCAGGCGGCTGGCCGGGATGTCACCGCGGTAGCGCACACAGGTGGCGTATTCCTGCACAAATCCCTGCTGGTTGGGTCCAAAGGTCTTGGTGTGCCAGCAGTAGGAGCCCGTCAGGCCGGCCAGCACCTGGCTGCGCAGGGCTTCATCGAAGATGTAGACATCGGAATGCTGGTTGGTGAAAATGATTCTGCCCCGGTCCTTGGCCTGAAACACGCGCAGGGGTTCATCCACGCCGGGGAAATGATGAAAGCGAAACCGCCCGGAAGGGAATTCCCGCTTCAATGAAGTCAATTCGTCCAGCTCGCGGATGGTGCGTTTGATGGCAATCAGCTTGTTGTTGTAAAAAAACATGGGCTCGTAGCCGTGGGCCTTGGCCATGGTGATGCCTGTGTCCGTGGTGAAGACGGGCGCACCATCCAGCACATCCAGCCCCAGGGGAATGCCGCAGATGGTGGTCAGGAGCACGGCATCTTCATTCTTGTTCAAACGCTTGAGATTTGCGTGCACCTCCTGCACAGTCATCCCGAAGCGCAACCCAGGCATGACGACGAATTCCGGCACCGCGGGCGACCGTCTTCCCCCCGGCCTGCCGCCGGGTTTGGGGTCTGCAGCAATGGCCTCAGTGCACAGCAGGCTTAACAGCACAAGAAAAATCAATACGGTTCGGGCCATGGAACGTCCTTGGCAAGAGAAAGTAACTGACTCCCCGGCACAACCTGCGTATGGTGCCGCAGAAAATGCACGCCGGAGGCATGACAATCCACACGGAAGTGATTAAGTAAAGAGCCGGCCGACCCTTCTGCCAGCCCTGGCCGTGCAAAACCAGTTGCACTTGCATAGGGCATACCATTCCGGCTGCGTGGCTGTCCAGCCGCCAGGACACGCCCCCCGGAGAGGTCAGGCAGATGGGCCCACCAGTTGTAACCAGGCGGCGATCCGTACCCGCAAGGACGCCATGATACCACTCGATACCCCCACAGGAGCGCCCATGCTCATCATCGAGGACCTCCACGCCATGGTGGCCGATCGTCCCGTGCTCAAGGGGATCAATCTTGAGATTCGCGAGAACGAGACGTTCATCCTCTTTGGCCCCAACGGCTCCGGCAAGACCACCCTGCTCATGACCCTCATGGGCTTTGGAAACTATACCATCACCCAAGGGAAAATCACCTTCAAGGGCGTGGATATCACCAGCGCGCCCATTTACGAACGCGCCCGCCTGGGCATTGGCATGAGCTTCCAGCGCCCTCCAACCATTCACGGCCTCAAGACCCGGCATCTGGTGCAGATGTGCGCCCAGGGCAAATCCGTGGACGTGGAGAGCCTGGCCCAGAAGGTCAACTTTGACCACTTCCTGGACCGCGACATCAACTCCGGCTTCTCCGGCGGCGAGATCAAGCGTTCGGAACTGCTGCAGCTCATGGCCCAGCAGCCCTCGTTGGTGCTCTTCGACGAACCCGAATCCGGCGTGGACCTGGAGAACATGCATCTCATCGGCAGAACCGTCCGGGAATTGCTGCGCGGCGAGATCGAACCCGATCCCAAGCTCTCCATGAAGGCCAAAAAAGCCACCCGGCAGGCCACCTCCGGGCTGATCATCACCCACACCGGCTATATCCTGGACTACATCAATGCAGACCGCGGCCAGGTGCTCTACAACGGCCACCTCTGCTGCGAGGCCAACCCCAGAGACATCCTCGACCACGTCGGCAAGTATGGCTACCAGGAATGCGTCCGCTGCCTGAACTAGCTTTCTGCCGACACTGGAGAAATACCATGCCCACTCCCATCGATCTCAAATCGTTCAAATTCACCGGGGCAGAGGCGGCTCCCATCGAGGATTTGCATACCCTGAGCCCCCAGGACAAGCACGACCTGCTCATGGCCGGCGTGGATGTGGACGAGCACATGCGCAGCGGCTCCTTCGTGCACATGAACCACTCCAACGTCCACTGCAAAACCCACCACAAGGGTGTTGAAATCCTGGACATCAAGGCCGCCCTCAAAAAGTACGACGGCCTGCCGGAATACATGTGGAAGCTGGTGGACCCGGAGAAGGATGACTTCACTCGCGCCGCCCGTGACAATCTTCATGGCGGCTACTTCATCCGCACCGAGAAAGGCGCCAAAATTACCGAACCGGTGCAGTCCTGCCTGTTCATCAAGGGCAATCAGGTCGGCCAGAATGTCCACAACCTCATCATTGTGGAAGAGGATTCGGAGCTGCACATCATCACCGGCTGCGCCGTGGCACATGACGCCAAGGGTGCGGCCCATATGGGCATCTCTGAATTCTATATCAAAAAGGGCGGAAAACTGTCCTTCACCATGATCCACAACTGGGGCGAGGACACCACCGTGCGTCCCCGGTCTGCTGGCGTGGTCGGGCAGGATGGCGTGTTCATCAACAACTACATCCTGCTCAAGCCCGTACGGGATTTGCAGATGTATCCCAAGATCACCCTGGACGGCGAAGGCGCCGTGGCCCGCTTCAACTCCGTGGTGGTCACCCCTCCCGGCTCCTATGTGGACGCCGGCAGCGAGGTGGTGCTGAACGCGCCCAACACCCGCACGGAAATCATCGCCCGCACCCTGACCACCGGCGGCGTGATCATCAACCGCGGCCGCATCTCCGGCACCCACGTGCCTGCCAAGGGGCACCTGGAATGCAAGGGGCTGATCCTGGGCGGCGGCAAGATCCACGCCATCCCCGAACTGGTGGCCGACGTGGACGGCGTGGAGCTTTCCCACGAAGCTGCCGTGGGCAAGATTGACCAGGAAGAAATCGAATACCTCATGGCCCGTGGCCTGGACGAGGATGAAGCCACCTCCACCATCGTCCGGGGCTTCCTGAACGTGGACATCCAGGGCCTGCCCCCGGCCCTGCAGGAAGTCATCGAAAAGACCCTGGCCGACAGCGAAAAGAACATGTTCTAGAGCATGTTCCTTTGAGAACGACCCGTGTGAGAGGGAGCCTCTTTTCAAAAGGGGCTCCCTCTCGTTTTCTGGTCTCGTCCTATCTGCCCTGCACCTCGGCCCGGACGGCCTTGGCCGCGGCGACGAGGTTGGCCAGGCTGCGCATGGTTTCCGGCCAGGCGCGGGTTTTCAGGCCGCAATCCGGATTGACCCAGAGCCGTTCGGCGTCGATGACTTCCAGCGCCTTGCGCAGCAGCTGCACCATCTCCTCCACCTCGGGCACGCGGGGGCTGTGAATATCGTAGATGCCAGGGCCGATGTCGTTGGGGTAATCAAAGTCGTTGAAGGCCTGCAGCAGGGTCATGCCACTGCGGCTGGACTCGATGCTGACCACATCCGCATCCATGGCCGCAATCCAGCGCAGGATGGGGCCGAACTCGCTGTAGCACATATGGGTGTGGATCTGGGTGCCATCCTGCACGCCGGAGGAGGCCAGACGGAAGGCCTCCACGGCCCACTCCAGATAGGTCTCCTGGGCCTCGGGAGCCAGAGGCAACCCCTCGCGGAACGCGGCTTCATCGATCTGGATGATCTGTACACCCGCGGCTTCCAGATCCTGCACTTCATCGCGGATGGCCAGGGCGATCTGCCTGCAGACCTCCGAGCGTGGCAGGTCATCGCGCACGAAGCTCCAGTTCAGGATGGTCACCGGACCGGTGAGCATGCCCTTGACCGGCTTCCTGGTCAGGGACTGGGCATGGCCGATCCAGCGCAGGGTCATGGGGCCGGGGCGGGAAACATCCCCCAGAATGATGGGCGGCTTGACGCAGCGGCTGCCGTAGCTCTGCACCCAGCCGTTACCGCTGAAGCGAAAGCCCTGGAGCATCTGGCCGAAGTATTCCACCATGTCATTGCGTTCGGATTCGCCATGCACCAGCACGTCCAGACCCAGCGCCTCCTGCCGGGCGACGGTGTCGGCAATGGTCTGTTCCAGGAACTGTGCATAGGCATCGTTGCTCATCTCGCCGCGGCGGTGGGCCAGACGGGCGGTTCGGATCTCGGCCGTTTGCGGAAAGGAGCCGATGGTGGTGGTGGGCAAGAGCGGCAGCTGCAGTGCCGCCTGCTGCAGCCCTTTGCGCACCGGGAACGGGCTTTGCCTGCGGGTCATTGCCGGCTCCACCGCAGCGATCCGTTCGCGAACGGCCGGGTCGCACAGTTCCGGAGCAGCCCTGCGCTCGGCCAGGCAGGCGGCATTCTCCGCAAAAAAAGCCTCGTCCGCATTGCCCGCCACGGCCTCCCCAAGCGCGGCCACCTCGCGGCACTTTTGCGCGGCAAAGGCCATCCAGCGTCGCTCGCGTGCAGGCAGGAGCGTTTCCGACTCCAGATCCACCGGGCTGTGCAACAGGCTGCAGCTGGAGCCGAGCAGCAGCCGCTCCACTCCCAGGCGGCGGGCCAGTTCCTCAGCCCGCTGGCGGGCCGCATTCAGATCAGTTTTCCAGATATTGCGCCCGTCCACCAGTCCGAGGGAGAGCCGCATGCCGCCAGGCAGACGGCTGACCACGGCCTCCAGCTCCTGCCGGCCGCGCACGGCGTCCACATGCACGGCTGCAAAGCCAGAGTCCAGAGCCAGCTCCAGATTTCGCCCAAGTGGGCCATAGTAGGCAGCCAGCATCACGGGACAATCGCCCGCAGCACGGCGGATGGCCTTGCAGGACTGGGCAAAAAAGGCCCGGGCGTCCGGGGACATCTCGGTGCACAGAATCGGCTCATCCAGCTGGATCCACTTGCTGCGCACGGCCGCCTGCCGCACAAGTTCGGCGTAGGCCTCCAGCAGCGCGGGCATGAGCGCCCAGCGGTCCGCACCATGATCCTCGCGGCACAGGCTCAGAAAGGTGATGGGCCCAAGCAGCACGGTTTTGGGTCGAAATCCCAGGGACTGGGCCAGGGCGGCATCCTCAATGGCGGGCAGGCCCCCCGGGGTGGGCTGCAGGCCGGGCGAGAGCTCGGGAACCATAAAGTGGTAGTTGGTATCAAACCACTTTTTCATGGCCATGGCCGGGAGGTTGCGGGCGGCGTCGCCCCTGGCCATGCGGAAGTAGCGGTCCTGAGCCGATTCGCCGTCCTGGGCCACAAAGCGGGGCGGCACAAGCCCCAGTGCGACCGCCGTGTCCAGCACGTGGTCGTACAGGGAGAAATCTCCGACAGCCACCAGGGAGAGCCCGGCCTCGCGCTGGAGGGCCCAATGCCGGATTTTGAGCTCGCGCGCGGTGGCATCCAGCTGTTCTGCGCTGCTCTCACCGCGCCAACGTTTTTCCAGGGCAACCTTGAGCTCGCGGGCCGAGCCGATTCTGGGAAATCCAAGCACATGCGTTTCCATTGCCAAAACTCCTTGCCGTTCGCGTGTTGAACAAAGGAGCGGAGATGCAACGCGGGGGGAACACAGGGGCGGGAACAACACAACGGCGCAAACGCGTTCGGGAGCGCCGGGCTCCTGGCAAACGCGCGTATGCAGACTGGTTGCCACTCCTGCCTGGCACGCGAGGCAGTCTTGCTCCAGAACAGGGCGTCTTCTGGCTTCCGGCCCCTTGCGCAATGCCTGACCCTTCCCATTTCCGCAGAAACAGTGGCCCAGGCGGGGAGATTGCCGGTTACAGCGGCGCGTCCGCGACGGATTTACACCGTCTTCCGTTTCCTGTTCTTGCGGGCTGTCTAGCGCAGGGGGGCGGAGAAGTCAAAAGGGGCTGTGCCCCACTGTGATCAACACACATCAACCCGGCGCAACCAACAGCCACCCTTCCCCACTCTCGTCAAAAATAATAGACAATAATTCAAGGATGTTATTTCACGTGAAACATCGATCAACCACTGAAATCTTGACTTTCCACGCGTGAGCAGCAAGGAAATGGCTGGACGCACCTGAGCCCAGAGATGAGTATGCCCGGATACAAGCTGCACCTCGCCTTCGGTGGTGTTGTGATTGGAGGTGGACTGGCAGCGGCACACCATCACAACCTGGCCACCTTCGATCCCTTTACCGCCACCATGCTGATGCTCATCGGGTTGGGCGCTTCCATCTTCCCGGATGTGGACACCAACTCCAAGGGCCAGCACCTTTTTTACGCCCTCCTGGCCGTGGTGGACATGGTACTCATGGCCCAAGAGCGATACAAGTGGTCGGCAATATTAGGATTTATTGCCATGCTGCCCGCCATTTCGCGCCACCGGGGCTTTACGCACCGGTGGTGGGCGGCGCTTCTTATCCCGGCCCTGGTCTGCGCCTTGCCCCTGTGGTTCTATCAACTTCCCTGGCAGGCCGTTCTCCCGGGCTACCTTGCCGCCGTGTTGGGCTATCTCAGCCATCTGGTCCTGGATGCTGTTGCCTGAACACCCGCTTTCTCCTCTTTTTTAGGATTGCTATTCCCTTGACATTATTGTGATAATTTGCCGCTGGACCTGTTCAGGCACCCATGGTAAGGAGCTACCCACTTCCGCACGTCCTTTTTGGCACATCCTTATACATCCTGTTGAGCCTCATGGCCGGCACCTCCTTGTCATCTGCTGCGTCGCAGCCACTTTTCTCAAGACACACTCTGCAAATATGTATTTTTGCAGGGATTTTTCTTTTGGTGCTCAATGGCTATTTTGCCATGCATTATCGCCAGCACCGCGTTGCCGCAGAACGCGCTGCTCTGGAACGACTGGAGGCAAGGCTTGTCGCCGTGCAGGGCGAAGGCGCCCTGGCGTTTCCGCCACCGGACGCCCTCCTGAAGGAATTGTTGCCACCGCAAAGCCTCCTGATTCTGGAGCGTCCGGGGCAGGACCCACTACGCCTGCTTCAAGGCTCCCCGGATTTTTCCTCCTCCGTGTTGCGAGCCACGCTGCCCACCCCTGAGGGGGGGCGCCTGATCCTGGAGCAGCCCTATTCCGAAGCCATGTCGCGCTGGCAGAGCGCCGCACGAACCGTGATCACCGGAATGGTGCTGGCCGATGTGCTGCTGCTGGCCTTTCTGGCGTTTCTCATCCGCTCTGCAACGCGGGCCCGGTTTTGGCAGGACCGCTGCAAGCACAACGAGGAAATGCTGGTAGCGCTTTTCGAAAATGCCAATCAGTACGTCGCCTTGCTAGACCCTATGGGCAAGGTGCTCAAGGTGAATCAGGCGGCCTTGCTGCGAATTGATGCCTCCCTTGAGCAGGTGCTTGGCTGTGCGTTTTGGGAACAACGCTGGTGGCGCCCCGAAGCCCCGCACGGGACCGCCTCCACCCGCCAGGCTGTCGCCGATGCCCTGGCCGGGCGTCCGTCGCGATATCAAAGTCTCAACGCGGACAGCGCCGGCCACCTCTACCCAGTGGATGTGAGCGTGAAGCCGCTGGTCTTCGAGCAGGACCATGTGGAATTCATCCTTGTGGAATGGCGGGATATTTCCGACCTCGTCGCCGCGGCGCAGGCCCTGGAGGCCAGCCGCGGGCAACTGATGGATATGGCTGCCAGTGTCCCGGGGGTGCTCTTTCGGCTGGAAGAACTGGAGCCGGACACCTCCGCCCTTTCCCAACGGTTTGGATTCACCTTTATCAGCCCGCGGTTTGCCAAGCTCTTCCGCATGAATCCAGACCTGGCCACCCTGGACCGCATTGCCGATCTGATGCAGCCGTCCGCGGCGTTTCTGCAATCCCTTGAGCACGCCTTGCAACGCCCGCCGCGCTGGGAATACCTGGGCCGGTTCATCGACCTTCACGGCCGCAACGGCTGGTTGCGCATCAAGGCCCGGGTCAGCGAACAGGAGGTTGACGGCCTGAAGCGCGTGGTCATCAATGGGGTATTTCTGGACGACACTGAATTGATTGAGGCCGAAGAAGAATTGCGACGTGCACACAACACGCTGCAGGAACAAGAAAAAATGGCCTCGCTCGGCTCCATGGTGGCCGGTGTGGCCCACGAGATCAATACCCCGCTGGGCGTGGCGCTCACTGCAGCCTCGCAGCTGGATAAAGATGTGGCCACCATCAGCCACGCCTTTTCCGATCAGACATTGACGGCCGAACAACTGACTGAATTTGTTCAAGACGCCAGCGAGGCCACACGCCTGATGGTGGCCAACTGCACCCGCGCGGCCGATCTGGTCCGGTCCTTCAAGCAAGTGGCCGCAGACCAGAGCGTGCATGAGCTGCGGGCGATCAACCTCAAGGAATATCTCGATGATCTCATCCTCAGTCTCCGGCCTCAGCTCAAGCGAACCCCGCACACCCTGACGGTGGAGTGCCCTGAGGCCCTGGAGCTGGTGTGCGATCCCGGAGCACTGGCCCAGATTGTCAGCAATCTGGTCATGAACTCCCTGGCGCATGCCTTCAAGCACTCCGGGAACGCCGGCAGAATGCATCTTGCCGTTCGACCTTCGGATGAGCCGGGAACGCTTGTCCTCACGTATCAGGATAATGGCGCGGGCATGCCCGAACAGGTACGCCGGCGCGCTTTTGATCCATTCTTCACCACTCGCCGCGGCCAGGGGGGCACCGGCTTGGGATTGCACATTGTGTACAATCTTGTGGTGAATTCCCTGGGCGGCGCCATCTCCCTTGCCAGCCGCGAGGGCGAGGGCGCGACTTTCACCCTTGTCTTTCCTCAGCATCCTGTGGGACGAACTCCCGCGCCCGAACCCGCTGCAGGAACAGACGGAGCCTCCCCATGACGCAGTTTCTCTTTGCCCCCAAGCCCCCCACAGCAACGGATACCCCGCCAGCAGCAGATGGGGGCGGCAGCCAAGGCGCGCCCCCTGCGGCGCCCGAGGGCTATTGGCCGGTGCTCATCGTGGACGACGATGCCGAAGTGCACGCCGTTACCAGACTGGCCTTGCGCAAGGTGACGTACAAAAACCGCAAGCTGCAGCTGTTGAGCGCGTACTCCGCCGCTGAAGCCGAGGCAATGCTGCGTGAGCGGCAGGATATTGCCGTCATTCTCTTGGATGTCGTCATGGAGACCGAGGATGCCGGCCTCCAGCTGACACGCAAGATTCGCGAGGATCTTGGCCTCAAGGCCACCCGGATCATTCTGCGCACCGGCCAGCCCGGCCAGGCCCCTGAAGAACGGGTCATCGTTGAATATGACATCAATGATTACAAGGCCAAAACCGAGCTGACCACGCAGAAGCTCTTCACGGCCATCATTGCCGCCCTGCGTTCGTATCGCGACATCATCACCATCGAAGCCAACCGGGCGGGTCTGGAAAAAATCATCCGCGCCTCGGACCAGCTCATGGAGATGGTGTCCATCACCGAATTTGCTGATGGCGCCTTGCTGCAGGTCTGTTCACTCCTGGAGCAGAAGCCGGAAGGCGTCATCTGCCTGCAAAAAGCCGGCTTCGAGAAGCCAACCATCATCGCCGGGGCGGGGCGGTTTGCCTCGCTGGCCCGGGCTTCCCTGGATGCCGTGGAGGACACCACCGTCCGCGATGCCATCCGCCAGGCCTTTGACCGCCGCGAGAACATCTACCTGGATACCGCAACCACCCTGTATCTGCGGGCGGAGGATGGCAACGAAGTCGCCGCCCTGGCCCTGCAGCGCGCCCCCTTGCGGCAGGATGACCGCCGGCTGCTTGAGCTGTTTGCCACCAAGATTTCCGCCAGCTTTACCAATGTGCTGCTCTACGAAAAGCTCCTTTCCGCCAACGAGCAGCTGACCCTGGCCAACGAAGAGTTGGAGCGCCGTGTGGCTGAGCGCACCGCAGAACTGCAAAAAGCCAATGAGCTGCTCACGGAAATGGCCTCCACAGATTGTCTGACCAAAATCTGTAACCGCCGCCGTCTGTTTGAGCTCGGTGCCCAGGAACTCAAGCGAAGCGACCGCACCAGCGAGCCATTCAGTATCATCCTGTTTGACCTGGACCGCTTCAAGAGCATTAACGATTCGTTCGGGCATGACGCTGGTGACGAGATCCTCCGGCAAGCCGCCCTGCGGGCTGCCTCCTGCCTGCGGCTGTACGACACCCTGGCGCGCCACGGTGGTGAGGAATTCGCCGTCCTGCTCCCTGAAACCCAGTGCCTGGACGCCTGTGCCGTGGCGGAACGCATCCGCTCGCACTTCGCCTGCCTGCCTGTGCTCTACGGCAAGACGGAAATCCCCTTCACAGCCAGCTTTGGCATTGCCACGCGCAGGGAAGGCGAGTCCTTTGAAGAGGTGCTCAAACGCGCGGATTCTGCACTCTACCTGGCCAAGGAGCAGGGCCGCAATCAGGTGCAGAGTATGACCTGTAGCCAGGCCGTGGCCAATAGCGAGGATGGCGGCTGAGCAAAGGGGTCTTCCCCGCTCCACCTTCACAGTCGAGGTTACCCAATGCCCGCATACTGGTTGGTCAAAACTGAGCCGGGTTGTTTTTCCATAGAGGATTTGGCGAGTTCTGAGAACAAAACCACGTGCTGGAGCGGTGTCCGCAATTATCAGGCCCGCAACTTCATGCGCCAGATGCAGCTGGGGGATCCGGTGCTCTTCTATCACAGCATCACCAATCCCGGAATTGTCGGGCTCGCTGCCGTGGTTCGGGAAGCCTATCCGGACCACACCGCCTTTGATGCTGACGATCAGCATTACGACCCCAAATCCACGCCGGCGCACCCCATTTGGGACATGGTGGACCTGCAGTGGCGGGAAACCTTCCCCACCCCGCTCCCCCTGGCCCAGCTCCGTCAGGTACGCGGCCTGGAAGGCATGGAACTGTTGCGCAAAGGCTCCCGGCTTTCCGTCATGCCCGTTGCCGAGGCGGAATATCTGCGAATCATGGAGCTGGCGCATCAGTAATCAGGCAGTGCCGTTCTCTGTCCGCCGGCAAATTCGGTGCGGTCCAATTAGCCGATCAACATGCTGATCCTTGCCGCTGACACTTCAGGTGTATTCCGCAAGCCCTGTACATCTCCCTCTGGCGGACAAGACCGCCTTCTTCTGTAATACGCCCCCATTACCGTGCCGAAGCCAGCTGTCTGCCATGGCATGCAATCGCCAAGGGAGAACGAAACTCCGGTCGCAGACGGTTGCCAGAGATAACCAATCACCCACTCCATTATTGACTTTGAAATTCATTTTCATTATCTAAATCTGAACAAACTCACAACCCCATCGAGATGAGGATTCAAATGAGCCCAGAGCAAGCGCAGGCTTGGTTGCATGAAGTCGAAGCCATGTTGGGGCAACATGCCGTACTTACATGTCGGCAAAGGGATGAGCTGCAGGCCAATCACCTTGCGGCACGCGAGTGTTGCCGCCGGGCCCTCCTGAAAGCAAACCAGCTTCGGGTCAAGGAGGGCCGCGTGGTAGGGCCTGCCAGACGGCATACGTATTAAAGACGGCCCTGCATCCGCTCCTCCCCATTCCCCCCAACGTCAAAACGCCCCGCTTGAGTAAACAAGCGGGGCGTTTTGGAAGGGATGCCCTGGCAGCGACCTACTTTCCCACACACAACCATGCAGTATCATCGGCGAAGGAGGGCTTAACTACCGTGTTCGGAATGGGAACGGGTGTGACCCCTCCTCAATGGCCACCAGGACAAATGGCATGCCTTTTAGTGCCGCGGGGGGGGTGAGGATGCAGGGATTGGGGTCTGCATCGGGTTGAGCAGGCTGGGTGCGGGGAGTTCGCTGTTGCGCGTTTCTCGCGTGTGCCTGATCTGATTCCCTGGTTCGCGGCGAGGCGAATATATAGGGAAAGAGGTGAGATGGAGGAGTAGTTGGGGAGTAAGAAGACGAACGGACTATTAGTACCGGTTTGCTGCATGCATTGCTGCACTTCCACATCCGGCCTATCGACCAGGTAGTCTACCTGGGTCCTTCAGGGAGACCTTATCTTGAGGCAAGTTTCCCGCTTAGATGCTTTCAGCGGTTATCTTTTCCGATCATAGCTACCCTGCTATGCCGCTGGCGCGACAACAGGTCCACTAGCGGATCGTCCACCCCGGTCCTCTCGTACTAGGGGCAGCCCCTCTCAAGTCTCCTACGCCCGTAGAAGATAGGGACCAAACTGTCTCACGACGTTTTAAACCCAGCTCGCGTACCACTTTAATCGGCGAACAGCCGAACCCTTGGGACCTGCTTCAGCCCCAGGATGTGATGAGCCGACATCGAGGTGCCAAACCGCGTCGTCGATGTGAACTCTTGGACGCGATCAGCCTGTTATCCCCGGCGTACCTTTTATTCAATGAGCGATGGCCCTTCCATGCGGGACCACCGGATCACTAAGACCGACTTTCGTCCCTGTTCGAGATGTCTCTCTCACAGTCAAGCTCCCTTATGCCTTTGCACTCGCCGGCTGGTTTCCAATCAGCCTGAGGGAACCTTTGCATGCCTCCGTTACGTTTTGGGAGGCGACCGCCCCAGTCAAACTACCCACCAGACACTGTCTCCCAGCCGGGTAACGGCGTGGGATTAGGGTCTTAGACATGCAAGGGCGGTATTTCAAGGGTGGCTCCGCAAGCGCTGGCGCGCCTGGTTCACAGCCTCCCGCCTATCCTACACATGCATGTCCAAAACACAATGTCAAGCTATAGTAAAGGTGCACAGGGTCTTTCCGTCACTCTACGGGGACACGGCATTTTCACCGCGAATTCAATTTCACTGAGTCGCTGGCCGAGACAGCGCGGAGATCGTTACGCCATTCGTGCAGGTCGGAACTTACCCGACAAGGAATTTCGCTACCTTAGGACCGTTATAGTTACGGCCGCCGTTTACCGGGGCTTCGGTTTAGAGCTTCGCTTGCGCTAACCCCACCCCTTAACCTTCCGGCACCGGGCAGGCGTCAGACCCTATACGTCGTCTTACGACTTCGCAGAGTCCTATGTTTTTAGTAAATAGTCGCCACCGCCATTTCTCTGCGGCTTCCCTTAGCTAGCACAGCAAGTATGTTCACCGAGGGAAGCCCCCCTTTTCCCGAAGTTACGGGGGTATTTTGCCGAGTTCCTTGGCCAGCGTTCTCTCAAGC